>NZ_BACI01000097.1 GCF_000225505.1 Gordonia alkanivorans NBRC 16433 | reverse complement strand
GAGAAACCCTTCTGCTCTTCGATTGGGATGTTGAGGGTGAGTTTCCAGGCATCAAAGATGCGATTCCCAGCCGGAAGGATTGGATGCCGCCTCTGGGCAGCAACGACTACCAGACGGTGGATGAGATCTATAAGATTGCCAATATCCGTGACGTCGGCGACAACTCTGCTGTCGCGCTTGTGTGCACAACCGGGCAGGTGAGTACCGATGAAGCGGCCTTTCCGCCCTACTTCGATTCGCAGGATGTCCCTGATGCCCGCGACAGGTTTGTGGCGGTCGAGCGCTTGACGTTTCATCGCGAGGGCGAGTCGCCGCCTGAAAGCCGGCCCGGTCCCAAGCTGTTTCCCGGGTATGGCGTATTCGGAGATTGGTGGGTCTCGGAGTACACGGATTCGTGGGCGCCGCCGTCGGGTCCCGACGAGTGGGGGAGGGAACCGATGCCCGACCCGAGTATTTGCGGTGACATGGGCGACCTGACATCTCCAGGCCCGTCGTTCCCGGGCTGGTCGGGCGCTGGAGTCTGAGACGCCCGAACCCGTAGCGGGTCAGTCAGCAATAGGTTTCGCTGAGCGATACATATCGCTGATCCGTGCCGCCGCCAAACCTGGCGATTCAAAATAACCCCAGCTCACCGGGGTTAGGCCCACCGGTGAGCAAAAATTTGGGACGTGACCGCGGGGTCGGGCTAGGGTCCGAGTGGTGTCCAACCACCGATCTCACCGCGCTCATCGAGCCGCTCCGCGCGTGGTTCGCCTCCTCGCACTCGCGCTGACCGCCGCCATCGTCGGCATGCTGGCCATCCTCGGCGGACCTGCGCCCCGCGCGCAGGCCGCACCTGACGACAGCTGTGCGCCGGCCGGGCTCGCGTCCGCGTCGGCCGCGCCGGTCAATCTGGCCGCGGCGGAACAGGGCGGGGAGGACAAATACACCACCCCGAACACCACGCAGATCGACCAGCTCGACCTGAATGCGCTCGAGTTGCTCGCGCCGGGAAAGCTCTCCGTCGGCACCCTCTCCGACGCCGGGCCCAGCATCTGCGTGAACAGCGCCGGAGACTTCACCGGCTTCGACAACGAACTCCTGAAGGCCGTCGCCGCGAAGCTGGGTCTGCAGATCGAGTTCAACGGCACCGAGTTCGCGGGTCTGCTCTCGCAGGTCGCCAACAACCGGTTCGACGTCGGGTCGTCGTCGATCACCACCACCGACGACCGTCGTAAGACCGTCGACTTCACCAACGGCTACGACTTCGGCTACTTCTCGCTCGTCGCGCCCGAGGGCGGTTCGATCAAGGGATTCGGCGACCTGTCGGACTCCACGCGTATCGCCGTCGTACAGGGCACCGTGCAGGACGACTACGTGATCAACACCCTCGGCCTCGACCCGGTCAAGTTCCCGGACTATGCAACGGCTTACGCGAACCTCAAGAGCGGTCAGGTCGACGCGTGGGTCGCGCCGTCGCAGCAGGCGGAAGGAGCTGTCCGCGAGGGTGACGGCACCGCGATCGTCGAGAACACCTTCAGCGTCAACAACTTCGTCGCGTGGGCGGTCGGCAAGAACAAGCCCAATCTCGTCGAGGCGTTGAACTCCGGACTCGACGCCATCATCGCCGACGGCACCTACGCGAAGCTGTACGAGGACTGGGTGCCGCGAGAACTGCCGGCGGGCTGGAAGCCGGGCAGTAAGGCCGCGCCGGCACCCGAACTCTCCGACATCGCCGCGATCGCCGCGGAGAACGCCGAGAAGGCCGGCCCGACCGAGGCCACCAAGCCGAAGAGCACGCTCCAGCAGCTCGGTGACACCTTCTTCAACTGGGACCTGTACGAGAAGTCCTTCCCGGAACTGATCAAGACCGGTCTGGTGAACACGCTGATCCTCTCGGTCGTGTCCGGTGTGCTCGGCACCATCCTGGGCATGATCCTGGCGATCTGCGGCATCTCCCGTTCCCGCTGGTTACGCTGGCCCGCACGGGTGTACACCGACATCTTCCGCGGCCTGCCGGCGGTGGTCGTCATCCTGATCGTCGGCCTTGGCGTCGGGCCGGTGGTCAAGGGGATCACCGGTAACAACCCGTACTGGCTCGGCGCGGTCGCCCTGGCGCTCCTCGCGGCGGCCTACATCGGCGAGATTTTCCGATCCGGCATCCAGAGCGTCGACGACGGTCAGCTCGAGGCGTCCCGGGCGATCGGCTTCAGCTATCGGCAGTCGATGCGATTGGTGGTGGTACCGCAGGGTGTGCGACGTGTGTTGCCGGCCCTGATGAACCAGTTCATCAGCCTCATCAAGGACAGCTCCCTGGTCTACTTCCTCGGACTGCTCGCCAGCCAGCGCGAACTGTTCGCCGTCGGCCGAGACCTCAACGCCCAGACCGGCAACCTGTCTCCGCTGGTCGCCGCGGGCATCATGTACCTCATCCTGACCATCCCGCTGACGCACCTGGTCAACTACATCGACCGTCGCCTCCGCACCGGCAGGCCCGCCGATGTCCACGATGACCCGTTGCCCGTCACCGCTGTCGAGAAGGGATAGGCCATGCCTGCCACCACCACCACACGAAAAGCGGTGTCGCTGACCGGCACCGACCTACACCTGTCGTTCGCGAAGCACCATGTGCTGCGCGGCGTCGACATCCAGGTCGACGCCGGGACGACGACGACCGTCATCGGACCGTCGGGGTCGGGCAAGTCGACGCTGCTGCGGGTGCTCAACCGCCTGCACGAGCCCGACCAGGGAGACATCCTGCTCGACGGCCGGTCCGTCCTCGAGGACAACCCGGATGAGCTGCGCCGCCGAATCGGCATGGTGTTCCAGCACTTCAACCTCTTCCCGCACAAGACGGTCGTCGAGAACGTTGCGCTCGGCCCCCGGAAACTCAAGGGGCTCAGCAAGGACGAGGCCCGCGAGGTCGCGCTGAAGCAGCTGGAGATCGTCGGGCTGACCCAGAAGGCCGACGTTCGGCCGGCGCGCCTGTCGGGCGGTCAGCAGCAGCGCGTGGCCATCGCACGGGCGCTCGCCATGACGCCGGAGGTCATGTTCTTCGACGAGGCGACGTCGGCCCTCGACCCCGAGCTCGTCAAGGGCGTGCTCGCGCTCATGGCCGACCTCGCCTCCGAGGGGATGACGATGGTCGTCGTCACCCACGAGATGGGCTTCGCGCGCAACGTGAGTGACAACGTCCTGTTCATGGACCACGGCGCCGTGGTGGAGACCGGTGAACCCGGGCAGGTCTTCGACGACGCCAAGTCGGACCGCCTGCGCACCTTTCTGTCTCAGGTGCTCTGAGACCTCACATCCACTGGACGAGTTCGTCGGACCGTTCCGGGTGACGTTCCCGGAACCGTTCGACGACCTCGCTGATGTGGTCGTGCATCAGCGTCTCGGCCTTGCGCGGCCGGCCTGCGATGATCGCCTTGGCGATGTCGGCGTGATCGTGGCTCATCGCGTCGTCCTCGGGGATGGTGTCGCGGCCCGTTCCGAGCACGTGTTCGACGACGATGTGGTCGATGGCTTGGGTCAGCAGGGTGAGCACCCGGTTGCCGCTGAGTTCGGCGATCACTGCGTGAAAGTTGTTGAGGTCGCTGAAGATCTCGCTCTCCTCATGCTCCTCGACATCGTAATCGAGGAACCGCGCGAAGGCCGCCTCCTTCAATCTGCGGTCCTCCAGCCGGGCGACCTTGGCCGACAGCTGCGGCTCGAGGATCTTCCAGGTGTCGAAGACCTCGTCGTACGTCGCGCCGGCGAGGTGGAAGTACAGGGTCGCGGTGCGCGCGAGGTAGGACGCATTGAGCGCGCTCACGAACGGGCCTCCACCCGGACCGCGCTTGAGCGTGATCAGACCCTGGACCTCGAGGATGCGCAACGCCTCACGCAGCGTCTCGCGGCTCACCGAGTAGTTGGCGAGCATGTCGCTCTCGGCAGGGAGTCGGTCGCCCCGTCGTAGGCCGAGACTGACGATGTCGGAGACGATCGCCGCGGCGGTGGTTTCCGACGCCTTCGGGGCACGCGTGGTCTCGGACCTCGCCGAGGAATGCATCTCTCCCGGGTTGTAGATGATCGGGAGGCCGGTGCGGGCCAGTTCGCGTGTCATCTTCGACCTCTTCAATTGCGGTGAAACTGGCCCGGAGCCGCTGACTGGAATCCGATCGGTTGCACTTTACGTGGTTGCCGGGACAAGACTCGGACAAATCGTACGAGTGAATGAAACCCCGCTACGTGTTCTAACACGCGGTCGGCATCGGCGCAGGGGAGCGCATGTCTGCGGTTCAGTGCTGCTCGATCGCGAACAACCGAGCCCCGTTGCGGTAGAACACATTGCGCAACCAGTCGTCGTCCATGCCGAGGCCGGTGATCACCTCGAGGGCATGCGTGTAGCCGTAGGGGATGTTGGGGAAATCGCTACCGAAGAGGATCTTGTCCCCGGCGTCGGCGAGGCGTGACCGCAGATCGGCGGGGAACGGGGCGTTCTCCTCGGCGAAGTCGGTGAACGCCATCGTGGTGTCGAGGTGGACGTTCGGGTATTCGAGTGCGAAGTCCAGGAAGGGCTCGTACTCGGGCATGCCCATGTGCGCGATGATCAGCGGCAGCGACGGGAACCGGTGCAGCAGAGCGCGAATCGGTTCCGGTCCGGTGTGGTTTCCGGGTGCGGGACCCGAACCGCAGTGGATGATCACCGGCACCTGCGTGTCGGCGATCTGCGACCACACGCCGTCGAGCAGCGAATCCGTGGGGGAGTAGTCGCCGACCTGGATGTGGGACTTGAACACCCGTGTCCCGGCCTGGATGGCACGGGATACGTACGCGGTGGCCGATTCCTCCGGGTAGAAGGTCGCGGTGTGCAGACAGTCCTCGTGGTGGGCGGCGAAATCGTTGGCCCAGCCATTGAGCCACTCCGCCATGTCGGGCTTGTGTGGGTAGACGAGCGACGAGTAGGCGCGGATCCCGAAATCGCGCAGTGTCGACACCCGGACGTCTTCGTCGGCGCGGTAGGTGATGGGCCACTCGCGTCCGACGAGCGGGCCCGCGGAGTCGAAGTAGGCCCACACCTTGTCCATCACCGGACGTGGCATGAAATGCGTGTGGACGTCGACGATGCCCGGGAGGTCGAGGTCCTGCCAGACCGCGCGCACGCGATCCGCCTCGTGGGAACTGAACGGCACTGGGGACTCCGGAACGGCACTGTTCACCTGTACGACGGTACGCCCGGCGTCGGGCCTGGGGCACGGCGGCCGGTCAGCCGACGGCGGGGGAGATCAGCACCTTCCGATGGTCGTTGGGCGCCGACAGTTCGGTGAACACACGATGCACCGCATCGAGCCCGACGATCTCGCTGACCAGTGTCGACGACCCCACCGCGCCGCGGTTCAGTTCACCGGCAGCGGTGTCGAACTCGGCCTTCGTGTAGTAGGAGACGAAGTCCATCGACGCCTCTTTGACGATACCGGCGACGGGCATGAAGTGGTCGTCGCTCAGGCACACGCCGGCGACGACGATTCGTCCGTGCGTGCTCACCGCGTCGAGAGCCGCGGCGATCATCCCGGGTTTGCCGACGCATTCGATCACCACGTCGAATCCGTCCCGGATCTGCTCGATCACCGACTCCGGTGTGTGGACCTCGGACGCGCCGGCATCGAGTGCCGCGGCGCGACGACCGGGGGAGGGGTCGGAACAGATGACCTCGCCCGCGGTCCCGCGCGACAACCAGTGCAGCACAGCTGTCCCCACCGGACCGGCACCGAGGACGAGGACGCGGTCGCCGGATTCGACCGCAGCGCGCGTGACGGCGTGCAGGCCGACCGCGAGGGGTTCGACCAGTGCGCCTTCGACCGGGTCGATGCCGTCGATGCGCACGCTCTCGGCGGCACCGACGACGACGTACTCGGCCAAGGCGCCCGGCAACACACCCAGTCCGAGCGTGCGCGCGGACGGGCACCGCGCGACGTCGCCGGTCAGACAGGCGCGACACCGGTGGCAGCCTCGGACAGGCATCGACGCGACCTGGTCACCGACGCGGAACCCCGGCGCCGCGTCGGGGCCGACCGCTGCGACCTCACCCGCGAACTCGTGACCCATCACGGTGCCGGCGGGCAGGAACGGTGCGGTCGACAGATCGGAGCCGCAGATGCCGTTCGCGGCGACCCGGAGCACGAGCTCGCCGGGGCCGGGCGCCGGGTCGGGAAGTTCGACTACCTCGAAGCCGTCTGCCGAGGTCACCGCCGCCCGCATCGCCTCAGCCCGCCGACCAGCGCACCGGCGGGGCGTCGAGCGCCGATCGCGGCACAATGAAGACGCCCTCGGCCTCGCAGGTCACGCCCTCCGCGTCGGAGATGGTGCCGCGCGCGATGCGTTTGCGGCCGGTCTCCTCGGTGACCCAGGCCCGCGCGGTCAGCGCGCCCAGCCGCGTGGGTCGGACGTAGCGGATGGTGATGGTCCCGGTGTAGCAGGCGCTCTCGTAGCTGGCGGCGTTGCCGAGGAGATGGTCGAGAAGCATCGCGCACACACCGCCGTGCACACACCCTGGCGGTCCTTCGTAGGCTGCGCCCAGGGTGAATTCGCAGCGCACCCCGTCGTCGACGTGCTCGACGTCGAGCGGGGGCGCGAGGGCGTTGCGTACCCCGATGACCGCGTTGCCCCACGCCATGCCGGTGTTCTCGCGCGTGTGCCGGACCCCGTACGGCCCGTCCATCTGCTCTGACCGCAGGTCGGCGACGATCTCGGCGATCCGCCGCTGGGCGTCGGCGAGTGCGTCCTCTCCCACTTCGGTCCTGATCACCGCGTCCACCAGGTCGCGCACGGTGCCGGTCAGGGGCGCGTAGACCCCGCGACGGCGCTCGACCTCGGCTTCGGAGATGTCCTCGAGGATGAACTGCATATGGCTACCCATCAGTAGGTGTGGCATAGGTAACGCCGAGTGGCAACTCCCACTAGAACGTGTTCTAATTCAACACTAGAACGTGTTCTAGTTTTTCGTTTTCGTGGACATCGACCACCGGCTCATCCAGCCCGCGGGTGACAGGAGCGGTGATCCGCGACCGAAGACACAATCACAGGAGTTACGACGATGAGTGCCGGCACCTTCGACCTCACCGCCCGCGACGAGACATGGGTCAAGCGGGTCCTGCCCGTCCTGAGACTCGTGGCCAAGAGATACTTCCGCTCCGAGGTCCGGGGCATGGACCGGGTCCCCGACGGCGGCGTCCTACTGGTCTCCAACCACTCCGGCGGCCTGATGGCCTTCGACGTCCCGGTGATCAGCGTGGCCTTCGCCGACGAGTTCGGTGCCGATCGTCCGCTCTACACCCTGGCCCACGACCTGATCTTCACCGGTGCGGGCAAGGACGTCTTCGGGAAGTTCGGCTTCCTGCCTGCCCATCCGAAGAACGCCGTCGCCGCGCTCAAGGCCGGCGCCGCGACCATCGTGTTCCCCGGTGGTGAGTGGGAGGTGCTGCGTCCCAGCAGTCAGTCCGCGACCATCGACTTCCACGGTCGAACCGGCTACATCCGCACGGCCCTCGAGGCGGGCGTCCCGATCGTCCCCATCGTCACCATCGGCGGCCAGGAGACCCAGCTCTTCCTCAACCGCGGTGACGCCCTCGCCAAACTGCTCAAGCTGGACAAGCTGCTGCGCATCGACAGTGCGCCATTCGCCTTCGGCTTCCCGTTCGGGCTCACCGCGCATTTCCCGCCCAACATCCCGTTGCCCTCGAAGCTCGTCACCGAGGTCCTCGACCCCATCGACATCACCGCCGAGTTCGGGACGAATCCCGACCACGACGAGGTGGACCAGATGATCCGCAAGCGCATGCAGCACGCCCTCGACGGGCTCGCCCGCGAGCGCCGGTTCCCGGTTCTCGGCTGACCACAACAAAGGAGATCGACGATGATCAACCAGCTCCGCGATCGCGTCACCACCTACACGTGGCTCGTTCGCACCCTCATCCGAAGTGGCTTCCTCGGCTCACTGCGACTCGACCGGTACATCCGGATGGGTCTCAACCTGCGGCGCCACGGCGGCGCCTCCCCGGTCAGCGGCATCGGTCTCGCCGCAGCTCGCGCCCCGAAGGGGCTCGCCCTCGTCGATGAGGCGGGTGAGCTGACGTGGGGAGAGCTCGACGCCCGCTGCGACGCACTGGCCGTCGGACTGCGCGAGCTCCCCGGCACTTCGGTGAACACCGTCGCCATCCTCTGCCGCAACCACCGCGGCCTCATCGAGGCCCTCGCCGCGACATCGCGACTCGGCGCCGACGCGGTGCTGCTCAACACCGGATTCGCCGGACCGCAGCTCGCCGACGTCCTCGAACGTGAGGGGGCCGACGTCCTGATCGCCGACGACGAGTTCGACGCGGTCGTCGCCCCTGCGGCAGAACGACTTCCGAATGTCCGCCGCATCCACGCCTGGACCGAGTCCGGCCCGGTCTCCGCTGACACGATCGACTCGCTCATCGACGCGAACCTCGGTCGACGCCCCGCGCGACCCGAACGTGCCGGCCGCATCGTGCTGCTGACCTCGGGCACCACCGGCACCCCGAAGGGTGCACGACGGGGTGGCAGCACCGACATCGCCTCACTGGCCGCGATGCTCGACCGCATCCCCTGGCGCGCAGGCGAATCCACGGTCATCGCCGCACCCATCTTCCACGCCTGGGGATTCGGGCAGGTGGCCATCTCGGCAACCATGACGTGCACGATGATCATGCGTCGGCGTTTCGACCCCGAGGCCACGCTGGATCTCGTCCGTGAACACGAGGCGACCGGACTCGCCGTCGTGCCGGTCATGCTCGAACGCATCATGGACCTACCCGACGAGATCCTCGAGACCCATCCGATGCCGAGTCTCCGATTCGCGACGGCCAGCGGTTCGCGGATGCGCACCGACGCCCTGATCGCCTTCCTCGACCGCTTCGGCGACGTCGTCTACAACAGCTACAACGCCACCGAGGCCGGACTGATCAGTACCGCCACACCTGAGGACCTGCGCGTCGCCCCGGACACCGCAGGACGCCCGCTGACGGGCACCAGCGTCCGCATCCTCGACGACGACGACCGCGAACTGCCGACCGGCGAGATCGGCCGCATCGTGGTCGCCAACAACTCCGGTTTCGACGGCTACACCACCGCCGACACCAAGGCGTTCAGCGACGGCCACATGGTGTCCGGCGACGTCGGACGGATCGACGAGAACGGCCGGCTGTTCGTCGTCGGCCGGGACGACGAGATGATCGTGTCCGGTGGCGAGAACGTCTACCCACTCGAGGTCGAGCAGGTGATCGGCGCCCTCGACGAGGTCCACGAGGTCGTGGTGATCGGCGTTGACGACGAGAAGTTCGGTCAGCGCCTGGCCGCCTATGTGGTGCGCGCCCCGCAGACCCTCATCGGCGCCGACCAGATCCGGCAGCACGTCAGGGAACAGCTGGCCGGGTTCAAGGTCCCGCGCGACGTCCACTTCCTCGACGAGCTGCCCCGCAACGCCACCGGCAAGATCCTCAAGCGTGATCTGCTCTCCGCCACCCCGGAACGAAAGGTGAGCTGAACGATGAACGCACGCAACACACTCCGCGTCGCCGAGCTGTTCGCCGGCACCGACGCCACCCCGCCCGACGCCGAGCGCATGACCGGTCCGGACTCACTGATGCTCAATATGGAGTCCCCGTCGAATCCGATGCACACGCTGAAGGTCGCGGTGCTCGACACGAGCCGGCGTGACCGTCCGCTCACCCTCGACGAGATCGGCGACGTGATCCCGCGCTATCTCGGGATGTTCCCGCGCGCCACCCAGCGGGTGCGCTGGGTACCCGGATGCTCTGCTCGCCCGTTCTGGGTGCAGGACAACGCCTTCGACGTCACCGGTCACATCGACGAGATGGCGGCCGCAGCCCCGGGAGGGCGCGCCGAGCTCGACGCGGTCCTGTCCGAACTCGCCGTGCGGCAGCTCGACCGCGACCTGCCGCTCTGGGGGCTCACCCTCGTCCACGGTCTCGAGGGAGGCCGTCAAGCCATCGTGGTCCGCGTCCACCACGCGGTGGCCGACGGGCTGGCTGCGCTCAACACCTTCATGGCGGCCACCGCCGAACCCGGCGAGCGGGTTCACCCGGCACCGATCCCCGAGGCCCTCGGCCAGGACACGCAGACCCTCACGAAGGCGGCACGCGCGGAGTCGCGGCGCCTGGTCCGTCGACTCCCGTCCGTGGTCTCGGCGGGGCGGCGCGCGGTGCGGGCGCGACGCACGGCGGCCAACGGTGACCTGATCCCCAAGCCGCTGACGGTGCGTCGCACCAGCTTCAACGCCCGCAGCGGGGCCGACCGCGTGTGTGCGTCGGCCGACATCCCGCTCGCCGACATCCAACGAATCGCCCTGGCCGCCGGCACCACGGTGAACGGTGCACTGCACGGCGTGATCGCGGGTGCGATCCGCAACGAGCTTCTCGCCCGCGGCGAGGAGCCGGGCAACTCGGTGACCATTTTCGGGGTCTGCAAGGACCTCGCGTCGAATCGGGTGCACGGCAACGAGATCGCCACCGCCATGGCGTATCTGCGCTCCGACCTCGCCGATCCCGTCGAGCGGATCGTCGCGACGGGCGAGAGCTGCGGGGCCACTGTCGCCTGTCGTCGAGAAGTCGGTTTCGAACTGACCGAGAAGCTCTCGACCTACACCGGCCGGCTCGGCCCGCTGTTCCGCGGGCTGGCCGCCAATGTGATGCCGCTGGTGATGAACAACATCACCACCGCCAACATGCCCGGCCCGCGGACGACGCGCTGGGTCGGTGACATCGAAGTGGTCGACTGGATTTCGTTCGCCCTGGCCATTGCGCCCGCGGATGTGAACCTGACGACCTACAGTTACGCCGGACGGTTGAGCATGGGACTCATCGCGACACCGGAATCGATGCCGGATCCGGCCGGGTTCCTCCGCCGGGTCGTCGAGGCCGTCGACGAGGCGACCGATGCGCTCGGTATCGGTGCGATGGCACAGGAGGCCAGTTGATCGACTGGGAGACCGAGCGCGCCCGGCTGGGATTGTTCGCGGGCGTACTGCCCCGCGCGATCGGCAGCTCGCTGGCCGCGAGACGAGGAAATCCGGATACGGGTATCCCTCCAGCCGGCTGCGGGCCGCGACAGGTCGGGGAGACCGCGATCGACGAGATGTTCATCGCGATCAACTCGGTGATCCGGGACATCCCGCCGATGGAGTCGGTCGAGGAGATGGTGGCGAGGTGCGCCGACGTCGCCGGTGAGTTCGTACGCCTCGGACCTGCCGGGGTTCATCGGGATCCGGGTCCGCCCCGCATACTCTCGCGCGACCGCAAGGTCTTCGGTACCACGTCGTTCGAGCACATCGACTTCTCCGTCGACGCGACGCTGCCGGCGTCGGTGGCGTCCCTCGACCCGTATGCCGACGGCATCTCGTCGGTCCGGGTGATGACCAAGAACCGGGCCGGTACCCGATGGCTCATCTGGGTGCACGGTGCGGCGCAGGGGCGGCCGGACGATCTGTACGCCTTCCGGGCGGCCCACCTGCACAAGAAGCTCGGCTACGACGTCGCCTTCCCAGTGCTGCCCGCACACGGTGGTCGGCGCGTGACGAAGGTGTCCTACCCGGGTTTCGACCCCCTCGTGAACACGCTCATCACCATCCGCGCCGTCGCCGAGATCCGGTCGTTGATCAGCTGGATCGAGCAGCACGACCCCGCCGAGATCGCCATCGCCGGGACATCTCTGGGTGGGCCGATCGCCGCGCTGGTCGCCTCGATGGACCCGCGGGTCGCCACCGTTCTCGCGGTGGTGCCGATGCTGGACATGCACGCGACGCTGGCCCACCACATGTCCCGCGGCGGACCCAAGGGTGAGCACCTCGCATCGTTGATGCGCGACGAGTCGGTGCGCGAGGTCGCGAGCGTCATCAGCCCGCTGCGGGTCCAACCGATCGCGCCGCCCGATCGCCGGATGGTCGTCGCGGCTCTCAACGACCGCGTGACCTGGGTGTCGGCGGCACAGCAACTCCACCAACACTGGGGCGGCCGCATCCACTGGTACCCCGGAAGCCATGTCGGGCACGCCATCTCGACCGGCATCCGGCACGCGACGGACGGATTCCTCAGCGAACCCGCCCGCCCCGCCGGCCCGGCGGCGGAAGGCCGGCGCGCGGCGTTCTGAGTCGGTTTTCCGTGACGGGGTGCGCGCTACTCGGGCACCGACTCCGGGTTCGCGTCGGCGATCAGTTCGTCACGGTCTTCGACGAGCACGAATCCTGCGGCGATGGCCGCGTCGGCGGCGTCGCGGTAGTGCTTCTCGTATTCGTCGCGGGTGCCGTAGCGTTCGGCGAGGAGATGTTCCGGCACCGGGTGGGTCGACCCGAACAGCAGACAGAGTCGGGAGATCGGTTCGGAGACAACACCGCTCAGCACCTGGGTCGGTGCGTCGACGCAGGGGGTGCGGACGCCGCCGAGAACGTTGCCGATGTCGTCGACCTCGAACTCGGGCTCGGGAGTCGTGACGCCTCGGAGACGCAACGGGTCGGCGGCGGGTGGCGGATTCCCGCCGCCGGCCCACGCACGGAGGTGGCGGAGGCCGGCGCGCAGCACGAAGCGCTGCTGACCGCGGTTCACCGGGTCGGGGCAGCCGAGGAATTCCTCGAAGTCACCGATCTGATGCAGGTCGGCATGCGAGGTGCCGGCGATCTCCCACACCCGCAGACGACCGGTGTCCGGTTGGCGCACGAGGTGGTAGCGGAAGTTGGTCAGCACATCGGTCTCGGTCTGGACGACGAGAACCGGCGCGTCGAGATCGGTGCGGATCGTGGTGGGTTCGCCGCTGAACACGGTGCTCACGTCGATCCCGGTACCGACCTCGCCCGCGGGAAGCCCTGCAGCAGCGCGACTGTGGATGAGGAACCCGTCGAAATCCCCATCTCCGGCAACCGCATTGACGTAGGTGGTCAGTGCCATCGCAGACTGGGATTCGCCGACTGCGAGCACCGAGCCGACGGTGAGCCCGGCGAGCGGGTGGTCCGGGGTCGGGCTCTCTCCGGAGTGGTCACCGCGGACCGCGAGGCCGATCGAACGGAAGATGTCGTAGCAGTACGCATCACCGGGATGATGCAGGCCTGCATAGCGATCGGGGTCCTTGGCGGCGAGGCTCTGGGGTTCACCGGTGGCGACGCCCACTGAACCGGTGCCGCCCTCGACGCCGACGTACTGCGCCGACACTCCCACCCAGGCATAGCCGGCACGCACCAGCTCTGCGGCGAGATACGAGTACTCCGGTGCGGCATCGCTGCCGCTGCTCACGTTCAGCCACTCCACGACGGCGCAGCCGTTGAACGCGGCCGCGTCGGCGGGGCGTCGGACGACGAGCCGCGTCGTGAACTCGGCTGGTGGCGTGTCCGCGTCGCCGACGAGCCGCCGGGCCAGTCCCGACGCCGCGTACTCGGTGTCGGTGTATCCGGCGGCCACGAGGTCGGGGACCGGCGAGGCGCTCAAAAGCGACGAACCCTTGCCGTCGGTCAGGGGGCGAAACGTGATCTGCTGGTTCACTTCTGCTTCCGGTGCTTCTTGATGACCTCACCGAACATGAAGTGCATCTTGGTTCCCTGGGGCCAGCCGATGTAGTAGCAGAGGAAGAGGCTGATCTCCTCGAGCTGCTCGGGCGTGAGTTCGCCGTTGCCGAGTGCGGCACCGGCCTGGATCTCGGCGACGTCGATGTTGTTGCTCGCCGCGAGTGCACCGAGCAGTAAAAGTCGCCGATCCCGGTCGGAGAGGCCCTCGCGCGCCCACACGTTGCCGAACACCTGGTCGGCGGTGTGGGCGAAGTAGTCGCCGGGACCGTCGCTCATCTCCCAGCCGTAGACCTCGGACATCCGCTTGAGGCCGCGTTTGCGCACCTCGTCGGGCGCATCGTCGGAGATGTTGGAGCGGGTCATGCGGTTTCTCCTTCGAGGTGGGGGACACCGAGTCCGGGGGCCAGCTCGCGGAGTGCGATCTGGCCGAGGGGCAGATCGACGCCGAGGTCGTCGGCGAGTGCGAGTGCCAACGACAGGTCCTTCTCGCCCAGTGTACGAACGCCGGTGAAGATGCCGTACCACGGATCGTCGGCGTCGAGTGTCGCCGTGGTCTCGCGCAGCATGATGGCGCCGGCACCGCCGGTGATGGCGTCGGTGTGCCGAACGACCCTGCCCAGCTTGGTGATGTCGAGCCCGGCGGCCTCGGCGAGTCGCGCGGCTTCGGTGGTGGCGGTGAACGAGATGAAGTGCAGGAGGTTGCGGGCGAGCTTCATCTTGGTGCCCGCTCCGACCTCGGCTCCCGCGTGCACGAGCATGTCCGAGGTGAGCCGGAAGGGCTCCTTCAGCTTCTCGTAGGCGTCGCGCGGGCCGCCGACCATGATCGCCAGCCGTCCCGACGCCGCGCCCATCGCACCGCCGGAGATCGGGGCGTCGAGAAGGATGACATCGCGTTCTGCGCACTGCTTCGCGAGATCGATCGCGGTGTCCGGGCCGATGGTCGAGTGGACGGTGATGATGGTGCCCGGGCGGGCCGTCGACAGGAGTCCGTCGGCACCGGTGACCACCGACCGGACCTGCTCGTCGTTCAGGACGCAGATACCGATGATGTCGGCGGCGGAGGCGAGTTCGGCGAGCGAACCGGCCGCCTTCGCACCCTTGTCGACGACCTTGGCGATCGCCTCCTCCGACAGGTCGAACACCGTGAGGCCGCCCGGCCAGGCGGCCAGGCTGCCGGCCATCGGGCCACCGATGTTGCCGAGGCCGACGTACCCCAGCCGGATCGGGGTCTCCTCTGTCATGACCGGATGACCTGCCCGCCGTCCACGTTGAAGATCTGCCCGGTGATCCAGCCGGCCTCCTCGGACAGCAGGAACAGGCACATCCCGACGAGATCTTCCGGCGTGCCGAACCGCTTGAGCGGCAGACGGTTCACGATGTCGGCGACCATCTCCTTGGGCGTGGTGGTGCGGGTGGCCTCGGTGTCGATGGGGCCGGGGGCGATCGCGTTGACGCGGATGTTCTGGCCGCCGAGTTCGGTCGCGAGCTGCTGGGTCAGGCCGTTGACGCCGACCTTCGCCAGACCGTAGAAGCCGCTGTACAGCCATGCGGCGGTGGAGGACTGGTTGACGATCGCCCCGCCGCCGTTGGTCATGTGCGGGTAGACCGCGCGGGTCACGTTGAGCGCACCGTCGAGGTTCACGCTCATGAACTTCTTGTAGTAGTCCCACGGCACGGTGATGAGGAAATCGAGCTTCATCCCGCCGTAGATCGCAGCGTTGTTGACCAGGCCGTCGATCGAACCGTAGGCGTCGACAGTCGCCGCGGCGAGAGCTTTCGCCGACTCCTCGTCGGCGACATCGGTGCTGACGTACAGGCCACCGATGTCGGCGGCGACCTGCTTGCCCTTCTCGTCGGCGAGGTCGGCGACCACGACGTTGGCGCCCTCGGCGGCCAGTGCCCGTGCGTAGGCCTCACCGATACCGCCGGCGGCGCCGGTCACGATGATGGTCTTGTTCTCGAAACGCTTGGAACTCATTGTCCTGCTTCCTGTATTGGTATTGCTCCCTGAGGTGCGAGCTTGCGAGTGTTTCTCGCTCCCTGAGGTGCGAGCTTGCGAGCCACGAAGGGTCAGGCGGGCCGCGCGACGGCCTTGGTCTCCAGGTATTCCTCGAATCCGGCGACGCCCATCTCGCGACCGATGCCGGACTGTTTGTAGCCGCCGAACGGGACGTCGGCGGAATACCAGATGCCGCCGTTGACGCCCATGGTGCCGGTGCGAACACCGTTGACCACCTTGTTGATCCGATTCTCGTCGGTGCCGTAGACCATGCCCGACAGTCCGTAGGGGGAGTCGTTGGCGATGCGGATCGCGTCGTCGTCGCCGTCGTGGGCGATGATCACCAGGACCGGACCGAAGATCTCCTCCTGCGCGACGCGTGCCGAGTTGTCGAGTCCGGAGATCAGCGTCGGTTCGACGAAGAAGCCCCTGGATTTGTCGGCCGGACGGCCGCCGCCGATCTCGATCGTGCCGCCCTCCTGTTTGGCGATCTCGATGTAGGACTCGACACGCCGGCGCTGGCGCTCGGAGATCAGCGGCCCGCAGATGGTGCCCGAACTCGTCGGGTCACCGGCCGGCAGACCGGCCAATGCGTCGCGGGTGGCGGTGATCGCCTCGTCGAGCTTGGTGCGGGGAACCAGCAGTCGGGTGGTGATCGCACAACCCTGACCGGCGTGGGTGACGACGTTGAAAGCGGCCATCGCGCAGGCCGAACCGATGTCGGCATCGTCGAGCACGATGAACGCGGACTTGCCGCCCAGCTCGAGGAAGACCTTCTTCAGCGACTCCGACGCCGCGGCCATCACCTTCTTGCCGGTCGCGGTGGAGCCGGTGAAAGAGACGAGGTCGACGCGGGGATCGGTGGACAGCTGCTCGCCGAGCCGGTGGTCGGTGGAGGTGACGATGTTCAGGACGCCGGGCGGGAAGTCGGTCTCCTCGGCGACGACCTTGCCGACCAGTGCTGCGCACCACGGGGTGTCGGGTGCGGGTTTGAGGACGACGGTGCACCCGGCGGCGAGGGCCGGCCCGATCTTGGCGAAGTTGATCTGGTGCGGGAAGTTCCACGGGGTGATCGCCCCGACGACGCCGATCGCTTCCGACCGCAGCTCACGATGGTTCTTGATGCCCATCGGCTTGGCCGTGCCGAGATCGCGTGTCCACTCGTAACTCTCGGCGAGATCGGCGAAGTAGCCGAGATCGGTGACGGGACCCTCGAATTGCGGGCCGTGGGTGAGGAACGACGGGCAACCGACCTCGGCGATCGTCAGCTCCCGGAACTCGTCGGTGTGGGCGAGCAGGGCGTCGCGGAGCTGGCGAAGGCAGCGGGCACGGAAGGCGTGGTCCCGCGACCAGTCGGTGGTGTCGAAGGCGGTGCGCGCGGCGGCGATCGCGGCGTCCATGTCGGCGGCGGTGGCCTCGGCAGCCTGCCCGATGACCTCCTCGGTCGCCGGGTTGACGACGTCGAAGACACCACCGCTGCCGGGGGTGAGTTTGCCGTCGATCAACAGGTCCGACGCGGATTCGGGGCGAAGGGTCATGAGCTGGAACTCCATCTGGACAGGTGTCTGGACTCGCGTTCAAACCTAGTGTAGCGTGGCTCACATGTCCAGCCCCGTGTCCCAGGAATCCACACGTCGCCGCCTGACACAGCAGCAGGCCGAGACGGTCGCGCGACTCACCGACGCGGCGGTCGACGTGTTGAACGCCGAGGGATTCGACGGGCTCACCGTGCGTTCGGTGGCCAAGCTCGCGGGCGTCGCACCCGCCACGGCGTACACGTACTTCTCGTCGAAGAGCCACCTGGTGGCCGAGGTCTTCTGGCGTCGGCTGTCCGCGGGCGTCTCCGAACCCGACCCGGCCGCCACGCCGGCCGAGCGGGTCGCCCAGGTGCTTCGCGAGGTCGCCCTCGTCGTCGCCGGAGAGGGGCAGCTCGGCGGCGCGGTCACCGTTGCGCTGCTGGGAACCGATCCCGACGTCGAGCATCTGCGCGTTCGCATCGGCGCGTTCATCCGTCGGCGTCTGGCGGCCGCGCTCGAGGAAGACCCGGAGAATCCGGGTCCATTGCTCGACACCCTGGAGATGATCTACTCCGGCGGCCTCGTCTACGCCGGCATGGGGCACATGACCTATGAGCAGACATCCGAACGTCTTGTCGCCGCAGCACATCTACTGATGGAGAAGTGATGACCGAAACGACATCGGTGCCGGGGATGGAGCGGGCGCTCCCCTTCGACCCGTATGCCTACGACTTTCACGAGGATCCGTATCCGACCTATGCGCGGCTCCGCCGGGAGTCGCCGGTCTACTACAACGCCGAGATGAACTTCTGGGCCCTGGCCAACCACGCCGACGTCCGCGCGGGATTCCGTGATGTGCAACGGTTCTCGAACAGCTGGGGCGTGTCGATGGACCCCTCGGCGTACGGGCCCGACGCGCACAAGTCGATGTCCTTCCTCGCGATGGACGACCCCAAGCACATGCGGATCCGCAAGCTCGTGTCGAAGGGCTTCACGCCGCGCCGTGTCAACGACCTGACCGGCCGGATCACCGCGCTGACGCACCAGCACTGGAGCAAGTGCCTCGACATGGGCGAGTTCGACTACGTCCACGACTTCGCCGCGCTCCTGCCGATGGATGTGGTCTCCGAGCTGCTGGGCGTTCCCGAGGCCGACCGTACGGATCTGCGTCACCAGTCCGATCTGCTCCTGCATCGCGAGGACGGCGTCCTCGACATCCCCGAGGCCGCGATCTACGCCTACATCGAACTGCACAAGTACTACTCGGAACTCATCGCCGACCGGCGGAAGAATCCCGGCGAGGATCTGGTCTCGGCCCTGATCGAGGCCGAGATCGACGACGACGAGACCGGGGAGAAGATCAAGCTCACCGAGGACGAGATCGTCGGCTTCATGGTGCTGATGGTGGTCGCGGGCAACGAGACGACCACCAAACTGCTTGCCAACGCCCTGTATTGGGGCTGGCGCAATCCCGACGAGCTCGCCAAGGTGTTCGCCGACCCCGAACTCGCGGTCCCGCAGTGGACCGAGGAGACGCTGCGCTACGACAACTCGACGCAGATCGTCGTGCGTCGCGTGGTCGAGGACGCACCGTACGGGGACTACGTGATCCCGGCCGGCGACCGCGTACTCCTCCTCGTCGGCTCGGCGAACCGCGATGAAGAGGTCTTCGGTCCGGACGCCGACAAGTACGACATCGGTCGCGACAACGGGCAGGCGCTGATGAGCTTCGGCCTCGGCGCGCACTTCTGCCTCGGCGCCCATCTCGCTCGCCTGGAGGCCAACATCGGTCTCGGCGAGGTGATCCGGTCGATCCGCTCGGTCGACATCGACATCGACAGGGCGGTCCGTGTGCACTCGGTCAACGTGCGCGGCTTCGCCGAACTCCCCGTGAAAGTGACGGTGCGCTGATGGCTTTTCGTCCTCATCCCGAACGTCGACCGGTTCTGGTCGCAGGAGCGTCGTCGGGAATCGGAGCGGCAACCGCCGAACACCTCGCCGCCGCAGGCCATCCGGTCGCCCTCGCGGCCCGGCGCGTCGAGAAGCTGCAGGAGTTGGCCGACAAGATCATCGCCGCGGGTGGCGAAGCGGTTGCGGTGCCGCTCGACGTGACCGACGAACAGTCGGTCATCGACTGTGTCGCGAAGGCGGAGGCCGCGCTGGGTGAACTCGAGATCGTGGTCGCCGGTGCCGGTGACCTCGCGGTCGGACTCTCCTATGAGACGAGCCCGGAGCACTTCGCCGATCAGGTCAACATCCACCTCACCGGCGCCTACCGCATCTACCGTGCGGTCATCGGCGGCATGATCGACCGTGCGCGAGGTGATTTCGTATTCATCGGCTCCGATGTCGTGCTCCATCCGCGGCCCTGGTCGTCGGCCTATGTGGCCGCGAAGTCGGGTATCGACGGACTGGTCTCGACCATCCAGCTCGAACTCGAGGGCACCGGCGTGCGTGCGGGTGTGGTCCGGCCGGGACAGACCTTGACCGGCATGGGCATGAATCTCGACCCGAAGACCACCGAGGACATGCTCAACGACTGGATCAAGCACGGTCTGGCGCGGCACGGCAACTTCCTCGAACCGCGCCACATCGCGCTCGCCGTCGCGGCCATGGTCACCATGCCGCGCGGCGCCCACATGCGCGCGGTCGAGGTGGAGGCCGAAGGGGCCGTCTCCCGCGACCGGAGTTCCGGCAAGACACAGCAAGACACACAGTCGACGAAGGACAAGGGGACCGATCGATGACCGCGATCACCGAATCAGGCCTGAAGAAGCCGCCTCGCGTTTCCGGGGGCGAGGGCGAACACGGACATCTCGACGAGCTCGCCACCGACCCGATCTCGCTGTTCTGGCGCGTCCGGGAGGAATGCGGCGACGTCGGCCTGTTCCAACTCGCCGACCGCGAGGTGGTGTTGGTGTCCGGGGCCGCGGCGAACGAGGAGTTCTTCCGCGCCCCCGAGGAGGACCTCGACCAGGCGGCCGCCTACCCGTTCATGACGCCGGTGTTCGGCGAGGGGGTCGTCTTCGACGCGAGTCCCGAGGAACGCTCCAAGGCGATCCACAACTCGGCCCTCAAGGGCGCCCACATGAAGCAGCACGCGGTGACGATCCCCAACGAGGTGGAGCGCATCATCGCCGAGTGGGGCGACGAGGGTGAGATCGACCTGCTCGACTTCTTCTCCGAACTGACGCTGTACACCTCGTCGGCGTGCCTTATCGGACGCAAGTTCCGCGAGCGTCTCAGCGCCCACATCGCCCACCTCTTCCACGACCTGGAGAAGGGCACCGACCCGATCGCCTACGTCGACTACAACGCCGACATCGAGAGCTTCCGCAAGCGCGACGAGGCACGCGCCGAGCTCGTCGAGTTCATCCAGGGCGTGATGGACGAGCGCATCGCGAACCCGACTCAGGACAAAGAAGATCGCGACCTGATGGACGTGCTCGTCCAGGTCGGCTTCGACGCGAACACGGTCACCGGCATGTTCATCTCGATGATGTTCGCCGGCCATCACACCACATCGGGCACCGCGGCCTGGACGCTGATCGAGTTGCTGCGCAACCCGGATTACATGAAGCGCGTCTACGACGAACTCGACGAGATCTACGGCGACACCCCCGACGGCGAACGTCCCGAGTACACCTTTGCCCACACCCGGCAGATGCCGCAGCTCGAGAACGCGCTGAAGGAGGCGCTGCGACTGCACCCGCCGCTGATCATCCTGATGCGCGTGGTGCAGAGAAACTTCCATGTCGAGGACTACGAGATCGCCGCCGGTCAGTCGATCGCGGTGTCGCCCGCGGTCTCCAACCGTCTGCCCGAGGACTTCCCGGATGCCGACGCCTTCGACCCCGACCGGTACGAGAAGCCGCGGCAGGAGGATCTGGTCAACCGCTGGACCTGGATTCCGTTCGGCGCCGGCCGACACCGTTGTGTCGGTGCGCAGTTCGCGATCA
Organism: Gordonia alkanivorans NBRC 16433; assembly: GCF_000225505.1. GTDB lineage: Bacteria > Actinomycetota > Actinomycetes > Mycobacteriales > Mycobacteriaceae > Gordonia > Gordonia alkanivorans. The sequence continues at coordinate 333,410 of NZ_BACI01000097.1, read as the reverse complement.
TGCAGCTGAAGGCGATCTTCTCGGTGCTGTTCCAGAACTACGAGTTCGAGATGTTGCAGCCGTCCGAGAGTTACCAGAACGACCACTCGAAGATGGTGGTTCAGCTGCAGCAGCCCTGCCGCGTTGCCTACCGCAAGCGTCAGGATCGCTGATGCGCGTCGAGGTCGATCTGGATCTGTGCCAGGGGCACGGCATGTGCGAGCTCGAGGCCCCCGAGGTCTTCGCCGCCCATATGGACCATGTGGAGATCCTCGACGCCAACCCCGACGAATCCCGGCGAGCCGAGGTCGAGGCCGCCGTGCAGTACTGCCCGACGCAAGCGTTGCGTCTCATCGAAGATGACGAGTGAAGGTGGAACACATGTCTTTTGACCGTGCGGAACTGGAAGAGATGAAGGAACGGTGGCTGGCCGCCAACATCGAGGCGGAGAAGGCGGGGGACTGGAAGCCGCTCGCCGAGTTCTACACCGAGGACGCCACCTACGGCTGGAACTACGGCCCCAAGAAGGACTTCATGGCCGTGGGCCGCGAAGAGATCCGCGAGCTCGCGCTCGGTCAGGAGATGGAGGGCCTCGAGGGCTGGGAGTATCCGTATCAGGCATGGGTCATCGACGAGAAGACCGGCGACATGATCGGCCTCTGGAAGCAGGTCTACGAGGGCACCCGTGAGGACGGCAGCCATTACGCGCTCGAGGGCATCCAGGGCAGCTGGTTCAAGTACGGCGGCAACTTCCAGTTCTCCTGGCAGCGTGACTTCTTCGACTACGGCAACGTCTCCGCCCTGTTCATCGAGATGATGAAGAACAACGCGATGAGCGACGGAATGCTCAAGCGGGTGGAGAAGGCGGCGCCGGGCAACCTGCCGGGGTGGTACGACTTCGGTAAGGCGCCGGTCGCGTTCTGGTGACCTGACATGACTTCCACAGCCCCGACCTATCAAGGTCTGAGTCAGGCGCAGCTCGCCGTCCTGGTCCCCGAACTCCTGCTGTCCGGTCAGATGATCGACCGCAGCGGTATGGCCCACCTCATCAGCGCTTTCGGTCGAGATGTGATGGGCAGGATCGCCATCGAGGAATGGATGGCCGCGAGCCCGGTGTACACGCATCGCGTTCGGACGGCACTCGGAGTCGACGGTGACGGCGTTGAGGACATGTTCAAATGTCTCCAGCTCGACATCGGTGCACCGCCGCAGTTCATGGACTTCCGGTACCGCGTCGACGACAAGTACCACGGATCATTCATCCTCGATCATTGCGGCGCCCTGCTCGACGTCGAACCGCTCGGCGACGAGTACGTCACGACGATGTGCCACGACATCGAGGACCCGACCTTCGACGCGACGGCCATCGCGACCAACCGCCGGGCGCGTATCCGACCGGTGCATCGGCCACCTCGACGCCCCGTCGACCGGACTCCGCACTGCGAGTGGACGGTCACCATCGAACCGGACCGCGACGAACTGCCGCTTCCCCCGGATGCCGAGGAGATGTTCGGGACGCGCGCCGGCCAGATCGAGCTGTCCGCGATCGACGCGGCGTCGACCGACGGCTGGGTCGACTACCGAGGGCCACTCGTCGAGGATCTGCAGTTCGCGGAGTGGTCGACGTCGGCACTGGCGCGGATCGCGGAAGAGGTTGCGCTGCAACATCAGCTGCTGTCCCTCGGCTTCCTGATCAGCCTGCGGCGGTATGCGGAGAGCGAAGATCAGGTCGTCGAGATCTTCCGTAAGCAGCTGATCGGGATCGCCGGTCTCGCGGCGGACCGGATTCGCGCGGCCCTCGAGCTGTCGACAGACGCCGAAGGCCTGGCGCAGGTGCTGGCGCTGCATCCGTGCTTCGGGCCGGCGCAGTACACCGGTCTGACCGCGACCGCCGACGGCGACACCGTCTCCGTCCGGCTGCCCAGGGAATCCGACGCCATGACCGACGGCGGATGGATGTCGCTTCTCACGCCGGATCATCTGGAACCACTGCAGGCCGCCGCGACGGCGGTGAGTCCGTACCTGCGTGTCGAGGGTGCCGTCGAGACCGAGGATGCGCTCGAGATCCGGATCGTCACCTCGGACACGGCGCAGAAGGAGAGCGGCGAGGTGGCGATCGCACGGTTCAGCGGCGGCGCGAGTTTCGAGTTCGTCGATCGAGGCCGCTCGATCCCGATCACGCCGGTCGGCAGCTCGGCGTGAATCCGGACGGCGGCTGGTCTCCCGGGGCTGCCGGACTGGGCGGCCGGGTCGCCGTGATCGCGGGCGCCACCCGCGGGATCGGCCTCGCGGTGGCGTATGCGCTGGCAGGCCAGGGAGTTTCGGTCGTCGTCAACGGACGTGACGGAGATGCGCTCGAGGAGACCGTCGCGGAGATCCGCGGCGGCGGGGGACAGGCCGTCGGCGTCCGCGGCTCGGCCGGTGACGACGCCGTCGCCCAGCAGATGGTCGACGCCGCGCTCGGCGAGTTCGGCGCACTCGACATCGCCATCAACTGCGCGGGCATCGCCGAACCCGCCGGGTCGACGGTCCTGACCATCACCCCCGACGAGTTCCGGGCCCAGGTGGACGGACACCTCATGTCTGCGTTCCACCTCCTCCAGGCCGCGGGACGGGTCTTCGTCGAGCAGGGTTCGGGGTCGATCGTGCTCACCGGCTCGGCTGCGTCGCTCGGGATGTTCGGCGGCAGCGGCTATCCCGCGGCGAAGGGCGGCGTCAACGCGCTGGCCCTCGCCGCCGCCGCGGACCTGGCCGAACACCACGTCCGGGTCAACGTCGTGATGCCCGGCGCCAAGTCGCGGCTGTCGACCGGCGACGACTATGTCGCCCACATCGAGGGCCTGCATCGTCGGGGGATTCTCGATGACCTGACCCGGGAGGCCGCCCTCGATCCGGCGCCGCCGGAATACGTGGCACCGCTGTACGTCTTCCTGGCCAGCGATGTCGCCGAGCACGTCACCGGCAGCATCTTCAGCGCCGCAGGCGGTTTCATCGGACGGTTCGAGACACAGCAGGCGAGCTTCATCGCCTACCGCGATCACAAGGACACCTCGCCGTACAGCCTCGGCGAGCTGGCGGAACTCCTCGGCTGACCTGAATTTTTCGTCAGGACCGGCGGGCGGCCCGTCGCTCCAGCCAGAACCGTGCGCCCTCGGCGATCGCCTCGGTCACCGGTCTCGGCCGCCAGCCCAGGTCGCGCTCGGCCTTGCCGTGGTCCATCTCGGACATGAAGTGCATCAGCCGCACCGACGGGACGGTCAGCTGGACGGGCTTGCGGGTGAGGGCGGCCCGCGCCGAGCCCGCCGCACCGGCCGCGTACAGCGCAGGGCGGTTGAGCACGAGCCGGGGAGGCTCCCGGCCGGCGGTGCGGGCGGCGATCTCCACGATCTCGCCGGTGTCGATGGACCGCTCGGCGACGATGTACCGCTCGCCCACCTCACCCCGCTCGGCCGCCAGGGCGAGTGCGCGTGCAGCGTCGTCGATGCCCACCGACTCGGCCCGGCAGCCGCGAATGGTGAACGGCAGCTTGCCCAAAGCCGCACCGGCGACGAAAGACCCGTGTGGCGTCGGCTGCCAGTCGCCGGGACCGTAGGTGTTGGCGACGCACATCACGACGCCCGGCACGGCCCCGTCGCGGGAGTAGTCCATCAGTAGGTTCTCGGCGGCGACGCGACTCTTCACGTACCCGGGTGCGTGCTTCGGCCAGTTGAACGCATCGTCCTCGGTGGCCAGACGCCCCTGGACCCGCCCGATGGTGGCGGCGGTACTGGTGAAGACGAACCTGCGCAGCGGCTGTGTGGCGGCGACGTCCAGCACCGCCCGCAGGCCGTCGACATTTGTTCGGTACAGCGGTGCCGGATCCCGCAGCCAGGCACGGGTGTCGACGGCGCAGTGGAACACCACGTCGCAACCGTCCATCGCCGCGCGCACCGAGTCGGCGTCGAAGAGGTCGCCGGTGACGTGCTCGAAGTCCAGGCCGGACAGCGTGCGGAGATCGCTGGTCGGACGCGTGAGGACGCGTACGTCGTCCTCGTTCCCGACGAGATGACGGACCAGTCGGGCACCGAGGAAACCGTTGCCGCCGACGACGAGCTTCATCGTCCGGCCAGACCGCCCGGCACGAGATCCTCGATCGCGGCCGCGCTGCGGGACAGCATCGCGTCGAACATGGCGGTGCCGCGTTCGGTGGGTTGCGCGGCGGCCGAACCGAAGACGATGATCAGCGGCGCCTGGATGAGGTTGGCGACGTAGTCGTCCCAGCACTCGTCGAGCGTGTAGTCGGTGACGCCCTCGGTGACCACCGCACGGTGATACGACGCGACGATGCCGCGTTCGTGCTTTCGACGATCCTCGGTGGTCAGGCTGGTGCTGAGTAGAAAGGCGATGTCGCGCAGCGGGTTACCGGTGGTGATGGTCTGCCAGTCGATGACCGTCACCTCGCCGGTCGGGCTGAACAGCACGTTGTCCACACGTAGGTCTCCGTGGATGAGTGCGGTGTTCCGCAGAGGCGCGACCAGCCAGTCGCCGGCCTCGCGGACCAGCCAGTCGATGGCCGCCGAACTCTGCAGGTCGGGCGAGAAGCGGTCGCGGTAGACGTCGGCCATCGGGGCGAGGATCGTCTCCATCATCTCGCGTTCGGCGGCACCGGGCAGCGGCATCTCCTCGAGCAGTGCGGCGTCGTTCCAGCGGGGTGCGTGCAGACCGGCCGCCGCCACGGCGACCGACTCCGCCTGTGCCGGCGTGCATCCGGTGATCTGGTCGCCCTGCACCGCGTCGCCCATGTCCTCGAGCAGGAGCACGAACTCGGTGGCCGGGTCGGAGATGGTGGCGGCGTAACACCGCGGGATCGGGACGGTGAAGCCCGCGGCCAGATCACGGTAGAACCGGACCTCGTTGCGGAACACCCCGGACCCGAACTCCCGCTGCTCGGGAGCGCCGGTGGCCAGCTTGGCGACCATGGTGGCGGGCAGATCCGTCGGACCGTAGTGTTCGAGTGTCAGCCGATACGACCCGGCCATCTGCCCGGTCCCGACAGCCTCGGCGGTGACCGCGGTGATCGACGCGTCGTGGCCGTTCTCGCCGAGGAAATCCGTGAGCCACGTCGCCGTGAGTTGCTCGACGCTCGTGGGTATCTCGAGGGTTTCCGTCACGAGGGCATCCTTCCGGGGTTGGCCGGTAGTCCGACCGCGCGGTCGGGACGAATGTCGCGGTACGCCGAGACCACCGGTGCCAGTTCGGTCGGCGTCGCGCCATGCAGTATCACCGAGTCGACGCCGAGGTCGAACTGTTCGGCGATGGTCTTCGCGCAGTCCGACGGCGAACCGGTCGCGGAGTCGGCGACCCACGCCTCGGGGATGGTCTCGGCCAGTTCGGCGAGTTCGTTGTCAGTCGCGGTGGCATCGATCGGCCCGCGGGCGCCGGTGAAAGCGGTTGTCGCCCGCACTCGTTCGAGATCGGCGGGGTCCCATTGATTGGCACCCATGAGCTGGTCGGGGTAGCCCTGCAGGTAGGTCGCGAGGCGCCCGTACAACCGGCGCATCCGGTCGGCCGGGTCCAGGTCGTCGGACACCGTCGCCACGACCGACCAGATCCGGATCGACGCCGGGTCGCGGCCGGTGCGTTCGGCTGTCTCGCGCACGTGGGCGACGGCCCGTCGGGTGGCGTCCGCGCTGAAATAGGTGTGCAGGACGACGCCGTCGGCGATCTCACCGGCCAGTTCGAGGGTCTTGCGACTCATGGTCACCAGCATGATCGGCGGTGGGGAATCCAGGGTCACGCCGAGATTTAGCAACGGGTACGAGCCGATGGGTCCGTCGTGACCGACGACCATCTCACCCGCCCACAGCCTGCGGAGCAGCCCGGTGATGTCGCGCAGGGCCGCGCCGGTGACGAGCGGGACGCCGAGGATCTGCCACTGCGGGGTTATCCCGCGTCCGAGTCCGAGAGCGAAGCGACCGCCGGACACCTCGGCCAGGGTGGCGCCCATCGTCGCGGTGATGATGGGGTGCCGGGTGTTGTGGTTTGTTGCCGCCGTGGCGATCCCGAGGTTCTCGGTCGCACCGGCGAGAGCACCGCACAGGGCGGCCGCGTCCTTGACGTTGAACCGCTCCGAGACGAAGGCCGTCCCGAGTCCGATCTCGTCGGCGAACCGCGCCTCGCCGGCGAGCTCGCGGGGGGTGACCGGGTGCCGGGAGAGTGCGTAGTAGCCGAGCTCGGTGAGCTGTTCCATGGGCTCAGGCGCTCGCGCTGACGGCCTCGCGGTATTCCTGCGACCGCGCCTCGCGCACCCAGAGGGTGCCGTCGCCGGCGGTCGCACCTTCTTGCTTCAGGGTGCGCTTGAGGATCTTGTTGGTGGCGGTGGTGGGCAGGTCGTCGGCGATCCGGACGTATCGCGGCCAGGCCTTCGGCGACAGGTCCGCCTGTGCGGCAAGCTGTTCGGCGAAGGACTCCGGGCTCAGTTCGACGCCGTCCTGCAGCACGACGGCGGCCATCACGGCGTCACCGACGTGTTCGTCGGGCACCGCGTACACCGCGACGCGGTTGATCTCGGGCACCCGCAGAAGTATTCGCTCGATCGGCCCGGCGGCGAGGTTCTCGCCGTCGACCCGCATCCAGTCGCCGGTCCGGCCGGCCAGGTAGATCCACCCGTCGGCGTCCTTGTAGGCGAGGTCGCCGGACCAGTACATCCCGTGACGCAGACGCTCGTTGGTGGCAGCGGAGTCGTTGTAGTACCCCATGAACATCCCGCCGCCCTCGACGTTCACCAGCTCACCGATCGCCTCGTCGGGATTGAGAAGTGCTCCGGTGCCGTCGAATTCGGCTGCGGGACACTCGGTGATCGTGGAGGAGTCGTAGACCGCGACGTTGGGGAAGCCGCGGCCGATCGAACCGTGCGGGGTGCCCGGTTCGCGGGTGATGATGATCGCGAGCTCGGTGGAGCCGAAACCGTCCCAGACCGTGCAGCCGAAGCGGCGCGAGAACTCGTCGATGTCACGGTCGGTGGCCTCGTTGCCGAAGGCGACGCGCAGGGGATTGTCGGCGTCGTCGGGCTTCTCCTCGGTGGCGAGGATGTAGGCGAGAGGCTTGCCGACGTAGTTCATGTACGTCGCGTTGTAGCGGCGGATGTCGTCGAGGAAGGTCGACGCGGAGAACTTGGCGGGCGCGATCGCGGCCCCGCCGCACAGTGCGACGCAGTAGCCGCCCATCAGTGCGGCGCTGTGGAAGAGCGGCATCGACAGGTAGCAGACGTCGCCGGGGCCGATGTCGTACTTGTCGGAGAGGACGGGACCGGCGAACGGGATCATCATGTGCGCGAACTGAACCGGCTTGGGGTTGCCGCTGGTGCCCGAGGTGAAGATCAGCATGAACGTGTCCATCGCGCCCGGCACGGAGTGCGGGGTGAGGTCACCCGCCCCGGCGATGAGGTCGGTCCACTGCGGGGTCGAGGTGTCCAGGACCGTCACGCCGGGGAGTTCTAGGCCCTCGAGCAGGGGGCGGTGCTCGGCGTCGGTGATGAGGATCTGGCAGTCGGCGCGCAGGATGTCGGCGGTCAGGCCGTCGCCGCGTCGGGTGTTGTTGATGCCGGCGGTGACGTAGCCGCCGAGGGCTCCGGCCGCGAGGGCGATGAGCATGTCCGGGGTGTTCCCCAGCAGGGTGCCGATGTGCATCGGTCGAGAGGCGTCGGCCACGGACAGTATTGCGGCAGCGGTCTTCTCCGCATCGCGGACGTACTCGCGCCACGTCCAGCGGCGTCCCTCGTAGGTGATCGCCAGGTTGTCGTCGTCGGCTCGTGCCTGGAGGAGCTGGGTCACTGTCTCGGCCATGCGGCCAAATCTAGAACGTGTTCACCAGGTGCGTGTACAGATCTGAAATATTGTCTACTGCGCCGCGTCGGAGACGCCTGGGTGTGGCCGTCGGAGACGCCTGGGCATGACAGTCCGAGACGCCTGGGCATGACAGGCGGAGACGTTGCACCACGGCCGGGGTTCCCGGAAACAACTCGGTCGGGGACGCCGAAGCGTCCCCGACCGAACGGGTGTTGCTGTCTGCCGCTAGCGCTTGAACGAGCCGCTACCGGGCACGACGGTGAACGTGCGGTCGTTCTTGCCGATGATCGTCGTGGTGAACTCGATCGAGCCGGCACCGGTCGCGAGGGCCACGCCGTCCGACGGGCGTGCGTCGCTGCAGGCATCGAAGACGTCGCTGCCGGACTGGCCGGTGGACTTGTTGGTCCAGCTGATGCCGACGCGTGCGTCCTTGAGGTTGGTTGCGCAGGCCTCGGTCGGCGTCGTGTTCAGTGCGACCTGGGTAACACCCGGTTCGGTCGCGGATGCGAGGATCGAGGCGAGGAAGCCTCCGCTGACGCCGTTCGAGCCGACGGTGATGCCCGTGTTCGGGACCTGTTCAACGCTCAGCGCCTGCTCACCCGGGGCGGCCTGCGCGGTCGCAGCGCCCAGCGTCATCGCACCGAATGCCGCAACGGCTCCGAGTCCAGCAATGGTCTTGCGTCCCATGTGTATCTCCCGTCACTTTGGACACTTCGAATCTACAGCGTACGGGAGTGATGTTGGACTCCTCAAGGTGAGGTCGGCGGCATTCTGCTGATACAGAAGACGTATGAGCGATCCGCATCACGCCGAGTCATCGAACCCGGGGCCACACGACCCGCTGTCCGCCTTCCATCTCGGCGACCTCGCCGTCGAGGGCAAGGGCGTGCGCGCCGCTCAGTTGCTCTGCTCGCAGTTCGCCGACCATCGCGGCCTGATCGAGCTGCCCGCGCTCGCCGTTCTGTTCGATCACTGCGGAGGCATCCCGTTCCATCGCACCCACGACGACCCGGCGGCCGCCACGCTGCAGGCGCGGTTGTCGTTGTCGACGCACGGTCGCGCGAACATCGGTGACCTGCTCGCGGCGCGTGCCGAGGTGGTGATGCACGACGACGGCTGGGGCTCGACATACGTCGAGATCCGCTCCGGGGCAGGGCAACTGTGTTGTGTGGGCACCGCCCGCAATGTTCGCGTCGGGCGCGCCCTGACGGGTCAGACTCCGTCCGCCGAGATCGGGATGGCGATGCCCAGCTGCGACGACGACCACGGCGTGACGCTCCCGGCCGCCATCCCCGCGGATCTGACCGGGCGGGCGGTGGTCGAGGAGATCGCCACCAAGCAGCGGGACCCCGGACCGCTGGTCGAGATGCTCAACGGCACGGTCGAGGTGCTCGACGGGGCCATCGAGTGCGACGCCGGTATTCGGTTCCGCAGCGCCACCGACCCCTGGATGGGCAACATGTTCGGCACCATGCACGGCGGCGTCATCGCGACGATCGTCGGCCAGGCGGGGTCCTTCGCCGGGCACCTGCACGCCGGGGCAGGGCAGGAGTACTCGATCGGTGACATGGCGATCGGCTTCTACCGATCGCCGGCGGTCGACGGCAGCGAGGTCACCGTCGCGGTGACGCCGATCAAGACCGGGCGTCGGATCTCCTCCTTCGAGGCGACCATGACCTCATACGACGATGTCCTGCTGAGCCGCGCCACGCTGGACGTTCACTACCACTGACGGCGGTTGCTCCGCTCCGATAACCAACCCTGATGACCGCCCCTGGGATCTGCCCCCGGTAGCGGAGTCGCCGACATATCGTCGGCGGACTCGCTTTTGAGGGTTGATCGCAGGGGCGGTTCACTGTGCGTCGCCAAAGAAACAATCAAGCGCGCTTGATTCTTCTACGGTCCTGTGTGACGCTATGGCGCATGACCGATCGAGCAGCGGCCGTGTACGGCGTCGTGGCAGACCTCGAAGCCGAGTCCGACCAGCTCGATGCGCTGGTCGCCGACCTCGACGACGCGGGATGGGCCACGCCGACGCCGGCCCCGGGGTGGACCATCGCCCACCAGATCGCGCACCTTGCGTGGACCGACGAGGTCGCCGCCATCGCGGCGACCGATCCCGAGCGCTTCACCGAGCTGGTGACCGAGGCTCTGCAGAACAGCCCCGAGACCTACGTCGACGATGCCGCCGAGGCCGGGGCGGGTGCCCCGGTCGAGGAGATCCTCGCGGGCTGGCGACTCGCGCGAGCAAAGCTGGCGGACGCGCTCCGGGAAGTGCCCCAGGGTGTGAAGATCCCGTGGTTCGGCCCGCCGATGTCGGCGGCGTCCATGGCGACCGCGCGGCTGATGGAGACGTGGGCGCACGGTCTCGACGTCGCCGACGCCCTCGGGGTGACGGTGCTGCCCAGCGACCGCATCCGCCACGTCGCACACATCGGTGTGCGCACACGCGATTTCGCCTACATCGTCAACAACAAGGTCCCGCCGGCCGAACCGTTCCACTACGCCCTGACCTCGCCGTCGGGTGAGCTGTGGACCTGGGGTCCCGAGGACGCGTCGAACATCGTGCGCGGCTCGGCACTGGACTTCTGCCAGCTCGTCACGCAGCGACGTGCCGTCGCCGACCTCGACCTGGAGTTCGTCGGCGAGGATGCGCTCGAATGGTCCGGTATCGCACAGTGTTTCGCCGGGCCTCCGGGCGCCGGCCGCGAGCCGCGCGGCGCCTGAACGCCGCGTCGAACCCTCCACTCGTTCCACACCACGGTCACATCACCTAAGGAGCCTCGGGTGCCCATCACCAGCCCCAACGTCTGGGACACGCCGGAACGTCTCGAACTGCGTTCGATGGTCCGCAAGTTCGTCGAGAAGCACATCGTGCCCTTCCAGGACGACTGGGAGCGCGACGGCGAGATCCCGCGTTCGCTTCACCTCGAGGCCGCCAGGCTCGGCCTGTTCGGCCTCGGGGTGCCCGAGGAGGTCGGCGGCTCCGGCGGCGACGTCATCGACACGACGATCCTCGCCGAGGAACTGCACTACGCCGGTGCGGCCGGCGGTATCTTCGCGGGCCTGTTCACCCACGGCATCGCCCTGCCGCACCTGATCGCCGCCGGCGATCCGGAGCAGATCGACCGCTGGGTCCGCTCGACTCTCGCCGGTGAGAAGATCGGCTCGCTCGCGATCACCGAACCCGGCGGTGGCAGCGATGTCGGCCACCTGACCACCAAGGCCGAGCGCGACGGCGACTTCTTTGTCGTCAACGGCTCGAAGACCTACATCACCTCGGCCGTCCGGGCCGACTTCGTCGTGGCGGCCGTCCGCACCGGCGGACCGGGCGCCGGCGGCGTGTCCCTCCTCGTCATCGACAAGGACACCCCCGGATTCACCGTCACCCGCAAACTCGACAAGATGGGCTGGCGCTGCTCGGACACCGCGGAGCTGTCCTTCGTCGACGCACGCGTCCCGGTGAAGAACCTCGTCGGACCGGAGAACTCCGGATTCGCCCAGATCGCCATGGCTTTCGTCACCGAGCGGTCGGGTCTGGCCGTCCAGGCCTACGCCAGCGCCCAGCGGTGTCTCGACCTCACCGTGCAGTGGGCCCGTGATCGCGAGACCTTCGGCAAGCCGATCATCGCGCGTCAGTCGGTCCAGGACACCCTGACCGAGATGGCGCGTCGTATCGACATCGCCCGCGTCTACACCCGCGCCGTGGTGGAGCGGAAGGTGACCTCGCACGACGACCTCATCGCCGAGGTGTGCTTCGCCAAGAACACCGCGGTCGAGGCCGGAGAATGGGTGGCCAACAAGGCCGTTCAGCTGCACGGTGGACTCGGTTACATGACCGGCACCGAGGTCGAACGCCAGTACCGCGACATGCGCATCATCGGCATCGGCGGCGGCACCACCGAGATTCTCAACGGTCTGGCAGCCAAGCGACTCGGCTTCCACGCCTGAGTCGACGCCCCCATCCGAACCCGAACCCACACAGAGGAAAAGACGCGATGACAGCCTTGGAGAACCCCTTCGTCGAGACCCCGGAGCGCGCCGCGCTGCGTTCCGCGGTCGCCGGTCTGGCCGCGAAGTACGGCCAGGAGTACTTCCGGGATTGCGCCCGCGAGGGACGCAAGACCGATGAGCTCTGGCAGGAGGCGGGCAAGCTCGGCTTCATCGGCGTCAACCTCCCGGAGGAGTACGGCGGCGGCGGTGCGGGCATGTACGAGCTCGCGATCGTCATGGAGGAGATCGCCGCCTCCGGCACCGGTCTGCTGATGCTGGTGGTCTCGCCGGCCATCTGCGGCAACGTGATCGCACGTTTCGGCACCGACGAGCAGAAGCAGCGGTGGCTGCCAGGCCTCGCGGACGGCTCGATCACGATGGCGTTCGGCATCACCGAACCCGACGCCGGGTCGAACTCGCACAACATCACCACCACGGCCCGCCGTGACGGTTCGGACTGGCTGCTGTCCGGTCAGAAGGTCTACATCTCCGGTGTCGACCAGGCTCAGGCAGTTCTGATCGTGGCGCGCACCGAAGACGCGAAGACCGGCAAGCTGAAGCCGGCGCTGTTCATCGTGCCGACCGACGCGGAGAACTTCTCGTACACCATGATCGACATGGAACTGCAGAACCCGGAGAAGCAGTTCCAGCTGTTCCTCGACGACGTCCGGCTGCCGGCCGACGCACTCGTCGGCGACGAGGACGCGGCACTCAGTCAGCTGTTCGCCGGGTTGAACCCGGAACGGATCATGGCCGCGGCGTCGGCGGTCGGCATGGGGCGGTTCGCGCTCGACAAGGCCGTGTCGTATGTCAAGGAGCGCACGGTGTGGAAGACGCCGATCGGCGCACACCAGGCCATCGCCCATCCGTTGGCGCAGGGCAAGATCGAGCTCGAGATGGCCAAACTCATGATGCAGAAGGCCGCGACGATGTACGACGCGGGCGACGACTGGGGTGCCGCCGAGCCGGCGAACATGGCGAAGTACGCCGCCGCCGAGGCCGCGGTGAAGCTCGTCGATCAGGCCGTGCACTCGATGGGCGGCAACGGGCTGACGACCGAATACGGCATCGCGCCGATGCTGAGCCTCGTCCGCATCGCCCGCGTCGCACCGGTCAGCCGGGAGATGATCCTCAACTTCGTCGCGCAGGCCAGCCTCGGCCTCCCGAAGTCGTACTGAGGCACTACCGATGGTGTCCACGCGTGTGTCGTCGAATCGTCGTGAACCGCAGCAGGAACGCTCACGCCTGACGCGTGAGCGCCTGCTGCGGGCGACGATCGACGCACTCGCGGCGGATGGTTGGGCGGCGGCCACCGTCGCCGCGGTCGCCGAACGCGCCGGCGTTTCGCGAGGCGCTGCGCAGCACCACTTCCCGACGCGGGAGTCGCTCATCACCGCTGCACTCGAGCAGGTCTTCGACGACCTGACGACGGCGGCGGACAGCAGGTTCGGGACGTCGGCCGCGCCGGGCGAGCCGATCACCCCTGCACGAGTGCTGGCAGCCGTTCAACGCGTGGTCGACGTCTACACCGGAACGGAATTCAAGGCGGCCCTGCAGGTGTGGGCGGCCGCGGCCTCCGATCCCGCTCTGCGCACCTTGATCCTGCCGCTGGAGGCGAAGTTCGCCCGCGCAGCCCATCAGCGCACGATGGCGGCGATGGGGGTCTCGCCGGCCGACGAGAAGGGGCATCGTCTCGTGCAGGCGACGCTCGACTTCGCGCGGGGGCTCGGCCTGGCCGACACCCTGACCGACGACTCGGCGCGACGAGCGCAGGTCGTCGACACCTGGTGCGAGCAGCTCGCGGTGTCGTTCGGGGTCGACGAGACCGACTGACGAGCAGACGGGTTCAGGCCGACGCCCGCCGCGCGTGCACCCCGCCGTCGGTGGCACGAACATGCGTCGCCGCCATCCTGCGGTCCGACGCGACGATGAGAAGATTCCTCCCATGGCACCGCCCTTCGCACTGACCGCACTGCTGACGACGCACGACCCTGGTGCGGCGAGGTTGCGCAAAGCCGCGCGCGGCGCGTCGGCGATGGCCATCGGTGCCCTGGTGGTTCTCGCGATCCGATCGGTGGTGAGCATCCCGGTCGCGGCCGAGCTCTCGGCCGGCTTCCTCTCGCTGTGGGCGACGGTCGGTGCGGTCAAGGACACGACCGCGCGGGCTCGGATCCTCACGACCGTAGCGCTACTCGTCCCCGGCTTCGCGGCGGCACTCCTCGCCTGCCTCCTACATCCGTGGCCGGTCGCGCGGGCGGTCGCCTTCGTGGCGATCGCCGGTCTCGCCGCCTGGACGACGCGGTACGGGCCGCGGGGGAGTGCGCTCGGGTTCTTCGGGTTCTTCGCGTTCTTCTTCGCGGTGGTGATGGGGGCCGACCTGCACACGTTGCCGGTGCTGTGCGGCCTCGTCGTCATCGCCGTGGCGAGCGCACTCTTCGTGCGACTGGTGCTGGTCCCGGACCGGCCGGGTGGGGAACTGGTGCGCCTCCTGCGGAGCGTGGAGGTCTGCGCCGACGATCTGCTCCGGGTCGCGAGCGAACCGGCGGCGGGGCCGCAGCGGGTGGCGGCGGCGGTGACCCGGCTGTCGGCGGCGACGAGTGCGGTTGCCGGATGGCAGGAGAACTACGATGCGGCACACTACTCGGATGTGGATGACACGACCCTGTCACGACGGGTCTCCATGCTCCATCTGTCCTGTGAACAGGCAGCCTTCCGGGTGGTCGAGCACCGAGCGGATCCCGCCGTCGCCCAGTCGGTGTCGCAGGTCCGTGGTGCGCTGAGGTCGTCGGGCGACGCCGCCCCGGCGCTCGTCGGAACGGGTCAGATCATCGAGACGTTGCGCATCGTCGTGGGGGCGACAGCCGATCTGCGCGCGATCGCCGTCGGGCGCCAGAAGCCGACCACGCCGGCGACATCCACGGAGGCGACATCCACCGGCAAGACGTCGACGCCGGCAAAGACGACACCGAGGCCCGACACCACCCGATTCGCGCTCCAGGTCGTGGTCGCCTGCTCGGTGGCCCTCGCCGTCGGCGAGCTCATCTCGGCGAGCCGCTGGTACTGGGCGGTGCTCAGCGCCTTCATGGTCTTCAACGGGATGGCCACGCGCGGAGCCATTCTCACCAAGGCCGTCAAACGGGTGCAGGGCACGGTGGTCGGGCTGGTGATCGGTGTCGCCGCCGTGCTGATCATCGGCGAACACCCCGCGGTGCAGTACGTGATCGTGGTCTGCGCGGTCTTTTTCGCCTTCTACCTCGGCGCGATCTCCTACACCTGGACGATCCTGTTCATCACGATCGTCCTCACCAACAGCTACGACCTGCTCGGTGTCCTGGACCGCCACGTCCTCGAGTGGCGCATCGAGGAGACCCTGTGCGGTGCCCTCGTCGGCGCGGCCGCGGCCTTTCTCATTCTGAGTACGCCGACCTCACCCGTCCTCGACACCAAGCTGCGGGCGTATTTCGACGCCCTGGTCAACATGGCCTCGGTTGCCCTTCGCAGAGGCGAGAACAGGCCGGGGGAGCCCGACTCCGACGCGGCCCTTGCCGCCGTCCGAGTGCTCGACGGGGCCGAAGCCGCGATGCTCGACGCCGCGACCTCGGCAGTGTTCTCGCTCAGCCGATTCCATCGATCGACGTTGCGCCGTCTGCGGCCGCATCTTTACGAGACGACACGTGAGGCAAGAGGACTCGCGTGGTCGGCGACCGGCCTGACGCGGTCGGAGGACACCGGGAACGGCGACCGGGTCGATCCGGGGATCGAGCAGGACCTCGTCGAGGAGCTCCGGGGAGCCGCCGACGCGACGGTGTCGGCGATCGAACACGGCGGTGTGCCGTCGAGGATCGCGAAGTCGACCAGGGACGTGGAGGTCGAGTACACCTTTCAGGCAACCGAGCCCGCCGACGACTCGCCGGCCCGGCAGGCCCGACGACTCATCGCATCGGTGCAGCGCATGCGCGCGGCGATCGCCGGGCCCGTCCGAACTCCTCGTGCAGACGAACAGCTCGCCGGCGAATGACCTGCCGGCGAGCTGTTCGAGTGTTCCGGTTGTCGGCTCATTCGCCGTGGATGATGACCCCGCGCAGGTTCTTTCCGTCACGGAGGTCCTGGTAACCCTCGTTGACCTGGTCGAGGGTGTAGGTCGTGGTGACCAGCTCGTCGAGCTTGAGCTGACCCTGATCGTAGAGACGCAACAGTTTGACGATGTCGTACTGCGGGTTGGCCGAGCCGAACAGGCTGCCCTTGATCGTCTTCTGGTTCAGCGTCAGGTCGGTGCCCGACACGTGCACGGTGAGCTTGGCCGGATCGGCCAGCCCGGTGATGACCACGGTGCCGCCCTTGCCGACGACGGCCGTCGCGTTGGACACGACCTCCTCGTCGACCGTGCCCACCAGGATGAGGGCCTGATCGGCCCCCTGCCCCCACGTCAGCTCGTTGACCTTGGCAGCGGCCTCCTGCGGATCGGAGTAGGCATGCGTCGCACCGAATTTCAGTGCGGCGTCACGCTTCATGTCGACCGGGTCGACGACGACGATGAACTTGGCGCCGGCCGACACCGCGCCCTGGACGGCGTTGATGCCGAGACCGCCGATGCCGTAGATCACCACGGTGTCACCGGCCCGCACACCACCGGCGTACACCGACGTGCCCCAACCGGACGGCACACCGCAGCCGACGAGCACAGCCTTGTCCAACGGCAGCCAGTCGTCGACCTTCACCACCGAGTGCTGGGAGATGGTGGCCCGTTCGGAGAAGGTGCCCAGCATGCACATCGCACCGAAATCGTCCTTGCCCGAATGGAATCGGAAAGTGCCGTCGGGCATCGAGCCCTCGAGGATGGTCGCGCCCATGTCGCACAGGTTCTGTCGTCCCGTCGAGCAGTAACGACAGGTGCCGCAGTTGGGGATGAAGCTGCACACGACGTGGTCGCCCGGCTTCACCTTGGTCACGCCGGGGCCGACGGCCTCGATGATCCCGGAACCCTCGTGACCACCCACGATCGGGTAGCGGGGCGGCAGATCGCCGTCGGTGAGGTGGAGGTCGGAATGACACAGTCCGGCGGCGGTGTACTTGATCAGGACCTCACCCTCGCGGGGCTCGTCGAGATCGAGTTCCACGATCTCGAAAGGCTTTCCGGGGGCGGTGAGAACGGCGGCCTTGGTGGTGAGTGTCATGACGTGCTCCTTTGCACTTGGGGAAACTCTGAAGGAAAGCGGGACGCCGGTCACAGCGCGATGTTCACGGCCTTCGTCTGGGTGTAGAGGTCGATGGCCGAGGACCCGAGTTCGCGGCCCCAGCCCGACTGCTTGTAGCCGCCGAAAGGCATCGCGGTGTCGAAGCCGTTGTACTGGTTGACCCAGACCGAACCGGCCTTGATCTGACGGGCCGTCCGATGGGCCTTCGACAGGTCGGTGGTCCAGATCCCGGCGGCGAGACCGTAGATGGAGTCGTTCGCGGCGGCCGCGACCCCGGTGTCGGCGTCGAACGGCAGCGCGGCGACCACCGGCCCGAAGATCTCCTCCCGCACGATGGAGAAGTCCGGTTCGACGTCGACGAACACCGTCGGCTCGATGAAGAATCCCTCGTCGCCCCAACGCTTTCCGCCGGTCAGCGCACGAGCTCCGTCCGCGATACCGGCCGCGAGATAACCGGACACGCGGTCGAACTGTTCCTGACTCACCAGCGGACCGAGTTCGGTGGCGGGATCGAGACCCGGGCCGATCTTCGCCTGGGACGCCGCCTCGGCGACCGCCGCGGTGAAGTCGTCGAAGATCGGCCGCTCGACGAAGAGCCGGGTGCCGGCGACGCAGCACTGGCCGTGATTGAACATCCATGCGGCCACCGAACCGGCGACCGCCTTCTCGAAATCGGCATCGGCGAAGACGATGTTGGGGCTCTTGCCGCCCAATTCGAGCGAGACCTTCTTGAGGTTGCCCTTGGCCGCCTCGACGATCTTCTTGCCGACCTCGGTGGAACCGGTGAAGGCGATCTTGTCGACGTCGTCGTGCGCTGCGAGCGCGGCACCCGCCTCGCCGAATCCGGTGACGATGTTGACCACACCCGGCGGGAACCCGGCCTCGTCGAAGATCTCGCCGAGCAGGAGCGCGGTGAGCGGTGTCTGCTCGGCGGGCTTGAGGATGACGGTGTTGCCCGCGGCCAGCGCCGGTGCCAGCTTGAAGGCGGCCATCAGCAACGGGAAGTTCCACGGGACGATCAGTCCGCACACCCCGACCGGCTCGCGGAGCGTGTAGGCGTGGAACTCGCCTCCCGGCACGAACGGCATCGACACGTCGACCGTCGAACCGGTGATCTTGGTGGCCAGGCCCGCGTTGTAGCGGAAGATGTCGGCGGCCCAGGCGGTGTCGACGGCGGCGGCGATGGTCGCGGCCTTGCCGTTGTCGAGTGCTTCGAGCTGACCGAACTCGGCCGCCCGTTCGGTGAGGAGATCGCCGACGCGCCACAGCAGCCGTTCGCGTTCGTTCGGCTTCATCCGCGTCCACGGGCCGGAGTCGAAGGCCTCGCGGGCGGCGCGGACCGCGCGGTCGATGTCGGTGGCGTCGCCGTGGGCGACCGAGGTGAGCGGACGGGCGGTGGCGGGGTCGATGGTCTCGAAGGTGCGGCCCGACGCCGACCACACCCAGTCACCGCCGATCAGCATCGGGCGGTCGGAGCCGATGAAATCACGGACCTTCGGGAGCAGCTCGGTGGCGACTGCGGTCATGGGTACCTCCTGGTGAAGCGCTCGACGCGGGGGAGAGGCGAGCGGGCAGAGATGAGACGGTCAGGGGTGATCTGGGTCATAGCTGTGACCTGACTCATTTCTGCCACCTATCGGGGTGGTCGCCGTGTCCAGAAACTGAACAGTCCGCTTTGTCGTGAACGAATGACGTGAACAGGAGGTCGCGAAAGGCGAGTTGCGCGGCGTCGCTAGCGTGTCCGGGGGCAGCGATCGCTGCCTGTTCACGCAGAGAGGGAACCGATGGCAGCGCGCATGGCCGATCGTTTCAGCGGTGCGCTGCAGTCGTGGGGGCCGTCGGGGGCGTCCGTGCCGACGCGCGAGTCGGTGCGTGCCGGGGTCGGCTCGGCCCTGGGTCTCGGGCTCGTCGGACTCGTCCTCGCCACGTCCGGCGTCGACCTGAACGCGGGCCTGTTCCTGATCGCGCCGTTCGGGGCGTCGGCGGTCCTGCTGTTTGCCGCACCCAACAGTCCGCTCGCCCAGCCGTGGTCGGCGGTCGTCGGCAACACCGTGTCGGCGTTCGCCGCCGTGGCGGTGACACTGCTGGTCTCGCCGAGTCAGCTGCGCGTCCCGCTCGCGGTCGGTGCGGCGGTCGTGGCCATGGTGATCTGCCGGGCGGTGCATCCGCCGGGTGGTGCGGTCGCGATGACCGCCGGGCTCAGTCCGGACCTGGTCCACGCTCTCGGATTCCGGTTCGCCCTGGCTCCCGTCGCGGTCGGGACGATCGCGCTGGTCGCGCTCGCGGCGGTGTACGCACGCCTGACCGGACGCCGGTATCCGTACCGCCGGTTCGACGACGAGTCGTCGGCCACCGCACGGATCGGGCTGGACGAGGACGAGTTGACCGACATCCTCAACCGCTACAGCCAGTCCCTCAACCTCGGGGTCGCCGACCTCGCGCGACTCATCGGGGCCGCCGAACTCCAGGTCGCCGGCCATCGCGCCGACCCTCTCGTCACCGGTGACGTCATGTCCCGGGACCTCGTGACGGTGGGACCGGACTCGACCCTCACCGAACTGGCGCAGATGTTCGACACCCACCGGTTCACCTCGCTGCCCGTGGTGACGCGCGGAGGCCGGTTCCTGGGTGTCGTCTTCCAGATCCATCTCGTCTCCCGGCTACGCGGAGGTGCGACACGACGTGGGTCGGACCGCATGTTCGGCCGACTGCTGCGCCGCGACGGCAGCGTGCTTACCGCTGCCGACGTGATGGACACGACCTTGCCGATCGCGTCCCCCGACGCTCCGGTGACCGCGGTGCTCCCGATGCTCGCCGGCAGTGGCTGTGGCGCCGTGCCCGTGCTCGACGGGGATCTTCTGGTCGGCATCATCACGCAAACGGATCTCATCGCCGCCCTCGCGCGGCACACGCTGGCCGATCCGCTCGTCGACTGACGTCCGGCGCGGCAACATCGCGGTGTCTCCTAGATCCCGAGGGCTCGCATCCGCGCGTACAGCGTGGTGCGGCTGATCCCGAGGTCCCGCGCGGCGTGGACCTTGTTGCCGCCGGCACGGTCGAGTGCGTCGACGATCGCCGCGCGCTCGGCCTGCTCCCGTCCGGAGAGATGGGCCGCCCGGCTCGTCGTCCGATAGCCAGACGGCAGGTCGGTCGCCTCGATCACGCGTGCCATCCGATCCCGGCACGCTGCCGCGGCCTCCCGCAGGACCGCGATCAGCTCGGCGAAGTTGCCCGGCCAGTCCTGGCTGAGCAGGGCATCGGTCGCCGGGCCGGAGAGAGTGAGTTCCGGATCGATCTGACCGAGGACGCCGCTCGCGATGGCCGCCAGCTCGGAGCTGCGGTGACGTAGAGGCGCGGGATCGACGCGCCGCGCACACCGCCCGAGCAGGGCGGCGACCGCGGGAGACGCCTGCGCACGAGGACCGCTGACGAGGAGCAACGGAGAGGCCGCCGGCGTCGACGCCGTGGCGTGCGTGAGCAGCGCGATCGACCGGTCGTCGAGCAGATCCACGCCGTCGATCACGAGCGGGACGCCGGACGATCGAGCTCGGGTGAGGTCGGCGGCGACGTCCACCCGCCGGCCGTTGATCAGCGCGTCCGCGACGTCGACGACCACGGCCGCGGCCTCGGTGTCGAGCGCGTCGGTCCCCAGCGCTTCGGCGGCCAGTTCGAGGGCCAGCGTCGTGCGCCCGGTGCCCGGCTCACCGGATACGGCGACGGTCGTCGACGACGGCCGGACCGGGGTCGAGCGGGTCGGTGTCGGCGTGAGGAAGGGGCGGAAGCGGAACAGCGCGGCTCCGCGGGTACCGGCCACCGGTTCGACGGCGATCTCGACCTCGGCGCCCGAGACGAGTGTCAACGGCAGCGTCGTCGAACGCAGCGCCGGGTCGGTGGCGATCGCCCGCAGCGCGCCGATGTCGGTGGGGGAGAGCAGTTCGGCGGCCAGGGCATTGGTGAGCTGCAGGTCGTCGCCGATCGCGGCCACCGCGACGTCCCGGCGCGGGGCGGCGCGCTGGAAGGCGTCGAGCACGCGGCGCTGGTGCGCACGGGACCGGTCGAGCAACCGGTCGGCGATGTCGGCCACGATGCCGTTGACGACCGGGACCGCGAGCGGGTTGATGCGATCGGCGATCTCGGACATGCAGATGATCCCGGCCAGGCGCCGCGTCGCGGGATGGATGATCGGCTGCCCGAAGCAGCTGATCGTCCGGAACTGTTCGAGGTAGTGCTCGGTGCTGTTCACGATCACCCCGCCGCGCGTCTCCGCGGGTGTGCCGAGCGCGGTGGTCCCGACCATGTCCTCCCCGAACGGGACGCCGGGCGCCGCGCCGATCGCGTCGAGCCGACGTTCGACGGTCGTTCCGAACGCCACCCGCGTCACCATGCGGCACTCGTGATCGACGAGCAGCAGGGACACGTCGGTGTCGGCGAGACGAGCCGCCGCGTCGTCGAGGACGGGGCGCGCTGCGTCGAGCAGGGGGTCGGCGGAACCGATGTCGTGCGTACGTGCGGGAGTGTTGTCCTCCGGCCGCACTCCCGACATCGCCGACCGACGCCACGAGTGCTCGATGACGGGGCGCTGCGGCGTTCGATCGGGACGGGAAGGGAGAGTGTCGATGAGACCAACGTGACACACATCACCGACGAAGGAAAGCCCGGACGCCGCCTCGGATCGGCGTCGGTGTGTCGTACTACCGTGGGCCCATGCGCGTCGCGACCTGGAACGTGAACTCGGTGAAACAGCGGATTCCGCGCCTCCTCCCATGGCTCGACGAACGTCGCCCCGACGTCGTCTGCCTGCAGGAGACCAAGCTCTCCGACGACGCCTTCCACGAGGTCCTCGGCGCCGATCTCGCCGAACGTGGCTACGAGATCGCGCACGCGGGGCAGGGCCAGTGGAACGGTGTCGCGCTGCTCTCGCGGGTCGGGCTCGAGGACGTGCGCGTCGGCTTCGCCGGCATGCCGGGTTATCCGACGCCGGAGACGCTCGAGGCCCGCGCGATTTCTGCGGTGTGCGGCGGTCTGCGCATCCACTCCCTTTACGTGCCGAACGGCCGCAGCCCCGACTCGGATCACTACACGTACAAACTCGAATGGCTCGCCGCTCTCGCGAAGGCGGTCGCCGACCCGTCGACGACGCTCCTCTGCGGCGACATGAACATCGCGCCCGCCGACGCGGATCTGTTCGATCCCGACGCCTTCGCCGGGCACACGCACGTCACCCCTCCGGAACGTGCCGCGCTCGCCGAGTTCGCGGCGCTGGGTCTGCGCGACGTGGTCCGTGACCGCTGGCCGGATGACCGGGTCTTCAGCTACTGGGACTACCGTGCCGGAATGTTCCACAAGGACCTGGGCATGCGGATCGATCTCATCCTGGCGGGTGAGTCGGCCGCCGGCCGGGTCGAGGCGGCCTGGATCGACCGCAAGGCGCGCAAGGGCAGCAAGCCCAGTGATCACGCGCCGGTCATCGTCGACCTCGACGAGGCGCCCGACGGCGACATCGGTCCGGTGGTCCCGCCGCCGTCGAATCCGGCGAAACCCGGTGGCGCGAAGGTGAAACTGCCCCAGACCCCGGAGTGATCCCGCTCACGATTCTCAATCTTTCTGCGCGGCAATGTGATTCGTCGACCCGTTGGGCAGGATTGGCCTGTTGAGACGATTGCGGGGAGGTGTCTCTTCTCCGATATGATCATCGCGGCCCGAGCACGGGCCGAAAGATCCTCGTGAGAGAGAGAATCCACACATGAAGCACCTCAGGGCAGGGATCATGGCGCTGGCCATGATGGGTGCAGTACTCATCGCCGTTCCCGTTGCGACGGCACATGCGGTACCGGCGACGGTGGCGCTCCCGACGGCGTCCGCGGCGATCGCCGGGGACCACAAGAGCGTGATCGTCGACGTGCGCGGGGGCAGCGTCGTGGTCAGCCCGGCGGGGGCGCTGCAGATCCTCGATTCCCGCGGTCGCACCGTGTCGTCGATGCCGCTGTCGGGGCAGATGGACGGGTTCACCGTTCCGCTGCGCGCCGCGGTCAGCGTGGACCGGTCGCGGGTCACTCTGACCCCCACGGTCAGCCCGGACCTCCGTGCGCTGCTCGACTCGGCAGCCACCGACGCAGCCAAGCAGAAGCGTCTGACCAAGGCTCAGCGCTACGACATCATGTGGGCGGAACTGAACAAGGGCTGGCGGGGGAACACGCCCCTCTACACGCTGATCGGTGGCCTCATCGGGTTCATCGTCTTCGGTTGGATCGGTGCCGGCGTGGGTGCGTTCATCGGTGCGTACATCGGGTACGGCGAGTCGAACCCGAAGGCATGGCCGTCGGTCGTCGCCTGGTTCAACACTCCGTAGGCGCACGGCTTTCCACGACCCGCCCCCTGCCCGGATCCCCGGACAGGGGGCGGCGTCGTACCCGGGTCATATCGTGGGCGCATGCGCGCCGACCCCGTTGATCGACCGGCCGACCTCGACGCTGTCCGTGAGTCCTACGACCGTGTGGCCGACGACTACGTCCGACTGGTGGTGGACACCGGAATCGGCGACCCTCGCTGCCGTCCGTGGCTGAAGGCCGCACTCGATGCGTTCATCGATTCGGTGGCGGGCATCGGTCCCGTGCTCGACGTCGGCTGCGGACCCGGGACCGTGACCGCCTATCTCGCCGACCGCGGACTCGACGTGACCGGCGTGGACCTCTCGCCGCGCATGATCGAGAACGCGCGTCGCCTGCACCCGTCCTGCCGATTCGAGGTCGGCTCGGCGACCGAGCTGGATCTCGCCGATTCATCGCTGGGTGGTGTCCTGGGGTGGTGGTCGTTGTTCAATCTCCCGCGGGACGTTCTCCCGCAGGTGCTGGCCTCATTTGCCCGCGCATTGATGCCGGGCGGCTGCTTCATCACCGGTACCCACTCGGGCGACGAGGACGTGCGACGCACCGAGGCCTACGGCGGTCCTGTCGAGTGGACGACCCATCAGTGGTCGCCGGAGAAGTACGTCGGATTGATCGAGCAGGCCGGTCTGCGCCCCGTCGCCGAGCTCCGGCTGCCCGCCGACGAGCACGTCGGCCCCGGCCTGGTCGTCATGGCCGTGCGGGACTGAGACACTGATGCGCCGACGACTCCTCATCCACGTGGCTCGCGGTTACGGCCGGTTCCTCGGTGTCGTGCTGTCGCTCGCTCATCGAGTCGGAGGTGTACGTCTACCGGCGGGACCGGCGTCGACCGACGGAGTCCTCGTCGCCGCGCACGTCGCGATCGCCACGGTCTGGTTCGGGCCTCTGGGTCTCGTGATCGCCGGGATGGCCGGCGCCGCCGCAGGGATCGTCGCCCGCCTCAGTTTTCGGCACCGCCCCCTGTGCGATGAGGAACGGCGAACCGCCGAGCTCGTCTTCGGGCCCGCCGGATGGCTCGACGACGTCATCCTCACCGATCTCGCCGGACGAAGGGGACGCGCGTTCACCGTGCCCGGGGTCGATGGGCGCATCCTCTGCAATCTCGGCGCGATGTTCGACGCGCCCCTCGGGGCCGGTCCCGGGGCCTATCCAGTGCCCGGCCAACTGCTGGTCCATGAACTCGTGCACGCCCGGCAGATCGTTGGCGCCCGGTCCGCGGCGTCGTTCCTGGCCGATGCGCTCGCGGTTCAGGCGCGGCACGAACTCGGCGAGAACGTCTACGGCATCCGGGGGACGGGTGATGCTCACCACGCGTGGGCCGACCACAACCTCGAACGCCAGGCGACGATCGTCGACCGGTGGTTCGGCGGCCAGAGTTCGCCGATTGGGCGGCCGATGGATCCGGACAGTCCGTTCGCGGCATCGATCGCGAAGGTCCGGGCCCAGGTCGGAGCGCCGGCGGGTACCGGTCGGGCGGCGGTTCGCCGAAGGCTCGACGCGTCGGGTTCGGGGGTGTAAGAGTGGACAAGGTAATGCCATGTCTCAGCGTCGCCGGACCCCAGCGCACACGACCTGTTCACCTGCAGGTCGCGCGGAGGATCCGTTTTTTGACCTGTGCAAACCCGATCGGTAGAGTGGATCGTCGGTGCCCGGCCCATGCTGGGCCAGTCCGCATGCCCGGCCAACGGCTCTCGAGCCGGCCCTGAGATCGACCGACTCGGGGCACGGGCGGTCCGTGGGCTGACAAGCGAATCCGCTGTCGAGTGTATGACACGCCCGACCTCGGGGTAGCGAAAATGTACTGACCAGTGTGAATGCACTGGTGGGGCGAGTTGTGGAAGCACGCCGGAGGCGGCGTAGAGCCGAGATCCGTGAGCTTGCCCGGAGCACCAACCACAACTGACAACAAAGAGGAATGAACACCTAGTGCCAACAATCAACCAGCTGGTCCGCAAGGGCCGTCATGACAAGGCTGCAAAGACCAAGACCGCGGCCCTCAAGGGAAGCCCGCAGCGTCGTGGCGTGTGCACCCGCGTCTACACCACCACCCCCAAGAAGCCGAACTCGGCTCTTCGTAAGGTCGCCCGTGTGCGTCTGACCAGCTCTGTCGAGGTCACCGCGTACATCCCCGGTGAAGGCCACAACCTGCAGGAGCACTCGATGGTGCTCGTCCGCGGCGGTCGTGTGAAGGACCTCCCGGGTGTGCGCTACAAGATCATCCGCGGCTCGCTCGACACCCAGGGTGTCAAGGACCGCAAGCAGGCCCGTAGCCGCTACGGCGCGAAGAAGGGGAACTGATAAGTCATGCCACGTAAAGGACCCGCACCCAAGCGCCCCCTGATCAACGACCCGGTCTACGGTTCGCCGCTGGTCACCCAGCTGGTCAACAAGATCCTGCTGGACGGCAAGAAGTCGACCGCCGAGCGCATCGTCTACGGCGCCCTCGAGCAGGCCCGCGAGAAGACGGGCACCGACCCCGTCGTCACCCTCAAGCGCGCGCTCGACAACGTCAAGCCCACCCTCGAGGTGAAGAGCCGCCGCGTCGGTGGCGCCACCTACCAGGTGCCGATCGAGGTCAAGCCGAACCGCGCCAACACCCTGGCGCTCCGCTGGCTGGTGACCTTCAGCCGTCAGCGTCGCGAGAAGACGATGGTCGAGCGCCTGGCCAACGAGCTGCTCGACGCCTCCAACGGCCTCGGTGCTTCGGTGAAGCGCCGCGAGGACACCCACAAGATGGCCGAGGCCAACCGGGCGTTCGCGCACTACCGCTGGTGATCACTGCCGGCCGCGGCGGCCTTCGGGTCGCCGCGGCCGGACCCACCTCAGACCCAACAGCTCTAGCGAAATTGCGAGGCGAATAAGTGGCACAGGAAGTGCTCAGCGACCTGAACAAGGTTCGCAACATCGGCATCATGGCCCACATCGATGCCGGCAAGACCACCACGACCGAGCGAATCCTCTTCTACACCGGTGTGAACTACAAGATCGGTGAAACCCACGACGGTGCCTCGACCACCGACTGGATGGAGCAGGAGAAGGAGCGTGGTATCACCATCACCTCCGCGGCCGTGACCTGTTTCTGGAACAAGAACCAGATCAACATCATCGACACCCCCGGACACGTCGACTTCACCGTCGAGGTGGAGCGCAGCCTCCGCGTCCTCGACGGCGCGGTTGCGGTCTTCGACGGCAAGGAAGGCGTCGAGCCGCAGTCCGAGCAGGTGTGGCGTCAGGCCGAGAAGTACGAAGTCCCCCGTATCTGCTTCGTCAACAAGATGGACAAGCTGGGCGCGGACTTCTACTTCACCGTCCAGACCATCAAGGACCGTCTCGGCGCCAAGCCGCTGGTCCTGCAGCTCCCGATCGGTGCCGAGGACAACTTCGACGGCGTCGTCGACCTCATCGAGCAGAAGGCCATCACCTGGCGCGGCGTCGTGCCGACCGGTGCCGAGCCGACGATCGAGGAGATCCCGGCCGACCTGGTCGAGAAGGCTGCCGAGTACCGCGAGGCGCTGCTCGAGACGGTTGCCGAGTCCGACGAAGCCCTCATGGAGAAGTACTTCGGCGGCGAAGAGCTCACCGTCGAGGAGATCAAGGGAGCTATCCGCAAGCTGACCGTGAGCCGTGAGCTCTACCCGGTCATCTGTGGTTCGGCGTTCAAGAACAAGGGCGTCCAGCCCATGCTCGACGCGGTCATCGACTACCTGCCGTCCCCGCTGGACGTGCCGTCGGTCGAGGGTCACGCCGTGGGCGACGAGGAAGAGATCCTCTCGCGCAAGCCGTCCGCCGACGAGCCGTTCTCGGCTCTCGCGTTCAAGATCGCGGCTCACCCGTTCTTCGGCAAGCTGACCTTCGTGCGTGTCTACTCGGGCCACATCACCGCGGGCACCCAGGTGCTCAACGCGACCAAGGGCAAGAAAGAGCGCATCGGCAAGCTCTTCCAGATGCACGCCAACAAGGAGATGCCGGTCGAGGACGCCACCGCGGGTCACATCTACGCGATGATCGGTCTCAAGGACACCACCACCGGTGACACCCTCTGCGACTCGGCGAACCCGATCGTGCTCGAGTCCATGAGCTTCCCGGACCCGGTCATCAACGTCTCGATCGAGCCGAAGACCAAGTCCGACCAGGAGAAGCTGGGCACCGCGATCCAGAAGCTGGCCGAAGAGGACCCGACCTTCTCGGTCAAGCTCGACGAGGAGACCGGCCAGACCGTCATCGGCGGTATGGGCGAGCTCCACCTCGACATCCTGGTCGACCGCATGAAGCGCGAGTTCAAGGTCGAGGCCAACGTCGGCAAGCCGCAGGTGGCGTACCGCGAGACCATCCGCAAGACGGTCGAGAAGCACGAGTACACCCACAAGAAGCAGACCGGTGGTTCGGGTCAGTTCGCGAAGGTCATCATCAAGCTCGAGCCCCTCGTGGACGCCGAGGACGGTGCGACCTACGAATTCGACAACGCCGTCACCGGTGGTCGAGTCCCGCGCGAGTACATCCCGTCGGTGGATGCCGGCGCCCAGGACGCCATGCAGTACGGTGTCCTCGCCGGCTACCCGCTGGTCAATCTGAAGGTCACCCTGCTCGACGGTCAGTACCACGACGTCGACTCCTCGGAAATGGCCTTCAAGATCGCCGGCTCGCAAGCCCTCAAGGAAGCTGCGAAGATGGCCGGCCCGGTCATCCTGGAGCCGATCATGGCCGTCGAGGTCACGACTCCCGAGGATTACATGGGTGACGTCATCGGCGATCTGAACTCCCGCCGTGGCCAGATCCAGGCCATGGAGGAGCGCAGCGGTGCTCGTGTCGTCAAGGCACAGGTTCCGCTGTCGGAGATGTTCGGCTACATCGGAGACCTCCGGTCGAAGACCCAGGGCCGGGCAAACTACTCCATGGTGTTCGACTCGTACGCGGAAGTTCCCGCGAACGTGTCGAAGGAGATCATCGCGAAGGCAACCGGCGAGTAATCGCCTCGAGCTCGAGCAATCCGCGCTGGCCGACAAAGCGGGCGCACATCGTAAATCAGTAAATCTCCTGCTGGGATCCGCCCAGCAGCAACAGTCCAGGAGGACACAAAGTGGCGAAGGCGAAGTTCGAGCGGACCAAGCCGCACGTGAACATCGGCACCATCGGTCACGTCGACCACGGCAAGACCACCCTGACCGCGGCCATCACCAAGGTGCTTCACGACAAGTACCCGGATCTCAACAAGAGCTTTGCGTTCGATCAGATCGACAAGGCTCCTGAGGAGAAGGCCCGCGGCATCACGATCAACATCTCGCACGTCGAGTACGAGACCGAGAAGCGTCACTACGCCCACGTCGACGCCCCCGGTCACGCCGACTACATCAAGAACATGATCACCGGTGCTGCCCAGATGGACGGCGCGATCCTCGTGGTCGCCGCCACCGACGGCCCGATGCCGCAGACCCGCGAGCACGTGCTGCTGGCCCGCCAGGTCGGTGTGCCCTACATCCTGGTCGCCCTGAACAAGGCCGACATGGTCGACGACGACGAGATCATCGAGCTCGTCGAGATGGAGGTCCGCGAACTGCTGGCCGCCCAGGACTTCGACGAGGAAGCTCCCGTCGTCAAGGTCTCGGCTCTCAAGGCTCTCGAGGGTGACCCCGAGTGGGCCAGTTCGGTCGAGGAGCTCATGGCTGCCGTCGACGAGTCGATCCCGGATCCGGTTCGCGAGACCGAGAAGCCGTTCCTCATGCCCGTCGAGGACGTATTCACCATCACCGGCCGCGGCACCGTGGTCACCGGTCGTGTGGAGCGTGGCGAGGTCAACGTGAACGAGGAAGTCGAGATCGTCGGCATCCGCGAGAAGAGCACCAAGACCACCGTCACCGGTATCGAGATGTTCCACAAGCTCCTCGATTCCGCACAGGCAGGCGACAACGCCGGTCTGCTGCTCCGCGGCCTCAAGCGCGAGGACGTCGAGCGCGGTCAGGTCATCGTGAAGCCGGGCACCACGACCCCGCACACCGAGTTCGAGGGCCAGGCATACATCCTGTCCAAGGACGAGGGCGGCCGTCACACCCCGTTCTTCAACAACTACCGTCCGCAGTTCTACTTCCGTACCACGGACGTGACCGGCGTCGTGACCCTCCCCGAGGGCACCGAGATGGTCATGCCGGGCGACAACACCGAGATGAGCGTCAAGCTCATCCAGCCGGTGGCCATGGACGAGGGCCTGCGTTTCGCCATCCGCGAGGGTGGCCGCACCGTTGGTGCGGGTCGAGTCACCAAGATCACCAAGTGATCTTGTCCTGACGCACTGACTCACTGAGTCAAGGAGGCGCCCGGTCACGAAAGTGGCCGGGCGCCTTTGTCATCCCGGCACCGCCGAACCTCGATTCGACGACGCGACCTCGATCGACGTCGCATCGTCGAACTGGGGTCTGCCGGTCGTGATACGTGGGTACTGCACGAATCCCGAGTGTGACGAGGCGCGCAGGGCCGCCTTTCGTAGGCTCGAGGGCATGCGTGTGCTCAGTCGACGTGCCGAACCCGACCTGGCGGTCCGGGTGGCCGGTGAACCCGACCGTGGCGTGCCGGTGGTCCTCGTCCACGGGATGGCGTCGGATCATTCGACCTGGCGGCCGCTTGCCGCGTCGTTGCGACGGCAGGGTCGTGGTGTGGTCAGCGTCGATCTGCGCGGGCACGGCCGCAGCGGACGCCCCGACGGCCCGTACCGTCTCGACGATTTTCGTGACGACCTGGTGTACGTGCTCGACAATCTGGGGATTCACGTGGCCGACGTGGTCGGGCATTCGCTCGGAGCCCACACCGCGTTGCGGCTGGCGATGTACGAACCGTCCCGTGTGCGTCGGATGGTCCTCGAGGAGGTCCCGCCGATGCCGCGGGACGAGGCCGATCTCTCCGAGGGAATCACCATGAAAGCGACGCTCGGCGAGCAGATCCGTGGGCTCGTCGCGCTGGCGCGCAACCCCTTCCCGGTCTTCCGGTTCGACGGACGGATGGGCGACGAGATCGTCGCCGAGTTCGATGTCTGCGCACCGCAGTGGTGGTCGGAACTGCCTCGCGTCAGCGCCTCCACGATGGTCATCTCGGGCGGGGAGCGCAGCTTCCTGCCGCCCCGCCACCTGCGGACGGTCAGCGAGGCGCTGCCGGACTCACGGTTCGTCATCCTCGACGCCGGGCACAGCGTGCACCGCGACCGCCGTGCGGAGTTCATCCGGCACGTCGAGGGATTCCTGGGGCGTTAGGCCGCGGGCTTGTTGTGCAACGGGCGGGGGTCGATGCCGACCTTTTCCCACGCCTCGTACGCCCACGGGACGTAGAGGTACTTGAGTGGGAGCCTGTTGACCAGCGGGTTGATCGCACGCATGAAAGCGGCGAAGCGCTGGAAATTCTTCTCCTTCTTGTCGTTCCACTCCAGGTCGCAGACATCGCGCATCTGCTGGGGGAGTGTCCCCACGATGACCGTGCGGATGAACGCATTGAGCGGAGCCGACAGGACGTTCCACACCGGGGCCGGGATCTTCTTGGGTCGGGGCAGTCCCTGGCGGATGTAACCGGTCGCGTAGACGATCGTCTTGTGGGGGACGAAACGGTTGAGCATGTCCTCCCAGTAGGCGACGAACTCCTCGTACGTCTGGGGCTGGCCGCGGTCGCTGACACCGTAGAGCTGGTACCAGACCTTGCTTTCTTCGAAGATCTGGACCTTCTCGGCATAGGTGAGGCGACGGATGAACGTGTCGGTGATGTAGAGAACCTGGTCGACGAAGGTTGCGTGGGCCCAGTAGAACAGCTCCGGGTTCAGCGCGTGGTAGCGCGAACCGTCGCTGATGGTGCCCTTGATGTCGCGATGGAAGTCGCGCACCGTGCGGCCCCATTTCTCGGGTTCGGTGCTGTACACGGTCTTCATCACCGGCGGTCCGGTGCGCTTGGCGCGGCCGAGGAAGTCGCTGAAGATCACCGAGTGGTCGAGGACGGCCTGCCCGAGCTGCTCGATGCAGTTCTCGGTGCCGGCCAGGCGCTGAAAGCCGAGGATGCCCCGCGAGTCGCCGTAGAACTTCCACACGAGTGAGTCGGCTCCGAGCCGAGGCCGCACGATCTCGCCGGCGGTGTCCGGGGTGTCGTCGACGATCATCGGTTCCGCCTCGCGGATACCGGCATCGAATCCCTGGTTGACTGACATGAGAGCGAGGGTAGCGGACTTGGAACAAAGTGAAAAGGTTGTTCCATCGAATTCACACAACCCTCGTTCAAGGTTGACGCCAGCGACTCAGGAGGAAGCGATGCCCGGCGGCATGAGGGGCGAGTGGGAGCTCCCGGACGTGGAGGACCTGCTCGCGACGGCCGTGGTGGTCCGCCTCCCCATGCGGACCAGGTTCCGTGGGCTGACCTTCCGCGAGACGATGGTCTTCGCCGGGCCGGCGGGGTGGGGCGAGTTCGGCCCCTTCGTCGAGTACGAGGACGCCGAGGCCTCCGCGTGGCTGCGCGCCGGTATCGAGGCCGCCTATCTCGGTCCGCCACCCGCGGTCCGGGACACCGTGCCGGTCAACGCGACCGTGCCCGCCATCCCGGCCGACGAGGTGCCCGACCTGCTGAAGCGATATCCGGGCGCGGGGACCGCGAAGGTGAAGGTCGCAGAACCGGGTCAGACGCTCGACGACGACGTCGCGCGGGTCGCGGCGACACGTGAGCTGATCGGGAGGGTGCGGGTCGACGCCAACGGCGGCTGGTCGGTGGACGAGGCGATCACCGCCCTACGTGCGATCGGCGACGTCGAGTACGCCGAACAGCCCTGCCGCACGGTCGAGGAGCTCGCGCAGGTGCGGCGTGCGGTCGAGGTCCCGATCGCCGCCGACGAATCCATCCGCAAGGCCGACGACCCATTGCGCGTGGTCGCCGCGGATGCCGCCGATGTCGCCGTGGTGAAGGTGGCGCCCCTCGGGGGGATGCGTGCCACGCTCGAACTGGCCGACACCCTGGGTCTCGACGTGGTGGTGTCGAGTGCGCTCGACAGCGCAGTCGGCATGGCGGCCGGGGTCGCCGCGGCGGCGGCGCTGCCTCGGCTCGACCTCGCCTGCGGACTCGGCACGGGCTCGCTGTTCACCGCCGACGTCGCACCGTCGTTCCTGATGCGTGACGGTGTCGTCGAACCGCGCTGGTTCGGTCCCGATGCCGACGTCGACGCCGTTGCGCATGCCGCCCCGGAGGGCCGCAGACAGTGGTGGCGGGATCGGCTGCGGCGGTGTCATCGCCTGCTCGTCGAGGAGTGAGTTAGGAACGCTTTTACCGAATCGTCTCAACATGGTCTAGTATGCGATGTGGATCACATTCCGTAGGGCTCTCTGTTCGGAAGGAGACGGTCGATGGCATCGGTACTGGCGACCCCGCCGGCGGGTAGCGACCTGCAGGCCATCCCGTGCTCCGGCCGCAACAGCTCCCTCGAGATCATGTCGATGCGGCGTGACCCGTTCGGCTTCGCCGACCGTCGCCGGGCGCAGTTCGGCAACGTGTCCGGGC
Source organism: Gordonia alkanivorans NBRC 16433 (assembly GCF_000225505.1). Taxonomy (GTDB): domain Bacteria; phylum Actinomycetota; class Actinomycetes; order Mycobacteriales; family Mycobacteriaceae; genus Gordonia; species Gordonia alkanivorans. Next base: position 300,527 of record NZ_BACI01000097.1, on the reverse strand, counting down.
TGAACGCCTTCGGTGTGCAGATGGTCATGACCGGAAACCCGCGGGCCGCCCAGGAACTCCTGATGAACAAGGACCGGGCCTTCGCCAACGGTCCGGCGTGGAGCTATTTCATCGGTCCCTTCTTCAACCGCGGCGTCATGCTCCTCGACTTCGACGAGCACCGTCATCACCGGCAGATACTGCAGCAGGCGTTCGGCACCACCGCGCTCGAGGGTTACATGCAGGAGATGCAGCCGATGATCGCCGAGCGCGTCGCGGAGTTCCCGGTTGGTTCGGTGAAGCTGTTCGAGCAGTTCAAGGCGCTCACCCTCGACCTCGCGCTCGAGGTCTTCCTCGGGTTGAACCTGCCCCGGGACGAGGCCGACCGGATCAACAAGGCATTCATCGACACCGTCCGCGCAGGCGTTGCCTACGTGCGCAAACCCCTGCCCGGTGGACGCTGGTGGAAGGGCCTGCGTTCACGCAAGGTCCTCGAGGAGTTCTTCTACGCCAACATCGCGGCCAAGCGCGCGCGGGAGACGCCGGATCTCTTCTCGGTCCTGTGCCACGCGGAAAGCGATGAGGGGCACAGCTTCTCCGATGAGGACGTGGTCAACCACATGATCTTCGTGCTCATGGCCGCGCACGACACCTCGACCATCACGATGACCCAGATGGCCTACAACATGGCCAAGCATCCCGAGTGGCAGGACCGCGCCCGCGCCGAGTCCCTCGAACTCGGACCGGAACTCGGCTACGACGCTCTCGCCGGCATGACGGCCCTCGATCTGGTGATGAAGGAGTCGCTCCGACTGTGCCCGCCGGTCCCGGCGCAGCCCCGTATGGCGGTCAAGGACACCTCGATCGAGGGCTTCTACGTCCCCGAGGGCACCATCGTCACCACGTCATCCCTGTCCAGTCATCGGGATCCCGAGTTCTTCACCAACCCTGACATGTTCGACCCGGAGAGGTTCGGTCCCGAACGCGCCGAGGACAAGTCCCACCGCTTCGCCTGGATGCCATTTGGTGGTGGCGTTCACAAATGTATCGGCCTGTATTTTGGCCAGATGGAGATCAAGACGATCATGCACCACCTGCTCCGCGGGTACGAGTGGTCGGTTCCGGCCGACTACGTCCTGCCCATGGACTACAGCGCGCTGCCCGTGCCCAAGGACAAGCTCCCCGTGCCCCTCCGGCGTCGGTGAGTCGCGTGTCGGACAATCCCGTGAAGGACACCGTGAACAGCGCTGCAAGGGGAAAGGGCGCTCGCTCGTCCAACCGCAAGGTGCGCAACACCGCCAGCCCGGCCGACCAGGAGGCGGCGATCCTGGCCGCTGCAGGTTCGGAGTTCGCCGAGGTCGGGGTGCGACGTGCCAACATCGACGAGGTCGCGGCCCGTGCGGGCGTCAGCCGCAGCACGCTCTACCGCCGCTTCCCCAACAAGGAGGCCCTCCTTTACGCCGTCGCCAACGACGCCTACGAGCGGGGCATGAAGAAACTCGAGGAATCGGTCAAGGGGATGGGCCCCAAGGACGCCCTGGTCGAGGCCTTCGCGGTGGGCGCCGAGCTGGTCAAGTCCGATCCGTTGCTGAGCCGGATCGTCCTCACCGACTCCGAGATCAAGAGCGTCACCGCGAAGATGACGTCGCTGTTCATCGACATGGTCACCGATCGGGTCGCCGCCACCCTGCGCGACGAGGGTGCGCAGATGCCGGTGGAGGACCTGCTCGAGGCCGTCGAGATCCATGTGCGACTGGTGATCTCGCTCCTGGAGACCCCGCCGTCGGACCCGGCCCGTACCGATCCGCAACAGGCCCGTGCGTTCGCCACGAAATTCCTCGCCCCGATGATCTGGTGATCAGCACGTGACTTTCGACGGCCCGTGGCGCCGTCACTCGCTTTCGATTCAACGACAACCACCCGAGGGGAACCAATGAGCCTGCGCGACAAGCTGTCCCGGAAGCCCGGTCACGACGCCATCCGAACGGCGCTGAAGGACAAGGTCGTCGTGGTGACCGGTGGTGCACGCGGAATCGGATTCGAGACCGCGACGCAGCTGTTCCAGGCGGGTGCGAAGGTCGCCATCGGTGATGTCGACGGCGAGGCGGTGGGCAAGGCCGCCGCCGACCTCGGCATCGAGGGCGTCGAGGTCGACGTCACCAAGCGGGAGTCCTTCGACGCCTTCCTCTCCGAGGTCGAATCCCGGCTCGGACCGATCGACGTCCTCGTCAACAACGCCGGCATCATGCCGGTCGGTCCGTTCCTGTCCTACGACGACACGATCATCCGACGCACCTACGACATCGACGTCCTCGGTGTCATCATCGGCTGCCAGGAAGCCGCCCGCCGGATGGCCCCGCGTCGTACCGGCCACATCGTCAACATCGCGTCGACGGCCGGCCGTATCCCGACCCCGGGTCTGACCATCTACAACGGTGCCAAGGCCGCGGTGATCGAGTTCTCCGAGGCCCTCGGCGCGGAGCTGGAGCCGGAGGGCGTCACCGTCAGCGCCGTTCTCCCGACCTTCACCCGTACCGCCCTGATCTCCGGCCTGCAGACCAACAGGTTCATCCAGACCGTCGCGCCCGAGGAGGTCGCGGCGATCGTGGTCGAGACCATCGCCCGCCCGGTGACCCGGGTGTACGCCCCGCGGTCCATGCGTTGGGCCGACTCCAGTCCGCTGTTCCCGCCGGCGATGAAGCGGTTCACCCGCAAGCTCACCAAGCTGGATTCGATCTTCCTGCGTCCCGACCAGGAGGCGCGCGCCGCCTATGCGAGTCGCATCCGCGGGGAGAAGATCGAGGACAAGCCGAACACGCGCCTGTCGTCGTAGAGGAGAGCGTGTCGTTGAGGGGACAGGCGCGGCCGGGCGCCGCGGAGATCGCCGCGGAGCGCAGCGCCCGGCGTGATCTGCGCGAGGCACTCGAGGAGTTGCACGCGCGCGAGGTCGACGCCGGCCTACGCCGGCGGGTGCCGCGGCGCCGGTGGATTCTGGCGACGCTGGTGGCGGTCGTAGCCGTGGTCCTGGCCGGTATCGCGGTCATGGCGTGGTCCGACACGCGGAATGCCCCCACCGACGACGACTTCGAGCGCGCGGCCGCCGACCGCGTGGCCGTGCTGATCGCACCGGACCACCGCGATCCGAGTCGCGCGCGCAAGATCCTCGCCGGTGCCACCGGTACCTTCTACGACGAGTTCGCCCAATCCGCCGACAGTTACAGCGCTTTCGTGCAGGCCAACGGGTCCGTGTCGAGGTCCTCGGTGGACGGTACCGGGGTCTCCGCCCGGGACGGTGACAGCGCCACGGTTCTCGTCGCGGCGACCGTCGTGTTCGACGCCGCCGGAGACACCGGGGAAGAGCAGGTCCGCCGGTTCCGGCTTCGTGTGCTCGTGACCCCGGACGACGGTGCACTGAAACTCGGGGCGGTGCAATACCTTCCATGACCACATCCGGATACATTTCGGTACGCGTCGGGGCCCTCCGGCTGCTGGTGGCGGCGCTGGTGCTGGCCGCAGCGCTCGTCGCCGTGGGATTCGCGTGGCGTGTACACGCGGCAGGAGATGCGCTCGAGCAGAGCCGCGAACAACTGCGTGAACGCGCCGGAACGATCGTCGCCGACGTCTTCTCAGTGGATTCCTCGCGGTGGCAACAGGATCGGACACGGGCCCGGGCGCTCGTCGCCCGAGACTTCCTCGACAGCTATGGTGCACAGCTCACCCGGCCGCCGGAGCAGGGGACGGCGTCCGTGGTGTGGCGGCCCGAGGTCGTCAGCGTGGTTGACGCCGATGCCACCGAGGGGCAGGCACTCCTCCGGGTGGTGGTGACCGTCCGGTCCGACGCCCCCGCCCGGACCGGCGCCGCTACGACGACGGCCCGCCGGTCGGTGCTGGCCCGCTTCATCCGTGCCGACGACGAGTGGCTCCTCGCCGCGGCCGATGTGGTCGGGTGATGGCGATGACCGATGCTGCGAGAACCGATTCCGCCACAGCCGACTCTGTGACCACCACACGAGTGCAGCTCGCCCGGGATCGGGTCGATGAGGCTCGAAGGGACGCTCGCGCGACCCGGATCGCCGCCGCACCCGCTCTCCGGGCGCGTGCCGTGCGACGCACTCGACTTCTACGCACAGTCCTCATCGGCACGGCGGTCGCCGTCGCGATCCTCGTGGTCGTGGGTGCGGTCCTGGGATGGCAGATCCGGGGACAGCGGGCCGAGGTGGATCGCCAGACCGAGGTGCTCGATTCCGCGCGGGCGGGGGTCGCGGCCATGCTGACCGCCGACCCGGCCGACCCGGTCGGTTTCGTGGACGGCGTACTCGCGGTGAGCACCGGCGCGCAGCGCGACCGCATCGAGAGTGCGCGTGACGCACTGATCACCGAGGTGCGTACGCAGGCCGGACGCAGTGTCGGGCAGGTGGTCTCGGCCGGGCTGGTGACCGATCCGGCGTCGAACGATGCGGGCACCACCGTGGATGTACTCGTCGTCGCGGACGCCACCAATCCGCTGCTGCTCGGTTCCGAAGGAACGGCCGAGGAGGCCGCGGCCGTCGACACGACTGCCGAACGGATCACCGCGCTGATCACCATGGAAAGCACCGGTGACGGTTGGAAGATCGCGGGGGCGCGTCAGCCGTGAGTGACCTCCTGGAACCGAGCCCCACTCGCCGGCAGCGTCGCCGTCTCGCCGTCCTGGCCGCCGTCACGGTCACGGCGCTCGTCGTCGCGCTGGTCGCGTGGATCGGGGTACTGCGATCGGACCCGGAGCCTGGGGAGGACGAGCGCGCCGCGATCTTGTCCGCGGCGGGCGGGGCGGTCGCCGCCCTCATGACGTTCGGGCCGGACGACCCACCCGACCAGCGTCGACGAACGGACGCATTGCTCGCCGATCCGTTGCGACTCGAGTACCGCAATCGCGGCGTCGACGTGGTGGTCCCGGGGGCGCGGGCCGCCTCGGTGTCGATGGTCGGACGAGTCGTCGGTGCCGGTCTGAACGACAGTTCCGCCGAACGTGCGAGGGTCCTCGTGTTCGTGGACCAGACGGTGTCTGTCGGGGACGGTGAAAAATCCACGGGCTCTGGGGAAGCGGCCGACGCGGAGGGTGAGGCGACCCCTACCGCGAGGTGGGCACTTATGCGTAAGGTCGACGGGAATTGGCTGTTGTCCGACCTGCAACCGGTCGGAGACGTGACCCGCTGAGGCGCCGACGCCGGGATGTCATCAGGCATCCCGAGGCGAACGGTGAGCGCGGGGTGAGAGGGGACGGAAGATGAGTGGATCAGGCGCGGGCGTCGTGATCGTCGGGGCGGGCCTGGGCGGGATCAGGGTTGCGGAAAACCTGCGCAACAACGGGTTCGCCGATCCGATCACCCTGGTGGGCGCCGAGGACCATCCGCCCTATGATCGTCCGCCACTGTCGAAGTCGGTGCTCCTGGGCAAGGACGATCGCGTCGACCTCAAACCGGCGGAGTTCTACGCCGAATCCGACATCACCCTGCGTCTGGGCTCCGCGGTGACCTCCGTGTCGCCGGCGGACAGGACCGTCACCCTGGCGTCCGGCGACACGGCCGTCTACGACACCCTGGTGCTGGCCACCGGACTCGATCCGCGGCCGTTCCCGGGCCTCGCCGACACCGTCGCGGGGGTGCACATGATCCGCACCTACGACGACGCGATCGCGCTGCGCGAGGATATCGATTCCGCCTCGACCGCCGTGGTCATCGGCGCCGGTTTCATCGGCTGCGAGGTGGCCGCGAGCCTCACCTCGCGCGGGTTGAGCGTCAGCCTCGTCGAACCCGCCCCACCCCGCTGGCGGTTGCGCTCGGCGAGGAGATCGGGAAGCTGGTCTCGCGGCTCCACACCGACAACGGCGTGGATCTGCGCACCGGGGTCGGTGTGGCCGAGATCGTCGTCACCGACGGTGCGAGAGGGCCGAAGGTCAACGCGGTGAAGCTCGCCGACGGCACCGAACTCCCCGCCGACCTCGTGGTCGTCGGCATCGGTTCCACGCCCGTCACCGGCTACCTGGAAGGCTCCGGGATCGAATTGGCGCCGCGCGAGGCGGGCGGCGGGATCGCCTGCGATGCAACCGGACACACCAGCGCCGAGAACGTCTACGCCCTCGGCGACGTCGCCAACTGGCGCGACGACGACGGCACCCCGCAGCGCGTCGAACACTGGAATCACACGGTCGATCAGGCCTCCGTCGTCGCGCACCAGATCACCGGCGGCGACGCCGTGACCGCGGCGGTCTCGTACTTCTGGAGCGACCAGTTCGACGTCAAGATCCAGGTGCTCGGTGCACCTCGCGCCGACGACACCGTGCACATCGTCTCCGACGACGGCAAGAAGTTCGTGGCCTACTACAGCCGGGACGGCATCCTCACCGGCGTCGTCGGCGCGGGCAAGGTCGGTGCGGTGATGAGGACACGGCCGAAACTGCAGACGCCGACCCCCATCGCCGACCTGCTCTAGCGCCGGTGGGTGCCGAGCTGACGGCTGCGGCGTTGCGCGCGGCCGCTGCCGAGGTCGCCGACCCGCAGCGTGCCGACGACCTCGCCAGGTTCTTCCAGGTCCGCCCAGGCGGTTACGGCGAGGGCGACGAGTTCATCGGCCTACGTGTGCCGCAGCAACGGGCGATCGCCAAACGCTTCCGCGGCATCGCCCCCGATGAAGTTGGCGCGCTGTTGGATTCGCCGGTCCACGAACATCGGCTCATCGCCCTGTTTCTGCTCCGGGGTGAGTTCGAGCGCACCCTGAAGCCGAGGTCGGAGCCGGATTGGGACGAGGCCGGGCGGTGGGTCGAGCTGTACCTCGACGCGGTGCGCCGAGGGCGGGTGAACAACTGGGATCTCGTGGACTCGTCGGCCGACTCGGTCCTGGGCGAGTTCTGCAGACTCCGCGGTGGGATGGAGGTGATCCTCTCCCACGCGGCCGACGAGGATCTCTGGCGCCGTCGGGTAGGAGTCATCGCGACCTTCGCCCACATCAAGAACGGCGATGCATCAGCACTTCTCGCCGTGGCTCCACTCGTCCGCGACGATCGTCGAGACCTCATCCAGAAGGCTTTCGGGTGGATGCTCAGGGAGACGGGCAAGCGCGTCGACGAGCAGGTACTCCTGACGTACCTCGAGGAGAACGCCGCCCGGATGGGCCGCACCGCACTGAGTTACGCGCTCGAGCACCGGACTTTGGAGGAGCGCGCGTACTACCGCGCGCTGAGGTGAGTCAACCCTCGCGGGCCACGCGAATGGCCGCCCAGATCATCGGGAACTGCAACGGCAGACGTGCCAGGGCGACTATCCGGTAGGGCAGCGGCCTGCCCCACCAGAGCCGCACCATGTTGACGTTGGCGGGATAGACGGCGAGGAACAACAGAGCCGACAACGCTCCGGAGAGCCGGCGGGTCCGCGGGACGAGAAGTCCGGCGCCCAGGCCGATCTCGGCGGCCCCGGACAGGTAGGTCAGCGTCCGCGGATCGCCGGGGATCTCCTCCGGAATGATCTCGTCGAACGGTTTGGGTACGACGAAGTGGAGCACGCCGATGCCGAGGAGCATCACCGCCAGACCGCGTGCGAGCTGGAGCGGGTTCAGCCGAGACTTCATGGTGGTCACGTCGTCGTGCTCCTTCGGGTTGTTCGCCGACGGTCTGTCAGAAACCGATCTGTCAGAACTCGATCTTGAGCGAGTCCGAGGTCGGGTGGGCCTGGCAACCCAGGATGTACCCGTCCTCGATGTCCTCGGGGTCGAGCGCGCCGGCGTTGTCCATGTCGACGGTGCCCTCGGTGAGAGTGCAGGCGCACGAACCGCATTCACCCTCCTGACACGAGTACGGGGCGTCGAGCCCGGCGGCCAGCATCACGTCGATGAGTGTCCGCTTACGCGGCCAGGTCAGCGTGTGGGTCTCTCCGTCGAGTTCGACCTCGACCGTGGCGGCGGATGCTTGGTCCTCTTCGCTGACCTCCTCGAGTTCGACGTCGGCGAACGGGTCGCCGGACAGCGAGTTGTACACCTCGGTGTGGACGTTGTGGTGCGGAAAATTCGCTTGGGACAACGCTTTGTGGACGGCGTCCATGAACGGGCCGGGTCCGCACATGTAGGCGGTGTGGGTGGTCGAGTACGGCACGAACACCGAGGCCAGAGCCGCCGCGGTGGGCAGCCCCTGCAGGCTCTCCAGCCAGTGGACGACGGTGAGCCGGTCGGCGTGGGCGTGGAGCAGGTCGCGCAGCTCGGCGGCGAAGATCACGTCGCTCTCGGTGCGATTCGCGTAGAAGAAGACGATCGGCGCGCTGCTCTTCTTCAGCGCCGCCTTGAGGATCGACATCACCGGCGTCACGCCACTGCCCGCGGCGATGAGGAGCAACGGGTCGTCGAAGGACTTGGGGGTGAAGACGCCCGACGGCGGCAGCACCTCGACCTGCGAGCCGGGGGCGAGGTTATCGCAGACCCAGTTGGACCCGTATCCGTCGACGGTGCGCTTCACGGTCACCTTGGGTCGAGCGTCGGTGTACGGCGACGAGGCCAGCGAGTAGCAGCGGGCGACCGAGCCGGTCTGCTCGCTCGGGATGCGCAAAGTGAGGAACTGTCCCGGCTTGTAGTCGGTGAATGCGGCCGACGACGTCTCGGGGACCTCGAATGCGATGGACTTGGCATCGGACGTCTCATCGATCACCTCGGCCACCGTGAGGATCACGCTTCGTGAGCCGTGAGGGGTCAGGTCAGGCATGTAGCAGCTCTCCGACGTCGAGGACCGGGCGAACCGGGCCGAATTAGAACACGTTCTACTTCAGGATAGACCAACCGATGGGTGTCCCACGAGGCCCTCTCGGGGCCGCGTGGTCGGCTCCGCCGATCATGGCACGCGGGTCAGTGATGCGACACCGGTGGCGACGGTCCGCGCGCCGTCGCTGATCAGTCTCTCGAGGTCGGCGTCGGGGTTGGCCAGCCACTGCTCGTAGGCGGCGAGTGCCGCGCCCAAGCACAACCACCCGATGGTCTGGGGCAGGTGATCGTTCTCGTCCAGACCGAGCCGGGCCGCGCAGAACTCGGCGATGACGTGGCGCCAGTCGGCGTACATGATCATCGAATGTGCCTGGAGTGCCGGAACTCCGAGCAGCAGGGACATGCGCCGGCGGTGGTTCTCGAGCTCTTCCGGTGGCACCCGGTTGAACACGACCAGGGCATCCACGAGGGCGTCGGCCATGGGGATGTCGGTGGGGATCTGGGCGAGGAGTCCGCGTAGCTCGCCCAGATGGTCGTCGAACTCTCCCCACGGGATCTCGTTCTTCGACGAGTAGTACCGGAACAGCGTGCGACGCGCGATGCCCGCGGCCTCGGCGATGTCGTCCACGCTGGTCTCCTCGAAACCCCGGGTGGTGAACAGGCCGATTGCGAGCGCGCTGATCCGGGCGCGTGAGGAGATCGGGCGTCGCCCGGGTGCGGCCCGCCCGGGGCCCGCATCCTGCTGTGTCGTCGCAGTCATCGAGACCTCACCATATGGGATCCGTTCGCGCGCAGCGGGTCGAAGGGGCCCGAACCGCCTGTCCGAACGGGCAGTTTTGCTCTAGCGGTAGAAATCTGCACTGAGTGCCACTATAGTCCATCGTGATCCGAGTCACTTAGAAGATCAGGAGGTATGGATCATGGCCGACCAGTCCGCGGTTACCGCTGCAAACTCGAACGAGACCGAACTCATCGCCGAGTCGCTCGTCGAAGAGGTGTCGATCGATGGGATGTGCGGGGTCTACTGATGTCAGCCCCGACATCGAATCCGACCTCCGGCGACCGTTCTGCGGTCGCCGGGGTCCGGTTCGACACCCCAGCCCCCGATGCCCCCGCCGGCTTCGACACGTTCGCCGCGTGGGAACTCAACCCGAAGGTGGCACTGCGCCCCGAGCCGTTCGGCGCCCTGCTGTACCACTTCGGTACCCGCAAGCTCTCGTTCCTCAAGAACCTGACCGTGGTCGGGATCGTGCAGTCCCTCGCCGATCACGACTCCGCCGAAGCGGCCCTCCTCGCAGCGGGCGTCACGCCTGCACAGCGGCCCCTGTACGAGCAGGCGCTCACGGCGCTGGCCGACAGCGCGATGATCACGCCCCGCGCGGCCTGACCGACCACCTCCGCCGATCGACAGCCCCGATCGGTGCTCCGCTTCCGCCTCGACCCTAGGACCGACACGATGACGACAATCGAGATGCCGCCCACCGCAGCCGAACTCGTGACCTCCCCGCGGGCGAGCGCGCCCGCCGACCAGGTACCCAAGGTCGGCCGCCTCGTCGACCAGTTCGAGCGCGGTCTCGACGCGCCGATCTGCCTGACGTGGGAACTCACCTACGCCTGCAACCTGGCATGCGTGCACTGCCTGTCCTCGTCGGGCAAGCGTGATCCGCGCGAGCTGTCGACCGAACAGTGCAAGGCGATCATCGACGAACTGCAGCGCATGCAGGTCTTCTACGTGAACATCGGCGGCGGCGAGCCGACGGTGCGCCCCGATTTCTGGGAGCTCGTCGACTACGCCACCAGCCACCAGGTGGGAGTCAAGTTCTCCACCAACGGTTTGCGCATCGACAAGAAGGTCGCCGCACGCCTGGCCGCGTCGGACTACGTCGACGTCCAGATCTCCCTCGACGGCGCGACCGCGGAGGTCAACGACGCCGTGCGCGGCCCGGGTTCCTTCGACATGGCGGTCCGGGCACTCGAGAACCTGGCCGAGGCCGGCTTCAAGGACGCCAAGATCAGCGTCGTGATGACGCGGCAGAACGTCGCGCAGCTCGACGAGTTCAAGGCGTTGGCCGATCGGTACGACGCCACCCTGCGCATCACCCGCCTGCGTCCGTCGGGCCGTGGCGCCGATGTGTGGGACGACCTGCACCCGCTGCCCGAGCAGCAGCGTGAACTCTACGATTGGCTTGTCGCACACGGTGATCGCGTGCTGACCGGAGACTCGTTCTTCCACCTGTCGGCGTTCGGTGGGGACTCCGGTGGCGGTCTGCCCGGCCTCAACCTCTGCGGTGCAGGGCGCGTCGTGTGCCTCATCGACCCGGTCGGCGACGTGTACGCCTGCCCGTTCGCGATCCACGAGAACTTCCTCGCCGGGAACATCCTCTCGGACGGCGGGTTCCAGGAGATCTGGCAGCGTTCGGATCTGTTCACCGAACTGCGTGAACCGCAGAACGCCGGTGCCTGCACCAAGTGTGCGCATTTCGACGCCTGCCGCGGTGGCTGCATGGCCGCCAAGTTCTTCACCGGTCTGCCGCTGGCCGGACCGGATCCCGAGTGCGTGCAGGGTTACGGCGAAGAGCTGCTCGCCGGCGAACGCACCAAACCGACGGCGAACAAGGATCATTCGCGCGGAACCCCGCTGACGCTGATGACCCGTCGACCCGACGGGGACCTCACCCCGATCGGTCGGCCCACCAAGTCCTGTGATGAGAACCCGCTCGCCGGGTTCACCCCTGCTGCGCGGTAATCCGCCCGCGGCCCAACAGTGTCGAGTCCTCCCCGGGGTACACGGGTACCCCGGGCGATGGCACGCATCCGAGAAGTGAGTGAGTAGGAGAAATGGCTCTCAACCCCTGGGCGAAAAACCCCTGGTTCGAAACGGTCACCGAGGCGCAGCGCCGGGCGAAGAAGCGACTGCCGAAGTCGGTCTACTCGTCGCTGGTCGCCGGCACGCAGGCCGGGGTGACCCTCGACGACAACGTGCAGGCCTTCAACGAACTGGGTTGGGCGCCACACGTTGTCGGCGCGCAGCCGGAGCGTGAGATGACCACCTCGGTGATGGGGCAGGAGCTGTCCTTCCCGGTGATGATCTCGCCGACCGGTGTGCAGGCCGTCGATCCCGACGGCGAGGTCGCCGTCGCACGTGCCGCGGCTGCTCGGGGCACCGCGATGGGCCTGTCGAGCTTCGCCTCGCACGCCGTCGAAGAGGTCACCGCCGTCAATGACAAGGTGTTCTTCCAGATCTACTGGCTCGGCAGCCGCGAGGACATCCTCCGTCGTGCCGAGCGCGCACGGGCCGCCGGCGCAAAGGGTCTCATCGTCACGACCGACTGGGTGTTCAACGTCGGCCGCGACTGGGGCAGCCCGGAGATCCCCGAGAAGGTGAACCTCAAGGCGCTGGTGCGTCTCGGCCCGGAGATCGCGGTCAAGCCGCGGTACGCGCTGGACTGGGTCAGGGGCGGCAAGGTCATCATCCCCGACCTCACCGCGCCGAACCTCACCCCGCAGGGTGTCCCCGGCCCGACCTTCTTCGGCGCCTACGGCGAGTGGATGGGCACCCCGCCGCCCACCTGGGAGGACCTGCAGTGGCTGCGTGAGCAGTGGGGCGGGCCGTTCATGGTCAAGGGCATCACCCGTCTCGACGACGCCAAGCGCGCCGTCGACATCGGCGCGACGGCGATCTCGGTGTCCAACCACGGCGGAAACAACCTCGACGGCACCCCGGCGACGATCCGTCTGCTGCCCGACATCGCCGATGCGGTCGGCAACGACATCGAGGTCCTCCTCGACGGTGGCATCCGACGCGGCAGCGACGTCGCCAAGGCCCTGGCACTCGGCGCCAGGGCCGTGATGATCGGCCGCGCCTACCTGTGGGGCCTCGCCGCCAACGGTCAGGCCGGCGTCGAGAATGTCCTCGACCTCATGCGTATGGGCCTCGACGGCGCGCTGATGGGCCTGGGACACAAGAGCGTGAACGATCTGTCCGCCGACGACCTGATCATCCCGGACGACTTCAAGCGGTCCTTCGGGCACGTCTGATCCGAGTGGACACACACCTCCCGAAGCCGTTGCCGGGCAGAACCCGCGGGGAACAGCACCGCGGCAGAACTAGAACGTGTTACAGTTCTGCCATGGGACAGTTCGACGGCAAGGTCGTCTACATCACCGGCATCGCCCGTGGTCAGGGCCGTAATCATGCGGTCCGGTTCGCCCGTGAGGGCGCCGCGATCGTGGGTCTCGACATCGCGGGTCCGATCATCGACCACGCCACCTATCCGCCCGCCACGGCCGAGGATCTCGACGAGACGATCCGCCTCGTCGAGGGCGCGGGCGGCAAGATCCTTGCGCGGCAGGGTGATACGCGCGACCTCGCGTTCCAGCAGCAGCTGGTCGCAGACGCGGTCGAGCAGTTCGGCCGGCTCGATCACGTCATCGCCAACGCCGGCGTGCTCACCTGGGGGTCGGTCTGGGAACTGACCGAGGAACAGTTCACCGACGTCGTCGACATCAACCTCGTCGGCGCCTGGAAGACCCTCAAGGCCACGGTCCCGGCGATGCTCGAGGCCGGCAACGGCGGCTCGATCACCATCATCAGCTCGGTCGCCGGACTGAAGGCGATGCCGATGCAGGCGTCGTACACGGCGTCCAAGCATGGCCTCGTCGGCCTGGCGCAGACCGCGGCCAAAGAACTCGGTCATCACCGGATCCGCGTCAACAGCGTGCACCCCTACGCGGTCGACACCCCGATGGGAGTCGCCGACACCGAAGCCCATCGACTGTTCGAAAAGCCGTGGGTCACCCCGCATTTCGTGTCGATGCTGGACTACCATCCGGTCGCGTCGTGCGACGAGATCTCCGACGCCGTCCTGTACCTGTCCTCCGACAGCGCCAAGGGCATCACCGGTGCCGAGTTCCAGATCGACATGGGGCACTCGAAGGTCTGACCCCTGCTTCCTGAGGTAGCGAGCGCTGTGGTTGTTCTTGCTCCCTGAGGCGCGAGCGCGGCGGTTCTTCTTGCTCCCTGAGGTGCGAGCGCAGTGGTTCTTGTTGCTCCCTGAGGTGCGAGCGCAGTGGTTCTTGTTGCTCCCTGAGGTGCGAGCGCAGCGAGCCACGAAGACATCCCAGGGGTGCAAGGTGTCAAGCGGCGAGGTTTGCGCGGTGGCCCCAGGCGGTGTGTTCGTCGTAAAGAGTGTGGTGGGCCAGGCAGCCGTGGAGGATGCCGATGAGCCGGTTGGCCAATGCTCGTTGGGCTTGTGTGTGGGTCTTGTTCTGGGCTTTGAGGTTGTCGTAGTAGGCGCGGGCGCCGACACTGCCGGTCAACGCGCTTTGTGCCATTGCCATGGCGGCGTCGTTGAGTCGGGTGTTGCGGATGTGCCGGGCCAACACGACGTGACCTTTACCCGAGGCGATGGTTCTTGGTGAGGTACCGGCGTAGTTTCTGCGAGACTTGGCGGTGGCATAGCGTTCGGGGTCATCCCCGAACTCGCCGAGCATCCGGGCGCCGATGGTTTCACCGATTCCGGGCATGGACAGGTAGATCGCGGCGTCCGGATGCGTGTCAAAAGACTGGTTGAGAGTGGTTTCGAGCTGGACGATCTGAGTGTTCAATGCCGTGAGCATCTCCACTGTTGCGGTCACCGTCGCCGCATATGCGGCGACCAGCTGCGGTGGCGCGGTCAGATGGCCGGAGGCACCTAGCGCCTGGTGGATCTCGCGGGCTCGGGCGTCGATATTGCGTTGCCGGCCACCCTTTTTCAACGCCGACCGCAGTGTTGCCACCGACAGTCGCGCCCCCTGGTCGGGGGTGGGGGCCCGCCGAAGCACGCTGAGGGTGTCGCGGTGGGCCAGATCCCCGCCGAAGGCTTCGAGTGCGGCCGGGTAGTAGGCGTGCAGTTGGGCGTGCAGCACGTTTTGTTGTGCCGAGCGGGCCCACACCAGATTCTGATGGGTACGGGCCATCACCCGGATCGCGTCGGCTTCGGCACTGTCGTCGGCGACGAGTCGGTGGTTGTGGCGGTCGGTACGCACCAGATCGGCGAGGGTTTTCGCGTCGGCCTTATCGGATTTGGTGCCACCGACATGATGGCGATCGCGATAGCGGGAGACAGATCGTGGGTTGATCGCATACACCTGGTAGCCGGCGGCGACCAACGCGTCGACCCACATGCCGTGTTCGGTTTCGGTACCCGCCACCACCTGCTGCGGTTGATCGGCGAAGCGGGCGAGTAGGTCGTGCAGGGCGGTGATGCCGGCTGCTGATTCAGCACATCGGCGGGTGGCCAGGACGCTGCCGGTCTCATCCATCACGCACACGTCGTGGTGATCGGATGCCCAGTCGTTGCCCACGAAGATCATGTCGAACGCTCACCTCTTCTCCTCATAGCGAGTAGTTGCGATGTGAGCCCGAGGATCCCCTCTCACGCGGCCTAATGGATCAGTGCTCATCCATACCGTCACAGGGGCACGACATCCCAGAAGCGTTCTACGAGGCGATCCCGCCCGGCCGGGCCACGGTCTTCGTGTAGAAATCCACCAACCGTTTTCAGGGCCAGCCAGTGGTCACCGACCGGGCAGGCTCACACGACCAGCATCCCCTCCACCACGGAGAAAGATCACCGATCCACCCCCATTAGGGCTGGTGAGGAATTCTCGCCAGGCCTTCGTGGCTCGTCGCTTTCGCTCCTCGCACCTCAGGCAGCGGAGGGGGAGTGGCTCGTCGCTTTCGCTCCTCGCACCTCAGGCAGCAGAGGGGAATACTTGTCGGATCAGGCCCAGAGGGTCTTCGGGTCGACGGCCTCGGTCGAGGGTCCGGCCGGGGTCTCCGGCTGGGTGCGCGAGAATCGCGGAGCGACCTGCGCCTGGGTGACACCGTCGATGTCGACCAGGTTGGCCCGCGCGGCCATGTGCGGATCGGTGGGTGCCTCAGCGAAGGTCAGCACCGGCGAGGTGCAGGCGTCGGTGCCATCGAAGACCTTGGCCCACTCGTCGCGGGTGCGCGACTTGAAGGTCTCGGTGAAGATCTCCTTCAGCTTGCCCCAGTTCGCGATGTCGTTCTGTGCCGGCAGGTCGGCGTCCTCCAAGCCCAGGCCCTTGAGCAGCTCGGCGTAGAACTGCGGCTCGATGGCGCCGACGGCCATGTACTTGCCGTCCGAGGTCTCGTAGACCTCGTAGTAGGGGGCGCCGGTGTCGAGCATGTTGGTGCCGCGGGTGTCGCTCCACAGGCCGGTACCGCGGAACGCCCACATCATCTGTCCCAGAACGGAAGCGCCGTCAACCATGGCGGCGTCGACGACCTGTCCCTTGCCGGAGATGCCGCGCTCGAGCAGAGCGGCGAGCACGCCCACGACGAGGAACATCGATCCGCCGCCGAAGTCGCCGGCGAGGTTGAGCGGCGGCACCGGACGATCGTCCTTGCGGCCGATTGCGTGGAGCAGGCCGGTCAGCGAGATGTAGTTGATGTCGTGGCCGGCGAGGTTGGCACGGGGGCCTTCCTGTCCCCAGCCGGTCATACGGCCGTACACGAGGCCGGGATTGACCTCGGTGAGGTCATCGGGGCCGAAACCGAGACGTTCCATGACGCCGGGGCGGAAACCCTCGATGATGACGTCAGCCTTGGCGACGAGATCGAGGATCGTCGCGCGATCGGTCTCGTCCTTCAGATTGGCCTCGACGACGCGACGGCCGCGCAGCAGCGCGTCAGCGTTCACGCCGGGCTTGGGGAGCGTGCCGGGGCGCTGGACACGGACCACATCGGCACCGAGGTCGGCGAGCAGCATGGCCGCGTGGGGTCCCGGGCCGATACCTGCGAACTCGATGACCCGGATGGAGCTGAGTGGGCCGGGTTTTCCGCTGTTGTGGGGTGTCGTACTGCTCATGTGTCGTCCTCCGGTCGTTGTACCGCCACTGTGTCAGGCGTCACGTGTCACGCAATAGCATTCCATAACCGATCGAACGCTCGTCAATGTGGTCGGCACGACGTTTTCGGCCCGTTTTTCTCGCTGTTTTTGGGCCGAGGGGCAGAAGCTTGGGAGCGTGATGGCTAGCATTGGTCAGATGACAGGACCGTCGACGCTGGGGCAGTGCAGCTGGCCGGACCTCGATGGAAAGGTGATCACTCTCGTGGTACCTCTCGGTTCTGTCGAGCAGCACGGTCCGCACCTGCCTCTGGACACCGACACGCGTATCGCCACGGCAGTGGCCGACGCCGTCTGTGAGTGCCTCGGCGATTCTGACATCCTCCGTGCGCCCGACCTCAATTACGGCGCGAGCGGCGAACATGAGGGCTTTGCCGGGACGATCTCCATCGGTCACGACGCACTGCGCGGGATGCTTGTCGAGTACGGGCGCAGTGCCTGCCGGTGGGCGCGGCGCATCGTGTTCGTGAACGGACACGGCGGCAACACCCGGACCCTGATCGACGCGGTGACCCGCCTCCGGTACGAGGGGCGGGATGCCGCCTGGTTCCCGTGCGCCTTCCCGGGCGCGGACGCACATGCCGGTTTCACGGAAACCTCGGTGCTGCTCCATGTCTCGCCGTCATCGGTCGACACGTCGCGGGCGGTCGCCGGTAATCGTGAGCCGGTCGGCGCGCTTCTCGGTGCCATGCGTGAGGGCGGTGTCGGGGCGGTCAGCCCCAACGGCGTGCTGGGCGATCCCACCGAGGCCTCCGCCGACGAGGGCCGGCGCCTGGTGGCCGAGGTGACCGATCGCCTCGGTGCGGCGCTCGTCTCCTGGCAGGTCGACGACCAGGGGCGACTCGGATGACCGCGCTCGACGATTCGGCCCCTCGCGGCAGTGGTTCGGCCCAGGGCATCAGTGGCGACGACGCGACCGAGGGCAGGGACGTGACCGACAGGAACCCGGCCGATGAGGACACGCTCGGCAGCGAAGCCATCTCTGACGGCGAAACCGTTGGTGTACAGACGGTTTCGGAAGACGAGCCGGGTGACGATGCCGACACCGCGGACGCGGCGTCCTCGGAGAACCGCACCGACCTCCCGGATGGTTTCCAGGTCCAGATCGACCTGCGTTCCGCGCGCGGCGGCGACCTGCGATACCTCGTCGGTGGCTCGCCGACGCGGCTGATGCGGATGTCCGACACCGCGCTGGGGATGACCTCCGACGACGGCCGAATCGAGGTGTGCGACAACGTGACCCGTCGTCTCGCGCGCGCTCTCCTGGATGCCGGGGTCGCCAACCCGCGTCCGATGTTCGGTCCGAAGCCCGCCGACGTCACCGTGGTGATCCCGGTGAAGGACAATCAGGCCGGCGTCGACCGCCTCATCGATGCACTCGATGGTCTGACCGTCGTGGTCGTCGACGACGGATCGGACGTCCCGATCCGCGCCGGCCGACCGGGCGTGAGCGTCATCCGATTCGACGAGAACCGTGGCCCTGCTGCGGCCCGGAATGCCGGAGCAGCCGCTGCCACCACGGATTTCGTGGCCTTCCTCGATTCCGACGTCGTGCCCGACCCGGACTGGCTGACGGTTCTGCTCACCCACTTCTCCGACCCCACCGTGGGGATCGTGGCCCCGCGGATCGTCGGACTCCGGTCCGCCGACCGGTCGTCCTCATTGGCCGAGCGCTACGAGAACGGCTGGTCCTCGCTGGACATGGGTCCCGAGGAGTCCGCGGTCCTGCCGTCCACCCGGGTCCCCTACGTCCCCAGTGCGGCAATTGTCGTGCGGCGCAGTGCATTCTGCGGATTCGACGAGTCGCTCCGGGTCGCCGAGGATGTGGATGCATGCTGGCGTATGCATTCTGCAGGGTGGCGTATTCGATACGACCCGGTCGCGCGGGTGGCGCACGACCATCGCACCGACATGCGGTCGGTGCTGTCCCGGCGATGCTTCTACGGGACCGGAGCGGCCCACCTCGCCGCACGCCACGGAAACCGTGCCGCCCCGCTGGTGATGTCGGTGCCGATGGCCGCGGCCGTCGCCGCCCTGCTGACCCGCACCCGCTTCGGCGCCGCGCTGGCGATGCTCATCCTGACCCATCTCGCGACCCGGCTTCGTAAGCGGCTGGGCGACCTGCCGTCGGCGCCGCTCGTCTCGGCACAACTCACCGGCCGGGCCGCGGGATTCGGACTGCTGCAGGCGGCTGATGCGATCTGCCGGCACTACTGGCCGGTGGCCCTGCTGCTGGCCCTCGTGTCGAGACGGTTCCGAACCCTCGCGATCCAGGTGGCGATCGTCGAGGGGGTGGTGTCCTGGTTCCGGGACCTCCTCGCCGACCCGACGACCCCGCCGGCCCTGGGGCCGTTCCGCTACCTGATGATGCGCCGCCTCGACGACCTCGCCTATGGCGCAGGTCTGTGGCAGGGCGTCATCACCCACCGAGACGCGGAGGCATTGCGCCCGGTCATCTCCCGATGACGTTGCCCCGCAATGCGCACCTGATCCGTCATGTCATGAGCGTGGTGTCATGAGCGCAGATGTGATGAGTGCCGACGTCGTCATCGTCGGTTCGGGGAGCGCCGGTTGTGTCCTCGCGGAGAAGCTGTCGCGGGAACCCGGGCGGGACGTCGTGCTGCTCGAGCGCGGGCCCGGGCGCTGGCCGGGCCCGGAGGAGCGAGACCTCCGACGTCTCCCCATCGGCGACCACGCGCCCTACGCGGTCCGGCACACCACCGATCTCGACGGCCTCACCGCCGCGCGGGGGTGTGCGATCGGGGGCTCCTCCGCGGTCAACGGCGGATACTTCCTGCGCTGGCATCCGGAGGACTTCGCGGACTGGCCGGACAGCTGGGGCCTCGACGCGATCGACGCCGCCTACTCCGAGCTCGACGGGGGTGGGGTGGGGGCACGATGAGTGTCTCACCGGTGTCCGACGACGAACTCGGCGACGCCGGAAGGGCTTTCGAACGGTACTGGTCGGCGCGGACGGCGGTTCGGTCGCTTCGTGACCGCTGGCCGGTGGTCGGCGTGAACCGGGTGCTCGGCAACCGGTCCGGGATGTTGCGCCGGACCGCCGCCGAGGCCTACCTCGATCAGGCCCTCGACCGGCCCAATCTCCGCGTCGTGCCCGACTGTGAGGTCCGACGGCTCGAGGTCGCCGGCCGGCGCCGTGTCACCGGGGTACACACCGAACGATTCACCGTCAGAGCCGGCGAGGTGGTCCTCGCCGGCGGCACACTGGGCACCGCGCAGCTCCTGCTCGCCTCGGACCTCGAGTCGCTCGGCGGGGCCGCATTCCTCGCCGCCGGTGAACACCGCGGACTGGCCGTTTCCTACCGCCGAAAGGAACCGGCCGAGCCCGGCATGGTGCTGCCGACGGTGTTGCACACTGATGACGGTCTCGAGATCCGTTGCTATCGAGACGATTTCGCAACCTACATCGACGGTCTCCCGCGCAGCGGGTCGATGGTCGAGGTGACCGCGATGCACTGGTCGCCGGTGCGGCTGGTCGCCGGCGACGAACGTGTCCGTCTCGAGTTCGGAGAGCCGTCGGCGGAGGCGACCGCCGCGATGCGGGCGGGCGCCGACGAGGTGGTGGAGATGCTGCACTCGTCCGAGTTCGCCGGCATCGTCGTGCAGGACAGCGTCTCGGTGGCCGCGGTGCCGGGGTTCTCGCAGCACGCGTGGGGCACCATGCCGATGGGTGTGCGCACCGACGCACTCGGTGCGGTCCATGGAACCGAGGGTTTGCGGATCGTCGACGGGTCGATCCTGCCGACAGGTGGCCGCAGCGGGCCGCACGCCACGATCATGATGGTGGCCGTCCACATCGGCAACCGATTGTCGGACAAGGGGTGAGCGAGGAACTGTTCGTCTACCCGCGGGACCGTTTCCCTCCCGCGGTGTCTGTTTCCTTCCCGCGGGTGCTGTCCGATAAGCGGGAAGGAATCGGCCACGCGGAAACATCTACTACCCAAAGTCGTCGCCGGCTACTGGAACCGAGAACGTCCGGGTCGGGAACACCTAGGCTGAACACATGTCTGGAACGTCGCTGTCGGATCCCGCGGTCCGGGAATTCCTGGCCTCCGGTACCAAGACCGGCCACCTCGGATACACCGCCGCCGATGGCAGGCCCCTGGTGGTCCCGGTCTGGTTCGTCGTTGACGGCGACCGACTGGCGTTCAACACCGGTGAGACAACCGCGAAAGGACGCGCGCTACAGCGTGATCCGCGCGTGACGATGTCGGTCGACCTGCCAAAGCCGCCGTACGGGTTCGTCCAGGTGCAGGGCCGCGCGGTGGTGACCGAGGACCTCCCCGAAGTCCGACGGATCGCCACGCTGTGCGGCGCGCGATACATGGGTGCCGACCGGGCTGAGGAGTTCGGCGCGCGCAACGGGGTACCGGGTGAACTGGGCGTCTGGATCGAACCGAGCAAGGTCGTCGTGAGTCTCGATGTCACCGCCTGAGCGGTCGGCACCCCGAACACCGTTGCGGCGGCGTGCCTGGCCCACCGCACCGCTCGCGCCCACGCTGCCGAAGCAGTGCTGGGGATTCATGGTCGGGTCGGCCCTGTTCGCTCTCGGCTCGGCACCCGGATTCGGCGATCTCGCCGGCGCCGATGTCGTCAATCTGTGTTACTTCGTCGGCGCGTGGTTCTTCACGGGGGCCGGCCTGATCCAGTTGGTGCGCAGCGCATCGCCCGTCGAGCTGGCGGCATCGATGCCGGGATCGGCAATCCGTGCCGAATGGCTCAGCGCCGCAACCCAAACCGTCGGGACCCTGCTGTTCAACATCTCGACGACGAGCGCCCTGTTCGCCCACACGGTTGCCGGTGAGCGCCACCTCGTGTGGTCTCCCGACGCCGGTGGCTCGGTTGCCTTCCTGATCAGCGGCGCGGTCGCCTTCGCCGCGTACTCCCGGTCGACGGGTCACGGTCTCGACTTCGAGGACCGGCGCTGGTGGTCGGTCCTGATGAATTGGGTGGGGTGTGTCGCGTTCGGGGTGTCGGCCGTCGGTGCCTTCGTCAACAAGGACGGGGTGACAGCCGATGCCATCGCCGCCAACGCCGGGACATTCGTGGGCGCGCTCTGCTTTTTCGTGGCGTCGGCGATCGTGCTGCCGGGAACCCGGCACCGCTGATCCGCGTCGCACGGGAGAACCTGACGACGCCGGCCGGGATCTCCATCGGCGCAAACGGTGCCGGGTTCTCGGCCACCAGTGTCTACGTGACCACGCACGCAGGATCGGTCCTCGAGATCCCCGGCGCGGTCTCGCCGGTCGCCCGCTGAACCGAAGTACAGTGTGAGCCGTGCGCCACGGCATCTGCATCCTCCCCGACCTGACCTGGGAGCAGTCCCGACCCCGGTGGATCCTGGCCGAGGAGATGGGGTTCGACCACGCCTGGACCTACGACCACCTCGTCTGGGGAGGTCTGCCGGACTCGCTGTGGTCGGGTTGCATGCCGCTGCTTTCGGCGGCCGCCGTGGTCACGAGCACCATCCGACTCGGTGCCTTCGTGGTCTCGCCGAATTTCCGTCACCCGGCGGCGTTTTCGCGCGAGGTCGAGACCCTCGTCGACATCTCGGACGGCCGCTTCCTGTTGGGGCTGGGTGTCGGTGGCACACCGGACGACGCCGTGCTCGGGCAGCCTGAACTGACCGTCGGGCAGCGGGTCGACCGATTCCAGGAGTTCGTCGGGCTGCTCGACCGGACCTTGAGCGAGGACCACGTCGACGCGGACGGTTGCTACTTCCGCACCCGGGACATGCGTCTGGGGCGTGGACCGGTACGTGATCGGGTGCCGTTCCTGCTCGCCGGCAACGGTCCGCGCTCGGTGCGGTTCGCTGCCCGTCACGGCGACGCCTGGGTGACCACCGGCCAGGCGGCGGAAAGTCTCGACGAGTGGTTCGCATCTGTCGGACGGGCCGTCGCGGCCCTCGACGGCGAACTGGATCGGCACCCGGGCCGTCGGATCGACCGATACCTCAGCCTCGAGGCCGCACCGCGCAACCCGATCGAGAGTGTCGGCCTGTTCGACGACATGGTCGGCCGCGCAGCCGAACTCGACTTCACCGACGTCATAGTCCCCTGGCCGCGCGACACCGAACCGTACAAGGCGTCGATGGACGTTCTCGAGGCGATCGCGGCGCGCGGGCTCGGTCAGACCCCGTAGACGCGAATCGGGCCGCGGGGAGATCGCGCGGCCCGATCGTTCAGCTGTCATCCTCCCCCGGGATGTGTTGCGGCCGAGGGCGAATCGGTCACGTCAGTTGCCCGGTGCCTCCTCGGTGATGGCACCGGCGACCGCCGGTGCCGGGGCCGGAGCGACGACCGGTTCACCCGCGGCGTCGACCGCGATGTCGGTGGTGGTGTGGGCGGTCGGTGCCGAACCGTGGATCAGGTGGGTGGGAACGAATTTCATGCCGAGCCAGTAGACCGCCATGCCGAGACCGGCGCCGATGAACCAGGTGAAGCTGGCCTGGTAGGCGGTGCCGAAGATGACGACACAGATCGGCAGGATGGAGGCGACGATGGTCGAGCCCACGGCGACCGGGTTCCAGCCGTTGCGGTACCAGTAGGTGCCCTCCGGCTTCATGGTGAACAGGTCGTCGATGACGATCTTCTGCTTCTTGACCAGGTAGAAATCGGCGATCAGGATGCCGAACAGTGGACCGATCACGGCGCCGAGCGTGTCCATCGTGTAGTGGATCGCGGTGGGGTTGTTGAAGAGATTCCACGGGGTGATCAGGACCGAACCGACGGCGGCGATCATTCCTCCGGTGCGCCAGCTGATCTTGGTGGGGGCCACATTCGAGAAGTCGAAGGCGGGGGACACGAAGTTGGCGACGATGTTGATGCCGATCGTGGCGATGGCGAAGGTCAGCACACCGAGCACCGCGGCGGTGGTGTTGTCGATCTTGTCGACGATGTGGACCGGATCGGTGATGATGTTGCCGTCTGCGTCGGTGCCGATCACCGTCACCGCCGCCGAGACGGTACACACGACGAGCAGCGAGAAGAACAGGAAGTTGACCGGCAGGCCCCAGAAGTTGCCCTTCTTCACCTCGCCGAAAGTCTTTCCGTAGCGGGAGAAGTCGCCGAAGTTGAGCATCGGGCCGGAGAAGTAGGAGACCACCAGCGCGAACGCGCTGATCATCATCGTGATCGACGACCATCCGGTGAGACCGTCACCCACCGACAGATCGAGGCTCACGTTGTCCCACCCCGCCTTGGCGATCAGGTAACCGGCGAGCGCGATCATCACGACATAGACAGCGGGACCGCAGAAGTCGATGAACTTGCGGATGGTGTCCATGCCGTTCCAGAACACGAACGCCTGCAGGATCCACATCAGGAGGAAGCCGGCCCAGCCGAGAACCGACAGTCCCAGGAACCCGTGCTGGTCGACGTCGCCCCAGGGCTCGAGACCCGGCCAGAACTTCAGCGCCAGCAGACCGAAGGCGACCGAGGCGAGGTAGGTCTGGATGCCGTACCAGACGACCGCGATCGCGCCGCGGATGATCGCCGGGATGTTGGCGCCCTTGACGCCGAAGGACACCCGCGTCGTGACCGGGTACGGGACGCCGGCGACCTGCGAGGGCTTGGCGACGAGGTTGCAGAGGATGTTGACGGCCACGATGCCGACCAGGAGGGCGACGAGAACCTGCCAGGCGGCGATGCCCAGCGCGAACAGACTGCCGGCGAAGACGTAACCGCCGACGCTGTGCACGTCGGACATCCAGAACGCGAAGATGTTGTACCAGGTCCACTTCTGTTCTTTCAGTGGAGCGAGATCGGTGTTGGTGAGCCGGTCGTCGTAGCCGGCCTTGATGACGCTCTCGCCCGCGGCGCCGTGATGCGACTGTGCCGCCTCGGCAGGGGTCGGTGTGAACATGTGGTCTCCTGGTCATGTCTTTCAGCGTGAAAACCGCTCTCAGGTGCGGAAATGCTGATGGGACCAAAGTAGGAACGGTTTGTTACCTGGTGATGAACGCGCAAATATATTCCGCTGGGCACATCGACGGATGCCCGATTCGACGGTCCCGGGATGGGTCAGTCGTGGCGGACGTCGAGGAGATCGGCCGCTTCGACGATCGCGCTTTCGAGCCGCTGGTGGTGCCGGCGTGCGACCTCGAGAACCGCCGGGGTGTCGCGGTCGGCGAAGGCGTCGAGGAGGTCTTCGTGGTCGGTGTTGAGTGCGGCCTGGGTCTCTGAGGTCACCGCCCGCATCATCTGGAAGGGTTCGGTGAGGTTCCAGGTCGCCTCGAACATGTTGAGCAGTCGCGGCATCGCGCACGGGGTGGTGAGGGCGCGGTGGAACTCGCGGGACACATCGTGGAATGCCTTGCCGTCGTTGTACTTCACCGCGACGAGGAGTTCGGCGTGACGGTCCCGGGCGATCTGCAGTGCGGACTCGTCGATGAGCTCGACCGCTCGGGTGAGAGCGGCCTGTTCGAGGGTTCCACGGACGAAGTAGATCTCGCGGAGCTCGTCGGTGGACGGTTGGCTGACGTGGTACCCGGCGTTGGGTCGATGGACGACAAGACCCTCGCCGACGAGGGTCTTCAGCGCTTCGCGCACCGGTATCGGACTGACCTGGAAGGCGTCGGCGATCTCGGCGGGCGGGATCTGGGTGCCCGGGGGTGCGCCACCGGACAGGATCAGCCGGCGGAGTTCCTCGAGCACGTTGGCACGCTCGTTGCCGGTGCGGGTGTCCGCCAGCTGCGCGAGCAACCGGTCGGTCATCCGCCGGTTCATCGCATCACCCCGGGTCGCGTCGGGTACCTGGCGATCCACTCGGCGACGGCCTCGGTCAGCCGATGCTGGTTGCTGCGCTTGACGATCTCGTGACCCTCGTCGTCGAACATCAGCATCTCGGCGACCGCGCCGCGGGCCTGTAGTTCGGCGACGATCTGTTGGGACTCGCTGACCGGCACGTTGGTGTCGTGTGCGCCGTGCACCACGAGCAGCGGTGCCCGCATGGCGTCGATGCGGTGGATGGGGGACAGATCGGCGAGCAGTTCGCGGTCCGAGTCGGGATGGCCGTACTTGGTGTAGGCGGCGACGGCGATCCACGGTTCGGTGTTGCGGAAGAACGACTCGAGGTCACTCATGCCGCAGATGGCGATGCCGGCTGCGAACAGGTCGGGGTGGAAGGTCAGGCAGGCCAGGGTCAGGTAGCCGCCGTAGGAACGGCCGGAGCAGTACACCGCGTCCGGATCGGCGATTCCCTGGCGGCACAGGAACTCCGCGCAGTCGGCGGCATCGTCGATACCCGCGTAGCGGCCGTACCGGTCGTCGGCGTGGGAGAACAACCGGCCGTAGCCCGACGAGCCGCGGACGTTGGGGGCGAAGACGGTGATCCCGGCGTCGACGAGGGGACCGAACAGGAACTGGTAGTCGGGCCGCGTCTGGCCCTCGGGTCCGCCGTGGAAGTAGAGCAGCGTCGGGCCGGGCCGCTCGTCGCGGTTCTCCTTCGCGGGTCGGTAGAGAAAGCCGGAGAGCGGCATGCCGTCTCGCGCGAAGAACTCCACGAGCTCGGGGCGGAGAAGACTCGACGGGCCCGCGCCGGGCACTACGTCGTCGCGGACGGGCGTCACCGACCGGTTCGCGACGTCGATCAGGTGGACGAGCGGGGAATGCTGCGGGCTCGACACCGTCACCGACACCACCGAACCAGCTGCGCTGATCGACAGGTCATGGGCAACCTCGCCGGGGAGATCGATCGGCGGGTGCAGCGTCTGGTCGGGCAGCGTCAGGATCTGCAACTGGCTGCGGCCCTTCACATTCCACAAGAGGGCGACGGTGGACTGGTCGTGGCTGACGGCGAACTCGTCGAGCCCGATGTCGACGCGCTGCGCCATCACCCGGAACCGCACGCCGAACTTGCTCACCTCGACGCCGAGGAGACGGGGGAACTTCGCGTCGAAGTCGCTGCGCACCAGGGCCTGGACGCTGTCGAGGTCGCGGGTGGGTTCGTTGGGTGCGGGGACGAAGACCAGTGACGGGTGATCGAAACCCTGGTCGAGGACATACCCCTGGTCGGTGACGGCGCCGGGATCCTGGGGGAGCAGCGGCGTCATCGTGACCTCGTCGTCGGGCGCGTCGGGACGGCGGCGGATCAGCAGCATGTCGTGATAGCCGCGCGGGCCGACACGGACGAGCGTCGCACCCTTCCAGGAATCGATCAGTTCGCTGCCGACGCGCAGGTCGAGGGTTTGGGTGGTCTGGGTCCCGGGGTGGACGCGCAACGCATGCGTGGTGCCGTCGTGGTCGATCGCGGTGAGCAGCACCCAGTCGGTGTCCCAGCCGACGAGGCGGACGGTCCCGTAGGACCGGCCGTCCGGCCGGGTGGCCGCGATCCGGTGCGCGGTGTCGTCGTCGGGGTCGGTGGTGACGACCCAGACCTGGTGGTGCTCACCGCCACCGGGCGCCATCTCCACGGCCAGCCACCGGCTGTCGGTGGAGTGCACGATCTTGCGGACCGGGCCGGTGGACCGCAGCTTGACCCATCGCAGGTCACCGACACCGTCCCGGGACAGCGAACGTTGCGCGGCACGCGGATACCCGTTGCCGTCGTCGACGATGTAGGCGAACGCACTCCCGTCGGGGGAGAGTGAGGCGCCGTATGTCTTCCAACCGCGGTCGTCGAAACGCAGGGCGGTCACCGTCGGGCGTTCGCTTCCATCGTCTGGAGCCACATCTCGAGGAGCGCGACCTGCCAGAGCTCGTTGCCGTCGAGGCGCGTGCGGATGCCGTTGGGGTCACCGAAGAGCTTGTCGAGCGCCTCGGGCCGGTAGAGCCCGCGGTCGACGGCGGACTGCGACCGGAGGGTGTCGTTGACGAGGTCGAGCACCCCGCCGGTCAGGTGGCGGATGCCGGGCACCGGGAAGTAGCCCTTGGTCCGGTCGATCACCGCCGACGGCAGGAGCGCCCGGCTCGCCTCCTTGAGAACGCCCTTGCCCCCGTGCGCGAGTTTGAGTTCGGCCGGGCACGTGGCGGCGAGTTCGACGAACTCGTGGTCGAGGAAGGGCACGCGGGCCTCGAGCCCCCACGCCATAGTCATCGTGTCGACGCGCTTGACCGGGTCGTCGACGAGCATGACGGTGGTGTCGAGGCGCAGGGCCGCGTCGACCGAGGTGTCGGCCCCCGGTGCCGACTGGTGTGCCTGGGCGAAGGCGAAACTGGGGTCGTAGCCGGCCTCGAGGAGGTACTCGTCGGCAAGGATGCTGCGGATGTCGGCGTCGTCACGGTCGAAGAAGACGTTCGCGTAGGCACGGGTCGTGTCCCGGCGCGGCACGCCGCGCAGCGGCGGATACCAGCTGTAGCCGCCGAGGATCTCGTCGGCGCCCTGTCCGGACTGGACCACCTTGATGGACTTGCTGACCTCCTGCGACAGGAGGTAGAAGGCCACACAGTCGTGACTTACCATCGGCTCGCCCATCGCCGCGACGGTGTCGGGGATGGCGGGCAGCAACCGGTCGGTGCCGATGTGGATCTTGTGATGATCCGTCGCGAAGGTGTCGGCGATCAGATCGGAGTAGGCGTACTCGTCGCCGGATTCGCCCGCGGCCGAGTCGAATCCGATGCTGAAGGTGGCCAGGTCGGTCTGTCCCTGTTCGGCGAGCAATGCCACGACGAGTGACGAGTCGACGCCGCCGGACAGGAGCACGCCGACCGGGACGTCGGCGACCATGCGGCGCTTCACCGAGGTGCGTAGCGAGTCCAGGAGTTCGGCATGCCATCGCTGCTCGTCCCAGTCCGCGCGGTCGGGGTGGGCCTCGAAGCTCGGCTCCCAGTACTTCCGCTCGGTGCGCCGACCGTCGGGGTGGATGACCATGACCGTGGCCGGGGGCAGCTTGCGGATGCCGTTGTAGATGGTGTGCGGGGCCGGGACCACCGCGTGGAAGCTGAAATAGTGATGCAGCGCAACACGATCGATCGACGTGTCGACGTCACCGGCACGGAGCAGAGCCTGGACCGACGACGCGAAGCGCAACCGGCCCGGGGTGTCGGCCAGGTAGAGGGGCTTGATGCCGAGACGGTCGCGACCGAGGGTCACCACGCCGGTGTCGGTGTCGACGATCGCGAACGCGAACATGCCGATGAAATGGTCCACGCAGTCGGGCCCCCAGGCGTGGAAGGCCTTCAGGATCACCTCGCTGTCGGCGTGGGAGAAGAAGGAGTAACCCTTCCCCTCGAGTTCGGCCCGCAGCTCGTGATGGTTGTAGATGCAGCCGTTGAAGACGAGCGCCAGTCCCAGGGCCGGGTCGATCATCGGCTGGCTGCCCTTCTCGGACAGGTCGATGATCTTCAGGCGCCGATGCCCGAGAGCGACAGACCCTTTCGCGAAGACACCGCTCCCGTCGGGCCCTCGGCGCGTCATCTCGCAGGTCATCGCGTCGACGGTCGACACGTCGGGCACGCTGCCGTCGAAACGGATCTCGCCGCAGATTCCGCACATGATTCCTGTCCTCCTGCTCGGTGCCGCCTGTCGGTCGGTTCCCGGTCGATACCGTCCCTCTTCGATACTGCCGCACTTCAAGGCGGACCCCGTGGCCCTGCCTCGCTCCGGGGAGGGGCGGCGTCGACGGCGGGGTCATCTCTCACCCTATGAGCATCGCCGCCGGGAGGCAGGCCCAGACGTCTCGCCGAAATGGGCCGACACCGGTCGAGCAGTGGCTACGATCGCGGCGAGGCGGAGGGAGGGTCATTGTTCACACAGGTCAAGCATCATGTCGGAACAATTCTCGCTGTGGTCGTGGGCGTCGTGCTCGCGGTGGCGGCGGCCGCCGGCCCGGTGCCGGCCTCGGCAGCCCCTCAGGGCTACGCGCCGGGCCCGGGGTGTGCGTGGCAACTGATGTCCAACAGCACCGACCTCAATGTCGCCTTCCCCGATGCCAATGCGACCTACTGGGTCCTGCCGTACGCGCTCGGACCGGGCGACTCGATCCGTCTGTCGGGGACGTTCCCGGCCGCCCGGTACTTCTCGCTCAACACCTACGGCACCGACCTCGACACGGTCGACACGCTGCGTGACAACCAGATCCGGCCCGATGCGGGCAGCGTCAACCCCTTCGCCTCGCCTGCGGTGAGACCGCCCGCGTCGAAACGCGCCTGGCATGCGACGGTCGTGCCCGGTGCCGCCGACGACTCGCGCAACGAGATCCGCGGACTCCCAGCCGGTGGTCAGAGCGTGCCTGTCGGCTTCCTCATCGTGCGGGTCTACGTGCCCGACGACCCGGACTCCCCGAACGGTGGAGTTCCCCTGCCGAACGTGACCTTCTCGATCGCCGGCCAGAAGATCCCCGTCGCGCCGTGCGCGCAACCGTTCAACCCGCGCAACTACAACGGACCGATCGCACAGACCCTCACCGAGGTCTTCGACGACGCGATCGGCAACGCCGCATCGGCCTCGCTCCCCGGCAACGCGAAGGAGGCGACCTTCGTGAACCCGGCGAGCACGTCGGGCCTCTTCCCCAACGGCGACAACAAGTACATCGGCTCGCTGCTCAATTATCAGCCCGGCCGCGTCGCAGTGATTCGCGGCAAGGCGCCGAACTTCCCCGACAGTCGGGCCGGGCAGTCGCCGGCCACCCCGGGGGAACAGCTCCGGTACTGGTCGATGTGCCAGAACGACAAGGTGACGCCCTACCCGGTGGTCGCGTGTGCGGCCGACTACGCGACCCGGATCGACGCCGACGGCTACTACACCTATGTGGTCGCGGCACCGTCGGACCTGACCGCTGCACAGGTGGCCGGCTCCGATCTGACCGTCATCCCGTGGGGCAGCACGACGGTCCCGAAGGTGGTGTTCCTCCGCAACATGTTGCCGTCGGCGGAGTTCTATCCGAACAGCGTGCAGGCGTCGCAGGCGAACAAGACCGACCCCGCGTCGACGATGGGTCCTTACTATCCGCGCGCGACCTTCTGTTCGGCGGAGACGGTGCGCACCGCCGGATGGCAGGCCTGCTACCGGTAGCTACTTGGGCGTCACCCAGGTGGTGATGTCGCAGTGGACGACCTCGACCCCCTTGGTGTCGACGATGCTCACCGACACTGTGACGTCGGTGCCCTCGGTGATGGTGGCAAGGTCGATCGGCTCGGCGAGACGGGCTTCGGCGGTGAGTCGGGTGGTGGCCTTTGCCAGGTACCGCGTCTCCATCGCCTTCGGGATCCAGCGATGCGACGTCGGGGTCGTCGCTTCCATCAGCACACCCATCGCGGCCTCGGCAAGGTTGCACGCGGCAATCGCGTGGAAGGTGCCGATGTGGTTGTGCACGCCGAACCAGTTGGGTGCGGTGACCCTGGCGTAACCGGGCTCCATCTCCTGGACGAGAGGGAAGACGGTCCCGAAGTACGGGGCCTTGGCCACCAGGCCGAGTGAGAACAGCACGTTCCCGAGGGCGTTGTCGGGGAGCTTCTTGCGCAGGGCGTAGGTGGAGCTGGTGGAAGACATGCGCGTATATTACTCGCGAGTCAGTTTGCGGTGTGGACCCGAGTCCCCGGGTGTGACGAGGTCGGATTTGAATCGGCACCCGCCTCTGTTGCATACTTGTCGGGTTGCCTTGACCGGCAGACGCACGTCGCACTCTGTGCCGACACCGCCGAAGTGGTCAGGTGAATGACTCCCAGGCCCGGTTGACGGGGAATGGGCGTGTAACGCGTGCGCCGGATCAGGTTCACGGACTCGACACGCCCGACCGCGGGTGCCGGAGCAAACCGGTTCGTTCCAGAGACGAGCCAACGTACAACGACAGATGAACAGCGTCGATTGCCGAATCTCACACGGCGGTCATGTGCTCAGCCGGCGAGAGCCTGCCCTGGTCACGCGGTGTTTGTCTGTCGAGAACAACTGACGGAAGAGGACACAGCGTGGCGGGACAGAAGATCCGCATCAGGCTCAAGGCCTACGACCACGAGGCGATCGACGCTTCGGCGCGCAAGATCGTGGAGACCGTGACCCGTACGGGTGCACGCGTCGTTGGCCCGGTGCCGTTGCCCACCGAGAAGAACGTGTACTGCGTCATCCGTTCGCCGCACAAGTACAAGGACAGCCGCGAACATTTCGAGATGCGTACCCACAAGCGACTCATCGACATCCTCGACCCGACCCCGAAGACGGTCGACGCGCTCATGCGCATCGACCTGCCGGCCAGTGTCGACGTCAACATCCAGTAGGACGGGGGCGAGATAAATCATGAGCAACCAGAGTTCATCCAAGGGCATCCTGGGCACCAAGCTCGGCATGACCCAGGTTTTCGACGAGAACAACCGCGTCGTTCCGGTCACGGTCATCCAGGCCGGCCCGAACGTCATCACCCAGCTCCGTACGCAGGACCGTGACGGCTACACCGCCGTCCAGCTCGCCTACGGTGCCATCGATCCCCGCAAGGTGACCAAGCCGGTCGCCGGCCAGTACGAGAAGGCCGGGGTCACCCCGCGCCGTCACCTGGCCGAGATCCGCGTCAACGACGTCAGCGAGTTCGAGATCGGTCAGGAACTGACCGCCGAGATCTTCGCCGACGGCGCGCTGGTCGACGTCACGGGCACCTCGAAGGGCAAGGGTTTCGCCGGCGTCATGAAGCGCCACGGCTTCGCCGGTCTGGGCGCCAGCCACGGCGCTCACCGCGTGCACCGCGCTCCGGGCTCGATCGGTGGCTGCGCCACCCCGGGTCGCGTGTTCAAGGGCATGCGCATGGCCGGTCGTATGGGTAACGACAAGGTGACCACGCAGAACCTCACCGTCCACAAGGTGGACGCCGAGGCCGGCCTGCTGCTGATCAAGGGAGCGATCCCGGGTCGCAAGGGCGGCATCGTGGTGGTCCGCGACGCAGTGAAGGGTGGTGCGAAGTAGTGAGCACCGAGACCACGACCAAGTTGACGCTGGACGTCAAGACCGCCGACGGCAAGACCAACGGAACCGTTGACCTGCCGGCCGCGCTCTTCGACGCTCCCGCCAACATCGCGCTGATGCACCAGGTCGTCGTGGCCCAGCAGGCCGCGGCTCGCCAGGGCACGCACTCGACCAAGACCCGCGGCGAGGTCCGTGGCGGTGGCGCCAAGCCGTACCGCCAGAAGGGCACCGGCCGTGCGCGTCAGGGTTCGACCCGTGCACCGCAGTTCACCGGCGGCGGCACCGTCCACGGCCCGCAGCCGCGTGACTACAGCCAGCGCACCCCCAAGAAGATGAAGGCCGCCGCCCTGCGCGGTGCCCTGAGCGACCGCGCTCGCAACGAGCGCATCCACGTGATCACCGAACTGGTTGCGGGGCAGGCCCCCTCGACCAAGTCGGCTCGCGAGTTCCTGGAGAGCCTCTCCGATCGTCGCAAGTTCCTGGTCGTTCTCGGCCGCGAGGACCTGACGGCGTGGAAGAGCGTGGCGAACCTGGACAACGTGCTCCCGATCGCTCCCGATCAGCTCAACACCTACGACGTCCTGGATTCGGACGAAGTCGTGTTCAGCGTCGAGACGCTCAATGCCTTCATCGAGCAGAACACGGCGGATGCCAAGGCTGCCGTCGAGAAGACAGCAGAGGAGGCCTGACATGACGACCGTTGCCGATCCGCGCGACATCATCCTGGCGCCCGTGATCTCCGAGAAGTCCTACGGACTCATGGAGGACAACGTGTACACCTTCCTGGTGCACCCGGAGTCCAACAAGACCGAGATCAAGATCGCGATCGAGAAGATCTTCGGTGTGAAGGTTGCCAGCGTCAACACCGCGAACCGACAGGGCAAGCGCAAGCGGACCCGCTCCGGCTACGGCCAGCGCAAGTCCACCAAGCGCGCCATCGTGTCGCTGACCGCAGACAGCAAGCCCATCGAGATCTTCGGAGGCTCGGTCAGCTGACCGGGGCTTCAGAGAAGGACTGAGACTCATGGCTATTCGTAAGTACAAGCCGACGACCCCGGGTCGTCGCGGGGCCAGCGGCTCCGACTTCGCCGAGGTCACCCGTGACCACCCGGAGAAGTCGCTGGTGCGTCCGCTCCACGGGCGCGGTGGCCGAAACGCTCACGGCCGCATCACCACTCGTCACAAGGGTGGCGGCCACAAGCGTGCCTACCGTCTGATCGACTTCCGTCGTAACGACAAGGACGGCATCAACGCCAAGGTCGCTCACATCGAGTACGACCCCAACCGCACCGCGCGCATCGCGCTGCTGCACTACGTCGACGGCGAGAAGCGCTACATCATCGCGCCGAAGAACCTGAAGCAGGGCGACATCGTCGAGAGCGGTCCGGCCGCCGACATCAAGCCCGGCAACAACCTGCCGCTGCGCAACATCCCGACCGGTACCCAGGTCCACGCTGTGGAGCTGCGCCCGGGCGGTGGCGCCAAGATGGCACGTAGCGCCGGCGCGTCGATCCAGCTGCTCGGTAAGGAAGGCGCCTACGCCACGCTGCGTATGCCTTCCGGCGAGATCCGTCGTGTCGACGTGCGCTGCCGCGCAACCGTCGGCGAGGTGGGCAACGCCGAGCAGAGCAACATCAACTGGGGCAAGGCCGGCCGTATGCGCTGGAAGGGCAAGCGCCCGACCGTCCGCGGTGTCGTCATGAACCCGGTTGACCACCCGCATGGTGGTGGTGAGGGCAAGACCTCCGGTGGTCGCCACCCGGTCTCGCCGTGGGGTAAGCCCGAGGGCCGCACCCGCAAGAACAAGGCCAGCGACAAGCTGATCGTCCGTCGCCGTCGCACCGGCAAGAACAAGCGATAACAGGAGGAGGTAAGAGAATGCCACGCAGCCTCAAGAAGGGCCCGTTCGTCGACGACCACCTCCTGAAGAAGGTGGACGTTCAGAACGAAAAGGGAACCAAGCAGGTCATCAAGACCTGGTCCCGCCGTTCGACCATCATTCCCGACTTCATCGGTCACACCTTTGCCGTCCACGACGGACGCAAGCATGTGCCGGTGTTCATCTCGGACTCGATGGTCGGTCACAAGCTGGGCGAGTTCGCCCCCACCCGCACCTTCAAGGGTCACATCAAGGATGACCGGAAAGCGAAGCGCCGCTGATGACTACGCAGACCGATAATCCGACCGCCAAGGCCACCGCGAAGTTCGTTCGCGTCACGCCGATGAAGGCCCGCCGCGTGCTGGACCTCATCCGCGGGAAAAACGTGGACGAGGCCCTGGACATCCTGCGGTTCGCCCCGCAGTCGGCGTCCGAGCCCGTGTACAAGGTGCTGGCCAGCGCTGTCGCCAACGCAGAGAACAACCTGGATCTGGATCGCCGGACCCTGGTCGTCGCCACCGCGTTCGCCGACGAGGGCCCGACCCTCAAGCGCTTCCAGCCGCGTGCCCAGGGCCGCGCATTCCGTATCCGCAAGCGCACCAGCCACATCACCGTGGTCGTGGAGAGCCTGCCGGAGAAGGCAGCCGGCGGCCGTGGCCGTTCGCGTCAGCCGAAGAAGAAGGGAGCCTAGTAGTGGGCCAGAAAATCAACCCGCACGGCTTCCGTCTGGGCATCACCACCGACTGGAAGTCGCGGTGGTACGCCGACAAGCAGTACGCGGACTACGTCAAGGAAGATGTCGCGATCCGCAAGCTCCTCTCGACGGGGCTCGAGCGCGCCGGCATCGCGAAGGTGGAGATCGAGCGCACCCGTGACCGGGTTCGCGTCGACATCCACACCGCGCGACCGGGCATCGTCATCGGTCGCCGTGGCGCCGAGGCCGATCGCATCCGCGGCGACCTGGAGAAGCTGACCGGTAAGCAGGTCCAGCTGAACATCCTCGAGGTCAAGAACGCAGAGTCCGAGGCCCAGCTGGTGGCCCAGGGCGTCGCCGAGCAGCTGAGCAACCGTGTGGCGTTCCGCCGCGCGATGCGCAAGGCGATCCAGTCGGCGATGCGTCAGCCGAACGTGAAGGGTATCCGGGTCCAGTGCTCGGGTCGTCTGGGCGGCGCTGAGATGAGCCGCAGTGAGTTCTACCGCGAGGGACGCGTGCCGCTGCACACGCTGCGCGCCGACATCGACTACGGACTCTACGAAGCCAAGACCACCTTCGGCCGTATCGGCGTGAAGGTGTGGATCTACAAGGGCGACATCGTCGGTGGACGTCGCGAGCTGGCTGCGGCCGCTCCGGCAGCCGAGGATCGCCGTCCGCGCCGGCCCAGCCGGCCCCGGCGTAGCGGTGCCTCGGGCACCACTGCGACGAGCACCGACGCCGCTCGCGCGGCCGAGGCCGCTCCTGCCGAGGCCACTGCTGGTGCGGCTGAGAAGCAGGAGGGCTAGGCCATGTTGATCCCACGTCGGGTCAAGCACCGCAAGCAGCATCACCCCAGCCTCAAGGGGCAGGCCAAGGGCGGCACCAAGGTGACGTTCGGCGATTACGGCATCCAGGCTCTGGAAGGCGCGTACATCACCAACCGTCAGATCGAGTCCGCTCGTATCGCGATCAACCGGCACATCAAGCGTGGCGGCAAGGTCTGGATCAACATCTTCCCGGACCGCCCGCTCACCAAGAAGCCGGCCGAAACCCGCATGGGTTCGGGTAAGGGTTCGCCCGAGTGGTGGGTCGCCCCGGTCAAGCCGGGTCGCGTGCTGTTCGAGATGACCTACCCGAATGAGGAGATCGCTCGCGAGGCCCTGCGCCGCGCACAGCACAAGCTCCCCATCAAGACCCGGATCGTGACACGAGAGGAGCAGTTCTGATGTCTCTCGGAGTTGCTGCGAACGAGCTGCGCGAGCTCAACGACGCCGATCTGGTCGACCGCCTGAAGGAGTCGAAGGAAGAGCTCTTCAACCTTCGTTTCCAGATGGCCACCGGCCAGCTCGACAACAACCGCCGTCTGCGCACCGTGCGTCGCGAGATCGCACGTATCTACACCGTCATGCGTGAGCGTGAGCTGGGCCTGGCGTCGGGACCGGAAGGTGAAGACGCATGAGTGAGGACCAGAAAGTGACCGAAACCCAGGCTGCCGAGCGTAACCGCCGCAAGGAGCGGATCGGCTACGTGGTCAGCGACAAGATGCAGAAGACCATCGTGGTCGAGCTGGAAGATCGTAAGAGCCACCCGCTCTACAAGAAGATCATCCGGACCACGAGCAAGGTCAAGGCACACGACGAGAACGGCGATGCCGGCGTCGGTGACCGCGTGCGGATCATGGAGACCCGCCCGCTGTCGGCGACCAAGCACTGGCGTCTGGTCGAGGTGCTGGAGAAGGCCAAGTAAGCCCTCTCCCAACGAGTTCTACCGTCACCGGCCCGTTCCCCACAGGGGGCGGGCCGGTTTCGTCGTATTTGGTCTCAACAGGGGATTGACCGGTCGAGCCGGACGGTGTGAGGCTGAGACGCGATGCCCACCACCGATCTCGCGAGCGGCGACACCCCCGCACGACCCGCGTGGGTGCGGCGCGCATTCGAATCGGATTCGGCGGAGCCGGATCTGGACCGCGTCCGCCGGGTGGGCGCCCGCTTCCTGGGCCTGGGTTTCATCGGTTACCCCGTGGTCTCCGCGGCGTCGATCCTCGCCTCGGCGCCGCTGACCGACGCCTGGTGGCCACCGCTGAGCATCCTGCTGTCGGTCGGACCAGGAATCCTGGTGATCGCGGCGACCTTTCGACCGGGCACGGCGTGGCTCACCCCGCTCGCCCTGACGACCTGGGCCGGGTACATCCTCGGCCTGGGTCTGTGGTTCGTGGCCTGGAACGGGACGACCCTGACGAATCCCGACGACTCGGCGCAGTGGATGGTCGCCTTCTGCGGTATGCCGAGCATGGTGCTGATGCTCGTGCGGCCTAGTCTCGCAGTGGCGGGTCTGCTCGTGTCGTCGACCCTCGCGCACATCTCCCAGCAGCTCGGCCGATTCAGTGAGGTGACTTCCGATGCGCCCGTGGAGATCCTGTGGTCGCTGGTGTTCACCGGTGTCTTCCTCGCGGTCGTGCTGGTCGCGACCCGCACCGGCCGAGAGCTCGACGAGACGCGTGAGGAGACCTACCGCACCGCGGCCAACGTGGCCGCGGCGTCGGCCCGCGAGGTGGAGAAAGAGCGGTTCGACGCCATCGTGCACGACCGGGTCATCGCCTCACTCCTGGCCGTCCGGCCGGGGCGTCCCGACGAGCGGCTCGCCGCCCAGGCCGCGTCGGCCCTCGACGAACTCGCCCGGGTGCCGGGACCCGGGGATGCGGACACCGTGACGGATGTCGAGGTGGTCCGGCGCATCAGGCTGGCCGCCGCCGACATCTCCGAACGATTCGACGTGGAGGTCGTGGGTGGCCGGAACGCCGATGACCAGGACCCCGGTGACCAGGACGGCGTGGAGGTTCGGCGTGCCGAGCCGGCCTCGTATCCCGTCGAGGTCCTCGATGCGGTCGTCGAGGCGATGTTGGAGTCGTTGCGGAACGTGCTGCGCCACGCCGGGGACGATGCCGAATGCGCCGTCATCGTGCAGTTGGCATCCGACGCCCTGAGCATGGCGGTCGTCGACGACGGCGTCGGGTTCGATCCGGAGTCGGTGGCGGTCGGCCGGCTGGGAATCGCGGTGAGCATCCGCGGTCGTCTCGCGAGGCTGCCCGGTGGCCACGCGCGGGTGCACAGTCGCGCCGGGCGGGGGACCACGGTTCAGATCCGATGGGAGCGGCCGTGAGACGAGAGTGTTCTCGCGGCGTCGACGACGCCGAACGCGGCGAGGTCGTCAATGCGTTCGGCATCGGGTCGCGGCCCCTCTGGCTGATGATGGGGCGCGTTCGCATGCGGCTACTTCGCCGTGACGCTCTATGCCGACTCGTCCATCACCGGGTGGTGGCAGTGGACCGGGGTGTTCGTCGGGTTCGTGTTGTTCGTCGTGGCCGGGATGACGATCCTCGATTCGCCCGGGGATCCGCTGCCCGGGTCGACGACCTCCGTCATCGCCGCGATGACCGTCTCGGCGGTGGCCGTGACGCTGTTCTCGTTGCCGTCGCCGCCGTCGCATGTGATGCAGACTGGGCCGCCGATGGGGGCATCGGTGATCATCCTGGCCTTCGTCGCGGTGCGCGGTCGTCCCCTGGCGGCGTGGCTCGCGAGCGGTTGCATCAGCGTCATCGCGGGCGTGTGGGGCGCCGTCTCGACCGCGGGAGCGGTCTGGGGACTGTCGATCACCCTGCCGGGATACGCGATCATGATCATGGGGTCGCTGTTCTCCGTCATGCTGCGCCCGATGGCCCGCAACATCTACGAACTACGCGAGGCCAGCGAACGCCAGGCGGCGCTCGACGCCGCCGCCGCTGCGGCCACCGAGGTGCGGGACCGACGTCTCGCCGCTCTCGACGAACGCGCACGCCCCGTCCTCACACGCATGGCGCGCCGCGAGACCTTCACCGCCGACGAGGTGGCCACGGCCCGGCTGCTCGAGGCGCAATTACGCGACGGCATCCGTGCCTCCGGGCTCGACCTCCCGATGGTCCGGGACGCGGCGTGGCGGGCGCGTCAGCGGGGTGTGCGCGTCGTTCTGCTCGACGACGGCGGGCTGGCCGCGCTCGACGACGCGCACGCGGCCGTGGCGCGCGAACGGCTGGCGAACGCGGTCGCCGAGCTGCTGGACGAGGTCGAGGACGGCCGCGTGACGGTACGCATCCAACCACCGGGTCGCGACGCGCTCGCGTCGGTCGGAGTGGACGCGAGCCACGTCTCTCACCGGGTCGAGTTCCACCCCCGTGTGCTGGTCCGCACCGAAATCGGGCGCGAGGCACGTGCTGAGAACGTCTAGCGCTCGGACGGTCGACGACGGCGCTGCCACCGACGCGGAACCCATCGCGACCAACGCCGATCTGGTACGCGCACAACAGTATGCGGCTCGCTTCGTCGGAGCGGGCGTGATCGCCTACTCCGCGGCGATGCTGCCGGTTCTGATCGGTTCGGCCTCGCTGACGGCTTCGTGGTGGCCGCCGCTCAGCGCAGCACTCATCGTCGGACCCGCGATCGCACTGCTCGTCGGTAGTTTCCGTCCGACGACGGGATGGATACTGTCGGCGGGCATCTGCAGCGCCGCCGGTTACCTCCTGGCGACGGCATTGTGGTTCGTCGCATGGAACCCCGACACCGCGGGCGGGTACGGACGGTGGCCGGTGTGGCTGGTGCAGTTTCCCGGCGTCCCCGGGCTCGCGTTGGTGATCGCGCTCCGGTTCGGCTCGGCGATCGGCTATCTCGTGGTGGCGACGGCGATGGTGCACACCGCCAATCAGCTGGCCGTGTTCGGTGGTGTCCGGGCGACGATGTACACGAGTACCGCCCTGACCATCGGGCTGACGGGGGTGTTCATGGCGGTGGGGATTGTGACGATGCGAACCGCTCAGAAGCTGGGGGAGACGCGCTCCACCGCGGTGCGGGCGGCGGAGGTGACCGCGTCGGCGGTCGCACGGGAAGCCGAACGCTCCCGCTATGACGCGTTGATACACGATCATGTGATCGCCTGCCTCCTCGCGCTGCGGCCGTCGACCCAGGACCAGCGGGTGGCCGAGCAGGCCCGACAGGCTCTCGGCGAGATCGACGCCTGGCGTCGCGGCGACCGCGATGTGGGCGGTGACGTCGTCCCGACAGAGTTGCTCCGGAAAGTCCGGCTGACGACCGCACAGATCGACGACGACGTGGAATTCACCGTCCACGTCGTCGACAACGGCCAGACCTATCCAGCGGAGGTCGTCGAGGCCGTGCTCGCCGCTCTGTCGGAGGCGATGCGCAACAGCGTGCGCCATGCCGGGGACCACGCGGAGCGGGTCGTCGGTGGTGAACTCGCGGCCGACGCGCTCTGGGTGGGCGTCGCCGACGACGGAGTGGGGTTCGACCCCGGACATCTCGACTCGTCGCGCTTCGGCGTCGACGCCGGACTCATCGGTCGAATGCGCGCGATCGGCGGCGACGCGGAGGTGCGCAGCGCTCCCGGCCGCGGGACGGTGGTGAGGCTCTCATGGTCGCCGAGATGAGCGGCGCAGGCATCCAGGCGTCCGCCGCAACTGCTTGCGCGGCCGCCGGGACCGGCGGTCAGGACGACGACCTCTTCGGGTTTCGATCCCGCGCAGTGCTTGTCGCGCTCGTCGGATTCGCGGTCGCGTACGTGACAGTGACCGTCGGAACCGGCCTGCACATCACCTCACCCCGTCGATGGGCAGGCTTGATCGTGGCATTCGGGCTGCTGGTGGTCACGGCACGACGGGTGGTGCGACTCCCGGACGGCCGATGTGATCGACGGTCGGCCGTTGCGGCCGCCGTCGCGGTGCTCGCCGCGACCGGGATTTCGTGGTGGTCGCTGCCCGCCGAGCAGTACATGACGCTGCAGAACGGCCCGGCGACCGCAGGAGGAATCGTGGTGCTGACGCTCGTCGCGGTGCGTGGGCAGCCGGGAATCGCGTGGGCCGGCGCAGTGGCGATGAGCGTGCTGTGCGGGCTGTGGGGTCTCGACCGGGGCATCGGCTTCGTTCCCGGCGTGACGATCACCGTGTGGGCATACCCGGTTCTCGTCCTGTCGGCGCTGTTCCTGCTCATCCTCCGGCCGATGGCCGATCAGAATGCCGAACTGCGGGCCCGGTCCCTCCGGGAGGCGTTCGACGCAGCATCGACGGAGGCGGCCGCCGACGAGCGCCGGCGCAATTTCGAGGACTTCGAGCAGCGTGCGCGCCCGGTCCTGGAGCGCATCGCCGCGGACGACGAGTTCTCGTCGTCGGAGATCGCCGAGATGCATCTGCTCGAGGCCCAGCTCCGCGACGGCATCCGGGCACCCGACTGGGACACGCCCGCGATCCGGGATGCGGTGTGGGCGGCGCGAGCCCGCGGGGCGGTGGTGATCCTGCTCGACGACGGGGCGCTGCAATCGCTCGATGAAGAAGACCGCGCTTCGTCACGCGATCGGATGGCGCGCCTGTTGCTCGATGAGTTGGCTGCCGACAACGAGCGGGTGACAGCCCGGATCATGCCGCCGGGCCGACCGGTGGCGGCGTCCGTGGTCGTCTCGTCGCGAGACTGCACGCGTCGGATCGAGATGACCGCAGAGGGCGAGGTGGTGCGGAGCGTCTCGGGCACGTGAGGACGAGATTCAGACCAGTCCGGATCAGGAGCGCAACCACTCGAGGACGGCCGGCGTCACCGGAGCGGTCGCGTCGGCATATTCCGGGTGTTTCTTCAGGAACGAAGCCACCAGCGGGCACACGCCTACGATCGTGAGGTTGCGTGCGCGGGCGTCT
Organism: Gordonia alkanivorans NBRC 16433; assembly: GCF_000225505.1. Classification (GTDB taxonomy): domain Bacteria; phylum Actinomycetota; class Actinomycetes; order Mycobacteriales; family Mycobacteriaceae; genus Gordonia; species Gordonia alkanivorans. The sequence continues at coordinate 258,771 of NZ_BACI01000097.1, read as the reverse complement.
TCGAGGGCTTCGCACACCAGGATCGTCGCGAGACCGCGTCCGCCGAACGCCGGGTCGACCTCGGTGTGGAAGAACACCCGCTCGGTCGTCGGAGCGTCGTCGGTCCCGGAGACCCGGTCGCGGTACTCGGCGAAGCCGGCCAGTGCGTCACCACCGGGCGCGTCGACGTGGATGTCGTAGCGGCGTGCGGCGGGGTTGTCGCGGACCGTGGTCTCGGCGCCGGTCTTGTCCGCGGTCATCGCTGCACCGCCACGATCGGGCCGTGCACGGACGAGGGGAAGTCGATCCACTTGTCGGTCGTCCGCCAGCTGTAGTCGGGGATCGTGATGGTGTGCGGCTTCTTGTAGAGCACGGCGTTGCGGACCTCGGCGACCCGTCCCTGCTCCTGGCAGAAATCGTTGACCAGTTTGAGGGTCTTGCCGGTGTCGGCCACGTCGTCGACGACGAGCACCCGCTGGTCGGTCAGACCGCTCGACTCAAGGAGCGAGGGCAGCATCACCGGTTCGGACAGTGTCTCGCCGACGCCGGTGTAGAACTCGACGTTCAACGAGATCATCAGCTTGCAGTCCAAGGCGTAGGCGAGGGCGCCGGCCGGGATCAGGCCGCCGCGGGCGATGCCGAGGATGATGTCCGGGACGAACGCGTCGGCGGCCACCTGCTCGGCGAGCTCACGGCAGGCGACGCCGTTGAGCTCCCAGGTGAGCACCTCGCGCTCGGGAGATGGAGTGGTCATGGGGACACTCTTCCAACCAGCGCCCAAGTGCACCACCTGGGGGGCGTTGAACAGGAGTCATCGCACACCTGCCTTGCCGCCGCCAGGTGTTCGCCCGTGACGGCGAAAGCGGAGTTTGGCACTCGCCTGCGCGTTGTACGTTCGTGCGGCCAGAAGATGACAATCAGGCGCCGAGATCGTTAGCTCTTGAGAAAGAAGTCTGTACGTATTGCCGCGTACACGTTTCTCTTGCGCTCTGCGGAATGTCTTGACGGGGGCTGTATGTGACCGTATTATCGATCCTCGTCGTGTCCGAGTATCGTCGCCAGCACATATCCGCATGCTTGCAGATCATGGAGATTCTTTCGTCAAGCGCAAATAACTGGGGGCTCGTGATTCGTCGACCGAATATCGATTTGGTCTACTTACATCACCCCGGGGCTGGAGGCTCATTTGAGTACCTTGACTGTTGTAGTGCCTGCATACAATGAGGCCAAGCGAATCGCTGCATGCCTCGAGCATTTGGTCAACCAAACTAGGACAATCGACCAGATTATCGTCGTGGATAATTCATCGACGGACGAAACTGGTGAAATAGTCGACGAGTTTGTCTCGGCTCATGAGAATGTAACCCGAGTCGTAGAATCACAGCCCGGCGTTATCCACGCCAGACGGCGCGGGTTCGATTTGGCGACCTCGGATCTCATTGCCAAGACCGACGCTGACTCCCGTGTGAGAGAAGATTGGGCCGAGCGAATCGTCTCGTTTTTCGACTCCGACCTTGGGCGCGACTATGCAGGTCTCACCGGATTGGTGCTGTGCTGGGACGGCCCAGCGCCCGGATTTCAACGCAAGCTTTTGACATGGAACCTCGGCCGTTTGAAGGATGGCGGTCAGATCGGCAGCTTGAACGGTATCAATTATGTGATCAAGCGGACGGTTTGGACTCAGGTTCGTGGCACCCTGCAGACCAATCCGGATAGCTGGGAGGACTTAGATCTCGGCCTCGCGCTATCGGAATCAAATTTCAAAATGTACTTCGATCCACGGGTGCATGTCGATACATCGTGTCGGCAACTGCGACACTCTCCGTGGAAGAATCGCTTTTATATCAGCGGTGGTGTACGGACTGCAGCACGTAGAGGGAACAAACGTGCAGTAAAGGCCCTGAAGATCGAGCGGCCCTTTCGTTTCGCTTCTTTTACCGTCATGTGGCTCATGTTCCGACCTTGGGACCCCGAGAAAGGGAACTGGCGGCCACACCGACTGCTGACGAGGCTGCCACGTGAGCGTGCGCTCGTCACAGAGGCGAGGTCCTGAGTAGGTCTCTGTCAGTTGTGCAAATGGGAAGTTTTACAGCACGGAAGCTGGCTTCCGTCACCGACGTCGTACACCCGGACACCTGGTCAACGAACCACGGAACCCAACCCCGACGGAAGTCCACGAACCGACACCGCCCGAGCTGGTGGGGCCGAGTTCATTCGGTTGACCGATCTCGAGGTGGGAGGTACACGGCTACGCCCATGCAGGGTATCGCCAGGGTAACGCTCTACGGTGCGATCTCGACAGTCAATAAGGACTGGCCGGGCCTGATTCGTGCGCACGCGCAAATCGTGCGTAAGTTTGTTGGTGTGGATGCGACTTGCGCTTGCTCTTGGGGTCGTGAAGGCCGAACGATGTCGTCCCGGCTTCAAGTCCGTCTACTCCTGTCCCCGACGCGTAGAGGAAGACATGTCCGACGCTAGTGGTCAGCGACCATACGGCGCCTCCCACGGGCCTCGGCACGAGCGGCAGGACCCGCCCCTGGTGCCGTTGTCAGAGGATCCGTTTGTCATGCCGGACCCCGTCGAGGAGCAGCTTCGACGCTGGCGTAGTGAGCGTGCCTACCGTCCGTTGCGCATCATCGACGATGCTAACCGCGGAGACCCCTCCGAAAACGGTGGCGCACCTGCCGGGACCCCGCAGGACCCTTCTGTCTACGAGGCGGACTCAAGTCACACCGAATCTGAGTCGTCTCATTACGCGGCGCCCAGTGTCGCGAAGATGGATGTTCCGCCGACGCCCGTTCCGGCATCCGTCTCAGAGCGCTTCGGTTTGCCGTCACCGAAGACTCGGGGGCGGAATGGATACACAGTTGCGTCTACGACAGACAAAGTGGCGTCCGGTGCTGTTCCCGCGTGGCAGACACGGTCGACCGACGGCCCCGAATCCAGCACAAAATCGATCCGCACACTCCAGGCTCCGACCGAACCCGCCGTCTTGCCTGCGCCGGCCATCGAGGCAAAGAACCTCCATAAGCGTTTCAAGGACATGGTTGCTGTCGAGGATGTCAGCTTCACAGTTCCATCGGGCAGTATCGTCGCGCTCCTAGGGCCGAACGGTGCGGGCAAGACGACAACGGTCAACATGCTTTGCACCCTGCTGAAACCGGACGGTGGCACCGCCACAGTGAACGGATACCACGTTGAGGTCGACGCGGCCGCAGTCCGGAAGTCAATCATGCTGACTGGTCAATTCGCTGCGCTCGACGAGTCGTTGACCGGACGCGAAAATCTGATTCTGTTCGGGCGGCTGCTCGGTCTCGACAAACCTGCCGCACGTGCCAGGGCGGACGAGCTTCTCGACGTCTTCGCGTTGACGGATGTTCGTACCAAGCGTGTCCGAGAGTACTCGGGCGGTATGCGCCGGCGCATCGACATCGCGTGCGGTCTGGTCACTTCGCCGAAGGTCGTCTTTCTGGACGAGCCAACCACCGGTCTCGACCCACGCAGCAGACAAGAAGTATGGACGCTGGTGGAGAAACTCCGAGACTCAGGCGTGACAATTCTTCTGACGACTCAGTACTTGGAGGAGGCCGATGTGCTTTCCGACAACATCGTCGTCATCGACAAGGGCCGAGTCATCGCCGAAGGGACCTCCGACGAACTGAAGGCATCCACGGGGTCCGCGTGTTGCGAGATCACGCCGACCGATCCTGCCGATCTCGTCACGTTGCGTACGATCCTCGCCGATCTGATCGGTGATCACAGTCAAGAGGAGACCGATCACTTTGTTGCGGTTCCGGCGCCGGGTGGGCCGGAGACTCTCGTCGAGGTGATACACCGCACGTCTGCTGCTGGGATCGCGCTCTCCGATGTAGCGATGCGTCGCCCGACCTTGGATGAAGTCTTCCTGGCACTGACCGATCCACGACGGGACCGGAGTAACTCGCAGTGAGTATCGGCAACCCGAGTCAACCGGGAGGACCAAGGTGGGCCCTGTCACTGTAGTGATCGAACCGCGAGTGCGCCCCGTGCAGCAATGGTGGACGCTGTTTGGCAGAGGCATCAATCAGGTAATTCGTGGCGGTGAGGCAATCTTCGCATTTATCTCACCGGCGATGTTGGCAATCTGCTTTTATCTCCCACTGCGGAGCATCGTCGAGGTTGCGCCAGGCGTGAATTACGGACAGTTCCTGATGCCGATCATTTTGCTGCAGTCGGTCAACTTCGCTGCGTCGTCAGCAGCGATGCGGGCGGCGTTCGACGGCGTGCAGGGGATCAACACCCGCTTCCGAGTGATGCCGATGTCTCCACTGGTGCCTATGCTCGCGCGCACCGCGACGAACGCGGTGCTACTCACAGTTTCGCTATCTTGTGCGGCTGTCGCGTGCCTGCTCATCGACTGGCGGCCAGGCGGTGGAGTCGTCGGTACGATTGGTCTTTTCGGGCTAGCAGCTTTGGTCGGTGCGCTTTTTTCTTGGGTAGCCGACGGAATAGGACTCGTTGCGGGCAGCCCCGAGGCGACAAGCCAGGCGTTGGCACTACCGACCCTCATCCTTGGGATGATGTCGACGGGGTTCGTACCTCTCTCGCAATTTCCCGAGTGGATTCAGCCGTTCGTTCGTAACCAGCCGATTTCGCAGTTCTCTGACGCGATGCGTGCGTTGGACAGCGGGGCTGCGACGTGGTCAATCTTGCAGCCGTCGCTGTGGTGGTGTGCAGGGTTGGCGGCGACGGCTCTTCTTCTTCTGGCAGTCAATGTTCGGAGGACTCGGAAGTGAGCGTGGTTCCCAAAACGACGGACGACAAGTCGGAGCGCCCGCAAGGCGGATTTATCGCGCGCGTGCCAACCAATGTCCCTGCGGAGTCTTCGCTACGTGCGTTGTGGCGGCAGAGCATTCCGTTGGCCGGAAGACAGATCGTAGTGTTCGTTCGCGACAAGCCGACGCTGGTTCAAGCGCTCGTGTTCCCGGCGCTGAGCATGGTCATGTTCAAAGTCGTCCTGGGAGACGCAATCGGGTCCGCTACCGGTCAGAACAGTGCTTACGGAACGGTGCCGCTGGTGATACTTGTCGGAGCTATGTTCGGCTCAATCGCGTCTGCGACTCGCTTGAACCGGGAACGGTCCACCGGCTTGCTCGCACGGCTGTTCGTGTTGCCGATCCACCGCGCCGCCGACCTGACGTCTCGGGTGGCCTCCGAGTTGGCTCGGATTCTCGTCACGACTGTCATTCTTCTGGCCGCCGGGCACTTGATCGGCTTCCGCTTCACTCAGGGGTTTGGATCTGCGGTCGGTTTGATACTGGTCGCGCTAGCCTACGGCGCCGCGTTCGCGACTCTCACCCTTGCGCTTGCAGTCAGTGCACGGCCGGGCGCCCCGATCGTGCCGTATCTTGGCTTGGTCTCGAGCCTACTGATGTTCTTCAACTCGGGATTTTCCCCAGTAAGTGCCTACCCGACCTGGCTTCAGCCGATAGTTGAGAATCAACCCATGTCGCCAGCCATCGAGTCCATGCGCGCGCTGGCAGCGGGTGGTCCGCTCGCCGAGAACCTGGTGAAAGTCGCGGTTTGGACCGTGGTGATTCTGGTCATTTCCATTTATCCAGCTCTTCGCGGTTATCGAAAAGCCGCAAGGGACCGATGATCGCGAACCGATCCAGTGGCGTCCGGGTAACGAATGACGCTCGGTATGGCTTCAGCCCCGCCGACGCGGACCGCCCCGCCATCGGACGCGAGCTCATTAACGCTGGCCAGCGGCCTATGGGCCGAGTGCGGCGCTCGCCGGGTGCGGTCGTCTCGCCGGGCTCGGACACGCCGCGGCGCGTAACAAGGAAGGCGGGTACGGCGATGGCATTCTCAGAGGCTGGCCCCGCATCCCGATTTCATGAGACCCCCTCGCGTGAAATAGCATGGAGATTCTGTGTCGGCGTCCGATGTGGAGGGTCTGAACGATTACTAACAGCAGTGTCGTGAGGTCTAATCGACTGCAGGACTAGCGAGGGAGAGTTCAGAGGACGTGGCAATCGCCGATTACCGTGCGGATACGCCGGGTGAGGTGGACGAGACCATTCAGGTCCTTCCGCTCACCGCGGCGCAGCGCGGCATGTGGTTCGCCGAGTCGCTGTCGTCCGAGTACTCGGTCAACATCGCTCAGTACGTGGACATCCGCCATGCGCCGGGCGGACTGGATGTCGAGCTCTTCGCCCAGTGCTGTGTCGAGGTGGGCAAACTCGTCGAGTCGCCGTTCGTCCGTCTGACCGAGATCGACGGAATCCCCATGCAGTACGTCGACGTCGACTTCGACCAGTCCGTCGACATCCTGGACTTCCGCTCCGAACCCGATCCGGTCGCGGCGGCGATGCAGTGGATGCAGGCCGAGTACCGGCAACCGGTCGACCTCCTGACCGACCAGTTCATCATCGTCTCGATCCTGCTGATCTCTGACGATCGCACGTTCTGGTACAACCGTGCCCACCACATCATCATCGACGGGTACGCCGCCCTGTCGATCATGCGTCGCACTGTCGATCGCTACAACGCCCTCCGCCGGGGCGAGGAACCGCGCGACAAGCTGCCGGCCTCGATGGCCGAGATAGTCGCCTACGAGGAGTCCTATCAGGGCAGCACCCGCCGGGAGACCGACCGCGCGCACTGGCTCGAACGCGTCGCGGACCTGCCGGAGCGGGTGACGCTGTCGAAGGTCGGCACCACCGGTTCGCTGTCCTTCGACAACGTGGTCGCCAGTGCCGCCCTGGGCCCGGATCGGCAGCGCCGGTACGAGGCCCTCGCCGGCGAGCTGAACAGTTCCCTGGCAGTCCTGATGACCTCTGCGTTCGGTGCGTTCCTGGCACGCATGAGCAACCACGACGACATCGTCCTCAGCCTTCCGGTCACCGGGCGGGCCACCGCGAAGATCAAGATCTCCGGCGGCATGGTGTCCAACATCCTGCCGATCCGGTTGCGCGAGGTCTCGTCGAAGTCGGTCCGCGAGCTGATCCAGACCGCGCAGCTCGAACTGACCGGTGCCCTGCGGCACCAGCGGTACCGCTCCGACGACATCCGCCGCGACGCCGGTCTCGACCAGAGTTCGGTCTCCTTCGGACCCACCATCAACATGGTGTTCTTCGACGAGCAGGTCGCCATCGACGGCACCGACATGGAGTACCGAATCCTCACGTCGGGCATCCTCGAGGACCTCCTGATCAACCTGTATCAGTCGAGCCCCGGGGCGCCGCTCGTCGTCGACCTGCACGGAAACCCGCACCTCTACTCGCACGGTGAACTCGACGGGCTGCATCGGCGGTTCCTGACGTTCCTCGACCGGTTCCTCTCGGCCGGGGCACTCGACACCCCCGTCGCCGATGTCGATCTGCTCGCCGACTCCGATCACCGGCTCCTCGACTCCCTGCCGCAGCCGCTACCGCGGCCGACGACGCCGACCCTGGTGGAGATGTTCGACGAGGTCGCGACCGCCCACCGTCACCGGGGAGCGGTCTCCGATGCCGACGGCGCGACGCTCAGCTACGCCGAACTCGCGACCCGTTCGGATGCGATGGCGCGATCGTTGCGTGCCCGTGGCGTCGGAGCCGGCGATCTGGTCGGGGTCGCCACCGCGCGTGACACGAGCCTCGTGGTCGTTCTGCTCGCCGTGCTGAAGGCGGGTGCCGGGTATCTGCCGCTGGACACCGGCAACCCGGAGGAGCGTCTGCGCTACATCGTCGATGACGCCGCCCCGGCGTGCCTGGTCGTCTCCGACGGCGAGGCGCCCGGATGGGCAGGGGAGTGCGAGGTCGTCGAGACCGGAGCGCTCCTCGCCGAGGCCGAGACACCCGAGGTCTCCGCGCTCCCGGCGCCGCGTGGACCCGCGACTCCGGAGGCGACGGCCTACGTCATCTACACCTCCGGGTCGACCGGGGCGCCCAAGGGCGTCGAGATCGTGCATCGCAACGTGGCCACGCTGCTCGACGCAGCGTCGGCCGACTTCGATTTCACGCCCGAGGACGTGTGGTCGGTCTTCCACTCCTATGCCTTCGACTTCTCCGTGTGGGAGATCTTCGGTCCGCTGCTCACCGGCGGACGGGCCGTGATGGTCGACCGTATGGTCGCCCGGGCCCCGGCCGAGTTCCTGCAATTGCTCGCCGACGAGGAGATCACGGTGGCATCGCTGACGCCGTCGGCGTTCAGCATCGTGGCCGACGTCCGTCGCCGTACCGGGACGCCACTGGCGTTGCGCTACATCGTTTTCGGCGGCGAGGAGCTGCGCTTCGACGAGGTGCACAACTGGTACGAGTCGTTCGGCGACGAGATCGAACTCGTCAACATGTACGGCATCACCGAGACGACGGTTCACGTCACCTACCGTCCGCTCGACCCCGACCTCGTGCGCGGGGAGAGCGCCAGTCTCATCGGTCGTCCGCTGAACTCGCTGGGCCTGCGGGTGCTCGACAACCGCCTGCACCCGGTGCCCGAGGGCGCCGTCGGCGAGATCTACGTCGTCGGTGGGCAACTCGCGCGCGGATATCGCAACCGCCGCGCTCTCTCGGCCACCCGGTTCGTCGCGGACCTGCACGGCACCGGTGAGCGGATGTACCGAACCGGCGATCTCGGCCGGCGTATCGGTACCGACGTCCAATACCTGGGGCGTGCCGACACCCAGGTGCAGCTGCGGGGATTCCGGGTCGAACTCGGCGAGGTCGAATCGGCTCTGCGGGCCGTCGACGGAGTGGCGGCGGCGGCCGCCGTCGTCACCGACGCCGCGTCGGCCGGTGGGGCGAAGCTGATCGGCTACGCGGTCACCGAAACCGGTGGCGGGCTGGACGAATCCCTCATCCGGGAACAGGTCCGCGCCCACGTGCCGGGATACATGGTGCCCGACGTCGTGATGCTGATCGACGAGCTGCCCCTCACCGCGAACGGAAAACTCAACCGGCAGGCGCTGCCCGCCCCGGTGTTCGCGCGCGACGAGAAGGTGGCCTATGTCCCGCCCTCGACCCTGCGGGAACGCGAAGTCGTCGCGATCGTCGAAGAGCTGCTCGACATCGAGCCGATCGGGTTGCAGGACAACATCTTCGCGCTCGGTGCGGATTCGCTGACCGCGGCCCGGCTGGCGTCGCGGCTGCGTACCGTCGCCGGCCTCGACATCAAGCTGGCCAACGTCTTCGAGAGCCAGAGCCTCGGCGACATCATCCGCGTGGCGACGCCGGTGGCCGACGACGCCGCCACGCGCCGTCCGGAGCTCCGGCCGCTGCCACGTCCGGACCGGATCCCGTTGGCGTTCAGCCAGCGTCGCCTGTGGTTTATCAACCGGCTCGACCCGACGTCGGCGGCGTACAACATCCCCGGCGCGGTACGGCTCGGCGCCGACGTCGACGCGGCCGCGCTGGCCGGTGCGATCGACGACGTCATCGCCCGTCACGAGCCGCTGCGGACCACGTTCCCCGACGAGGACGGCGAGACCTTCCAGTTCATCCATTCGGCCGAGGCCGCCGCCGCGGCCCGGTTGTTCGACGTGGTCGACGTCGCACCGGCGGATACCGAGCGCAGGCTCGCCGACTTCGCCGTGACCGGCTTCGACCTGAACTACGAATATCCGGTCCGCGCACGACTTTTCCGCGCCGTGTCGACCGACGGAACGCTCGATCACGTCCTGGTCGTGGTCATGCACCACATCGTCGGCGACGGCGCCTCGCTCGGACCGCTGATCACCGACGTCCTGACGGCCTACGCCGCCCGGCTCGCCGGCCGGCCACCCGCCTGGCGTCCGCTGCCGGTGCAGTACGCCGACTACGCACTGTGGCAACGCGACGTCCTCGGCGAGGCCTCCGACGAATCATCGCTGATGTCGGCCCAGCTGGACTTCTGGCGCACCGAACTGGCGGGCATGCCCGAACTCATCTCGCTGCCCACCGACCGGGCGCGTCCCATCCGGCCGTCCGGCGCGGGCGGCTACGTCGACACGATGCTCGACGCCGACACCGTCGCCCGGCTGCACGCGGTTGCCGCCCACCACGGGGTGACCGTCTTCGCGATCTTCCACGCAGCTCTCGCGGTGATGCTGTCGCGTCTCAGCGGCAGCGACGACGTGGCCATCGGCACGGCGATCGCCGGGCGGGACGAGCCGGAGCTCACCGACCTGATCGGCATGTTCGTCAACACGCTCGTGCTGCGCACCCGCGTACACCCCGACACCGATCTCACCAGCCTTCTCAACGAGGCCAATCACACTCGCGCGCAAGCGCTCAGCAACGCCGACGTCCCCTTCGAGCAGGTCGTCGACGCGGTGGGCGCACGCCGCTCCACGGCGCATTCGCCGCTCTTCCAGGTCGAGCTGGTGATGCAGCACGATCAGGTCGAGCGGCTCTTCGAGGACGAGGCCGGAATCAGCCTCATCGACGCGCGGGCCCCGTTCGCCAAATACGACCTGTCGCTCAGCGTCGTCGAATACGCCGACTCCGGCGACCACGCCGGGCAGATCTCGGTGGCGTTCGGCTATGCCCGCGATCTCTTCGACGAGCCGACGATCGAACGGTTCGCGCGCTACCTCCACGACGTGCTGGGCACGATCGCCGGCTCGCTCGAGCGTGACGACGCCGGACAGGCGCTGCGCGTCGACGATCTCTTCGCGTTCCCCGAGGCCGAGGTGGACACGGCCCGGGGCTGGTCGCGTGGTGCCCCACTCGAACTGTCCGCGCCGGATCTGTCCGCCGCGCTGCTGACCGGGTACCGACAGGACCCCGAGGCGGTCGCACTGGTCTTCGCCGACCGCGAAGTCACCTACGGCGAATTCGCTCTCCGCGCAACGGCTCTGGCCCGCCAGCTGATCGCCGACGGCGTCGGTCCGGATGTCGCGGTGGCCGTGTGCATTCCGCGCTCGGTGGAACTACTCGTCGCGGTGCACGCCATCGTGCTGGCAGGTGGTCAGTACGTGCCGCTCGACACCGAGGCGCCGGTCGACCGCGCCGACTACATGCTCGAGACCGCCGGTACCCGGCGCGTACTCGTCGGACCGGGGCCCCGCCCCGCCGTGGTCGACGACCTCGCCGACCGCGTCACGGTCACCGTGGTCGACGCCGCGGCCGAGGTCGACTCGGACGCGGCACCGCTCGCCTCGACCGAGCGTTGCGGGCCGCTCGGTCCGGAGAACGCCGCGTACACGATCTTCACGTCCGGGTCGACCGGACGCCCCAAGGGTGTCGTCGTGTCCCATCGCGCGATCGTCAACCGCCTCGACTGGATGCAGGAGCACTACACGCTCACCCAGCGCGACGTGGTGCTGCAGAAGACGCCGGTGACCTTCGATGTGTCGGTGTGGGAGCTGTTCTGGCCCTTCATCTCCGGATCTCGGCTGGTGGTCGCCGAGCCCGGCGGGCACGGGGATCCGTCGTACCTCGTGGACATCATCCAGGACGCGGACGTGACCACACTGCATTTCGTGCCGTCCATGCTGTCGACCTTCCTCGACGTCGTCGGTGCGGACCGGCTGGCCGAACTGAGCTCGTTGCGTCAGGTGTTCACCTCGGGGGAGGCATTGACCGCCTCGACCGCGAGTGGCCTGCGCACCGCGCTGCCCGCCGTCGGGTTGCACAATCTGTACGGGCCCACCGAGGCCGCGGTCGACGTCACCGAGCACAACGTCCGCGGTTCGGAGACGGTCGTACCGATCGGGCGACCGGTGCCCAACACGACGATCCACGTCCTCGACCACCGGCTGCGTCCGCTCCCGGTCGGCGTGCCCGGCGAGATCTATCTCGGCGGCTTCCAACTGGCGCGCGGATACGTCTCGCAGGGCCGGCTCACCGCTGAACGCTTCGTGGCCGACCCGTACGGTTCGGCCGGGTCGCGGCTCTACCGCACCGGCGATCTCGGTAAATGGAGCCCCGCCGGAGAGATCGAATATCTGGGCCGCAACGACTTCCAGGTCAAGCTCCGGGGTCAGCGCCTCGAGCTCGGCGAGATCGAGTCGGCGCTGATGTCGGTGCCGGGCATCGTCCACACGGCGGTCACCGTCGCCGACCTCGCTGCCGGACAGAGTCTCGTGGCCTACTACTCGCCCGACTCCGTCACCCCGGCCGAGGCGCAGTCGCATCTGACCGGAACCGTGCCGGAGTTCATGGTGCCGACGATCTGGATGCCGTTGCCGAGCATGCCGCTCAACTCGGCGGGCAAGGTCGATCGAAAGGCGTTGCCCGCGCCGGTGATCGAGACCGCCGAATTCGTGCCGGCGAGCACGGAGACCGAACGGATCGTCGCGCGGGTCTTCGCCGATGTCCTGGGCGTGGATCGGATCAGCGTGGCCGAGTCGTTCTTCGACCTCGGCGGGAACTCGCTGAGCGCGACCAAGGTCGCCGCCCGGTTGTCGGCCGACCTCGAGGTCGACATCCCCGTCGCCGCGGTGTTCGGTGCACCGTCGGTGCGCGCGATGGCGACGTTCGCCAGCGACCACGGAACTCCCTCGCGCCGGCCACGTCTGTCGGCTCGCACGCATGGGGACCGCGCGCCGCTGTCGGCCGTGCAGCGCGGGATGTGGCTGATCAACCGCGCCGATCCGGCGTCGCCCGCCTACAACGTCGCGATGGCGTTGCGACTGTCGGGACAGTTGGACACCGACGCGATCGGTGGCGCCATCGAGGACCTCATCGACCGTCACGAGTCGATGCGGACGCGCTATCCGCTCGTCGACGGTGAGCCGATCCAGCTCGTGCTCGACCGAGACGCCGCGCTGGATCTGCTCGAGCGCAGCGTCGTCGACGTCGACGCCGATCCGGTTCCGGTGATCGCCGAGTTCACCGGCCGCGGCTTCGACGTCACGGTCGCACCGCCGCTGCGGATGATGTTGCTGCGGCTCACCGAGACCGAGCACATCCTGGTCTTCGTCGTGCATCACATCACCGCGGACGGCGCCTCGATGCTGCCACTGGCCACCGATGTCATGACCGCCTATTCGGCGAGGGTGGCCGGCCGCCGGCCGGAGTGGCAGCCGCTCGCGGTCCAGTACCTGGACTACACGCTGTGGCAGCAGGAGGCCCTTGCCGTCCCCGGGCCCGACGGGACGACCGAGGCGGACCGACAGCTCGCCTATTGGGCCGACCGGCTCCACAACGCGCCGGCCCGGCTGGAGTTGCCGACCGACCGTCCCCGCCCGCGGACGCCGTCCTTCGTCGGCGAGGAGGTGCGCTTCGACATCGACGGCGGCCTGGTACGCAAACTCGAGGCGGTCGCGCGCCAGCACAACGCGACGCTGTTCATGGTGATGCAGACCGCACTGGTGGTGTTGCTGAGCCGGCTGACCACCCAGCGCGACATCGTGATCGGCACGCCGTTCGCCGGGCGGGGTCAGCCCGAGCTCGACGGCGTGGTCGGGATGTTCGTCAACACGCTGGCCCTGCGCTCGCGGCTGCAGGACGAGGAGAAGTTCGCCGAGCTCCTGCAGCGTGTCCGCGACGAGGATCTGGCCGACATGGCGAACGCCGAAATCGCGTTCGATACGATCGTGTCATCTGTTCTCTCCTCTCCGCCCACCAGTTACAATCCGATCTATCAGGTGATGTTCGCCTACCAGAACTTCACCATCCCCTCGCTCGACATGGACTCGATGACGATTTCCCCGGTATCCGAGCAGTTGACCCCAGCCAAGGTGGATCTCCAGCTCACGTTGTTCCCGGACGATTTCGGTGCACCGGCAGCAAAGGACGCTGATTCAATGACGGGCCAGTTGATCTACGCCGCCGACATCTTCACCAAGAGCACGGTCGAGACCTATGCGCAGCGCTATCTGCGCGTCCTCGAGGAGGTGTCGGAGAACCCGCAGGTGCTGGTGGGTGACATCGACATCGCGACCGCCGCCGAGCAGGTGGCGGCCGATGAGATCGCCGGCGCCGAACTCGCGGTCGCGCTCCCCGATCTGGTCGCCCGGGCCACGGCCGCCGCGCCCGACGCCATCGCGGCCGCACATCAGGATGCGCAGGTAACGTTCACGGTGCTGTCGTCGATCAGTGATGCGATGGCTGCCGCACTCCCTGACCCGGACTCTGCCCTCACCACCGCGCTGATGAGCTTGTTGCCCGGCCTCGCGGTGTCGGGGCCCGACGCACTCGGTGACGTACTGGGAGAGCTCCGCACCAACGCCCTCCGGGTTCTGGATGGCGCGCCGTGACCGGAGGCGGGTCCCGCGGGAACGAAGCAGTGCAGTCGACCAAAGGAATGACTCAGACGTGACCGATGTCGATTCAACGGCCTCCAACATCTCTCTCACCTGGGGCTCGCGGCCTTCGACATTGCACCTGATCGCCTTCTCGGCCGGCGTCGCACCCTCCGAGACCGCCTACGAGGCGGCGTCCGGTCCGGTCACCTTCGGTGAGCTGTACGCACGGGTCTCGGCTACGGCCCAGATCTTCGTCGCCCAGGGGCTCGACACCGAGGCAGCCGTCGGCGCCGGGGTCACCCAGACCGAGGCCGCCGCCGGCCGCGCACCCGCGGAGATCGCCGACGCCACCCGGCGCGCGATCGGGCTGATCCGAGAGCGGGCCCTGGAGCTGATCGGCAGCACCGACCTCGGCTCACTGCCCGGTCTCGTCCGTTCCGCGGTGGCCCGCCACGCCGACCGGCCCGCGGTCAGCGACGCGACCGGCACCGTACTGTCCTATCGCGAGCTCGACGAGCGGTCCGAGGTGCTGGCCGGCGCACTCCGCGCCATCGGCGCAGGTCCGGGTCGCCTCGTAGGTGTCGCGCTCGCGCGCCGTGCCGAGCTGATCGTGGCCCTGCTCGCCGTCCTCAAGACCGGGGCGGCGTACCTGCCTCTCGACCGCTCCCAGCCGGTTGCGCGCGCGCAGTCGATCATCGACGACGCCGCGCCGCTGCTGGTGCTCGCCGACGCGGAACTCGCCGCGGCGTGGGACGTCATCGACGTGCGGTTCGCGGCGCCCGAGGAGTTGGCAGCCGGGGAGTTCCCGGCAGCGGGGGCGGACCCTTCGAGACGCCCCTCCGCAAGCTCCGGGGCTCCTCAGGGAGCAGAGGAGGCACGCCCCTCCGCAAGCTCCGGGGCTCCTCAGGGAGCGGGGGAGGCCCTCGACGAGCGGCTGCCGGCCTACCTGATCTACACCTCGGGTTCGACGGGCCGGCCGAAGGGCGTCGTCGTCTCGCATCACGAGGTCGTCGCGCTGATGAAGGCCGCGGCGGAGGAGTTCTCGTTCGGTCCGGACGACGTGTGGACGCTGTTCCACTCCTACGCGTTCGACTTCTCGGTCTGGGAGATCTGGGGACCGCTGGTCACCGGCGGGCGCGTCGTCGTGGTCGACCAGGACACCACGCGCGATCCGGACGCCTTCGTCGAGCTGCTCGAGACCGAGCGGGTCACGGTGCTGAGCCAGACGCCGTCGGCCTTCTACCAGCTCATCACCGCCCAGCGGCAGAAGCAGGCCGCGTTTGCGCTGCGCTACATCGTGTTCGGTGGCGAGGCGCTGAGTTTCGAGCAGGTCCGGCGCTGGTTCGACGACAACCCGGCCGATCCGGCGCAACTGGTCAACATGTACGGCATCACCGAGACCACGGTGCATGTCAGCTACCGCGCCCTGGACCGCGACGCGGTGTCGGCGGGTGACGCGTCGTTCATCGGACGGCCGTTGTCGTCGCTGGACATCCACATCCTCGACTCGCGGCTGCGGCCGGTGCCCGAGGGCGTCATCGGCGAGATGTACGTCACCGGAACGCAACTCGCGCAGGGTTATCTGCGCCGAGCCGGACTGAGCGCCACCCGTTTCGTCGCGAACCCGTTCGCGCCCGACGGCTCCGGTGACCGGATGTACCGGACCGGCGATTTGGCGCGTCGCGTCGGTGGGGACATCGAGTACCTCGGGCGCTCGGACGCCCAGGTCCAGCTCCGCGGATTCCGTATCGAGTACGGCGAGATCGAAGCCGCACTCGTCGGTGTCGACGGGATCGCGGCGGGTGCGGCGAACGTCGTGGATCTGCCCGACCGGGGTGAGATCCTCGCCGCCTACGTGGTTCCCGAGCAGGGCACCGAGGTCGATGAACAGGTCGTGCGCCGCCGAGTCGCGGCCACGGTGCCGGAGTACATGGTCCCCGACGTCGTCATGACGGTCGAGCGGCTGCCGCTGACGCAGAACGGCAAACTCGATCGCGGCGCACTGCCGCGGCCGGTGCTGGCGTCGACGACCGAGTTCGTCGCGCCCGACAACGACACCGAGGCAGCCCTGCGGGACATCTTCGCGGAGGTGCTCGGACTCGAGGACATCAGCGTTCTGGAGTCGGTCTTCGACGTCGGTGGCAACTCGCTGCTGGCCGCCCGCATCGTCGGCCGCGCCGCGGAGACGCTCGGCGTCGACCTCACCGTCCGTGACCTCTTCGATGCCCCGACGGTTCGCGACCTCGCACTGGCCGCGGCGTCGAAGCGCCCGGGGTTGCCCCCGATCGAGCCCGTCGCCGACCGTCCGGACCGCATCCCGCTGTCGCTTGCACAGCAGCGCATGTGGTTCATCAACCGGTTCGACCCGGCCTCGCCCGCCTACAACATCCCGATGGTCCTGCGGCTGTCGGGCGACGTGGACGCCGACGCGCTGCGTGCGGCGTTGCTCGACGTCATGACGCGCCACGAGGTCCTGCGGACCACCTATCCCGAAGCCGACGGCGACGCCTATCAGCTCGTCCACGAGCCGTCGGCAGCGGCTGCGATGCTCGACTGGCGCGAGGTGCCGCAAGCGGCGCTGCCGCACGTGATGCTCGGCGGGTTCGACCTGGTCGCGGAACTGCCGGTGCGCGTCGGCTTCTCCCGGATCTCAAGCACCGAGGCGGTCCTCGGGATCGTGGTGCACCACATCTCGTGCGACGGCGAATCCCTGGCGCCGCTGGTGACCGACCTGATCACCGCATACACCGCACGGGTCGCCGGGCGTGCGCCCGCGTTCGAACCGCTGCCGGTCCAGATGGCCGACGTCGCGCTGTGGCAGCGTCGGGTGTTCGGCGCCGCCACCGACGACTCCTCGCTCATCGGGGCACAGCTCCAGTACTGGGCGCGGCAACTCGACGGCGCGCCCGACGTGCTCGAGCTGCCCACCGACCGCCCACGTCCGGCCGTGGCCTCACAGCGCGGTGCACGCGTCGAATTCAGTGTGCCGCAGGAGGTCTCGGAGCGCGTTGCGCGTCTGGCCCGCGATCGCGGGCTGACCCCGTTCATGGTCGCGCATGCGGCGCTCGCGGTGTTGCTCTCGCGCCTGTCCGCGACCGAGGACATCACCGTCGGAACGCCGATCGCCGGTCGTGGCCAGTCGATCCTCGACCCGATGGTCGGGATGTTCGTCAACACGTTGGTCCTCCGGACCGGAGTCGACTCCTCGGCCGGCTTCGGCCAGCTGCTCGACGACGTCCGCCGCACCGATCTCGAGGCCTTCGCGAACGCGGACATCCCCTTCGAGGCGGTCGTCGAACGGGTGAACCCGCTGCGCACCGAGGCCTACGCGCCCCTCGCGCAGGTGTGGCTCGCCTTCGACCAGTCGGCCATCGCCGACCTGGCCTCGCAGACGCTGACGATCGGCGGGGGGACGATCGACGAGGCCGGCGGCCTGGCCGTGACCCCGGCCGAACCGGACGAACTCTCCGCGCGCGTCGACCTGACCGTCGGCATCGCCGACAACGGCGACAACTGGCAGGGCTCCGTGCTCTATGCGACCGACCTGTACGACGCGGAATCGGTGCGCCTGTTCGCCGATCGGTTCGTCCGCCTTCTCGACGCCCTGACCGCGGACCCGGATGCGCCTGTCGGCGACGCCGAGCTGATGACCTCGGCCGAGCACGAGGCGATCGAACGATGGGTCGGTGCGGCTGACACCGACGCCGGTCCCGGGCAGGTCGTCACGGTCGCGGATGCGCTGGCGGACTCGTTCGCCCGCAACGCTTCCCGCCCCGCCGTCCGCGCGGGCGGGCGCACCTACGACCATGCCGAGTACGGTGCGCTGGTCCACGCGTTCGCACGACGACTGCTCGAGCAGGGTGTCGGGCCGGATGTGGCGGTCGCGGTTGCCGTTCCGCGGTCGGTCGAGATGCTCGTTGCGATCCACGGGATCGTGCTCGCCGGCGGAACCTACGTGCCGATCGACCCGGAGGCGCCGGCCGAGGTCGTCCGCCGGCAGCTGGCGCTGTCCGGTGCGTCGACGGTGATCGTCGCCGGGGCACGTCCGAGCTGGGCCGAGGCCGCGTCCACCGTTCCGGAAACCTTCGTCACCGTCGATCTCGACGCGCTCGCGACCGCTGCGTCGGCTCCCCTCACCCCCGCGGATCGTCCGGTGGCGCTGCGCGCCGGGCACCCGGTCTACACGCTGTTCACCTCGGGCTCGACCGGACAGCCCAAGGGTGTGACGGTCACCCACCGGGGCCTGCACGACATGCTGTCCTGGTTCGGGGCCTACACCGGTGACCCGGCGGACGAACGGGTGCTGGTGAAGACCCCCTACACCTTCGACGCCTCGGTCTGGGAGCTGTTCTGGCCGTTCGTCGCGGGCGCCACCGCCGTGGTCGCAGCACCCGACGGCCACCGTGATCCGGCGCATCTCGCCCGCGTCATCGCCGACGAGCGGGTCACCTCCGTTCAGTTCGTGCCATCGCTGCTCGCGGTGTTCCTCGACGAGAGCTTCGATCCCGCCACCGGTCTGTCCTCGGTGCGTCAGATCTTCACCGGCGGTGAGTCACTCACCCCCGCGGTGACGCAGCAGACGCTCGCGGCCGCCCCGCACGCGGTGGTCGTCAACCAGTACGGGCCGACCGAGATGACGGTGGACGCGACGATCCGGCCCCTGGTCGAACCGGTCGAGGTCGTCACCATCGGCCGCCCGGCGCCGGGCGTGACGGCCCGGGTCCTCGACAACCGCCTCCGCCCGGTGCCGCCCGGCGTTCCCGGCGAGCTGTACCTGGGTGGCGCGCAGATGGCCCGCGGGTATGCCGGCGCTCAGGCGCTGACCGCCCAGGCGTTCGTCGCCGACCCGGCCGGCCCAGCGGGCTCGCGGTTGTACCGGACCGGCGACCTCGCACGCTGGCGCGCCGACGGTGAACTCGAGTATCTCGGCCGAGCCGACTTCCAGGTCAAGATCCACGGACAGCGCATCGAACTCGGCGAGACCGAGGCAGTCCTGTCCGCCGCGCCGGGCGTGGTCGCCGCTGCTACCGCGGTGACCACCACCTCCGCGGGTGATGCGCTCGTCGCCTACCTGACGGGCCATCCGGGCGACACCGTGGACGTCGACACGGTCCGCGCCTTCGCCGCGGAACGGTTGCTCACCCACCTGCGCCCGACACTGTGGGTCGTCCTCGACGAGATGCCCCGTAACGCCTCCGGCAAGGTCGACCGGCGCGCGCTGCCGGCGCCCACCGTGTCCGAGTCCGAGATCGTCGAGCCGACGACACCGGCCGAGCAGGCCCTGGCAGCTGTCGTCGCCGAGGTCCTCGGGGTCGAGCGGGTGTCGGTCGTCGACTCCTTCTTCGATCTCGGCGGCAACTCCCTGGCCGCGATGCGGGTTGCGGCCCGCGCCGGTGCGGCGCTCGGCGTCGAGGTCAGCGTCCGCGACCTCTTCGACGCACCGAGCGTGCGTGAGCTCGCACAGCGTGTCGCCGACCGCGTACCCGGCCTCCCGCCGGTGACCGCGGTGCGCCCGCGCCCGGATGAGATCCCGCTGTCCTATGCGCAGCAACGCATCTGGTTCATCAACCAGTTCGACACCAGCTCGGCGGCCTACAACATCCCGATCGCCCTGCGCCTGCGCGGCAAGCTCGACCTCGCCGCGCTGCGTGCCGCGATGGTCGACGTCGTCGAGCGTCAAGAAGTGCTCCGCACGGTGTTCCCGTCGATCGACGGCGCACCGCAACAGGTCATCGGGGACGCCACCGGTGTGGGCGCCGAACTCGACTGGGATGTCGTCGACGAAGAATCCGACCTGTTCGCCGCCGCCGGCGCGGGTTTCGACGTCGCGGTGCAGCGACCGATCCGCATCCGCGTGCATCGCGTCGACGACCTCGAACACATCGTCCTCATCGTGATCCACCACATCGCCGGCGACGGCGAATCGATGCGCCCGCTCGTCACCGACGTGGTGACCGCGTATGTCGCGCGCTCCCAGGGTCGTTCGCCCGACTTCGCCGAGCTGGAGGTGCAGTTCGCCGACGTCGCGCTCTGGCAACGTCGTGAGCTCGGCTCGATCGACGACCCGGATTCGCGGGTCTCGGCGCAGGTCGACTACTGGCGCACCGCGCTGGCCGGGCTTCCCGAGGTGCTCGAACTCCCCGCCGACCGTCCGCGTCCGAAGGTCGCGTCGATGGCCGGCGCCGAAGTCGGTTTCGAGATCGACTCGGCGACAGCAGATCTCGTCCGAAATCTCGCCATCGAGCGTGGTGTCACCGAGTTCATGGTCATCCATGCGGCACTGGCGGTGCTGCTGTCGCGACTCTCGGCCACCGACGACATCGCCATCGGCACCCCGATCGCCGGACGCGGCGACGCCGCGCTGGATCCGCTGGTCGGCATGTTCGTGAACACGCTCGTGCTGCGGACCGTGGTCGACCCGGCGCAGCGGTTCGCCGACCTTCTCGACGCCGTGCGGGTCACCGATCTCGACGCCTTCGCCCACGCCGATGCCCCCTTCGAGGCGGTCGTGGACGCACTCGCGCCGTCGCGCTCGGAGGCCTTCGCGCCGCTGACGCAGATCCTGCTGACCGTCGACCCCACTCCCGCGGATCCGTCCACTCTCGTCGCCGACATCGACGATCTCGCGGTGGAAGTGGTGGAGACCGAGGAGAACTCGGCCAAGGTGGACCTGACGGTCGGACTCCGCGGGGGTCGCGGCGGATCCTGGATCGGCCGCGTCAACTACGCCACGGACCTGTTCGACGAGGCGACGGTCGCGCGGATGATGGATCGATTCGCGCGGTTGCTGCACGAGCTGGTCACCGACGCGACCGTGCCGGTGGGTGACGCCGACCTGTTCGACACCGACGAGCGCGAGCTGCTGACCCCCGTGGGCCGTCAGCCCGCGACGCCGGCCGTGCCGCTGGCCGAGCTGTTCGCCGCCGCGGTCCGGCGCGGCGGAGCGGACCGGACCGCGGTCGTCGACCCCGAGCGGTCATTGACGTACGGCGAGCTCGATGCCGCGTCGAACCGGCTGGCTCGTCACCTGCTGGATCGGAGCATCGGCCGCGGCACCCTGGTCGCGCTGCTCATCCCGCGGTCGGCGGAACTGATGGTCGCGATCTGGGCGGTGGCCAAGACCGGGGCCGGGTACGTACCGATCGACCCGGATTACCCGGCGGATCGCGTGTCGCACATGATCACCGATTCCGGTGCGCGGCTCGGGCTCACGCTCGGCGACGTGGCCGGGCCCGGGATTCCCGGCAGCGAGTGGCTGGAACTGGACTCGCCGGAGCTCATCGAAGCCGTTGCGGCGGCCAGTGATTCGCCTGTGACCGACGCCGACCGGCCGAGCGCGGTCGGGGCCGACGACACGGCCTACGTGATCTACACGTCCGGATCGACCGGTACGCCCAAGGGCGTCGAGGTCACCGCGGGCGGCCTGCGCAACTTCGGCGTCGAGGCCGCGGAGAAATCCGGAATCACCCCGGACTCACGCGTCCTGGGTTTCGCCTCACCCAGTTTCGACGCCTTCGTACTCGAGTATCTGCTCGCCTTCACCGTGGGTGCCTCCGTCGTGTACCGGCACCGCGACGCGGTGGCCGGTGCACCGCTCGCGGACTTCATGCGCGAGCACCGCGTGACCCATACATTCCTCACCCCGACAGTGCTCGCCTCCCTCGATCCGGCCGACCTCCCGGATCTGCACACCGTCTACGCGGGCGGTGAGGCGGTCCCGGACACCTTGCGTGACCGCTGGGCACCACTGGTGCGCTTCCAGAACCTCTACGGACCCACCGAGGCCACGATCGGTGTCGCGATCGGCCCGCCCATGCGGGTCGAGGAACCGGTCCTCGTCGGACCGCCGATCGGCGGCGTCGACCTGCTGGTGCTCGACTCCCGGCTCCGCCCAGTTCCGGTCGGGGTGGCGGGCGAACTGTACGTGAGCGGCCCGGCCCTGGCGCGCGGCTACCTCGCGCGCCGCGGTCTGACCGCGGAGCGCTTCGTCGCCAACCCCTTCGGCGCGCCGGGCGACCGGATCTATCGCACCGGGGACATCGTCCGCTGGGCCCGTGACCGCGACGGGTCGCTCTCGGTGGACTATGTCGGTCGTAGCGACGACCAGATCAAGCTTCGCGGTCTGCGTATCGAACTCGGCGAGATCGAGAGTGCGCTCGGCGATCACCCCGCGGTGGCCTCCGCGGTCGTCGTCGGCGTCGACTCCGACGGCGGGCTCGCCGCGAGTGGACAGTCGGTCGTCGCGGCGCTCGCCGCCTACGTGGTGTTGCGCGACGCAGTCGACATCGCCACGCTGCGTGAACATCTCGCCGACCGGTTGCCGTTGTTCATGGTGCCGGCCGGGATCGTCGTGCTCGACGCACTGCCGCTGACCCCGGTGGGCAAGCTCGATCGTCGGGCTCTCCCCGCGCCGACCATCGAGGTCGACTCCGATCACGTCGACGCCGAGACGCCGGTCGAGCAGCAGCTCGCCACGATCATCGCCGGACTCCTGGGTCTCGAACGCGTCAGCGTCACCGACTCCTTCTTCGCCCTCGGCGGCGATTCCATCATGTCCATTCAGGTCGCTTCGGCCGCGCGGGCCGCCGGGATCGATGTGTCGCCTCGAGACATCTTCGAGCACAAGACCGTTCGGGCGATTGCCCGCGCCGTCGGCGCCCGTGGCGAGCGGGTGCCCGCCCTTGAGGAACCGGCCGGCGGCGGGATCGGCCCCATGGCCGTGCCGCCGGTGGTCTCGTGGATCCTCGATCAGACCGACGTGGTCACCGACTTCGCCGATTTCTCCCAGTCCATGGTGCTGACCGCGCCGGCCGGACTCACCGTGGAGATCGCGCAGGAACTCCTCGCGCAGGTCGTGTCCGTGCATCCGATGCTCAGCGCGGCGGTCGAACCCGGGCAGGCCGATGGCGAATGGCTCATGCGCACCGGCGTCGCGCCACTGCATCCCGGCGCCGTCACCGCCCTCGCGAGTCCGGTACGGACCGCTGACCTCGGCTTCTCCGACACCGTCGTCGCGGCCTTCGAGGACGCCTCGCGGCGTCTCGACCCGACCACCGGGCAGCTCGTCGCGGCCGTTCTGGTCACCGACCCCGACGCCGCCGCACGGCTCGTCGTCGTCATCCACCACCTGGGCGTCGACGCCGTCTCGTGGCGGGTCATCATCGAGGACCTGCTGACCGCGTGGGCGCAACATCAAGGCGGTCAGGCGTATTCGTTGCGACCGGAGGTCACCTCGGCGCGCGCCTTCACCGCCGCGCTCGACGCCCAGCGGGCCGGGCGATCCGACGAGCTGCGCTACTGGCTCGAACGGTCGCCGGAACGGGTCACCGACCTCGGGGCGGAGGTCGACCGCGCGCGTGACCGCATGTCGACCACCGAGACCGTGGTGCACACGGTCGGCTCGTCGGTGACCGAGGCGCTGCTGACGTCGGTGCCGACCGCCTTCCGCGGCAACGTCAACGACGCTCTCGTGGCTGCTCTGGCGCGCGCTGTCCGGTCGTGGCAGCAGGCCCGGGGCATCGCCGACGACCGGCCGGTGACCATCCTGCTCGAGGGTCACGGCCGATACGAGGAAACCCTGCTACGCGGAACCGATCCGCGGACCGTGGATCTGTCCCGGACCGTCGGGTGGTTCACGACCATCGCGCCGATGGCCGTCGACGTCCGCGGTGACGCCGTCCACACGGTCAAGCTCGCCAAGGAGGAGCGGGTCCGCCAGCCCGACAACGGGATCGGTTACGGACTCCTCCGCTACGGCGACACCGAGCTGTCCCGGCGACCGTTGCCGAGCATCGGCTTCAACTACCTCGGCAACGTCGCGGGAACCGGGGCCGGCGGCGAGAACGCCTCGGCCGTGGGCGAGGCGGGCATGCCGTTCCTGCCCGACCCCGCCGCACCGCGCCTGCCCGGCACGGTCACCGGCGCCATGGTCGTGCCGAACCTGCTGAGCATCAACGCGGGAATCGCGATCGGCGACAGCGGTCGCGAGTTCGTCGCGGGATTCACGTTCCCGCGCGGCGCGATCGACACCAAGGCGGTCGACGACCTCGCGCGGCGCTGGGACGCCGAGCTCGCGACCATCGTCGACGAGGTCGCCCGCGTCGGCGATCCGGGACTCTCCCCGTCGGATGTCCTCGGTGCGCGCGTCACCCAGGACGATCTCGATCACCTGGCCCGGCGGTATCCGGGCGCCGACGTGTGGCCGCTGTCGCCGCTGCAGCGCGGCCTGCAGTTCCAGGCCGAACTCGCCGCGGCGGGCCGCGAAGCCGGGGCGGTCGACGTCTACACTGCGCAGGCGGTTCTCACGCTCAAGGGCGAGGTCGACGCCACCCGTCTCGCCGAGGCCGTGCGCGAGGTCTTCGCCCGCCATCGGGTACTCCGCTCCAGTTTCGTCCGGGTACCCAGCGGCGAGGTCGTCGCGGTGGTTCCGGAGACGGTCGAGATCCCCTGGCGGACAGTGGATGCGGATAACGGCGACGACGCGATCGACGCGGTCGCGCAGGTCGAACGCGCGACGCCGTTCGACCTCGAGTCCGGCCCGCTCATGCGGTTCGTTCTCGTCCGCAGTGGCACACGCTCGACGTTGGTCGTCACCAGCCACCACATCCTGATCGACGGCTGGTCGAGCCCGCTGATCATGGCCGACCTGTTCGCGCTGTACGCCACCGGTCAGACCTACACCGGCACCGTCGCCGCCGAATCCGGGGCTCGGGGAGACTACTTCGACTACCTGCGGTACATCGCCGCCTCCGACACCGAAGCGGGACTGGCGGCCTGGCGGTCGGTGCTGTCCGCCGTCGACGAGCCGACCCTCGTCGGCTCCGGCCGCGAGGCGACCTCCGATCAGCTTCCGCGCGATCACAGCGTGCTGCTCCCGGCCGAGATCACCTCCGCCGTCGACGACCTCACGCGCGCACGGGGAGTCACCGTCTCGACGGTGATGCAGTTCGCCTGGGCGGTGCTGCTCTCGCGCATCACCGGCCAGCGCACGGTCGTCTTCGGCGAGACCGTCTCCGGACGTCCGGCCGATCTGGACGGCGTCGAGACGATGGTCGGCCTCTTCATCAACACCTTGCCCGCGGTCGCGGACGTCGACCCGGGCGCCCGCGCCGCCGACGTCCTGGACGCGCTGCAGGCCTCGAAGGTCGTAGTGCTCGACCACCAGCACCTCGGACTGTCCGAGCTGACCGCACTCGTCGGTCGCGGACAGCTGTTCGACACCCTCGCGGTGCACGAGTCGTATCCGGTCGACGCCCAGTCGCTGAAGCAGGGGGCCGACGCCGGCGGCATCGGGATCGAGGATCTCGACGCCACCGACTCGACCCACTACCCGCTGAATCTGGTGACCGGCGTGGTCGGCGACCAGATCGAGCTGAAACTGAAGTATCTGCCCGCCGCCTTCGACGAGCGACAGGTCCACGTGTACTCCGATGCGCTCGTCCGCATCCTGCGTGCGCTGGTCGACGACCCGACGGTTGCGGTCGGCGCCATCTCCCTGCTCGACGACGCCGAGTACCGGAGCGAGCTCACGCCGCCGGTGACCCGGACCCGCAACACCGACGCCTCGCTCGCCGAGTTGTTCGCGCGGGCAGCGCGCACCCACGCCGATCGTCCGGCGGTCACCGACACCACGTCCACACTCGACTACCGCGAGATCGACGAACGTTCCGCCGCGGTCGCCGCGGCCCTGAGTGCGCGAGGAGTCTCCACCGGCGATCTCGTAGCCGTGGCGACCTCCCGCGGCGTCGATCTCGTTTCCTCGATCCTGGGTGTGTTGCGTTCCGGCGCGGGCTATCTGCCGCTGGACACCACCAATCCGGTCGACCGCCTGCGTTTCATCGTCTCCGATGCCGCGCCGAGCGCGGTGATCATCGACGACACGACCGCGGACTTCGAACTGTGGTCCCAGTTGGGCACCACGCCGGTGGTGCCGGTCGCGCAGCTGATCGCTGAAGGTGCCGCTGCGACTTCGGAACCGGTTACGGTTCATCCCGATTCGCGTGCCTACGTGATCTACACGTCGGGTTCCACGGGCCGGCCCAAGGGTGTCGAGGTCACCCACCGCGACGTGGTGACCCTGATGGACACCGCCGACGATGATTTCGACATCGACGAGACGGACGTGTGGACGATGTTCCATTCGTACGCGTTCGACTTCTCGGTCTGGGAGCTGTGGGGACCATTGCTGTCCGGAGGTCGTCTGGTCCTGGTCGACCGGGACCTGGCGCGGGCGCCGGAGGAGTTCCTCGACCTGTTGGCGCGCGAACGGGTCACCGTGCTGAGTCAGACGCCCTCGGCGTTCTATCAGCTCGCCGAGGCCCGCCGGCGCCGTGGGACCGCACTGTCGTTGCGCTACATCGTGTTCGGCGGCGAGGCGCTCAGCTTCGAGCAGGTCCGACGCTGGTTCGACGATCATCCGGGCGAGGCCACCTCGCTGGTCAACATGTACGGCATCACCGAGACGACCGTGCACGTCAGCTTCCGTCCGCTGAACCCGTCGTCGGTGGCGGCCGATGACGCGAGCTTCATCGGTCGTCCGCTGTCGTCGCTGGCCATCCATGTGCTCGACGAGCGTCTCCGTCCGGTGCCAGAGGGCATCGTCGGCGAGATGTACGTCACCGGTGGACAACTGGCGCAGGGCTACCTGAAACGCGCCGGCCTGTCCGCGACGCGATTCGTGGCCTCGCCCTATGGCGAGCCCGGGTCCCGGATGTATCGCACCGGCGACTTGGCGCGCCGGGTCGGCGATGACATCGAGTACCTCGGCCGCGGCGATGCGCAGGTGCAGTTGCGCGGTTATCGGATCGAGTTCGGTGAGATCGAGGCGGCACTCCTGGCGGTGCCGGGTGTGAGTGCGGCCGCGGCACGTGTCGTCGACATCCCCGGCCGCGGTGAGCAACTCATCGGTTACCTGGTCCGCGACGCGGGCGACGCGGTCGAGGCCGCCGAGGTCCGGCGCATCGCCGGGCGCGCGGTGCCGTCGTACATGGTCCCCGACCAGATCATCGACGTCGACACGCTGCCGTTGACGGCCAACGGCAAACTCGACCGCGATGCCCTTCCGGTACCCGACTCGGCCACCGTCGTCGAGGAGATCGTCGCGCCCACCGGCCCGCAGGAGACCGCGGTCGCGCAGGTCTTCGCCGAGGTGCTCGGTGTCGACGAGATCGGGGTCACGACAAGCTTCTTCGATCTCGGTGGCAACTCGCTATCCGCGACCCGCCTCGCCTCGCGCGTTGCCGATGCACTCGGGACCGAGGTGTCGGTGCGGGACGTGTTCGAGGCGTCGTCCGTCCGCGATCTCGTCGCCGCGGTCGCCGGACGCGGATCCGGTCTGCCGCCCGTGGTCGCGGTCTCGCCGCGCCCGGAGCGGATCCCGCTGTCGTTCGCCCAGCAGCGCCTGTGGTTCATCAACAGGTTCGAGCCCGCGTCGTCGGCCTACAACATCCCGATCGCGCTGCGCTTGCGCGGCGACCTCGACACCGAGGCCCTGCGCGCGGCGGTCGCCGACCTCGTCGCACGGCAAGCCGTGTTGCGCACCACCTTCCCCGAGGTCGACGGTGTACCCCATCAGCACATCGCCGGCCCGGACGAGGTCGTAGACCGGCTGGACTGGGCGGTCGTGGGTTCCCAGGGGGAAATCGAGTCAGCAGTGACCGGCGGCTTCGATGTGACCGTCGACTGGCCGATCCGGGCGCGCCTATGGCCGGTGGCCGACCATGAGTTCGTCTTCGTGGTGGTCGTCCACCACATCGCCGCCGACGGCGAGTCGATGAAACCGATGCTGGCCGACCTGCTCACCGCGTACGGTTCCAGGGTCGAAGGCCTGGACCCGGTGTTCGCGCCACTCGAGGTGGAGTTCGCCGACTACGCGCTCTGGCAGCACGACGTCTTCGGTTCGACCGGGGACCCCGATTCGCTGATCGCCGCCCAGCTCGACCACTGGATCGGCCGGCTCTCCGGTGCGCCGGAGCTGCTCGAGTTGCCCACCGACCGCCCGCGTCCGGCCGTGGCGTCGCAGCGCGGCGCCCGGTTCGACTTCGACATCCCGGCCGAGATCGGGACCGCGATCGAACGCGTGGCCGCCGAGCGGGGCGTCACCCCGTTCATGGTCGTCCACGCAGCACTCGCCGTGCTGCTGGCGCGGCTCTCGGCCGGTGATGACATCGTGGTCGGTACCCCGATCGCCGGCCGTGGGCGGGCCGCTCTCGA
The DNA here is from genome assembly GCF_000225505.1 of Gordonia alkanivorans NBRC 16433. Classification (GTDB taxonomy): domain Bacteria; phylum Actinomycetota; class Actinomycetes; order Mycobacteriales; family Mycobacteriaceae; genus Gordonia; species Gordonia alkanivorans. The sequence goes on along the minus strand of NZ_BACI01000097.1, from coordinate 230,447 downwards.
CCCGCTCGTCGGCATGTTCGTCAACACGCTGGTGCTCCGGGTCCCGGTCGACGCGGGCGAGTCCTTCGAGACCCTGCTGGACCGGGTCCGGACCACCGACCTGGATGCCTTCGCGAACGCGGACGTCCCGTTCGAGACGCTGGTGGAGAAACTCAACCCGGTCCGCACGGAGGCGTTCGCCCCGCTCGCCCAGGTGAATCTCACGTTCGACCAGTCGGCCTCCGCCGACTTCGCGATCGACGCCGAACAGAGTGGTTCCATCGGCGATCTGGGTTTCGAGCCCCTTCCGCCGGCCGCGCCGGGTGCGAAGGTCGACCTGAACTTCGCGATCGACCGGGGAGACGACGGGCGCCGGTGGTCCGGATCGGTCATCTACGCCACCGACCTGTTCGACGAGTCCTCGATCGACACCCTGACCCGTCGACTCGTCGCCGTGCTGACCGGAGTCCTGAGCGCGCCGTCGCGTCCTGTCGGTGACGCCGGGCTCGTGCTGCCGGACGAGTCATCGCGTCTCGACGACTTCGCGACCGGCGCCCGGGTCGCGGTGGGATCACCGCACATCGTGGCCGACCTCGTGGCGTCGAACGCCGCCTCGGCTCCCGATGCGCCTGCGGTCATCTTCGACGACCGCGTGGTCGATCAGGCCGAGTTCGCCGCCCGCGTGTCACTCCTGGCGCGCGAACTCATCGACGCGGGTGTGGGTCCGGATGTCGCGGTCGGCGTCTGTCTCGACCGGTCGGTCGAGATCATGGTCGCGGTACACGGAATCGTCGCCGCCGGTGGGCATTACGTTCCCGTCGACCCGGAGAGCCCGGCCGAACGCGGGCAGTACATCCTCGACACCGCGCAGGTGGCGACCGTCGTCGTCGGTCCCGGAGCGATCCCGTCCGTCCTCGACGAGTTCGGTGGCCGGATCGTGCGTGTCGACGCCTCGACTCCGCTCCCGGACGCGCACGTACCTCCGGTGACCGAGGCCGACCGTCTCGGGGTCGTCCATCCGGACAACGCCGTCTACACGATCTTCACCTCCGGATCGACGGGACGCCCGAAGGGTGTCACCGTCACCCACGGTGCGCTGCGCAACACCCTAGCGTGGTTCAGCGAATCGAACGGCGAAGGGCCGCATTGCTTCCTGCTGAAGACGCCGTACACCTTCGACGCCTCGGTCTGGGAGTTCTTCGGGCCGGTGTTCAATGCCTCGCCGGTCGTCGTCGCCGAACCGGGCGGCCACCGCGATCCGCGTCATCTCGCCGGGCTCATCGAGCGCCACGGCGTGACCACGGTGAAGTTCGTCCCCTCGATGCTCGCCGCCTTCCTCGACGGGGCCACCGGTGTCGGCATCGAGCGGCTCGCCAGCCTGCGCCGGATCTTCTCCGGCGGCGAGGCGCTGCTGCCCGGCCTCGCGTCGGGACTGGCGGCCGCACTTCCGAATGCGCTGTTGGTCAACCAGTACGGTCCCACCGAGGCCGTCGTCGACATCACCTACGGTGCCGTTACCGGGCCGCCGCCGCAGAATATCCCGATCGGAACCCCGGTCTGGAACTCGTCGGTGCGCGTGCTCGACGCGCGGCTGCGTCCGGTGCCCGTCGGCGTGGCCGGTGAGCTGTACCTCGGCGGAGCCCAGCTGGCACGCGGGTACGCCTCCAGGCCCGGCCTGACCGCCCAGACCTTCGTCGCCGACCCGTTCGGGCCGGCCGGTGCGCGGTTGTACCGCACCGGTGACCGCGGACGCTGGAATGCCGCCGGTGAACTCGAATACCTGGGTCGCAACGACTTCCAGGTGAAGCTGCGCGGCCAGCGCATCGAACTCGGCGAGATCGAGTCGGTGCTCGGATCGGCCCCCGGTGTCGTGCACACCGCCGTGGTGGTCGCCGCCCCCGCCGGGGGAGGCGAGCGGCTGGTGGCCTACCTGGCCGCCGGGCCGGGCGTCGATCTCGACGCCGACACGGTGAAAGACGTTGCGCGGCGCGGGCTCCCGGAGTTCATGGTCCCGACCACGTGGATGGTCCTGGACCAGATGCCGCTGACCACCTCGGGCAAGGTCGATCGTCGCGCGCTCCCCGCGCCGCAGTTCACCGCGGGTGAGTACGTGGCGCCGGCCTACGGCCAGGAGACCGAGGTCGCCGAGATCTTCGCCGGGTTGCTCGACGTCGATCGTGTCGGTGCGACCGACGACTTCTTCGCCATCGGCGGCACGTCGCTGTCGGCGATGCGGTTGGCCTCGCGTGTCTCGGATGCGTTGGGGCGTGATGTCTCGGTGCGCGATGTGTTCGACGCGCCGACGGTGCGGGAACTCGTCGGCCGTGCAGGTGGGCGCGGGCGAGCGTTGCCACCGGTGGCTGCGTACCGTCCACGTCCGGAGAGTCTGCCGCTCACCTTCGCACAACAGCGGATGTGGTTCATCAACCAACTCGACCCCGGACAGGCGACTTACAACATCCCGATCGCTCTGACGCTGCGTGGCGATCTGGACGACGCGGGGCTACGCGACGCACTCGCCGATGTCGTCCGTCGCCACGAAGTTCTCCGTACGACCTTCCCGTCCGCGGACGGGGTGCCACACCAGGTCGTCCACTCCGCCGACGAGGTCGACGGCCGGATCGACTGGGCCGTGGTCGGGACCACTGACGATCTCTACGCCGCGGCGACAACGGGGTTCGACGTCACCATCGACTGGCCCATGCGTGCGCGACTGACGCGGACCGGTGACCACGAACACGTGTTCTTGATCGTCCTGCACCACATCGCGTCGGATGGTGAGTCGCGTCCGGTTCTGGCCCGCGACCTACTGACGGCCTACTCAGCCCGCTGCGTCGGACAAACGCCCGCATTCTCCGCTCTCGACGTGCAGGTCGCTGACGTCGCGCTGTGGCAGCACGAAGTTCTCGGCGACGCCAGTGATCCGACTTCGCCGGTGTCGCAACAACTCCGGTACTGGGAACAGCAGCTCGCTGGCCTTCCGGAGGTCATCGATCTACCCGCCGACCGACCGCGGCCGGCTGTCGCGAGTCAGCACGGTGCGCACCTGCCTGTCGAGGTCCCCGGGGAACTGGGCGACGCGATCAACGGGATGGCCCGCGAGCACGGGGTGACCGCGTTCATGGTGATCCATGCAGCGTTGGCGGTGTTGCTGAGCCGTACGTCGCTGGTCGACGACGTGGCCATCGCGACACCCGTCGCCGGGCGCGGTCAGCCCGAACTCGATCCGCTCATCGGCATGTTCGTCAACACCCTGGTGTTGCGTACCCGTGTCGATCCCGCCGCGACCTTCCTCGACATCCTCGAGCAGACCCGCGACACCGACCTCGATGCCTTCGCCAATGCCGACCTGCCCTTCGAGCGTCTGGTCGACCACCTCAACCCGGTCCGGTCCGAGGCCTTCGCCCCATTGGCTCAAGTCCTGTTCACCCTGAACCAGGCGACGCTGCCGGAACTCGGTGGCGAGTTGGGCGCGGTCGTGGTGGACGGTCTGACCGTCGAAGCCGTGGACAACGAAGTCACCCCGGCGAAGGTGGACCTGACCATCGGGCTCGCGGCCGCTGCCGCCGGCCAGCCGTGGCGCGGTTCCATCGTCTACGCCACGGACTTGTTCGACGAGTCGACTGTCGTCCTGTTGAGGGAACGGTTCCTGCGTCTCCTCTCGGACCTCATCGCGAACCCGGCGATCGGAGTCCTCGACGTCGGACTCATGTCGCCCGACGAGGTCGCCGCGGTCCGCGGGTTCGAGCAGGGCCCGGATGTGACGCTGCCGGATGTCGTTTCTGTCGATGCCGCGGTGATGCGGACGGTCATCCGGGACAGCGGTCGCACCGCGCTCATCGCCGGCGAGCGCGAGGTGTCCTACGGCGAGTTCGGCGCGCGGGTCAACACGCTCGCCCGGACGCTGCGAGACCTGGGCGTCGGACCCGATACCGCAGTGGGCCTGTGTATTCCGCGCTCGGTGGAGATGGTCGTCGCGATTCACGCGGTGGTCGCCGCGGGCGGACAGTACGTTCCGATCGACACGTCGGCGCCCGCTGAACGCGTGCGGTACATGGTCGAGACAGCAGGTCTCTCAGTGGTGCTCGTCAGCGGGGACCGGACCCCGCCCGCCGTCGCCGAACTCGGCGACCTCGTGACGATGCACGCGATCAGTGCCGACGCGGCGGTCGACCTGTCCACGCCGCCGCTGACCGATGCCGAACGCGTCCGTCCCATCCGCGGCGACGACGCCATCTACACCCTCTTCACCTCAGGGTCCACCGGACGTCCGAAGGGTGTCACGCTCTCCCATTCCGCGGTGCTGAACCGCCTCTGGTGGGGCCTGGACGAACTGCCCATCGGCACCGTCGACCGCGTGGTGCTGAAGACCCCGTACACCTTCGATGTGTCGGTGCCCGAGTTGTTCGCGCCCCTCATGGTCGGCGCGTCGATGGTCATCCTCCAAGCCGACGGTCACCTGGACCCGGTCTATGTCGCCGACGAGGTCAGTCGGACCAGGGCGACGATGGTCCACTTCGTGCCGTCGATGCTGTCGGTCTTCCTCGAGGTCGCCGGTGAGGAGCGGGTACGGGCCTGGAAATCGGTGCGCATCATCTCCACCACCGGCGAGGCTCTACCACCGGCGTCGGCCGGCCGGGTGCGCGACTGGTTGCCGCAGGTGTTGTTCTACAACCTCTACGGCCCGACCGAAGCTGCGGTCGAGATCACCTATGAGCGGATCGAGGCGGTCCATTCCGAGGATCCGTCGGTGCCGATCGGCATACCGATGTGGAACTCGTCGTCCGTGGTGCTCGATTCCCGACTGCGGCGAGTGCCGCCCGGTGTCCCGGGTGAGCTCTACCTCGGGGGCGTTCAGTTGGCACGCGGGTACGCCGCCCGACCGGACCTGACCTCGGAGCGTTTCGTCGCCAGTCCCTTCGGTCGTGGCGAACGCCTCTACCGCACCGGCGATCTCGTCCGTCGACGCCGCGACGGGGTCCTGGAATACCTGGGCCGCACTGACTTCCAGGTGAAGTTGCGTGGCCAGCGCATCGAGCTCGGTGAGATCGAAGCGGTGATCGCCACTGCGCCCGGGGTGGTGCACACCGCCGCCACGGTCATCGACGCACCCACCGGGGACCAGCATCTGGTTGCCTACATCGCCGGGCCCGCCGGGGTCTCGGGTATCGATCTCGACGCCGTCAAGGGTGTCGTGGCCGACGCGTTGCCGGAGTACATGCGCCCGACCGTCTGGGTTGTCCTCGACGACATCGCACTCAACAGCGCGGGCAAGATCGACCGAAAGGCGTTGCCGGAACCAGAGTTCGCGGCCGCCGAGTACGTGGCGCCGGAGACCGAGGACGAGACCGGGGTCGCCGAGACCTTCGCCGAGGTCCTCGGCGTGGACCGGGTGTCGGTCGTCGAACCGTTCTTCGACCTCGGTGGCAACTCACTCTCCGCCATGCGCGTCGTGGCGCGACTGTCCGACGCCTTCGGCGTCGCCGTGACCGTGCGCGACCTGTTCGACGCGCCGACCGCGCGCGGCCTCGCCGAGGTTCTGGGCGTGCGCGCCGGGCACGCGGCGACCACAGTGGACAGCCCGGTACGGACGGCGCACTTCGACCGCATCCCGTTGTCCTTCGACCAGATCCGGATGTGGTTCATCAACCGGCTCGAACCCGACGCGCCCACGTACAACATCCCGGTGGTCATGCGGCTCACCGGGGCGCTCGACGTCGCAGCACTGCATGCCGCAGTCATGGATGTGGTGGCCCGGCATGACATCCTGCGGACCGCGTTCCCGGAACGCGATGGGGAGCCCTATCAGGACATCGCGCCGGTCGAGGAGATCGGATCACGCCTCGACTGGGCAGTCGTCCATTCCGAAGAGGCCATGTGGACGGCGGCACTCGGCGGCTTCGACGTCACGTCGCACTGGCCGATCCGGGTCCGGTTGTACCCGGTCGCGGACGACGAGCACATGCTCGCGGTCGTCCTGCACCACATCGGTGCCGATGGCGAGTCGATGGGTCCGCTGGTCGCCGATCTCGTGACCGCTTATTCGGCTCGTGTCCGCGGCCGTGAGCCGCAGTTCACCCCCCTGGCAATGCAGTTCGCAGACTTCGCGATCTGGCAGCACGCCACGCTCGGGTCACCCACCGACCCGCACTCGGTGGCCGGGACGCAATTGGCTTACTGGGCGGAACAACTCGCAGGACTACCGGACGTGCTGGAACTACCGGCGGACCGCGCGCGGCCGAAGGTGGCATCGGGGCGCGGCGGACGTGTCGCCTTCGAGATCCCGGCGTCCGTCGCGAACCGGATCGGCGAATTGGCGCGTGACGCGGGAGTCACCCCCTTCATGGTGGTCCATGCGGCGCTGGCGGTCCTGCTGTCCCGCATGGCGGCCACGGATGACGTCGCAGTCGGCACCCCTGTCGCCGGTCGCGGGCGGGCCGAGCTGGACCCGATGATCGGTATGTTCGTGAACACCCTGGTGTTGCGGACCGCCGTCGGCTCCGGCGACTCGTTCGAGGCGCTTCTCGAGCGCGTCCGTGACGTGGATCTTGACGCGTTCGCGCACTCGGATGTGCCGTTCGAAACCGTGGTGGAACGGATGAATCCCGTTCGGTCCGAATCGTTCGCGCCTCTTGCCCAGGTCTGGTTGACCTTGGACCAGTCGGTGGTCCCCGAGTTGGCGGGGTCGGGTCTGGCCGGTGGCGAGGTCGCGGACGTGCGGGTCACGCCCGTCGAGGTGCCGCAGCTGACCGCGAAGGTCGATGCGTTGTTCGGGATCGGGACCGCCGGACCCGGACAGCCCTGGCCCGCGGTGATCCAGTACGCCACCGATCTGTTCGACGAGCGGAGCGTCGCCCGTCTGGCCGATCGGTTCGTCGCGGTTCTGACCGCCTGCGTCCACGACCCGGCGATCGCGACCGGTGACGTCCCGGTGCTGTTCGACTCGGAGATCGCCGAACTCGCCGCCCTGCCGCTCCCGGCCACCGACACGGTCAACGCGGGTGCGTCCCTCGTCGACCTCTTCGGCCGGACGGTGTCGGCACATCCGCATCGTCGTGCGGTGACCGCGGGTGAGACAACGCTCAGCTACGCCGAGTTGGATGCGCGGTCGTCCGCGATCGCTGCGGCGCTGCAGGCGCGCGGTGTACGCGCGGGTGATCTGGTGGCGGTGGCACCGTCTCGTTCGGTGGACCTGGTGAGTTCGATTGTCGGTGTCTTGCGTTGCGGTGCAGGCTATCTCCCGCTGGACACGACGAACCCGGTGGATCGGTTGCGATTCATCGTCGCCGATGCAGCGCCGTCTGTGGTCGTGACCGATCAGACCACTGCCGAAGCCGAACTCTGGACCCAACTGGACTCCACCCCGGTGGTGACGGTCGAGGACCTCGTCCGAGAGGGCCACCAGACGTCGCCGGGCCAGGTGGCGATCCATCCGGAGTCGCGCGCGTACGTGATCTACACGTCGGGGTCGACTGGTCGTCCGAAGGGCGTCGAAGTCACCCACCGCGATGTGGTGACCCTGATGGACACCGCTGCAGGCGATTTCGACTTCTCCGAGGCGGATGTCTGGACGTTGTTCCACAGCTATGCCTTCGACTTCTCGGTGTGGGAGTTGTGGGGTCCGCTGCTGAGCGGAGCCAGGCTCATCGTCGTCGACCGGTACCTCGCGCGGTCACCGGACGAGTTCCTGGAACTCCTGGCCCGCGAACGGGTCACGGTGTTGAGTCAGACACCGTCGGCGTTCTATCAGCTGGCGGAGGCGCGCCGGCGGAATCGCACGGCGCTCGGGCTGCGATACATCGTGTTCGGTGGTGAGGCACTGAGTTTCGAGCAGGTGCGTCGCTGGTTCGACGATCATCCGGCGGAGACCACGCAGCTGGTGAACATGTACGGCATCACCGAGACCACCGTGCACGTCAGCTTCCGGCCGCTGGAACCGGAGACAGTGACTGCTGACGACGCGAGTTTCATCGGTCGTCCGTTGTCGTCGCTGAGCATCCACGTGCTGGATGATCGTCTGCGGCCGGTGCCCGAGGGCGTGGTCGGCGAAATGTACGTGACCGGCGGCCAGTTGGCGCAAGGCTATCTGAACCGGGCCGGCCTTTCCGCGGCCCGCTTCGTGGCGGCTCCACACGGTGAGCCCGGGACCCGGATGTATCGCACCGGGGACCTGGCGCGTCGAGTCGGCGGTGACATCGAGTACCTCGGGCGCGGCGATGCGCAGGTGCAGCTCCGCGGTTACCGGATCGAACTCGCGGAGATCGAGGCGGCATTGTTGTCGGTGCCGGGTGTGAGTGCGGCAGCCGCCAGAGTCGTCGAGATCCCGAGGCGCGGCGAGCAACTCATCGGATACGTGATCTCCGACGGTTCCCACGACATGGATCTCCACGAGGCACGTCGCACAGTGGGTCGGCGCCTCCCGGAGTACATGATCCCGGACATGGTCGTCGAGGAGCTGTCGTTCCCGCTCACCGCCAACGGCAAACTCGATCGCGACGCGCTACCCATCCCGGAGATCAACGTCGACTCGGACGACTTCGTCGCACCGGCCACCAAGACCGAGGCGAGCCTGGCACGGGTGTTCGCCGACGTGCTCGGGGTGGACCGGGTGTCGGTCGACACGTCCTTCTTCGATCTCGGCGGCAACTCGTTGTCTGCCATGCGGGCGGTGGCACGCGCCTCGGATCATCTCGGTGTAGAGGTCTCGGTTCGCGACATCTTCGACTTGTCGACCGTCCGTGAACTGGCCGCCGCGCTGGCGCGCCGTGGTGCCGGATTGACGCCGGTGACCGCGCATGTCGTGCGGCCCGAGCGGGTCCCGGTGGCTTTCGCTCAGCAGCGGATGTGGTTCCTCAACCGCCTCGCTCCGGACTCCGTCACCTACAACATCCCCGTGGTCGTCCGCCTGACGGGCGACCTCGATGTGACCGCGTTGCGTACCGCGGTCGTCGACGTCGTGATCCGCCACGAGGTCTTGCGGACGACGTTCCCGGAGTACGACGGCCTGCCGTATCAGCGGGTCTCGCCCGTGGAGCGCGTCAACGCCGAACTCGATTGGGCCGTCGTCGATTCCGAGGAAGAGTTGATCCGGGTGATGTCCGGGTTCGATGTCACCGTCGACTGGCCGATTCGCGTCCGCCTGTGGAAGTCGGGCGACGGCCAGCACGTCCTGGCCGTCGTGCTGCACCATATCGGCGCCGACGGCGAGTCGATGCGGCCTCTGCTGACCGATGTGCTGACGGCCTACGAGGCCCGGGCAAACGGCGTGGAGCCCGCGTTCGCGCCGCTCGAGGTGCAGTTCGCCGACTTCGCCCTGTGGCAGCACGAGGTTCTCGGCGACGGGTCCGATCCCACCTCGGTGACGGGCCGGCAGTTGGCCTACTGGACGGGCAAACTCGCAGGCCTTCCCGAGGCCCTGGAACTGCCCTTCGACCGTCCCCGCCCGCTGGTCGCCTCGCAGCACGGCGGACGCGTGCGAGAGACGATCCCCGCAGTCGTCGGCGAACGAATTCGCGCTCTCGCTCACGACGCGGGCGTCACCCCGTTCATGGTCGTGCATGCCGCGCTCGCGGTCCTCCTGGCGCGCCTGTCGGCGACCGAGGACATCGCGATCGCGACGCCGATCGCCGGACGCGGCCAGCGCGCGCTCGACCCGCTCGTGGGCATGTTTGTCAACACCCTGGTGTTGCGTACCGAGGTCCGACCGAACATGAGCTTCGCCGAACTGATCGAGCAGGTCCGCGAGACCGATCTCGAAGCCTTCGCCAACTCCGACGTCACCTTCGAGACCTTGGTCGAACGACTCGACCCGGTGCGCTCCGAGGCCTTCGCCCCGCTTGCACAAGTCATGTTGACCTTCGGACAGACCGCCATTCCGGAACTGGCCACCGACACCACCTCCGCTTCCGTTGCCGGTCTGCTCATCGAACCGGTCACCGACCCCGACCCAGCTGCCAAGGTCGACCTGACCGTCGGCGTCACGGCTCCGGAAGGTGCGGGCGACTGGCCGCTCGAGATCGTCTATGCCCGTGATCTGTTCGGCGAGGAGTCGGCGACCAGGCTCGTCCGACGGTTCGTCGGCCTTCTGGGACAGCTCGTGACCGACATCTCGGCATCTGTGGCTACGGCCACGTTGCTCGAACCGGCGGAAGTCACCGAGATACTCGCGCGCTCGCGCGGTATCGACTTGGCGATGCCGGTCACATCCTTGACCGAAGCCCTGGGCCGACACGGACGGGCCGCCCGCGAGGGCATCGCGGTGGTTCATGGCGGCCGACGGGTTACCTATCGCGAATTCGACTCTCACGTAGCAGGTCTCGCGCGTGAACTACTAGGCCTCGGTGTCGGACCCGAGGTGCCGGTGGCAGTATGCATCGACCGCGGAATCGACATGCTGGTGGCTATTCACGCCGTTGTTGCGGCCGGCGGGCACTACGTGCCGGTGGACACCGCCGCGCCGCGTGATCGCGCCGTCTACATGCTCGAGACCGCAGGCGTCGGGATCGTCCTCATCGGACCGCGCCCGGTGGACACCGATCTGTCCGGCCTCGACGACGTCCGTTTTGTCACCGTCGACACCGCTCGCGACCCCGGGTCGGACATCGCGCCGATCACCGACGCCGACCGGGTCCGACCGATCCGCGGTGACGACCCGGCTTACACCCTCTTCACTTCCGGTGCGACCGGTCGGCCGAAGGGCGTGACGGTCTCGCACCGCGCGATCGTGAATCGCCTGGACTGGATGCGCGACTGGTACGCGATCGGACAGGCAGACGTCTTCGTGCAGAAGACGCCGATCACCTTCGACGTCTCGGTGTGGGAACTGTTCCTTCCGTTCGAGGTCGGAGCGACCCTGGTGATTGCTGATGCCGGCCGGCACGGCGACCCGGAGTACCTCGCCGATCTGATCGGAACACAACGGGTCACGATCATTCATTTCGTGCCGTCGATGCTGTCGGTGTTCCTCGACGTTCTCGGGGACAGGACGGGTGACCTCGCGTCGCTGCGACTGACATTCACCTCTGGTGAGGCGCTCACGGTGGCGGCCGCCCGATCGCTGCTCGCCGCGCTACCGGGCAACGAGTTGCACAACCTCTACGGTCCGACGGAGGCTGCGGTCGACGTGACCGCCCACCACGTGCAACCGGGCGAGGATGTCGTGCCCATCGGCGTACCGGTGCCTAACACCGCGACATTCGTTCTCGATGCGCGGCTGCAACGCGTACCGGCGGGCGTGCCGGGCGAGTTGTACCTCGGCGGAGTGCAACTCGCGCGCGGGTACTCCGCACGGCCGGGACTGACCGCCGAGCGTTTTGTCGCCAATCCGTTCAGCGGGACCGGAGAACGTCTCTATCGCACCGGTGACCTGGTGCGTTGGAATACAGAAGGGCAGCTGGAGTATCTGGGTCGTACCGACTTCCAGGTGAAGTTGCGCGGACAGCGCATAGAGTTGGGCGAGATCGAGTCGGTCATCGCGACCGCACCTGGAGTCGTGCACACTGCCGTGACGGTGTACTCGACACCGGACACCGGAGAACACCTCGTCGCCTACGTGGCAGGGGCCTACGGATCACGGGTAGACCTCGATGCGGTGAGGGACGTCGTGGCCCGATCGCTTCCGGCGTACATGCGGCCCACCATCTGGGTTCCCGTCGAGGAGATGGTGCTCAACACCGCAGGCAAGATCGATCGACGCGCACTGCCTGAGCCCGAGCTCGTCGCGGCATCGGCCGCCGAGTTCGTCGCACCGGCGGATGAGTTCGAGGCCGAGGTGGCGGAGGTGTTCGCCGGGGTCCTCGGTCTCGAGGCGATCGGCGTCACGACGAGCTTCTTCGACCTGGGTGGTAACTCGCTGTCCGCGACCCGCCTGGCGTCACGGGTCGCGGCCGCGTTGGGTACCCGAGTGACCGTCCGCGACGTATTCGATGCGCCGTCGGTGCGGGAACTCGTCGCCGCAGTGGCTGATCGCGGCGCAGATCTTCCACCAGTGACGACAGTGTCGCCGCGGCCGGATCGGATCCCGCTGTCCTTTGCGCAGCAACGGCTCTGGTTCATCAACCGGTTCGAACCGGGTGAGGCGATGCACAACATCCCCGCGGTCCTGCGGATGCGCGGTGGCCTCGATGTCGAGGCACTGCGTGCGGCACTGGTGGATGTGGTCTCTCGTCACGAGGTGCTGCGAACCACGTTCCCGGACGAGGCCGGTGTGCCATATCAACTCGTCCATCCCAAGTCCTCGGTCGTCGAGCACCTCGATTGGCTTGTCGTCGACTCCGAGGCCGACCTGGTCGACGGGGCGACCGCCGGCTTCGACGTCACCTCCGAATGGCCGATCCGTGCCCGTCTGTACCCCGTCGCCGACGATGAGCACATCCTCGCCATCGTCCTGCACCACGTCGGCGCGGACGGCGAGTCGCTGTCGCCGCTGGTGTCCGACCTGGTCACCGCCTACACCGCGCGGGCCGCCGGTCAGCAGCCCGAATTCGCCCCGCTCCCTGTACAGTTCGCTGATTACGCGATCTGGCAGCACGAGGTGCTCGGCTCGGTCGACGATCCCGAATCCGTGGTTGCTCGTCAACTCGCCTACTGGACAACTCAGCTCGCAGGCCTGCCCGACGTCCTCGAACTACCCGCTGATCGGCCGAGGCCCGCCGTCGCATCCGGTCGTGGTGCGCGCGTCGGCGTCGACATCCCGGCCGATGTCGCCAGTGCTGTCGCCGATCTCGCCCGTGCGGGTGGAGTGACTCCCTTCATGGTCGTGCATGCTGCCCTCGCAGTTCTGCTCGCACGACTCTCGGCGACGGACGACATCGCGGTGGGCACGCCGATCGCCGGTCGAGGCCAGGAAGTGCTCGATCCGCTGGTCGGCATGTTCGTCAACACGCTCGTCCTGCGGACCGGCGTCGACGGTGGCCGGTCGTTCCAGGAATTCCTCGCGGATGTTCGCGAGACAGACCTGAGCGCCTTCGCTCACGCCGACATCCCGTTCGAGACCCTCGTCGACCGACTCAACCCGGTTCGCTCCGAGGCGTTCGCTCCACTGGCGCAGGTGATCTTCTCCTTCGACCCGGCCGCGTCGGTGACCGAAGCTCTCGGCGAGGCCGGCGGACTGACGGTCACGCCGTACGATGACGTGGCCGCGATGGCGCAGACCGACCTGTGGATCACGGTGTCGTCTCGCCCGGTCGGCCAGGTATGGCCGATGTCGATCACCTATGCCACCGACCTCTTCGAGGAAGCGACCGTCCTTGAGTTCGCCAACCGCTTCACCCGCCTGCTCGGTGCGTTGACCGCGGCGCCGGGAACCGCAGTGGGCGACGCGCCCTTCGTCGCGCCGGCGACGGTGGCCGAGATCGAGACCGCTGAATGGGGCGATCCCGTGGAGTTGCCGGCCGTGCAGACGGTCAGTGACGCCGTGGCCGCGCAGGCCCGACGCACTCCTGACGCGACCGCGCTCGTCTTCGGTGAGCGTGAGGTGTCCTACGCGGAGTTCTCGGCCCGGGTCAACACGCTCGCCCGTGCCCTGATAGCCGCCGGGGTCGGTCCCGATGTCGCTGTGGCGCTGTGTGTTCCGCGATCGGTCGAGATGATGGTGGCCATCCATGCCGTCGTCGCCGCCGGTGGTCAGTACGTACCCGTCGACGTGGCCGCACCCGCGGACCGCGTTCGCTACATGTACGAGACCGCCGGTGCGCGAGTGCTGCTGGTCGCCGACGCGGACGGGGTACCCGGCGCGGTGAACGCCGCGGACGAGGCCGGGGTCCGTGTCATGACCGTCGACGCCTCGGCGCTGCTGGACGTCGACGCGGCGTCCGCCGCCCCGGTGTCCGACGACGAGCGACTCGCGCCGCTGCGCCCGGACGATGCGGCATACACCCTCTTCACCTCCGGGTCGACCGGACGTCCGAAGGGTGTGACCCTCTCACACGCGGCCGTGCTCAACCGCCTGTGGTGGGGCCTGGACGCGCTGCCGATCGGCCCCGACGACGTCGTGATGCAGAAGACGCCGTACACCTTCGACTGCTCGGTGCCGGAACTGTTCGCGCCGTTGGCGATCGGCGCGCGCGTGGTCGTCCTCGCCGACGGTGGTCACCTCAATCCGCGGCAGGTGGCCGACGAGATCGCCCGCACCGGCACGACGATGGTGCACTTCGTGCCGTCCATGCTCTCGGTGTTCCTCGAGGTCGTCGACCGCGAACAGCTCGCCGCGCTCGACACCCTCCGGATCGTCTCGACCACGGGTGAGGCGTTGCCGCCGGCGGTCGCGGCACCGGCGCGCGAACTGTGGCCGGATGCCTGGTTCTTCAACCTGTACGGCCCGACCGAGGCCGCGGTGGAGATCACGTTCGAGCGGATTCACTCCGTCGCCGCGGATGATCCGACGGTGCCCATCGGCGTTCCGGTCTGGAATTCGTCTGCAGTGGTGTTGGATTCGCGGTTGCGCCGGGTCCCTCCCGGCGTGCCCGGCGAGCTCTACCTCGGCGGGGTCCAACTCGCCCGCGGTTACGCCGCCCGCCCGGACCTCACTGCCGAGAGATTCGTCGCCGACCCGTACGGCGAGCCGGGCTCGCGTCTGTACCGCACCGGCGACCTGGTGCGCCGCCGTCCCGATGGCGTGCTGGAGTATCTCGGCCGCACCGACTTCCAGGTCAAGCTGCGCGGACAGCGCATCGAACTCGGTGAGATCGAGGCGGTCATCGCGTCGGCGCCCGGCGTCGTGCACGCTGCGGCGACGGTGGCCACCGCACCCGGTGGCGGCGAACACCTCGTCGGTTACGTGGCGGGGGCCCCGGGCGAGCGTCTCGACATCGACGCGGTGAAGTCCGTTGTCGCGGCGTCGCTCCCGGAGTACATGCGGCCGAGCGTGTGGATGCCCGTCGAGGACATCGCGCTGAACACCGCAGGCAAGATCGACCGTCGTGCACTGCCTGAGCCGGTGTTCTCCGCCGGTGAGTACGTCGAGCCCGCCGATGAGTCGGAGGCCGCGGTGGCGGCCGTGTTCGCCGACGTCCTCGGCCTCGGCCGCGTGAGCGTCACCGACTCCTTCTTCGACCTCGGTGGCAACTCGCTGTCGGCGATGCGGTTGGCCGCGCGCGTCGGTGAGGTCACCGGCAGCGAGATCTCGGTCCGCGATCTGTTCGACGCGCCGAGCGTGCGAGAACTGGCCCGTGCCAGCGCCGATCTCGACGCAGCCCGGGCGCCCATCGTCGCGGTCAGTCCGCGTCCGGAACGCATCCCGCTGGCCTTTGCGCAGCAACGGATGTGGTTCGTCAACCAAGCCGATACCACCTCGTCGGCCTACAACATCCCGGTGGTGTTGCGGCTGTCCGGTTCCCTCGACGAAGACGCTCTGCACGCCGCCCTGATCGACGTGGTGTCGCGCCACGAGTCGCTGCGGACCACGTTCCCGTCCGCCGACGGCACGCCGTATCAGAAGATCAACCGCGCGACCTCGGTCGCCGCGCGTCTGGACTGGGATGTGGTCTCCTCGCAAGAGGAGATCGAGGCCGCGGTGTCGGCCGGCTTCGACGTCTCGCGCGACTGGCCGATCCGCGCCCGGATCTGGGAGGTGGCGCCGGATGAGCACGTGTTCGCGGTCGTCACCCACCACATCGCCTCCGACGGTGAGTCGATGATGCCCCTGGTGAGCGATGTCGTCACCGCTTATCTGGCCGAAACCGCGGATGCCGACCCGGATTTCGCAGATCTCGAGGTCCAGTTCGCCGACTTCGCGATCTGGCAGCACGACGTGCTCGGCTCGCCCGACGATCCGGAATCCGTTGTCGGTCGCCAGCTCGCCTACTGGGTCGAGCGGTTGGCCGGTCTGCCGGACGTGATCGACGTGCCCACCGACCGCCCCCGCCCGGCCCGTGCCAGCCAGCGCGGCGGACGCGTCTCCTTCACGGTGCCGGCCGAGGTCGGTGACCGGATCGCGCGCGTCGCCCAGGACACCGGCGCCACGCCCTTCATGGTTGTGCACGCGGCGTTGGCCGCGCTGCTCTCGCGACTGTCGGCGACCGATGACATCGCGATCGGCACCCCGGTCGCGGGTCGAGGTCAGCGCGTGCTCGATCCGCTGGTCGGCATGTTCGTCAACACGCTCGTGCTTCGCACCAGCGTGGACCTCGACCGCGGCTTCGACGATCTGCTCGAGGCCACCAGAGAGGCCGATCTCGGCGCGTTCGCGAATGCCGATGTGCCCTTCGAGATCGTCGTCGATGCTGCCGGTGCCCAACGGTCGGCGGCCTTCGCTCCGTTCACCCAGGTCTGGCTCACCTTCGACCAGTCCACCCTGCCGGAGCTCGCCGGCGCCGACCTGTCGGTGGGGGAGGTCGCCGGCCTCCGGGTGAGTCCGGTGGACACCGGTCAGACCCCGGCGCGCGTCGACCTGCTCATCGGGATGACCCAGCCCGGCCGCGGCGAGGAGTGGGCAGGCACCATCACCTACGCCACGGACCTGTTCGACGAGTCGACCGCGGTCCGCCTGGGCGAGCAGCTCGTCGGACTGCTGACCGAGGCCGTCGACGATCCCCGGACCCCGCTGCGGCAGATCACGCTCGGCGACACGATGTCGGTTGCCGAGCTCGCCCGCGCCGCAGCGCAACCCGAGCCCCAGCGCCAGACGGTGTCGATCGCCGACTCCGACGCGGTCGTGACCGGGGGGGCGGGAACCGAGCCGGTCGTCCTGGGCGACCTGTTCGCACAGTCCGCCGCGAAGTGGGGACCGCGCCAGGCCGTCGTCGACGCCGACAACGTCTGGCTGTCCTACGCGGACCTCGACGCGCGGTCGAACCGCCTGGCGCGCTGGCTGATCGGTCAGGGCATCGGCCCGGAGAAGCTGGTCGCGCTGGCGATCGGCCGCTCCGCGCAGCTGCTCACCGCTATCTGGGCGGTGGCCAAGACCGGTGGTGGGTATGTGCCGATCGACCCGGACTATCCCGCCGAGCGGGTGGCGAACATGGTCGAGGATTCGGGCGCGGTCCTGGGCCTGGCCGTCGAGGCGTCGGGAACCCTGCCCGGGGATCGCTTCTCGTGGCTCCGTCTCGACGACGCCACGCTGTCCGCCGAGATCGAGAGATTGTCCGACGCGCCGATCACCGCATCGGATCGTCGTGCGCCGGTGCGGGTCGACAACGTCGCCTACGTGATCTACACGTCTGGCTCGACCGGACGCCCGAAGGGTGTCGCCGTGACACATTCGGGTCTGGCGAACTTCGCCGCCGAGGAGATCCGCCGGTCGGGTGCCGACGAGTACTCGCGGGTGCTGGGCTTTGCCTCGCCCAGCTTCGACGCGTCGGTGCTCGAGTATCTGCTTGCGACCGTGTCCGGCGGCGTGTTGATCTATCGTCCCGCTGACGCCGTCGGCGGTCCGCCGCTGCAGGACTTCATGATGCGGCAGGCGATCACCCACACGTTCCTGACGCCGACCGTGCTCGCGACCATCGAACCGCAGGCGGTTCCCGCACTCCGGGTCGTGTATGCCGGCGGCGAGGCCGTGCCGCAGGCGCTCAAGGACAGCTGGGCTCCGTTCCGGCGGATCCAGAACCTGTACGGCCCCACCGAAACCACGATCGGCGTCACCATCAGTGCGCCGATGGCGGTGGGCGAGCCGGTCTCGCTCGGCGGCCCGCTCGCCGGCGTGGGCCTGATGGTGCTCGACGCGCAATTGCGTCCGGTCCCCATCGGGGTCGCGGGTGAGCTGTATGTCAACGGCGGCGCGCTGTCGCGCGGATACCTCGACCGCCCTGGCCTGACCGCCGAGAAGTTCGTGGCCAACCCGCACGGGCACCCGGGTGACCGGATGTATCGCACCGGTGACATCGTGCGGTGGAAACAGGATTTTACCGGCGCCCCGGTCATCGAGTACTCCGGACGCAGCGACGACCAGGTGAAGCTGCGCGGGCTGCGCATCGAACTGGGTGAGATCGAGGCGGTTCTCGCCGAGCACCCGGCGGTCCGCTCGGCCGTGGTCGTCGGTGTCGGCGGTTCGGTCGCCACCGCGCTGGCCGCCTATGTGGTCGCCACGGGCGCCGACGTCGATCCGGCAGAGCTGAGAGCATTTGTCGGCGAACGACTTCCGGCGCACATGGTGCCGGCATCGGTGGCTGTGCTCGACGAGCTCCCGCTGACCCCGGTCGGCAAGCTCGACAAGGCGGCGCTCCCCGCACCGGTGATCGAGGTCGGCGAGATCGTGGCCCCGGAGACCGAGCAGGAGGCTGCGGTCGCCGCGGTGTTCGCCGAGGTCCTGGGCATCGACCAGGTCAGCGTGACCGAGTCCTTCTTCGACCTCGGTGGCAACTCGCTGTCGGCGACGCGCGTCGCCGCCCGGGTGGGCGAGGTACTCGGTGTCGAGACCTCGGTGCGTGACCTGTTCGAGGCGCCGACAGTACGTGCGCTGGTGGGCGAGGTGTCCGGACACGCCGCGGCGCTGCCCCCGATCGTCGCGAATGCCGAACGGCCGGAACTCGTTCCGCTGTCGTTCGCACAGCAACGGATGTGGTTCATCAACCAGTTCGATCCGTCGCTTCCGACCTACAACATCCCGGTGGTGTTGCAGGTGACCGGACCTCTGGACACCGACGCACTGCGCCAGGCGATGGCCGACGTGGTGGGCCGCCACGAGGTCTTGCGCACCACCTTCCCCTCCGTCGAGGGGGCGGCATATCAGCTCATCCATCCGCGCGAGCAGATCGCCGAACGCCTCGACTGGGGGATCGTGGCGGATCAGCGCGAGCTGGAGAGCGCGATCGTCGCGGGCTTCGACGTGAGCGCCGACTGGCCGGTCCGTGCGCGGGTCTGGCCGGTCGAGCCGGGCCGATCCGTGGTCGCAGTGGTCGTCCATCACATCGCTGCCGACGGCGAATCGATGAATCCGCTCCTGGCCGACGTGATGAACGCCTACGACGCGCGGGTCGCCGGGCGGGCACCCGACTTCGAACCGCTCGAGGTCCAGTTCGCCGACTTCGCGCTCTGGCAGCACGATGTCCTCGGCGACGGGTCCGACCCGGACTCGGTGATCGGCGCCCAGTTGTCCTACTGGGCAGACAAACTCGCCGATCTGCCCGAGGTGCTCACGCTGCCGTTCGATCGGCCGAGGCCGCTCGTCGCCTCGCAGCGGGGCGGCCGGGTCGGTGCCGCGATACCGGCCGAGATCGGCGACCGCGTGCGCGACCTCGCTCGCGAGGCCGACGCGACGCCGTTCATCGTGGTACATGCGGCGCTCGCGGTTCTGCTGGCGCGTCTGTCGGCGGGGGAGGACGTGGCGATTGCGACGCCGGTGGCGGGCCGCGGCCAGCGTGTCCTCGACCCGCTGGTCGGTATGTTCGTCAACACCCTCGTCCTCCGCACGCAGATCGCTCCGTCGATGACGTTCGCCGAACTCCTCGAGCAGGCGCGCGAGACCGATCTCGAGGCGTTCGCCAACGCCGACGTCGCGTTCGAGACGCTCGTCGAGCGACTCAACCCCGTACGGTCGGAGGCGTTCGCACCACTGGCGCAGGTCATGCTGACCTTCGGTCAGACGGCTCTCCCCGAGATGGGAGCCGACACGGCCCCGGCCTCCGTTGCCGGTCTCGACATCGAACCGATGTCGCCCGCAGACCCGCCGGCGAAGCTCGACCTCACCGTCGGTGTCACCGTCCCCGAGCGCGACGGCGACTGGCCGCTCGAGTTCGTGTTTGCACGGGACCTCTTTGATGAGGACACCGTGGCTCAGCTGGCCCGCAGGTTCGTCGCGATCCTCGATCAGCTGACGGCGCGGACCGAGGCGCCGGTGGCTGAGGCGGCGCTCCTCGAACCCGCCGAGGTTGCGGACATACTGCGTCGGTCCCGTGGCACCGAGATCGTCATCGCAGCGGAATCCGTTGTCGCCGGGGTAGAGGCCGGCACTACCCGGCATCCCGACACGATCGCGCTGACCTTCGCTGACCGTGAGCTGTCTTATCGCGAATTCGGAGCCCGGGTCGCAGATGTGGCGCGCGAGCTGCTGGCGCTGGGCGTCGGTCCCGACGTCGCGGTGGCGGTGTGCATCGATCGCGGCGTGGAGATGGTCGTGGCGGTCCACGCGGTGACCGCGGCGGGTGGGCAGTACGTGCCCATCGACACCGCGGCCCCGGGCGACCGCGTGCGCTACATGGTCGAGACCGCGGCCGCGCGGGTCCTCCTCGTCGGACCGCGGCCCGTGGCGGCCGACCTGTCCGGTCTCGACGACGGGATCCAGCGTGTCGTCGTCGATTCGACCCGCGACATCGATCCGTCGACTCCGCCGGTCACCGACGCCGAGCGCGTGCGGCCGATCCGCGGTGACGACGCGCTGTACACCCTGTTCACCTCGGGTTCGACGGGACGGCCGAAGGGCGTCACCGTCTCGCACGCGTCCGTGGCCAACCGGTTGTGGTGGGGACTCGACGAGTACCCCTGGACCGTGGGTGACCGGATCATCCAGAAGACGCCGTACACCTTCGACGTCTCGGTGCCGGAGCTGTTCGCGCCGTTGCTGACCGGTGCGACGATGGTGATCGCGGAACCGGGCGGTCACGCCGATCCGCTCTACATCGCCGACCTGATCGCGTCGAGCGGCGCCACCTCGGTGCACTTCGTCCCGTCGATGCTGTCGGTGTTCCTCGATGTCGTACCGGCCGAGACGATCTCGCGCCTGGGTACGCTCCGCTGGCTGTTCGCCTCCGGTGAGGCGCTACCGCCCGCGGTGGTGGCCCGTGCCCACGAGCTGCTGCCACACGTGCGGATCGTGAACCTGTTCGGTCCCACCGAGGCGGCGGTCGAGGTGGCCTACGCCGACGTGACCCGGGCACCGTCGGTCGTGCCGATCGGCGTGCCGGTCTGGAACACGACCACCCATGTGCTCGACGCGCGACTGAATCCTGTCCCGACGGGAGTCCCGGGTGAGCTCTATCTCGGTGGCGATCAGGTGGCACGCGGGTATGCCGCGCAACCGGGATTGTCCGCCGAGCGCTTCGTGGCCGACCCGTTCGGCCGGCCCGGCTCGCGGCTCTACCGAACCGGTGATCTCGTGCGGTGGAACACCGACGGGGAGATCGAGTACCTCGGCCGCACCGACTTCCAGGTGAAGCTGCGCGGCCAGCGCATCGAACTGGGCGAGATCGAGTCCGTCGTCGCGGCCGCGCCCGGCGTCGTGCACGCCGCGGTGACGGTGGTCGACGCGCCGGGGGGCGGACAGCATCTGGTCGCCTATGTCGCGCCGTCGACCGTGGACCTCGAGGTCCTGCGCGACGCGGTGACACAGGCACTCCCGGAGTACATGCGTCCGACACTGTGGATGCCGATCGACGACGTCGTGCTGAACAGCGCGGGCAAGCTCGACCGCCGCGCCCTGCCCGCCCCCGACTTCGCGGGGCTCGACGCCGATCACGTCGCGCCCGCCAACGCGACGGAGGAGACCCTGGCGAGCATCGTGGCGGGTCTGCTCGGACTGGAGCGGGTCTCGGTCACCCAGTCGTTCTTCGCGCTCGGCGGCGACTCGATCATGTCGATCCAGCTCGCCTCGGCGGTTCGCGCGGCCGGGTTCACGCTGACACCGCGAGACATTTTCGAGCAACGGACCATCCGGGCGATGGCCCGCGTGGTCGCCGGCGAGGCCCACCGCCTGCCGGCGCTCGACGAACCCGCGGGCGGCGCGCACGGCGACCTGCCGCTGCTGCCGGTGATGTCGTGGATGATCGAACACTCTTCGGAGCCGGGCGATCTCGCGGACTTCTCGCAGTACCGGGTGCTTCATGCACCGTCGGGGCTCACCGTGGACGCGTTGTCGGAGTTGCTGTCCGAGCTCATCGCGGTGCACCCGATGCTGTCCGCGCGTCTCACCCGCAACGGTGACCGCTGGCGACTCGTCGCCGGTTCCGGCGTGAGCCCAGATGGTTCGGGAACCGATGGCCCGAGCGCAGCGCCGTACGTGTTCGCGCGGTCCTCGGCCTCGTCGGTGGGTACCCCCGGCCACGACGAGGATGTGCGCGCCGCGCATGGCGAGGCGCTGGCACACCTCGATCCGTCGACCGGTGTACTCGTCGCGGCGGGCATCGTCACCGACGTCGACGGCGTCGGCCGGGTCGTCCTGGCGATCCACCATCTCGGTGTCGACGCGGTGTCCTGGCCGATCATCGTCGAGGACCTGGTGACCGGATGGGCGCAGCGGGCAGCGGGTCAGCCGATCGCCCTGCGTGCCGAGGCGACGTCCGAGCGGGCGTGGGCCCACGCGGTCGGCGCACAGGCCGACCGGCGCGCCACCGAGCTGCCGTACTGGCTCGAGCGGCTCCCGGCCCGGCCCACTGATCTCGGGATCGACTTCGACGCGTCGCGGGACCGGTTCGCCACCGAGGTGTCGGTGGTCCACTCGTTCGACGCGCAGGTGACCGAGGCCGCGCTGACCTCGGTGCCGGAAGCGTTCCGCGGCAACGCCAACGACGTCCTGTTGGGAACGTTCGCACGGGCGGTCCGGTCGTGGCAGGCCGCGCGCGGCATCGCCGACGTCGCACCCGTGACGGTCCTGGTCGAGGGCCACGGTCGCAAGGACGAGATCGTCACCGCCGACGGCGAACGCGCCGTCGACCTGTCCCGCACGGTCGGCTGGTTCACCACGATCGCCCCGGTGGCCGTCGATCCGTCCGCCGACGTCACCCATGCGGTGAAGTCGGCCAAGGAAGAACGCCTCGGGCAACCCGACGGCGGGCTCGGATTCGGTGTGCTGCGCTACGGCGCCGACACCGAGCTGGCCCAGCGTCCGCTGCCGAGCATCGGGTTCAACTTCTTCGGCGCCGGCCGAGCCGGACGTCCCGCGGCCGAACCCGCGCACGACGTCATCCCATTCACCGGCGCGCCGAGCGCACCGGGGATGCCGCCGTCGGTGTCGGGCGCGATGGTCGCGCTGAACCCGTTGAGCGTCAACGTCGGAACGCGGAGCGACGGCGAAGCCCGTCGTCTCACTGCCAACTTCACGTTCCCGTCGGCTCTGTTCGGCACCGACGACATCACCGCACTCGCCGAACTGTGGGCGGCCGAACTCGCCGCTGTCGCAGAGCACGTCGCGACGGTCGGCGACCCGGGCCGGTCGCCGGCGGACGTGCCGGGCACGCCGGTCACGCAGGATGAACTCGACGCCCTCGCGGTGCGTTTCCCGGGTGCGGACGTCTGGCCGCTCACGCCGCTGCAGGCGGGTCTGTACTTCCAGTCGCAGATGGCGGCGCGCGACCCGTCGGGCGCCGACGATGTGCCCGCGGCGGGAGCCGGCAGCGTGGACGTGTACGTCACCCAGGCCGTCCTGCATCTCGGGGGCGACGTCGACCGATCGCGATTGCGGTCGGCCGCAGCGGAACTGGTGGCGCATCATCGCGTGCTGCGCAGCGGATATGTGCGTACCCCCGGTGGTGCGCTGGTGGCGGTCGTGCCCCCGCGCGCCGACCTGCCGTGGTCCGAGGTGTCCCTGGACCCGGGTCTCGACGACGTCGACGTCGCACGACGGGTGCGTGAGATCGCCGACGCCGAACGGATCACGCCGTTCGACCTCGAGGCACCGCCGCTCATGCGGTTCGTCGGTGTCGAGCACGCCGCCGGTTCCGAGACGACACTGAGCCTGATCGTGACCAACCACCACATTCTGCTCGACGGCTGGTCCGGGCCGCTGGTCCTCGCGGACCTGCTCGCGCTGTACGCCGGGGTCGGCCCGTACACGGCCACCATCGCCGCGGAGACCGACTTCGGTGATCACGTCCGGCGTCTCGCCGCCACCGACCGGGCCGCGGGTCTCGCCGCGTGGCGGGAGGTGCTGTCGCCGCTCGAGGAACCGACGCTGGTGTCCGGCGTCGAGGAGGCCACGACCACCTCGTTGCCGCGCAACCACGAGGAGTGGATCGACGCCGGGACGACGGCCGCGATCAACCGGGTCGCCCGCGAGCGCGGCGTCACGGTCAGCACGATCCTGCAGTTCGCGTGGGCGGTACTGCTGTCGCGTATGACCGGTAACCGGGTCGTCGCCTTCGGTGAGACCGTGTCGGGCCGCCCGTCCGACCTCGACGGTGTCGAGGGCATGGTCGGCCTGTTCATCAACACGGTCCCGAGCGTCGTCGACGTCGACCCGAACGCCGCCATCGGTGACGTGCTCGCCGCGATGCAGGCCGACAAGGTCGCAGTCCTCGACCATCAGCACGTCGGCCTCGCCGACCTCACCGCGCTGGCTGGGATGGGTGCCCTCTTCGACACCCTCACCGTGTTCGAGTCGTTCCCCGTGGACTCCGACTCGCTGTCGACCGCGGACACGTCGCTGGCCGGCGGTCTGCAGATCGTCGGCGTGGATGCCGACGACTCGACGCACTATCCGCTCAACCTCGCGTCGTCACCGTCGGGAGACCGCCTGCTGCTGAAGCTCAAGTACCTGCCGTCGGCCTTCGCCGACGACCAGGTGCGCGTGTTCGGTGCGGCGCTGCGCGAGATCCTGCGGACGACCGTCGACGATGCGGATCGGCCGACCTCGACGATCGCCCTCCTCGACGCGGCGGCAGCCGCCGAGCTCGCCCCGGTGAACGGTCCGGCGGCGCCGGAGCCGCGACTGCTGGGCGAGGTCTTCGCCGACGTCGCGGCCACGCATGCCGAGATCGTCGCGGTCACCGACGGCACCGGCGCATCGCTCACCTACGCCGAGCTCGACGAGCGGTCGAATCGTCTCGCGCGGTGGATGACCGGTCGGGGCATCGGCGTCGATCACGTGGTGGGGCTCGCGGTGGGACGCACCGTCGACCGTCTGGTCGGGCAGTGGGCCCTGGCGAAGCTGGGTGCGGCGTACCTGTCCGTCGACCCGACGCTGCCCGCCGACCGCATCGCGCACATGATCACCGATTCCGGTGTGCGACTGGTCATCACGTCCGATCGACGAGGCCCGGACTCGGGCGTCGACGTCCCGGGCGACGTCGAGTCGATCGATGTGCACACCCTCTCCGAGGCGGTGCGCGAGGTCGACGGCAGTCCGCTCACCCCGGGCGACATGGCTGGTGACCCGCGTCTCGACGCGCTCGCCTACGTCATCTACACCTCCGGCTCGACCGGTGTGCCCAAGGGTGTCGCGGTCACCCATCGTGGTGCACACGCCTTTGCGGTCGCCGAGGCGCAGCGGTTCGGTATCCGTCCGGGTTCACGTGTACTCGGTTACGCCTCACCGAGTTTCGACGCCTCGGTGCTCGAGTGGCTGCTCGCCTCGACCTCGGGTTCGACGCTGGTCTACCGGCCGGACGAGGCCGTCGGCGGCGAGGTGCTCACCGGATTCCTCCGCGAGCACGCGCTGACGCACGTGTTCCTGACACCGAGTGTGCTGGCGACGGTCGAACCCGACGAGCTGCCCGCACTGCGGATGCTCGCCTCGGGTGGCGAGGCGGTCTCCACCGCCCTCGTCCGCGCGTGGTCGCACCGGGTCGCGTTCCACAACGCCTACGGTCCGACGGAGACGTCGGTGGCGGTCACCATCAGCGGTCCGCTCGATCCGGACGGACCGGTGACCATCGGCGCGCCCGTGCCGGGTACCGGTCTGCTGGTCCTCGACCAGCGCCTGGCGCCGGTGCCCGTCGGGATGGCCGGCGAGCTGTACGCCACCGGCGTCTCGCTGGCACGCGGTTACCTCGGGCGCCCGCAACTGACCGCCGAACGGTTCGTGGCGTCCCCGTTCGGGGTGCCCGGCGATCGCATGTACCGCACGGGCGACCGTGTCCGGTGGGTGCGCTCGGCGTCAGGTGAGCTGGTGCTCGAGTACCTGGGACGTTCGGACGACCAGGTGAAGCTGCGCGGGCTGCGCATCGAACTCGGCGAGATCGAGAACGCGCTGTCCTCGTATCCCGGTGTCCAGACGGCCGTGGTGCTCGGGGTGGGCGGGTCGGTCGCGACCGCCCTGGCCGCCTACGTCGTGCCGACATCGGACGCGCAAGCGGGCGGGGCCGCGGCCGTCGACGTCGGCGAGCTGCGCGACCATCTCGCGGATCGGTTGCCGTCGTACATGATCCCGGCGACGATCACGGTCCTCGACGCCCTGCCGCTCACCCCGACGGGCAAGCTGGACAAGCGGGCCCTGCCCGCCCCGGAGATCGCGGCGGACGACCTCGTGGCCCCGGAGACGGCGGCCGAGGCGCGCGTCGTGGCCGTCTTCGCCGACCTGCTGGGCGTCGACGCGGTGTCGGTGACGGGTGACTTCTTCGCCCTCGGCGGCAACTCGCTGTCGGCGACCCGCTTGGCCGCGCGCGTCGGCGACGCGTTGAACGCCGACATCGGCGTCCGGGACGTATTCGAGTCGCCCACCCCGCGGGCCCTGGCCGCTCTCGGAGAACACCGCGGCGGGTTGCGCGCTCCGGTGATCCGGGTCGAGCCCAGACCGGCGGAGATCCCGCTGTCGTTCGCGCAGCAGCGGATCTGGTTCATCAACCGCCTCGATCCGGCGTCGGCGGCGTACAACCTGCCGATCGGTGTCGAACTCGGCGGCGAGCTCGACGTCGAGGCCCTGAGCGCGGCGATCGGCGACGTCGTCGCCCGGCACGAGATCCTGCGGACCACGTTCCCCGCCGTCGACGGCCGGCCGACGCAGGTCGTCCACGACGCCGACGGTCCGGCCGCGCTGCCCCGGCTCGTCGAATGTGCCTCGGAGGCCGAGCTTCTCGACGCGCTGTCGGCCGGGTTCGACGTCACCACCGAGGTGCCCGTCCGGATCCGGTTGTGGCAGCGCGGCGAGGGTTCGTGGGTCCTGCTCGCGGTGCTGCATCACATCGTGGGTGACGGTGAGTCCATGCGGCCGCTGTTGGCCGATGTCGTGACCGCCTACCGCGACCGTGCGGCCGGCCGCACGCCGGAGTTGCCGCCGCTGCCGGTCCAGTTCGCCGACTACGCACTGTGGCAGCAACGCGAGCTCGGGGCGGTCGACGACCCGACGTCGGTGGTCGGCCGGCAACTGTCGTACTGGCTGCGTCAGCTCGCCGGGGTTCCCGATGTGCTGGAACTGCCCGCCGACCGCCCGCGCCCGACCGTGGCGTCGATGCGGGGTGCGCGGGTGGACTTCGAGATCCCGCACGACGTCGCGACGCGGATCTCGGCGCTGGCGCGCGACCGCGGGATGACGCCGTTCATGGTGGTGCACGCGGGCCTGTCGGTGCTGCTCGCCCGGGTCACCGCGACCGACGACATCGCGGTGGCCACGCCCATCGCGGGTCGCGGACGCGCCGAGATCGATCAGCTGATCGGTATGTTCGTCAACACCCTGGTCCTGCGGGCCGAGGTCGACCCGTCGATGAGCTTCGCCGAACTGCTCGAGGACACCCGGGTCGTCGACCTCGACGCCTTCACCAACGCCGACGTGCCGTTCGAGACACTGGTCGAACGTCTGAACCCGACCCGGTCGAGGGCGTTCTCGCCGCTGGCACAGGTCATGCTCACGCTGACCAACGCGGGCAGCGGTTCACCGGTGCTCGAGGCGGAGGGGCTGCGGGTCGCGCCACTCGAGTCGCCGGTCACGTCCGCCCAGCTCGACCTGACGGTCGCGGTGGTCGCCCGTCCGGACCGGTCCTGGTCGGCGTCGATGGTGTACGCCACGGACCTGTTCGACGAGGGGACCGTCGAACTGCTCGCGCAGCGCCTGGTTACGCTCCTCGACGGGCTCACCGCCCGACCGGATGCCGCGGTCGGGGAGTGTCCGCTCGTGACGCCCGCGGAACGTGATCGCGTGCTGGCGTGGTCGGCGGGTGCCGCGACGCGGCCGACCGGTGCGACCCTGCCGGGCATCATCGGATCCCGGCAGCCCGGCGCGGGGGAGCCGGGAGTCGGCGAGAACGGTGTGACCGGCCGCGAGGTCGGGTACAACGGTTGCGGCGGGTACAACGGCCTGAACGGGGACGCGGGTCGCTACGGTGACGATGGTTCCGACGGCAGTGGTCCCGGTGGGGATGACTGAGCGGAGAGAACACCCGGGGCGCAGCGAACACACGGGGGGAATGGGGAACGCAGGACGAGACGGCAGGCGACGAGGCGAGATGGAGGCCCAACGGTGACCGATGTGGTGTATGTGGCGACGAGGTCCGACGTACCGGCCATCGTGTTCGGTTCGCGTCGCGTCAGCTACGCCGAGTTCGGTGCACGGGTCGACTCACTGGCTCGTCATCTGATCTCCATCGGTGTCGGACCCGACGTCGCCGTCGCGGTCGCCATCCCGCGGTCGGTCGAGCTTCTCGTCGCCATCCACGGCGTCGTCGCGGCGGGCGGTCACTACGTTCCGCTCGACATCGACGCGCCGTCTGACCGCACCCGGTACATGCTCGACACCGCGGACGCCCGGCTGGTCCTCGTCGCCGCCGATTCCGCCGTCGAGCTGCCGGCGGACGTCACCGCGGTCGTGGTCGACACGACCGCCGAGGTCGATCTCGCCACAGCACCGGTCACCGACGACGAACGGCTCGCGCCCCTGCAGCCCGCCGATGCGGCGTACACGTTGTTCACGTCGGGGTCGACGGGTCGGCCGAAGGGTGTGACGGTGTCGCATGCGGCGATCGTGAACCGTCTGGAGTGGATGCGGGACTGGTATTCGATCAAGGACTCGGATGTCTTCGTGCAGAAGACCCCGGTGACGTTTGATGTGTCGGTGTGGGAGTTGTTCCTGCCGTTCGCGGTGGGGGCGACGCTGGTGGTGGCTGAGCCGGAGCGGCATGGTGATCCGCGGTATCTGGCGGAGTTGATCACGGCTGAGCGGGTGTCGGTCATCCATTTCGTGCCGTCGATGTTGTCGGTGTTCCTCGATGTCCTGGGCGATCGGGTGGGTGAGCTGTCGTCGTTGCGGTTGACGTTCACCTCGGGTGAGGCGTTGACCGCGCCGGTGGCGCAAGCGTTGGTGGCGGCGTTGCCGGGCAACGAGGTCCACAATCTGTACGGTCCGACCGAGGCGGCGGTGGATGTGACCGCTCATCAGGTGCGGGCGGGGGAGACGTCGGTGCCGATCGGCGTCCCGGTGCCGAGCACCACCACCTTCGTCCTCGACTCGCGACTGCAGCTCGTGCCCTCGGGCGTGCCCGGGGAGCTGTATCTGGGGGGCGTGCAACTCGCCCGCGGTTACGCCTCGCAGCCCGGCCTGACCGCCGAACGCTTCGTCGCCAGTCCCTTCGCGGCTCCCGCACGCGGCGAGGCGGCCGGCAACACCGAGGGTTTCGGTGAACCCGGCGAACGTCTGTACCGCACCGGCGATCTCGTCCGCTGGAATGCGCGTGGCCAGCTGGAATACTTGGGCCGCACGGACTTCCAGGTGAAGCTTCGCGGACAGCGACTCGAGCTGGGGGAGGTCGAGTCCGTCCTCATGTCGGCGCCGGGCGTCCTCCACGCGGCGGCCACCGTGGCGAAGGTGTCCGGGCAATCGCACCTCGTCGCCTATGTCTCGCCCGCGTCGGTCGACATCGACGCGGTGAAATCGGTTGTCGCGCTGACACTGCCGGCCTACATGCGGCCCACGGTGTGGATGACACTCGAGCAACTGCCGCTGAACAGTGCGGGCAAGGTCGCCCGGCGTAAGCTGCCGGTCCCCGAACTCACCGTCGAGGAATTCGCCGCACCCCAGTCCGACGCCGAGACCTCGATCGCGACCATCGTCGCCGATGTGCTGGGCGCCGACCGGGTCAGCGTGACGCAGTCGTTCTTCGACCTCGGCGGCAACTCGCTGTCCGCGGCGCGTGTGGCGGCGCGCGTGGCCGACCTGCTCGACGTCGACGTGTCGGTGGGCGACCTGTTCGACGCGCCGTCGGTGCGGGATCTGGCCGCCCTGGTGTCCGGACGCGGCCGGAGCGTCCCGCGCGTCACCGCGATGCCGCGGCCCGCGCGGTTGCCGTTGTCGACGGCGCAGAGCCGCATGTGGTTCATCAACCAGTTCGACACCGCCTCGGCGGCCTACAACATCCCGATGGCCCTGCGGCTGACCGGAGCCCTCGACCTCGACGCGCTCGCGGCCGCGGTCGGCGACGTGGTCGCCAACCACGAGATCCTGCGCACCACCTACCCCAGCGACGAGCAGGGGCCGTTCCAGCTCGTCACCGATGCCGACACGGCCCGCGCCCGCCTCGACTGGCAGGCGGTGGAGACCGAGGAGGATCTGTTCGTCTCGGCGACCACCGGTTTCGACGTCGCCGCCGAGTTCCCCCTCCGGGTCCGGGTGCTGCGCCGCGATGCCGAGGTGGTGGACGTCGTCGTCACCGTGCACCACATCGCCTTCGACGGTGAGTCGACCCCGGTCTTCGTGCGCGACCTGCTCGGTTCGTACCTGGCCCGGACGAACGCCGCACCACCGGTCGCCGCGCCCGCGGTCCAGTACGCGGACTTCGCGCTGTGGCAGCGCGAATACCTGGGCGCCGCAGATGATCCCGGCGCACCGATGGGTCGTCAACTCGCGCACTGGCGCGAGGTCCTCGCGGATCTGCCCGCGGTGACCGATCTGCCGATGGATCGCC
Source organism: Gordonia alkanivorans NBRC 16433 (assembly GCF_000225505.1). Lineage (GTDB taxonomy): Bacteria > Actinomycetota > Actinomycetes > Mycobacteriales > Mycobacteriaceae > Gordonia > Gordonia alkanivorans. The sequence goes on along the minus strand of NZ_BACI01000097.1, from coordinate 199,995 downwards.
CGCGGCCGGCCGTGCTCGACACCGCGGCCGCCGTCGAGTCCGTGACCGTCGACGACGCGCTCGCCGCCGCCCTGGAAGACCTGGCGCGCAACCGCGACGTCACGGTGTTCATGGTGCTGCACGCGGCACTCGCCGTCACCGTCGCGCGGCTCGCCTCGACCCGGGACGTCGTCATCGGCACACCCATCGCCGGCCGCCCCGACGCCGCGCTCCACGACCTCGTCGGCATGTTCGTCAACACGCTCGTGCTGCGCACCGACGTCGACCCGGCATCGACCGTCGACGACCTCATCGCCACGATCCGCGCCACCGACCTCGATGCCTTCGCACACGCCGACGTGCAATTCGATGATCTGATCGAGGAACTCGCGCCCGAGCGGTCCACGGCCTATCCGCCGCTGGTCCAGATCGCCTACACCCTCGTCGCCGCCGGGGGACAGCCGGAGGAGATCGACCGGGTCGAGCTCTCGGGTCTGAGTGCCGAACCGCTCGGGGCCGCCGCCCCGATCGCCAAGTTCGACCTCACCGTCTCGGTGTCCGAGCGGACCGGGTCGTCGCCGATGCGGGCCGACTTCCTGTACGCCACCTCGTTGTTCGATGCCGCGACCATCCGCCGCTTCGCCGAGGTCTGGCTGCAGGTGATCGCCGCGATGGCCACCGACCCGTCGCTGCCCGTCGGAGACGTCGACATCGTCGGCATCGACGCGGCCACCCTCAGCGCGCCGAGCCGCAACTCCATCGGCGAGACGGCGCCGGCCGCCGACGACGGGGTCACCGAGCCGGTGACCCTCACCGAACTCCTCGCGCGGCGCGCCCTCGACCCGCATCGTCCGGCACTGGTCCACGACGGCAACGAGATCTCGTACACGGAGTTCGAGGAACGAACCAATCGTCTCGCACGCCAGCTGATCTCCCGTGGGGTCGGGCCCGGCGACGTGGTCGCCGTCGGCCTCGAGCGGTCGATCGGGTCGGTGGTCGCCGTGTTCGGTGTCATCAAGGCGGGTGCCGCCTACGTGCCGATCGACCCCGCCTACCCGAGTGACCGCATTGCGTTCATGGTGGCCGATTCCGGTGTGCGCCTCGGCATCACCGATGCGCCGACGCGGGACCGGTTGGGAGAATCATCCTGCGAATGGCTCGAACTCGCCTCGCTCGACGATCCGGCCGTCGCCGGTGGACCCGTCACCGACGTCGAGCGTCATCGGCCGGTCCTTCTCGACGACCTGGCCTACCTCGTCTACACCTCCGGTTCCACCGGACGGCCGAAGGCGGTCGGGGTTCCGCATCGCGGCATCGCGAACTTCGTCGCCGCGCTGACCGAGGTCACCGGAACGCCGGCGCAGGCCCCCGACACCCGTGTCCTGCACGTCGCCTCCCCGAGCTTCGACGCCTCGGTGCTGGAGATGATGTGGTCGATCGCGGTCGGACACACCCTCGTCGTGGCGCCCGCGTCGGAGTACGCCGGCGATGCACTGGGCCGCATCCTCGAGCGCGATCGGGTCACCGACACCCTCATCACCCCCACGGTGCTTGCGACCGTCGACCCCCGCCGGGGCCGCACCGTCCGCAACCTCGTCACCGGTGGCGAGGCCTGCCCGCCCGAGCTGATCGCGCGGTGGGCCACACCGGAATCCGGCCGCCGGATGTTCAATTTCTACGGCCCGTCGGAGGCCACCGTCTGGGCGACCACCGGACGATCCGAGCCCGGCGCGCCCGTGACCATCGGACGACCGGTCCGCGGCTTCGCCGCCTACGTGCTCGACGGCCGTCTGCACCCGGTACCCCAGGGTGTGGTGGGTGAGCTCTACCTGTCGAGCGGCGACTCGTTGGCGCGCGGATACCTCGGCCGCCCCGGCCTCACCGCGTCGTCCTTCGTGGCCGACCCGTTCGCCCGCGAGGCGGGCCACCGCATGTATGCCACCGGCGACCTGGTGCGGATCACCGCGACCGGCGCGATCGAGTTCGCCGGGCGCGCCGACCACCAGGTCAAGATCAACGGCCAGCGAGTCGAACTCGGCGAGATCGAATCCGTTCTCGGTGACCAGCCGGGCGTCGGCTCGGTCGTCGTGACCGGTGTCGACGACGACCACGGTCGCACCCGGCTCGTCGCCTACCTCGTGGGCGACGACACCGCCGGCGACCGCCTCGACGCCGACGCCGTCCTGGCCGGGGCGGCGGATCGGCTTGCCCGACACATGATCCCGCACTCGGCGATGGTGCTCGACGAGCTGCCCGTGACCCCGGGCGGCAAGCTCGACCGGCGCGCACTGCCGGTGCCCGAGTTCACCACGCCCGCCGACGGATACGTCGCACCGGCGACGACCGCCGAAGAGACCCTCGCGGCGATCGTCGCGGGGCTGCTGGGTCTCGACACCGTCTCGGTCACCGAGTCCTTCTTCGCGCTCGGCGGCGACTCGATCATGTCCATCCAGCTCGCGTCCGCCGCGAAGGCCGCCGGGTTGTCGCTGTCGCCGCGAGAGATCTTCGAGCAGAAGACCATTCGCGCGATGGCGCGGGTGGCGTCGGCAGGTGGGGACCGGTCCCCGATGCTCGCGGAGCCCACCGACGATCCGGCCGGACGGGTCGATCTCCCGCCGATCGTGTCCTGGCTCGTCGACGCCGCTCGGACGCCGGCCGACCTCGCCGACTTCAACCAGTCGATGGTGCTCACGGCGCCGGCCGGACTCACCGTCGCCCACCTCGGCGCGGTGCTCGGCGCGGTCGTCGACGCGCATCCGATGCTGGGTGCGCGCCTGGAGTCCGTCGGGGACACCCAGACCCGTGACACTTGGACCCTCACCACCGGAACACCTTTCGATCCCGGCGCCTCGATCGTCTCGGTGGCGACGGATACCCTGCCCGGCGAGGCCGGGTTCGCCGATGCGCTGGTCGACGCGCATGCGCAGGCGGCGCGCCGCCTCGACCCGGCCGCCGGGCGGCTGGTCGCCGCGACGGTGGTCAGCGGCGCCGCCCCGCAGGGTTCTCCCGACGAGGCGGATCGGTCCGTACGAATAGTGCTGGTACTGCACCACCTCGCCGTCGACGCGGTGTCCTGGCCGATCCTGATCGAGGATCTGCTCACCGTCCACGCCCAGCTGACCGCGGGGCAACCGGCGGCGGTCCGCGCCGAGGAGACCTCGCAACGTGCGTGGCAGCGGGCACTCACCGCGCAGCTCGACGCCCGTCGTGGCGAAGCCGGGTACTGGCTCGAGCGCTCCCCGGCCGTCCCGACCGACTTCGGTGCGCCGCTCGACCCCGACCGCGACCGATACGGCACCCTGACCTCGATCGTCCACCGCGTCGACCCGGCCATCGTCGACCCGTTGACGACGACTGTGCCCGAGGCGTTCTCGGCGTCCGTCGTCGACGTCCTGCTCGGCACCCTCGCGCGCGCGGTCCGCTCCTGGCAACATGATCGCGGCATCGCCGACGCCGCTCCCGTCACCGTGCTCACCGAGGGGCACGGCCGATACGAGGACGTCCTGCTCACCGGCCCGGACCCGCGTCGCGCCGACCTGTCGCGCACGGTCGGCTGGTTCACCTCGATCGCCCCGCTCGCCCTCGATCCGGCCGACGACGTCGTCCACGCGGTCAAGGCGGCCAAGGAAGAACGCCTCGGCATGCCCGACTCCGGGATCGGGTTCGGCCTGCTGCGTTACGCCGCCGACGGCCGCGGCCCCGGCGACCCGGCCGCGCAACTGCATTCGCGTCCGCTGCCGACGATCGCGTTCAACTATCTCGGGACCCGCGGTACGACCGGTCAGAGCGAGGACCCGACGACCCCGGACGGGGCCGACCCCCTGTCGTCGGTCGCCCCGTCGTCCGACACCGCAGCACCGGCCGGTGCGGGCTTCCTGCCCGCACCCGACGCGCCGTTCCTGCCGGCCACGGTGTCCGACGGGGTGGCGGCCATGAGCGTGCTGACGGTCAACGCGAGCACCGGTGCGTCCTCGAAGGGGCGTGTGCTCTCGGCCGATCTGCAGTTCCCGGCGGCGATCCTGTCGCCGGAGGATGTCCGCGACATCGCACGACGGTGGACCGCGGAACTCGCCGACGTCGTCCGCCTCGTCACCGACGGCGTCGACGTCGGCCGCTCGCCGTCGGATGTCCCGGGTGCCGAGGTGACCCAGCATGACTTGGACATCGTGGCGCAGCGGTTCCCCGGTGCGCATGTCTGGGCCCTGTCGCCGCTGCAACGCGGGCTGTACTTCCAGTCCCAACTCGCGGGCGCCGATGAACTCGATGTGTATGTGACGCAAGCGGTTCTGCACCTCGAGGGTGAGGTCGACCTCGAGCGGCTGCGCACCGCGGTGGTCGCACTGCTCGATCACCACCGCACCCTCAAGTCCGGGTTCGTCCGGGTGCCCAGCGGGCACGTGGTCACCGTCGTGCCCGAGACGGTGCCGCTGCGCTGGCGCGTGCTCGACGTGCCGACCACCGCCGAGGTGGATGTCCGGGCTGCCGTCGACGAGGTGTCGGCGGCCGAGCGCACCGAACCGTTCGACCTCGCCGACCCGCCGCTGCTGCGAGCGGTGGTCGTGCGCCACGCACAGGGCACGAGCGTGGTCATCACCAACCATCACATCCTGTTCGACGGCTGGTCCGGGCCGCTGGTGTTGGCCGACCTGCTGGCGCTCTACGCGACGGGGACCCCGTTCACCGGTCAGGGAACGACCGAACGCACCGACTTCGCCGACTACCTGGCCCGCATCGCCGACACCGACCTCGACGCCGGTCTCGCGGCGTGGCGGCGGGTCCTCGAACCGGTCGAGGAGCCGACCCTGGTCGCCCCCGGACTCACCGGCCACGCCGTCGAGGATGCCGAGAACGACTCCGCGGCAGACCATCTGCCGCGCGAGCATCGCTGGGTCCTCGAACCCGACCTGGTCTCGGGGCTCGAGCGGACGGCGCGGCAATCCGGTTCGACGACGGCCACGGTGTTGCAGCTCGCCTGGGCGGTGCTGCTGTCCCGGCTGACCGACAACCGGGTGGTCACCTTCGGTGAGACCGTGTCCGGACGTCCCGCCGGACTCGACGGCGTCGAGTCGATGGTCGGCCTGTTCATCAACACGCTGCCCGCCGTCGTCGACGTCGACCCGGAGGCGACGATCGCCGAGGTCCTCGGCCGGTTGCAGTCGGACAAGACCGCCGTGCTCGATCACCAGCACATCGGCTTGCCCGAGATCCTCACCGCCGTCGGACGGCCGCAGTTGTTCGACACCCTGACCGTGCACGAGTCCTATCCCGTCGACAACGACTCACTGGCCGGCGGTGCCGCCAGTGCGGCAGTGGGACTGGCGATCCGGGACGTCGAGGTCTCCGACGCCACGCACTACCCGCTCAACCTCGCGACCTCGCCGACCGCGTCGGGCATCGCGGTCCGCTTGACCTACCTTCCCGACGCCTTCGCCACCGACGAGATCGCCGTCTTCGCGCGGTCCCTCGAGCGCATCCTGCAGGCCATCGCGGGCGACGCACAGACCCGGATCGCCGACATCCCACCGATGTCGAAGGACGACGAGGCCCGCCTCGACACATGGTCGACCGGCCCGGAGCTGATCCCGTCCGGCACCCATGTCGCCGATCTCCTGCTCGAGCGCGTCGCCGCGTCGCCCGGCGCGATCGCGGTGGAGAGTCCGGCCGGGGCCTCGACCCGCGCGCAATCGACCTATGCCGAATTGGGAAGCAGGGTGAGCGTTCTCGCCCGACGGCTCGTGGGTCTGGGGGTCGGACCTGAGGTCGCGGTCGGCGTGTGCATCCCGCGGTCGACGGAGATGATCGTCGCCGTCCACGCGATTCTCGCCGCCGGTGGGCAATTCGTGCCGATGGACCCGGCCGCGCCGGCCGATCGCATCGACTATCTGGCGCGCACCGCCGATGTCGCGGCGGTGCTGATCGGCCCGGGACTGGTCCCGGCGGGCATCGAGGCCCTCGACCCCGGTGTGACCGTCGTGGCCGTCGACGACGACTCGGACGCTGGTGAGCCGGCGTCGCTCTTCGCGCCGGCGGAGCGTTCGTCGGCAGTCGTCGGCGCGAATCCGGCCTACACCATCTTCACGTCGGGTTCGACCGGTCGTCCCAAGGGCGTCACGGTGAGTCACGAAACCCTGCGCGCCCATCTCGACTACGACCGCGGCGCCTACGATTTCGGCCCCGGCGACGTCTTCCTGCAGGTGCTCGAGCTGACCTTCGATCCGTCGGTGGGCGAGATCCTCCGCCCGCCGCTGTCGGGTGGCCGCCTGGTGGTCATGGAGCCGGGTGCGCATCGTGACCCGGTCGCCGTCCTGCGCTACCTCGCGGACTTCGGTGTGACGTCGGCGACGCTGGTGCCCTCGATGCTCGCCGTGCTCACCGAGGTCGCCGATCCCGAACAGCTGCGCGGTCTCTCACGACTGCGCTACCTGCACACCGGCGGAGAGGCGCTCCCGCAGAGCGTCGCCGAGACGGTACGGGAGCTGATCCCGCACGCGCCGATCCACAACCAGTACGGACCGACCGAGGCGACGATCTACGCGACCGTCGCGCGGGTCGCGGGCGACTCGGTCTCCATCGGACGGCCCGTCGCGAACACGACCGCGCTGGTGCTCGACCATCGGTTGCGCCCGGTGGCACCGGGATTCACCGGCGAGCTGTACCTCGGCGGTGTCCAGCTGGCCCGTGGATACACCTCGCGACCCGCGCTGACGGCCGAACGCTTCGTGCCGAACCCGTACGGCGTTCCGGGGTCTCGCCTGTACCGGACCGGTGACCTGGTCCGCTGGCGAGCCGACGGTGAGCTGGAATACCAGGGCCGCACGGACTTCCAGGTGAAGCTGCGTGGCCAGCGGATCGAGCTCGGCGAGATCGAGTCGGCCCTCACGTCGGCGCCGGGCGTCGTGTACGCGGCGGCGGCCGTCGTCGAGACCCCAGCCGAGCAGCAACTCGTGGCCTACCTGACGCCGGCCTCGGTGGACCTGGATGCGGTCAAACACTCGGTGGCGCAAGCGCTCCCGGAGTTCATGCGTCCCGGGATGTGGATGCTGATCGACGAGATGCCGCTGAGCAGCGCGGGCAAGATCGTGCGACAGCAGTTGCCCGCGCCGACCGTCGACACCGCCGCGATCGTGCCGGTCGCCGGCCCGCGGGAAGCGGCGGCGGCGTCAGTCTTCGCCGAGCTGCTGTCGATGTCGCCGGAGAACGTCGGCGCCACCACGAACTTCTTCGACATCGGTGGCAATTCGCTGTCGGCGATGCGGGCGGCGGCCCGGCTCGGAGACGCTCTCGGTGTCGACGTGACGGTGCGTGACGTCTTCGAGGCGCCGACTCCGCGCCTGCTGGCCGAACGCCTCGGCGACCGTACTGGCGGACTCCCGCCCATCGTCGCGGTGTCGCCGCGGCCGGAGCGGATTCCGTTGTCTTTCGCTCAACAGCGGATGTGGTTCATCAACCGCTTCGATCCGACGCGGGCGGCCTACAACATCCCGGCGGTGATGCGCCTGACCGGTGATCTCGATCCGGCCGCGCTCGGCGCCGCGATCGCCGACGTCGTCGCGCGCCATGACATCCTCCGCACCACCTATCCCGAGACCGGCGGTCAGCCGGTACAGCTGATCGCCCCGGTGGCCGACATCGCGACCCGGCTCGACCACGAGTTCGTGCCGACCGCAGCCGGGCGCGACGGGGCAGCGGTCGTACTGGCCGCCGTCACAAACGGATTCGACCTCGCCGTCGAGTGGCCGGTGCGGACCAGGCTGATCGAGATCGACACCGGTTCCGGGGCAGCCGAGTACATTCTCGCGGTGGTCCTGCACCACGTGGCGTCCGATGGCGAATCCCTCGGGCCGCTGGTCACCGATCTCACCGCCGCCTACCTGGCACGGGCCGCCGGTACACAGCCGTCGTTCGAGCCGCTGCCCGTCCAGTACGCCGACTACGCCATCTGGCAGAGCCGCGCCCTCGGCGACGTCGACGACGCGGCGTCGGTGATGGGTGCGCAACTGGAGTACTGGAGCGCGCACCTGGCCGGCATGCCGGATCTGCTCGAGTTGCCGACCGACCGACCACGCCCGGCAGTCGCGTCGCAGCGTGGCGCCCGCGTGCCGTTCACGATCCCGGCCGACGTCACCACCCGGATCGATACCGTCGCCGACGAGTTCGGGGTCACCCCGTTCATGGTGCTGCACGCGGCGCTGGCGGTCCTGCTCGCCGACCTGTCGGGAACCGACGACGTGGCGATCGGCACGCCGATCGCCGGACGTGGTGCCGCGGTACTCGATCCGCTGGTCGGCATGTTCGTGAACACGCTCGTGCTGCGTACCGCCCACGCGGCCGGTGACACGTTCGTCGACGTCCTCGGTCGCGTCCGACGCACCGACCTCGATGCCTTCGCCCATGCCGATCTGCCGTTCGAGACCCTCGTCGACCGGCTCAACCCGGTTCGTTCCGAGGCGTTCGCCCCGCTCACCCAGGTGTGGCTGACCCTGGACCAGGCGGTGGTCCCCGAGCTCGCCGGACAGTCGCTGTCGGCCGATCTCGGCGACATCTCGGTCAGCCCGCTCGACGCGGGCGAGGTGCCGGCGAAGGTCGATCTGCTGTTCTCGATCGCGAAGGCGGAGGCGGGCGAGACCTGGTCGGCGGCACTGCAATACGCCACCGATCTGTTCGCGGAATCCACCGCCACCGGCTTCACGGCCCGATTCGTCAACCTGCTCGGCGCGCTCACCGCGACCCCGAGCGCCCCGGTCGCCGCGGCGCCCATCCTGCTGGCCGGTGAGGCCGAGTCGCTGGTGCCGGTACACGGCGGCCAGGCCGCCGAGGCCGTGTTGCTGGGCGAGCTCTTCACCGAGGCCGGCACGCGGTACCGGCGTCGTACCGCGGTGGTCGACGCCTCGGGCGCCACCCTGTCGTACTTGGCGCTGCACGCCCGGTCCAACCGCCTGGCGCGCTGGCTGATCGGTCGCGGCGTCGGTGCGGAAACACTGGTGGCGCTTGCGATTCCCCGGTCCGTCGACCTGTTGGTCGCGATCTGGGCGGTCGCGAAGACCGGCGGCGGTTACGTTCCCATCGATCCGGATTACCCTGCCGAACGGGTCGCGACGATGGTGGAGGACTCCGGCGCCCGGATGGGTCTGTCGGTTCACGCCGTCGGCGCGTTGCCGGACGAGGGCTTCGAGTGGCTCCGCCTCGACGACGCCGCGGTCGCCGCCGAACTCAACGCCACGTCGGATGCCCCGGTGGACCCGGCCGAGCAGACCGGTCCGGTCAGAACCGACAACGTCGCCTACGTCATCTACACCTCGGGGTCGACGGGACGCCCCAAGGGTGTCGCGGTGTCACATTCGGGACTGCGCAACTTCGCCGTGGCGAAGTCGACGGCGCTGGGAACCGAGGACGGGGCGGTGGTCCTGGGATTCGCGTCCCCGAGCTTCGACGCCTCGGTGCTCGAGTACCTCCTCGCGACGGTCAACGGGGGCACGCTCGTCTACCGGCCGTCGACCGCGGTCGGCGGTGCGGAGCTGCAGGAGTTCATGCAGCGACACGAAGTCGCCACGACCTTCCTCACGCCGTCGGTGCTGTCGACGCTCGACCCGGCCGCGCTGCCCAGCCTGCAGGCGGTCTCCGTCGGCGGCGAGGCCGTGCCGCAGTCGGTGATGGACGCCTGGGCGCCGCACACGCGCATCCACAACGGATACGGCCCGACGGAGACGACGATCATGGTCGCGGTCTCCGACGCGGCGACGCCCGGCGACCCGGTCCGCCTCGGTGGTCCGCTGCCCGGCCTCGAGTTCCTCGTGCTCGACGCCCACCTGCGGCCGGTGCCGGTCGGTGTGGCGGGGGAGCTCTACGTCCTCGGCCCCGCACTCTCGCGCGGCTATCTCGACCAGCCCGGCCTGACCGCCGCGCGGTTCGTCGCCAGTCCCCTCGCCGGGTCCGGACGCCGCATGTACCGGACCGGCGACGTCGTGCGCTGGCGCGAGTCACCGTCGGGCGACCTCACGCTCGAGTACTCCGGTCGTAGCGACGATCAGGTGAAGCTCCGCGGCCTGCGTATCGAACTCGGCGAGATCGAGGCGGTGCTGCGCTCGGCGCCCGAGGTGCGTTCGGCGGTCGTCGTCGGCATCGGCTCGTCGGGCACCCCGAGTTCGGTGGCGTCGAGCCTCGCCGCGTATGTCGTCGGTGACGGTGTAGAGGTGGACGCTCTGCGTGGTCTGCTGGCCGCGCAGCTGCCCGGACACATGGTGCCTGCCTCGATCACGGTGCTCGACGAGTTCCCGCTGACCCCGGTCGGCAAGCTGGACCGAGCGGCGCTGCCGGCTCCCGAGGTGGCTTCCGTCGAATTCGTCACCCCGGCCACCCCGGTCGAGCAGGCGATCGCCGATGCCTACGCCGAGGTCCTCGGCGTCGAACAGATCGGTGCCACCGACAGCTTCTTCGACCTCGGCGGCAACTCCCTCTCGGCCACCCGGGTCGCGGCGGCGCTGCGCGACCGCAACGGCTTCGACATCGAACTCGCGTGGTTGTTCAGCGATCCGACCGTGCGTGGTCTGGCCCGCCGACTGGCCGAGGACAACGCGGTGAGCAACGACGTGGTGATCAGCCTTCGCGGCGAGGGTTCGCGGCCGCCGCTGTTCTGCGTGCACCCGGCCGGCGGCCTGGCGTGGTTCTACGGCGGGCTGGCACCGCACCTGCGGGATCGGCCCATCTACGGACTCCAGGACCCGCATGTGGTGACCGGAGAGCCGAGCGTGACCGACGCGCGGGTGCTGGCCCGGCGCTATGTCGAGGAGATCCGGCGGGTCCAGCCGCATGGCCCCTACCATCTGCTCGGCTGGTCGGTCGGCGGCGTGATCGCCCACGCGATGGCCGTCCACCTCGTGGAACTCGGGCAGCAGGTCGCCTACCTGGGGATCATGGACTCCCGCCCGGAGGACGAACCGGTGATCGTCCACGACGTCCCCCAGCACGGGGAGCCGGTCGAGGCGGCCGCGGCGGAGCCGGGGCCGGTGATCGAGCCGGACGCCTCCACCGTGGTCGACGTCCTGGGTGGCTGGCGGGATCTCTTCGATCTCGGCGACGACGTGCAGGCGTCCAGCCCCGAGGAGGTCACCGCGATCATCCGGCAGCAGATCTCCGGCATGGGCCTGCTGGCGGAGGACCAGGTGGAGCGCATCATGGACAGCTTCGAGTCCTCGACCCAGGTGGTCCTCGACTACCGTCCGGACGTCTTCACCGGCGACATGCACGTGTTCACCGCGACCGCGGACAAGGACGACCCGTCCCTGTTGGCGGGCGCCTGGCGTCCGTTCGTCACCGGCGCCGTCGACAACGTCGATGTGGCCACCCACCACCTCGGGATGGCGAACGCCGACGCGCTCGCGGTCGTCGGCCCCGCGCTCGATGCCCAGCTGTCGCAGGTCGACGGCCTCGGCGAGCGGACACCGGAATGAGGGGGTTTGCGTGACATCATCGACCTGACCTCGCGTGAATCCGGGCGGCGAGCCACTACGTTCGACAACAACAAAGCAGGCGGGTGACGACAGTCGCCGTGCCGATGGAGAAAGGACACCCATGACGAACCCATTCGACGACGAGGACGGCCGCTTCTACGTGCTCGTGAACGACGAGAACCAGCACTCGCTGTGGCCGACGTTCGCCGACATCCCCGCCGGGTGGACCAAGGTCTTCGGCGAGGACAGCCGCGCCGCGTGCCTGGAGTACGTGGAGCAGAACTGGACCGACCTCCGGCCCAAGAGCCTCATCGAGGCGATGGAGGCGGACAAGAGCGGCGACGCCTGAGTCGGTGACGGGCCCCGACACTCGCGATTGCGAAAGTCGGTCGTGCTCGAATATCGGGACAGTTGCACGTGGATAACAGGTAAAGAATCAACCCAGTGGTGACCTGTCGCAACTGCAGTCACAGCCGTAACATCGGATTGCAGCACAGTTACCGAAATTGTTGTGGAATATCCCACACATGTTGAGTCAGTGTTCTACTAGTTGAATGAGGTAGGGCACACTTGGTTGAAGGATCGCATGAGTACCAACGTCAGGGGAGGCGGGGACACAGCGATCGACGCTCCACGGGCGGGAAGGCAGTAATCATGGACCAGCTACTACTGGATGACATCCAGACACGAGGGGCGATCACGCCCCACCTGACCGCTGTTCGGCTGGGCGATGACGCTCTCACCTACGGTGAACTCGCCGATCGCGTCGAGGACTACGGCAGCGTGCTGGCCGAGTACGGGATGTCGCCGACCTCGGCGTTCTACGCCGCACTGATGCACTGCATGCCGTCTCTCGTGGACATCGACCCGGTTGATTCCCGGTTGCAGGTCATCGGCGAGATCCAGGCCTGGCTCGGCCGCGAGCGCGGCGAGGTCGCCTCGGTCCGGCCCCGACTCCGCGCGGTCAGCTAGAGTCCCGCACCGACATACCGGACGAGACCCGCCGACAGGCGGGTCTCGTTGTTTCTGCGGTCGTGCGACTGTGGCGGCGACAAGCGTGGCGGCGACAGGCCTCGAACAGTGCGCCTGCGGCTACAGTCCGGCGAGGAGCAGAACGAGGAAGAGGATCGGGCCGCCCACGATCACGCTGCCGGCGCCGGTCACGATGCCCGTGATCGCGCGACCGGTGCCCTTGCGCTCCGCGGGGGCGCGTCGAACCTGCCTGACTCCGACCGCGCCGGCGACGACGGCGATCAGTCCGAGGATCGCGCCCAGTCCCAGCAGGAGGGTCAGGGGTATGGAGATCAGCCCGGAGGTCAGAGCCAGCGAGGCAGCCGGTGCGACGGAACGGCCGCCGACGGGCCGGGTCAGGTACGGCGCCGAGCGCGCCGGAAAGGTCCGCGCGGGCAGCGGCATCGCGGCAAGGGGTGCTCGGCGGGCGTTCTCCAGGTCCCAGAAGTCGCCCACCGGCGGCAATGCGGCATGTTCCCGTGCCGGCAGCCGGCCGGCGTTGCGCGTCACCATCCACGGTGACGATTCCGCCGCGGGCTCGACCCTGGTCGGCAGCTTCGGCGACGCGGGTACCGCAACATGCACGTCGACCCGCGTGCCGGTCGGTTCGGCCGCAGCCGGCAACTCGGTGTCGTCGAGATCATTGACCAGCGGCCACCGCGCGTGCCGCTGGGTCACCGGTGGAGCGAACGGTTGGGTGGGTTGATCGGTACGCACGTACACCTCCTCGCCGCCCGGCTCCGGGTCGGAACCACACCCGTCCGAGTGTAGGCGAGGAGGCGACGTGCGCCGTGGGTCTAGTTGCCCTCTTGCTGGCCGCTGCCCATGCTGATCAGCTGCTGAATGGCGTCACCACTGAGCTTCCAGTCGCCGTCGACCTTGACGAAGCCGAGCTGGATGTCGACCGGTGTCGAGGAATGCGGACTCTTCACGGCGACGGTTGCGGTGGCCTTGTCGCCGTCCTCGGTGACCTCTTTCACCGAGAACGCGTCCGGGGTGTATCCCGCGGCGGACGCGCCCTTGGCGAAAGCCATCGCGGCCGGTTTGGTGGCGGGATTGGTGACGTCGATGACCTGGTCGAGCTCCTCGGAGGAGGTGTTCGGGTCGATGGCCTGGCGCAGGGTTTCCTGTGCGTCGTCATTGCTGAGCCCGGTGACCTCGTCGACCGCGTCGCTGGCGGCGGTCTCGACCTGGCTCGCCGCGGACTCGACGGCGGTGGACACCGCGCTCGTCGCCTCGTCGACGGTGTCGGTGGACTCCGAACAACCGGTGGCGACGAACAAAGCGGCCCCGGCGAGGGTGACGGCAGCGACGGACTTCCGGATCTTCATGCGACTCTCCTCGATGCAGTTGTCTATCCGCGGCGCTTCTCCGCAGTGAGCCAACACTAACTCACCGGCCACCGGAATTAATCGGACCGCGGTCCGGTTATGCTCGGTGTAACCATCACAAGGAGGCGCGACATGCAGTTCGGACTCTTCAGCGTCAGTGACATCACCACCGACCCGACCACGGGCACGACGCCCACAGAACACGAGCGGATCAAGGCGATCGTGCAGATCGCCAAGAAGGCCGAGGACATCGGGCTCGACGTGTTCGCGCTCGGTGAGCACCACAACGAGCCCTTCTTCTCGTCGTCGCCCACCACGACCCTGGCCTACATCGCGGCGCAGACCGAGCGTCTGCAACTGAGTACCGCGACCACGCTGATCACGACCAACGACCCGGTCAAGATCGCCGAGGACTTCGCGATGCTGCAGCATCTGGCCGACGGGCGCGTCGACCTGATGCTCGGGCGCGGCAACACCGGTCCGGTCTATCCGTGGTTCGGCCAGGACATCCGCCAGGGGATCCCGCTGGCGATCGAGAACTACCACCTCCTGCATCGGTTGTGGACCGAGCACGTGGTGGATTGGGAAGGACAGTTCCGGACCCCGCTGACGTCCTTCACCTCGACGCCCCGCCCGCTCGACGACGTGGCACCGTTCGTCTGGCACGGGTCGATCCGTAGCCCGGAGATCGCTGAGCAGGCGGCGTACTACGGCGACGGCTTCTTCGCCAACAACATCTTCTGGCCCAACGAGCACTTCCAGCGGCTGATCAACTTCTACCGCGAACGGTACGAGCACTACGGCCACGGCAAGGCCCACCAGGCCATCGTCGGGCTCGGCGGACAGTTCTTCATCCGACCGAAGTCGCAGGACGCGGTGCGCGAGTTCCGCCCGTACTTCGACAACGCGCCGGTGTACGGACACGGTCCGTCGCTCGAGGACTTCACCTCGCAGACGCCGCTGACCGTCGGCAGCCCGGCCGAGTTCGTCGACAAGACGCTGACCTTCCGGGAGACCTTCGGCGACTACCAGCGTCAGCTGTTCCTCGTCGATCATGCGGGACTGCCGCTCAAGACCGTGCTGGAGCAGCTCGACCTGCTGGGCGAGGTGCTACCGGACCTGCGCGCCGGGTTTGCGGAGGGACGTCCCGACGACGTTCCCGACGCGCCGACGCACGCCTCGCTCGTCGCCGCCCGCCAGGAAGCCGATCAGGATGTGGAGGTGTCCTCGTGACCGCCCTGCGGATCGTCGCGGTGAACGCCGGTCTCTCCGAACCGTCGTCGACGCGGATGTTGATCGACCGGCTGACGGTGGCGGTGACCGACGCACTCGGCGAGGGCGAGCGCGTGGTCGACGTTCAGGTGATCGATCTGCGGGATCTGGCCGTCGATCTCGGCCGTGCGATGACCGGCGGGTTCGCCCCCGGGCAGGCCCGCGCCGCTCTCGACGCCGTGGAATCTGCTGACGCGTTGATCGTGGCGTCCCCGGTCTTCAACGCCTCCTACAGCGGACTGTTCAAGATGTTCTTCGACCTGGTCGACGTGGACGCGATGTCCGGCAAGCCCGTGCTCATCGCCGCCACCGGCGGCAGCCCGCGGCACTCCATGGTGCTCGATCACGCGCTGCGCCCGCTGTTCTCCTACCTGCGAACCGTGATCGTGCCGACCGGGGTGTACGCGGCGTCAGAGGACTGGGCGGGCGCCGAGTCGGCTGGTGATGGCGGTCTGAGTGGTCGAATCGACCGTGCGGCAAACGAACTCGCGGGACTCATCGAGCCGCGGGCCGCGGGTGGTGCCGCGTCAGACACCCGGAGCCGCGTCGGCGACACACAGCACGACGCGCGTGGTACGGGACCCGACGTGCGCCAACAGACGATCGAGGCGGCGGGCATCGCCAACTTCGCCCGGTTGCTCGGCCCTTCGTGATGGCCCTCCCCAGGGAGCGGGGCTCGGCGTCAGGCGCGGCCCGGAGTGTTCTTCCGGGGACGTAGCCGAGAGTGCGGCAAAGCGGGTGCGGGCAGGTGCTGGATGTCGCCGTCGTATCCCTGTACCTGTCCAAACCGTTCGCTGTGGGCCATCCACTCGTCGCGGAACCCGACGATCTCCTCGTGCGTGCGGCCGATGAAGTTCCACCACATCACGATGTCCTCGCCGAACGGGGTGCCGCCGAGCAGGATCACGCGGGCGGCGTCGTCGGCGACGTTGGTCAGCGTCAGTCGCGACGCACCCACTCCGACGTAACCGAGCTCGGTGCGCTGGAGAGGTGCGGCACCGGTGTCGGCGACCTCGATGGTTCCCGCGTCGACGAGGATGCCGTGCTCGAAGGCGGGATCGACGTCGAGGTCGACGGTGGCGCCGGGCGCGAAGTCGAGCTGGGCGCCCAGCAGTGGCGTGAACGTGTGTACCGGCGAGCGGGTGCCGAGAAGCTCGCCGAGGAACACCTTGGCCGTGACCCCGTCGAGCTCGATGTCCTCGGGGCGGTGATGGGCGAAATCCCTTGCTGTGTCGACGGCATCGGCGGGCAGCGCGGTCCACAGCTGTACGCCGTGCAGGATCGTGGTCTCCGGGGTCGACACCTCGGTGTGCGCGATGCCGTGTCCCGCGGTCATCAGGTTGATCTCGCCGGGGCGGACCCTCGCGTGGTTGCCCATCGTGTCGCGATGCTCGACTTCGCCGGTGAACAACCAGCTGACCGTCTGCAGGCCGGTATGCGGATGCGGCGGCACATCCATCCCGCCGGTACTCGCCACGTCGTCGGGCCCGTAGTGGTCCACGAAGCACCACGCGCCGATGAGCGACCGCGAGCGTTGGGGGAGGGTCCGGTGGACGGTCATCGCGCGCGGACCGCCGAGGGGTACGTCACGTGCGGTGAGGACCTCCAGACGAAGGTGTCCCGACCCGGTCGCGTTCTCGGCGTCGGTGTGGCATTCGACCTCGGCCGGCTGGATCTCCAGATTGCTCATGGCGACCATTCTCCCCGGCGTCGGGACCCCGGTGTCCGCAACCGGGACTCAGACGACGGTCGGGTTCTCGAATCGCATGGTGATCTTCTCCACCGAGCTGGTCATCAGCGCATGCCGGCCGAGCCGCAGCGAGCGGAGTTCGGCGGCGATCGGGTGGTCGCCGAGCGTGAGGCTCGCCCCGCCGAGGCGGGTGCGGGTCCCGCTCACCGATGTGAGGCGCCACGGGGTGAGCCGGGTGACGCCGTCGAGCTGGGAGTAGGCGTGCAGGACGGTGTCGGCGGTCGTGTCCGGGACCTTGACGCCGGGTTTGATCCGCAGGTCGGCGATCAGCGAACCATCGGCCTCGAGCCGGCCGCGCCGGGTCGACGAGGTGTGGTCGACGTCGAACTCGGCCAGGGTTTTGGGGAAGCCCCAGATCCCGCGCCCGGCCGCGAGAGTGAAGTCGCCGTCCACCGGGAGGCGGTGCACGAGCGCACGCGCGTCGCCCTTGGCGAGCGAGCGGAGCGCCCCAAGAGGCGAGGTAGGGGGTTGTGACGGGTCGTCGACGAGGAAGCAGACACCGAACTCGTTATATGGCCCGAGGTCGCCGTCGACGTAGTCGACGAAAACCAGCATGCACATCGCGCGTCCCGGTCGGACGCGCAGTGGACGCAGGGTGCCGGGGCGTGCGGACTCGCTGTCGATCGCACGCTGGACCGCGGCCGCGTCTGCGGTGAAACCCGCGACGAAACACTGCGCATGCCGGATCTCGACGGGCATGGTCACCGTGGTGCCGAGGATATCGTGGGACGAGGGTGCGGTCACCGGTACTCCTTCTACTGCTCTGACGTGGGGGCTGCTGGAACGGATCGATGCAAGACTAGAACCTGTTCTAGTCTTGCACGGCCAGGGCGCGGGGGCGTCGGAGAAGGCGGATGTCCCCCATCCTGTGGACACGGGAGGCGACGAAACCAGACGGATCGTCGCAGGTCCGGGCCGGAAAGCGGCCGGTGTCCGACTTGTCGTATACGGTTCGCCTCGTGTGCGGACGCGCCACACTGTGTAATTGCTGAGAGACGCGTGACCGCCGCACGGTGATCCGACGAAAGGGGGCGTCGTCGATGCCCGAGGGTAACGTCGCATCGCCGCACCGAAGGGGTGCCGTACCGAGCCGGATGTCGACGGCGAGGTGCGCACGGTGACGGCGAACGATGTGGTGGCGGAGGATCGTGTCATTCGCGTGGGGATGGTCGACGATCACCGCTCGCCGATCTGGGGGATCGAGCGGGTGCTCGACCCGGTCGACGACATCTCGCTGGCATGCTCGGCGTCCACGGTCGCGGGCGTGCTCGCGGGGATGCCGCTCGACGTCGTGTTGCTCGATCTGCGCCTCGACGACGGCACCACGCCCAGGGAGAACGTCAACACGCTGTCCGCGGCCGGTGTCGCCACGGTCGTCTACACCTCCGGTGAGCATCCGGCTCTCCTGCGGTCGGCGGCTCGAGCGGGAGCGCTCGGAGTGGTGCTGAAATCGGCGGAGGAGTCCGTCATCATCGAGGCCATCCGGGCGGCCGCCGAGGGGCGGGCGGTCCTCACCACCGAGTGGGCGGCCGCCATCGACGGTGACCCCGAACTGGCCGCGGTCGATCTCTCGCCCCAGTTGCAGAAGGTGCTGGCCCTCTACGCGTCGGGGGAGACCTCGGCGCGCGTGGGAGCGGCCCTCGGTGTGTCCGCCGAGACGGTGAACGAGTACCTCAAACGCATTCGCCAGAAGTATGCAGACGCCGGCAGGCCGACCCGGACCAAGGTCGATTTGTTCAAGCGTGCGGTGGAGGACGGCTGGCTTCCGGTGCCCCAACGGCACCGGAGCCGAGGTCCGTCGGAACGTCGACAATAGGTCGATCCGGATCGGGTCCAGGGACTACCCGGTTCGGAATCAGTAGGCAAAAAGGGGAACGGTGGGGATTCAGTGGTCGATCGGCGCCGGAACAGTAGAAGTCCCCATTTCTGGGTCTACCGGGCGACCGACAGCAGCACTACTTTCAGATCATTGGGAATACGCGTGGAGCGTGCGGCGTCGGGGGACGTGGGCGATGCGCCAGAAAATAGGGGATGGACCAGTGACGGCCACTTCAGAGTTCTACCGAACCGCACAGTCCCGGGGGCCCGTGGACCAGCGTCGTGTCGGCTCGCCGGAAACGATGCTCCACAACGGCATCACCCGGCTTGCCGACTATCGCCCGGCTGTCGACCGTGCACCGGCGGCGCTGCCGCGGCCGAGCCTGTCCGACCGTGAGGTCGAGGTTCTGCTCGCATGGCTCGCTGCCGAGTCGAAGGAGGAGGCGGCAGCCCGACTCTTCATCTCGGCGTCGACCGTGAGCACCCACCTCGCACGCATCCGTGCCAAGTACACCGCGGTGGGCCGTCCGGCGCCGACGAAGACCCATCTCTTCGCGCGCGCACTCCAGGACGGGTACACCAGCCTCGATCGCTGGTGAACCTCTGACGCTCGACCTGCGGTGGTCCCCGAGACGGGGTTCAGCGCAGGTCGCGCGCCAGTTTGGGCCAGGTCGTGTACAGGTCGTCCTGCCAGTAGCCCCACGAATGGGTGCCGGTCGGCCGGAGATTCACCTGCACGGGGAGCCCGAGGGAGCGCATCCGCTGCACCATCTGACGGGTGCAGATGTCGATCGCGACCTCGATGCCGCCACCCACGACAGCCTGGTTGACCAGGTCGAAGGCGCTGCCGTCGATGCTCGGGTCGCCCAGCTGCTCGTGTGAGCCCGGTAGTCCGGTACCGCTGGTCATGTACACGTTGGTTCCGCGCAGCTTCTCGGCGTTGAGATACGGGTCGTTCGCGCGCCACCCGGGTCCGTCCAGCGGGCCCCACATGTTGACCATGTTCGCCCCGCCACGATCCTCGACGACCATCCGGATGTACTGCTGTCCGACCGGATCACTCGTCCTCGCGCATCCGCTGAACGCGGCCACGGATCGGTACAGGCCCGGCGCGGCGATGGCCAGGTTGAGCACCGAGGTCCCCGCCATGGAGATGCCCGCCAGGGCGTTCGCGCCGGTGGTCGGGAACTCCTCGTCGATGATCGGCGGGAGCTCCTCGGTCAGGAACGTCTGCCACTTGTTGCGGCCGAGTACCGGGTCGTCACGCTGCCAGTCCGTGTAGTACGAGAAGGCGCCACCGATCGGCGTCACGACGTAGGCGTTCTTGTCGGCGAAGTACCTCTTGTACGTGGTCCGCGCATCCCAGGTCGCCGAGTCCTCGCCGCCGCCGGCGCCGTTGAGCAGGTACAGAACCGGGGCGGGTCGAGACCGGTCGCGTGGGGTCAGGACGGTCACCGCGACCGACCGGTCCATCGCCGCTGAGTGCACCAGTAGCGTCGTCTGCTGGGGGTCGTCGGCGTAGCGATCGATGACCTTTGATCCGGGTGCCGCACCGGCGGGTGGCGAGGCCACGAAACCGAGTGCGGCGAGTAGCGCCGACACCGTCATCAGGACCGTCCAGAACTGTCTGCCGTTCACGTCCACCGCGCCCCACCTGTCTTCTCTGTTTTCCACCTCTGCCGACGCAGGTCACGCCGGGCGGCGAAGTGGCCCCGTCGTCAGTGTAGGCATCGGATACAGGCGGACCGGGCGGTACCGCTTGGGCTCAGAGCGGGACCTGAGCCAGGATCGGCGTGGTCGGCTGCGGGGAACCACCCGCGGGCTCGATGGTCACCGCCAGAACCTGCGAGTCTCCGAGATCGTCGACGACGACGGGTTCGGTGTCGCCGCCGGGGATCAGACCGGCCGGGATCGGATTCTCCGATCCGCCCACCAGCCAGAGCTGGAAGGTGCTGTCCGGTGAGAGTGGACTGCCCACGTCCCGGATCAAGGTCACCGCGTGTCCGGCGGTCGCGGAGGTGATGACGGTGATCGTGCCGTGGTCGTCCGCGAGGGGTTCGGCCGTGACGGTCGCATCACCGGCGGCGAGGACCGTGAGGACCTCCTGTTGCGTCTCGCCGACCGCGATCGCCGCGGGTGAGGGCTCCGGTGCCGTGGTGCGGCCGATGAGCACGCCGGCGCCGAGGGCGACGGCGACGGTCGCCGCGGCGGCGGCGAGCACGGCTGCCTTCCGCCGCGGACTCTGTCGGCGTCCGCCGATGGGGACGGGCTGGGGTGTCGTCGACGGTTCCGGGCCGTTGGTCTCGTCGGCCCCGTCGAAGACATGGGTCAGCACCCGGCGCCGAAGATCGGAGGGCGCCTCCAGTGCGTATGTACTCGCCAGTCCGGCCATGGTGGTGAGGATCTCGACGATCCGGGCCTCGTAGGCCGATCGCACATCCGGCGACAGTGCGGCGAGTTCCCGTTCCGCCCGGAGGGTCTCCTCCGGGGTCAGGGCGGAAACGGCATACAGCTCGATGTGGTCGTCGAGCCAGGCGGACATTCGGTCGTCGGGCTCCGCGTCGGTGGTTGTCATGGTCAGGTCAGGCATCCTCCCGCGTCCTCAAGCACTGTTTCAGGCGGCGAAGGCCGTCCCTGATGCGGGACTTGACGGTGGGCAAGGGGGTCTCGGTCTGCTGCGCCACCTCCGGGTAGGTCAGACCGCCGAAGTAGGACATCTCGATGGAGCTCCGTTGCAGATCGGTGAGCTCGCCGAGGCATGTGCGTAGCGTACGCGCCTCGTCGGCGTGGACAACGACCTCGAGCGGAATGTTGCGGGGGGTCTCCACCGAGGCGGCACCGTAGTCGGACATCCGGTCCTGCTGGAGCTGTTCGCTGCGTACGCGATCGACGGCGCGGCGATGGGCGATGGTCATCATCCAGGTGAGGACTGACCCCCGGGCGGCGTGGTACTGGTCCGCCTTCTGCCAGTACTGCAGGTAGGCCTCCTGCACGATCTCCTCCGCGTATTCGCGGTCGCGGACCACGCGGAACGCGAGTCCGTAGATGCGCGAACTCGTCAGGTCGTACAGACGCGTGAACGCGGCACGGTCCCCGGTGGAAGCCGATTCGAGAAGATCGCGCAACAAACGAGATTCGTGTCCACGTCCGTGGTCCGCGTCGGGGGTTGCGCCGCCGTCGTCCGATGTCACCTCATCACGGTAACCGGAATGGTCGGATCTTCTCCGGCGATCTGCGATCACCGGTTCGCTGAACGTCGGTAAAGGACAAGGGACACAGGGACGCACACGGCCAGGATGACCAACGACGAGCCCACCGCATACCCCACGGCATGGTCGGCGACCCACCCGGTCGCGGTCGGGAACATCGGTGGTGCCTCGTTCCCGAACAGCTGCCGGCAGGCGGTCGCGACGGCGGTCACCGGGTTCCATTCCGCGATGGTGCGAAGGGGTCCGGGGAGGCTCTGCGCGGAGATGAACGCGCTCGACAGGAAGGTCACCGGGAACATCCAGAGAAACCCGATGCTCTGCGCCGCTTCGACATTCGGCGCCGCCAGGCCGCTCACGGCACCGACCCAAGCCATCGCGACGGCGAAGAGCCCGATGATGCCGAAGGCGATCGCGGCGTCGGCGGCGCTGCCGTAGATCCGCCAACCGATGGCCAGGCCGCAGGCGACCATCACCGCCAGTCCGACGGCGCCCAGGAGCATGTCCGAGGTGACCCGGCCGCTGATGACCCCCAGACGGGACATCGGCAGTGAGCGGAGGCGGTCGATGATCCCGTCCGAGGTGTCGTTCGCCAGACCGACAGTGGTGAAGGCGGCGTTGAACACGACGGTCTGCGTGAAGATGCCCGCCATCAGGAACTCGCGGTAGGAACTACCGCCGAAGGTCGCGCCGAAGACATAGGCGAAGAGGAAGACGAACATCAGCGGCTGGATCGTCGCGCTGATGAGGAGCGTCGGTATGCGCTTGACGGTCAGTAGATTTCGTTCGACCAGTACTGCGGTGTCAGTGAACACGGGCTCGCTCCGATCGGCTGGGCGGAATGTCGGTTACGTCCGCGAAGGTGTCGTCTGTTCCGACGACAACCTCGGAAAAACGGTCGACTGCCTTGCCATTGAGGTCCGATTCGGTGGCCGTGATGTCCGATTCGGTTGGCGTGTCGGCGATCTCGTCGACCGGAGGGGTCTTGTCACCGGAACGCTCGGTGAGTGTCAGGAAGACGTCGTCGAGGGTGGGTGTCGACACGGATGCGTCGACGACGTCGATGCCGGCCGTCGACAGCGCCCGGACCGCCGCGACCGCACTTCGGGTGCCCGCGTCGACGGGAACCGACCAGCGCGCCGAATCGGTGTCGGTGTCACCGCTGGGTCCGAGGCGTTCCGCCGGTCCGACCCCGATGTCGGTGAGGGATGCCGAAACCTGCGCGTCGGCGTCGTCCGTATGGGGGACAACGACTTCGACGGTGAGTATCGATCCACCGGTGGCGGACTTCAGCTCTGCCGCGCTTCCCTGGGCCCGGATCGTGCCGTGGTCGATGACGGTGATCTCGTCGGCGAGGGCGTCGGCCTCCTCGAGGTATTGCGTCGTCAGCAGGACCGTCGCGCCGGAGCTGACCTGCTCGGCGATGACCTCCCACATCTGGCGCCGTCCGCGCGGGTCGAGTCCGGTCGTCGGTTCGTCGAGGATGACCAGTGAGGGGCGGTTGATGAGGGCGCCGGCGAGATCGAGGCGACGCCGCATGCCGCCCGAGTAGGTCCGCATCGGCCGGTCGGCGGCATCCTCGAGGTTCAGCTCCGCGATCAGTTCGCGGGCACGTTCCGATGCCAGCGCACGCGGTTGCCCGTACAACTGACCGACCATGCGCAGATTCTCGAAACCGGTCAGGTTCCCGTCCACGGCGGCGTACTGGCCGGACACCCCGACGATCTTCCGGACCGCGCCGGGATCGGCGATGGCATCGATGCCGTCGACGATGACCGAGCCCTCGTCGGGGGTCATCAGCGTCGCCACCGCGCGGACCGTGGTCGTCTTGCCCGCGCCGTTGGGGCCGAGGAGGGCGTGCACCGTTCCGGTGGGGACCGAGAGATCCAGGCCGTTCAGGGCATGGACACGCGGACCGCGGCCGAACAATCCGGTGCGGAAGGTCTTCTGCAGCCCGCGGAGCTCCAATGCGTACGGTGACGCCCCACGGTCCGGTGCGTCGTCAGCGATACTGTGTCGCCCCACGGGTGACCTCGCTTCCCTCGTCCTGTGCGCTCTCCATCGTCCGGATCAGGCTGGCGGGCCGCATGTCTCGCCAGTTCTGTTCGACGTACTCGAGGCATTCGTCGTGGCCGGACGGTCCGAAGACGGTCCGCCAGCCGTCGGGGACGGGGGCGAACTCCGGCCACAGCGAGTGTTGGTTCTCGTGGTTGACGAGCACCCGGAAGACTCCGTCGGTGTCATCGAAGGGATTGGTCATCACTTCTCCTGTCGTGTGGCGGCCGCCGGAGCTCCCGGCGATACACCGATGGCATGTACCCAGTCGGACACGTGCTCGGGCAACATCATTCGTGCGTGGGTGCTGTGCGCCTCGATCTCGACGACCCGTCCGGTCACCTTCGAGTGCCAGGCATCGACGGCGGGCGCGCCGGGCTGGGGGTCGACGGTTGCGGTGACGAAGGTCAGGTCGCCGTCGTAGAGACGCGGCCGCCACCTCTCGGCCAACGGGGAGGCGTGGCGGAACACCTCGTGGACCGTGCCCAGGGCCTCCCGGGTGAGCCCACCGAGCGCCCCGCCCACCGTGGAGATGAGGCGGTGGGCATCGGCGACGGTGAGTTCGTCTGTTCCGGAGAGGTCTTCGCTGTCGAGTTCCAGGCCGAACTCGCGCATCAGGTCGGTGATCGACGCCTCGGCGTCGAGGTCGGGTCGCTCGGAGATGACGTAGCTGTCGAGCACGACGAGCCGGGCGACCTCGTCGCCGGCCTCGCGCAGCTGCACCGCCATCTCGTGCGCGATCAGTCCGCCGAGGGACCACCCGACGAGGTGATACGGACCTTCCGGCGCAACGGTCCGGATCTGCGCCACGTACTCGGCGGCGAGGTCGCCGATCGAGCGTGGGCAGGGCTTCCCGGACAACGCCGGATGTTGCAGCCCGTACAGGGGGCGGCCGGCGGGAAGGTGGGGCAGGAGCGAGGTGAAGCTCCACGACAGCCCGATCGCCGGATGGACGACGAACAGAGGTGGCTCGCCGCCGCTTTCGGCGATGTCACCGCGTTGCCGACGCAGCGGCAGGAGCATGTCCAGCCCTGCCGTGCCGGACTGTTCCGACGGGTCGCTCGGAGCCGCCCCGTCGATGCCCAGTGCCGCAGCGAGTTCCGCCGGGCTCGGCGCGCCGAAGAGCGACTGCGCGGACACCTGGCGGCCGGTCCGTTCGGTCAGGCGGGAGGTGACGGCGGTGGCCAGCAGGGAATTGCCCCCGAGGTCGAAGAAGCCGTCGTCGGCTCCGATGGTGTCCGGGGCGACCTCCAGGACCTCGGCGAAGATCTGCGCGATCGTCGTCTCGCCGCCCGGGGCCGGTGCGCGACGCGCGGCGTCGTCGGTGGGCGCGGGCAGCGCCTTGCGGTCGAGCTTGCCGGTGGGGGTCAGCGGGATGGAGTCGAGCAGGGTCACCGAGGTCGGCACCATGTGCCGGGGGAGCCGGCGACTCACGCGGCGTCGTAGATCGGCGGGGTCCGGTGCGGTTGCGTCGGCCGCGGTGACGTAGCTGCGGAGCTTCGCCGCCGCGCCGGTCCCTTCGACGAGGGTCACCGCGAAGTCGACATCCGGCTCGGTCGTCAGGGCGTCGTCGATCTCGCCGAGCTCGACCCGGAAGCCGCGGACCTGCACCTGGGTGTCGCTGCGGCCCACGTAGACCAGTCGCCCGTCCTCGGTCCAGCGGACCAGGTCGCCGGTGCGATACATCCGACGACCGGCGAAACGCGGTCCGGTGACCATCGGCGCCGGCACGAAGCGGGTCGAGGTGAGGCCCGGCCGGTGATGGTAACCCCGGGTGACCTGCGGTCCCATGAGATAGAGCTCGCCCACCACCCCGGCCGGGACGGGATGCAGACGCTTGTCGAGGACGAGCGCTCCCACCCCGTTGTTCGGCGTGCCGATCGTCAATTGCCGGTCGGGGGCGAGGGATTCGCTGCCGGTGATGATGATCGTGGTCTCGGTCGGACCGTACACGTTGATCAGGGTGCGTCCGGGAGCCCAGCGCCGGACCAGGTCGGCGCCGTAGTCCTCACCCCCGACGGCGAGCGCCCGCAGCGAGGGCACCGCGGCCGGTGACATGCTCGCGACGGCCGCCGGCGTGATGAACGCATGGGTGACCTGCGCGGAGTCGATGACATCGCTGAGGGCCTCACCGCCGTAGACCTGCGGTCCGACGATGACCAGCGGCGCCGAACCGGCAAGCGCGAGCAGCATTTCCAGGACCGACGCGTCGAAGCTGGGCGACGCGAAGTGCAGCACCCGCGACATCGGGCCGGGGGCCAACCGGTGGGCGAGTTCGTCGTGCACCGGACGCAACCCGGAATGCGGCACGAGTACGCCTTTCGGACGGCCGGTCGAACCGGACGTGTAGATGATGTACGCGAGCTGATCGGGCCGGATCGTCGAACCGCGTTCGGCATCGGTGATCGGCGACGGCGACGAGTGCTGCAATCGGGTCATCGTCGTCACGTCGTCGAGGACGAGCAGCGGTGTCGGTTCCCCGGCCATCCCCGCGGCGATGGATTCGGTTGCGGCCGAGGTCGTCACGACGAGCCGTGCACCGCTGTCGCCGAGCATGTGGGCGATCCGGTCGGCAGGATAAGTGGGGTCGATCGGCACATAGGCAGCACCGGTCTTCACGATGGCCCAGATCGCCACGAGAGACTCGATGGACCGCTGCACGGCCATTGCGACTACGTGTTCGGCGTCCGCGGCGCCGACGCCGCGACCCAGCAGGACGCGGGCCAACCGGTTCGAACGGGCGTCGAGCTCTGCGTAGGTGATGGTTTCGGGTGACTCCGGCGAGCCCGCCATCGCCGCCACACCATCGGGGTTGCGTTGCACGGCCTGCGCGAACAACCGGTCGAGCGTCGTCGGCATCTGCGCCGGACGTCCGAGTGATGGTGTGCGCTCGGCGATCTCGAGCGGGTCGGTGATCCGGATGTCACCGATCGGGCGGCCCGGGTCACCCAGCATGCCGCGTACGACCCGCATCAGGCGCGTGGCCAGGAGTTCGGCATCCTGTCGGCGATATCGAGCGGTGTCGTAGGTGACCTGGAGGGCGGCGTCGCCGTCGCGTATGCCGGTGATCGTGAACTGAAGGTCGAATTTCGCTTCCGGGGAATCGAATTCGGCGATCGATGCGCGGAGTCCGGCATCCATCTCGATGGTCGCCGCCGGCAGGCCGTCGGCCGGAACCCCGGTGTTCCCGGCCGTGTAGTCGTGGACCGACAGCGCGACCTGGAACAGCGGATGCCGTCCGGGGGTGCGCGGCGGGTTCAGCGACGCGACGATGTCGTCGAACGGCAGGCCGCGGTGGTCGAGTGCGTCGACGTCGGCGTCGCGAATCCGGCGGACGAGTCCGGCGACCGTGTCGGCCGCCGCCAGACGCGTCCGCAGCGGCACGACGTTGACGAACATGCCCACCACACCGCTGTAGTCGTGGTCGGCGTCGTGCCCAATGCGATTCGCGACCGGGCTGCCGACGACCAGATCGGTGCCGAGGCCGAGCCGGTGCAGCAGGATCGCCAGCGCCGTGTGCAGCACCGAGAACGGCGTGGTCGACTGCTCACGGGCGAAGGCGACCAGGCCCGCTCGCGTGTGTGCCGGAAGCCCGAGACTCACCGAGCCCGCTCCGGACTCGGATGGCTGTGCGTCATCCGTCAGCGGCGCGACGGTGGTCTCCGCCGGGGCATCGGCGAGGGTCTCCTCCCAGAAGCGGAGGTCGTGGGCGAGGCTCTCGGCGTCGGCACTCTCGACCGCGTGGTCGCGGTAGTCGACGTCGGCCGGGGGCCAGTTCTCGGTACGGCCGCGTCGACGTTCGCCGTAGGCACGGGTGAGGTCGGCCACGAGGATCGGCAACGACGCACCGTCGGCGGCGATGTGATGCACGACGAGCACGAGTACGTGCTCGGTCTCCGAGCCGGTGGTCGAGCTGTCCGCGACGAGTGTTGCGGTGATCGGCGCATGTCGGGCGAGATCCATCGGCCGGGTTGCGTGCCGGGCGATCTCGGCGGCGACGTCGGTCGTCCACTGCACGGCGAGGTCCCCGATCACCGCCTCCGGGTCGTCGAGCACGCGACCCATGGGGCCGTGCTCGCCGGGTTCGAAGACGGTACGCAGGCTGGTGTGCCGGGCCACGATGTCGACGAGTGCGCCGCGCAGGGCCGGCACGTCGAGTTCTCCGCGAAGACGCAGCACGAAGGGCATCAGGTACTCCGTGGATTCCGGGTTCGCGGTGGCCATCGAGTGGAGTCGACGTTGGGCGGGCGCCAGCGGGAACCGCTCGGGTCGGACCGGAATGCGTTCGGATGCGTCGTCTTCGGATGAACCGGCGTCGGCCGCGGCCGGTGCACTCACGTTCCAACCCTCCGGGAGCGTGAGCAGCGGCGCCAGCGATTCGGGTGTCGGATGGTCGAAGACGTCGCGGACCCGGAGCCGTTCGCCGACGTGGACCCGGTTGATCCGGCTGACAAGGGTGGTCGCCTGCAGCGACGTGCCACCGAGGAGGAAGAAGTCGTCAGTGGCGCCGACCTCGTCGGGACGGAGATCGAGAACGTCGGCGAGGATGTGCGTCAGCGTGGTCTCGGCGAGAGAACGCGGAGCCCGTCCCGTCGACGACAGTGCTGTCGTGGCGGGATCGGGGAGAGCGCGATGATCGAGTTTTCCGTTGCGGGTCAACGGGATCGAGTCGAGCACGACGATCGCGGACGGGACCATGTGACGCGGGAGTCGCTGCCGGACGGTGTCGAGTATGGCTGCGATGTCCGGCGCGTCGGCCGGGTCGGTGAGGGTGACGTACCCGACGAGCACGGAGTCGGCCCCCTGCCCGCGGACGATCGTCGTCGCGAAGTCGACACCCTCGGCTGCTCCGAGCGCGGCGGTGACCTCGTCGAGTTCGATACGGAAACCGCGCACCTTGACCTGGTTGTCGCTGCGGCCGTGGTAGATCAGCGATCCGTCGGCGTCGCGCCGGACGATGTCACCGGTGCGGTACATGAGGTCGCCGGAACCGTCGGGTCGGGCGACGAAACGGGCGGCGGTCGGGCCGCGCCGGTCGAGATAGCCACGGGCGACCCCGGGGCCGCTGATGTACAGCTCACCGGGGACGTGATCGGGCACCGGGCGCAGGCGATGGTCGAGGACCAGTGCGGTGCAGTCGACGACCGGGGTGCCGATGGTGATCGGCGTTCCCGGACGGAGCGGCTCCGACATGACGGCGACGATCGTGGTCTCGGTCGGGCCGTAGGAGTTGATGTAGCTGCGGTCGGCTCCCCAGCGCGCCACCAGCTCCGGCGTGGAGGCCTCGCCTCCGACACCGAGTGTGCGCAGCGCAGGGAGTGGATGCGGCGCGGCGGTGGCCAGCGCAGCCGGGGTGATGAACGCGTGGGTGACCGCGTGGTCGTCGAGGAAGTCGACGAGTTCGTCGCCGCCGTAGATCGTCGACGGGACGATCACCATCGTCGCGCCGACCTCGAACGCCAGGAGGAACTCGAGCATCGCGGCGTCGAAGGCGGGGGAGGCGAAGTGCAGCGTGCGGTCTCCGGGCGCCACCCGGTAGCGATCGCGTTGCGCTGCAGCGAATGCGGCCAGGCCACGGTGGGTCACGCTGACGCCCTTGGGTTTTCCGGTCGATCCGGAGGTGTAGACCACATAGGCGAGCGAGTCGACGTGGCGCGGACCCGTGAGCGAGTCGGCATCCGGGGTCGGGTTCTCCCACGGGACACCCAACATGCCGGGGGAGGCCCACCAGATCTCCTGCGGCACATCCGCGAACCGGTCCGCGGTCGTGATGCCCAGCCTCGCCCCGGAGTCGGCGATCATGTGGGCGATCCGGTCGGCGGGGTATCGGGTGTCGACCGGGAGGATCGCGGCCCCGCTCTTGGCGATCGCCCAGGTCGCGATCACCGACTCGATGCTGCGATCGAGTGCGACGGCGACGACGTCGTCGGTGCCCACCGCGAAGGCCTGCAGGTTGTGCGCCCAGATCGTCGAGAATTCGTCGATCTCGGAGTAGGTCAGACTGCGATCGGAGTCCTCCACGGCCACCCGGTCGGGAAACCGGCGTGCGGTTGCCGTGATGATGTCGGCGAGGTGACGCGGCGTGATCGTGGGCTCGGTGTTCGGTTGCCGGGCGGCGATCGCCGTCGTCGTCAAGGGGAGATCGTCGATGGGCACGTCGGGATGTGCCGTCGCGGCGTCGGCGAGTTCGGCGAACATCCGGGCCAGGGCCTCGACGCGAGGGCGGGTGTGGACGTCGGTCGCATAGGTGAACCGCGCACGCCCGTCCCGGATGCGGAGCTCGAGATCGAAACGGGCCACACCGGTGTCGATCTCGTCGGCGTCGATGCGGAGGTCGGAGATCCCGGAGTCGCCGTCGAGCGGACCGGATGTCCCGATGCCGGTGGAGGCGTCGCTCGTCTGGGCGTCGAAGGCGAGCGCGATCTGGAAGATCGGATGCCGGCCGGTACGAGGCGGATTGACCATCGAGACAATCCGCTCGAACGGCATGTCGGACTGCGACAGCGCCTCGAGGTCACGGTGGCGAACGGAGTCGAGCAGCGCCGTGAAGCTCTCGCGACCGTCCACCGGTGTCCTCAGGACCACCGAGTTCACGAACATCCCGACGACGTCGGCGAGACGGGGGTCGTTGCGCCCGGCGACTGGAGTGCCGATGACGATGTCGGAGGCCGCGCCGCCGACATGGGTGGCCGGATCGGCGTGCAGACGGTGGAGCAGCGCCGCGAACAGCGCGTGCACACTCATGAATTCGGTTGCGCGACCCGGGGACACGGCCATCAGCCGGCCACGGATCTCGGCGCCGAACTCGACCTCGACGACCTCGGCACGTCGCGTCTGTCCGGCCGGGGCGTCGGGGATCAGGATGGGACCGGCGTCGATCCCGTCGAGCTCGCGCCGCCACCATTCCGTGAGCTCGCCGTGGTCGGCGAGGTTCTCGGCCTGCCACCGCAGGTAGTCGAGGTAGTCGATCGCGGCGTCGGTCACGGGCTTCGCGCCCGCTGCGGCATCCTCACGGAGTTCGGCGTAGGTGCGGGTGATGTCCCGATGGAGCGGGATCATCGACCACCCGTCGGCGGCGATGTGGTGGATGACGATCGACAGCCGGTGGTGCATGGCGTCGCCATCGATCCGATGCAATGCGGTCCGCAGCGGGAGGTCGGTGGTCAGGTCGAACGGGCAAGCGGCGAGAGCACGGGCCAGGTCCGGCCACTGCGCTTCCGTGGTGTCGGTGACCGCGAGATCGAGAGTCACGGCGTCGGCGGGGCGCACATCGAGGACAGGCCTGCCGTCGAGGTCCGGATACACGGTTCGCAGCATCACGTGACGGTCGACGGTGTGCCGGATCGCGGCGGCGAGTGCGTCCACGTCAAGCAGGCCACGGAGATCGAGTGCGAACGCGATCGCGTAACCGGCTGTCGCGGAGCCGTCGCCATCGGCGGCCTCGCCGACGGCGAGCTGATTGAGGAACCACAGCTGTTGCTGGGCGGGGCCGGGCTCGACGGGTGCGTCGGGGTCGTGCACGAGACGGGGGATACGCGTCTCGTCGGTGTCCGCTCGCTCGGTGTCCCGTCCGGGCACGAGGCGAGCGATGGCGGCGACGGTCGAATGGTCGAAGACCTCACGCACCGGTATCCGGTGACCGGTCAGGTGCTCGAGCGCACCGACGATCTGGGTCGCCAGCAGCGAGTTCCCGCCGAGGTCGAAGAAGTCGTGATGACGGCCGACGGTACCGGGTTCGAGGTCCAGACGTTCGGCGATGAGGTCGGCCACCGCCTGCTCGGTGGGTGTGAGCGGCGCGACATACACGACGCCGGTCTCGGCCGGCAGGGCCTCCGGCGCGGGCAGCGCGCGCAGGTCGACCTTGCCGATCGGTGTCGTCGGGATCTCGTCGAGTTCGACGATCGTCGACGGGATCATGTGTCGCGGAAGACGATCCGACAGACGGTCACGCACGTCGGACGCTGTGTCGAAGGTGCCGTCAGTCATCGTCACGTACGAGACGAGATGAGCGCGGTCGCCCTCGCCGTGGGTGGTCGTGACCGCCGCACGCACCGCGGCGTCGGCGACGAGCACGGCGTCGATCTCGCCGAGTTCGATACGGTGACCGCGGACCTTGGTCTGATGGTCGGCGCGCCCTCGGAACTCGAGCTCGTGGTCGGTCGTCCAACGCACCAGGTCGCCGGTGCGGTACATCCGCTCGCCCGGATCACCGAACGGGTTGGCGATGAACCTCTTCGAGGTCAGTGGGCGCACCCCGTGGTACCCGCGGGCGAGATGCTCACCGGCGATGTACAACTCGCCGACCGCGCCGGGGGCGACCGGTTGCAGACGCTCGTCGAGCACGAGTGCGGAGACGCCACGAATGGGCCGTCCGATGGTCAGTGTCCGGTAGTCGGGTTCGATCGGCGACGACACGGCCGCGACGACCGTGGTCTCCGTCGGGCCGTAGGCGTTGAACAGCCGCGGCCCGCTCGACCACGTACGCACCACCTCCGGGTTCGGGTGCTCGCCGCCGATGACGAGGGCCTCGAGTTCGGGGACGTCGTCGGGCGACATGGTGGTGAGCACGGACGGGGTGAGGAAGGCATGGGTGACATGGCCTTCCCGCATCAGCTCGGCGAGTTCGGCGCCGCCGACGATGCCCGGCGGGATGATGTGCATCGTCGAACCGGCCGCGATCGCCATCAGGATCTCGAGTACCGACGCGTCGAAACTGGGCGAGGCCATGTGCATGGTCTGGCTGTCGGGGGTGATCCCGTACTGCGTGACCTGCTGCGCTGCGAAGTCCGCGAGACCGCGATGACTGACCACCACGCCC
The DNA here is from genome assembly GCF_000225505.1 of Gordonia alkanivorans NBRC 16433. GTDB lineage: Bacteria > Actinomycetota > Actinomycetes > Mycobacteriales > Mycobacteriaceae > Gordonia > Gordonia alkanivorans. The sequence continues at coordinate 167,308 of NZ_BACI01000097.1, read as the reverse complement.
TTGGGGGTGCCGGTGGTGCCGGAGGTGTAGATCAGGTAGGCGGGCTGGTCCACATCGAGCGGGGCCGGGCGTTCGGCGGACGACACCGGGGCGGCGGACATCCGGCGCACCGATTCGATGACCTCGTCGTCGTCGAGAACGAGAGTCTGCGGAAGGTGCCCGGGGCTGCTTGCGGTTTCGTCGGCCAATGCGGTCCGCGGGTCGGCGGAGCGGTCGGTCAGGAGCAGGCAGGCACCGGAGTCGTCGAGCATGTGCGCGATACGCGCCGCCGGGTAGGCCGGGTCGACGGGCACCCACGCGGCCCCGGACCGGGCGACGGCCCACATGGCGATCATCCAGTCCACGCCACGGGGAAGCGCCACCGCGACGTGGCGTTCGGGTCCGGCGCCCCGTTCGATCAGCACCCGCGCGAGCCGGTTCGACGCGGCGTCGAGGTCACGATATGTCAGCGACCGCGTGCCATCGGTGATGGCGATCCGATACGGGGACGACGCGGCGGCCGTGGACAGCAGCGTCGTCAGATGCTCGACGGGTCGGCGTCCCTCGCCGACCGCTGGAACGAGGTCGAGTCGTTCGTGGAGGTCGAGGACCGGCAGGTCGCCGACCGCGGAACTCGGCTGCGCGGTGGCCGCCTGGAGCAGGCGGTCGAGGCGGGAGGAGAGCGCGGTCACCGTGGACCGGTCGAACAGTGCGGTGGCATAACCGATCTCGAGTGAGAGTCCGGCGGGCTCGCCGTCGGTGTCCTGCACCTCGGTGAAAGTGAGCTGGAGGTCGAAGGTGGTGTATCCGGTGTCGACGCGTGACGCGGTCGCCGAGAGGCCGGCGAAGTCGAGGCGGATGGCCGAACGGTCCTCGAGCGCGAGGGACACCTGGAAGAACGGATGGACGTGCGATGACCGGTCTGGGTTGAGTTCGGTGACGAGACGGTCGAAGGGCAGGTCGGCGTTGTCGAAGGCGTTGAGGTCGACGTCGCGTACGTGCGCCAGCAGGTCGACGAACGCGGCGTCCTTGTCGACCGCCGTGCGCAGTGCCAGTGTGTTGACGAACATGCCGACGAGACCGTCGAGGTCGGCGTCCCCGCGCCCGGCGACAGGTGTTCCGACGATGACGTCCGACGATCGGGACAGCGACCGCAGCAGGGCGGCCACGGCGGCGTGCAACACCATGAACACGGTGGAACCGGTGGCGGCGGCCAGTTCTCGGATGGCGCGGTGTGTGTCGGTCGAGACCGTGTGGGTCACCGACGCGCCCGATGCGTCACCACGGCCGGTGCGCGGGCGGTCGAGCGGCAGATCGGTCTCGCCGGGGGCGTCCGCGAGTGTGGCGCGCCAGAAGTCGAGTTCGGCGGTGGCGTCGGCAGACTCGGACAGCCAGGCATGGCGATCGGCACTGACCTGCGAGTAGGTGACGGGCAGTGCCGCCCAGTCGGGTTCGTTTCCTTCCCGCCGGGCGCGATAGGCCGTCGCCAGGTCGCCGGCGAGGGGTGCCAGTGACCATCCGTCCGCGGCGATGTGGTGGACCACCACGGTGAGACGGTGGTCGTCGTCGGAGGTACGGACGAGTCGCGCACGGATCGGCAGGTCGGCGCCCAGATCGAAGGTCTGCGAAGCGAACTCGCGGTCGGGGAGATCGCGCACATCCTCCGTCCGCAAGACCGGCAGGTCGACGGTCACCGTGTCCGGCGATCGCGGCGACATGAAGGCTATGCCGTCTTGTTCGACGACGATGCTCCGCAACGGCTCGTGCCGGACGATGACGTCGGTGAGGGCCTCCCGCAGGGCATCGGTGTCGAGCGTGCCGACGAGTCTGACGGTGAAGGGCATGTTGTAGGTCGCCGCGCCGGCCGGGTCGAGCCGGGTGGCCAGCCACAACCGATGCTGTGCCGGTGACAGTGGCACCGGTGAGTCGGCGAGGAGGGCCGAAGCGGCGCGGGCCGAGGTGGTCCCCGGGGAATCGTCGACTCCGACACCCAGTTCGGTGAGCGCGTCGACGATCCCGCCGACATCCTCGGCGTCGAAGATCGTGCGGATACCGATCCGCCGTCCCGTCGCCTTCGACAGACGGGACGCCACCCGGGTCGCGGACAGCGAGGAGCCGCCGATCGCGAAGAAGTCGTCGCGCAACGAGATCGGTGAGCTCCCCGTCGGATCGGGGTCCAGTCCCAGGACATCGGCGACGGTGCGCACGACGAACCGGTCGAGCGCGGTTTCCGGCGCGACGAACTCGCGGTCGGTGCGGAGCTCTGGGCGGGGGAGCGCACGGCGGTCGAGCTTGCCGTTCGCGGTGGTCGGGAGCTCGTCGAGCACCATGACCACCGTCGGGATCATGTGCCCGGGCAGGGCTGATGCCAGTTCGGTCCGGAGCTCGCGGTTGTGCAGGTCGGCCGTGCCGCTGACGTAGCCGACGAGGACGGGTCCGTCGGCCACGAGATCGTCGCGCACGAGGACACCCGCGGCAGCGACTCCGTGCAGGGAGCCCAGCGCCGACTCGACCTCGCCGAGTTCCACCCGCTGGCCGCGGATCTTCACCTGGGAGTCGGTGCGTCCCAGGTACTCCAGTTCACCGTCGTCGTTCATCCGGACCAGATCGCCGGTGCGGTAGAGACGTTCGCCGGTTCCGTCGGGGGAGGCGATGAATCGCGCCGCGGTCAGATCGGGCCGTGACCGGTAGCCGCGGGCGAGCTGGACGCCGCCGAGATACAGCTCGCCGACCGCTCGGGGCGGCTGCGGGCGCAACCGGTGGTCGAGGACGTGGACGCTGGTGTTCCACACCGGTCGGCCGATGGGCACGACCGGCACGTCGGCGCGGCAGGCGTCGTGGTGGGTCACGTCGATGGCCGCCTCGGTGGGGCCGTAGAGATTGTGGATCGGGGCGGAGGTGAGTGCCGCCGTCGCACCGACCGTGCCCGGTGTCAGGGCCTCGCCGCTGGTGAAGATCTGGCGCAACGACCCCAGGGTCGTCGAGGCGCGACGGTGTGCACCGCCCGGGGTGTCGGAGTCGGCGGAGAGGGCTGCGGAGAACGCGGTGAGCATCGACGGGACGAAATGCACCGTGGTGATGCGGTGTTCGTCGATCACGTCGCGCAGGTACCAGGGGTCGCGGTGTCCGTCGGGCGAGGGGACCACGAGCGCGGCACCGGTGACGAACGGCCAGAAGAACTCCCAGACCGACACGTCGAAGGTGGCCGGGGTCTTCTGCAGGACGCGATCGGACTCGGTGAGGGAATACCATTCCTGCATCCATCCGAGCCGGTTGACGATCGCACGGTGGGTGATCGCCACGCCCTTGGGCTTGCCGGTCGAGCCGGAGGTGAACAGCAGGTACGCGGTGTTGTCGGGGCCGGCGACCCGAGCGGGTTCCCGTAGGTCGGGGTTCGCGCGCAGTTCGCCCAGGTTCTCCTCGGTGAGGACGAGATCCGGGGCGGCCACCGCCAGGATGTGCTCGAGACGATCGGCCGGCTCGTCCGGGTCGACCGGGACGAAGGCCGCGCCCGCCCGGAGGACGGCGTGCAGCGCCAGTACCTGGTCGACGCTGCGTCGGAGTCGGACGGCGACGATGCTTTCCGCTCCGATGCCGCGATCCTGCAGCGCGGTTGCCAGGGACCGTGTCTGCCGGGCGAACTCGGCATGGGAGAGTGGCTCGGTTTCGACCGAATCCCGCGGGTGCGCTGCGATGAGGGCGGGCGCTTCGGGATGGGCTGCGGCAGCCTCGTCCAACAGGTGGACCAGGGTGCGGTCGCCGAGTTCGACGTGGGCGCCGGTGGAGTGTTGCGACAACTCCGCGTACTCACACTCACGCAGCACGCTGACATGGGACACCGGGGCGTCGGGAGCGGCGGTGACGAGAGCTTCGAGGAACTCGACGAGGCGCCGGTGATGGGTGGCGATCTCGTCGTCGGAGTAGATGTTCGGATTCGCCTCCAGATCGACGCTCATACCGCCGTCGAGGCTGTCGTAGACGTTGACCGAGACGTCCTCGATCGGCCCGGTGGACAGCACGTTGAGCTCACCGTGCACAGGCCCGAAGTCGATGTGCTGGAAGAACAGCATCACGTTGACCAGCGGTCCGAAGAACCCGCGACGCGCCCCGGCGGCTCCCAGGATGTCGGCGACGATGTCCTCGTGGCGGTACTTCTGGTGGCGCACGGCGCTCTTGATCTCCGCGTTGACCGCCGCGAGCAGATCGGCCACGGTGGCGACGTCGTCGAGTGCGACGCGCAGCGGGACGACGTTGGAGATGAGGCCCGCGGAGGTACGCAGGATGTCGCGGTCGCGTGCCGCGACCGGAAGGCTGAGGACCGCCTCGTCACGGTCGGTGAACCGGGCGACGTACGCGGCGACGGCGGCGGTGATGACCGACGCCGGCCGAACCCGGTGAGCCCGTGCCAGTGAGCGGATGCGAGTGACAAGTCCATCGTCAAGGGACGCCGAATTGACCTTCGACAGCGGCGCTGCCGGACCGGAACGCCTGGTCAGAGTGGCCGACTCGGGCAGATCGGCCAGATGCTGCGACCAGTACTCCCGATCGGCGGTGAACTTCTCCGAGGTTCGGTACTCGACGTCCATCGCGGCGATCTCGGCCATCGTCGCGGTGTCCGCCAGGGGAGGCGGGGCATCGTTGACGATCGCCGTGTAGTGCGACGAGACGCGGAGCATCAGATACATGGCGGCATAGCCGTCGTACCCGATGTGATGCCCGCGGCAGTACCAGATCGAATGTCCCGGACCGATTCTGAGCAGGTGTGTATCGAGAAGGGGATCGGAGAACATGTCCGGACTCTTCGACCGGTGGTCGTCGATCCAGGCCAGCGCGGCTGCACGCGGGTCCGCGGCGTCGCTGAAATCCTGTGTGCCGACGAACAATCTGCGCGAGCGGTCGATGGTCAGGGTCGGTTCGGCGTCGTCCGTCGGGGTCAGCCGCAGCATGGAAGCTTCGGTTTCCAACTCGGTCAGAGTCGTCGCGCGCTGCAGGATCTCGGGATCGATGTCGACCGGAGCACCGTCGGAACCCGATGTGTCGCCGCGGAACTCGATGTACGCGTCGATGGTGAGCGGCACATCGGGTTCGAGCTGCTGGGCGTAGAAGATGCCGCGCTGGGCGGCCGTCATTGGGATCGTGGGGTCGGGGTCGGACGTGCCCTCGATATGGCTGGTGTGCCGGATCGTGTCTTCAGTGGTCACGCATACCTCCCCTGTGGACGGGCGCCTGGCAGCCGGGAACCGAAGTCGTGAGAAGGCCAGGTCGCGCGTGTCGTGCTGGACGTCGGACCCCGATGGCGTGAAAATGTGGTCACGCTCGGGTCGAAGCAGATCCCCCCGGACTCGTCAGACTTGTCGGGTGCCCCGCCGGCCGCAGATCTGCTTGCTGCGCTCCGGACGGAGAAGGCCGTACTGATCGCTCACGGTTTGAATCGCTCAGTGCGGGCCGGTCTCGTCCCACGAGTGCTTCGTGCGGGGCACTGGGCCAGATGGGTCCGATGCGAAGAAAGTTTTCCCGGTCCGAGCGATTGCTAAACGCCCGAGGGTGCCCGCAGGACGGATTTGGCTCCCACCTGCACGTTCCCCTACACTTGTGGGGTTGCCTGCGGCACTGCTGTGTCGCGAATCGGCTCACGAACCCACTGGGCGAAGTGTCCAGGTGTCACAGCCTGGTGCAAAACCCCAGGCAGGCGTGTGCTCGGTGGCAACGGACCGTGTGCGTCGGGTCGGAAATCCGGCGTACATAAGAAGCCAGGTCAAGGAGACTAACGAGTGATTCAGCAGGAATCTCGCCTGCGGGTCGCCGACAACACCGGTGCCAAGGAAATCTTGTGCATCCGCGTGCTCGGCGGTTCCTCGCGGCGCTACGCCGGCATTGGTGACGTGATCGTCGCCACTGTCAAGGACGCCATCCCCGGCGGCAACGTCAAGAAGGGTGAGGTCGTCAAGGCCGTCATCGTGCGCACCACCAAGGAGCGCCGTCGTCCGGATGGCAGCTACATCCGCTTCGACGAGAACGCCGCCGTCATCCTCAAGGGTGAGAGCGACCCCCGCGGTACCCGCATCTTCGGCCCGGTCGGCCGCGAGCTGCGTGAGAAGAAGTTCATGAAGATCGTGTCGCTGGCACCGGAGGTGATCTGAGCATGAAGGTTCACAAGGGTGACACCGTGATCGTCATCTCGGGCAAGGACAAGGGCGCGAAGGGCAAGGTCATCCAGGCCTTCCCGAAGACCCAGCGTGTCCTCGTCGAGGGCGTCAACCGAATCAAGAAGCACACCGCCGCGTCGGCCAACGAGCGCGGTGCCTCCTCCGGCGGCATCGTGACCCAGGAAGCCTCGATCCACGTCTCGAACGTGATGGTCGTCGATTCCGACGGCAACCCGACTCGCGTCGGCTACCGCGTCGACGAAGAGACCGGCAAGAAGGTCCGGATCTCGCGCAAGAGCGGGAAGGACATCTGAGATGACCACCACTGAGAAGATCCAGCCGCGCCTGAAGACTCGCTACCGCGAGGAGATCAAGAGCCAGCTGAACGAGCAGTTCGAGTACTCCAACGTGATGCTGATCCCCGGCGTCGTGAAGGTCGTCGTGAACATGGGCGTCGGCGACGCCGCCCGTGACGCGAAGCTGATCAACGGCGCTGTCGAGGATCTGGCCAAGATCACCGGTCAGCGTCCGGAGATCCGTCGCGCCCGCAAGTCCATCGCGCAGTTCAAGCTGCGTGAGGGCATGCCGATCGGCGCCCGCGCGACCCTGCGCGGCGACCGCATGTGGGAGTTCCTGGACCGCCTCGTGTCCATCGCCCTCCCGCGTATCCGCGACTTCCGCGGTCTGTCGGACCAGCAGTTCGACGGTAACGGCAACTACACGTTCGGTCTGAACGAGCAGTCGATGTTCCACGAGATCAACATCGACAACATCGACCGCCCGCGGGGTATGGACATCACGGTCGTGACGTCTGCCCGCACGGACGAGGAAGGCCGCGCGCTGCTGCGTGCCCTGGGCTTCCCGTTCAAGGACAACAACGTTAAGGACAACTGACATGGCAAAGAAGGCTCTGGTCAACAAGGCCAACAAGAAGCCCAAGTTCGCCGTGCGGGCCTACACCCGGTGCAACAAGTGCGGTCGCCCGCACTCGGTGTTCCGCAAGTTCGGTCTGTGCCGAATCTGCCTGCGCGACATGGCGCACGCGGGCGAGCTCCCGGGCGTCCAGAAGTCCAGCTGGTGACCTTCACCCAAGGCTGACGCTTTGACGAGCGGCCCCACCTCCTTCGCGGGGGTGGGGCCGTTTTGCGTCGCTGTCACTTCTGGGCGAGCCATTCCTCCATGAGGTCGGGGATGCTCTCGATCGACGCTTTGAGCGAGCGCTGGTAGATGCGCATGACGATCGGGTCGGCCATCTTGCCGAACAGGCCTCCGAAACCGCTGGGGGATTCGACGTGGTAACTCATCCGGACACCGTCGGAGGTCTCCTCCAAGGATGAGTGGGTCGTGAACGGGAACGCTGCTTCGATCGTCTGGAATTCGGTGTCCTTGTAGGTGTCGACGCGGGTGAATTCGCCCCGCCATTCGAAGTTTCGACCGAGGATGTCGTTCTTGCCTTTCCACTGAGCACCGACGGACACCGGGTTGTCGGAGAGCGGGGTCATCTCCACAACCCCGGGGAGATAGGCGGCAATGTTCTCGGGGGTGGTGGTGTACTCCCACACCGTTTCGAGAGGGTGCTTGATGAGGACGGATGCGCTGGCTTCGAGCATGATTGATCCTGAATGGATTCGAGAATGAGCTGATGGCCTACGCCGCGACGCGGGCGGGCGGGTGGCGGGTGGCTGGACCGATTTCCGTGCATCGATGAGAATACGCCGGTGGTTGTTTCATCGCCACCGGATAGAACGGTCAATTGTTTTGTCTAACAAAGGCGCTCGCCGGGATCAGTGCCGTTGGACAGGCTGCTGGAGCATCGGGTAGAGGTCGGCGAAGCTGTTGCAGCGCAGCTTATTCGAGTGTCTCGAGGATGTTCGCTGGGACGATCGGGACGCTGGCCGAGATCACCGTGGACGAACCCGATGCGTCGGACACCAAGACGGTGAAGTCGTGGGCGGTGGGCCCCGGGCGCGCCTGTCGTTGAGCCATCGTCGGCGTGAATATGAATGCGCCGCTTGCTGAATCGAGTGCCACCTGGGGGTCTGTGGTCAGATAACTCAGGGTGGAGGCGGTGTCATCCAGGTCGGTCACCGATCCCGAGATGACGCCGGTTTCCGGATTGATGTCCGAAATGGTCGGAGTGACATCGAAAACCATGGCGGGGGTGGAATTCCGGGCGTGCCGTCCGCCCGACGCAGTCATCGTGAGCGGGCGGATGGTGGTGGTACCGGCGACGTGGGTGAGGAGGACGACGTCGCCGTCGAGCGTGATGGCGGGGCCGTGCGTCGAATGGCCGTGGAACTCGCCGGCTTCCACCGCAGTACCGTCGGCGTGGAAGACAGTCAGAATTGTTTTGGGCCAACGTGTTTCGGGACAGAATCGGGTCAATGGCAGGTAGGTCCGGCCGTCGTCCGTGATTGCCGGGGGACCGGCCGGTTCTCCGGCGACGGTCGCGGACACCACAGGCGCGGAGTCGGGCCGCACGACGGCGAGGGAGACGACTGGGTCCCCACTCGCCGGGTCGGTGGTGAGCATCGGGAGATGGGCGGCGCCGTGCCGGTCGATGTGAACCGAGATGGGGGTTCCGTCGACGCGTGTGTCGCTTGTCGAGCCGTCACCGCAGATGACGGTCACGGTGGTGGCGTCCTCGCCGTCCGGCGTGAGGGTCGTCGTCGTGAGGAAGACGGTGCCGCTCTCGTCGGCCCGGACTCCGGCCGACCCGATGCCCGCGGCCATGACCCGTGACACGGCGTCCGGCGAGATCCCGACGACGGTGTTCTCCCCGGTGAGAGGGTTCGCCAGCGGGAGGTAAAGGTGGTCGTGGGGACCGGCGACGGCGGTGCAGTCGCTGACGCCGGACAGAGTTACCGACGATCTGCGCCCATCGGGGCGCACCACGGTGACGACGACCGAACCAGGTGACCGTGAGACCAGGTAGACGGCGGTCTCGGTGGGCACCACAGAGGCCAACCGGCCGGGTATCCCGTCGACGGTGTCCAGCGAACCGTCGGGGTGACGGATCGCGAGCGTGGCGACCGGTGTGCCGGTGGGATCGCCGTGGTGCCGGGCGAAGTACAGCGAATCCTCGCGCCGTGCCCAGAGGTCGCCGTCCTCGCCGTCGAACACCTGCCCGGCGGGTGCGAGTCCACCGGGCCCGGCCTCGAGAAGACGGGTTCCCTCGGCATCCGACGTCGCGACCAAAACCTTTCCCGTCGAGGTCAGGATGAGGCGACTGTGCGCGCCGGGGACACGAGGGAACGTCGAGGCGGCGCCGTCGTGGTCCAGGACGGTCAGGTACGTGTATGTCCGGCCGTCGTCGTCCGGCCAGGTGGTCAGCAGGTGGCCGATGCCCGCATCGTCGAATCGAAGGTGATCCGCGGGTAGTCCGAGGATCGGTCCCGTGGTCGACGCGGCGCCGGTCGGATCGATCCGGGTGATCCGTACCGATGTCCGGATGGTGTCGCCGGCGATCTCGGTGAGCTCGGTGAGCTGGTGGGCCCGTCCGTCGGGGCCGAGGACGACGCCGCGGTCGGGCTCGGTGGGAGAACCGGCGATGGGTACCGATGCCACCGTCATGGTCTTCGGGCGGACCACGGAGACCTGGGTGCACCCGTCGTCGCGTTGGGTGGTCACGAAGACCACGTCCTCGTGACCGACGACGACCTCGTCGATCTGGCAGCCCGGCACGGTCACCTGCCCGAGCGAGTACGGGCTCGTGATGGGCAGCGCAACCGTGATCGGCGTCGTACCGCCGCGACCGTCGTCGGCGGTGACCGTCACCGAGTCGAACCGTGCCGACTCCGGTGCGCGCGGTGCGGTCGCGGCGATGCGCGCCTGCAGGGCGGGCCGGTAGGTGTAGGTGCCCGCGGGTGCGTCATAGGTGAGCACGCTGCCGCTCGCGGTGCGGAAGGTCTGGTCACCGGTGGGAGTGACGCCGTGGAGCGTCGTCGGGATGGGGGTCCCGTCCGCATCGGTGAATCTCAGCGAACCGTGCAGGACCCCGGCCGGGGCCGGGCCGGATGCGGGAGCCGGCTCGGTGAGTCCCCTGTCCGGTACCGGGATCGACGGTGCCGGGCTGCTCGCAATGACTGTCACCGCCGCCGACATGCGCTTGCGGCTGAGGAGCGCGGATCCGAAGACGAGACCGCCGACGAGAGCGAATTGTGGGACGGCACCCGGGATATCCGGACCGTCGGCTGCGATGAGGAACTGGTCCGGGTCGGCCGCCAGGCCGAATGTGTAAGGGGTGGCGGGGGTTTCGGCGGAGGCGACCGGGCCCTGGGTGCCGAAACGCCGAATCCACCACAGGAGCGTCCACGGTGCCGGGCTGGCCGCGCCGGTGCTTCCCCCGCCGAGGATGTTGATCCCCAGGAATGTGAGGATCCCGATGGCGCCGGTCTTGGCCGGCTGCGGGGCCACGGCGACCGGCGGGGTGGAGGTCTTGAGGAGGGGCGCCCAGGGCGGCGGACCGCCGGACGGCGACACGTCACGGTCGAACTGGGATCGGGTGACGTCGGCGGCTCGAGCGGCGAGGGCGGTGTCCCCGGGCCGTCGGCCGTCGGCGGCGGGCGGTGGCGTGGTGTCGGCACCGGTGCGGTCGGGCCCGTCGGGCTGGACCGGAACCGGTTTCCTGGAGATGTCGACCTCGAGGGAGGCGCGGTTTGGGGTGGAGTCGGAGGAGGATTCCGGGTCGGGCTCGGTCTCCTCGGCGGGCGGCGGCACGGCCGGCTCGCCGGCGGACGATCCCTCGCTCTGGGCAGGCGGATCGGTGAACTGCGGGAGGGTGTCGTTCTCTGCGACGGGACCCGAGGGTTCGCTCGTGGAGTCTCCGGGGTCGGAATCCGGTGTCGTCCCGGTATCGGTTCCGGATGCGGGCCCACTCTCGGCGGAGTCGCCATCGCCTGACCTGGTGCTGCCCGACCCCGAATCGCCGCCCCCGGAGCCGCTGCCGCTGGAATCGCTGCCGCCGGAGTTGCCACTGTCGCTCCCGCCGGAGCCACTGCCGCCGGAGTCGCCCCCACTGGAGTCGCCCCCACTGGAGTCACCACCGCCCGAGTCGTCGCCGGAACTCGGGGCGTCGACGCTGTGCGACGCACCACCGAACGGGCTCGGTTCAGCTGTCGCGGGGGCTTGGCCTCCCGAGTAGAGGGCCAGTCCCACGGCAGCTGCAACCGCGAACGCCCGGACTAGGCGGGGTCGCGCAGTGGTAATGGTCATCTTCGGAAGACCTTCGATACGAAGCAGCACGTTCGCCGTGAACGACGACGGGTGAGAACCTCACCACCGCGGACACAGTCGATGCCTCTGACGGTAGCCGCTGGTGGTCGCGATCACTAACACTTCGTCGAAGGGTTCATCCGGCCGGATTCCAGCGGGTGATCGACGGTCGCACGGACCCTCGAGGGCCCCAGAACGGGTGACATCCGGGTTGTGCTGTTGTGCAGCACTTTCGAAGCGGATCCGGACCCCGGTTCGGATCGGCGGCGGCCCGATTATCCGTCGCCCGGTTTGACCTCGCTCACCCCTGCGAGGTGAAAACCGTCCGACCGGACGACAGTCGTTTCGTGCCCTCGTGGCGGGGGCAACGCGTTCAGCGTCGCGCCGCCCATTCGTCGACGAGACGCGGCAGCTTTCGGGCACTGGCTGTGAGCGACCGCTGGAAGGCGCGGATGGCCAAGGCGTCGGCGACCTTGCCGATCGCCCCGCCCCCGACGCCGTCGTTGTGGACGCGGTAGGTGAGGCGTACCCCGTCGCGGGCGTCGTCGAAGGTGGCGGAGATGGTGAACCCGAACGGGGACTCGGTGGAAGTGAACTCGGTCCCCTCCACGGGGTCGACGCGGGTGAATTCGCCGACCCAGTCGACCGTGCGTCCCAGAGCCTTCATCTGACCCTTCCACGTGGTGCCGACGCGAGTGGGGCCCTCCGACACCGGCGCGATGCCGACGACACCCGGCGTGAGCGCCGCGACGTGCTCCGGGACCAGGCAGTACTCCCAGACCGTGTCGGGCGGCTGCTTGATCACGACGGAGGTGGAGGCTTCGGGCATCGTCGAACTCCTGCGGTGGTGGCGGCGTGTGGCATCGACGTTACCGACGCCTCGCGGTCCGCCGGCGAAAGTGCCGATATGGTGCGCATTCCGCCACAGGGCGTGGTGTTAAGCTCTCACGCCGGGGCGGCTGATCAGTGCGATGGGACGACCCGTTTCCCTGCCTACTGCCGACGCATGACCGCAGGGAAGGCGGAGATTCTTCGATGGCCAAAGTGATCGCGACGATCAGCTTGAAGGGCGGGGTCGGCAAGACCACGGTGACCGCGGGGCTGGCCGAATACATGTCGGCGGAGTTCGGTCAGCGGGTGCTGCTCATCGACCTCGACTCACAGATCAATCTGACCACCATGATGATCAGCGGGGAGCGCTGGCTCGAGCTGGACACCAACGGTCGGACGCTCGCCACACTGTTCTCCGATGCGGTCCAGGGCACCGGTACTTCCGGCTCGACGAGGCCGTCGAGCGGGGTGTCTCACCGGTGAAGAAGGTGAACTCCGTGGACCTCCTCGCGTCGTCGCTGGACCTCATCGAGGTCCAGGAGGACCTGAGCGCGCTGCGCGTCGAGGGGCGGGTGCCCAACGGGGGCACCGGCTTCCTCCGCGAGGCGATCGAACCGGTCCTCGACTTCTACGACTATGTGCTGATCGACTGCCCGCCCAACATCGGGCCCATCACCCTGAACGGCCTGGCCGCCGCGGACGCCCTACATCATTCCCAACATCCCGGATGTGTTGTCCACGTACGGAATCCCACAAATCCAGACCCGGGTGCGAAAGATCGGCCACGAGATCGGCCGGACCATCGTCGAGCTCGGTGTGGTGATCACGAAGTACAAGGCGAACTCGGCCGTGCACCGGTCGACAGCGATGCGCCTGCGCCGTGACCCCACCATTCAACATGTGCTGCCCAGTTACATCAACGAGGCGAATTCCGTTGCCGCAGCTGCGGAGTTCACGTCGTACGGGACGCTTCGGGTCAAATACGGCAATCAAGGACAGTTCGACCAGTTCCGTGGCCTGACCATGGACGTGATGACCGAGGCGCAGGAGAAGATCCGATGAGTTCCGACGACACCCGCCGGCGCATGGAGTACCAGGCCGTCGGCGGTGCGCTCGCGCAATTGGACGCGAAGAATCCACAGGCCGCACAGCTGATCGCGGGGCTGGTCACCGTGATCATCGCCGAGGCCGAGCGGTCCTCGCGTTTCGCTTCCGCGCTCACCGGAGTGGTCGACGCGCTTCGTCCGGTCGACATCGCGCTCGACGGCGCTCCCGTGGCGGCGCCGCGGAAGCGGGCGGCGGCGCCGAAGAAGCGGGTGACACGTCAACCGGGCGCGTTCGATCCGTTCGTCGTCTACCGCGAGGGCGGTGGCCAGGAACTGTCGGCGCGACTCGGCGAGCTGACCCTCGACCAGCTCCGGGACATCATCGCCGAGCAGGAGCTCGACACCCGCAAAGAGACGAGCCGTAAGCGCAAGCCCGAGGTGCTCGTCTCGTGGATCGTCGAGCGCGTCGAAGCGTCCGAGAACAAGGGGAGCGTCTTCCGGTAGTCGGCGTACGCCGGTAGGCGATCGCCGGGCTCAGCGGCCCAGGATGCCGCCCAGTACCCCGCCGGCGCCCGAGCCCGCGGCCCCACCACCGCCGGTGCCGCCGATGAACCCGCCCGGCGGCAACTCCGACGGCTGCACGACGACGAAGCCCTGGCCGGAGAACGCGAGGGTGAAGCGTTCGCCGGTGCTGCGTCCCATCAGGGTGCCGAGGTTGAACGAATCGTTGGACTTCACCGAGGTGCGCAGGCTCGACGACCAGGCGACCGCGGCCTGCGGGTCGGCGTAGGTCGCGGCGTCGACGTTGAGGACCACCGGTGTGCCGTCGGTGGTGATGGCGATACGTCCGCGGCCGGTGAACACGCAGTTGTACAGGCCCGCGTTGCTCATCGCGCCCGCGCCCTGGACGCGCTGGATGTCGTAGCGAAGGGTCGAGTCGAAGGCGAGGACATTGGCGCCGTTGATGGTGAGGCCGTCGGTGCCGTCGAGGTCGATCAGATGGACGTCGGACGCGGCGTTGGCGAGGAACAGGTCGCCGCGACCGGTGACCTTCATCAGGGGGACGCCCTCGCCGGTCATCGCCTGACGCATCATCCGGCCCAGACCGCCGGACCCGAGTGCTTCGAAGTGGAGATCACCCTGGTAGGCGACCATCGAACCGGTGCGGGCCATGACCTCACCCGAGAGGCCGACGCGGCACATCTTGCTGCCCTGCTTCTGGATTCCCTGGCCGCTGACCTCGGCGTGGGACGGGGCGAACAGATCGCTGTGCATGGGGACTCCCGAGGGTTGGGTCGTGACCGGAGGGTGGGGCGGGGTGGCCGGCGGCGGTGCGGCCGGAGGCGGTGATTGTGGTTGTGGGACCGGCTGATTCGTCGGCGGCCACGGCTGCGGATCGGTTACCCGCGGTGGCTGACCGGGAGGCGGCGGCGGTGCCGGATCGTCCTCGACGTCGATGCCGAACGCGGACACCAGACCGGCGAGCCCTGCGTCGTAACCCTGGCCGACGGCACGAACTTTCCAGGTATCGTTGCGGCGGTAGATCTCGAGGCAGACCACGGCGGCCTCGCTGGTGAGACCCGTCGGCGTGAAGCCGAGTTCCTCGCCGCCGCCGCTCAGGGTCGCGGTCAGTGCGCCGGCGGTCGCGAAGGTGGACGGGCCGGTGCCGTCCAGGCTCGCGGCGACGACGACCGTCGTGATGTCGCGGGGTAGGGCTGCGGTGTCGACGGTGACGATGTCGACCGCACCCGACGAGCGATAGCCGACACCCGGGCCGGTGGGCTGGTTGTAGAAGATCAGATCGGCGTCGGACCGGACGCGACCGGCATCGGTGAGCAGGATCGCCGAGGTGTTGACCGGCGATGCCGAACGCACCGACACCGTCACGGCCGACGACGGCAACGGACGGTTCTCTCCGGCGGACAGCGTGAGCACGTTGTCCATTGTGCCAAGTGCGGGCGCACGAGGAGATCGCTCTGTCGACCGACCGGCGCGTCACCGGCTGAGAACCGCCTCTCCGACGGCCATATGCACGGTGCTTCGCGGAGGCGTTTCTCAGCGCGTGAGCACTCTCCGGCCACAAAAAACAGTGGCGCCCAACGGCGGTTCCGCGCAACCATGTTCGGCAACAGTTCGTCACGGGAAGCCCGGGGCGATCCCAACGGTCCCGCAACGTGGTTCGCGGTGCGGAGCGAGGTGAAGGGGGTCGTCATGGCCGCAGTACCACTGGCAATCGTGTGCGGTCTCGTCCTGCTCGCGAGCATCGTCCGCACAGTTCTGGCCGTCGCCGGTGACGGCCGCCGGCGGGTGAGGTACCGGGAGGCGTACGACACCCGACGGCCGACCCTCTGACCTCAGCCGACTACCCCATTCGTCAAGGCGGGCAACGGATATCCGGCACGCCTCAGTGCCCCGAGATCCGGCGGCCCCGGCGGGGGCGGGTTCGGTCGGGTCCCGACTCGGTGGTGATCACGTGGGCGGCCCGTCGCGCGTGCGCCGAGAGATCCGGAATCCCCTTCACCGGCTGGTGCATCGGCAGCAGGATGTAGCCCTCCTCCCAGGGGAACCGGCCGTACTCGTCGGGCCAGACCACCTGCAGCGTCGGGTAATCGGGGAACAGCAGGTTGGCGAGGATGAGTTCGTCCTTGTCGACCTGCTCGATGAGTCGCACCGACACCGCGACCGTCTGCAGCCGGATGTCGGACTGGTCCGCGACGAGATCGCGCCAGTCCTCGCGGTGGAGGAGATCGCCGAGCTCGTTCAGGATGTGATGCGCGGTGAGCGGGTCGACGCCGTAGATGGCCAGTTCGGGGATCGAGTGCAACGAGAGCCCGGCGGTGTAGGAGAAGCCGCAGTCGGTTTCGCGACTGTTCGCCTCGGGAGATCCTTCGCCGACGGAGGTCACCTGCCATCCACACCGGCGGATGGTGTCGATGGTCGAGCGGATGACGGGATTGGGATGCCACCGGGGCAGACCTCGGATTGCGGCAGCGTGGTCTGACATGGATCGCTCCTTTGTTCGAAGGGTGCGACCATGACACCACGGGGGTCCGACAACTCTGATCGTCGAAGCCCGAGTGCCGGTCGGGCGCGGGCTCAGTCGGCCGGCCTTCCGCGGATGCCGAAGATCGTGAACACCATCGCACCTGCGGCGAACACCGCGAGCAGGACGAGGCCGGTGGTGTAACTATGGGTGGCGGCGTCGTAGGTGGCCCCCATGACCAGTGGCGGGAAGAAGCCGCCGACCCCGCCCGCGGCTCCGACGATCCCGGTCACCGAGCCCACGCGTTCGGCCGGCGCGGCCTGTGCGACCCAGCTGAAAACGGACCCCGATCCGAGGCCCATGCAGATCGCCATCAGCACGAAATCGATGCCTGCCGGGATCTCCACCGGGGGTGTGGTGATCATCCAGGCGGCGAGGACCACCGCGCCGCCGCACGAGATCACCGTGATGATCCGCGGTCCGAACCGGTCGGACAGGATGCCGCCGAGCGGTCGGGCGAGCACCGCCGCGATCGCGAAACCCGCGGTTCGGGTGCCGGCCGCCTGCAGGTCGAAGTCGTAGACGTCCTTGAGGTAGGTCGGCAGATAGGTGCTGAACGCGACGAAACCGCCGAACGTCGCGGCATAGAGGAAACCGAGTTGCCAGGTGATGGGCAACTTGGCGGCGGCGGCGAGCTTCGGCACCACGGAGTCGTGGGACGGAACCCAGCGCGGTGAGTCGCGCATGAACATCCAGCAGACCGCCGCGGTCGCCGCCAGCGCCACCGCGATGACGACGTGGGTGGCGACGTATCCGAACCACGACACGAATCGCGGGGTGAAGAACGCCGACAGCGCGGTGCCGCCCATTCCCGCGCCGAACACCCCGGTCGCGAAGCCACGACGTGACTTGTCGTACCAGGCGTTCACGAAGGGAATGCCCACCGCGAACGTCGTACCGGCGACGCCGAGGAGGAACCCGGCGACGAGCAGCAGCGGGTAACTCGCGAGGCGACCGGCCGCCGCCACCAGCAACACGAACGGGATCGTGACGACCAGAAGCACCGTGAACATGAGACGACCACCGAACCGGTCGGTCAGGGCTCCGGTCAGGATCCGGCCCAGCGACCCCACGAGAACGGGGATCGCGACGAGGATCGACTTCTGGCTTGCCGACAGGTCCAGCTGATCGGTGTACACCACTCCGAGGGGGCCGATGAGATTCCATGCCCAGAAGCTGATCGTGAAGGCCAGCGTCGCGAGCGTGAGGTTGATCGACTGCGACCCGGTGGCTGCCCGGGTGGCTGCGGTGTCGGTGGTCATCGATCACGGTCCTTCACTCCGACCGGGGCCCAGCCCGGCCGAGACGGCCGGCTACCCGGTGCCGGTCGACGGTCGCGGCTCCGGTAGACGATGTACGGCCGGAACAGATAGTGCACGGGTGCGGTGAAGATGTGTACCAACCGGGTGAATGGCACCATCGCGAACAGGAGCATCCCGATCAGAATGTGCACGTGAAAGCGCAACGGGGCCTGCACCATCGCCGAGACGTCCGGTTGGAGGACGAAGATCGATCGGAACCACGGGGACACGGTCTCCCGGTAGTTCACGCCGTGCGCGTGCGGGTCCGCCGCGCCGATGATCGTGATGTAGGTGCCCGCGATCAACGCCGTGGTGAGCACGAGATACATCGCCTTGTCGTTGCGGGTGGTGGCCATGAACACCGGGCCGACGGTGCGGCGGCGGTAGACGAGCATGCCCACTCCGACGAGCGTCGCGACCGCGGCCAGCAGCCCGAAGATCGCCGCGCCCCAGTGGTAGGTCGTCTCGCTGACACCGACAGCGTCGGTCCACGACTCCGGGATCAGCAGACCCATCGCATGTCCGATGATGACCACGAGTATCCCGTAGTGGAACAGCGGCGAGGCCACTCGTAACAGGCGGGATTCGTAGAGTTCCGAGGATCTCGTGGTCCAGCCGAATTTGTCATAGCGATATCGCCAGATCGTGCCGCCGATCAGCAGTCCGAGCGTCACGTACGGCAGTACGCCCCAGAGGAAGATGTCCACGCGTCACCTCACGGTCGGGTTCGGGATCGGGGGTCGTGATGACGTCGGATCGATGGGGAGAAGCCGGGGATCGTAGGGTTCCAGTCCCACGGTCTCGGTGGGGACCGGCCGGCATCGTGCCATCGCCGTCTCGCGGTCGGGCGGGGACGGACTGGGCAGGGTAGCACACACCGCGGCCACCGCGCCGGCGTACGGTGAGTCCGCCTCCAGCAACGAGAACTTGATGAGTTCGAGTGCCGCGCGGTGTTTTTCGAGGAGTTCGACGCCCCGTCCGGGATCGGCGCGCGCACTGAACTCGAGGACGATCGGCAGATGGTCGGGTAGCTCGCCGTGGAGGTCGACGAGGAATCCGCTGTCCCGGTAGACCTGTTTGAACTCGCCGAGCGAGGATCCGCGCCGGCGGGTGTCGCCGTCCGACCAATAGGACAGGTACAGGGTGGATCGCTTCGACAGGTCGAACAGATCGATGTAGTTGCGACGCAGGGTCATCGCGTCCTCGCCGGCGAGGTGGTCGACGGTGCGTCCGAGCAACTGCACCGCGGCGTCCCGGCGCTGTTCGTCGAGAGCGGCGCGCATGAGGTCGATGCGCGAGAGCACGTCGTCGTCGGGATAGCTGAGGCACCAGGAGCTGATCTGGTGGATCACCCGGACTCCGGTCGACGTTCTCGCGGCGCGGTCGAACCGGGGGAAGGCCCTCATCCGCGACCGCCCCGTTCATTCTCTCGCCCGTGCTCCGCGCGGTCGGGGAACATCCCCGCGGGAACACCGTTCCCGTCCCAGTTCAGCAGGTTGGTGCGTCCGGCCAGCGTGTGCGAGCCGGCCGCGGTGTCGGTGGTCTGTCGCTGCCGCAGCGCGTGGAAGGTCTCCACCGAGACCGGTGCCGGACGGCCACTCGCCTCACCGAACGCGGACGAGTCGAACATGCCCGGACCCTCGTCGTAGTCGAGCGCACAGGCCATTTCGTCGAGTTTCTCGGCCTGTTCGAGATGTGCGGTCGGGATCACGTACCGCTCATCGTATTTCGCGATGGCCATCAGCCGGTACATCTCGTAGATCTGTTCCTCGGTCATCCCCACCGCCGCGGGGATGGCACCGTCGGGTTCCCGGCCGAGCGTGACATCACGCATGTAGGCACGCATCGCCGCCAGGCGGCGCAACACCGCGTCGACCACCGTGGTGTCACCGGCGGTGAACAGTTCGGCGAGGTACTCGACCGGGATACGCAGCGCCTCGATGGCGCCGAAGAGGGTTCCCGGGCTCTCCGCGTCGTGTCCTTGCTCGGCCAGCAGGTCGACGATCGGGGACAGCGGCGGGACGTACCAGACCATCGGCATGGTGCGGTATTCCGGATGCAGCGGAAGTGCGACCCGATACTTCTTGGCCAGCGCGTACACCGGTGAGCGGCGCGCCGCCGCCAGCCAGTCGTCGGGGATCCCGTCGGCCCGAGCCGCCGCGAGGACCTCGGGGTCGTCGGGGTCCAGCATCAGATCGAGTTGGGCCCCGTAAAGATCCTGCTCATCCGGGGTGGACGCGGCCGCGGTGACGGCGTCGGCGTCGTACAGGAAGATCCCGAGGTAGCGCAGGCGTCCGACGCAGGTCTCCGAACACACGGTGGGTTGACCCACCTCGATGCGCGGATAGCACAGGGTGCACTTCTCGGCCTTACCGGACTTGTGGTTGAAATAGATCTTCTTGTACGGACATCCGGTGATGCACTGACGCCAGCCGCGGCACCGGTCCTGGTCCACGAGCACGATCCCGTCCTCGCTGCGCTTGTAGATCGCCCCGGACGGGCACGACGCCATGCACGAAGGATTGAGGCAGTGCTCGCAGATCCGCGGCAGATAGAACATGAAGGTCTGCTCGAACCCGAGTTTGACCGCGTCCTCGCTGTCGCGCCGGAGCTTCTCGACGATGGGGTCGTGCGGCACGTGTTCTGTTGCGCCACCGAGGTTGTCGTCCCAGTTCGCCGACCAGGTCACCTTGGTGTCCTCGCCGGTGAGCAGGGATTTGGGACGCGCGACGGGGAAGTCGTCACCGAGCGGGGCATCGATCAGCGTCTGGTAGTCGTAGGTCCACGGCTCGTAGTAGTCGTTGATCGTGGGCTGCACGGGACTGGCGAACAGGGTCAACAGCTTCTGGAGCCGTCCCCCGGTGCGCAACCGCAACTTCCCGTTGCGGTTGAGTCGCCATCCACCGCGCCAGGTGTCCTGATCCTCATAACGCCGTGGATAACCCTGCCCGGGACGGGTTTCGACGTTGTTGAACCACACGTACTCGGTGCCCGACCGGTTGGTCCAGGCCTGCTTGCAGGTCACCGAGCAGGTGTGGCATCCGATGCACTTGTCGAGATTCATCACCATCCCGACCTGGGCCATGACTCGCATCAGTACGTCACCTCCTGGCTGCGCTTGCGGATCGTCGACACCATGTCGCGTTGATTGCCGGTGGGGCCGAGATAGTTGAAGGCGTAGGACAACTGGGCGTATCCACCGATGAGGTGAGTGGGTTTGACGAGAAGTCGGGTGGGGGAGTTGTGGATTCCGCCGCGGCGCCCGGTCGCCTCCGACTTGGGTACGTCGATGGTGCGCTCCTGCGCGTGATGTACGTAGCAGACGCCCTCGGGCATCCGGTGACTCACGATCGCGCGGCAGACGAACACCCCGTTGGCGTTGACGCATTCGATCCAGTCGTTGTCGGACACCTCGATCGACGCGGCGTCCTGCGGACTCAGCCAGGCGACCGGACCACCACGCGACAGCGACAGCATGAACAGGTTGTCCTGGTACTCGGAGTGGATCGACCACTTGCTGTGCGGCGTCAGGTAACGCACCGTGATCTCGCGCGCGCCGTCGGGACCGAGTCGCGGTTCGCCGAACAGTCGGTGCATGTCCAGTGGGGGTCGGTAGATCGGCAGCGACTCGCCCATGTCGATCATCCAGTCGTGATCGAGGTAGAAGTGCATGCGTCCGGTGAGTGTGTGAAAAGGCTTGAGCCGCTCGATGTTCACGGTGAACGGGGCGTACCGCCGACCGCCGGTCTCGGAGCCGGACCATTCCGGCGAGGTGATCACCGGAACGGGTGCCTTCTGGGTGTCGGCGAACCTGATCCGCTTCTCCTCCGAACCTCGTGCGAGGTCGTCGAGTTGCACACCCACGCGGGTCTGGAGCTGTTCGAAACCGGCCACCGCGAGTGCGCCGTTGGTGGTGCCGGACAGCGTGAGGATCGCCTCGGCGAGCTTCTCGTCGGTGTCGATCGCCGGGCGGCCTTCGCCGGCACCGCTCGGCATGACGCCGTTGGCCTCGGCGAGCGTCCGCGTGTGTTCCTCGAGAGGGTAGGTCACGCTCTTGACGGTGAAGCCCAGAGTGTCGGCCAGCGGTCCGATCGTCGCGAGCTTGTCGGCGATCGCCGTGTAATCACGTTCGACGACACTGAAGTTCGGCATGTTCCGACCAGGTGTGCCACGCACGCCGGTGTCGCGCCAGTCGACGACCCGCCCGTGCGGTTGGGCGGTTTCCCCGGGGGTGTCGTGCTGCATCGGCGCACTCACGAGGTCGTGACGTGTCCCGAGGTGCGTCCGCGCGAGCTCCGACAACTTGCGGGCGAGCCGGTGGAACAGCTCGAAGTCCGACTTCGCCTCCCAGGGGGGAGCGATGGCCGGGGTGAACGCATGGACGAAGGGGTGCATGTCGGTGGACGAGAGATCGTACTTCTCGTACCAGGTCGCCGCAGGCAGCACGATGTCGGACAACAGCGTCGTGGAGGTCATGCGGAAGTCGGCGGACAGCAGCAGGTCGAGTTTCCCCTCGGGAGGCCGGTCATGCCACCGGATCTCGCTCGGACGCGGTGCCTCGGGATCTTCGGTCCCCAGCACGTTGTGATGTGTGCCGAGCAGAGTCCGCAGGAAGTACTCGTTGCCCTTGGCCGACGAACCGAGCAGGTTCGACCGCCACAGGACGAGAGTTCGCGGCCAGTTCTCCGGCGCGTCGACATCGGAGATGGCGGGTGTCAGGTCGCCGGTGTGCAGACGGTCGGCGACGTAACCGGCCACGTCGTCGGCGTCTCCACGGTCGACCGCTGCGGTGGCCTCGTCGGCGACGTCGAGGGGATTCGCCGAGAACTGCGGGTAGAAGGGCATCCACCCGAGCCGCGCGGACTGTGCGATCGCGTCGGCGGTGTGCTCGTGGTCCATCGAGCCGCGCGCCAGCGGGGAGGCGAGTGACGCGGTGGAATATCCGTCGTTGCGCCACTGCCCGGTGTGCATGTACCAGTACGACGTCCCGGTCATCGTCCGAGGCGGACGCGACCAGTCGAGCGCGTTCGCCAGCGACACCCAACCGGTGATCGGACGACACTTCTCCTGCCCGACGTAGTGTGCCCAGCCGCCCCCGTTCCGGCCCATACAGCCGGTGAGGATGAGCAGCGAGAGGATCGCGCGGTAGGTCGCGTCGCCGTGGAACCATTGGCAGATTCCGGCGCCCATGATGATCATCGAGCGGCCCTGCGACTCTTCGGCATTGGCAGCGAATTCGCGGGCGACGCGGATCGCGGCCTCGGCCGGGACGCCGGTGATCTCGGCCTGCCACGCCGGGGTGTAGGGCGTGGTCGCGTCGTCGTAGCCGGTGGGCCACTCGCCGGGAAGCCCGTCCCGGGCGACGCCGTACTGCGCGAGCATCAGGTCGAAGACGGTCGTGACGAGGCGGCCGTTGATCCGCCGGGCCGGGACACCGCGGCGGACCACCGAGCCGCTGCGGTCCGGTGCGTCGAAGACCGGGAAGGACACCGAGACGAGCTCCGCGTCGGGACCCAGGAGAGTCAGGGCGGGCCGCACGCCCTCGAGGTCGAGATTCCACCGTCCCACGCCGGACTCGGCGTACCGGAACCCCACCGAACCGTTCGGCACCGCGGGACCGTCGCGGTCCTCGTCCCAGAACACGGTCTTCCAGACGTCCTCGGCGGTGTAACCGGAGCCGACTTCGTCGGCGGTGGGGCTGGAGCCGACTTCGTCGGCGGTGACGAACTTGCCCGCCACCAGCGTGTCCTGGTCGTCGTGCTCGTCGAGGCGGATGAGGAACGGGAGGTCGGTGTAGGTGCGGACGTAGGAGTCGAAGAAGTCGGTCGTGCGGTCGCGGAAGAACTCGGTCAGGATGACGTGGCCCATGGCCATCGCGAGAGCGGCGTCGGTGCCGGCCTGCGCTGGTAGCCACTCGTCGGCGAACTTGGTGTTGTCGGCGTAATCGGGACTGACGGCGACCACCTTGGTGCCGCGATAGCGAACCTCGGCCATCCAGTGTGCGTCCGGGGTACGGGTGACGGGCACGTTCGATCCCCACATCATCAGGTAGGTCGCGTCCCACCAGTCCCCGGATTCCGGGACGTCGGTCTGGTCGCCGAACACCTGCGGACTCGCCACGGGCAGGTCGGCGTACCAGTCGTAGAACGACGTCATGACGCCGCCGATGAGCTGGATGAAGCGCGTGCCGACGCAGTGGCTCACGATCGACATCGCGGGGATCGGCGAGAATCCCGCACACCGGTCGGGCCCGTAGGTCTTGATGGTGTGGACATGTGCCGCGGCCGCCATCTCGGTGGCTTCGTCCCAGCTCACCCGCACCAGGCCGCCTTTGCCCCGGGCCTGCTGGTAGGAGCGGCGCCGGAGCGGATCGGACACAACATCGGCCCAGGCGAGGACGGGGTCACCGAGCCGGGCTCTCGCCTCGCGGTACATCTCGACGAGAACACCTCGCGCGTACGGGTGCCGAACACGCGTGGGGGAGTAGGTATACCAGGAGAATGCGGCGCCGCGCGGACATCCGCGTGGCTCGTACTCGGGTCGGTCGGGTCCCACCGACGGGTAGTCGGTTTCCTGGGTCTCCCAGGTGATGATCCCGTCCTTGACGTAGACCTTCCACGAGCACGAACCGGTGCAGTTCACCCCGTGCGTGGAACGGACGATCTTGTCGTGGCTCCACCGGTCTCGATAGAAGACGTCGCCGGCGCGCCCACCGTCACGGAATACTGCGCGACGGTCGTCGGTCTCGTCCCAACGGGTGAAGAACTTGCCGATGTTCAGAAGGGCAGTGGCTGCAGTGCCCTGAGTGTCGCCGGACCGGGCCATGCGCGCCACGATACACATCTGTGTCAGGCGATATCTGCTATTTCCTCGATTCGACGCGAATGCGACAAACAATCTCAAGAATGGTGTGTCGGGAAATCAAATCCGCACTCGAACAATTGCGGACCCCAGGGCAGGTTGCGCTCATCGATTGCGTAGGTCCGACGTGCTTCGGCGTCGTGGGTCAGTGCGTGGCGACTGTCAGCAGCACCGCGGAATCCTCGCGGGCGGTGAGTCCGTGACGCTCGGGAGGGATCGTGACGAGGTCGCCCTGCCGGCCATCCCAGTTGTGCTCGCCCGTCTTGAGGGAGACGTGGCCCCGGAGGACGTGAAGGGTTGCCTCGGTGGGGCTTTCGTGATCGGACAACGTGGCTCCGGCGACCAGCGCGATAACCGTCTGTCGCAGGTGCCGTGAGGAGTCGCCGTACAGCGTGTGCGCAGCGCGACGGCTCCTGGCCCCATGTGCGGTGGTCAGGAGCTCGTCGACGAGTTCGGGCAGCCGGGTCGAGTGCATGGCTCGACGATGGCATACGGCGCGCACGATGGTTGTGGTTCTGCCGATCGACGCCGATTTGTTGCCGACCGGAACACTGCCGGAGCTTTCGCCGGCATACACATGTGCGGCCTGGTGAATAGTGCGCTGCCCTGGGCGGAACTCGCGCTGAATACGCGATGTCGTCATGGTGCCTGCGGAAACCGGTGACCGCCGGGGATGCCCGCGCCGGCCACGGAGTGGTCGGACGACGATCGTGGGCCGCGTCGGCGTGGCGGGTCAGAAACGCAGAGAGCCCCAGTCGAGAGAGCCGGATCCCGACTGGCAGCCGGTGACAACCAGTTCCTGCGGGGTCGGCCGCCGGTCAGCGGTCTGGGGGCCCGACTTGATGCGGTAGTAGATGGTTTGGGTGCCCTCCGGCGAGGGTGCCGGTGGCGCGGGATTGGTGACGGTCTTGAGATTGACCGTCGCCGTGCTGACGAAACCGTCCGGTTGGGCACTGCTGTTGTACGGCACACCGCCACCAGCCGGGGGCACGCCGGGCGCGAGTTGGGAAAACAGTTTGGTGCCGTCTTCTCGTTGGACCCAGCGGGCCATGGGCCACGGGATCCCGTTGACGTACCGCCACGGAGCCGTCAGGTCTCCGACGTTCCCGGTGGCATTGATCCAGTCCTGGTTCGCTTCCTGCTTGAACCACCAATCTGGTTGGTAGAAAGTTGAATTCGTGTAGTTGGTGAGTGTGAAGGTGGCGGTGCAGTTCTTGTTGTCGACGGCGGTGATCTCGACTCCCTTGCCTTGTGCGGCGGCGTTGCCCGCGCCGGCGAGTGTTGATACGGCGACTGTCAGGCTTGCTGCACCGGCTATGAGAGTGGTGGTGATCCTTCGGTTCATCGCGACCTCTCTGGGTCCGACGTCCCGCGCGGTTGGCGAGATCCCGTCCGACGGACCCTCATCCGAGACCCACCGTAAACACATCGCACCAACGCGCGGTGGGCGAATGGACATTTCGGCGAGACTGCTGTCGACGGCGTCGTGTCAGCCGGCAATCACGCGCAGTATGCGATCGTCGTCATCGGTGGGCTGTCCGCGGCCGTCGGTGTTGCTCGTGCTCACCCAGAGCGAACCGTCGGGTGCCGCGGCCACCGCGCGGATCCGTCCGTAGTCGTCGGTGAGGTGACTCGCCGGTTGACCGGCCGACTCCCCGTCGAGGGGCACCTCCCACAGCCTCCGGCCGCGCAACGCGGCGACGTACGCGCGATCACCGACGATCGTGAGGCCGGCCGGCGAGGCCTCCTGCGGGGTCCAGGTGACCTTCGGGGCGATGAACCGAGGATCGTCGGATTCGCCTTCGAACTCGGGCCAGCCATAGTTGCCGCCGCGCCGGATGAGGTTGAGTTCGTCGCGCCGGTTCTGGCCGAACTCGGTTGCCCACAGGCGGCCCGCGCCGTCGAATGCCAACCCTTCCACGTTGCGATGGCCGTAGGAGTAGACCTCGTTGCCGAACGGGTTGCCGGGCCATGGGCGACCCTCGGTGTCCACACGTAGGATCTTGCCGTTGAGGGACCGTATGTCTTGTGCGACAGCGGGTTCGGCTGCATCGCCGACCGCGACGAAGAGGCTGCCGTCGGCATCGAAGACGAGCGCACCGCCGTGGTGGTTGTAGGCGGCGTCGAGGCCGCGCAGGAGCGTGCGCGGACCGGTGAGTCGCCGGCCGTCGAAGTCCAGCCGGACGAGCCGGTTGTCGGAGTCGGTGGTGTAGTAGACGAACACCGCGTCCTCGGCGCCCGGGGCGATCGCGATGCCCTGCAGCCCACCCTCGCCGCGAGGCGCGGCGTCGCCGATCTCGCCGACGGTCCGGACCTCGCCCGACCCGGACACCCGCACGATCGTGGCGTCGTCGCGTTGGGTGACCAACGCATCGCCGCCGCGGAGGAATCCCATTGCCCACGGCACGTTCAGTCCCGAGGCGATCACCTCGACGGCTGTCCTCCCCGTGTCCTCGGTGTCTCTCTGCCCGTCGCGCGACGGTGAGGGGCGGACGACGTCGGCGCCCGAGCAGCCGGAGGTGAGTACGGCGCCGGTGAACCCGAGCAGCCCGGCGGTGAGAAGCTGGCGGCGATCCATACCCTCGATGGTGCCCGATCTCGGTGGCGCTCCCGGGCCCGATTTGGGTCTGGCCAGCAGATTCCCTACACTAGACCGGTTGCCTGTGCACCTCAGGTGCCCGGGACACAACTGAATAGTCTCCGGTGCCGGCGAAAAGCCAAGGGCACCGGCGGCGAGAACCTTCAGAAACTATCCACTTCGTGGAAGGCCCACCGCAGGTCAGAGGGATTTCCCTCTCATCGGCGCTGTATGGGAACCGCCACGAGAAAGGTTGACGGTCACCCATGACCATGACTGACCCGATCGCAGACTTCTTGACACGTCTGCGCAACGCCAACTCGGCGTACCACGACGAGGTGAAACTCCCGTCGTCGAAGATCAAGGTGAACATCGCCGAGATCCTCAAGCGTGAGGGCTACATCACCGACTACCGCATCGAGGATGCGGAGGTCGGCAAGAGCCTCATCGTCTCCCTGAAGTACGGCCCGAGCCGTGAGCGCTCCATCGCTGGACTGCGCCGCGTGTCGAAGCCGGGCCTCCGGATCTATGCAAAGTCCACCAACCTGCCCAAGGTGCTGGGCGGCCTCGGCGTGGCCATCATCTCCACGTCGTCGGGTCTGCTCACCGATCGCCAGGCAGCCAACCAGGGCGTGGGCGGCGAAGTCCTCGCCTACGTCTGGTAGGGGAGGGAACGACATGTCGCGTATCGGAAAGAACCCCATCGAGATCCCCGCGGGCGTCGACGTCACCGTCGACGGACAGCGCGTGGCCGTGAAGGGCCCCAAGGGCGAGCTCTCGCTCACCGTCTCGGAGCCCATCGAGGTCGCCAAGGAAGACAACACCATCGTTGTCACCCGCCCCAACGACGAGCGTCGCAGCCGCGCGCTGCACGGCCTGAGCCGTTCGCTGATCAACAACCTGGTCATCGGCGTCACGCAGGGCTACACCACGAAGATGGAGATCTTCGGTGTCGGCTACCGCGTCCAGGCGAAGGGCAAGGACCTCGAGTTCGCCCTCGGTTACAGCCATCCCGTGCCGATCGAGGCCCCCGAAGGCATCACCTTCGCAGTGGAGTCCCCGACCAAGTTCTCGGTCACGGGTATCGACAAGCAGCAAGTCGGCCAGATCTCGGCGAACATCCGCCGCCTGCGTCGTCCGGACCCCTACAAGGGCAAGGGCATTCGCTACGAGGGTGAGCAGATCCGTCGCAAGGTCGGAAAGACGGGTAAGTAAGCCATGAGTGACACAGCTACCAAGACCAGCCGTAAGCCCCTCGGCAAGGACGTGTCGACGCGTCGTCGCAAGGCGACCGTCAACCGGCACTTCCGTCTCCGCAAGAAGGTCAGCGGAACCCCGGCTCGCCCGCGTCTCGCGGTCAAGCGCAGCTCGCGCCACATCCACGTGCAGCTCATCGACGACCTGGCCGGCAAGACGCTGGCCGCCGCGTCGTCGATCGAGGCCGACGTGCGCGCGGCAGGCGGCGACAAGTCGGCCCAGGCCCGCAAGGTCGGCGAGCTCATCGCCGCCCGTGCCAAGGCTGCCGGCGTCGAGGCCGTCGTGTTCGACCGCGGTGGCAAGGACTACCACGGCCGTATCGCCGCGCTCGCGGATGCCGCCCGTGAGGGAGGCCTGAGCTTCTGATGACCATCTTCACCAGCTACACCCACAACACCGGAGGGAACCTCTGATGCCCGGACGTCAGCGTGACGGCGGAAACGGACCCGCCGGTAACGACAACAACCAGAACAACGCAGGTGGCGGCAACGACCGTCGCGGCGGTGGCCGCGGAGACCGTCGCGATCGCGGCGGCCGCGACCAGGACCGCAACCAGCTCGAGCGCGTGGTGACCATCAACCGCGTCTCGAAGGTGGTCAAGGGTGGACGTCGTTTCTCGTTCACCGCTCTCGTGGTCGTCGGCGACGGCCAGGGCATGGTCGGCGTCGGCTACGGCAAGGCCAAGGAAGTTCCGGCTGCGATCCAGAAGGGCGTCGAAGAGGCTCGCAAGAACTTCTTCCGCGTGCCGCTGATCGGTGGCACCGTGACCCACCCGGTTCAGGGTGAGGCTGCTGCCGGCGTCGTCATGCTGCGCCCGGCCAGCCCCGGTACCGGTGTGATCGCCGGTGGCGCGGTGCGTGCCGTGCTCGAGTGCGCGGGCGTCCACGACGTTCTCGCCAAGAGCCTCGGCTCCGACAACGCCATCAACGTCGTCCACGCCACCGTGGCGGCACTGAAGATGCTGCAGCGTCCCGAAGAGGTCGCGGCCCGTCGTGGCCTGCCGATCGAGGACGTCGCCCCGGCGGGTATGCTGCGCGCTCGAGCGGGACAGGGAGTCTGATCATGGCCGAGCTGAAGATCACCCAGGTCAAGGGCACCATCGGTACCAAGAAGAACCAGCGTGACAGCCTGCGGACCCTCGGACTGAAGGGCATCCGCCAGACCGTCACCCGCGAGGACACGCCGATCAACCGCGGCCTCATCAACGCGGTTCGTCACCTCGTGACAGTCGAAGAGGTTTAAGCAATGACCATCAAACTCCATCACCTTCGCCCCGCACCGGGGTCGAAGACCGACAAGACCCGCGTGGGTCGCGGTGAGGGGTCCAAGGGTAAGACCGCGGGCCGCGGCACCAAGGGCACCAAGGCACGTAAGAACGTGCCCGCCGGCTTCGAGGGTGGCCAGATGCCGATCCACATGCGGCTGCCGAAGCTCAAGGGCTTCACCAACCGCAACCGGGTCGAGTACCAGGTCGTCAACGTCGGCGACATCGCGCGTCTCTTCCCGCAGGGCGGCACCATCGGCGTCGACGAGCTCGTCGCCGCGGGCGCTGTGCGCAAGAACCAGTTGGTGAAGGTGCTCGGCGACGGAGAGCTCTCCGTCAAGGTCGACATCACCGCCGACAAGTTCACCGCCTCCGCCAAGGAGAAGATCGCCGCTGCCGGAGGCAGCGTCACCGAACTCTGACGGAACAAACCCGCGGTCGGGCGGCAGCTACGCTGCCGCCCGACCGGGGCGTTTCGGCGTCACTGTTAGAGTTTCAGACGTTGTCTGCCGCATCCGCAAGATCGCCGCATCCCGAACATTGTCGATTGCCGAGCACACGGGGATCGGGTCGTGACCGACCCGGAAGATTGCCCTCGCGTGGTCGTTCCTAGGAGGAGTTAGTGCTTTCCCCCCTCTTCGCGGCCATACGGACGCCGGACCTGAGGAAGAAGATCCTCTTCGTTCTCGGCATCATCATCCTGTATCGCCTCGGCGCGACCGTGCCGTCGCCCGGCGTGGACTACCAGGCCGTCCGGGCCTGTCTGGACGAGGTCTCGGCCGGTGAGTCGAGCTCGGTCTACTCCCTGATCAACCTGTTCTCCGGCGGCGCGCTGCTGCAGCTGTCGGTGTTCGCGATCGGCATCATGCCGTACATCACGGCGTCGATCATCGTCCAGCTGCTCACGGTGGTCATCCCGCGGTTCGAGCAGCTGCGCAAGGAAGGTCAGGCCGGCCAGGCCAAGATGACGCAGTACACGCGTTATCTCGCCGTGGCCCTGGCGCTCCTCCAGTCCACCGGCATCGTCGCCCTCGCCGATCGCGGTCAGCTCCTCCCGCAGTCCTGTGCGACCAGCGGTGAGGTCCTCAACGACTCCAGCATCTTCGGTCTGATGATCATCGTGCTCGTCATGACCGCCGGTGCCTGTGTGGTCATGTGGTTCGGCGAGCTCATCACCGAGCGCGGTATCGGCAACGGCATGTCGCTGCTGATCTTCGCCGGTATCGCCGCCCGTATCCCGGCCGAGGGTCGCACCATCCTCAACACCCGCGGCGGTCTCGTCTTCGCCCTCGTGTGTGTCGCCGCGCTGATCATCGTCGCGGGCGTCGTCTTCATCGAGCAGGGCCAGCGCCGCATTCCGGTGCAGTACGCCAAGCGCATGGTCGGCCGCAAGATGTACGGCGGCTCGTCGACCTACCTGCCGCTGAAGGTCAACCAGGCCGGCGTCATCCCGGTCATCTTCGCCTCGTCGCTGCTCTACCTGCCGCAGCTGATCGTCGAACTGACGCGCAGCACCGACGGCACCCAGTCGACCTGGCAGGAATACGTCACCAAGTACCTGACCGATCCCAGCAACGGGGTCTACATCGCGGTCTACTTCCTGATGATCATCTTCTTCACGTACTTCTACGTGGCGGTCACGTTCAATCCCGAGGAACGTGCCGACGAGATGAAGAAGTACGGTGGCTTCATCCCGGGCATCCGGCCGGGCGCCCCGACCGCGGAGTACCTGGGCTACGTCCTCAGCCGCATCACTCTGCCGGGTTCGATCTACCTCGGTATCATCGCGGTCCTGCCGAACCTGTTCCTCGAGATCGGTAACAGCGGCAACGTCCAGAACCTGCCGTTCGGCGGTACGGCCGTACTGATCATGGTCGGTGTGGGCCTGGACACGATGAAACAGATCAACAGTCAGTTGATGCAACGCAAGTACGAAGGATTCCTCAAGTGAGACTCGTTATTCTCGGCCCGCCCGGAGCAGGCAAAGGCACCCAGGCGGAACTGCTGAGCGAAGCCCTCGGCATCCCGCACATCTCGACCGGTGACCTGTTCCGCGCCAACATCTCCCAGGGCACCCCGGTTGGTATCGAGGCCAAGAAGTACCTCGACGCCGGCAACCTGGTCCCGTCCGAGATCACCGTCGACATGGTTCGTGCCCGGGTGGGCGAGCCGGATGCGGCCAAGGGCTTCATCCTCGACGGCTTCCCGCGTTCGACCGAGCAGGCCGATGCCCTCAAGGACATCCTGGCCAATCTCGACGCCTCGCTCGACGCCGTGCTGTCCTTCGTCGTCGACACCGACGTCGTCGTGGAGCGCATGATGGCCCGTGGTCGTGCCGACGACACCGAAGAGGTCATCCGCAACCGGATGGACGTCTACACGAAAGAGACCTCGCCGCTGCTCGAGTACTACGGCGACGAGGTGAAGACCATCGACGCGGTGGGCGACATCCAGGATGTCCACCAGCGTGTGCTGAGCGCCCTCGGCGCCGGCGTCTCCTGACCTCGGTGACGACTGCGTCCGCTCATGGGCTTTCGTAAGCGCAAACGCGTCCCGTTCCGCTCCGCCGGCGAGCTGGATGCGATGGCGGCGGCGGGCGCGGTCGTCGGTGCGGCGCTGGTGGCCGTCCGCGCCGTGTCGAAGCCAGGGGTCACCACCCTCGACCTCGACGAGGTCGCCGAGTCCGTCATCCGCGAGGCCGGCGCCGTTCCGTCCTTCAAGGGCTACCACGGCTTCCCGGGATCGATCTGCAGTTCGGTGAACGAGGTCGTGGTCCACGGAATCCCGTCGGCCGATGTCGTTCTCGCCGAAGGCGATCTGGTGTCCATCGACTGTGGTGCGGTCCTCGACGGCTGGCACGGCGACTCGGCCTGGACCTTCGGTGTCGGAGAGCTGTCGCAGGCCGATGCGGAGCTGTCCGAGGCCACCCGGCTCTCGATGGAGGCCGGTATCGCCGCCATGGTCGACGGCGCCCGCCTGACCGACATCTCCCATGCGATCGAACTCGGTACCCGCGCCGCCGAGGAGAAGTTCAGCCGTCCCTTCGGCATCGTCGACGGGTACGGCGGTCACGGCATCGGCCGGGAGATGCACATGGACCCG
Source organism: Gordonia alkanivorans NBRC 16433 (assembly GCF_000225505.1). Taxonomy (GTDB): domain Bacteria; phylum Actinomycetota; class Actinomycetes; order Mycobacteriales; family Mycobacteriaceae; genus Gordonia; species Gordonia alkanivorans. Next base: position 134,686 of record NZ_BACI01000097.1, on the reverse strand, counting down.
TTCCTCGCGAACGAGGGCGCGCCGGGCAAGGGCCCGCTGCTGGTGATCGGGTCGACGCTCGCGATCGAGCCGATGCTGACTCTCGGCACCGTGGACACCACTGTCCTCTCCGACGACTGGACGGTCGTCACCGACGACGGATCTCGCGCCGCCCACTGGGAACACACGGTCGCGGTCACCGCAGACGGTCCGCGGATTCTGACTCCCCGCTCGGAATGAGGTTCTCGCCCTCTGGGTGTTGAACGCCGCCATCGGCCCCCCGCTGTCGGCGTCCCGCAGTGCTAACCTGGCCGGGTCATCTGCTCGGGAGGTCCATGGCGATGGGTGATGCCGTAGGTCTGTCGATCATCGGCGGCTGGATTCCGCTGACGGTGACGGTCCTCGGTGTGGTCGCGGTCCTCTGGCTGATTCTCTCGCCCCGGAAGCGCCATCTGTTCGTGGTGGTTCCGGTGACAATTGCCGTGACAGTCGTGCTGGCCCTGCTGGTGCGTCGTTTCATCGAACATTCCTGGGGCGAATCGGTTCCCGTGGCGGTGTGCGCATGGGGTGCGGCCGGCGTTCTCGGCCTGCTGCTGTCGGTGCCCCGTCTCGTCGCCGGACGCGGCGTCGTCCAGAGATCTGTGACCGTACTGGCCGCAGTGCTGGCTGTCGTGCTCGGGCTCTCGCACGTCAACACGTTCTATGCCTGGTACCCGACCGTCGGTGCGCTCATCCACGACGAGGGTGCCCCGACCGTCTCGGTGGCGCAGGTCGCTCACCATCAGCGAGTCGTCGATCTGCCGGAGTGGCGCCCGTCCCGCGACATCGGACGTCACGGGAGGATTCTGACGGCCGGGATTCCCGGTAGCGTTTCGGGTTTCCGAGCCAGACCGGCCAAGGTCTACCTGCCGCCGGCCGTCTTCGATCCGGTCTCACCTCGGCTTCCGGTCCTGGTCTTGCTGGCCGGTCAGCCCGGTTCGCCGGAGGATTGGCTGTTCGGGGGCCGGCTGGCGGCGACCATGGATTCCTATGCGAGCGCTCACGACGGCCTGGCACCGATCGTGATCCTGGCCGACGGCACCGGCAGCATCTTCGGCAACCCGCTCTGCTTGGATTCCCGGCTGGGGAGGGTCGCGACATATCTGACCGACGATGTCGCGAGCTGGGCGCGCAGGACACTTCCCGTCGCCGAGACGGACCGGCGGGCGTGGGCCATCGGCGGGCTTTCGTACGGCGGCACGTGCGCACTTCAGCTGGCCACGACCCGTCCGGGGATGTACCCGACGTTCCTGGACCTCTCCGGCGAAGCCGAACCGTCTCTCGGTTCCACGAAGACCACGGTCGACGCCGCGTTCGGGGGCGACGCGGCGGCCTTCCGGGCGGTGACACCTCTCCATCTGTTGGCGAGCCGGCGCTACCCCGACTCGGCGGGGGCGTTCGTCGTCGGACGCGGTGACCGTTCCACCCGGCCGGCGGTGGTGACGTCGTACCGGGCGGCGCGGGCGGCCGGCATGGACGTCCACTACTCCGAGGTTCCCGGTGGGCATACTTTCACGGCGTGGGCGGTTGCTCTCCGGCAACAGACGCCATGGCTCGCCCAACGTCTCGGGCTCGGGCCACCCGGACAGCCGACGCATGGTCCACTTGTGCGCCGAAATCGCCCGGGGCGCATCGAATACGGGACATTGCCGAACAAGGAGGCACTGCGGGGCAGCGCGCCGTCGTACGGTTGACCATGCACTTCGACGTGTCGTGGTCCTCTGCTGTCCGCCGGTTGCCGTTCACCGCCGCGCTCGCCATCGCGCTTGCGGTCGTCGGGGTGGCGACCGGGTCGCTCTGGAGCCGGGCGAACGACAAGGCCTGGTATCACGAGGTGGCCTTCGGTCTGCCCGCTCTGCGTGAGGGCAAGTGGTGGACGCCGATCAGCTCCGCCTTCGTCGAACCCGGCCCGTGGCTGTACGTCATCGCGTTCGTGGTCGTGATCGTCGGAATGGGTTGGGCCGAGTGGCAACTGGGCACCGTGAAGGCGATCCTGGTCGGCGTCGGCGGCCACCTCGTCGCCGGCTTCCTGACCGTCGGTCTGCTGTGGCTGTTGTCGACCGAGGTCACCTCCTGGCGGTGGGCCGAGGAGCTGGCCGATTCGCGGGGGACCGGTGTCGGCGCCCTGGTCGTGTCCGCGGTCGCGGTGGCCTCGGCGACCGTCCGGTCACCGTGGCGCCTGCGCGTGCGTGTGCTGATGGGTGCGGTTGTCGCCATCGCCTTCCTGTTCCAGGGGACGCTCGCCTCCGTCGAATACGTTCTCGCAGCGGTCATCATGCTGGTGATCGGGGAGAAGTTCTTCGCCACCAAGGAACGTGGCTACATGCCGCGCACTCGGCGTGAGGTCCGGATGCTGGGCTGTGCCGCGCTGCTGGTGATCGCGGCGGCGAACCTGATGGTCTTCCTGTTCCCCGGGGACGGCCCGCTGGGCCCGACCGACGCGGGCGACGCCTCCGTGTTCACCATGCTGATCGGTCTGGTGATCAACGTGCTGATCGCCGACCAGCTGCGGCGGGGAAAGCGCTGGGCCTGGTGGGTCGCGGTCGTGATCGGCGCAGTGAACGTCGTCGCGACGGTGTTGACGGTCGTCCTCGTCATCTTCACCGACGTCTCCACCGAGGGGGCGGTGACACTGGGAACCACATTGCTGTGGGCGTTGTTGCTCGCCATCCTGATCCCCGGCCGGTTCGCGTTCGCCGTCCCGTGGCGGGTGCGGCATGTGGGCGCGGGAGATGACGCCGACGCCGACCCGGTCGACCGGGTCAGGGCGCTCCTGCGTGAACACGGCGGCGGCACGATGTCGTGGATGACGACCTGGCCCGGGAACTCCTATCAGTTCACCGGCAGTGCGGATGATTCCGCGGGGCAGTCGGTGGTCACCTACCAGAACCACGTCGGGACCCTTCTGGCACTGGCAGATCCGGTGTGCGCACCGGAGCGGGGCAAGGCGGCGGTCGACGCCTTCATCGAGCTCGCGGAGCGATCCGGTGCGACGCCGTGCTGGTTCTCCATCGGGTCGTCGACATCGGAGATCGTCACCGAACGCGGCTGGCTCAGCGTGCAGATCGCGGAGGACACGATCGTCGACCTGCCCGGCCTCGAGTTCAAGGGCAAGCCGTGGCAACACGTGCGGTCGGCGATGAACAAGGCCGGCAAGCAGGACATCTCGATGAAGATGGTGACGCTCGCCGACGAGTCCTTCGCCGTGCGTACCCAGGTCCGCGCCATCTCCGAGGAATGGGTGGGGGACAAGGGCTTACCGGAGATGGGTTTCACGCTCGGCAGTGTGGAGGAGGCGATGGACCTCGCGGTGCGGGTCGCCCTCGCCGTCGATCCGGACGGCAACGTCCACGGTGTGCTGTCGTGGCTCCCCGTGTACGGGCCCGGCGGCGGGGTTGCGGGTTGGACCCTCGACATCATGCGGCGCCGGACCGACGGTTTCGGTCCCGTCGTCGAGTACCTCATCGCCTCCTCGGCTGTCGCGTTCAAAGACGAGGGCGCACAGTTCATCTCGCTGTCGGGTGCGCCGCTGGCCCGCACCGGGGATTTCGATCCCGAGCCGCTCGACAAACTGCTCGACGCGCTCGGCGCAGCGCTCGAACCTTACTACGGCTTCCGGTCGTTGCACACGTTCAAGAAGAAGTTCAATCCGCGCTACGAGCCCGTGTACCTGGCTGTTCGCGACGAAGGTGATCTTCCCCGCATCGGTTTGGCCGTATCGCGCGCCTATCTGCCCGACGCCACCGCCGGGCAGTTGCTCAAGCTCGCGGCGGCCGGCAAGGAGGCGTAGGCCGCCCGGCAACCGGTACGCTCGACCTGGACGACCGTACCGGTTGTGACACCCACCGGACACCCAGTTGTCACCGGATCACCCCCGACTCGTTCGCGGGATGTCCGAATCGATCTGAATACTCCCCCGGGTGCCCGCGGTCACCGAACGAGTCCTTCCCCAAGTGGGGCGCCGACGTCCGTGGCGCACCTATGCGCTCTTTCTGGCGATCGTGGGCCCCAATCTCGTGCTCTTGGGGGTGTTCACCTACCGTCCCTTGATCGAGAACATCCGAATGTCGTTCTACGACTGGAACATCTCGTCGCCGGGGGCAACCTTCATCGGGTGGTCGAACTACCGGGAGTGGGCGACGCGCTCCGATACCTGGACGATCGTCTCGAACACCGTCGTCTTCACCGTCGTCGCGGTGGCGGGGAGCATGCTGATCGGACTGGTGCTCGCCATGCTGCTCGATCGGGCGCTCCGAGGTCGAAACCTGGTGCGTTCGGTGGTTTTCGCGCCGTTCGTGATCTCCGGTGCGGCGATCGGCATCGCGTTCCAGTTCGTCTTCGATCCGCATTTCGGTCTCATCAACGACCTGATGACCCGATTCGGCCTCGGCTCGGCACCGGACTTCTACCAGCAGCCCGGCTGGGCGCTGTTCATGGTGACGGTCACCTATCTCTGGAAGAACATCGGCTACACGTTCGTCATCTACCTGGCCGCGTTGCAGGCGCGACGGGTCGACCTCGACGAAGCCGCCCAGATCGACGGTGCCAGTGCGGCAACCCATTTCCGCCGGGTGCTCTTGCCGCAGCTTCGTCCGACGACGTACTTCCTGTCGATCACCGTGATGCTCAACTCGTTACAGGTCTTCGACATCATCAACGTGATGACGCGGGGAGGGCCTCTCGGTAACGGCACCACCACGATGGTCTACCAGGTCTACGAGGAGTCGTTCCGCAACTTTCGAGCCGGCTACGGTGCCACGGTCGCGACCATCATGTTCGTCGTCCTGCTGGTGATCACCGTTGCGCAGGTGCGTGTCATGGATCGGGAGAGTCGATGAACGACGTGAGCAGGCATCGTCTGGTGACCGCCTGCGGCTACGCGGCCATGGCGCTGGTGGTGGTCGTGGTGGCGCTGCCCTTGGTGTGGATCGTCCTGGCGTCGTTCAAGGACCGCTCCGAGATCTACGTCCAGCCGGCGGTCTGGTGGCCGTCCAGCTGGCACCCCGAGAACTACACGGAGGCAACGACATCCGTGCCGTTCGGGCAGTTCCTGCGGAACTCCGTCATCGTCACGTGTGTCCTGACCGTGGCGAAGTTCGTCCTGGGCGTGCTCAGCGCCTACGGGCTGGTGTTCTTGCGGTTTCCCTTCAAGAACGTCGTGTTCATCCTCATCATCGCAGCGCTGATGGTGCCCAATCAGATCACCGTCATCACCAACTATTCCCTGGTCGCGCAACTCGGCTTCCGGAACACCTTCATCGGCATCATCCTCCCGCTCGCCGGTGTCGCCTTCGGCACCTTCCTGATGCGCAACCACTTTCTGTCCATCCCCGCCGAGATCATCGAGGCCGCTCGGATGGACGGCGCGGGTCATGTCCGGCTGTTGCTGCGGGTCGTACTGCCGATCTCGATCCCGACCATGGTCGCATTCGCGCTCATCACCCTGGTCAACGAATGGAATGAGTACCTGTGGCCGTTCCTGATGGCCGACGACTACTCGGTGGCAACGCTGCCAGTAGGTCTCACGCAGCTGCAGAACAACGACGGCGTCACCAACTGGGGACCGGTGATGGCCGCGACCGTCCTGGCGATGCTCCCGATCCTGATCGTGTTCCTGGTACTGCAACGCCAGATGATCAAGGGCCTGACCTCCGGTGCGGTCAAAGGATGACCAGCACGGGCTCCACGTATCCGACGAACAACGAACAAAGGGGTATGACACCATGACCGATCTCTCGCGCCGGGGCTTTCTCGCCGCGGCAGCCGCCGCAGCCGCCGGTCTCACTCTGGCCGCCTGTGCCGGTTCCGGAGACAGCGGGGGCGATTCCGCCGGCGGAGACGCCAACACCCTCACCTTCTGGTCGAATCACCCCGGCAAATCGGCCGATGTGGAGAAGGAACTGATCAGCCGGTTCGAGGCCGCCAACCCCGACATCAAGGTGAAGCTCGTGGACGGCGGCAAGAACTACGAAGAGGTCGCCCAGAAGTTCAATGCGGCGCTCTCCGGCGGATCGGTGCCCGACATCGTCGTCCTGTCGGATGTGTGGTGGTTCAACTTCGCTCTGCAGGGCGCGATCACGCCGCTCGACGACCTGTTCGGCAAGGCCGGGGTCAACACCTCGGAATATGTTGCCTCGCTGGTCGAGGACTACAACTGGAATGATCAGCACTGGGCGTTGCCGTACGCCCGGTCGACGCCGCTGTTCTACTACAACAAGGACGTGTGGGCGAAGGCCGGACTGCCCGATCGCGGTCCGGCCAGCTGGCAGGAGTTCGGTGAGTGGGGTCCGCGGATCCAGCAGGTCGTCGGCTCGGGCAAGAAGGCCCACGGCTGGGGTAACGCCACCGACTACCTGGGCTGGACCTTCGAGGGTCCCACCTGGACCTTCGGTGGTGCCTACTCCGACCGGTGGGACCTGAAGTTCACCGATCCCAAGACGATAGAGGCCGCGCAGTATCTGTCCGACTCGATCAACAAGGACAAGTACGCCGCGATCTCCAACGACATCGCCGCCGACTTCAGTGCCGGGATCATCGCGTCCACCATCGCGTCGACCGGTGACCTCTCCGGTGTCACCAAGGATGCCAAGTTCAGCTTCGGCACGGCCTTCCTGCCTGCGCCGGACGGAACAAAGGGCTGCCCGACCGGCGGCGCCGGCCTCGCCATCCCGGCGAAGATCTCCGATGAGCGGAAGGTGAACGCGCTCAGGTTCATCGACTTCTTCACCAACACCGCCAACACCGCGTACTTCTCGCAGAACGTCGGTTACATGCCGGTGCGGACCGGGGCGGCCGACGACCCGTCGATGAAGAAGTTCCTGGCCGAGAACCCGAACTTCAAGACCGCCATCGAGCAGCTGCCGAACACCAAATCGCAGGATTACGCCCGGGTGTTCCTGCCCGGCGCCGACAAGGTGATCGGCACCGGCTACGAGCAGATCGGTCTGCGCAACGCCGATGTCACCAAGACCCTCGGCGATGTGCAGCAGCAGCTGCAGCGGATCTACGACGGACAGATCAAGTCCAAGCTGCCGAACTGATCACGCACCCCGTAACCATCTCGGACAGCAAGACACAGGGCAGGATTCGATAATTTCATGGCTTCAGTGACCTTCGACGCGGCGACCCGGCGGTTCGCCGACGACCTACCACCCGCGGTGGATTCGCTCGATCTCGACGTCGCCGACGGCGAGTTCATGGTGCTCGTCGGCCCGTCGGGTTGCGGTAAGTCGACCAGCCTCCGGATGGTCGCGGGCCTGGAGTCGGTCGAATCGGGGGCCATCCTGATCGACGGCGTCGACGTCGTCGGGATGGCCCCCAAGGCGCGCGACGTCGCAATGGTGTTCCAGAACTATGCGCTGTACCCGAACATGACGGTCGCCGACAACATGGGCTTTGCCCTCCGCAATGCCGGTATGAGCAAGCCCGACACCGGCAAGCGTGTGGCCGAAGTCGCCGAAATGCTCGACATCGCACATCTTCTCGACCGGAAGCCCGCCAAACTGTCGGGGGGACAACGGCAGCGGGTGGCGATGGGACGTGCGATCGTCCGGCGTCCCAAGGTCTTCTGCATGGACGAGCCGTTGTCCAACCTCGACGCGAAGCTGCGGGTCAGCACCCGCGCGCAGATCGCCGCGATGCAGCGGGAACTGGGTGTCACGACGCTGTACGTGACACACGACCAGATCGAGGCGATGACCATGGGACACCGGGTGGCCGTCCTCGACCATGGTGTGTTGCAGCAGGTGGGCACTCCGCGGGAGATCTACTCCAGGCCGTCGAATCTGTTCGTCGCATCGTTCATGGGGTCGCCGCAGATGTGTCTGATCAACGGCCGCATCGACGACGGTGTCGTGCGTCTGGGCGCGGCACACCTACCGGTGCCCGACTCCGTCCTCGCCGCTGCGAACTCCGCGGAGGTGGTCGTCGGACTCCGCGCCGAATCGTGGACGGTCTCGACGGTCTCGCACGACGGGGCGCTGCGCGGGACGGTTGATCTGGTCGAGGAACTCGGCGCCGAACAGTTCGTCTACTGCAGTGCCGATGTCCCGCTGCGGAACAGCCGTATCGTCGTTCGCGTCGACCATCGACGCACGATCGATGTCGGTGACGTGGTCGGTCTGGTGCCGGAGCCCTCCGAGACCTACTGGTTCGACCCGGTCACCGGTGCCGCACTCGACGATCCGCTGCGCCACGACCTCAACTCGTGACGATCCCGGCGTGTTCGTCGACGGCGACGACCCGATCCGGCCGCGTATAGACCACCATCGACTCGCCGCGGGAGAACCCGATCAGGGTGATGCCGAGCTCGTCGGCGAGATCGGCGGCGAGCGAGGACGGCGCCGACACCGCGCTCAGCATCGGGATGCCCGCCATCGCGGCCTTCTGCACCAGTTCGAAGCTCGCCCGGCCGGAAACCTGGAGGACGGTGCCGGTCAATGGGAGTCGGTCGGCGAGGACCGCCCAGCCGACGACCTTGTCGACGGCGTTGTGCCGGCCCACGTCCTCACGGACGACGAGCAGTTCGCCGTCGGCGTCGAAGAGCGCCGCCGCGTGGAGCCCGCCGGTCTTGTCGAAGACGTCCTGCTCGACGCGTAGACGGTCGGGGAGACCCAGCAGCGTGTCGACGTCGACGGTCAAGGTGTCAGCCGCCGGGTCGTGGGCCGACGCGGTGTGGACGGACTCGATGCTGTCCTTCCCGCAGACACCACAGGCACTGGTCATGGTGTTGTGGCGGACGACGCCGGATGCGGGCGGCCGAACGTGGGCGGCCAGCGAGACGTCGACGACGTTGTAGGTGTTCGCGCCGGTGGAGTCGGTACCCGCGCAGTACCGCGCGGTGGAGTAGTCGCTGCCGGCGATGATGAGACCCTCGGAGACGAGGTATCCGGCCACGAGTTCGAAATCGTGGCCGGGGGTACGCATGGTGACGCTCAGCTGCCGACCGCCCACGCGGATCTCCAACGGTTCCTCGACGGCGAGGGTGTCGGCACGCTGCGTCGGGGCCGCATCGCGTCGGATGCGGGTGACGCGGCGTCGTGCGGTTATTCGTCCCACGGTTCGACCCTAGTCGTCAGACGTCGAGGATCAGGGTGACCGGCCCGTCGTTGACCAGGCTCACCTGCATGTTCGCCCCGAACCGTCCGGTGGCGACGGTGGCCCCGGCGTCGCGCAGGGCAGCGGCGACCGCGTCGACGAGCGGCTCGGCCACCGGGCCCGGGGCGGCGGCGTTCCACGACGGCCGGCGTCCCTTGGCGGTGTTGGCGTACAGGGTGAACTGGCTGATGACCAGGATCGGTGCGTCGATGTCGGCGGCCGCCTTCTCGGGTCCGTCGTCGCCGTTGAAGATCCGCAGGCGCCAGATCTTGTCGGCGAGTTTCGCGGCGTGGTCGGGGGTGTCGTCGTGGGTGGCGCCGACGAGGGCGACGATGCCGGACCCGCCGGCCGGGATGTCGAGTTCGCCGACGATCTCACCGTCGACGGTCACGCGGGCTTCGCTTACTCGCTGGATGACGGCTCGCACCGACCCAGGATGCCAGGCTGAATGGTCCCTTACCGGAGCAGGTGGGCGACGCGGCTACTTGATCTCGATGTCGCCGTCGAACTCGTAAGGAGTCGCCGCGGGCTCACATCCGCTGAACGAACCGGTTGGTGCAGGACCGTTCACCCCGACCTTGCTCGGATCGCCCTTTCGCACCGTGATCTGCACGGCGAGCGCGTCCTGCAACGGGGCGGGGATCAGATTCGGGTCGGTCGCGCTGATGGGATAGACCAGGGACGCGGTGTCGCCGTCGGTGTGGATGCAGGTGATCGGTCCCTTGACCTTGAACGGCAGGGGATTGTCGTCGTCGCCGGCCAGCAGCGTGGCTTCGTAGGTGCCGGTGGTCTTACCCTCCGCGTTCGTGGCGCCCACGGCCTTGATCGCGAGGAGGTCGAGGTCTGCGATCTCGAGTTCGCCCTCGATCATCAGCGACTTGGTCTGAGCGGCATCGGCCGGTGCCGAGACCGCCAGTGTTGCGAACACTGCGGCGGCCGCCAGGGCGGTGGTGCTGAGAGCGCGTGCTCGGAAACCCGTCATGACTATCTCCTTCGGTCGACCGTGGTCGGGTACCCAGGGGCGGACCCTGAAAACCATCCCCGAAGTACGCCCTCCACAGACCGTCCGACGACACTGTGCCGCCGGCGGCGCTGCCGAGGGTGCCTCTGAGGGGCGCTTCTCAGCGCTCAGTTGAGCCCGAAGGTCACCGTGACCGTGAAGGTCAGCTCCTGCTCGCCGGGCTCGATGGGCACGGGCGACGCGGCGACGTCGCGCTCGAAGGTGCCGGGAGAGGCGGGCTGTTCCTGACCGCTGGTCGTCTCCTTGATGGTCAGCACCTTGCCGAGTGAGTCGTCGGCAAGCGAGGCGTACTGCTCGGCGCGGCCGCGGGCGTCGTCGAACGCCGCTTCCCGGGCCTCCTTGAGGAGCTGCGAGTCGTCGTCGATGGTGAAGGAGACGTTGCTGATCCGGGTGTTGTCGCCGCCCGCGGTGGCGGCTGCGCTCAGGACCGTGGAGGCTTTGGAGATGTCGCGGATCGTGACGCGGATGGAGTTGGTCGCCATGTAGCCGCTGATCTGACTGCTGCCACCGGGGGCGGGACTGGAGTACTGCGGGGTCACCGACACCTGCTGGGTGGCGACGTCCTTGCGTTCCACGCCTGCGTCGACGACGGAATCGGTCACCGCGCGCACCTTCTCGCTCGTCTCGTTCAGTGCGGTCGTCACGTCGCCCGCGGTCGCCTCGACGCCGATGTCGGCGCGAAGGGTGTCCGGCGCGCCGCTGACCTGTCCGGTGCCGACGACGGTGACCGACCGCTGTTGGTCGACGGCGCCGGCGCTGCCGCACGCCGCGAGCGTGAGGGCCAGCGCCGGGACGACGGCCACGACCCCGATGCGCCGGAGGCCCTTCAGGGTCCTCGTCACCGTGCTCATCGGTCCACCGGGTCCCGCATCAGCAGCCCGAGCAGCCAGCCGACGACCGACACGACGATCGCGCCGAAGATCGCCGACCAGAAGAAGTCGTCGACCTCGAGACCCCAGTGCGTGGTGTTCCGGGTGATCCAGGCGGTGATCTCGAGCATCAGCGCATTGATCACGATGTGGATGAGCCCCAGCGTCAAGATGTAGAAGGGGATCGAGATGATCTGCACGATCGGCTTCACCAACGCATTGAGGACGCCGAAGATGACCGCCACGACCAGCGCGATCCCGACCTTCTCTGCAGTCGTCGACCCGCCTACGAACTCGATTCCCGGGACGATCAGAGTCGCCACCCACAACGCCACCGCGGTGCACACGGTGCGGACCAGAAATGCCAGCATGCGCAACAGTCTGCCAGTACGACCGTGCCGGAAACGTCCGTCTGATGTGCGAGTCGGGCGGAATGCGGTGGCCGACCGGCACGCATTTGGACTGTTCCCGCAGTTCGCGTAACATAGATCGTCGGTGCGTCTCGCGTGCCCGCATCCGCGTGTCCCCACGCGGATCGGAGCGCTCGCACCGGGTGTTGGTCCTCGCCGAGCGGTGACCACACCTTAACGGACAAACACTGATTCAACCGGGCCAACGACGCAGCACCACCCGGGTGTCGCGGAAACGGCCAGGATCGCGGAGGAAATGGCGAAGAAAGACGGGGCCATCGAGGTCGAGGGTCGAGTGATCGAACCCCTGCCCAATGCGATGTTTCGCATTGAGCTGGAGAACGGTCATAAGGTTCTCGCCCACATCAGCGGCAAGATGCGGCAGCACTATATCCGCATCCTGCCCGAGGACCGGGTCGTCGTGGAACTCTCGCCCTACGACCTTGCTCGTGGGCGAATCGTGTACCGCTACAAATAAGACTTTCCCGGCCTCGCCGGGAGAAGACTTCCCGGACATCCGTCTGGGAGGAGACCGACACCCACGTGTACGGCCGTGTTCAGGCGTGCGCGCGGGCGAGCCGAGCAGGAGAGATTGACGTGAAGGTTCAGCCGAGCGTCAAGCCGATCTGCGAGAAGTGCAAGGTGATCCGCCGCAACGGTCGGGTCATGGTGATCTGCGAGAACCTGCGTCACAAGCAGCGTCAGGGCTGATCACGCGCACCCTCCGGGTCGCTTGAGTCAGAACAACTGAATACAGACAACTGAAGATCAGAAGACCTCTCAGCACCAGCGGCGACAGACGCGTCACCGCCTACCTCCGGATCAGAGGCCGGAGCCCACGAGGCCGGACACACGGTTCGGCACCAGCTCGCGGGACGGACTGGGAGAAGACCTCTGGAAATCGAAAAGGAAATCCGCCACATGGCACGTGTTGCTGGTGTGGATCTCCCCCGCGAAAAGCGGCTGGAGATTGCACTGACCTACATCTACGGAGTTGGACGCACCACCTCCAAGGAGATCCTCGCGGGAACGGGCCTCAGCCCCGACCTCCGGGCGAAGGATCTCACCGACGCAGACGTCTCGAAGCTGCGTGAGTACATCGAAGCCTCGGTGAAGGTCGAGGGTGACCTGCGTCGCGAGGTGCAGGCCGATATCCGACGCAAGATCGAGATCGGCTGCTACCAGGGTCTGCGCCACCGTCGTGGCCTGCCCGTCCGCGGACAGCGCACCAAGACCAATGCCCGCACTCGTAAGGGCCCGAAGAAGACCATCGCCGGGAAGAAGAAGTAATGCCTCCGAAGTCACGTAGCGCAGGCCCCAAGAAGGGCACCCGCCGTCGCGATAAGAAGAACGTCCCGCACGGCCACGCGCACATCAAGTCGACGTTCAACAACACCATCGTGTCGATCAGCGATCCCAGCGGAAACATCATCAGCTGGGCGTCGTCGGGCCACGTCGGTTTCAAGGGCTCGCGCAAGAGCACCCCGTTCGCGGCTCAGCTCGCGGCCGAGAACGCTGCGCGCAAGGCCCAGGAGCACGGCGTCAAGAAGGTCGACGTTTTCGTCAAGGGACCGGGTTCGGGTCGCGAGACCGCGATCCGCTCCCTGCAGGCAGCCGGCCTCGAGGTCGGCACCATTTCCGATGTCACCCCGCAGCCGCACAACGGTTGCCGTCCGCCCAAGCGGCGTCGGGTCTAGTCGGGAAAGGGAGGAACAGAGAAAATGGCTCGTTATACCGGCCCCGCAACAAAGAAGTCTCGTCGCCTTCGCGTCGACCTGATCGGTGGTGACGCCGCATTCGAGCGTCGCCCCTACCCGCCCGGCCAGCACGGCCGCTCGCGGATCAAGGAGAGCGAGTACCTGCTCCAGCTGCAGGAGAAGCAGAAGGCGCGCTTCACCTACGGAGTGATGGAGAAGCAGTTCCGTCGCTACTTCGAGGAAGCCAATCGTCGCAGCGGCAAGACCGGTGACGAACTGCTGAAGCTCCTCGAGACCCGTCTCGACAACGTCGTGTACCGCTCGGGCATCGCACGGACCCGTCGTCAGGCCCGCCAGCTGGTCAGCCACGGCCACTTCACCGTCAACGGTGTGAAGGTCGACGTCCCCAGCTACCGCGTCAGCCAGTACGACATCATCGACGTCCGTCCGAAGTCGCTGCAGACCGTCCCGTTCCAGATCGCCAAGGAGCTCGTCGGCGATCGTCCGGTCCCGGGCTGGCTCCAGGTCGTGCCCTCGACCCTGCGTATCCTCGTGCACTCCGTGCCCGAGCGCGCTCAGATCGAGGTCCCGCTGACCGAACAGCTCATCGTCGAGTTCTACTCCAAGTAGACGCTCGAGCAAGACCAGCCCGACAGCTACCTGCTGTTCGGTTCACTTTCGAGGTCGTCATATAGCGGGCGGCCAAAGGAGAAAACGAAATGCTCATCTCACAGCGACCCACCCTCACCGAGGAAGTCATCGCCGAGAACCGGTCGAAGTTCGTCATCGAACCGCTCGAGCCGGGCTTCGGTTACACCCTCGGTAACTCGCTGCGTCGTACCCTGCTCAGTTCGATCCCGGGTGCTGCCATCACCAGCATCCGCATCGACGGAGTGCTCCACGAGTTCACCACCGTCCCCGGGGTCAAGGAAGACGTCACCGACATCATCCTGAACCTCAAGGGCCTCGTGGTCTCCTCGGACGAGGACGAGCCGGTCACCATGTACGTGCGCAAGCAGGGTCCGGGCACCGTCACCGGCGCCGACATCGTGCCCCCGGCCGGTGTCACCGTGCACAACCCCGATCTGCACATCGCCACCCTGAACGACAAGGGCAAGCTCGAGATCGAGCTCGTCGTCGAGCGGGGCCGCGGCTATGTGCCGGCCGTGCAGAACAAGGCGTCGGGTGCCGAGATCGGCCGTATCCCGGTCGACTCGATCTACTCGCCGGTGCTCAAGGTGACCTACAAGGTCGAGGCCACCCGTGTCGAGCAGCGCACCGACTTCGATCGGCTCGTGCTCGACGTGGAGACCAAGAACTCGATCAGCGCGCGTGACGCGCTGGCGTCGGCGGGCAAGACCCTGGTGGAGCTCTTCGGGCTCGCCCGGGAGCTCAACGTCGAGGCCGAGGGCATCGAGATCGGACCGTCTCCGGCGGAGGCCGACCACATCGCGTCGTTCAGCCTGCCGATCGAGGATCTCGAGCTGACCGTCCGTTCGTACAACTGCCTCAAGCGCGAGGGTGTTCACACCGTCGGCGAGCTGGTTGCCCGGACCGAGTCGGATCTGCTCGACATCCGCAACTTCGGCCAGAAGTCGATCGACGAGGTCAAGGTCAAGCTGCACGCACTCGGCCTGTCCCTCAAGGACAGCCCGGCCAGCTTCGATCCGTCGCAGGTCGCCGGATACGACCCCGCCACCGGTACGTGGTCGGAAGACGCGTCGTTCGACGCCGATTCCGGTGAGGATTTCGCCGAAACCGAACAGCTCTAGTCGCCTCCGGCGGCGGCTGTCACGCTCGCCCAAACCCTGACTTCCCGCTCGAGTGATCGGGAGTCCTCCTAGGAGAAGACAATGCCCAAGCCCACCAAGGGACGCCGCCTCGGCGGGTCGGCCAGCCACCAGAAAGCGATGCTGGCGAACCTCGCCACCTCGCTCTTCGAGCACGGCCGCATCACCACCACCGAGGCCAAGGCCAAGCGCCTGCGCCCGTACGCGGAGAAGATCATCACCCACGCCAAGGCCGGCAAGCTGGCCAACCGCCGTGAGGTGCTGAAGGACATCCGCAACAAGGACGTCGTGCACACGCTGTTCGACGAGATCGGCCCGTTCTTCGCCGATCGCAACGGTGGATACACCCGCATCATCAAGACGCTGCCGCGCAAGGGTGACAACGCCCCCATGGCCGTGATCGAGCTGGTTCGCGAGACCACCGCGTCGAGCGAGGCGTCGCGCGCGACCCGTGTCGCCGCGTCCAAGAAGGCCGAGGAGAACGTGGTGGAGGCCGTCGAGGCCGACGCCACCGACGCCGAGGTCGCCAACGCCGACGCTGTCGCCGAGGCCGTCGACGACGAGTCGACCGCTGCCACCGCCGTCGAGGCGGAAGAGGCGACCACCGACGCAGACGACGACAAGAAGTAGTCGACTGAGTCGAGAACTGCTGACCGAACCCGTCGGCCCGGATTCCGGTGCCGGCGGGTTCTGTCGTCTGCGCTTCGACCTCGGCTACGACGGCACCGATTTCGCCGGGTGGGCACGGCAGATCGGGCAGCGCAGTGTATGCGAGGAACTCGAGACCAGGTTGTCGACGATCCTGCGGGTCCCGGTCCGGCTGACGGTGGCCGGGCGGACCGACGCCGGTGTGCACGCCACGGGGCAGGTCGCACACGCCGTCGTCCCGCGGTCGGCGTTGGAGACGCGGTCGATCGCCGGGGACCCGTCGACGCTGGTCGGTCGGCTGGCGAAGATGTGCCCGGACGACGTCCGGGTGAAAGAGGTCCGGGTGGTCCCGGACGCATTCGATGCGCGTTTTTCCGCGTTACGACGCCACTACCGCTATCGGCTCGACGACTCGCGATGGGGACCGGAACCCGTGGTGGCCCGCACGACCGCGACCTGGCGTCGCCCGCTCGACGTCGACGCGATGAACGCCGCGTCGACGGAACTCTTGGGGCTGAACGACTTCGCCGCCTTCTGTCGGCGGCGGGAGGGTGCGACGACGATCCGGGACCTGCAGCGCTTCTCGTGGACGCGTGACGCGGACGGCGTGCTCGTCGGTGAGGTCAGCGCGGATGCGTTCTGCTGGTCTATGGTGCGGTCGCTGGTGGGTGCCGTCGCCAGCGTCGGCGACGGCCGGCGGAGCGTCGACTGGTGCAGTGCGTTGCTCGCGGAGAAGGCGCGCAGTTCGCAGGTGCCGGTGGCCGAGGCCAGGGGACTGTGCCTGGTCGGCGTGGACTATCCCGCCGACGACGAACTCGCCGCCCGCAACACGGTGACCCGCGACGTGCGCGGAGCCACCGGTTGCTGCGGAGGCTAGTTACCGAGCTTGAGGCCGTTCTTGTCCCGGACACTTCCGGTCAGCATCATGATGCCGTCGACGAGGGCCCAGATCGCCACACCGAAGATCAGCACGAATCCGATCAGGAAGATCGCGGTGATGTAGCCGATGATCGTCAGGCCGAGCTGGATGCCGCCGATGGTGTTGTCGCCGATGTAGAAACGGCCGACACCGAGCGTGCCCAGGAAGATCTGAAGCAGACCCGCCACGAGCTTCGACTTGTCCGACAACGGTTCGCCGGTCGCGGGGTCGCGGCCGTACGGCGCGCTCGGATCCGGTGCTCCGGGATAGCCGTAGCCGGCCGGTGCACCGTACGGGGGTGCACCGTACTGCGGGGCGTCGTACTGGGGTGCGCCGTACTGCTGCCCGCCCCCGTACTGCGGCGGGGTGCCGTACTGCTGCTGGGCCTCGTATCCCTGCGGTGTCCCGTATCCCTGTGAGGCATTGTCGGGTGTCCCGGAGGGCGGCGGCGCGTATCCCGCGTTCGGGTCGGTGCCGTAGGTGGGGGTGCCCGGCTGGGAGGTGTCCGCGGGCGGGGGTTGTTTCACGAACGGGTCGTACGGCTTGTCGCCGGGGTTCTCCGGGCTGGTCATCGGTCGGTCCTCCTCGGTGGGTCCTGCGTGGTGTCGTCGGGTCGGTGTGGTCGTGTCGGGTCGTGCGGTCAGGCCATCGCGGCAAGGGTGCGGGCGTAGTTGACGCGACCCGAGACGTCACCCATGGTGACCGGCGAATACGCCGGGATGTTGGTGACGTGCAGGAAGCCGCCCGCGCCGCGCACGGTCACCTGGATGTATCCGGTGGTACTGCGTTCCTTCATCAGCAGGAACAGCAGGCTGAGAAAGCACACCATGAAGAAGCCCACGATGGCCAGTACCAGCCCCGTCTGTGACATCCGTTCGGTCGACACGGACATGTCGGTGACGATCCACTGCGTACCGGCGATGGGGCAGGTACCCGACGGCGTGATGACGAAGTTCTGGGTGCACGTGATGTCGCCGATGACGACGAGCGGCTGCTCGGGGACCGGTGCGCCGCCGTACTGATACGGTGCCGGATTCGCTTGTGGCGCACCGTACCCGGGCACGGCGAAACCGGGGCTCGAGTCGTACTCGGAAGGTTGGTGGCCGAACGGCGTCGTACCGTCCGGCCCGTCGCCCGGGTGGGTCATGGACTCATGGTTGCACAGACCTGTGACGGAGGACGGCGGTGCGCCGACTCAGGTCGCGTTGCGCTCGTCCTCGAAGGCCTCCATGACGATCTCGAGTGTGTCCTCGTCGTCGATGAAGTCCTGCGGATGCGCGCCCTCGGACAGCAGATGCCGCCAGTTCAGCGGATCGAACACGATGGGGTCGTGCCGCGACAGGAAGTCGATGACCACCCGGCAGAACCGTTCCGGGTCGTCGCGGAACGGGAAATGTCCTGCGCCTTCGAATGTTTCGAGTTCCGAGTGGGGGATCGCGGAGTGGGCGAGTTCGGCGTGGTGATAGGGGATGACGATGTCCTCGTCGCCCCAGATCAGCAGGACCGGGAGTCGTTCGGTGAGGTAACAGCGGTCGAGCATGGTGACCGACTGTCCGCGCCAGTCGACGACGGCCCGCAGGGTTCGCAGGAACGCCGCGTAGGCGGTTGGGTCGGCGAGATCGCCGAGGACGCGCATGAGGTCCTCATGGTCGGCGAGAAGGCGTTTGGGTGTGGCGGTCACCGGTGCGAACGGGAGCACCGGGGCGGCCGCGACGGCCTTGGCCGCGACTCGCAGTCCCGGCACGACGCCCGGAATCCGCAGCGCGGACAGGGCCTGGTGCACGACGGGCAGCGAGATGAGGCGCAGGGCAGGATTGACCTCCCGCGTCACCCCGCCGGCCGCGACGAGGACGAGACGCTCGACGAATCGCGGGAACTGGTAGCAGAACTGCATGGCCACGCCGCCGCCGAGGGAGTGACCGACGACGGTGACCTTGGTGTGGCCCAGGACGACCAGCAGATCGCGCATCCCGTTGGCGAACGCGGGGACGGAGTAGTCGGCGCGCGGCTTGTCGGAGCGGCCGTGGCCGAGGAGGTCCGGCGCGATGACCGTGTAGCGCTGCGCCAGGATCGGGATGACCTCGTCCCACGTCGACGAATTGTCGCCGATCCCGTGGATGAGCAGGAGCGCCGGACCGCTGCCGGCGATCCGGTAGGCGCGGCGGTAACCGTGGATCGTGTGATATTCGATGCGAACGTCGGTGTCCGAAACAGGACGCAGGGCCGGAGCCGGTGGCTTCGACGGACCGGGGGTCCTCGACGGCATTGTGGTTCCCCCTTCTTGCTCGAGGTGCGCTGCTTACGGTCGAGTAAACCCCACCTGCGTGGAGTTCGCGCGTCGGCGGTCGGGTGGGACGGATGACCCGACCGGCCGTCCCCGGCGACGCCACCGCGGCCCGCGGGGTCGTTCGGTCGGATCACCGCTCTCACCTGCGCGAACCGTTTACTGTGGGCCCTGATGAATCCGTTCGACGTCGAGTCCTTCGTGGCCACCGGTGGCCTGATCGGTTTGTGCGTCCTCGTCTTCGTCGAGACCGGGTTGCTGATCGGCGTGATCTTCCCCGGGGACTCGCTCCTGTTCACCGCGGGTGTGTTCGCCGCGCAGCCGGACCCGTTCGCGCCGGTCTGGCTGGTGGTCCCCTTGGTGGCGCTCGCGGCGATCGCCGGGGACCAGTGCGGCTACTTCATCGGTCGCCGCCTGGGACGCAGCGTCGTCGAGGGTCGGATGATGCAGCGCATCGGGCCGCAGTACGTGACGCGGACCAACGCCTTCTTCGACCGATTCGGGCCGTTGACGGTGTTCTTCGGCCGGTTCATCGGCATCGTCCGCACGCTGGTGCCCCTCACCGCGGGCTTCAGCGGGATGCCCTACCGCGCGTTCACGTTCTTCAGCGTCCTGGGCAGCTTCGCGTGGGCGGGCGGGATCATCGTGGCCGGGTACCTGCTCGGCAACGTGCCGATCATCCGCGACAACATCGAGATCCTGATCATCGCGTCGGTACTCACGGTGGTGGTGCCGATGTCCGTCCACGCCGCGCGACGCTGGCGGGCGACGAGACGCCGGCAGGGCGTCGTCGCCGCAATGGACGTGACACCGCCCGAGGATGAGGCGCCGCCGGAGGAGCGCTGATCCGGCGGTCTACCCGAGGTACGGCTCTTCCCGCGGCAGCGTGGTGCCCGAGAAGTCGTCGGCGATGGTGGCCGCGAGTTCGACGAACGACCGCTTGGCGGCCTTCGACATCAGTTCGAGGTCGACGTCGGCGCCCTCGGCGAGATGGTCGTCGAACGGGATCTTGTGGACCGCACGGCACCTGGTGAGGAAGTGCTGACCGAGTTGGTCGGTGTCGATGGTCGACGACCCCGGACGCGACGAACTCAGCACGACGACGGCCCGCGACACGAGGTGACCGAAGCCGTGGGCCTCGAGCCAGTCCAGGGTGGCGCCGGCACTGCGTGCGCCGTCGAGCGCCGGTGAGCTGACGAGGATGATCGTGTTCGCGAGGTCGAGGACACCGTTCATCGCCGAGTGGCTCAGACCGGTGCCGCAGTCGGTGATGATGATGTTGTAGAACCGCTGCAGGATGGTGACGACCCCGCGGTACTCGTCCTCGTTGAACGCCTCGGCCATCGCCGGATCGCGTTCGGAGGCAAGTACTTCCAGTCGGCTAGGGGCCTGCGACGTGTGGGCCCGGACATCGGAGTAGCGGTACACGTTCTGGTCGGCGAGCAGGTCGCGGACCGTCGAACGCGTCTGCTGCGGGATACGTTGCGCGAGCGTGCCGAGGTCGGGGTTGGCGTCGACGGCGATCACCCGGTCCCCGCGCAGGGAGGCGAAGGTCGAGCCGAGACCGACGGTGGTCGTGGTCTTTCCGACGCCGCCCTTCAGCGACAGCACCGCGATGCGGTAGTCGCCGCGCACGGGTCGGTTCACCCGTTCGAGCAGCTGCTGGTAGGCGATGTCGCCCTGCGACTCACCGGGATTGATGGCACCGGCCGACATGGTGTGGACGGCGCGCCGCCAGCCGCGACTCGGTGCGCGTCGGGCCTTGCGGATCAGTGCGACCTCGTCCAGCGACGGACCACCCAGTGGCGGACCGTAACCCGCGGGCGCCTGCTGGGCCGCATACGCGGGTGCGGGTCCGGGGCCCGGACCGAACTGTCCCGGCGGCATCTGGCCGTTCCCGACCGGCGGACCGGCGGGATGTGCGGGGCCGGGAGCCCCGGTCTGCGGGAACGGTGGCGGCTGGTGGGTCGCCGGCGGGGGTGTGTGGTCGAACGTGGGCATGGGTCCCGGCCCGAACGGCGGGCCGGCGGGCGGCGTGTGGAAGTCCCGTCCTCGAGGCGTGTCGGGGAAACGGGCGGGTTCCGGGGCCGGCGGCGTGTGGGCGCCGGCGGTTGCTTCCTCCGGTGGGCGCGGTGCATCGGGGCGCGGCGCCGGAACGGGATTCGGCGGCGCGATGCCGGGGGCCGGCGGGAAATCCGTCTCCCGGCCGTCGTTCGCGGGAGTCCGAGGCGCCGACGGTGGCTGCGGCCCCGGTGTCGGCTCCTGCGGAGGCGGCGCGAACTGCAGCCACGGGGGCGGTGCCGGTGCATCGGCG
Organism: Gordonia alkanivorans NBRC 16433; assembly: GCF_000225505.1. GTDB lineage: Bacteria > Actinomycetota > Actinomycetes > Mycobacteriales > Mycobacteriaceae > Gordonia > Gordonia alkanivorans. Next base: position 113,620 of record NZ_BACI01000097.1, on the reverse strand, counting down.
CCGTCGGGCGTCGTCGAGTTCTCGTACGTCATCGGGGAATCCTCTGGTCTTGCGGCCGGGCCGACCTGGCGAGCCGTGATCTGTGCGCGAGCATGATCACCGGCAGCATGCGAGGATCGATGAGGCATCGATCCTCGGTGCGATCTGCTTGCACTCTGACCGACTCCGGCAGCGTCGCCGAGAGTCTACCCAAGGGTATGAGAGGATTTCGGACGAGATCCACAGTTCATCTCACACTCTCGCTTCTACATACCGAATTCGGCGTGTGGTGGCGTTGATCGAGTTGTGGCAGGATCAGGCACTTGAACCCCAGGTGCGAGGCGGGGCGGCGCCGTGGTCGTGGCTGGTCGACGACCCGGTGAACCGGTATCTGGGGGAGGCGGTTTCATCGAACGGGAATTCGATGGAACCGGGAGGAACCCCGTCTGCGTCTAAATCGGCGTGAAGGGGGGTTCGGCTTCTATGAGCTACACCGAAGGGGCGGCAGCGCATTCCGAGGATGCGCGCGCCGGCGACGATCCGTGGGCCGTCGTCCACCAGTTCTCGCAAGCGCGTTCGCGTTCGGGCGGTATCGCCGTCCGGACGACGGCCCAAGGCCTGCCGGTGGCCGTGCGCATCGCCTCCACCGAACTCGACAAGCATCCGGAACTGTTGGCCGCCGACATCCTGCGCCTCTGCAAGCAGTCCGCGATGTCGGCCGGAATCCGGTTGCGCGAGAACCTGCTCGCGGCCGGGGTGGATCGCGATCTCGTCAACGAGATGAAGCTGCCGCAGCCCGAGGACCTGGCCGCGGCAGAAGAACGTGACGACGAGGAAGCCGACGCCATGACGTCGTGGTTGCGCCGATGAGTTGGGCGATGGACGAACTCGAGGCACGTGCCGCCCGTCAGCTGGACGGCCTGCGGTCCTTCCAGGAGAACCTCGAGGCGATCGCGGTGACGGTGACCTCGGCCGACGGCCTGGTGACGGTCGAGGTGGACGCCAAGGGTGCCCTGGTCGACCTCCGACTCGCACACGGCGCGAACGAACTGGGCGCCACCCGGCTCGGTGAGCAGATCGTGGCGACGTCGGCTCTTGCCGCACAACGGGTCTACGCGCGGGTGGCATCGGTGACCGAGGATTTCAACGAATCATTCGGCGACATGCTGGGCGCCCGTCCGGCGGGTGAATGACGTGAACCGGCCGACAGACGGTCGATCGACAGGACTTGCACTCACAAGGGGGTTGCGATGACGAACGTGAAAGTGACATCCGAGGCGCTCGAAGGCTTCGCGGCGACGAATGCGGCGATGGCTTCCGCAATCGGGACGGCCGGGTCGATCGACGCCGCCGCCAACACGGCCGCAATGGTCCCGGTCTTCGGCCTCATCGGGCAGGAGTTCCTCGCGTCGTTCATCTTCGCGCAGGCCAACCATCTGATGTCGGTCGGGCAGCTCGCCGCGGTACACGCCGCGACCGCCGCCTCCACCGTCGCGGGTCTCGCCGAGTACGAAGGCACCGATGCCGCGACCGCTGCGGCGATCCGTTCGGTGCTGTGACCCCGTTCCCTCCGTTGCCGGGCCCGTTGCCCGGCGTCCCGGATGTACCTGCGCTCAGTCACATGACCGTGCAGGAGATGATCGATGCCAGTCCGCTGGGACCGATTCTCGATCGCACGGTCGCGGATGTGCTCGGGGGCCTTGGGCTTCCCCCGCTGCCGGTACTGCCGCCGTTGCCGCCGATGCCCGGGCTGCCGCCGATGCAGCCGCCCGATCTCGACATGTTCATCAAGCCGATCACCGATCTGCTCGGTGGTTTCGGCAGTGGTGACCTGAGCGGCGCCGGCTTCGACCCGACGATCATCTTCGACAGCCTCACCAAGGTGCTCGAGACGTCGATGACGATGGGGCAGAGCGCACTCAAGCTCGCCGATCAGCTGTGGGCGGGTCAGGGTGCGGTCGGTGCGGCCACCAAGACCGCCGAGGCCGGAACCAACAGCACTGCCCTGGCCGCGCAGGGGTCCGGGATCTCGGTCGACACCAAGATGGCTGCCGCCATCGTCGCCAAGGGGCTGGCCGTGGTGCAGGGCATCGTCGCGGCGACGGTCGCCAAGATCTCGGCTCTGGTGCCGGTCATCATGAGCCCGGCGATCGCGGTCGGACTCAGCACCGCCGCCGTCGTCGCCGGGGCCGGGCTCGAGCTGGCCACCGCGGCGGTCGCCGTGACCCGGGCCGAACTGCTCGCCCCCACGACGGCCATGACCGCCAACGGTGCGCCGGTCGCGATCACCGGCGCACCGACCGCGGGTGCAGGGCAATCACCCTTCGCCCTGGCCGGCTCGGTCCTCGACGTGGTCTCCCCGGCGGTGTCGACGGCCACCGAACTGCCGTCCACGCTCATGCAGCCGATCAGCAAGATGCTCAGCGTCAATCCGGATTCGGCGATCGTCGCGCCCGCCGGGAGCCCGCTCACCAAGGCCAAGGGTGCCGGAGGCGGCGGCGGAGGTGGAGGCGGCGGTGGCGGCGGCGGAATCGCCGGCGTGATGACGCCGCTGAGCGCCTCCCGGCCGACGGTGCCGACCGGCTTCGGCGGCGGCGAACCCGCCCTGGGATCGTCGGCGGCCCCGCGTGTCTCGACCACGCCCGCGGCGATGCCGATGGGCGGCGCCCCGATGGGTGCGGCCGGCGCCGGTGCACGCGGGGCGGGCGCCTCCGAAGGCCAGCACAGCGTGCCGGACTACCTCGTGACCGAGGACAACGGGCGTGCGGTGGTCGGTGACGACCCCGAGGTCGCACCGGCGGTCATCGGCCACGAAGAGGCGGCCGAGGCCGATTCGGGTCCCGACATCGAACTACGGCTGGGCGTTCCCGGTCTGACACGAAACGAGGAAGCATGAGCAACGCACAACTTCGCGTCGAACCGGCCGAGTTGATCTCGGCTGCAGTCGATCTCGACAAGATCGCGGATCGGCTCGAGCTGGCGCTGAACGGTGCGGGGCCGAAGCTCACCGTCGACGCCCAGGGGCGCGACGAGGTGTCGACCGCAACCGCGGCCAGCTTTACGACGGTCGCCCGGGAGTTCGAAAAAGACACCGCCGGCGGCGTTCTCGAGCTCCGCAAGATCGCCGCGCTGCTACGGGCGCAGGCCTCCGGCTTCCTCGAAGGCGAGGCCGAGGCGGCCGCCGCCTTCAAGCTCCAGGTGTGATCCGACACAACTGACCGCTGCCGCCGCTGCGGCAGCCCGACTCGGACATCGCATCAGACGCGTCGCCCAGCAGAGGGGAGGGATCATGACCAGCACGACCAGAGCCGGCTTCACCGGCGTCAACTGGGACTCACGTACCAGTGAACAACTGGCCGCCGACCTCGGCGCCGGGCCGGGGCCCGCGCCCCTGGTGGAGGCGGGGGCCGCGTGGGCGTCACTCGCGACCGAGATCGGCGAAGCCGGGATCGAATACGCGGCGGTACTCGGACGGCTGGGCGTGCACTGGCAATCCGCGCACACCAGTGCAGCGTTCGAGAAACTGACGAAGCTCGCGCCGTGGTTCGCCGAGACCGCCACCGAGGCCGCCGAGAACGCCGTCCGTGCGGAGGCGCAGGCCGCGGCCACCACTGTCGCGCGCCTGAACATGCCCAACCTCGCCGAGGTCGAGATGGTGGAGAAGTTCCACGAGATCGCCACCACCGCAACGGCAGTCGCCCCCATCATCGCCGGGGCCGCGGCCGAGGCCGAACGCGTGATGACTCAACAACGAATGCGCGCCGCTCGCGTCATGCAGACGTACGAGAATGCGACGGAGCCCGTGGGCAAGCCGTGGCCGTCCTCCCGTCGGGCGCCCGACCTGGTGTCCGGAGAAGCCCTCGCATCGGAGGAGGCCGCCGCGGTCCGTGCCGCCGCCCCGCCCACGGTCACACCTCCGGTTACACCGGCCATGCCGCCGATGTTGGGTGCGATGCCCGGGGTGTATCCGCCGCCCGCCGAAAAGCTCCGGTATGCGCCGACTGTGGTGGCGAGTGCGGGATCCCCGTCCGCCACCCCTGTTTCGGCACCCACGAGTTCGACCACCACGCCGGGGCCCGGCGTGCCGCCACCGATGGCACCCGGGATGGCGGCGACCGGTGATCGCGGTGCCACGATCCGGAGTGTCGCCGTCGAATCCGAGGCGGCACCCACCGACGAAAGCCTGGCCCGCGCGTCGGACAGCCTCGACGCGCCGCTGACGTGGGCGGACATCGAGACCTCCGATCGTCCTGCGGCCTACTATGTCTCGGCGTCGGACGCCGAGTCTCCGAAGGTCGATCCGCGGTACCTCTCGGAGAAGCTGCTGCTCGGGAACCCGGGGGACCGCGCATGATGATGACGACCCACGACGCCCCCGTTGCGCTCGACGCGGCCGTGCTGCGCCGACTCGGCGATCGTTTCGGCGTGCAGACCTGGCCGGTCGTCCTCGACATGCCCGTCGGCGCCGCGGACGAGACCGCACAGCGTCTGGCCGACCGCGAGAGCGATGCCGCCATCGCCGCCCTCGACCTGGTGGACCACGACGAACCCGTGCCGTGGCTGGCCACCGTTCTCCGCGTTCTGTCGCGGCCCGAACGCGAGATCGAGATGCGCGGCTTCACCGAGACCGGCGTGCGACGGATTTGCCTGGCTCGCAGGGGTTATGAGCACGTTCTGGCCGAACGTGCGGGCGACCGGCTCGACCTGTCCGTCGTCGAGGTCGCCGACCTCGATGCCGTGGCCGACCTCCTGCGTTCCCGGTTCGACGACGCCGCCGCGTGCGAGTTCACGTCGTTCTCGGTTCCCACCGACGACCTGGTCGACGGTCTCGGACGCAGCGGATCGGCCACCGAGATCACCGACGCGTTGTACACGCTCGGCGCGCCGCTGTCCGATGCCGTCGTCATCTCCTCGGCATTCGCGTCCTGCCGGGTGCGCACCGAGATCGTCGCCTCTGCGAACGAGGACGGACGATTCTCCCAATCTTCTGGGGCCCTGGCCGTTTTCGACACCGCCCGGGGGCGGATCGTGTCGAGTCCCAGCAAGTCTCCGGACGGTCGGGTGTGGACCACCCTCTCGCCGGGTTCGGGTCATCGGATCGCGCAGGCCGTGCGCCTGCTGATCGAGACCCTCCCGGACGGGACGTGGTCGACGTGATCGGGGTCGGGGGATCTCGCGGTCCATACCTCCGCGGGAGACAACTGTCAGCGGTATCTGTGTCACGGATACCAACGGGGGCATCGCCAAACGGTGCCGTTACACAGGAGGAGAACTCATGCTGAATCTGCCGGGAGCAGGCGGCGCCGGAGTGAAGGTCGATGTCGCGGAGGGTCAGGCCACCGCAGCGGCGGTCGGCGGGATCGTCGCGGACATGAAGGAGACGATCGGGGTGATCCAGAAGCACGCTGCGAACACCACCCCGACGTGGCAGGGCAAGGCGGGTGCGGCTTTCGACGGCACGCACACCGACTGGAACAAGGAAGCCAACACGCTCAACCAGCTTCTCGATCAGATCAAGGCGCAGATGACCAACGGCTTCGCCGGTTACGAAGACCAGGACTCGGCTGCCGCCGGGCACTTCGGCGTCTGACCTTCCCACCCTCTCTTCGAAAGGCACTCTCATGACCATCAATTACGACTTCGCGGCCCTGGGCGACCTGAGCAGTGGGCTCGGCCGCGCCTTCCAGCAGCTCGACGACCAGAACACGCAGCTGAAGAACCAGGTCGCCGCGCTCGACGGCAACTGGAACTCGGCGCAGGCGAAGGCCGCCTACATCGAGGCCCAGGCGAACTTCGACCGTGCCTTCGCACAGTCGCGCGAGCGTCTCATGGCGCTGCAGAACGGCGTCACCAACGCCAGCCGCACCATGTCCGACACCGACTCCTCCATCGCGAGCGGCTTCCGATCGCTCGCCTGAGTGAGCTGAATCGACGGGGACTCCGCGGTCACACGCGGGGTCCCTGTCGTCGTCTGTCCGAATGACGCGGTGTCCGCCCGTGGGCGTTTCGACAGGCCGACCACAACCTCCGCGGGCGAGGGGATGAGTGCGATAGCGTCAGCACCTGACAGTCCCCGGGGCACCCGTGTCCCGCGGACTCAGCGTTCGATGAGGAGGTAGCAGTGACGTCTGCGAAAGCCGCTGGAGGAAACCGGGAGACCTTCACTCGGAACTCCGGATTCATCTTCGCCGCGATCGGTTCCGCGGTGGGGCTCGGCAACATCTGGCGCTTCCCGGGCGTCGCCTACGAGAGCGGCGGAGGGGCCTTTCTGATCCCGTACCTCGTCGCGCTGCTGACCGCGGGAATCCCGGTGCTGTTCCTCGACTATGCGGTCGGCCATCGCTTCCGCGGGACGGCGCCGCTGTCGTTCCGGCGGATCAAGAAACCGGTCGAGGCGCTCGGTTGGTTCCAGACCGGCCTGCTGTTCGTCATCAGCGTCTACTACGCGGCGGTCATCGCCTGGGCGCTCAGCTACTTCTTCTTCTCGTTCAACCAGAGCTGGGGCGATGATCCGGCCGCCTTCTTCACCGGCGAGTACCTGAAGGTCGGTGATCCGGGGGTCTCCACGACGATCGTCGGCGGAGTCGCGCTCCCGCTGATCGTGGTGTGGCTCGCGGTTCTCGCAGTGCTGCTGCTCGGTGTCGCGAACGGCATCGAGAAGGTCAACATCGTCTTCATCCCGCTGTTGTTCGTCGGGTTCGCCGGACTGGTGATCCGCGCGGTCACGCTGCCCGGTGCCGTCGACGGCCTCAACGCACTGTTCACCCCGCACTGGGAGGCGCTGAAAGACCTCGACGTGTGGATCGCGGCGTACAGCCAGATCTTCTTCTCGTTGTCGATCGCATTCGGCATCATGATCGCCTACGCGTCGTTCCAGCGGCGGAAGGCGAACATGACGAGCTCCGGGCTCGTCGTCGCGTTCGCCAACTCCTCCTTCGAGATCCTGGCCGGCATCGGAGTGTTCTCTGCGCTCGGATTCCTCGCCTACCAGCAGCAGGTCGCGGTGTCCGATCTGGAAGGGCTCACCGGTCCGATCCTGTCGTTCGTGACGTTCCCGGCCGTCATCTCCGAGATGCCCGGCGCGGCGTTCTTCGGCGCGCTGTTCTTCGGCTCGCTGGTGATCGCCGGCTTCACGTCGCTGATCTCGCTGATGATCGGTGTCTCCGCGGGCATCCAGGAGAAGTGGGGTCTCTCGCGCACCAAGGCCGCGGTCGGTGTGTCGGTGGTGTGCGGGCTCATCTCGATCGGGCTGTTCTCCACCACCTCGGGTCTCATCGCCCTCGACACCGTCGACATGTTCGCCAACAACGTCGGCGTGGTCTCCTCGGCCATCCTGATGACGATCATCCTGATCTGGGTGCTGCGGCGCGGCGACATGTTGCGCAACCACCTGAACGCGGTGTCGACGTTCAAGGTCGGCAGGATCTGGCTGGGACTCGTCGGCGTCGTCGCACCGATCTTCCTGACGATCATGCTCGTCCAGAAGGTGTGGTCGGTGATCGACGAGGGATATGAGGGATACCCGACCTGGTACATCAGCGTCTTCGGGTGGGGCACAATCGCTCTGGTGATCGTCGCGGCGGTCGGTCTGTCCCTGCCGTCGTGGAAGGGGCGCGACGATCCCGACTTCCTGCCGTGGCCGCCACTACCCGAAGGCGTTCGCGGAACCGACCACAAGGCCAGTAAGGAGACAGTCTGATGAGTGGGATCGCCATCGTCATGCTCCTCATCTCCATCGGAATCGTGTGGGGAGGGCTGGTCGCGAGCGTCATCTTCCTGAACCGTCACCCCGAGGTCGACGGTCTGCTCGAGGACCCCGATCTCGTCCGGGACGACGAGGAGCGCGCGGCGCAACCGCATCCGTTCCGCGACACCTGATCCGCAACCGCTCCACCTCTCGGCGCACGTCGCCCGCGATGCGAGCGCGACGTCCGACGAACCGTCTGTCCGAGATAGCCTGGAAAGATCGCGGGGCGCGCGACCCTCGGCCCGAGGAGGCACGATGAGTAACCCGTTCAAGCGCGTCAAGTCGGTCGAGCAGTCGATCAGCGACACGGACGAACCGGACACCAAACTCCGCAGAGACCTCACCGCGTGGGATCTCACCGTCTTCGGTGTGGCGGTTGTCGTCGGCGCCGGTATCTTCACGCTCACCGCACGCACGGCGGGCAATCTGGCCGGCCCGTCGGTGTCGGTGGCGTTCGTGCTGGCCGCGATCGCGTGCGCACTCGCGGCGCTCTGTTACGCCGAGTTCGCCTCGACCGTGCCTGTCGCCGGTAGTGCCTACACCTTCTCGTTCGCCACCTTCGGTGAGTTCGTCGCATGGGTGATCGGGTGGGATCTGATCCTCGAGTTCGCTCTCGCTGCGTCCGTGGTCGCGAAGGGCTGGTCGCTCTACCTGGGCAACATCCTCGGATCGGCGGCATCGGTCGAGCTCACCGACTCGATCAGCTTCGACTGGGGCGCGGTGCTGCTGATCGCGGTGCTGACCGTCCTGCTCGCGCTCGGCACCAAGCTGTCGTCGCGGGTGTCGCTGGTCGTCACCACCATCAAGGTCTTCGTCGTCTTGCTGGTCATCGTGGTCGGTGCGTTTTACATCAAGATGGAGAACTACGACCCGTACGTGCCGCCCGCCGCTCCGCCGGCCGAGGGCGACACCGGCCTCCACCAGACACTGTTCTCGGCGATCACCGGCGCAGAGGGCAGCACCTTCGGCTGGTACGGCCTCCTGGCGGCGGCCTCGCTGGTGTTCTTCGCCTTCATCGGTTTCGACGTCGTGGCCACGACCGCGGAGGAGACGAAGAACCCGCAGAAGGCGATGCCGCGCGGCATCCTCGGATCTCTGGCCATCGTGACGGTCCTCTACGTCGCGGTCAGTCTTGTCGTGTCCGGGATGGTCCCCTACCCGGAACTGGCCGACAAGACAGATCCGGTGACCGGCGAGGTCACCGGGTCCACCCTCACCACGGCATTCGAGGCGAACGGTGTCACGTGGGCGGGCTGGGTGATCGATCTCGGTGCGCTCGCCGGCCTGACCACGGTCGTGATGGTGCTGCTGCTCGGCCAAACCCGCGTCGGGTTCGCGATGGCGCGCGACGGACTGCTGCCCAGATCGCTGGCACACACCGGCAAGCGCGGTACTCCGGTGCGCTTCACGGTCGTCGTAGGCGTCGTCTCGGGTGTGCTCGCGGCGTTCTTCCCGATGGGCACCCTCGAGGAGATGGTCAACATCGGAACCCTGTTCGCGTTCGTCCTGGTGAGTGTCGGGGTCATCGTCCTCCGCCGAACCCGGCCCGATCTCGAACGTGGGTTCCGGGTGCCCCTCGTGCCGTTCATCCCGATCCTGTCGATCCTGGCCTGCCTGTGGCTGATGCTGAACCTGTCCGTGGAAACCTGGATCCGGTTCGTGATCTGGATGGTGCTGGGTGTGGTCGTGTACTTCGCCTACGGCTACCGCAACTCGGTCTTCGCCCGGCGGGAGCGCGGTGAGGAGGTCGGAACGGCGGAAGTCGCGGCCGGGGAAACCGGGCCCGACACCTGACCATGGGCTCGGCGGGCATGGTCCGATAGCCTGGATCGAACGCACAGATCGCTGCACACGCGGCGCACGAAGCGAACGACAAGGGGATCAGATGACGACTGCTCAGGACGAGCTGAAGGCCGACAGCCGCAACGGGATCGACTACAAGGTGGCCGACTTGTCCCTGGCGGACTTCGGCCGCAAGGAGATCGAGCTCGCCGAGCACGAGATGCCCGGACTCATGGAACTGCGTCGTGAGAACGCAGATGTCTTGCCGCTCAAGGGTGCTCGAATCTCCGGATCGTTGCACATGACCGTGCAGACCGCCGTGCTGATCGAGACACTCGTCGCGCTCGGCGCCGAGGTCCGCTGGGCGTCGTGCAACATCTTCTCGACCCAGGATCACGCGGCTGCGGCCGTCGTCGTGGGTCCGCACGGCACCCCGGACGAGCCCAAGGGCGTCCCGGTCTTCGCCTGGAAGGGCGAGACCCTCGAGGAATACTGGTGGGCGGCCGAGCAGATGCTGACCTGGCCCGAGGCGGACAAGCCGGCCAACATGATCCTCGACGACGGCGGCGACGCCACCATGCTGGTGCTGCGCGGTGCCGAGTTCGAGAAGGCCGGCGTGGTGCCGCCGACCGAGGACGATCACCCGGCCGAGTACAAGGTCTTCCTCGAGCTGCTCCGCGAGCGTTTCGAGACCGACAAGAACAAATGGACCACCATCGCCGAGTCGGTTCAGGGCGTGACCGAGGAGACCACCACCGGCGTGCTGCGGCTCTACCAGTTCGCCGCTGCCGGTGAGCTGACGTTCCCCGCGATCAACGTCAACGACTCGGTCACCAAGTCGAAGTTCGACAACAAGTACGGCACCCGCCACTCGCTGATCGACGGGATCAACCGCGGCACCGACGTTCTCATCGGTGGCAAGAAGGTCCTTATCTGCGGTTACGGCGACGTCGGCAAGGGCTGCGCGGAGTCGCTGGCCGGCCAGGGCGCCCGCGTCCAGGTCACCGAGATCGACCCGATCAACGCGCTGCAGGCCCTCATGGACGGCTACGACGTGGTCACCGTCGAGGACGCGATCGGCAACGCCGACATCGTGATCACCTCCACGGGCAACCTGGGCATCATCACCCTCGACCACATGCGTCAGATGAAGCACCAGGCGATCCTGGGCAACATCGGCCACTTCGACAACGAGATCGACATGGCCGGCCTCGAGCGTTCGGGCGCCAAGCGCATCACCGTCAAGCCGCAGGTCGACCAGTGGATTTTCGAGAGCGGCAAGTCGATCATCGTCCTGAGCGAGGGTCGTCTGCTCAACCTCGGCAACGCGACCGGCCACCCGTCGTTCGTGATGAGCAACAGCTTCTCGAACCAGGTGATCGCGCAGATCGAGCTGTGGACCAAGAACGACGAGTACGACAACGAGGTCTACCGCCTGCCCAAGCATCTCGACGAGAAGGTCGCGCGCATCCATGTCGAGGCACTCGGCGGCAAGCTGACCAAGCTCACCAAGGAGCAGGCCGAGTACATCGGCGTCGACGTCGAGGGCCCGTACAAGCCGGAGCACTACCGCTACTGAGGTAACCCGCTCACGCAAACCCACCCTTTTTCGGCAGATCCACCACCCTCGCTGGGGGTGGAAATGCCGAAAAAGGGTGGGTTTGCGGCGTTTTGGGGTCAGGCCCCGATGTCGGGTTCGGCGTCAGGGCAATAGATCCACGAGCCGCGTTCCTTCAGGAACCGTTCCTTGGATTTCTCGGATTCGGTTCGGCGGCTGCCCTTTTCGAGATGGGACACGACCTCGGATTGGGCGACGTTGCCGTCGAAGACCGTCTCGAGGAAACCGTCGAGCACGATCATGCCGTCCTCGGCGGGCGGCGGGCCGGTGATGCGCTCCCGCGACTGCGTGCAGACCGCGGCCTTCATGCGTACGACGTCGCGTGCGTTTCGAGCTGACACGTAGTTCTGCAGGGCAGCGCGGATCTGGGAAAGCGCTGCGTAGTCGGCGGATTCGGGGTCGGAGTCGGTGCTCGTCGAACCACCCGGAGAGGTGCTCGACGAGGTGCTCGAACCTGTCGCGACAGAGGAATCCTCCGGTCCGGACGACGTCACGACCAGGGTGACGACGAGGGCGACCAGGGCGATGACGGCGACGCCGCCGGTGATCCAGGCGACGATCGCGCCGGTGTTGCGCTCGGGCGGCGGGGGACCGCCGGGAGGGCCTCCGTAGCCGCCGCCCGGGGCATAGGGCCCGGGTCTCTGGACGCCGTAGGGCGGCGGGGCTCCGTACGGGCCGTAGGGAGGTCGCGGCTGCGACGCGGGCGGGAACTGCCCGGAATACGGCCGCTGTCCACCGGGGCCGGGCCCCTGGGGGTACCCGGGCCGACCGGGCCCGAACGGTGGCGGTGGGCCACCGGGTGGTGGCGGCTGATAGGTCATTCGACCCCCTCCCCAGTCATTGATCCAGGCTAGCGAAGAGCCTTGTCGACGGCAGAGCCCGGTCGGCGGGGTGGCGTACGTCCGAATGACGCCCGTCGGGGTGACTTGCGGTCGACGGATCGGTCGGAGGTCAGCGGGTCAGGAGGCCGGCCAGCGCGGCGATGTCCTCGCCGTCGTACCGGTGCCACGGGGACGTCCAGTCGGCCTCGGCGAGTTGGCGATACACCGCGTCGACGCGGCGCTGCAGGTCGCTGTCGCGTTCGTAGGCATCGCGTGCCCGGCTCGCGTCGACGGCGGCCCGGCTCTCGGCACGCTGCATGGCCACCTCGGCGGGCACCCCCAGCAAGACGTGGCGGTCGGGGACCGGCATGCCGAACCGTCCGTACTCGAGGTCGGCGACCCACCGCACGACCTCGCCGTCGGCGTCCTGTTCCAGGCGACCGGCGTTGTAGGCCGCGTTCGACGCGACGTAGCGGTCGAGGATGACGATGTCGTTCGATCCGGTCGCCGCGGTGATGTCCGCGGCGGCGTCGGCCCGGTCGAGGGCGAAGAGCAGCGCCATGGCATACACGCTGTCCCGGAGATCGCCGTGCGAGCCGTGAAGTGCCTCCGAGGCGATGTCGGCGGTCGCCGACTGCCCGTAGCGGGGGAAGGTGAACGTCGCGACCCGCAGGCCCGACGCCGTCCAGCGCTCGACCAGACCGGCCACCAAGGTGTTCTTACCGGCGCCGTCGAGCCCCTCCACCGCTATCAACTGACCCACGCGGAGGAGTCTATGGGGTGGGACGAATCGGGCGAGAACGTACGCCTCCGGCGCGTCATTCACCACGCTTTCATCACGATGGTGTCACCATTGGACACATGAAGCCTCGCATCCTCGTCGTCGACGACGACGCCGCTCTCGCCGAGATGCTGACGATCGTGTTGCGCGGCGAGGGTTTCGAACCCTTCGTGGTCGGTGACGGTACCCAGGCACTCACCGCGGTGCGGGAGATCCGCCCCGACCTGGTGCTGCTCGACCTCATGCTCCCGGGCATGAACGGCATCGACGTGTGCCGTGTGCTGCGTGCCGACTCCGGCGTCCCGATCGTCATGCTGACCGCGAAGTCAGACACCGTCGACGTCGTGCTGGGTCTCGAATCCGGCGCCGACGACTACATGGTCAAGCCGTTCAAGCCGAAGGAGCTCGTCGCCCGTGTGCGCGCCCGCCTGCGCCGCACCGACGAGGAACCGGCCGAGCTGCTGTCGATCGGCCCGGTGGAGATCGACGTGCCCGCGCACAAGGTCACCCGCGACGGTGTGCCGATCTCGCTGACCCCGCTCGAGTTCGACCTGCTGGTCGCGCTCGCTCGCAAGCCGCGGCAGGTCTTCACCCGCGACGTGCTCCTCGAGCAGGTGTGGGGCTACCGTCATCCGGCGGACACTAGACTCGTGAACGTGCATGTCCAGCGTCTGCGCGCGAAGGTCGAAACCGACCCGGAGAACCCTGAGGTCGTCCTGACTGTGAGGGGGGTCGGCTACAAGGCCGGCCCGCCGTGATCGGTCGATCTCGACGACGGGTCAACAGCACTTTCGGGCGTTTCACCCGCGCTGCCGGCGCTGTCGGACGTGCCTTCGGGCACATCTGGCGGCGCTCGTTGCAGCTACGGGTCGTGGCGTCGACGTTGTTGCTGTCGGTCGTTGTGCTGCTCATTCTCGGTTTCGTGCTGGTTTCCCAGATCACCGACCGCCTTCTCGACGTGAAGCTGGCCGCGGCCACCGAGGAGATCGACCGTGCCCGTATCTCGGTGGAACGCGACCTGTCCAGCGGCGCCGGCAACATGTCGGTGCAGAACCGGCTGCGTCAGACGCGATCGCTGCTCACCGACCGTGATGCCGACACCGGGCAGGCGTCCGGCACGGTCGGCGCCTTCGACACCGTGCTGCTCGTCCCCGGCGCGTCCGAGAGCAGTGCTGCCAGCGGTGTCGGCCCGACCGCCGAGGTGCCGTCGAACCTGCGGGACATGGTCCGCGGCGGCCAGGTGGCCTACCAGTACACCCAGGTGCCCGACGGTTCCGGCGGACAGGCGCCGGCCCTGATCGTGGGTACCCCCACCAACGCCTCGGTGCCTGGGCTCGAGCTGTATCTGGTGTTCCCGCTGACCGCGGAACAGAACACCGTCGACCTCGTCCGCGGCACCCTGCTGACCGGCAGCATCGTCCTGCTGGGTCTGCTCGCGGCCATCGCCTGGCTGGTCTCCCGGCAGGTCGTCATCCCGGTGCGGTCCGCCTCCCGGATCGCCGTCCGGTTCGCCGACGGCCGTCTCAAGGAGCGCATGCCCGTTCGCGGCGAGGACGACATGGCCCGTCTTGCGATGTCGTTCAACGACATGGCCGAGAGCCTGTCGAAGCAGATCACCCACCTCGAGGAGTTCGGAGGCCTGCAGCGCCAGTTCACCTCCGACGTCAGCCACGAGCTGCGGACACCACTGACCACCGTGCGGATGGCGTCCGACGTGCTCTACGAGGGCCGCGACGAACTCGACCCGGTACGGAAGCGTTCGGTCGAGCTGCTGGACAAGGAACTTGACCGGTTCGAAACGCTGCTCAACGAGCTGCTGGAGATCTCCCGCCACGACGCCGGGATGGCCGAGCTGGCGGCGGAACGGATGGACATGGCCATCCCGATCGACGGCGCGCTGGCCACCGTCCGGCACCTGGCAGAGGAGACCGGGACCGAGCTCGTCCTCGACCTGCCCGCCGAACCGGTGCTCGCCGAGATCGATCCGCGCCGCGTCGAGCGAATCCTGCGGAACCTGCTCGCCAACGCGATCGACCACGGCGAGCGGAAACCGGTGACACTCACGATGCGGTCCGACGGCGACGCCGTCGCCATCACGGTCCGCGACCAGGGCATCGGGCTGCGGCCGGGTGAGGAGAAGCTGGTGTTCAACCGGTTCTGGCGTTCGGATCCGTCGCGGTTCCGACGCTCTGGCGGCACGGGTCTCGGCCTGGCCATCAGCATCGAGGACGCCCGCCTGCATCAGGGCCGACTCGAGGCGTGGGGTGAACCCGGCAAGGGTGCCTGCTTCCGGCTGACGTTGCCGCTCGTCCGTGGCCACAAGGTGCTCGGTTCGCCCCTGCCGCTGAAGTCCGTCGGCTCGGCACCCCGGGCCGCCGCCAAGACGGGTGGCCGCACACCAGGTGTGGAGGCTGGTGCCGAATGAGCGTCGAACGTCATCCGGAACACCCCCGGCGGAGTGTTCTGGGGCTCCTGATCGCCGTCGCGACGGCGACCGTGGCGATGGTCGTGGTGTCGGCGTGCGGGTCGATCCCCAATGACTCCTCACCGCAGCCCATCAAGTCCTTCCAGCGCGAGGGTGCCACCAACGCGGCCCCGGTGCCGCAGGCCGACATGGACCCCGAGGCCCTCGTCCGCGCGTTCTTGAAGTCCACGGTCGATCCCGAGTCCGGCCACGATGCCGCGCGCGCTTTCTTGACCCCGGTGGCCTCGCAACAGTGGGACGACCGCGGTGACGCCCTGATCCTCGACGAGATCAGCATCTTCGTCGACCAGCGCAACGAGGACTCCGTACGCATGCGGCTGACCGGCGACAACGTCGGGACGCTCAAATCCGACGGGCAGTTGCTGCCGGCGTCGGGACGGGTCGAGACCAGCATCAGCCTGACCCGCCAGGGAGACCAGTGGCGCATCGACGGGCCGCTGCCCAACGGGGCGATGATCGACCGCGACCAGTTCGACAACACCTACCGTCCGGTCTCGCTCTACTTCTCCGACCGCACCGGCCGGCGACTCGTCCCGGACCCGCGCTGGTTCTACGCAGGACAGGCGACCGATCCGACGGTGCTGGTCAACCGGCTCATCGCCGGACCCGCCGCCGACCTGTCCGCGGCCGTGGACAGCGGCTTCCCGAGCGGTTCGACACTGCGCGGGCCGGTTGTCGGCCTCGCCGGCGGCGGGGTACGTGTCGACCTCTACGGCATCGGCAACGCGTCGAGCCGGGATCGGACGGTGCTGGCCGCGCAGATCGTCTGGACCCTCGACGACGCCGACATCTCCGGGCCGTACGTGATCGACGCCGACGGTGCGCCCCTCGCCGCCGAACGCGCCTCGGGATGGCAACCCGCCGACCTCCGCTCCTTCGATCCGAACGCGGTGCCGTCCACCGACGTCGGCCTGAACGTCGTCACCGGCGGCGCATTGCGCGCGGTGACCGACACCGCGACCGTGCCGGTGCGCGGACCTCTCGGTTCGTCTCGCGACGTGCGGGCGGCGACGATCTCCGACAACGGCGCGCGGGTCGCCGCGGTGCGGACGGCTGGAGACCGCCGGCTCGAGTGCGTGATCGGCGACTACGGCGGCGACGTCGGGCCGATCGTCAGCGGGGTGTCCATCACCCGTCCCTCCTTCGGCGCCGACGAGAACGCTGTGTGGGTGGCCGTCGACGGGAAGCCGGTGCAGTGGCAGCGCGACGACGACGGCACCCAGACCGTCCCGGTCGAGGCATCCTCGATCCCGAGGGTGGCGCGCGGCGCGATCACCGAGATGCAGGTGGCTCCGGACGGTGTCCGGGTTGCCCTCGTCGTAGGCGGGCAGATCGTGTTCGCCGTGCTGTCGACGAACGCCGAGGGGCAGGTGTCGTTGACCAGCCCGCGGATCGCGGCCTACAACATCGGCAACCGTGCGGTGTCCTTGGACTGGGCGTCACCGACGACTCTGGTCGTCGCCCGGGAGGCGCCGGAGTCCCCGGTGGTGCAGCTGTCGATCAACGGCACCCCGGCGGTCGGCCTGCTCAGCGGGAACGTGTCCCCACCGGTGCGGGCCGTGGTGGCGAATGCCTCGACCATCTACGTCGGGGATCAGCGCGGCGTGCTGCGCCTCGGCAGCAACAACGGGCAGCCCGACCAGTACTGGACCGAGGTCGAACCCGCCATGATCGCCGGGGCGATCCCGGTTCTGCCCTGATCGCCGGGGCGGGATCTTCCTAGGCGGCGGCCAGGACGACGACCGCCGCGACCCCGATCCCGGCGGCGTGCAGAACGCGGACCGACTCGGCTGCAGTGGCCCCGGTGGTCAGCACGTCGTCGACCAGGAGCGCCGCGGCACCGTGCGGTGGACGCGCACCGCCGCGGAGACGGACCGCCCCCGCGAGGTTGCGAGCACGTGCCCGGGCGTCGAGTCCGGCGGAGTCGCGGGCGGTCGCCGCGGTCATCAGCAGCGGTGCGACGGTCACACGGGAACCCAGGAGTGGTGCGGCGTGTTCGGCGATCGCGGCGACCCGATCGCCGCCGCGGCGTCGTGCGCTCAGCCGGCGGGTGGGCGCGGGGATCAACGCCAGTCGGTCGGCGTCGGGTAGCTCGCCCCACCCGGCCAGCACCCGCACGGCGTGGGCGAGTGCG
This sequence comes from Gordonia alkanivorans NBRC 16433, assembly GCF_000225505.1. Taxonomy (GTDB): domain Bacteria; phylum Actinomycetota; class Actinomycetes; order Mycobacteriales; family Mycobacteriaceae; genus Gordonia; species Gordonia alkanivorans. The sequence goes on along the minus strand of NZ_BACI01000097.1, from coordinate 96,273 downwards.
GCGCCCAGCGGCGGGATCAGATCACGGCGGTCGTGTTCCTTGACGGCGATGATCCCGTTCCGGTGGGGACCCCGGTAACGACCGAGGGCCCACACCGGCACACCCGGTGAGATGCGCGGGCGGGCGGCGACCGGAGCGTCGTGCCAGGCGGTCTCGCAGCGGGCACACCACGGAGTCCCGGGCCGTGCGCACCCGCCGCAGACCACCGGGAAGACCAGATCCGCCGCCGCGGCCGGCACCTGACCCCAGACCATGTCCCGACCGTAGACCCGGGCGCCGCACGCCAGGTGTGGCCGGCGGAGCCTGTGGAGGGATCCGCCCTGTTCGGTGAGTTGTCCGAGTCCTTGGGATCACCGCGCGCGGGCCCTCGGTCCCGACTTGTCCCGGGATACCCGACGCGGCGGGGCAAAACGTGGCCGATACCCGAACTTGCGACTACGGTCTTGGGTACATCGGGTTGCCGGGAGGACAGTTGAGTCCCCGCGCCGGACACGACCGATTTTCGGGAGGTGATGCCCCTGTCGATGAGTGTCAGCTGTCAGCTGGCATGGACAAATCCTCGGCGTCGGCCAAATTATCAGTGCGACAACAGATCACGATGACCCCACCGCCGCCGGGAACAATTCAGGAGGTAGTTGAATGTCCACAGTCATCCATCGCAAAGGCCAGCGCGAACCGAAAATCGCAGACCCCAGGCCGACCGTGGAGGAGGGCCTCGAGCCCGACCACCAACCCGCCCAGAACGACTCCGACGACCAGGAGTTCGCGTTCGTCCGCCCACCCGGAACGGTGGACGCCGACGAACCCGCCGAGCCCATCGCCAAGGTCGTGTTCAGCGGCCGGAACGTCGAGATACCCGACCATTACCGCATCTACGTCGGCGACAAGCTCGCCCGCCTCGAGCGTTTCGATCCGACGATCTACCGATTCGACGTCGAGCTGAACCACGAACGCAACCGGAGACAGTCCAAGGTCTGTCAGCAGGTGGAGATCACCGCGACGGGTAAGGGGCCGATCGTCCGTGCGCAGGCCTGCGGTGAGAACTTCTACGCCGCCCTGGAGCATGCACTCGACAAGGTCGAGTCGCGGCTGCGGCGAGTGAAGGACCGTCGGCGCGTGCACTACGGCAACCGGCGCCCACAGTCGGTGGCCGAGGCCACCGAGGTCGGAGCGCCGCTGCTGCGCGACAACCAGTTGACCGTGGAGGGGCATGTCGGCGACCCCGGCATGCTCGAGGCCACCGAACGCGGGGAGTGGGACGACGGTGTCGACGAGTACATCCCAGGTCAGATCGTCCGCGTCAAGGAGCACACCGCGGTACCGATGACCGTCGACGACGCGCTCTACGAGATGGAACTCGTCGGGCACGACTTCTTCCTGTTCCACGACAAGGAGAGCGACAAGCCGTCGGTGGTCTACCGCAGGCATGCCTTCGACTACGGCCTCATCCGCCTGACATGAACACGGGCTGAGCGGTTCCGGACGGCCGCGGACGAATCCGAACGATGAAGTCGTCTCGGTTACGTGCCGGTCGATCAGGGTCTGCTCAGCTCACCTCGCTACCATGGGATCCGGTCTGTGCGTTCGCACGGGCCGGATTCCGTGTGTTTTCTACAGGTGAGGGACTCGATCCACGGTGCTGAACAAGCTGTTGCGTGTCGGCGAAGGCCGCATGGTCAAGCGACTCGACGCTATCGCGTCGCACGTCGAGGCGCTGTCCGACGAGTTCGAGGCGCTCTCCGACGCCGAACTGCGAGCCAAGACAGACGAGTTCAAGAAACGTATCGCCGATGGTGCGACGCTCGACGAACTGCTGCCCGAGGCCTTCGCGACGGCCCGCGAGGCGGCCTGGCGCGTGCTCGACCAGAAGCACTTCCACGTCCAGATCATGGGTGGCGCGGCGCTGCACTACGGCAACATCGCCGAGATGAAGACCGGTGAGGGCAAGACCCTCACCTGTGTGCTCCCGGCGTACCTCAACGCGCTGTCCGACGAGGGCGTCCACGTCGTCACCGTCAACGACTACCTCGCCAAGCGTGACTCGGAGTGGATGGGACGCGTCCACCGCTTCCTCGGCCTCGAGACCGCAGTGATCCTCACCGGGATGTCCTCGGCCGCGCGCCGCGAGGCCTACGCCGCCGACATCACCTACGGCACCAACAACGAGTTCGGCTTCGACTACCTGCGCGACAACATGGCGCACTCGCTCGCCGACCTCGTCCAGCGCGGCCACGCCTACGCGATCGTCGACGAGGTCGACTCGATCCTCATCGACGAGGCCCGCACCCCGCTGATCATCTCCGGCCCCGCCGAGGGGTCGAGCAAGTGGTACACCGAGTTCGCGCGTATCGCGCCGCTGCTCGAGAAGGATGTCCACTACGAGGTCGACATCAAGAAGAAGACGATCGGCGTGCACGAGGCCGGCGTCGAGTTCGTCGAGGACCGTCTCGGCATCGACAACCTGTACGAGGCGGCCAACTCGCCCCTGGTCAGTTACCTGAACAACGCGATCAAGGTCAAGGAGCTCTTCCAGCGCGACAAGGACTACATCGTCCGCAACGGAGATGTCCTGATCGTCGACGAGTTCACCGGTCGTGTGCTCGACGGCCGACGCTTCAACGAGGGCCTGCATCAGGCGATCGAGGCCAAGGAAGGCGTGGAGATCAAGGCCGAGAACCAGACCCTCGCCACGATCACCCTGCAGAACTACTTCCGCCTGTACGACAAGTTGTCGGGCATGACCGGTACCGCCGAGACCGAGGCCGCCGAGTTCGACCAGATCTACAAGCTCGGTGTGCTGCCGATCCCGACCAACCGGCCGATGGTCCGCAAGGACCAGGGCGACCTGATCTACAAGACGGAAGAGGCGAAGTTCGCCGCGGTCGTCGACGACATCGTCGAGCGTCACGAGATCGGCCAGCCGGTGCTGATCGGTACCACCAGCGTCGAGCGTTCGGAGTACCTGTCTCGTCAGCTGAAGAAGCGCGAGATCCCGCACAGCGTCCTGAACGCCAAGTTCCACGAGCAGGAAGCCCAGATCATCGCCGAGGCGGGCCGCCTCGGGGCGGTCACGGTGGCCACCAACATGGCCGGCCGAGGTACCGACGTGGTGCTCGGCGGCAACCCGGACATCATTGCCGACACCCGCCTGCGCAAGGCCGGACTCGACCCGGTGAACACCCCGGACGAGTACGAGGCCGCGTGGGACGAGGCCATCGAGGTCGCGCGCACCGAGGCCGCCGAGGAGGCCGAGGCCGTGCGCAAGGCCGGTGGCCTGTACGTGCTCGGCACCGAGCGCCACGAGTCCCGCCGTATCGACAACCAGCTGCGCGGCCGTTCGGGTCGTCAGGGCGATCCGGGTGAGTCGCGGTTCTACCTGTCCGTCGCCGACGAACTGATGCGCCGCTTCAACGGCGGTGCGCTCGAGGCGATCATGAGTCGCCTGCCCGACGACGTGCCGATCGAGGCCAAGATGGTCACCAAGGCCATCCGTAGCGCTCAGACCCAGGTCGAGCAGCAGAACTTCGAGATGCGCAAGAACGTCCTCAAGTACGACGAGGTCATGAACGAGCAGCGCAAGATCATCTACGCCGAGCGCCGCCAGATCCTCGAGGGCGAGGATCACCACGAGCAGGTCAAGCAGATGATCGACGACGTGGTCAGCGCCTACGTCGAGGGCGCGACCGCAGAGGGCTACGCCGAGGACTGGGATCTCGACGAGCTGTGGACCGCGCTGCGCACCCTGTACCCGATCGAACTCGACCCCAAAGAGGTCGTCAACGAGACGGAATACGGTGAGCGCGAAGACATCTCAGCCGAAGAGCTGCGCGAGACCCTCGTCAACGATGCGAAGGCCGCCTACGACAAGCGCGAGAAGGCCATCGACGAGATCGCCGGCGAGGGCGCGATGCGCCAGCTCGAGCGCAGCGTCCTGCTGAGCGTCCTCGACCGCAAGTGGCGCGACCACCTGTACGAGATGGACTACCTGCGCGAGGGCATCCACCTGCGGTCGATGGCGCAGCGCGACCCGGTGGTCGAGTACCAGCGCGAGGGCTTCGACATGTTCACCGGCATGCTCGAGGGTCTCAAAGAGGAAGCACTCGGCATCCTCTTCAACGCCCAGGTGCAGACCGGGCAGCCGGCACCGCAGGCGCCGCTGCCCACCGCCGCCGACCTGCGTGCCGCGGTCGGTGCAGGTGCGCCCGCGCCGGCGGCCGACTCCGGTTCGCAGGTGCCCGCAGCGCTGCGTGGTTCCCGGGCCTCCGGCGGCGATGTGCCGATGACGTTCTCCGGACCCGACGAGGGTGGTGGCACGGTCGTCCACTCCGAGGAGGAGGAACTGGCCGGTGCCGCCGACTCGGCCAGTCGGCGCGAGCGCCGCGCGGCCGCGCGGGCGAACACCAAGGGCAGCCGTCCGAAGCCGCCGAAGGCCAAGAAACAGCGCCGCTGAAAAAATCCGGGAGAAAGCGGAACCCGACGGGGAGTGGCTGCGTCCAATCTCCATGCAAACACTCACCTCCCCTCCTCCCGTCTCCACACGGACGACGCGGGTTCGGGTACTGCCCGCCCCGACGTATGAGCCGGCCGGCCCCGGTGCGATGGGTGCCGGGGCGGTCGGTTCCGGGTCGGTACGCGCCGTGTTCCCGGGGCCGCGTCCCGATGCGGGACCGTCACGCAAGACCCTGACCGCCGCGGTGGAGGCCCGGCGGTTCACCGTCGCCACGTCGCGACTGCTGTTCGAGGTCATCGACCGTCGACGAGGGATCGCGCACCTCGGTGACTCCGTGTCGCCGTCGATCGTCGATCAGGTGGCGGCGCTGGTTCGTCACGACGCCTTCCGTGTGGCCGAAACCGCCGGTGCCCCTGGAGGTCCACCCGCTCGCGGTACGGTCCTCCAGCGCGTGCACGTCCAGTTGTGCGACACCAGTGCTGCCGAGGTGTTCGGCTCCTACCTCAGCGGTGGGCGCGTCCGCGCCTTCGCCGGGCGCGTGGAGCGCAAGCCGCGCCGTGTGCGCGGGAACGATCCGCGGCCCGGCGGCGCCGGCCCGCGAACCGGTCTCGGCCAGGTCGAATACCGCTGGCAGCTCGTGGCGCTCGAGTTCTGCTGAGCCCGTCGAGTCCGGCCCCGACGCAGCCGAACGGCTAGGATCGGCGGCGTGGTGAACCGTTTGTCGCCGCGCGACGCGATGTACTACTTCCTCGACGATTCCCGGTCGACGACGCATCTCGGGGCGTTGCTGGTCGTGGACCCCTGTGTCGGCGAGGGGAAGAAGTCCGGCGACCCGACGCCCGGGGAGAACGGCACGGCTTCGGCGACCCGTCGACCCGCGCTCGACTACCAGTCGCTGGTGTCGTTGGTCGAGAACCGGCTCCAGCTGGCGCCCCGGTACCGGCAGGTGGTCCGTGAGGTCACGCTCGGACTGGCCCGCCCGGTGTGGGTCGACGACCGGGATTTCGACATCAACTTCCATATCCGGCGCTCGGGGTTGCCGCGGCCGGGTGGTCCCGCGGACCTCGCCGAGCTCATCTCCCGGGTGATGTCCAGGCCGTTGGATCGCACCCGGCCGCTGTGGGAGATGTACCTGATCGAGGGCCTGGCCGACGGCAGGCTCGCGATCCTGACCAAGTCGCACCGGTGCCTGATCGACTCTTCGGGCGATCCGGAGATCAGCGAGGTCATCTGCGACCTCACCGACGAGCCGGAGCAGCTGCCCGAGGAACTGTGGATGCCCGGGTCGCCGCCGGGATCGGCGAACCTGGTCGTGGGTGCACTCGCCGAGGCGATGGCCCGTCCGGGCGATCTCGTCGAGACCATGGTGCATGGCAACGGTCTGGTCTCCGAGGTGCGCTCGGTGGTCGGCAGAACCGTCCGTCGGGCCGGTGACGTCGTCGGCCAGCTCACCGACTCCGCTCCTCGCAGCCCACTCAACAACACGGGCACGACCACCCGCACCTTCACCACGGCGTCGGTGCCGCGGCGCGACTGCGCCAAGATCGCCGAACACCACAACTGCACCGTCAACGACGTGGAACTCGCCATCATCTCGGGGGTGGTGCGGCGATGGATGCTGTCCGTCGACCCGGCGGCGGTGCCTGCCGACACCGTCCGCGTGGTGATCCCGCTGTCGCCGCGGGACCCCGGGGTGGAGGTCGAGGCGGGGGCCGAACCGGGCTGGATCAACCTCGGCAAACCGAGCTTCGTGACGGACCTGCCTGTCGGGGAGTCGAATCCGACGGTGCGTCTCGCCCAGGTGGCGGGCCTCGCCGAGCGTTATGCGCAGTCGTCGCGGCGGATGAGCACGGGCCCGAGCCCGCTGTTCCCGGAGCTGGGTATGGTGCCCTTCGCCGACTTCAGCTCCCGCGCGTTCCGGTCGCTCGACAGTCGCGCGTACAACGTCCCGGTGGCGATGAGCACTTCCCCGGTCGCCGACCGGTTCGTGCTCGGCGTGCCGGTCCGCGAGATCTTCTACATCCCGGTTCTCGTCTCGCAGCGGGCGCTTGCGGTCAGCGTCGTCGAATACGGTGACCGGCTGCAGTTCTCGTTCATGGCCGACCGCGGGGTCATTTCCGACCTGCCCGTGCTGGCGGACTACGTCACCGAGTCCTTCGAGGAGTTGCTGATCACCGACTGAGTCGGGGGCGCGGCTAAGGTGAGCGGGTACCGCAATCGGACCGCCAGGAGCGGGGGTCGTTATGAGAGCGATGGTCGAATGAGGGTCTACCTGCCGGCGACGTTGGCAATGCTGATGGAGCTCAACTCCGATGGCGAGTTCCGTCCGATCGGCGGAACCGGGTTCGCGTTGACCCCGGCTCTGCGCGAGGCGTTCGTCGCGGGCGACGACGAGGAGCTCTCGGAGGTCGCGATGCGCGAGGCCGCGCGGGCGTCGCTGCGTCTCCTGGCCGGGGAGGCGCCGGAATCCGGCGACGCCGAGGCCGAGCGCGATCTCGCCGCCGACGAGGCGCTGACGAAGCCGGGCGTGACCCCTTCGCTGCCGCCGCGCCGCGTGGTCGTCGCCGCCGACGTCGAGGACGTCAAACTCCGTCCCGATCTCGACGATGCCGTGGTCAAGGTCGGCGGGACGATCCCGCTCTCGGCGGTCGCCTCGGTCCACGTCGACGTGAAGGAGGCGGAGGACAAGGTTCGCGCCGCTGTCGTCGTCATCGATGCCGCCGACATGGGTGACCTGGACGCCGAACTGGCCGTCGGCGACATCGAGGACTTCGACCTCGCCTGGTACGCCACCCAGGAGCTGCCGTTTCTCCTCGAACTGCTCTGATACTCGTGTGAGATCCTGGATGGCGCTAACCTACGGTTGCGTAGGTTAGAGTGTTCGGAGACGTTGAAGGCGGTGTGTGAGTTGGGTCTGCTCGAGCGATTCGAAGAACCGGTGGCCGGGGTCGCGGCGCGTAGCCGCGGTGCGCAGTGGGTTCGTGCGGCGGTCACCCGCATCACGACGCCGTTGCTCCCCGACGACTACCTGCATCTCGCCAACCCGCTGTGGTCGGCCCGTGAGCTGCGGGGCAAGGTCATCTCGGTGAGGGGGGAGACCGAGGACACCGCAACGATCCGGATCCGTCCGGGCTGGGGGTTCTCGTTCGACTACGCGCCCGGCCAGTACGTCGGTATCGGCGTGCTGATCGACGGTCGATGGACGTGGCGTTCGTACTCGCTCACCTCGACCCCCGACGCGTCGGCGAACGACAAGACCATCGCGATCACCGTCAAGGCGATGCCGGAGGGTTTCCTGTCGACCCACCTCGTGAACGGCCTGACGCCGGGCACCGTGGTCCGTCTCGCCGCGCCCCGCGGCGAGTTCGTCCTGCCCGACCCGCTGCCGGAGAAGATCCTGTTCGCGACCGCCGGCAGTGGCCTCACCCCGATCATCTCGATGCTGCGCACGGTCAGACAGCGGAAGCAGAACACCGATATCCGGCTGATCCATTCGACGCCCTCCGAGACCGACCTGCTGTTCGCCGACGAACTCGAGGCGATGGCGTCGTCGGGTCTCGTCGACCTGCACGTGCAGTACACCCGCACGGACGGACAGGTCACCCCGGAGTCGCTGCCGAGCCTGTGTCCCGACTGGCGCGAGCGTCAGACCTGGGCATGTGGACCGGCGGGGTTCCTCGACGGCCTGCATCGTCTCTACTCCGACGCCGACCTGGGCGAGCGGCTGCACATCGAGCGGTTCGCCCTCGAACGCGGTGTGGTGGGTGCCCAGGGCGGCACGGTGACGTTCAAGCGCTCGGGCAAGACCGCCGAGGTCGACGGCGCGACCACCCTTCTGGAGGCCGGGGAGGCCGCGGGCACGATCATGCCGTTCGGCTGCCGGATGGGCATCTGCCAGAGCTGCGTGGTGATGCTCGACAAGGGCTGCGTGCGAGATCTGCGGTCCGGCGTCGAACACGTCGAGGGTGAGCGTATCCAGACGTGCGTCAGTGCGGCCGCCGGGGATTGCACGCTGGACGTCTGACCTGGCTGTTCGTCTATGACCCGGCGATGCCCCGGGAATTGCCGGTACGCTCGAAAACGTGCTTGGTCACAGTGCTGGGACCCGTCCCGTTCGGCCCGAGGGCTGACCGGTGAAAGCCGCGGTCCGGATTCCCGAAAACGTCCCCGTTCTCACCGACGGCGGGGTGACACTGCGGCCTCATGAGCCCCGAGATCTCGATCGCATGGTCGAGCTCGCGGCCGATCCGGCCATGATGCGGTGGACACCCGTCCCGGCGCCCTACAGTCGCGCCGCCGCCGAGAGATTCGCCCTCGACTATGCACCCAGGTCCTGGGCGGACGGCTCCCGCATGTTGTGGGCCGTCGAGTTCGACGGCAGGTTCGTCGGCACCGTCGACCTCGCCGGGGAGGGCCCGCTCAGCAGGCTCAGTTACGACCTCCATCCCGACGCCCGCGGCTGGGGCGTGATGAAACGCGCCGTCCTGCTCGCGGTCGACTATGCCTTCACCGAGGCCGGCAAGGAGGTCGTCCGCTGGACGACGGTCGCCGGCAACATCGACGCGTTGCGCGTCGCGCACTCCTGCGGATTCCGGCTCGACGCCGCGGTCCCGGACGGGGTCGAGGTCCGCGGCCACATCCGTGACGCGTGGGTCGGCTCGCTGCGAGCAGACGACGCACGGGAGCCGCAGACCGAGTGGCGCACCGACGTCTTCGAGACCGAGCGGTTCCGCCTCCGGCCCCTCGCGGAGCACGACGACCCACGCATCCGCGAGACCCTCGACGACCCGACCTCCCGCAAGTACCTCTTCGCGCGGCCCGACCCGCTGGAGCTCGAACACGCGGCGGCCGAACGTCTGCGCAAGTGGTGGACCGCTGCGCAGGGCGTCACCTGCACATGGGCCGTCGCCGACCTCGAGACCGACGACTACCTGGGCGACATCACCCTCCTGCACATCGACGAGGTCACCGGCGCCGAGGCCGGCTTCTACACCCATCCCGAAGCGCGCGGGAAAGGCGTGCTGGCAGAAGCGTTTCCGGCGTCCGTGCGATATGCGTTCGAGAAGTTCGGTTTCCGGCGGCTGACGCTGTTCGCCGCCGACAGCAACGAGGGCAGCAAGAAGCTCGCCCGCGCAGCCGGTTTCCGCGAGGTCAGCAGGCAGAAGCTCGCCGCCCGCTCCGACGGTGTCTTCGAGGATCTCATCGGCTTCGAGCTGTTCATCGACGACTACCGTGAGGCCGCGGACAGCTGATCCCGCCGGTTTCCGCCGGTCGAGCCCACCCTGCCGGTTGAGCCTGTCGACCCCCCGCGCAAAAAACCGTGCCGTCAGGGCGGCTCACCGCTGGACACACCCGCGCCCCGTAACCTACGCTTGCGTAAGTTACGGAAACGTAAGGGTCGGAAGATCCGGCGTGAGCCGGTCGGTGTAGAGGTCGTCGTCGACCCCCACCGAGACCCATCCCACCTGCGAAGGGACCACACGTATGGCGATCACGGACATCCCCGAATACGCACACCTGTCCGAGGCGGACGTCGAGGCACTCGGCGCCGAGCTCGATGCGATCCGCGCGGAGGTCGAGGCCAGCCGGGGTGAACGTGACGCCCGCTATCTCCGCAACACCATTCGCTTCCAGCGTGGCCTCGAGCTCGCCGGACGCGCACTGCTCTTCGGCTCCACCAAGAAGTCGCTCTGGTGGGCCGGCGCTGGTGCGCTCGGCGTGGCGAAGATCGTCGAGAACATGGAGCTCGGGCACAACGTGATGCACGGGCAGTGGGACTGGATGAACGATCCCGAGGTGCACAGCTCGACGTGGGAGTGGGACAACACCGACCCGTCGGCGCACTGGAAGCACACCCACAACTACATCCATCACAAGTACACGAACGTGCTGGGCATGGATGACGACGTGGGCTACGGCCTGCTGCGCGTCACCCGCGACCAGCGCTGGCGTCCGTTCAACTACGGCAACCTCGTCTACAACACGATCCTCGCGCTGGCGTTCCAGTACGGCGTCGCCGTGCAGCACCTCGAGCTGGGCAAGAAGCGACGGACGCCGGAGGAACGGGAACAGTACAAGCGCGACGTCGCCGACGTGCTGTCGAAGATCGGCAAGCAGGTCGCCAAGGACTACCTCGCCTACCCGGCGCTGGTCAGTGCGACCACCGGGCACAAGGTCGGCTACGTCAACGCCTACCGCAAGGCGGCCACCGCGACCGCGCTCGGCAACGTCATCCGCAACGTGTGGAGCAACGCCGTCATCTTCTGCGGGCACTTCCCCGACGGTGCGGAGAAGTTCACCAAGCAGGACATCGACAGCGAGTCCCAGGCCGAGTGGTACCTGCGCCAGATGCTGGGCAGCGCCAACTTCGACTCCGGTTTCGTTCTCGCGTTCATGAGCGGCAACCTGTCGTACCAGATCGAGCATCACATCTTCCCGGACCTGCCGAGCAACCGGTACGCCGAGATCGCGGTGAAGGTGCGCGCGCTGTGCGACAAGTACGACCTGCCCTACACCTCGGGTCCGTTCCCGGTGCAGTACGCCAAGACGTGGCGGACCATCGCCAAGCTGTCGCTGCCGGACAAGTACCTCAAGGCGACCGCCGACGACGCGCCGGAGACCGCGTCGGAGCGCCGCTTCAAGCAGGGGCTGCCCGAGGGTGCCCGGCTGCGGGCCACCATCGACGAGCAGACCGGTACCCGTCGCGGACTGCGCTCGGCCATCGCCGGGCTGCGTGAGCGTCGTCGCGCCGGTCGCGGACGTGCCGTGGTGACGCCGCTGCGTGCGACGCGTGACGACGAGGCCGCCGCCTGATCGGCGATGGCGGGTGGTCGGACCCCGCGCCGGGGCAGGGAATCGAAAAGGTCGGCATAATGGGGCTCAATGGCCATCACTGACATCAATGAGTACGCGCATCTGACCGACGCCGACGTGGAGGCGCTGGGTGCCGAACTCGACACCCTTCGCCGCGAGATCGAGGCGGATCGGGGGATGCGTGACGTCAAGTACCTGCGACGCACGATCCTGGCGCACCGCGCGCTCGAGGTGACCGGACGCGTCGCGCTGCTCGGCAGCCGCTCGCGGCCGCTCTGGCTGCTCGGTACCGGCGCGCTCGCTCTCTCGAAGATCATCGAGAACATGGAGCTCGGGCACAACGTGATGCACGGGCAGTGGGACTGGATGAACGACCCGGAGGTCCACTCGACCACCTGGGAATGGGACATGGTGTGCGCCTCGCCGCACTGGAAGCATTCCCACAACTACATCCATCACAAGTACACCAACGTTCTCGACATGGATCACGACGTCGGTTACAAGACGTTGCGCGTCACCCGGGACGATCCGTGGCAGCCCAAGCTGCTTCTGCAGCCGCTGACCAACGTCGTGCTCGCGGCGCTGTTCGAGTGGGGGATCGGTCTGCACGACCTGGATCTGAAGGACGTCATCTCGGGTGCCAAGCCCAAGGAGATCGCGAGACCGCAGCTCAAGTTGTTCGCCCGTAAGGTCGGCAAGCAGATCGTGAAGGATTACGTGTTGTTCCCGGCGTTGTCCGGTCCGAACTTCACACACACGCTGACGGCGAACCTCACCGCGAACCTGATCCGCAACCTGTGGGCCTATGTGGTGATCTTCTGTGGCCACTTCCCGGACGGGGCAGAGAAGTTCACTGCGGACATCCTCGAGAACGAGACACAGGGGCAGTGGTATCTGCGGCAGATGCTCGGGACGGCGAATTTCGACGCCGGGCCGGCGATGGCCTTCCTCAGCGGTAACCTCTGCTACCAGATCGAGCATCATCTCTATCCGGATCTGCCGAGCAACCGCTACGCCGAGATCGCCGTTCGGGTCCGAGCGCTGTGCGACAAGTACGACCTGCCCTACACCACGGGTCCGCTTGCGGTGCAGTACTTCCAGACGCTGCGCACGATCAACAAGCTGTCGCTGCCCGATCGGTTCCTCCGTGCGACCTCCGACGATGCGCCGGAGACGGCGTCGGAGAAGCGCTTTGCCGGGATGCCGCAGGCAACCGGCCTCAAGGCCGCGATTCGGGAGCTTCGGGCGCGGCGTCGTCGGCGCTGAGTCCGCCGCCGACCGCGACGAGTAGGTGTCGCACGGCCATCGCGCGACGATAGGAGTGTCCCCCGAGTCCGTCGAGTTTGCACTCCGGATCTGCCGGCGGGCCGAGATGTGTACAGCCCCTGGGGCATTCGGCGATGGCATCCTGGAGATCGTCGAAGGCGGCAACGATGTCGTCGGCTCCGACGTGGGCGAGTCCGAACGACCGGATTCCGGGGGTGTCGACGACCCAACCGCGCGGGACACTGTCGCCGGGTAGCGGCAAGGCGACCGACTGGGTCGAGGTGTGCCGCCCCTTACCCACCCCGGACACCACGCCGGTTGCTCGATAGGCATCGGGCACAAGACGATTGACGAGCGTCGACTTGCCGACACCGGAGTGTCCGATGAAAGCGGTGATACGGCCCCGGAGCGTCGCGAGGATCTCGTCGAGCGGATCGTCGCGCCCGGCCCGGATGACGGGAAGCTCGAGGTCGGCGAAGGCGGCGGTGAACTCGGTCGGGTCGGCGAGGTCGGATTTCGTCAGGCACAGGATGGGGGACAGGCCGCCGACGTAGGCCGCCGCCAGCGCGCGTTCGACGAATCCGGTACGGGGTGGCGGGTCGGCCATCGCGGTGACGATCAGCAACTGGTCGGCGTTGGCGACCACGATCCGTTCGTACGGATCCGAGTCATCGGCGGTGCGGCGCAACACACTTCGACGCTCGGCGACACGCACGATCCGCGCCAGGGTGTCGGGTTTTCCGGAGAGATCACCGACCACCGACACGTCGTCACCGACGACGATGGGGGTCCGGCCCAGCTCTCGCGCGCGCATCGTCACGACGCGACGGTCAGGATCGCCGCCGAGGACGACACCCCAGCGGCCGCGATCGACCGACACGACCATGCCCTGCTCGGCGTCGTCGTGGGACGGGCGGGTCTTGGTGCGAGGACGGGTGCCCTTGCCGGGACGAACCCTCACATCGGATTCGTCGTAACTCGCCGCCCGGCGGCTCAATGGTGCCCGATCATCTGCTGCCACATACCGGGGAAGTCGGGCAGCGTCTTGCTCGTCGTCTCGATGTCGTCGACCACGACGCCGGGGGTCACGAGTCCGATGATGGCGCCGGCAGTGGCCATGCGGTGATCGGCGTAGGACTCCCAGGTCCCGCCGTGCAGGCTCGTCCCGGTGATCCGGAGACCGTCCTCGGTCTGGGCGCAGGTCCCTCCGAGCCGGGTGATCTCGGCGGTGAGGGCCGCCAGCCGGTCGGTCTCGTGACCGCGCAGGTGGGCGATGCCGCTCAGCTCGGATTCGCCGTCGGCAAGAGCGCACAGGGCGGCGATGGTCGGCGTCAGCTCACCGATGTCGCGCAGGTCGAGGTTCACACCCTTCAGCACGGCGGGGCCGCGGACGGTCAGCGTGCCGTCGAGGTGCTCGACGGTGCATCCCATCGCGGCCAGGACGTCGGCGATGCGGGCGCCGGGCTGCGTGGTGACCGCCGGCCAGTACGGCACGCGGACCTCTCCGCCGGTCACCGCGGCGGCGGCCAGGAACGCGGCCGCATTCGACAGGTCGGGTTCGACGGTCCAGTCGACGGCCCGGATCGGACCGGGCGACACGCGCCAGACATCGGGTTCGGAGGTGTCGACCTCGACGCCGGCGGTCGCCAGCATCTCGACGGTCATGTCGATGTGCGGCGTCGACGGGACGGGCGGTCCGACGTGGCGGATGACCAGCCCTTCGTCGAACCGGGCCGCCGACAACAGCAGACCCGAGACGAACTGCGAAGACCCCGACGCGTCGATGGTGACCTCGCCACCGCGCACCCGCCCGGTGCCGTCGATGGTGAAGGGCAGGCGATCTCCCTCGATCGCCACCCCGAGCCCGCGTAGGGCGTCGAGGATCGTGGTCTGCGGCCGCACGCGGGCCTGCGGGTCGCCGTCGAAGCGCACCGGGCCGGCGGCCAGCGCGCCGAGCGGCGGCAGGAACCGCATCACCGTTCCGGCGAGACCGCAGTCGATGTCGGCGCCATGAAGCGGCCCGGGGGTCAGGGAGACGGTGGTCTCCGCAGCGGGGTCGATGCGCACCTGCACACCGAGTGCCTCCAGAGCGCCCAGCATGAGGTTGGTGTCGCGGCTGCGGAGGGTTCCGCGGACGGTCGACGGGCCGTCGGCGAGCGCGGCGAGGACCAGCGCGCGGTTGGTGATGGACTTGGAACCGGGCAGCTCGACGGTTGCGTTCAGGCCGCTCGCGCAGGTGGGCGCGTTCCAGGAACTCATGCGATCCAGTTTGTCATGCCCGGTCCTGCCGGTTTCATCACCGCCGACGCCCTCCGGCTAGCGGGTGTCCTTGCGCAGCGGGTGATCGTCGGGGATCTCCACGACGATGATCCGGCGTCCGTCGGGGTCGTCGGCATGCATCTCGATCAAGCCCCACGGTTCGGTGCGCGGCCCGCGTGTGACGCTCACCCCACGGTCGCGGAACTGCTTCTCGGTGGCCTCGGCGTCGCGCACCTGCAGCCAGAGCGCCGCGTTGCTCGACGGGTCCGGCGCGTCGGTCTTCATGTGCGAGGAGATCTCGATGAGCCCGTTACCGGCGAAGAACACGATGCCGCCGGGGTACTCGCGGTGAACCGGTAGGCCCAGCTGCTCACGGTAGAAGGCCTGCAGGCGTTCGGGGTCGGGCGAGAGCAGCAGCACTCGGCTGGACAAGACCTCCATCTATTGCCCCTCGGTGCTTCCGTCGGAGCCGCCCACCGCGTGGCCGCGGTTGTGGTCGGCGTGGCCGGCGGCCTCGTATGCCGCACGTTCACGGACCAGCCGGTCGGTCTCGCCGATCGGGGTCGAATCGCCGAAGGCGAAGGCCGACGCGTGCGGCCATTCGTGCGGCACGTCGGGGTCGACGATGCGGTCGTCGGGAGCCGATTCCTCGGGGTCGAGTCTGGAGGCCATGCGTACAACGATATGCCGATTCCGGCGAGGTCGGGGCGGTGTCCGGTCTCCGTCGCCGGCGTGTCTCGGACGCGGCGCCCCGCATGCCCTCACCAGCGCCGGATCGTGCGCCGACCGCGACCGAACCGCAAGCTCGGGTTCGTACCGTCAGAGGTGCCCGTCGATGTCGACCCGTAGGAGGAATCATGACCGGCACCGAACATCGCACCGAACACCGCGACTTCGCCGAACCCGACGAGGTCCGCACCTTCGGCCACGGCCGGATGAGCGTGCTCAACGTCGGGGATTCCGAGATCGGTCGACTGGAGTTGCAGCCCGGCTGGCGATGGTCGGTCGACGTCAAACCGGTCGCCGGTACCGAACTCTGCGAGGCCCCGCATTTCCAGTACCACGTGGCCGGAACGCTGCACATCGTGATGGCCGACGGCACCGAGTTCGATGCCGGGCCCGGACAGATCACGTCACTGCCGTCCGGCCACGACGCGTGGGTGGTCGGCGACGAGCCGGTGGTCACCGTCGACTTCTACGGGGCGAGCAACTACGCCAAGCCTCATTGACGGTCATGCCTGACGAGGTGTTCCACACTGCTGGTCTCCACGGAGCCTCGACGCGGTCTTCTATGTCCTGGCGGGTCTGGCCCTGGTGGGCGCGGCTCTGACGCTTCTGGTTCCCGACATCCGGGAACGTCGGCTCGCCGGGTCACGAACCGCGGCGTGACAACCCGCCGTCGGCGTTTGGCGCGAAGATGTATCGGTGACCGTTTCCAAGACTCGACGCAGCGCGGGGGTCCTGCTGTTCCGGCGCGCTGATTCGGGCGGCGTTGAACTCCTCCTCGCTCATCCCGGCGGCCCGATCTGGGCCCGCAAGCCCGACGAGGGGTCATGGTCGATTCCGAAGGGTCTGCTCGATGCCGACGAGTCGGAGTGGGATGCGGCGCGACGCGAGTACCTCGAGGAGATCGGCAGCCCGGTGCCCGACGGCCCGCACATCGACCTCGGCGAGGTGAAACTCAAGAGCGGGAAGGTCGTGATCGGGTTCGCGGTCGAAGGCGATCTCGACGTGACGACCGTCGTCAGCAACGCCTTCGAGATGGCGTGGCCGCCGCAGTCGGGCCGCATGCAGTCGTTCCCGGAGATCGACCGCGCCGAGTGGTTCGACCCCGAGACCGCGAAGAGGAAGCTCAACCCCGCGCAGGCGGTGTTCGTCGACAGGTTGCTCGACGCCCTCCCGACCGGCGGCTGAGTAGCCGAGGAGCTTGCGAGTCGACATTCCCGCGTGACTGATTCCTTCCCGCTCGGAGGCTGGCGCCCGCGGGAAGGAGACGATGCCGCGGGACGGAAACGATTGAGCGGGAACAGGTAGGCGGGGGCGGCCCCGGCATCAGCCCTCCATCAGGTAGATCCGCGTCAGGTCCTTCCACAGCGGCAGGTGCGGATCGGTGGCGGGGTCGCGGCGATCGATCAGGTAGGTCGTCGCTGCACCGCGCATGCTCGTGAACAGGATCGGGTAGAGGTCGGCATACCGCGGCGACGACGTCAGGTCCGGTCCGAGGAAGCCGGCGACCGCCTCGCGTACGGTCTTGCCGATCTCGCGTTCGGTCGGCAGCAGCGCGGTGCGCAGGTTCTCGTTGGTGCGGGCGGCGACCCACAGTTCCATCGATGCCACGAAGTACGGCTGATGGAACGTCGACCATCCGACGTCGGTGGCCAGCGAGATGCGGGCGATCGGGTCGTCGGGCCAATCCACGCGGCTGGGCAGCTCTTCGATTCGTGTCTTGGCCAGATGCCCGACCGCCGCCATCAGCAACGCATCACGCGACGGATAGTGGTGCAGCAGCCGCCCGCGGCTCACCCCGGCCTCATTCTGGATGGCGACGGTGCTGGCACCGGAGTAGCCGCGATCGACGAGCACGCGGATCGCCGCGTCGAGGATGCGGGTGCGTGTCACGCCGGATCGTTGCTGGACGGCGGGACGCGCGGCACCGGGGGAGGTGGTCACCTCCGGATCCTAGATCGACTGCTCACACGTCGAGGATGTGTGGGAGACCGGCTCGATAACGGTCACGGTCGATCTGCTTGAGAGGATCGAGCATCGGCAGCTCCCACAGCGGGAACAGCGTCGCGTCCTGCGCGGGACTGTCGGCCGCGGCGATGATCGCGTTGGTCACCCGCCGGCCGGATTCGTTGGCGCCCTCCATCGTGGCGAGGTCGATGTTGCTGCGGACGTGGTCGCCGCCGATGAACAGGTTCGGGATCTTCGTGTGGGCGTTCGGACGGTGCGCGTACGACCCGGCGGTGTTGACCATCAGTGGAGTCGCGTTGGCGATGGTCGGCGACCACGTGATCCCCGGATCCAGCGACCACGTCACGATGTCCGCGGAGCGCAGGATCTTCCGTCCGCCGGCGTTCATGGCCCGGCTCATCTGCGCCCACACCTCTCGGGCGATCTCCTGTTCGGTGCACTGCTTGGCAGGCTTGCCGTACAGGATCCCGGGCTTCTCCCACTCCGAGATGTCAATGGACAAGCAATCTTTCACACGACCGTCGCCGTACTTGCGGGAGAAGTCGACCTTCCACGGTGGTGCCTGGTACAGGCCGGTCAGCGCCCACGGGGTTCCAAGCGCCGCGATGTGGCCGGGCGGCAACTCCGACCGCCGGGACAGGAAGTATTGGATACCCACCATCCAGTCGTCCTGGAGTCGATGGATACCAGCGAGTGTCGGGTCGGCGGAGACCAACTGCGGTGACAGCAGCGGCTTGAGCCGGTCGATCGGCATGGCCGCTACGTACCAGTCGGATTCGACGGTCGTGCCGGTGGTCAATCGGGCGCCGGTGATGCGGCCGCGGGCGACGTCCAGCTGCGCCAGGCCCGCCCCCATCACGAAGCGGACGCCTCGACTCCGCAGATGGGCGACCCACGGGTCGATCCACGCATGGTTGGTGGGCCGGTTGAGGATTCGGTCGACGTCGCCGATCACCAGACCGGACTGGTACTGGGGTATCAGGCCGCTGGCGGCGGTGGTCAGTGCCAGGCCGATCTGCCCGATGGTGCGCGCCGACGCAGAGTCGGGTTTCGCGGCCACCAGGGCACGGGTCAGGGCGCCCACGAGGTACCGCTGATAGGCTCGCGACTTGCCCTTCGCCTTCACGAACTGCATCCAGGACTGGTTCTCCCACTGTCCGATCCGACGCTCGGTGCAGCTCGTCGCGATCACCAGTTCACGTGAGACGAAGTAGGCGAGTTCGGTCAGCGGGACGTCGACGACGAACTTCAGCCCGGTCATCATCGCGTTGCGCAGGTTCTCCAGGGTGACGATCTCCGGCGCGTGGTCGACGAGACCCAGCAGCGATGCCGGTGCCGTCGTCGGGGCGTAACCGGATTCGTCGAAAGCGATGGTCGCCGATTCGACGCTGATCAGGTGTTGGTCGCGGACGTTGCTGCGGCCCAACGGGATTCGTTCCATCATCTCCGGCACGTGCTGATAGCAGCTGGGGAAGAAGCGGAAACCGTGCTCGCCGGGCAGGGCCAGACGACCTCCGCTCGCGGTGCCGGGTACATCGTGGCTGCGGGCCTTGCCGCCGAGGTATGCGGGTTCGTAGACGGTCACCGCGAAGCCGCGCTCGACGAGCTCGTGCGCCGCGGCGAGTCCGGACATCCCGCCGCCGAAGACGGCGACGTCGCGACCACGACCACGCCCGCTGCGCGGTACCGCTCCTGCCGACGGTACGTGGGCGTGGGGGAGTGCTGTTGCGGTACCGGCGAGGACGGCCGCGGCCGCCGATCCCCGCAGAACCGTGCGGCGGGAGAAGCCCTCTCGGGCTGCCCCGCCACCGGAAGTGCTCGCCGGGAATTGCTGGTCATCCGACATTGTCCGACCCTCCATCGACCCCAGAACAGTCAGTGCTGACTCATCTGGTTGTGATGTCTACCACAGGCCGCAACGGCGTCGGACGGATTTGGGAAAACGTCTCAGTCGATCGTCCCGGTTGCCTCCGCGGGCGCCGGATCAGGATCGGAGGAACGGCGCCACCCAGTCGGGTGTCACGTCGGCGGTGATCGCCGCGGCGGTCGCCTCGTCGACGTCGACGAGCGAATAGTGCTCGGAACCGGCGGCGGTCGCGAGGATCAGCGTGCAGACCCCGGTCCGGCGCTGGAAGACCGACGACCTGCTCGCCCAGCCGATGACCCCATCGCGGTCGACGACGATCCGCTGCCGGGCGACCGTCGGGGGTGCGATGACGACCGAACGGGTGGTGAGGCGGTGGCCGAGGTGTCGGGCCCGGACGACGGCGAGGCCGATCGAACCCGCGAGCGCAAGCACCCCCACCGCGATCCAGGGGACGGGGATCGCACCGGCGGCGACCGCGATCGAGATCCCGGCGAGGATCACCAGACCCGCGAGGAAGCCCCGGTTGAGGCGTCGGATGAAGGCGACGCGGCCGTGTCCGGTCAGCCCGGCGGTGAGTTCGGAGCGTTCGTGGGTGACCAGGTCGGCCACCCGCATCGCCTCGGAGATCGGTGCCGGCGGCAGCAGCAGCGGATGCTTGGTCGCCCCGGTCGCGATCGCCTGCAGACGAGCGCCCTTCAGTGGGCGCATCAGGATCGGCTCGGTCAGATGGCTACCCCGGATGCGCTTCTCGTCGAAGCTGATTGCGTTGGTGGTCAGCAGTCCGCGTTCGGTGCGCAGCGTGCCGTCGGGATGCCGGGTGAGCCGGAAGTCCCAGTAGCTCAGGACGTATCCGACCACCGACAGGACGGAGCCGACGAGGATCACCGCCACCACGGCCACGGCGATGACGAGTGCGAGCGGGATCGACCGCACGGTGTCCAAGGCGTCGCGCGCGAGTCCGACCCCCTCGTCGAACATGCCTGCGTCGTTGGCGATCTGGACGCCGATGCCGACGACCGCCGCGGCGATCGCGAGACCGCCCATCGAGAACGGGGAGTACCGCAGCCAGGCGTTCTGGAAGCTGGTCAGCACCTCGGGTGCCGCCGACGGTGTTTCCGGAGCGAGATGCTCATCCGATGCTGCTGCGGCAGAACGGGTACCCGCCGTCGGCATCAGGTCGTCGTGCAGGGCCCGTGCTTCGGGGAGGGTGACGGCGCGGAGTTTGACCTGCGACGCCTGTTCGTCGCCGCCGGTGCCGATGGTGACCTTCTGCAGGTTCAGCACGCGGTGGACGAGGGACGCGGTGAGGTCGACGCTGCGGATGCGGTCACGCCGGGCGGTGGCGACCTTCTTGGTGATCAGCCCGCTCCGGACCCGGACGTGTTCCGCGGTCACCTGATAGAAGGTGGTCAACCACGGCACCACCGTCACCAGCGGCACGAGCACGACGGTGGCGATCAGGGTCAACAGGGGCGCGCTTCGGCCGGCGAAGACAAGTGCGATGAGGACGGGGATCAGCGAGGGGAGTGATTCGACGACGGTCACCGCCATCATCCACGGAGACTGTCGATGCCACTCGTCCGGCGCATCGATGTGCAGACCCGACGCAGGGGTGGGCGGCGGCACGACGCCGGGCTGCGGCTCAGGTTGCGTCATCGGTGAACGCCTGGGTGCGAATGGTCAGGTCGGACGCGGTTGCGCGCGCCAGTTCGGCGTCGAGGCCCTCGATGTGGATCGTGCCCGCCGACGACGCCGTGGTCACCGTGAGCTTGCCCAGCTTCAGCAGCTGCTCGAGAGGTCCGGCCTCGGTGTCGACGACCTGGATGCGCGCGATCGGGATGATCACCCGGTGCCGAACGAACCAGCCCGACTGGGCGTACACCGCATCCTCGCTGACCTCCCAGCGGTGAAAACGGTACCGCCACAACGGGACCACGGTCGTGTAGAACACGGTCAGCAGGGCCAGGGCGATCGCGGCGAGCGTTGCACCCCACCGTGCGTCGGGGACGACGACCGCGACCACGATGGCCGCGATGGTGGCCGGCACACCCAGGATCAGCGGACCGACGCGCCACAGGGTCTTGGCACGCGGATCGACCTGGTTGACCGGCTCACGCAGGGTGGGATGCAGCGGATTGTCGGGAGCGGGTGCGGATTCCATTGCGACCAGTCTAGGGCCGCCCCGCCGCCGACCGCGGCAATCGCGTGCCGCTTCTAGGTGATCGTGACGCCACCGTCGACCGCGAGGGTCTGGCCGGTGACGTAGCCGGCGGCCGCCGACGACAGCCAGATCGCGGTGGCGGCGAGCTCTTCGCCGTGGCCGGTGCGGCCCAGGACGACCCGCGGCATCTGCGAGTCGAGGTAGCCGGGCTGGTAGGTGTCGGTCATCTCGCTCTCGAAGAAGCCGGGCGCGATGGCGTTGACCCGGATGCCCTTGCGGGCGCCCCACTGCTGGGCGAGGTCCCGGGTGAGGCCGATGACGCCGGCCTTGCTCGCGGCGTAGGCCGCCTGCGGCAACCCGGCGGTGGTGATGCCGAGGATCGACGAGATGTTGACGATCGCACTTCCCGGCTGCATCACCCGGCCGCACGACTGCGCCATCCAGTAGGAACCGTTGAGGTTGACGTCGATGACGTCCCGGAACTGCTCGGGGGTCTCACGGGTGGCGGGGTAGGCGGTGCCGATCCCGGCGTTGTTGATGAGGACGTCGACCTTGCCGAAGGTCTCCATCGCCGCATCGACGACGCGCTGGCACTGTTCGGGGTCGGAGACGTCGGCGGGGACGACGAGCGCCTTGCGGCCCAGCGCTTCCACGGCGGCGGCGGTGTCGGCGAGCTTCTCCGCCCGACGCGCGGCGAGCACGACGTCGGCGCCGGCTTCGGCGAAGCCGCGGGCGAAGGAGACACCGAGTCCCGACGAAGCGCCGGTCACGATGACCACCTTGCCGGTGGTGTCGAACAGATCCATCACGGACATCGTTGTCTCCCTTGTATGTTCTTACGTGACACGGCGCATCGGCGTCGCGTCGTGATCGGTGGTGAGGTCAGAACCAGGACGGTTCGACGTCGAGGGTGGTGCGGTCCAGAGCGGTCAGGAGGTCGAGCTGCGGGCCGGTCTTCGGTAGTTCATACCGGAAGAAGTACTGGGCCGCAGCGCGTTTGCCGTCGTAGAAGTCGCCGGACCGGCCGTCCGCAGCGAGGAGTTGTTCGAGCCACATCCAGGCGATGACGATGTGGCCGGTGGCCTCGAGGTAGAGCGTCGCATTGGCGAGCGCGAGCTTCGGATCGCCCGACGACCAGATGTGCGCGGTCACCTTGACGAGTCGGTCGACGATCGACTGCAAAGCATCGGCGTACCCGGCGGCAGCCGGCACCTCGAGCGCACGTCCGACGGTCGCACCGATGGTCTCGGCGAGCAGTGCCAGGCCGGCACCGCCCTGCATGATCACCTTGCGGCCCAGCAGGTCGAGGCCGTGGATGCCGTGTGCCCCTTCGTGGATGGGGTTGAGGCGGTTGTCGCGGTAGTACTGCTCGACGTCGAACTCGCGGGTGTAGCCGTAGCCGCCGAGTACCTGGATCGCCAGGCTGTTGGCCTCCAGGCACCACTGCGACGGCCAGCTCTTGGCGATCGGGGTCAGCACCTCGAGCAGCAGGTCGATGCGGGCGCGCTCCTCGGCGTCGGCGGCCGTCGCGGCCTGATCGACGAGAACGCTGCAGTACAGCTCGAACGCGAGTGCGCCTTCGACGTAGGACTTCTGGGCCAGCAGCATGCGCCGGACGTCGGCGTGTTCGATGATCGGTACCGGCTTGGTCGACGGGTCCTTCTGGTCGACCGGGCGGCCCTGCGTGCGCACCTTCGCATACTCCAGAGACGCCTGGTATCCGGCGTAACCCAGTGCGGTGGCGAGGAATCCGACTCCGATACGAGCCTCGTTCATCATGTGGAACATGTAGGAGAGGCCGCGGTGCTCCTCGCCGACCAAATATCCGACAGCACCGGGTGCCGAGTCGGGGGAGAAGGTGCCGTCGCCGAAGTTGAGCAGGCAGTTGGTGGTCGCGCGGTTGCCCATCTTGTGGTTGAGGCCGACCAGGGCGATGTCGTTGCGGGTGCCGTCCGGCAGGAACTTCGGGACGATGAACAGCGAGATCCCCTTGACGCCGGGACCGCCTCCGGGGGCCTTCGCGAGTACGAGATGCACGATGTTCTCGGTGAGTTCGTGGTCCCCGGCCGAGATCCACATCTTGGTCCCGGTGATCCGGTACGTGCCGTCGCCGGCCGGTTCGGCCTTGGTGGTGACGTCGGCCAGCGACGACCCGGCCTGCGGTTCGGACAGGCACATCGTCCCGGAGAAGCGGCCCTCGACGAGTGGTCGGACCCAGGTGTCGCGCTGTTCGGGAGTCGCGTACTCGGCCAGCAGGTTGGCGTTGCCGACGGTGAGGAAGTTGTAGGACGACATGGCCGCGTTCGCCGCCTGGAACCACACCGCCGACGCCTGCCGGATGACGGTCGGCAACTGCATGCCGCCGAGTTCCTCGTCGAACGAGGCGGCGATGAGACCGGCCTTGCGGAACTCGGCGAGACCCGACACCACCTCGTCGGGGAGGACGACCTTGCCGTCATCGCCGATGTACGGCTCGTTCGCGTCGCCGATCTTGTTGGCCGGGGCGAAGCACTTCATCGCGAGGTCGGCGCTGAGTTCGAGGACGGCGTCGAAGGTGTCGCGCGAATGTGCCGCGAAGCGGTCCCGTGACGTCAGGGCCTCGACGTCGAGCCATTCGTACAGCAGGAACTCGAGATCCCGCCGGGACATGGGTGTGGCCATCGCACTTCCTCGTGATCGGACCGCCGTTGTGGTGCCCGTCTCACAGGCACCCGTTCATCATGCATCTACCGATCGTCCGCTCGGTAGCCGACCCTCTTTCGAGGGCTCGCGTGTTCGCTCGTCCAGCCGTCGCTGATCGGTTGTTACGAGTATCATACCTTGTCACGTTTGCTTGTAAGGGTGCGCGGTCCCGTGATGGACTACGGGCGATTCACGATCGCGAATAACTTCGGTTATGGCGTGAATGCGCAGATCACGGGGACGGTGCCATTCGGCGGGGGTGGCATCGTTCCGATCTGCCGCCGCCGATCCGCCCTTCGGGCAGTCATCACATGTCGATGCCGAATTCCTTGATCTTGCGATAGATCGTCGCGCGGGAGATGCCGAGTGCGTTGGCGGCCGCGACCTTGTTCTGGCCGTTCTCCTCCAGGCTCCGCACGATCGCGTCCCGTTCGAGTGCCTCGATCCGCGTGAGGGTGTGCCGGCTCTGGGCGCGATACATCGGCGGAAGATGCTGCGCGGTGATCGTCCCCGACCGATGGTGGGTCACCACATCCCGAAGCGCCTGGCGTAGCTCCGCGACGTTCCCCGGCCACGTGTACTTGCTCAACTGCCGCATGGCGTCCGGCGCGACGTCGAGTTCCCGTCCACGGGTCAGCTGCCGCAGGATCGTCGGCACCAGCACCTGAAGATCCTCGATGCGGTGGCGCAACGGCGGTACCTCGATCGTGTGCGAGAAAAACGGCAGGAGGGTTGCACCAAGGGTGGGTGTCGCGTCGCCGGCGCTGAGGGTCATCCCGAGCCAGCCCGCATGCTCTCGTCCCTGCACCACCTCGGCGACGTCGAACAGCATGTCGTCGTCGAACTCGTCGACATCGCGCAGGATGACCGCGAATCCCTCCGTGTCGATCTCGGCGGCGAAGCTGTCGAGCGTGTCGGTGTCCTGGAAGTCCCCGGCGGCGTACACGCGGATGGTGCCCCGCCGATACTGTCCCGCTGCTGCGCGGAGCACCGCCGACCGTCCCGAACCCCGTTCGCCCGAGACCACGATCCAGTGGCCGGCTCCGACATGCTGGGCGATGCGGTCGGATGCCTGCCGCCATGATGAACTGCGTCCGACGATCCCGGGCAACACCGAGGCCTTCGATGGACGTCTCTGGAGTGGGGTGGTGGCCGAATCCATCAGGTGCACATGGAAAACCGCGATGCCCCCAGTTGCGTCGGAGAACTCGGGGACCATAGCCAGTCGTAGCGAACGGCCGCTGGGCAGCGTGTTCACTCGTCGCCCCGCGGCGATGTCGACCGTTTGGTCGACTGCGAGCTCGAGCATCGACACCTGATCCTGCGGGTCGATGCTCTGGCGGAGGCGTCGGTTCATCAGCACGACGTCGGCGGCGATGGCGAGGACCATCATCTGAGGCGCGCGTCGGCAGGTTGCGAGATAGGCGGAGAGGAGCCGGGATTCGCGTTCGCTGGCGTTGGCGAGCATCTGCTGTTCGATCTGGACGGTCGCCGACTTGGCCAGGGACAATAGCAGGGAGCCGCCCTCTTCGACCCACCCGGTGAGGTCGAGTGCGCCGACGATGCCGCCGGAGAAGGGATTTCGGATCGGCACGCCGGCACAACTGAGCTGAGTGAGGCACCCGGCATAGTGTTCGGCGCCCGAGACGAGGGTGGCCTGCCGGGTCTCGAGGGCGGTGCCGATGCCATTGGTACCGGCGTGCTCCTCGCTGTAGCTGTAGCCGGGGGCGAGCGACACTGCGTCGAGTTGGCCGAGGAGTTCGTCGCTGCCGGCGGCGCGGGACAAGATCACACCGTCCGGCGAGGTGAGGATGATGCTCACGGGTTCGGACGACAGGTCGGTGGCGAGTTGGTGCAGCACCGGTCGGGCCGCGGTCATGAGCGGACTGTCGGTGTTGGGCTCTCGCACGAACGGTAGTTCCAAGCGGTCCGTCTGGACCTTGAACGAGCGCGAGCGGCGCCACGAGGTCGAGATCGCGTCTCGGACCGCGCCGGTCAGGCGGTCGTCGACGGCACCGTCGTCGTTGAGGAATCGCTCACGCGCGTGGGCGACGGGCACACGAGACTGGTCTGTGGGCTTGGGCTTCACCGGGACCGTAACTCCCTACTGTGATGTAGGTCTCATACCAGGGGCAGTCTATCGGACAAGGAATGTTCACGGGCGTGAACGGACAGGTGTGTTCTGTCGAGTCCGCGCTGGTCAGCGGCGCATACGGGCATGCGGAAGTGGGCCGGTCGCGATCCACGCCGAGAACAATCTGCGATCGCGACCGGCCCCCGTCGCCGCTGCAGCGACGACGTCCCCGCCGGGGTTCTTGAGGGGGCGGACTAGTAGATGTTGGAGGGCCGCACCATCCCTTCGGCGAGATCACCGAATCCGGGGGCCTCGATCGCTCCCGGGTGCGTCAGGACCTCCTCGACGACCGCGGTCTCGGTGGTGATCAGCAGGGCGGCGATCGACGCGGCACTCTCCAGTGCCGCCTTGGTGACCTTCGCCGGATCGATGACGCCCTCGTCGAACATGTCGCCGTAATCGCCTGTCATGGCGTTGAATCCGTGGCCGAGGGGCAGGCCGCTGACGACCTTGACCACTTCCTCGCCGTCGAAGCCGGCGTTGGTGGCGATCCAGAACAGCGGTTCGGCCATCGACCTGCGGACGACGCCGATGCCCGCCCCTTCGTCACCGCCCACGTCGCCGAGCGCGTCGAGCGCCCGATGTGCCTGTGCCAGCGCGGTTCCGCCGCCGGAGACGATGCCGTCCTCGACCGCCGCCCGCGTCGCGGCCAGGGCGTCCTCGACGCGTAGCATGCGCTCCTTGAGTTCGACGCTGGTCACGCCGCCCACCCGGATGACCGCCACCCGGCCGGTGAGTCGCGCGATCCGTAGCTCCAGGCTGTCCCGGTCGGCGTCGATCCGTGCACGTGCGTGCTGCGCCTCGAGTTGCGCGACGCGAGCGTCGACGAGGGTCTGGTCGCCCCGCGCACCGACGATCGTGGTGGAGTCCTCGGTGACGGTGACCCGGTCGCAGTGGCCGAGATGGTCGAGGGAGACCTCGTGCAGCTCGAGGCCGGTGTCCTTGGCGATGACGTGACCGCCGAGTGCGACGGCGAGATCCTCGAGTTCGGCGACACGGCGGTGACCGAAGCCGGGTGCGCGGACCACCACCGACTGCATCGTCTTGTGCATGTTGCCGCCGACGAGCAGCTGCAGTGCGGGACCGTCCACGTCCTCGGCGAGCACGACCAGCGGACGATCGGCGCGTTTGGCCGCCTCGATGCTCGGCATGATCTCCTGCACCGAGGTGATCTTCTTGTTGGTCAGCAACACCACCGGGTTGTCCAGAACCGCCTCCATCCGTTCGGGATTGGTGACCATGTACCCCGAGATGTAGCCGTGGTCGAACTCGATGCCGTCGACGACATCCACCGACAGGCCCAGGGTGTCGCTCTCCTCGGTGGTGATCACACCGTTGCGGCCGACGTACTCGACCGCGGCGGCGATGGCCGAACCGATGACCTCGTCGTCACTCGCGGCCAGGGTCGCGATGCGTTCGAGATCGCTGCGGCCACCGAGGGCGACGGACTGTTCGGACAGGGCATCGATCACCGTGGTGATCGCCCGCTCGATACCTCGGCGCACCCGCATGGGATTGGCGCCCTGCTCGACGGCGCGTAGACCTTCGCGAACCATGGCCTGCGCCAACACGGTTGCGGTGGTGGTGCCGTCACCGACAACCCCGTTGGTCTTCATCGCCACTTCCTTGACCAGCTGTGCGCCCATGTTGGCGAACGGATCACGCAGCTGGATCTCGCGGGCGATGGTCACCCCGTCGTTGGTGATGGTCGGTGGGCCGGTGAGCTTCTCGAGGACCGCGTTGCGGCCCTTCGGTCCCAATGTCACCTTGACCGCGTCGGCGAGTGCGTTCACTCCTCGCTCGAGCCGCAGTCGCGCTTCGGCGTTGTAGCGCAACTCCTTGGCCATGGTCGTCCTGCCTTTCTGTGGTGTTCTCGGCTGAGTAATCGAAGGGTCAGGGCACGAGGATCGCGCGACCGCGCACGCGGCCGGCGTCGAGATCGTCCAGTGCCTGCTGGAAATCGGCGAGGGCGTAGGTGCTGGTGTGCAGCTTCACCTTTCCCCGGGCGGCGAGGTCCATCAGCTCACCGAGGTCGTTGTAGGAACCGACCAGGTTGCCGATGAAGTTGATCTCGGTGGAGATCACGTCGATGGTGGGGACGTCGATGTTCTCGCCGTAGCCGACCACGAAGAAGCTGCCGGCGCGGCGCAGCATCGCGGTTCCCTCGGCGGTCGCCCCGCCCTCGCCGACGAAGTCGAGCACGGCCTCGGCACCGTGTCCGTCCGTCAGGTCGAGGACCTGTTGCACATGTGTTCCGTCGGCGACGATGCCGATCTCGGCACCCACCTCCGTGGCGAGTTCCACCGCATCCGGGTTCCGGTCGACGACGACGATCCGCAGGGCGGAGATCGCGGCCAACACCTGGATTCCGATGTGTCCCAGACCTCCTGCGCCGATGACCACGCAGGTGTCGCCGGGCCGCGTCATCCGCGCGACCTTGGCGGCCGCGTGGTAGGCGGTGAGGCCGGCGTCGGCCAACGCCGCCACGTCGGCGGGTTCGAGGGAGTCGTCGATCTTCACGACGCTGCGTGCGGTCGTCTTGAGGAACTCCGCGTAACCGCCGTCGGTGTCGATGCCGGGGAACCGGCTGTTCTCGCAGTGGACGTCGTCGCCGAACCGGCAGGCCCGGCAGAGTCCACAGGTGATCAGCGGATGCAGGATCACCTTGTCCCCGACGGCGACGTTGGTGACCGCGTCACCGATGGCCTCGACCCAGCCGGCGTTCTCGTGGCCGATCGTGTAGGGAAGGTCGACACCGCTCTTCGCCTCCCACTGGCCCTCGAGGATGTGCAGGTCGGTGCGGCAGACACCGGCACCACCGATCCGGACGATGACGTCGTGCGGCCCGGTGATCTCAGGGGCCGGGACCTCGTTGAGTTGCAGTTTGTCGTGGTAGCCGACGACCTGGACTGCGCGCATGGCTTACTCCTGTTCGCTTCGGTGGTGTGCGCGAGGGGTTTCGCGGAGGTTGGTGATGACCGGGCCGCTGGCCCCGTCGCATTCGTCGTCGTCGGCATAGCGGGTGGCGAGCAGACCACGACAGAAATGGCTGTTGCCCTCCATCGAGATGCGCACGGACCGTGCGAATCTCAACCGCATCGGGATCTGGTCGGCCGGCAGCGTGTGCCCCTCCTCGTCGACGACGACGAGGCTGTTGGGGCATATGCTGAGGCCCAGCTCCAACCGGCGTCGGAGGAGCGCCGCCTTGTGGCGACCGCGTGGTACATCCCGCAGCGCCAGCCGATCCACGTCGGCCACGGTGACCCGACCGGCAGCGATCTCGGCGGCCACACATCGTTCCATCGCGGCGGTGTGGGCCTTGCGCTGGAAGGTCAGGCGCAGCTCGTCGAGGCTGTCGAGGGCCTCGACGCCGAAGGTGCCCTTGTATCCGGCACGGGCGTCGAGTCCGGCGTTGATCTTGTCGCTGTCGTGATGATCGTCGAGCAGCACCCGGACCTGCCCGACGCCGTTGACGTCCTCGAGCGCGTCGAGTGCATCCGACCCCATCAGGTAGGCGAAGTTGGGCGAGCAGAACGACGTCGGGAGTCGTAGGTGCACGGTCACACCCGCCTCGTCGATCAGGATCGACCGCACGAATCTCAGTTCGGTGATCGGTTGGTCGAGTTCGGGATCGAGGACGGTGTCGAGCGCGGCGAGGACGTCGCGCTCGAGGTCCGTCGCGGCATCGGCGACATAACCGGGGGGAGGTGCGATCGCGGTCATGCCGTCACCGCATCCTTCGCGCCGGCGGCCACCTCGACTTCCGGATCGGCGGCGCTGGTCGGGAGCTTGAGTTCCTCCGGCACCTCGATGTGCGGGTAGAGCGCTGCCGCGTTGAGGCCGAGGATCTTCTTCTTCTGTTCGACGGTGATCGGGGCGTATTCGGTCATGTCCTCCGGGATCTGGAAGTCGACGAACCGCTCCACGAGCCACTGCGGCGTCCACAGCGCGTAGTCGCTGGCGAACAGGATCTTGTCCTCACCGATCCAGTAGAGGAGTTCGCCGATGATCTGCGCGAAGTACCGGGGCCGGGTGTGGATGAACGGGATCGCCACGGCGAGACCGCCGAACACGTTGGACTCCTGGGTGGCGATCCAGCAGAAGTCCTCGAGCCGCGGCAGGCCGACGTGCTCGATGATGAAGTTCAGATCCGTGTAGTCGGTGGCCACCTTGTCGACGTCGGCCACGTCGAAGGCATCCCGGTCGAGGGGCCGGATGGTGGGTCCCTTGTGGACGTGGATGTTCTTGATGCCGAGTTTGATGCACTCCTCGAGGTAGCGGCGTGACCAGGCGTCGTCGAGCTTGTAACCCCGTGAGTCGCCGATCCATTCGGCGGTGTACAGCTTCACGCCCTTGAGGTTCATGTTGTCGGCGTCCTTGCGGAGCTGCTCGAGGCCGGCCTCGCCGTGGCGGGGATCGTAGGCGTGGTTGTAGGTGAGCAGCTTCGGGTTGTCCTCGCACAGCTTCAGCGAGTCGTCGACCTGGGCGAAACCGTTGACGTAGAAGTCCTTCAGGATCGTCGCCTGGAAGATGGCGTGATCGGCCGGGCCCTCCTCGAACAGGTCGCGCATCAGCCGGTCGGGACCGTAGTAGGTGTAGGTGTCGTAGTCCCAGACCTCTTCCTCGGGGCTGAGATTGCGGTGGTAATCGTAGAAGCAATCGATGAACTGCTTGCCGTGGATGTTGCGCTGATTGGATTCACGGGCGTCCCAGAGGTGGACGTGTGCGTCGACGATGAAGTACTTGTCGCCATTCTTCTCGTACATCGATGACTCCTTGATCGTTCTCGGTGGAAGCGGGCTGCATCCGATGGGGTTGGCGGGGATCGAGAGTTGTTGCCGGCGGGGACTTCTGGGGTGCGTCGTGGCCGCCGGGGGTCCTCGCCGGCGGCCACGACGCAGATCGGGGGTGGGGCCTGCGCTCAGCTGGACGCGGTGAGATCGAACCCGATGAACTCGGCGGCGTCCTCGGGGCTCGCGAACAGGAAGGTCCGGTCGTCGAGGTGCACCATTCGCCCGTAGTGGGTGGAGCTGATCTCCTCGAAGATCGATCCGTCGAACTCCTGACCCAGGGCGTCGGTGAGCTCGTCGTAGTCGAACTCGAGCCGGTTGACGCCGTCGACGCGGATCATCGACGGGTACTCGGTGAGTTCGACACCCTCCTTGGCGCCCATGACGTCGGCGACGACGCGGCCGATGGGCGTGTTCATCAGGGTGACGCCGCACATGTTGGAGAACTCGGTCTGTGCGCCGAATTGCATGCTGCTCATTGGTTCAGCTCCTCGGGGATGTCGACTTCGATGGCTTTGAGGACGTCACGGAACTTCTCGGTCGCGGCCTCGAGGCTCGTGGCGAAGGTGACCGACTTGTCCGCCGGCTGCGACCAGATCGGTTGCAGCCCACGCGCAGCGTCGAGGCAGCGCGGCACCCATTCCGACAGCCACTCGCCGAACAGTGCCCGGTTCTGCGCGCCGTACTCTTCGTCGCGGGAGAGCATCAGGAACAGGGCCCGGGTGTAGTTCAGGTCGCGGTCGTAGTCGTACTCACCGGTGCCGACGATGGTCGGGGTGATGTAGTCGCCGTTGCGCGCCGCGACCTGCATGATCAGCTCGGTCCGGAACAGCGACCCGACGAGCTGCTCGAAGACGATGTTGGTGCAGAACAACAGCTTCGCCCAGTCGCCGATCGCGGTCAGCCGCTCGACGGCTTCGCGGGTCGGTTGCCATTCCGGCGCCGACTGCCAGACCTCCTTGTGTGCCGACCCGTCGAAGGCCTCTTCGGCCTCGGCGAGATCGAGGTTGAACAGCGCGAGGTCCTGGGCGAAACGCAGCTTGTGCGCCGCACTGACCGCGACGGCGTTGTTGATCATGTTGGTCGGCGCCGACCGCTGGATCGAGGTGAACACGTGCAGGCCCATGCCGCTCTCGGCGTGCATCCAGGCACCGAGGTTGCGCTCGATGAACTTGAGCCACGAAGGATTCCAGCCGTCGTACACGCGGGCCCGCTTGGCATTCTGCAGACACAGATCGACCTGGTGGACCACCGCCGAGTTGTTGCGGAAGATGGTCTGTTCCCACTCCTCGTTGGGATCGAGGAAGGCGTGCCAGTTGCTCGACTTCGCGGCCGTCCACTCCTGCGGATAACCGCCTGGACCGTTGCCGAAGCCGTAGATCCAGCCCTGGGTCAGGTGACGTTCCGGGTCGGGCTGTACGTCGACGGTGACATCCTCATAGACCGTTGCCCGCTTCTTGGCCGGCTGATAGTAGCTGTACCTGCGGCTCTTGCTGCTCGGGAATTCCTTGGCGCCGGCTTCGGCGTCGGTGAATTCGATGGTCGGGAAACTACGTTCGCGCTGCGGAGATCCAGGTGAGGATTTCGGTGCGGTGGGTGCGGACATACCTTTCGTTCCTGTCGTTAAGCGACTTCTAGTCGAAAGCCGGGCTGGTGAACTTGTCGTAGAAGGTCTGGTCCCGGGGGACCGAATGCTGGTCGGCGAGAGCGAGAGCCGCATCGACCATGGGTGGGGGGCCGCAGAAATACACCTCCGTTCGGGCGAGATCGGATTCGCGAGATTCGACGATGTCGGTGACATTGCCCTGCGCGACCTCGACCCCGTCGGGTGCGCCGTCGGCGGACTCCGACAGGCAGGCGAGGAACCGGAAGTCGGCGATCTTCTCGCCGAGCGCGGCGATCTCGTCGAGATAGAACAGATCCGCCGGGGTCCGGGCACCGTAGTAGAAACGCACCGGCCGGTTCAGGCCGGTCTCGCTGATGTGACGCAGCAGTGAGAGCAACGGAGCCATGCCGGCTCCGCCACCGATACAGATGATCGGCAGCACATGGCCGTTGCGCAGCGTGCACGACCCGTACGGACCGTTGATCATGATCTCGTCGCCGGGAGCCAGTCCCTTCTCGAGGAGGCCGGCGAAGAGACCGCCCGGATACTTCTTGATCAGGAACTCCAGCTTGTCCGGGGTGGCCTGGGTGGTTGCGATCGAGAAGGAGCGCTTCTCGTCGGTGCCTGGGACCGAGAGGTCCACGTACTGACCGGGTTTGAACTCGAAGGTCTCGGGTTCGACCACGTCGAGGCGCAGCGACACGATGTCCTTGGTCACCGGTTCGATGGCGGCGACCCGGGTGCGGACGTCCTGGATCGGTGCGCCCCCGAGCAACTCGTCCTCGTCGAAGTTGAGCAGTTCGATTTCGCAGTCGCTGTAGGCGTAGGACCGGCAGAGCAGCACATAACCCTCCGCCTCCTCCGCCTCGTTGCAGGCGAAGGTGGAGTAGTCGTCCATCTGGACGTCGCCGTCGAGCATGTACGACTTACACGCCGAGCACCGGCCTTCGCGGCACCCGTGCATCAGGTGGATACCCTGCCGGAACGCGGCGTCGAGGATGGACTCGTCCTCGGTGACCTCCATCTCGATGTCGACGGGGGCGAAGTTGATGCGATGTGTGTCGGCCACTGGAACTCCTGTCTGAAAGGGGGAGATGCTGCGCTCCTCAGGGAGCTGGGGGAGGCGACGGCTTGCGGTCGTCACCGCTCCCTGAGGAGCGAGCGTGCGAGCGACCCTGCGGAGGGGACGCTCACCTGCGTGCCGTCAGGCCGGCACGGCCCCATTGGGATTCGCGCGATACGCCGCGATGTGCGCATCCCGCTCCGCGTCGGACATCTCGTTCAGCAACACGTTGGGACTGTTGAAGACGTTGCCGCGGACGTCGTCGAGCGTCCACATCTTCTTGGGGTCCAGGTCGAGGTGAGGCTGCGGGATGAGGGTCTTGCCGTCGTCGCGGACGTAGCCCAGGTTCTCGATGATGTCGGCGAGATCCTTGCCGTGATGCAGGGTTTCCCATTCGCGGAACCCGGTGAGCCGTCCCATGTTCGGGGTGTCCCGGCCGTCGTAGTGATCGCGGAAGGCGACCGCGTCGGTCCAGTGGCAGGTCTCCGAGCAGTAGGTGCGCCACTGGTCGTCGACCTTGTCGACCACCATGTCCTCACGGATCAGGCACGGCACCATGCAGGTCCAGCAGCGGTGCGGGTACTCGTAGCCGACGTCCTCGAAGGCGATCGGCTTGTTGCGGCCCGGGTAGGCGAGGCGGTTGTAGTTCTCCCACCACTTGCCGAACTTGTTGTACCAGCCGGGGTACTTCTCCTCGAACCATTCGAAGTCCTTGTCGGTCATGGCGTCGATGCGCCAGTAGTTGACCGGCCAGCCGGTGGCGAAGAAGCGTGCCACCTCGTGGACATAGTGCTTGTTGGTGATCCGGTTCCAGGCCTCCTCGACCAGATCGTGTGGGATGGTGAGCCCGTACTTCTCCAGCGGCAGAAGGTAACTGCGGTAGTAGTCGTCGTAGATCCACCGACGCCACATCTCCGCGTAGCTCTCCCGGTCCTTGCGGCGGTCCTTGGTGCCGTACTCGATGAAGGTGCCGATCGCCGCGTCGACGACGCAGTGGTTGTTCCACCAGGCGTACCGCAGATCACGTTCCAGCAGAGGACGATTGCGTTCGTCGGCAAGGGCCATCAGCAGGATGGAGTAGCCGTTGGAGATGTGCCGCGACTCGTCGGACTGCACCGAGTGGAAGACGGTGGGGAGCAGGTAGTCGCCGTTGGCGGCCGCTTCGTCGGGCATTGCGACGAACAGGGTGTTGGTGAAGGCGGTCTCGGCGACGACGGTGAGGTAGATGTTGGCCGCGGTGATGGCGTCACCCGTGATGAAGCCCTCGCCGAACTGGCGGCCGATGGTGCCGGCGTAGTTGTTGGCGAAGGCCTTCTCGGTGATGTCGAAGCCGGCCGGGTCGATGTAGTTGTTCATGTACAGCTTCTTGAGGTTCATCTGGATCGTCGAATGACGGACCTCGTCGATCATCTGCACAGCCAGCCCGTTGTGGATCTCGGGGTTGGGTACCGCGTCGATGGCCATCGGCATCGCGCGGGCCGCCGAGATCTCGGGGAAGGGGATGATCGACAGGAACAGCTTCTGCCATTCCAGCCACCGTTCCTGGACCTGGCGGAACATGTTGCCGCGGATGGCGCCGTCCATGGCGCCGTACACACGGTTGTCCTTCTCCTCCTCCATCGGGAAGTACGACCGCATGATCTGCTTCAGCGGGTCTTTCTTGGGGGCCTTCTCGAAGGTGTAGTCGGTTCCGAATCGAGTGGCCGGGGTTGCGAAGGTCGGCTCCCAGGACAACTCGGTGATCTTCGCATGTGCTTTGGTCAAGCTCTGCCTGCTCAAAGTGCGCCTCCTCTTAGAGGGAGCCGACGGGTGTGCCGGCCCGTATGGACTGGAGCGACTTCGATACAACCGTGTGATGCAGGTAACAAACGTCTCACTGTGAGACGACCGACCGAGTCGGGTGGTCTGCGGACGGAAAAGGGAGGGTCCGCGATGCGGACCCTCCGGGAATGTGCAGGTAAGTTGTGGTTACTCGGCCGCCGTGTACGAGCCGGACGGCGTCAGCGGATCGTTGAGACGCTGGGCGTACTGGTCGAAGTAGACGCGGGCGATCAATTCGCGACGGCTCCGGACCCCGGCCTTGTCGAAGATCGACTTCAGGTGATCCTGCACCGTGTACGCCGACACGTGCAGGGTGGCGGCGATGTCCTTGGTGGCGACGTTCTGCAACACCATCTGGGTCACGTCACGCTCACGCGCGGTGAGCCCAAAGGCTTCGACGACCAGGGGGATGATCTCCGGCGGGCGCGCCTCCTCGATCGTGACGACGACCTCGCCCGGACGGCCGTCGGCCGAGGACAGCGGGGATGCGTTGATGACGAGCCACATTCCCGACCGGCCGCGGACCCGCAGGCGCGGCGGTACCTGCGTCTCGCCTGCGCCGTAGCGTCGTGCAGCACCGATCAGGCCGTAGATGGGGTTGGCCGCCGCTGCACTGTTCGGTCCGGCTGCGAGGTCGTCGATGCGCTCCTGGCTGCCGGCGCTCATCTGCACGATCTCGTTGTTGCGATCGATGATCAGCACGGCGGGTCCGCTGGTGATCGAGGGGCGCTGTTCGGCGACGACCGTGCTGAGCAATCCGATCCGAACCCCGTGGGCGAGCGTCTGCGACAGCGAACCGAGAAAGCCGATCTCGTCCTCGGTGAACGGGCGGCAGCCCGCTCCGCTGCGGAACATCGCGATCCCGGCCCACACCCGGTCCCCGTCGCGGAGCACGACGCGCGCCTCGTCGTGGAAGCAGTACTCCGGGATCATGAGTTGCGTCATGCGTTCGGACTGCTGGGTCCGGCCCCGGGTCAGGAGGTTGAGGCCGACGGCATCGCGCTTCTGCGCCACCAGTTCTCGGTAACTGGAGGGCTCGACCTGTCCGTACTCGAGGAGACCCCATTCCGGGTCCTTGTGGTCCTGACCGAGCAGGTCCCCGTACTTGCGGGCGGAGGTCAGCATCACGGTGTTGGGGTCGAAGGTGCCGATGCAGGCGGCATCGATCGGGACCGCACGGCGCAACGAATCCACGGTTTCCGCGAAGAAGTCGTCGAGGCCGAGGCCGGCGTGCGCCACGACTTCGATGTCGCGACGCACGCGCTCGGCGGTCAGACTCGATGTCATTCCGCAATCATGTTCCTGAGCTGCACCGATGTCTATCCCACAAAGTTGGGATCATCCACCCGGAGGACCCCGATCGGATCATGACGGCGGCGGATCGTCTCCAGGCGTACCCGCTGCTCGGGTGTCCAGAGCTGCTCGCGTTCGGCGGCACCGAGTCCGCAGAAGTTCAGCAGCGCACCCGCCGACCACGGTGAGACGGCCCGGGTGACCGCGGTCAGATGCGATCCGACCTGGTCGCCGAGGGGGCCGGCGGGCACACCGATCGCGATGACGTTGAAGGCGCCGTGGCGTCCGGCGACCGCGTTGGGAACACGCTGCGGCCGCGTCAGTGCGCCGCCCATCAGACGGACCTCGACGATGGCCAGAGGGCTCGCGACGTGCGGTCCGGCGACCTCGAGGAGGGCGTCGACGGCCGCCGCGGGGAACTCGCGCACGATGCTGCCGCGCTCGGCGGACGGCATCGGGCCGGGCGGGTCCATGTGAACGGCGTCGAGAGCGGCGGTCGGCAGCACGTCGATGTTCTCGAGAAGAATGGGGCCCGCCGAGCGCATCGGGGCGAGAAGCGCTGCCGCGGCGGCCGGGTCGCCGGTGTGGGTGTAGCGGACGTGCACCGCGAGCTGGCCCTGCAGCGGGGCAGGCAGGCCGGGATCCGGCGGGAGGCGCAGGATCGCGACCGAGGTCCCGGCCTCCTCCGGGAGGGTCGGCGCCCACTCACGCCAGGCGTGGAGCACATCGGCCGCCGCCGAACCGGCGAAGAAGATGCCGCCGCCGTAGACGGTGGGGAGTTCGAAGAGATCGAACTCGATGGCGGTGACGATGCCGAAACCGTCGCGTCCACCGAGGATCGCCCAGTACAGGTCCGAACCGGCCGAGGGGTCGACCGTTCGGATGATCCCGTCCGCGGTCACCAGTTCGATCGATCGGACATGGTCTGCAGCCCAACCGAATCGGCGTCCGAGCGGGCTGAGGCCGCCGCCGAGGTGGTAGCCGACCACGCCGACCGACGACGACGAACCGACGAGGCCGGTCAGTCCGTGGGGCGCGGTCGCCGCGGCGAGGTCACGCCAGCGGACGCCGGCACCGACGCGGGCGGTCCTGGCAACCGGGTCGACGACGATGTCGGTCATCCGCGAGGTGGTGATGACAACGGTGCCACGCCCCTCGATCGGGGCCCCGTGTCCGGTGGCCCGGGCGCCGACCCGAAGTCCGTTGGCCCGCGCGTATCGCACTGCGGCGGCGACGTCTTCGGCGCCGGTCGCGCCGACGACGACCTGGGCGGCAGGGATGGTCACCAGGTTGAAGCCGGTCAGCTCGGCGGTGTAACCGTCGTCGGTCGGCGTCAGGACGGGGCCCGCGACGGTGGTGACGAGCGCGTCGAGGTCGGTGAAATCGATCGGTTCGGAGGTGATGGACACAGTGTTGTTCCTTCGCGGGTCGGTGATCGGAGCGGATGGTGGCGCAGGGTCGGGTGCGGTGATCCGTACCGCGGGTCCCGATGTGTTCATGACACTCAGAGTCGCTGAGCACCTTTTGTTCCCGCCATCCCTCGAACACCGGAGATGTTGCGGCGGAACCTCTGGAACCGGTGCGCCCCCAGGTTTCTGGGAGTCCGGTCGTCAGGTTCAGCCGGCCGGCCCGGCGTGATCCCGGAACTGACCGACGACGCCGAATTCACCCAATGTTCGCGGCCGTCCGCTCGCAACGGACAGTGCCCGAAGAGCGTTGCAGACCAAGCGCTTTCCGTGGGGTCGACGTCAGTCGCGGATCATGCGGGGTTTCCGGCCCGCACGAAGGCCCCGAGCCGATCGATCGCGAGAGCGAGATCCTCGGTCGACGCCGCATAGGACAGCCGGACGAAGCGATCGGCCCCGGCGAATCCGAAATCCTTTCCCGGCGTGAGGGCGACGTGCGCGTCGCGTAGGGCACGGTCGCAGAACTCCGCCGAACTCAGCCCGGTCGAACTCACGTCGAGGTAGACGTAGAACGCCCCGTCGGGGACGACCGGTACGTCGAGCCCGATCCGCGCGAGTCCGTCGATGACGAGATCCCGGCGGCGTGCGAACTCGCGACGGTTGTCCTCGGCGACGGCCAGGGACTCCGGGGTGAAGCAGGCCAGCGCGGCGTACTGGGAGGGGGTGGGCGGGCAGACGTAGAAGTTCTGCGCGAGCCGTTCGATGACCCCGACCAGCTCGTCGGGCACGATGCACCAGCCCAGTCGCCAGCCGGTCATGCCGAAGTACTTGGAGAAGCTGTTGATCACGACCGTCTCGGCCGTCCCCGGGGTGTCGGTCGCCAGGATGCTGTGGGGCGCACGTCCGTCCGGCCCGGGGTCGGAGAGCCCGAGGTAGATCTCGTCGACGATGGACCAGCCGCCGCGGGCGGCGACGAGATCGGTCATGGCGACCAGCTCGTCGTAGGGCATCGAGGTGCCGGTGGGATTCGAGGGGGTGGCGACGATGACACCGCGGGTGGTGTCGGTCCAGGCCCGTTCGACGTCATCGGTGGTCAACTGGAACCGCGCCTGCGCGGTGGTCTCGATCAGGTCGACCCGCGCACCGAAGGCGTGGGCGAACTGGCGGTTGCACGGGTAGGAGGGATCCCCGATGATCACCCCGTCGCCGGG
Organism: Gordonia alkanivorans NBRC 16433; assembly: GCF_000225505.1. Classification (GTDB taxonomy): domain Bacteria; phylum Actinomycetota; class Actinomycetes; order Mycobacteriales; family Mycobacteriaceae; genus Gordonia; species Gordonia alkanivorans. The sequence goes on along the minus strand of NZ_BACI01000097.1, from coordinate 56,757 downwards.
ATCGATGAGCGCGGCGCACGACATGAGCAGAGCGGCCGAGGCACCGGATGTGACGGCGACCCGTCGAGGGTCGACATCCGCACCGAAGTGGTGCCCGTAGAAGCCCGCGATCGCGGCCCGCAGCTCCGGGAGTCCGAGTGCACCGGTGTACGCCAGCGGCCGGCCGTCGCTGACCTCCCGGGCCGCCGTGAGAACCGCGGGCGGCGGTCCGAAATCGGGTTCGCCGATGTTGAGCTTGACCACGTGGTGGCCCTGCGCTTCCAACTCGGCCGCATTCCGCGCGAACTCCATCGCATAGAACGGGGCGATCCCTTCGGCCCGTCGGGAGATCTTCATGAGTCACATTGTGCGCGCCGCCGCGACGCGCCCCGATGCATGGGCGTGCAGGATGTGAGGATGCCCATCCCTGACTTCATCCGCGACCTGCGTGCCCATGTCGGTCACCGCGAACTCTGGCTGTCAGGTGTCAGCGTGGTCGTCCGTGACGCCGACGGCCGCCTGCTGCTCACCCGGCGCGTCGACAACGGACAGTGGGCGGTCGTGTCCGGGGTGCTCGAACCCGGGGAGGAGCCCGCCCGCGCGGCGCTGCGCGAGGTCGCCGAGGAGACCGCCGTGACCGCTGAGATCATCCGTCTGACCAGTATCGACGTCACTCCGCTGATCACCTACCCCAACGGCGACCAGACGCGCTACCTCGACGTCTGTTTCCTCGCGAGGTACGTCGACGGCGAACCGCATGCGGCCGACGACGAGAACTCCGACGTCGCCTGGTTCGCGCCCGACGAACTGCCCGACAACCTGACCGACACCTCGCGACTGCGGATCTCCAAGGCCCTGAACGGCAATCCCGAGGCCTGGTTCCAGCGCTAGGGACGGACCTCAGGGATGTCCCTGAACTTCGCCCCATATACCGTCTGACCTGTGGCTTTTCGCGTGTTACGGGCGGAGACTCGGGGCATGAGCACATCAACGAATTCAGGAACCACGTTCTGGAAGGTCCTCGGGATCATCGCGGTCGTCCTCATCGCGCTGGCGGTGATCGGACCGCTCCTCGAGGGTCTCTTCTGGATCGCACTCATCGGGCTGGCCCTCTACGGCGGGTACATGCTGTTCCGCTCGAAGACCAAGGACGATCACCCGACTCCGCTGTGACGCAGCGTCGGTGAGCGATCAGAACCTCGGCAGCGGGTAGCAGGCCCACGGGGCGCAGATCTGCTCGGGGATCTCGATGTTCGGGAAACCCGGGACGGTCGGCCTGGCAGGTGCCTCCGACTCGGGTGCCGGCGCCGTCGGCCCGGCACCCGGAACGCTGACGCGGATCGGCGCCGCCGCCGTCGGGGTCATGTTGGTCAGCGGCGGGTTGGTTCCCCAGAACTGTTCCCGGGCGGAGCCCGGCGGCAGGGTGATGGTGGCGCAACCCCAGTAGATGTCGTAGGTCCCGTCGGGGATCGTCGTGGACCCCGTGAGCGTCGGCGGGGTGCCCGCAGTGACCCTCATCGGCACGTTCTTCGACGCACCTGGCGAGATCAGGGCGCCGAGTTCTTCCGGGGTCTGGTAACCGAAAACCACGCCCGACGCGGCGGGGGAGGTATTGGCCTTGACGCCGAAGATCTCGCAGCCGATCCGCTTGTTCGCATTGTTGGAGACCTTGAGGGTGATCGTGTTGCCGGCCAACGACGGCGAGACGGTGACATCGGCCGGGGCTGCCGACGCGGACGGTGCCAGTGCGGTGGCGAGCGCCACGGCGGCGGCGAATCCCATTCCAGCGGACAGCTTTCGGAGACGAGTGGTCCGGGGGCGAGTGGTCATGACGGTCCTTCCCTCGCGGAAGTCGTGCGGCCGCGGCCGGTGATCTGCGGGTACTTCCTGAAACGAAGGGAATGCGGATCGGTGCGTGTTTCCGGATTCCATGAAATGTGCCGATGGTGTCCGCACGGTCTCGGCGAGAATGTTCGGCGACGTCATTCTTACAGATATCGACAGTGTCGGCAGAACGGGGTCGATGCGAATCCGCGATTCTGCGCGCGTGTCGACGCGGGTCCCGAGGAGTCGGGCGGCCGGCTCGAGTTGACGATTCGCCCTGTGAAGTCCGCCGCCCACGAGGTAAGTTGGCTAACCAAGATAACTAAGTTGACTGACCTCGGACCGTACGGAGCGCCACCTTGACCGTCCTCGATGATCACCTCGATGCCCTCGCCCCGCCCCCTGCGCCGGACGCCCCGGTGGATCCTGTGCTGGGACGCCCGCTCCGGCCGGCCCCGGCGCTGCGGCCGAAGTTCAATCCGGACTGGACGCCGGCTCGTCATCGACTCCTCGACGGCTGGGTCGACGTACAGGACCGACTACCCGAGACCGAGGGCATCGTCGCCCGCGCGAAGGACCACCTCTGGGTCGGCGACCCGGAGATGGATGCGGTGGTTCAGATGTTCCGCAGGCTGCCCCCGCGAACCGGCCGGCAGATGTTCGAAGACGCCCTCGACAACGGTCTGGACACCATCGACAGTCCACCTGAGGAGCTCGTCGCGCTCTTCGATCACATCGACAATCCGCCGGCCTGGATCACCAAGGATCGTGTCGATCGTGGCGCGATCGTCGCGAACGGGGTGAGCCCGGCAGGCAAGGCGTCGCTGATCTTCCTCAACACCCTGGCCACCGTGCAGGGCGGTTCGGTGGGTGATGCGGTCGGAACCATGGGGCGCATGCAGCGCAACATGATCAACCGGTCGCTGGAGTCCGCCGAATTCTGGTTGCACCTGCCGGCTCCCGGCGCGCTGGATCGCTTCGGCACGGCGTTCAAAGAACGCCGTCCGGGTGCGGCTGATGCACGCACAGGCTCGTGTCATGCTGCGCAAGAAGTGGGGCGAGGAGTGGGTCGCCCAGCATGGCGTGCCGATCTCCAACGCCGAGATGTCCGGTGGGATACAGTCGTTCGGTGTCGCCAACCTCATGTACGACATCAACTACGGTCGCCACTACGACTACCGAGACCTCGAGGATCTCAACATCTTCTGGTCGTACATCGGACACATCATGGGCATCCGTGAGGCGATGATCCCACGCACGTTCGGCGAAGCGGTTGAACTGCTGGACTACGGCTATGCGGTGATGGAGCCGCCGTCGGAGTTCTCCGAGGCGCTCAACGACGTCTCCGAGATGATGCTGAACACTCTCATGAACAAGGTGCAGATTCCGCTGATCGACCCACAGGTGAAGTCGGCGATCCATCAGACGCTGCACGGCCTGTACTTCTTCATCGGCGGGACGTTCCTCGGGCGCCGCATCACGGGTACCCCCGAGCCGACCCGGATCGGACGGATCGCACCGAAACTCATCACCGCGCAGGCGAAGCTCGCGAATCTGGACCGGCGCATCCCCGGCTACTGGAAGCGGGCCGACAAGCGTCGCGCCAACGGCGACACCTACTGGGCCGTCATGCACGATGCCTTCACCAAGCTGGCCGCCGAGCAGGACGGCGGGCGCGGTCCGACCTTCGCCCACCACGACAAGCCGGTCGAGGCCCTCGGCAAGGCCGGCTGAGAGGATCGTGCAAGACCGGTCGAGAGTCGCTGCGGCGCGAGTGCCACCCGGTTAGTCTGATTCGCGACGCAGGCCCACCGACCAGACCGGGGATCCCATGCCGACGGTGATCGCGACCATCAGTCTCAAGGGCGGGGTCGGGAAGACCACGCTCACGGCCGGCCTCGCCGATTTCCTCGCCGGCGTCTTCGGCAAGAAGGTGCTCCTCGTCGATCTCGACGCCCAGACCAACCTCACGACGATGACGATCGGGGAGGACGGCTGGGAGGCCTGTAATGCCCGCGGGCACACCGTCGCGACCCTGTTCGCCGACGTTCTCGACGGCACCCGGCGGTTCGACCTGGAGAGCACCGTCCAACGGGACGTCTCGTCGATCGATGGGCTCGCGGGGATCGATCTCCTCCCGTCCTCGCTCGATCTGATCGACCTGCAGGAGGAGATGAGCGCGCGCCGAGTCGCCGCCGACGACCATCTCGCTGCCGTCGAGGTGCTGCGAGGCGCGTTGGCCCCGATCATGTCTCGCTACGACTACGTCCTCATCGACTGTCCGCCGAACGTCGGTCCGTTCAGCCTCAACGGATTGTTCATGGCCAGTGGATATCTCATCCCGACAATCCCGGACGTGTTGTCCACGTACGCGATTCCGCACATCCAGCGACAGGTCGCGGACTTCGGTGCCGAGATCGGCCGCACCATCGTCGAACTGGGTGTCGTCATCACCAAGTACCGGGCGTCGTCGTCGCTGCACCGCGACACCGTCCACCGGCTCCGGCGCGATCCGACGATCCAGAACATCCTGCCCGCATATCTCCCCGAGGCCAACGCGATCGGCGCGGCCGCGGACCACACGCGGTGGCCGGGTCTGCACGCGAAATACGGCTATCACGGGCACTACGAACAGTTCCGCGATCTGACGCGTGCGGTGATGATCGAGGCCGACGCGAAACTGCAGTCGATCGCCTGAGACCCCCTGCGGTGCCGAAGGTCCCGAGATTCAGACATTTCTGTGCCAATGCGCAGCTCACGGGCTAGATTCTTCTCAGTCCGCCAGTCGGCGGCGTTCACGACTGCCCAGGAGTTCTCATGATGAACAAGGTGCACATCGCTTCAATCCTCGGCGCGGCGGCACTGGCCGTCGCGGCAACCGCATGCGGCTCGGACGACTCGGGTTCCGGGAGTACCGACGCGGAGGCCAAGGTGACCGTCGACGGCCAGGAGGTGGAACTGGCGGACAAGACCGTCGGCTGCACCGATGCCGCCGGAAAGGTGACGATCGGAATCGGTTCCGGGTCGGGCACCTCGGGCGTCGGCGTCGTGCTGTCGTCGGGGGATTCGCCGGAGGTCGAGTCGGTCGGGCTCGGTTCCGTGGACGGCGTGACGCTCGGTTATCAGAAGGGTGTGGGTGAGGGCAGCGCCGAGGTCGACAAGGACGGCTCCACCTACAAGATCACCGGCGAGGCGTCGGGGGTCGATCTCGCCAACCCGACCGAGAAGGTGACCAAGTCCTACGAGATCGAGGTGACCTGCCCCTGAATCCGACGACGCTGCAGGTCGAACGGCCCTACCGGCGGAGAAGGTCTCGGCATGACCGTCGTACCGGTCTCGATGTGCACACAGATCCACGCGCGCAGGTTTGGTCCTGAGGTTCCTGGGTACTTTGAGTCCTGTAGCAAATCGCACGATCTGGACGATTCGGACGATTTACGCACGCAGGAGCAACAACTACCTAGGAGGCAGACATGCTGGGAATTGGCATCATTGCGTGGATCATCATCGGTGGTCTGGCCGGCTGGATCGCCAGCAAGATCATGAAGACCGATGCGCAGCAGGGGATCATCCTCAACATCATCGTCGGTGTCGTAGGCGGTCTCCTCGGCGGCTTCTTGCTGCAGCTCTTCGGCGTCGACGTCGAGGGCGCCGGATTGATCTTCAGCTTCATCACCTGCTTGATCGGCGCTTGCGTCTTGCTGTTCCTGGTCAAGCTCGTGACCGGGCGCGGCCGGACCCGCGTCTGATCGCAGCACCCACCGCGAACCCCGCCCCGGTTTCCGACGCACCTCGCGTTCGGGCCGGGGCGGTGTCGTTCGTGGATGGGTACGTTGGAGAAGAACGAGTGACGTCGACCGCGAAAGTGAGCAACCAGTGACCCGAGTGGCCATCATCGGCGGACACGGCAAGATCGCGCTGCGCCTGGCGAAGATCCTGACCGACCGAGGCGATCAGGTGACCTCGATCATCCGAAACCCAGAACACGCGCAGGACGTCGCGGAGACCGGCGCGGTACCCGTCGTCGCCGATGTGGAGACCCTCGACACGACCGGGATCGCCACGGCGATCTCCGAACACGACGCCGTGGTCTGGTCGGCGGGCGCAGGCGGGGGTGAGCCGGCACGGACCTACGCCGTCGACCGGGACGCCGCGATCCGCTCGATGGACGCCGCGGCGAAGGTCGGAATCCACCGGTACGTCATGGTCTCCTACTTCGGTGCCGGTCCCGATCACGGCGTGCCCGAGGACAATTCGTTCCACGCGTACGCCGAGGCCAAAGCGGCCGCCGACACCTATCTGAAGTCGGGCGACCTCGACTGGACGATCCTCGGACCGAGCAAACTCACCGACGAGCCGGGGACGGGCAAGATCGCCATCGGCGGCACGCGCGGCGGTGGCGACGAGGTCAGTCGCGACAACGTGGCCGCGGTCGCCGCAGCGGTTCTCGCACGACCCGAGACGGTGCACAAGGTCATCGAGTTCAACGACGGGCCCACGCCGGTCGTCGACGCGGTCGCACAGGTCTGACGCCGTGTCCGCGCATGCGGACGCCCTGCTGACACAGTTGCGCGCGGTGGTCGGCGCGGGCAACGTGCTCACCGATCCCGAGTCCATCGAGGGTTTCCTCGTCGACTGGACCGGCCGGTACCGGGGTGAGGCGGATGCGGTGGTGCGGCCGCGTACCACCGAGGAGGTCTCCCGGGTCGTCGGCGAGTGCGCCTCCATCGGCGCCCGAATCTGCGTGCAGGGCGGGAACACCGGACTCGTGGGTGGCTCGGTGCCGCCACCACGCAACGACACCGGACGGCCGGTGATCGTGTTGTCGACGGCCCGTATGACCGACATCGACGAGGTAGACGCGGTCGGCCGCTGCGTGGGTGCCCAGGCCGGTGCCACCGTCGACGCCATCGACGGCAAGGCCGCCGAGGCCGGCTTGGCCTTCCCCGTCGACCTGGCCTCCCGCGAGTCGGCCACCGCGGGCGGGGTGGTCTCGACTAATGCCGGCGGCATCCGCATGATCCGCCGTGGCAACACCCGTTCCCAGGTCCTCGGGATCGAGGCGGTCCTCGCCGACGGCCGCGTCCTGCGCCGGTGGACCTCGCTGGTGAAAGACAATGTGGGATACGACCTCCCGGCGCTCCTCGCCGGTAGCGAGGGCACCCTTGCGGTCATCACTCGCGTGCTGTTCAAACTCGTCGTGCCGCCGTCGACGGCGACCGTCGCAGTGGCCGCGGTCGAACACGTCGAGGATGCGATCGGACTGATCGCCGCCGCGTCGTCGCGCGGCCTCACCGTCGAGGCCGCCGAACTCATGACCGAGGCCGGCATCGAACTGGTGCACGAACACGGACACCGTCGGCCGACGGCGACACCCGGGCCCTTCTATGTCCTCCTCGAGGTGTCCGGGGTCGGCGACATCGAGACGACGATGGCCGAATTGCTCGGCGACACCGGCGGACTCGTCGACGCCGTCCTCGAACCGGCGCCCGCTCGAGCACTCTGGGGCGCACGCGAGAGCCACACCGAGACGATTGCCCGGTCGAGTACGACGCCGGTCGTCAAACTCGACATCTCCGTACCCATCCGCGCATTGCCGGAGACCTTCGCCGAACTGGCCGAGGTCGGTGCGGCAAGCGACTTCCCCTGTCGCCCGATCCTTTTCGGCCACGTGGGTGACGGAAACATCCACGTGAACCTGCTCGACGTCCCAGAAGAACACGCCGAAACCGTCACCGGCCGGGTCTTCGGAGTAGTCGCGGCCAACGGCGGGTCCATCAGCGCCGAACACGGCATCGGCCGCGCCAAGACTGCCTGGACGCACCTCGGCCGGTCCGACGTCGACCTCGACACCATGCGAGCGGTCAAGGCGGCCTTCGACCCACAGGGGTTGCTGAATCCGGGTGTCATCCTCGGTACCGGCGCACGCAGCGCGGACCCGCCCGAATCCTGAGACGATGGCGAGGTGGCTGACGTGATCCCGGAGAGATTGACCGAACTGGCGCATCGTCACGGTGTGGCCACCAGCTATGTGGGCTGGGACCAAGAGACCCACGAGGTGAGTACGGAGACGCTGGTCGCCGTCCTCACCGCCCTCGACGTCCCTGCGGACTCACCCGAGGCGATCGAGGAGTCGATCCGCGCGGTCGACGAGCGGCCGTGGCGCGAGTTCGTCCCGGCGGTCACGGTGGTCACCGAGGGCGGCGGCGACACGTTCTGGATCCACGTCCCGCACGGAAACCTGGTGAAGGTGTGGATCGCCACCGAGGACGGCCGCGACGTCGCGCCGGAACAACTCGACGTGTGGGTGGACCCGCGCGAGATCGACGGCGCGCTCGTCGGGCGGGCGACCTTCGCGATCCCCGACGACCTCGAACCCGGATACCACCGGATCAAGGCCCTCGACCTCGACGACTCGACGGCGTCGAGTGCACCGCTGATCGTCACCCCGCGCCGGCTGCACACCGCAGACCGGCTGCTCGGGCGGCAGCGGTGGGGCCTGGCCGTACAGCTCTACTCGATCCGTTCGGCGGACTCGTGGGGCGTCGGCGACTTCGCCGATCTGGCGGGCATCTGCGAGGTCGCGGGTAGCGCGTACGGCGCCGATTTCGTGCAGGTCAACCCGTTGCATGCGGCGCAACCGGACCCCCCGGTCGAGGCCTCGCCGTACCTGCCGGTCACACGCCGCTTCCTCAACCCGATCTACATCCGGGTCACCGACATCCCTGAACTCGACGGATTGCCGAAGGCCCAGCGCAAGTGGTTGAACAAGCTCGCCCGCGGGTTCTTGGGCGAGAACACCGCCACCGACAAGATCCGGCGCAACAAGTCCTACCGGGCCAAGCTGGAAGCACTCGAACTGATCTACGACGTGCCGCTGAGCCCCCGGCGCAAAACCGCCCTGCGCGAGTTCCGGCAGCGGGAGGGCAAAGGCCTCAAACGATTCGCCACGTGGTGCGCACTGGCCGAGCGCTACGACGCCGACGATCCCCGCTGGCAGGACAAGTTCCTCGATCCGGCACACCTGAAGAAGAAGCGCCGGAAACTGGCGCGGCGCATCGACTTCCACATCTGGCTGCAGTGGATCTGCGACGAGCAGCTCGCCACCGCGGCACATGCCGCGAAGTCCGCGGGAATGTCCATCGGCGTGATGGCCGACCTCGCGGTGGGGGTCGGCCGGCACAGCGCCGACGCCTGGGCACTCGGCCATGTGCTCGCCTCCGGGGCGACCGTGGGCGCACCGCCGGACGGCTTCAACCAGCAGGGGCAGGGCTGGGATCAGCCGCCCTGGCATCCCCGCCGTCTGGCCGAGGCCGGTTACGAGCCCTACCGCGACATGATCCGCACCGTGCTGCGTCACGCCGGCGGCGTCCGCGTCGACCACATCCTGGGACTGTTCCGGCTGTGGTGGATCCCCGACGGCATGGGACCGGCCGGCGGCACCTACGTGCACTACGACAGCGAGGCACTGATCGGCATCCTGGCCCTCGAGGCCCAGCGCGCCGATGCGGTGGTCGTCGGCGAGGACCTCGGAGTCTTCGAGCCGTCGGTGCAGGACACCTTGCGCGGGCGCGGAATCCTGGGCACGTCGATCCTGTGGTTCGAGCAGGACCGCAAGGCGGCAATCGCGCCGGAACGCTACCGCGAACTGTGCCTGACGTCGGTGACGACCCACGACCTCCCGCCGACGACGGGTTACCTGGCCGGTGACCACATCGCACTGCGGGCACGGCTGGGGCTGCTCGAGACCGGGGAGGAGGCCGAACGGGACCGCAACGAACGCGAACGCGACGCCGTCCTCGAACTCGCCTACGAGCGCGGCCTGCTGTCGCGGGACATCCCGCTGTCGGACCCGAAGGTCGTCGACGCCCTCTACGCCGTCATCGCGCACACACCGTCGGTGCTGCTGAGCGTCGCACTCGTGGACGCGGTGGGGGAGCGGCGGATTCAGAACCAGCCCGGTACGAGTGCGGAGCAGTACCCGAACTGGTGCATCCCGCTCGCCAACGCCGACGGTGAGGTGGTGCTGGTGGAGGACCTCGTCAGCAGCGTGCGCTTCCGTCAGCTGGTGAACACACTCAACGAGTACGGGGTCCCGGGCGCCTGACGGTATATCGATGGTCAGTCGCCGAGGCGCCTGACGGCGATGATGGTCAGTCGCCGAGGCGCCTGACGGCGATGATGGTGAGTATCAACGCCACCAGCGCGAGAACCGCGACGCCGATGTTGAAGGCGATGCCGGCCGGCCTCAGTCCCCACTGCTGTGCGGCCACACCCTGCCCGACGATGGGCAGTGAGATCGCGACGTAGGCGACCACGAAATAGGTTGAGGTGACCTCGGCGCGTCGATCGGCCGGGCTGGCCGCGACCACCGACGCCAGCCCCTTGCTGAACGACATGCCCTGCCCCACACCGCACACCACCGCGCCACCCAGCAGAGCGGCGGTCGACGTGGCGACCAGGCCGACGATCGACAGGCAGGTGCCGCCGATCAGGATCGCGCAACCGGCGATCAGCGCGGACTCGGTGGGCATGCGCCGCACCACGATCTGCGTGACCGCCGAGGAAGCGAACAGCACGAAGACGAGGAAACCGGTGAACGCGCGGTCGTCGATGCCCAGTATCTGAGTGACGAACGAGGGCATGACGCCGGTGAACGTCCCCATGACCGCGAAGCCGGCGAACGCGGCGATCGACGCGCGGACGAACACGCCGCGTACGTCGGCCGGTACGGAGAGCCGCTGAACACCAAGACGGGCACCGGGTTTGACGTCGACCGTCTCCTGCAGTCGCCAGATGCCGGCGAAGGCGAGAGCCAAGAGGGCGAGGTCGAGGAAGAACGGGGTGTGCAGGGGATTGGGCGCATACTCGGCGATCAGGCCGGCGATTAGCGGTCCCATCCCGAGTCCGCCGATGTTGGCCGCGGTCGCGACGGCGGGCCCCCGGCCCCGCCACGACGGCGGTGCCAGTTCGATGACCGCGGTCGTCGCGGCGCCGGCGTAGATCCCCGCCGACAACCCGGACAGCACCCTGCCCACCAGCAGCTGCCAGACCGGTCCGGCGGTGAGGAAGACCACGGCGCTGGCCACTGACAGCAGGGCGCCGGCGATGAGCAGCTTGCGCCGCCCGATCACATCGGACCAGCGGCCGAAACCGATCAATGCGGCGATGACACCGACCGCGTACACCCCGAAGACGACCGTCGTCGTGGCGACACCGAAGCCGAGCTTCTCCCCGTAGAGCGAATAGAGCGGTGTCGGCAGCGTCGTCCCGAGCATGACGACGGCGAAGGCGTAGACCGCCGCCACGAAGGAGGGGGTGGTCGAACGAGGCGCGGCCGATGCCGATGCACCTCGGCCGGAACGGGATGACGGGGTGCCGGATCGATCAGTCATGAGACTGCCAAACTACCGCCGGACCGGATCGGGGCGCTCACCGGTAACAGATCCTCGTCATCTGTCCGTCATCACGGGCCGGGTGCCGTCGCGTCGCCTATCGTCCCTGCCATGCAGGCCTCTGAACCGCACATCCTCGTGACCACATCCCGGATGCCGTTCGCCGTCGACGAGATCCACAAGCTCGGGGAGACCGGGCGGGACGTCACCGCCGCGGACACCTTCCGAGCGGCGCCGGGAAGTCACTCCCGCGGCGCGCGACGCCATCTCGTGTTCCCCGCACCCACCCAGCAGACCACCGCCTTCGTCGACGCGGTGATCGATGCGATCGGCGAGCACGGCATCACCTGGCTGCTCCCGATGTTCGAGGAGGTCTTCTACCTCGCCAGACACCGCGACCGCATCTCCGCCGCACACCCCGACGTCGAGTTGTTCTTCCCCGATTTCGAGACCCTCGCCCGCGTCCACGACAAGGTCGGGTTCACCGCCCTCTGCCGCGAACTCGGACTCCCGGCCGCGGAATCGGTGACCACGACGAGCCGCGACGAGCTGCGCGAGGCCACCGAGAAGTGGCCGCACTGGTTCGCCCGGGCGGCCTTCGGTCGCGGCGGGCTCGACGTCCTCACCAACACCGGGCCGCTGGCGGGGGAATCGTCGATCGACGACGTCAGCCCGACCCCCGCCGATCCCTGGCTCGTCCAGGAGTACCTCACGGGCGCCGACCGGTGCAGCTGGAGTGTCGCCCATCACGGCGAGATCGTGCTGCACTCCTGCTACGAGCACCCCCTCGCGATCGACGACCGCGGCGGCATCGTCTTCCAATCCGTCGACTCGCCGGAATCGCTCGCCGCAGCGCAGACCATTGCGCGAGAACTGAACTGGCACGGGCAGATCAGCTTCGACTACCTCGTCACCGACGACGGCGTCCACCACATGGTCGAGTGCAATCCCCGACCGACAGCGGGGTGCACGGTCGCGAGCGCCGAGGAGTTCGACGCCGCCTTGTTCGATCCGGGTGACCTCGTCGTCGTCCCCGCGGGCCGCAAGAAGATGATCAAGGCCGCGGTACTGCGTGATGCGCTCAAGCACCCTTCTCATCTGCGCCGGAATCTCGCCGTGGCCAAGGGAGCGGGCGGCGTGTACGACCAGCCGGGCGACCACCTGCCGCTGATCTACTCGGCCCTCTCGCTGCAGCACATCCTGGCCTATCGCAAGGAACTCGGACTCGACCGGAACAAGCGCGAGGAACTGATGGCGACACAGTTCTTCGATGTGCTCTGGGACGGCACCACGATCGCCTGACCAGGTCCGATACACACGACGGCGGTGTGTGCTAAGTTACAGTAACTGTCGGTTACAGTTATTGGGGTCTCTCATGCAACCTGCACACGACGCGCCTGCCCACGACGTGCTGATCGTCGGCGCCGGCTTCGGCGGAATGGGTGCCGCGATCGCCTTCAAACGCCTGGGCATCGACGACATCGCGATCCTCGAGCGCGAGGACGACCTCGGCGGGACCTGGCATGTCAATCACTACCCGGGTCTCGCCGTCGACATCGCCTCGGTCACCTACTCGTATTCCTTCGAGCCCAACCCGAACTGGTCGCGTCTGTTCGCGCCCGGTCCCGAGCTCAAGCGCTACGCGCACCATGTCGCGGACAAGTACGACCTCAAACGGCACATGGAGTTCGGGACGACCGTCGACTCCGCCGAGTGGGACGACGACGCGCGGCGGTGGCGGGTGCGGACCGGTGACGGAACGGAGCGCACCGCCCGCTACCTCGTCACCGCGACCGGCTTCCTCTCCCAGCCCCACGTCCCGGACTTCCCGGGGATCAAGAACTTCCAGGGGACGATCCTGCACACCGCGGCGTGGGAGGACGGCTTCGATTTCACCGGCAAGAAGGTCGCGGTCATCGGAACCGGTGCGACGGCAGTCCAGCTGATCCCGGAGGTGGCCGAGCGTGTCGATGCGCTCACCGTCTTCCAGCGGACGCCGATCTGGGTGGTGCCCAAGATCGACTTCGCGATCCCGTCCGCGGTGCAGCAGCTGTTCCGGCGAATCCCGTTGACGCAGAAAGTGGCTCGCCTGGTCAACACCTCACTGCTGGAGCTGCTGATGGTCTCCGGCGTCCTGCATTTCAAGCAGCTCAAGCCCGGCAACAAGTTGGCGGCCCGGCTGGCCAAGGCGCACCTGCGGTCCCAGGTCTCCGACCCGGAATTGCGTCGGAAGCTGACACCCGACTACGACTTCGGCTGCAAGCGGCCGACCTTCTCCAACACGTACTTCGCCAGCTTCACCAAGCCGAACGTGATGCTGCAGACCAGCGGCATCGCCCGCCTCGAGGCCGACGGGATCCTGGCCGGCGACGGCACGAAGACCGAGATCGACACCCTCGTACTGGCAACGGGATTCAACCTGTGGGACGTGAACTTCCCGGCCTTCGACATCGTCGGGCGTGAGGGGCGCAACCTCGGAAAGTTCTGGCGAGAGGGCAGATTCCAGGCCTACGAGGGTGTCACCGTGCCGACGTTCCCCAACTTCATCTCGCTCAACAGTCCGTACTCGTACAGCGGCTTGTCGTACTTCACCACGATCGAGGGGCAGATGAAGCACATCACCCGGCTCTTCGGTGAACTCCGACGCCGCGGGCAGGACACCTTCGAGGTCACCGAGCCCGCCAACGACGCCTTCCTCGACGAGGTGACCGACCGTCTGCAGTCCTCGGTCTTCTACAACGGCAACTGCGTGGGCTCGCGCAGCTACTACTTCAACCAGCACGGCGAGGCGACGCTCCTGCGTCCGGCCTCCACGCTGCGAACCCTGCGGGAGATGGACTCGTTCCCGTTGAGCGACTACGCCTTCCGCTGAGCGGCTCGAGTCAGCGGTCGGTCAGTCCCAGGTAGTCGCCGATCAGCCGGCGGATCATCGCAGTGATCTCCGCGCCTTCGGCTCGTGTGGGATCCTCGGTAGCGGTCGTGGAATGCTCGGCCCCCCACGACCTGCACGCCTGGACGATCATCGAGTCGATCAGCTGCGCGACCTCGAGCGGGCGCGGTTCGCCGTGCGCGATCAGGGCGTCGACGAGCGGTTCCTGCAATTCCCGGTGGAACCGTTGCATCGGCTCCTGCAGGACGCTCGGATCGACGATCCGGACGAGCGCATTCGCCACTGCCTGTTCCGACCCGACGATCAGCTCGACGTTCGCACAGATGTATCCCCAGATCTGCTGTCCCGGTTCGGTCTGGGCACCGACACGATCGCGGACGAACCGATCCCAACTGGGGAGGAGATCGGCCAGGACCGCGGCCACGAGTTGCTCGCTGGACGAGTAGTACTGATACACGCTCGAGCGGGCGAGGCCCACGCGCTTGCCGACCGCGGCAAGGGTCGGTGCCTCACCGGTTTCCGCGAGGATGGCCTTCGCGCCGTCCAGGATCGCCTGCTCCTGCTTACGTCGGTGCTCGGCGACGGTGGGCGCCTCGATGCGTGGCAAACGCCCACCTCCTCAGCTCATGCGGACGCCGCAGACCCTTCGTTCAGATGTCCGTCGACGATCTCGTACACCTTGTCACAGTGTAGGAGAACGTCCTGGTCATGGGTCACCATGACCGTCGCGACGCCGTGTTCGTGGGCCTCGCGAGCGAGCAGTTCGACGATCTCGTGACTGCGCCGCCGGTCGAGGGCCGCGGTGGGCTCGTCGACGAGGAGGACATCCGGCCGGGTCATCAGCGCTCGCGCGATGCCGACGCGCTGCCGCTCACCGCCCGACAACTGATGGGGGCGGCGCTTCGCCTTGTGCGACATACCGACACCGGCGAGCAGTTCGGCCGGTGAGCGGGCCTCGGCGACGCGACCGAACGTGAGTGGCAGACGCAGCTGGTCCTCGACGGTCAGCGCGTCGAGCAGGTTGCCGCTCTGGAACACGAATCCGATGTGTTCGCGACGGATCCGGGTCAGCTCGCGCTTCGGCGCGGTTCCCAGGTCGGCGTCGCCGACGGTGACCGTCCCCGACGTCGGGGTGATGAGACCGCCCGCGACCGCGAGCAGGCTGGACTTGCCGGAACCGGACGGGCCGACGACGGCGACGAACTCGCCTGCGGCGACCTCGAGGGTCACCGCGTCGAGTGCGGTGACCACGTCTTCCCCGTCACCGTGGACGAGACTGACGTCGTTGAGTGCGAGCGCGGTCATCGGTTGCCTCCCAAGGCGGTCAGGGGGTCGACCCGGGTGATGCGGAGCACCGCGACGGCGGCGCCGATCATGCCGAACAGGATCAGCAGCCCGCCGGCCGCGGCGACCGAACCGGTCTCCAGGGCGAAGGGCATCGGGGTGGAACCGATGGCGGCACCGAGGCCGACGCCGATCCCGATGCCGATGCCGGCAGAGACGAGCAGCAGGATGAACGACTGCATCAGCGAGTCGCGCAGAAGGTAACCGGTCGAGGCGCCCATCGCGCGCATCACGGCGATCTCCTGCCTGCGCTGGATCGTCCAGACCGTGAAGAACGCGCCGACGACCAAGGCCGAGATCGCGTAGAGGAAGGCCTGGATCAACGTGAGGGTTGACGTCTCGGCGGTGTAACCCGGTGAGGCGCCGAAGGATTCGTCGAGAGTCAGCGAGGTGGTGTCGGCGGCGGCGTCGCCGGCGGCCAGATCGACCGAGCTGTCGGTCTTCACCGCTACGGCGGTGATGTCGTCGTAGACGCGCGGCGGCACGGGCTCACCGGGACGAGCGCCGGCGCGGATCTCCTGCCACGTCTTCAGCGGCACGAACGCGACGTCTACGTGTCCGAAGGTGCTCTGGCCGTCGAGGATTCCGACGACCCGCAGCTGCGTGCCGAGCGGCTCGACGGTGACCGTGTCACCGATCGACAGTCCGTCCTCGGCAGCGGTCTCGCTGATGACGAGCTCACCGGGGGTGTTCGACAGCGACTTGCCCTCGGAGGCGGTGGGGCTGACGAAGCTGCCCGGTTCCACGCCGAAGAGGGCGAGGTCGATGTCGACGCCGGTGTTGGTGCGTCCGTTGATCAGGGTGTTGCCGAACGGTGCGGCGTCCTCGACGCCCGGCTGCTCGGCCCATGTCCCGACCGCCGACGTCGGCACCAGGGAGCGGGAGAAGGCGGAGTCTGTGGCGATGTCCTTCTGGAAGGCGAAGGAGGTCACCGGCAGTTTCTTCAAACCGGAGACGCCGTCGTTGACCAGGCCCACCGACAGGCCGCTCAGCAGTACCATCAGGATGGCGATCAGCGCGACCACCGACCCCATCAGGGCAAATCGTCCGCGTGCGAATGAGAGTTCTCGAAGGGCAAGGAACACGTCACTGCCCTCGCATGTTTACCGACACCATGTCGGCAACGATACCGACACTGTGTCGGGAAGGTGTACTCCGTTCGGTGTGAGACCGGTCATTCGCAACACCGTGCCGCGCCGTGCGGGCGGGTTTAGCCTGAGGTACATGCGCGCTTGGGCGGTGACCGAGCCGGGGCCGATCGACACCCGACCACTACGGCTCGTCGACAAACCGGAACCGCGGCCCGGGGCCGGCGAACTGCTGGTCCGGGTTCGTGCTTGCGGTGTCTGCCGTACGGACCTCCACGTCGCCGAGGGTGATCTGCCGGTCCGCCGCGCAGAGGTGACGCCCGGACACGAGGTCGTCGGGGAGGTCGTCGAACTCGGTCGCGACACCGCCGGCTTCTCCCTCGGTGACCGCGTCGGCGTCGCCTGGCTGCACCGCACCGACGGGACCTGTGATCGCTGTGTCCGCGGTGCCGAGAACCTCTGTGCGGCATCGGTGTACACCGGATGGGACGTCGACGGCGGGTATGCCGAGCTGGTGACCGTGCCCGCGGGCTTCGCCTATCCGCTGCCGTCCGGCATCGACGACGTCTCGATCGCGCCGCTGTTGTGCGCGGGGATCATCGGCTATCGCGCGCTACGGCGGACCGGCCTGCTCGACGACCTCGGAGCCGGCTCCGATCGTCCGAAGCGGCTGGGGCTCTACGGTTTCGGTGGGAGTGCGCACCTCTGCGCACAACTGGCGATCGCCCTCGGGATCGAGGTGCACGTCCTCACACGTGGCGAGCAGTCCCGACGCCTGGCCGCCGACCTCGGTGCGGCGTCGGTCGGCGATGCCACCGATGCGCCGCCGGTGTCGCTCGACGCCGCGATCACCTTCGCCCCGGTCGGCGAGCTGGTGCCGGTGGCGATGCGCGCGCTCGATCGCGGCGGCGTCCTGTCGATCGCCGGCATCCACCTCACCGACGTTCCGCCGCTCAACTACGAGCGGGAACTGTTCTACGAGAAGGAGATCCGCTCGGTCACCGCCAACACCCGCGCCGACGGCGCCGAGTTCCTGACGCTGGCCGCCCGGCACGGCGTCCGGGCGACGACGCACGAGTACCCGATGTCACAGGCCGACCGCGCGCTCGCCGACCTGGCCGCCGGACGGTTCGACGGGGCAGCGGTTCTCGTCGCCGACCTCTGAGTCAGAGCGGGTTGAGCAGCTCCGGCCCGTTGTTGGCGACGCGGTTGACCAGCGGCGCGACCCCGCGGATGTCGATCGCCTCGGCGAGCGATTCGGCCGGCGGCGCGAACAGGTCGTCCGGTGCCCGGTGATCCGGATCGAGCCAGGCATCCCAGTTGTCGTACGGCATGATCAGCGGCATCCGGTCGTGGACGTCGCGCAGTTTGCCGACCGCATCGGTGGTCAGGATCGAGCAGCTCAGCAGCGGCGGGGCGTGATCGGAGTGCTTGTCATGCCACACCGACCACAACCCGGCCATGAACAACCGGGTGCCGTCCCGCGGGGACATGTAAAACGGGATCTTGGTGGGCTTGCCCCTGCTGTCGAGCGGGCCTTTCTTCCACTCGTACCAGCCGTCCATCGGCACCAGGCACCGCTTGGACTTCACCGACGCGCGGAACGAACTCTTCTCCGCGGCGGTCTCGGCACGGGCGTTGAACAACAGTGGCCCCTTGCCGACCTCTTTGCTCCACGGCGGCACGAGCCCCCAGCGCATGGCGCGGATGCGCAGCAGCGGATCGTCGTCGGGATCCTCCGGCGAATGCCGTTTGACCACGGTCATCACCGTGGTCGTGGGCGCGACGTTGTAGTTGGGGCCCAGTGCGCGAGGTGCGGGGGTGTCGAGGTCGAGGGCATCGGGATCGGCCGGTTCCTTCGCCGGCTCGGGTACCTCGTTGACCGCGTCGATCTCCGCCGCGAGCTTCGCCGGATCGGTGGTCACCGCATAGCGTCCGCACATGGCCACCATGCTGCCCTACGCCTGACCTCCTGTAGTAGATGTTTTCGCGGGAAGAAGAACCCTCACACCGCGATGTCGGCGACCACTGCTTTCGTCACCGCGACGAGGTCTGCGGGTGCCAGTGCGATCTCCAGTCCACGCCTGCCCGCGCTGCAGAGAATCCGGTCGAACTCGAGCGCCGAGGAATCGACGACCGTCGGCAGAGCGGTGCGCTGGCCGACGGGGGAGACGCCGCCGAGGACGTAGCCGGTGCTGCGGGTGACGGCCTTGGCCTCGGCCATCTGGGCCTTCGACGCCCCGAGCGCGGCGGCGGCCGCCTTCACCGACAGCTTGCGGGGAACCGGGACCACGGCGACGGCGAGACCGGGGCGGCTACCACCGGACAGTTCGACGACGAGCGTCTTGAAGACCTGTTCACCGACGATGCCGAGGGTGTCGGCGAGCTCGTCCACTGCTTCGGTGCCGAAGGACTCCGACCGCGGGTCGTGGTCATAGCGGTGGACGGTGTGCGCGATCTTCGCGCGTTCGAGGGCCGCGATCGCGGGTGTTGCCGCCATGGTCGGGGTGCCTCCTGGTGGGACGTGTCGGTGTCTGACCTGGAGAGCGTATTCGACCAGCGCTCTGTTCACCGTGACGAAAAGGGGTGCCGGTCACGTCGGGAACAAACCGCCCGGCCCGACCTGTTGTGACTGGTTGCGACACGAAGATCGGGAGCGCATGCGAGGAGGTAGAACCGAGATGAGCACAACGGCGGTACTCGAGCCACCGGTACTCGTGGAGGCGACGCACCTCCTGGCCGGGCCGGGGTCGGTAAGCTTGACCGGCAACGTCCCAGTGACGCCTCTCATCGAAGGGATCGTAGTGGCCGAAGCCGAATCAGCCGACACCGAAGCAGCCGTTACGGAGTCCACCGCGACCGGAACCGCTGCGCACGTGTCCGCCGAGAAGGGTGCGCCCCGACGCGCCGACCCGAGCGAGTCCCCCGAGGAGCTCACCGAACGGTTCGAGCGCGACGCATTGCCGTTGCTCGACCAGATGTACGGTGCCGCCCTGCGGATGACCCGCAATCCCGCCGATGCCGAGGACCTGGTCCAGGAGACCTACATCAAGGCGTTCACCGCTTTCGCGTCGTTCCGGGAGGGCACCAACCTCAAGGCGTGGCTCTACCGGATCCTGACCAACACCTACATCAACGGCTACCGCAAGAAACAGCGCCAACCCGCGCAGTACCCGACCGACGAGATCACCGACTGGCAGCTCGCGGCGACCGCAGAACACACCTCCCAGGGGCTGCGCTCGGCGGAGATCGAGGCCCTCGACGCCCTTCCGGACGACGAGATCAAGGCCGCGCTGCAGGAGCTTCCGGAGGATTTCCGGATGGCCGTGTACTACGCCGACGTGGAAGGCCTGCCGTACAAGGAGATCGCCGAGATCATGGACACCCCCATCGGCACCGTCATGTCCCGACTTCACCGAGGACGTCGTCAGCTGCGTGAGCTGCTGGCCGACGTCGCCCGGGAGCGTGGTTTCCACAGATCTGCCACGGCCAAGGGTGCGGAGGTGGCGCGATGAGCGACATCGATCCGGAAGTCACCCAGCTCGACTGCTCGGCCGTCATCGCCGACGTCTGGTTGCTGCTGGACAACGAATGCGACGAGAACGCCCGCATGCGGCTCCAGGGGCACCTCGACACCTGCCCGTCGTGCCTTGCCCACTACGGCATCGAGCGGCAGCTGAAGGCGCTGGTCAACCGCAAGTGCGGCGGCGACCAGGCACCGCAGGGCCTGCGTGATCGTCTGCGGGTGGAGATCCGCAAGACGGTCATCGTCCAAGAGGTCGCCGAGACCGACCGCTGAAGCCCCCGTCACCCCCGGCTGATCCGGGGGTGACGACATGAAAAAGCCCGGGTGGCCATGATGGCCGTACCCGGGCGTTTTTCTTGGTGCTCGTTCGCCGAACCCCGCCGTGAGGCGAAGATCAGGCGTTCGGACGCTTGCCGTGGTTGGCAGCGTTCTTCTTACGAGCGCGCTTCTTGCGTCCGCGCTTTCCCATGACGCATCTCCTTTTGCCGGCGGATGGGGACATCACAGTGTCTCAGGCATTCTCCCACGTGCCAAAACCCGGCCGGCCACCGACCGGTCGCGATCGGTCCCGACCCGGCCCCGACCCGTCGTCGCCGGTCACCTCGTGGGCTAACTTATGTGCATGGCTGAAGACGTGGTGGCAGAGATCGTCGCGAGTGTCCTCGAGGTCCTGGTCGCCCCCGGACAGCAGATCGAGGTCGGCGACACCCTCGTGCTGCTGGAGTCGATGAAGATGGAGATTCCCGTTCTCGCCGAGGAACCGGGCACCATCGCCGACCTGAAGGTGAAGGTGGGCGACGTCATCCAGGCCGGCGACGTCATCGCCACCTTCGAATAACCCGCGCCGCACCCCATGTCGACACTTGCCGACCTGCTCGCCGAGCACACCACCCTCTCCGACGCCGCTGCGGCGCACCTGCAGCGACTCGTCGCCGAGTGGCAGTTGCTCGCCGACCTCTCCTTCGCAGATTTCCTCCTGTCGGTGCGCACCGACGAGGGGGCCGTGGTCACCGTCGCGCAGTGCCGGCCCAACACCGCGTCGACCGTCTTTCCCACGGACGAGGTGGGCCGGGTCATCGACACCGCGGTGCACCCGCAGGTGCTCCGCGCCTTCGATTCCGACAAGGTCCTCCGCGACGAGGACCCGACGTGGTTCGGGGCCACCGCGATGCGGCAGGAGGCGGTCCCGGTCGGCTTCGACGGTGCGGTGATCGGTGTGCTGACCCGCGCCGTCGACCTCACCCATCCGCGGCTGCCGTCGCCCCTGGAGCTCGCCTACCAGGACTCGGCGGACGATCTGTGCCAGATGGTCGCCGACGGCACGTTCCCGCACGAGGAGGGCAATCCGCGGGGATTGTCGACGCCTCGCGCGGGTGACGGTTTCATCCGGCTCGACCGGACCGGGACGGTCACCTACACGAGCCCCAACGCGCTCTCGGCGTTCCACCGCATGGGCTGGACGGCCGAGCTCAACCACACGCGGCTCTCCGACGTGGTGAAGCAACTCGTCACCGAGCCGTTCGAGGCCGACGATGTCGCGATGATGCTCGACATCGCGGCCGGGGTGGCCGAGGTGCCGACCGGCCCGTACCGCGACATCGGCATGCGGGTGGAGGCCGACGCCCGACGCGCGACGGTCCTCATCCGGGCGGTGCCGCTCCGCCCGAAGGGTGAGGAGTCGGGGAGCGTGGTGCTCATCCGCGACGTCACCGAGGTCAAGCGGCGCGACCGCGCGTTGATCAGCAAGGACGCGACCATCCGGGAGATCCACCACCGGGTGAAGAACAATCTGCAGTCGGTGTCGGCGCTGCTGCGCCTGCAAGCCCGGCGAACCTCCAACACCGATGCCCGGGAGGCGCTGAACGAGGCCGTGCGCCGCGTCGCGTCGATCGCTCTGGTTCACGAACTGCTGTCGGGCAGCGTCGACGAGGAAGTCGATCTCGACGAGGTCGTCGACCGTCTCGTCCCGATCCTGGTCGACGTGGCGTCCAACGAGTCACGGGTGACGGTGCGTCACCGCGACCGGCTAGGGGTTCTCCCCGCCGAGCTGGCGATGCCGTTGGTGATGGTGCTCACCGAACTGATCCAGAATGCGATCGAGCACGGTTTCGACGGTTCGCCCCGATCCGACGCAGAGATCGCGGTCATCGCCGAACGCGACGTGCGCAACCTCCGTATCGCGGTGCGCGACAACGGCTCCGGACTGCCCGAGAACTTCGACCTGGCCACCTCGGATCACCTCGGACTCCAGATCGTGAAGACGCTCGTGTCGATCGAACTCGGTGGCGAGCTCGACGTCCGGCCCAACCCGGAAGGGTTGGGAACCGAAGTCGGAGTGCATATTCCGCTGCGTTCCTGCGAACGCAGTTCTTCCGTGGGGTGAGAACCGTTGCCGGACACGAAAAAACCCGGCCGTGGCCGGGTTTCTTCGAATCCGGGCGAACGCCGGCTCGGATGAGCCTAGACGCTGCTACGGGTGCGGGTACGCGCGGTACGCCGCTTCAGCGCGCGACGCTCGTCCTCGCTCATGCCGCCCCAGACGCCTGCATCCTGGCCCGACTCGAGGGCCCACGAGAGGCAGTCAGCGGTGACAGGGCACCGTGCACAGACGAGCTTCGCGTCGGCGACCTGTGCGATGGCCGGACCGCTGGTTCCCACGGGGAAGAACAGCTCCGGATCCTCGTCGCGACAGATGGCCTTGTGACGCCAGTCCATTCCACTACTCCTTCAGGCGCGTTTCCGCGCACCACTCGATTAGTTGATTGCTTGCTGATTGTTTGGCTGGTAACTCTCAGTTCACGCGGCCGCACCAAATGTTTCCGCGTTGTTGCTTGTGAATACTTTCACGAATCCGGCCGAAGTCAATGGTTCTCGGTTAACACGTGGGCAACATCACGTCCCGCGCCTACCACTTCGGCCGAAGGCGCCCCCACGGGGGGTACGGACAGCGGGTTCGCCGTCCGTGTAGTAGCCTACGCGCACTCGCCGACGACTGTCGATGAGTTTCCGCAGTTCGCGCCCCTCCCAAGGCCCGAAATAGTCCGTGACGTGGAGTGACGTGTCGCGTATTCTTGCTCACATGCGTCGACGATGTTGATCCACACCACGCCGATCCGGCCATGACGGGCCGGGTCCACAACGGCGATTAACGGCCGCGGCTGTGAGCGCCGCCCTCTTCGAGGACCTGATACCGCTCTACCCGGTCTACGTGATTCTGTTCGCCGATGCCACCGTTCCCGGGGCCGGGTTGACGGCCGCCGAGATCAGCGCACTGTTCGCGATCTGGTCGCTGTCGACGGTGATCGTCGAAGTGCCGACCGGGATCCTGGCCGACCGATTCTCGCGACGCCGCCTACTGGTCGCGGGACCTCTGGTCACCGGCGCCGGCTTCGCGCTCTGGACCTACGCGCCCTCCTTCCTCTCCTTCGCCGCCGGCTTTGTGCTGTGGGCGATCGGCGGATCGCTGCGATCCGGCACGAACCAGGCGCTCGTCTACGACGAGCTCGCGCATCTCGGCAGGTCGCAGGACTACGCACGGCTCTCGGGCGCGATGCGGGCGGCGGCCGCGGTCGGGGTCATCGGCGGCACGGCCCTGGCGGTGCCACTCCTCGCGTGGGGCGGATACGCCGCCGTCGGTACCGCAAGTGTCGCGGCCTGCGTGCTCTGCGCGTTGATCTCCGCAGGACTACCGGAGACGGGCCGGATCGGAGTGGGGCGCTCCGGACCGGACGTGACGCCGGATGCCGGCACCGCCGACCTCGACGAACCGCCGGTCGGGTGGTTCGCGATCCTTCGCGGCGGGCTGCACCACCTGCGCAACCAGCCGACCGCACGCCGGCTGCTGATCCTGGTCGTCGTCCTGACCTGGGTCGCGGCGCTCGACGAGTACCTGCCGTTGCTGGTCGAGTCCTTCCTGAGCGGCACGGTGTCGGGCGTCGCGACGCCGGAGTCTGTCGCACTGCTCATGATCGTGGTCGCAGCCGGGGACATCTGCGGTTCCCTCGCGGCCCGGCGCGTCCGGGATCCCGCTGCGATCGGCCCCGCGGTGGGACTCGGCGCATCGGTGCTGATCGTGGCCGCGCTGTGGGGTCACCCGGCCGGTGTCGTCGGCGTGGCCGTCGCGTTCGGGATCTTCGGGTGGGCGCTGGTCGTCGCCGACGCCGCTCTGCAGGACCGACTGGACTCCGCGTCGCGGGCGACGGTCACGTCGATCGCGGGCGTGGGGGAGGAGGTGGTCGCGATCCTCGCCTTCGCCGGATGGGCTGCGGGATCGGTACATCTGGGGCCGGCGGCGTTGTTCGCGATCGCCGCGTCGCCCTATGCGGTGGCGGCGGGTGCGATGACGGTCAGGGCGTCGCGCCGATGGCGAAAACGTATGTCGCGGAACGCACCGATGTAGTCGCCGTCCATCTGCACGTCGATCGGGGCCTCCGCGATGAACCGGACCTCGTCGACGTCGTCGTCGCGAAAGAGGTGTGTGCCTTGGGATCTGCCTGGGTCAGCAGCCGCGTGGCGAGCGGGAGGTTGCGCAGGACCCCGGTCGACGTCGCCACGAACACGCCGAGTCCGGTGTCGAAACCGGTGGTCGGATTGGTGCGGATCTCGCGCGGCCCGAGATAGGTCCACGGACTGGTGTTGGAGACGAAACCGAAACGGGCGCCGACGATCCGGTCGCGGCCGGGGATCTCGACGTCGAACGTCGCCGAGCTGCCGGCCTGCTTGAGGAAGCTGCTGACGGTGGTCCACAGATACCGGGCGGGCGTGGCGGCCTTGCCCGCATGCCGCTTGTCCTCCATCGCGTGCACCACGACGGCGTCCATGCCCATGCCGGTGTTGAACAGGAACCAGCGGTCGTCGGTGTGACCGAGGCCGATTCGACGGCTCTCCCCGACGTCGAGGAGCGAGATGATCTGCTGGGTCGCGAGCAGCGGGTCGGGGTCGATGCCGAGGGTGCGCGCGAAGACGTTCGCGCTGCCGCCCGGGATGACGGCCAGACTCGGCCGGCGCCTCGCGGGATCGCTCGTCCCCGGGGGATCGAGGAGGCCGTTGGTGGCCTCGTTCACCGAGCCGTCGCCGCCGTGGACGATGACCGTGTCGAATTCCTCGGCGGCCGCACGGGCGGCGAGGTCGAAGGCATGCCCACGGTGGGTGGTCAGCTCGACGTCGAGGTCGAAGTGAGCGCTCAGTGTGTGCACGAGAGCATCGCGCCCGGCCGGACTGGTCGCGGTGGCGAAGGGGTTGACGATGAGCATGACGCGCACGACACCCGAGGATATGGGGTAGGTGGCCCAAGCGCGCAATCCGCCCTGCGTCCCGGTGCCGGGAGGGGGCCCGTGGGGTGCGCGGCCACCGCCCGACCGGCGCCGAATACCCTGGACGCGTGAGCACGGAGAAGGACCGCCCGGAGCAGGACCGGCTTGAGATCGACGTCGATCCGTCGGTGACGCCCACCCAGATCAAGGTGGCCGGCGCGGTGACCACCGTGGAAGGCCTGGTCGGCGTCGCGGTGGCGGTGATCCTGGTGATCCGCGGACTCGCCGGACACGAGGAGACGGCCATCAGCGGCTACGGCACCGCCATCTGGTTCGGGATCATCGGTGGCGGCGTCCTCGTCGGCGGCGTGGCCCTGTTGGCGGGTCGGCGCTGGGGTCGATCGATCGCGATGGTCGCCCAGATCCTGCTGCTTCCGGTCGCGTACTACCTGTACACCAGCGGCTGGCCGGTGTTCAGCGTGCCGTTGGCACTCGCGGCGATCGCGGGGCTGGTGATGCTGTTCAGCCCGGCCGCCGTGCGGTGGCTCGCCGGGGATCTCGAGCCCGACCACTGAGCCCTTCACTGGTCGCGGGATCGGGCATCCCGATCAGTTGACCCAGTTGTTACCGCAACCCTGACTCTTATATGTCGACGCCCGGGCGGGCGCCCGTACAGTAGGGCACATGACGCGCATCCTTGCGATTGCCAATCAGAAGGGTGGGGTCGCCAAGACCACCACGGTCGAGTCCCTCGGAGCCGCACTTGCCGACCTCGACGTGTCGGTCCTCGTCGTCGACCTCGACCCGCAGGGCTGTCTCACCTTCTCCCTCGGCCATGATCCCGATCAACTGGAGTCCTCGGTGCACGATGTGCTGCTGGGCGACGAGGAGATCGCCGACGTACTCCTCGACACCGAGGACAAGGTGACGCTGCTGCCCGCCACCATCGACCTGGCCGGTGCCGAGGCGCTGCTGCTGATGCGGCCGGGACGTGAGTACGCACTCAAGCGGGCACTCGCCGAGGTCGGGCAGGACTTCGACGTCATCATCGTCGACTGCCCGCCGTCGCTGGGCGTGCTCACGCTCAACGGTCTGACCGCGGCCGACGAGGTGATCGTCCCGCTGCAGTGCGAGACGCTCGCCCACCGTGGTGTCGGGCAGTTGCTGCGCACCGTCCGCGAGGTCCAGCAGATCACCAACCCCGACCTCACGATGCTGGGTGCGGTGGCGACGCTGTTCGACGCGCGGACCACGCACAGCCGCGACGTCCTCGCCGACGTCGCCGATCGCTACGACCTTCCGGTGCTGAACCCGCCGATCCCGCGCACGGTCCGTTTCGCCGAGGCGTCGGCTTCCGGTGCCTCGGTCATGCGGGGACGAAAGAACAAGGGCGCCACCGCATATCGCGAACTCGCGGAGAACCTGTGGAAGCACTGGGACGCGGGGGAGGACGTGCGGACCCTCGACTTCTGAGGGGACGACGTCAGGCCGGTCCGAAGGCCTCGACCGTCGTGCCGCGCTGTTCGACGACCATCTCGCCGATGACCCGCAGGCTCACCACCCCGTCCGGTGCGGTGCTGCGGGTGAGTGGGATCGACCGGATCTCACGTCCACCGGCCACGTCGCGCACGCTGATCCCGGACGCACTCGGCAGCAGGAGTTGCCCCGCCATCACCTCACCGGGGCCGAGTGTCGCCGGTACCTGGTAGATCGGTTTGAGGCTCTGCGCATCCAGCACCACGGTGGCCTTGCCGGTCCAGTAGGTGACGACGCCGTCGCCCCCGAGCGGGACGCTGTCCTTCGGAGGAATGGCGTCCCCGGCGACGGTGTTCGAGCCGGTGGCCACGCCCTCGGAGTCGAAGCGGCGGATCGACGGTCCGCTGTCACCGCCGAGCGCCGGTGGTTCGGCCGGACTCGCACCGCCGTCGTAGACGGCGATACCCGTCGACGACATCGCGATCACCACCGGCGGAGGTCCGCTGACGTCGCCGGTGATCAGCGTCGAACCGTACTGCTCGACGCGTTCGTCGTCGTCGAGGAGGGCGCCCAGCACGGTCAGCCGGTAGCCCGGGTCGTCGGCACAGCGTTCGACGACGGACAGGCGGTCGCCGGTGATGGCCGAGGAGTAGATGACGCAGTCCTTGCGCTTGGCCTCGTCCTCGGGGCGCACGGGTGCCTCCACGCGGCCGTACTCGATGCCGCGGACCAGGTTCGAACCCCACGTCTCCAGTCGCCCGGAGCCCTGGGCGACCACGTATCCGTAGTCGCTGACCAGCCGGAGCTCGTCGTCGGCGTCACTGGTCCGGGAGCCCTTGCGGGCACCGGTCTTCGCGTCGAGAGCGGTGACCTCCGAGCAGCCCCGCGAGTTGCGGTAGACCGCGAGCGCGAGGTCGGTGCTGGCGGTCCAGGCGGTGTCGACGACGCAGAGGTCGAGGTCCCGGCGATAGGACCACAGTTCGTCCCCCGAAGCGGGGTCGCGTCCGACGACGGTGCCGCCGTCGCCGGTCACCACCACCGAATCGGCGATCGCCGGGACGACGGTGGCGTCGGAGGCGGCCTGCCAGCGCGGCGCGAACGCGTCCGGAACCGCCGCGGGCTGTTCGACCTCGGGTGGGGTGGACTGCGCCTGAACGCTGGTCGTCCCGCGGACGGGGCTCACCAGCCAGGCGATCAGCCCGGCAACGGCGACGAGCACGATGATGGTCGCGGTGATCGCGAGATCGATCGGCCGGCGCCGCTCCGGTTTGACGCGTGCCACGCGTGGACTCGTGGTGGGTTACTCGGCTGCGGCCGGTGCGGACTGTGCGGCGACCGGGGTCGCGTCGGAGCCTGCACCCGAACCCTCGCCCGCCGTCGCGCGGTTGGCGCCGCCCCGACGGCGACGGCGACGACGCGGCTTCGAGGTTCCCTCGGCGGTGTCGTCCCCGGAGGTCTTCGCCTCGGCGTCGTCGGTGGTGCTCTTGGTGGTCTCGCTCTTGGTCGTCTCGGCGCTTGCGGCATCGTCGCCCTGGCCGCCGCGGGTACGACGACGGGTGCGGGTGGAACGCTTACGCGGCTCCCGATCCTCGCGCGTCTCGCGGGTCTCGTTCGGGTCGCGCGCCGGCTTGGCGGCCACGATCCGGCCGGTGACCGAGTCCGGGATGGACATCTCCTCGTGCAGGTGCTCGGAGGTGGAATAGGTCTCCGCGGGCTCGGGGATGCCGAGTCCGAGGGCCTTGTCGATGAGCTCCCAGCGGTGCAGCTCGTCCCAGTCCACGAGGGTCACCGCGATCCCGGTGCGGCCCGCGCGGCCGGTACGGCCGATCCGGTGGACGTATGTCTTGTCGTCCTCGGGGCACTGGTAGTTGATCACATGGGTCACGTCGTCGATGTCGATGCCGCGGGCGGCGACGTCGGTGGCGACGAGGACGTCGATGGTGCCGTTCCGGAACCGGCCGAGGGCCTTCTCACGGGCGATCTGACCGAGGTCGCCGTGCACGGCGCCCACCTTGAATCCGCGCTCGGCGAGATCGTCGGCGACCTTCTGGGCGGTGCGCTTGGTACGCGTGAAGATCATCGTCGCGCCGCGACCGTCGGCCTGCAGGATGCGGGCCACGAGTTCGGCCTTGTCCAGCGCGTGAGCACGGTAGGCGTACTGCTTCGTGCGGTCGTGCACGGCGGAGTCGTTGGCGTTCTCGGCCCGGATGTGCGTCGGCCGATGCAGGAAGGTGCGGGCCAGGGTGACGATCGGGCCGGGCATGGTCGCCGAGAAGAGCATCGTCTGACGCGGCGTCGGCAGCGCGGACATGATCCGCTCGATGTCCGGCAGGAAGCCGAGGTCGAGCATCTCGTCGGCCTCGTCGAGGACGAGGATCGAGACCTTGCCGAGCACGAGGTGTCCCTGCTGGGCGAGGTCGAGGAGGCGGCCCGGGGTGCCCACAACGACGTCGACGCCGGACTGCAGTTCGGCGATCTGCGCCTCGTAGGGGCGGCCGCCGTAGATCGAGGTGATCTTCAGCATGCGGTTGGTGACAGTGTCCTTCGGCCCGCTCGCTCCGCTCCCGGCGCCGGGGGCAAGGGTGACGTCGGTCTTGCGGGCGGCGATCTCGAGGTCGCTGGTGACCTGCACGCAGAGTTCGCGGGTGGGCACGATGATCAGCGCGCGAGGGGTGTTATCGAGGGGGCGGACACCCGTTGCCTCGGCGTTGGCGAGGCGATGGAGCAGCGGGATGCCGAAGCCGTAGGTCTTGCCCATGCCGGTACGGGCCTGACCGATGAGGTCGTCCCCGCCCATGGCGAGGGGGAGGGTCAGTTCCTGGATGGCGAACGTCTGGGTCTTGCCGTCGTCGGCGAGTGCCGAGACGATGCGCTCGTCCACGCCGAGTTCGGCGAAGGTGGGGGCGGTGTGGGTTTCGTCGACGATGGTCGTCTGCACGGCCGAATCGCTCATATGCGTGTGTTGCCTTTCTGGCCAGTCTCTTGCGCGCGTGTGATTCCTGCGCGCACGAGGAAAAGCTCGAAAGTGCGCGCGCAAATGTCGTGGTGGCACCGGGGATTCGACCGAGGTGTCGTGAGACGGACTCTTCGATCCGGCGAGGAACTCGCTGTCTCGATCCCGCGAGGAGATCGCGAGGGGGCGTCGTCACATCCAATCGGCCGCATCCACACGCTCGCGCCGGCGAGCACGCGATGATCACGCAGCTCAGCGGGCAGGCGCCGGGGGGTCCCGTCGGAGTGCACCGAAGTCGAGTGTACTTGGTGCTTCCGGAGAGGCCGCTACCATCACCTCATGGCGCCTGTACCCGACCCCTCCGACATCACCCCGGTAGCTGCGATCGAGACCCAGGACCGCGTGGTCGGGAAGCTGTTCGCGGTGCTGCTGGCCGGCGAGTTCGCCGCCTTCCATCGGCTCATCGAGGAGTCGGCGATGGCTCCCGACGTGCCCAGCAAGATCGCGATCGCGCGGATGGCCGCCTCCGAGGTCGGCCACTTCGACCGCCTCGCCGAGCGGGTCGAGACGATGACGGGCCTCACCGCCGCCGAGGCGGTGGAACGGTACCGGTCGGTCTTCGACCAGTACCACCGGGCCACCACCCCGAAGACCTGGTACGAGGCGCTGGTCAAGGCCTACGTCGGTGACGGTCTGGCCTCCGATTTCTACGTCGAGCTGTCCGACATGCTCCCGCCCGACTCGCGCACCGTGATGGCCGAGGTGATGGCGGAGACCGCCAACTCGGCGTTCGCCCGCGAGCAGGTCCGGGCGGCCGTCGAGGCCGATCCGTCGATCAAGTCCGCGCTGGTCCTGTGGGGGCGCCGTCTGCTGGGCGAGGCCATCACCCATGCGCAGTGGGTGCTCGCGGCCGAGGAGGAGGTCACCGATCTGCTGTTCTCCGGGGGCTCCTCGCTGTCGGGGGTCGCCCACTTCTTCGACGCGGTCGCGGCCAAACACGGCGAGCGCATGGCCGATCTCGGTCTCGGCTGACCAATCCGCTCGTTCCCTTGCTTTTTCGCTGTCAGCGGAGCGGCTGTCCGGTCCCGTGACCGCTGGACTAGCCTTGTGCGGCAAGCGTTGTTGACACCGGAGGAGGGCGGCACATGGCCGTGGAAGTGAAGATCGGCATCACCGACAGCCCGCGTGAGCTGACCGTCGCGACGTCGCTGACCAGCGACAAGGCCTATGCCGAGGTCGAGGCGGCACTCGGCGGCAAGCAGCAGTTGCTGGCCCTGGTGGACGAGAAGGGCGCCCGTTACCTGATCCCGGTCACCAAGATCGCCTACGTCGAGGTCGGGGCGTCGGAGAACCGTCGCGTCGGGTTCGGTTCCTGAGGCGGGACACAGACCAACGAACAAGGGTCCGGTGCGCACCTCGCGATCACTCGCGAAGGTCGCACCGGACCCTTGTCGTAGGTCTGGGTCTGTCGTCTGAGTTCAGGACTGACCGGAGTCGGTGTCCTCCGCCGGGGTCTCCGCGTCGGTCTGCGGTGCGGCCTGGCGCGGGAAGTGGGACAGACCGCCCCAGAGCAACGCGACGGTGGTGTCGACGGCCGTCTGCTTGTCCACGGGACGCTTGGCCTCGAGCCAGTAGCGCGCGTTGACCTGGCTGGCCCCGACGAGCCCGGAGGCGAGCATGCGGGAGCGGTACGGATCGAGACCGGAATCGTGCATGACCAGGCCGTACACTGCGTCCACGCAGGCCTCGGTGGCACCTTCGACGCGGCGGATGACCGCGGGGTCGGAGGCATCGGAGGAGAAGATCAGCCGGTAGCCGGAGTTGTCCTGGTCGATGAAGTCGAAGAAGGCCTCGACGGCGGCACGGACGCGCTTCCGGTTGTCGGTGGTGGTGCGCAGGGCGGTGTTCACGTCGCTGACCAGCTTCTCGGCATGCGAGTCGACGACCGCGATGTAGAGGTCCAGCTTCGACGGGAAATGCTGATACAGGACGGGTTTGCTCACTCCCGCGTGCACGGCGATCTCGTCCATCCCCGCGGCGTGGTAGCCGCGTTCGACGAAGATCTCACTGGCCGCATCGAGCAACTGCATGCGCCGTGCGCTGCGAGGCAGGCGCGTACTGCGTCCGGGAACCGAGGACGCGTTGGTTGCGGTCGACATGGCGAAGATCGTACTCGGGAGACCTTCCTGCGCAGTATCTGCGGTCCGCTGTGAGAAAGTTGTCCCGTGAGCCGCGCAGAGGATGGTGGCACCGGCCTTGATCAGGGACCGGTGCGCACCAAGGATGTCGGCCCGAGATCGTCGGGACGCCCCAAGCCGGACCAGCCGCTTCGGGCGCGCTGGGACCCGACCGATGACAGCGGCCGTCCCCGCGTCGACCGCGAGGCACAGCCCGAGTACAAGAAGCAGTCGTCGCTCGGCCGCTTCGTCTCGACGTACGGCTGGCGCGCCTACGCCATCCCGGTCCTCACGGTTCTCACGATCGCGCTGATCGTGGTGACCATCCAGGACGGGCGCGGTTCCGATCTGGCCCCGACCGCCGCGGTCAACCCGGACTCGGCTGCCCGCAACACCGACATCAACACCGAGACCCGCCCGATCGGTGCGCCGACCGGCGACATCCAGGCCGCCGCGCTGCCGGCCGGCACCCTTCCGCAGGGCGGACCGTTCACCACGCAGGGCCGCCAGACCTTCCGGGTGCTGCGCGGCGCGGGACCGAAGGTCGGCACCGGAGGCCAGGAGTACACCTACACCGTCGAGGTGGAGAACGGCCTGAACCCGCAGGACTACGGCGGCGACCCGACCTTCGCGAAGATGGTCGACATGACGCTGGCCAATCCGCGCAGCTGGATCGGCGACGGGCGCGTGAGCTTCCGGCGCATCGACCGCGGGGAACCGGACCTGCGCATCACCCTGGTCTCCACCGGCACGACCCGCGAACTGTGCGGGTACCAGATCAGGCTGGAGACCTCGTGCTACTACCCGCCGCAGGAGCGCGTGACCCTCAACGAGGCCCGCTGGGTCCGCGGGGCGCTGTCCTATCAGGGTGACGACATCGCCTACCGGCAGTACCTCGTCAACCACGAGGTCGGCCACGGACTCGGCTACGCATCGCATGAGCCGTGCCGCGAGGACGGGGCGCTCGCGCCGGTGATGATGCAGCAGTCCTTCGGCACCGACAACTCCGAGATCGTGGCTCTCGACCCGGACATGAAGGCCAACCGCTCGCTCGTCTGCCGCCCGAATCCCTGGCCGTTCCCCAAGCGCTGACCCCGGGAATGAGCGGACCCTTCCGGTGGTTGTGCCAAGAGTCCGTGTACTCGCCGAATACTGGAGGCGTTCGTGTCGTCGCAAGGGTCGCTCACCGGGTCGCTGCCACCGCTCGTGGAGCCGGCAGCCGAACTGAGCAACGAAGAGGTGGCCCGCTACAGCCGCCACCTGATCATCCCGGATGTCGGGATGGACGGGCAGAAGCGCCTGAAGAACGCGAAGGTGCTCGTGATCGGCGCGGGCGGACTCGGTTCGCCGACGCTGCTGTACCTCGCCGCGGCGGGTATCGGCACCATCGGCATCGTGGAATTCGACATCGTCGACGAGTCCAACCTGCAGCGCCAGGTCATCCACGGACAGTCCGACATCGGGCGCCCGAAGGCCGAGAGCGCGCGGGACTCGATCCTCGAGATCAATCCCTACGTCACCGTGAACATCCACGATCAGCGACTCGAACCCGAGGGCGCGATCGAGCTGTTCTCGCAGTACGACCTCATCCTCGACGGCACCGACAACTTCGCGACCCGCTACCTGGTCAACGACGCCGCGGTGCTCGCGCACAAGCCCTACGTCTGGGGATCGATCTACCGTTTCGAGGGTCAGGCGTCGGTGTTCTGGGAAGACGCCCCCGGCGGTCGCGGCATCAACTACCGCGACCTCTACCCGCAGGCCCCGCCGCCCGGGATGGTGCCGTCGTGCGCCGAGGGCGGTGTCCTCGGCATCCTGTGCGCCTCGATCGGATCGATCATGGGTACCGAGGCCATCAAGCTCATCTGCGGCATCGGCGAGCCGCTGCTCGGCCGCCTCATGGTCTACGACGCCCTCGACATGACCTACCGGACCATCAAGATCCGCAAGGACCCGGAAGGCGAGCGCATCGCCGGCCTCATCGACTATGACGACTTCTGCGGTGTGGTCTCCAGCGAGGCCTCCGACGCCGCGGCCGGGTCGACGCTCACCGCCGCCGAACTCAAGCAGAGGATCGACGCGGGGGAAAAGCTCGCGATCATCGACGTACGTGAACCGGTCGAGTGGGACATCGTCCGGATCGAGGGCGCGACCCTGATCCCGAAGGGCGAGATCCTCTCCGGCGAGGGCCTGGCGAAGGTTCCGCAGGATCGCCCTACGGTCCTCTACTGCAAGACCGGCATCCGGTCGGCCGAGGCACTCGCCGCACTCAAGCGGGCCGGTTTCGCCGACGCCACGCACCTGCAGGGCGGGGTGACCGCCTGGGCCAACCAGGTCGACAAGACGTTGCCGGTCTACTGACCGCCGTTCCCACCGCGTGCCTTCTCGAATCGGTCACCTGCGCTCGGTAATCTGGCCTGGTGAATACCGTCGAGCCGCCCGAACACGTGTTGAACACGTTCGGGCTCACCTCCCATCCGCCCGTCGCCATGGGCGAATCATGGATCGGTGGCTGGCGCGTCGGTGAGGTCGTGCTGTCGCTCGTGCCCGACCACGCGCGCGCCGCCTGGTCGGCCGCCGTCCGCGAGACGCTCTACGTCGAGGGCATGCGGATCGCACGCCCGTTCCGCGCCACAGACGGCCGCTACGTCGTCTCGGGTTGGCGTGCCGACACCTACATCGCCGGAACACCCGAGCCGCGCCACGACGAAGTGGTCCTCGTCGCCGACCGCCTGCACGAGGCGACCGCAACCCTCGAACGTCCGCGCTTCCTGCTGCAGCCGCCCGCGCCGCCGCACACCGACGTCGACGTCTTCACCGCCGCCGACCGCGCCGCGTGGGAGGAGGTCCCGTTGCGCTCGGCCCGTGCCGCGGGCATGGCCGAGCCGACCGCACCCGACGGGGTGCAGAGCGTCGAGATGCTGAGGACCCTTGCGAAGCTTCGCAAGCCGGTCGACCTGCCGTCCCAGGTCGTGCACGGCGACCTGTTCGGCACCGTGCTCTTCGCCGGTGCCGCGGCGCCCGGCATCACCGACATCGTCCCGTACTGGCGACCTGCTCCGTGGGCGGCCGCTGTCGCGGTGGTCGACGCCCTCGCCTGGGGCGGCGCCGACACCGAACTCATCCAGCGGTGGTCCGATCAGCCGGAGTGGCCGCAGATGATGCTGCGGGCGACGATGTTCCGTCTGGCCGTCCACGCGCTGCACCCGCGCTCGACCGCCGGCGCACTGCCCGGGTTGCAGCGGGTCGTCGAGCTGGTACGTTTGCTCGTATAACCGCAGCTCACAGCCCCGATCTGAGTTTGTCGGAGTTCTCACAGGGTCCTTGGGGTGAAGTGAGAACAACGTGACGGTCCGGTCACCTCGCGGAAAATCCGCGCAACACGCCCCCGGGATGCTTGGTCTCAGTCGCACGACACAGGTGTCGGCGTCCGATATGACAGTTCGCTGTCGTGTCGAGAAGACAGCCCGCACTGCTCGTGCAGTGACCACCAAGCATCGGAAGACGGGGACGAATGGCCTTCGCAGACCTCAGAACACAGCTCAAGCGTGACCACACGATCACCGACTGGGACCCGGAGGATCGCGTCGCCTGGGAGAACGGCAACGCCGCGATCGCCAAGCGCAACCTCGTCTGGTCGGTGATCTGCGAACACGTCGGCTTCTCCATCTGGTCGCTGTTCTCGGTGATGGCCCTGTTCATGGGTCCCGAGTACGGCATCAGCATGGATCAGAAGTTCGTCATCGCCGCGACCGCGACCCTCGTCGGCTCGTGCCTGCGCATTCCCTACACCCAGGCCACCGCGAAGTTCGGTGGACGCAACTGGGCCATCTTCTCCGCCATCGTGCTCCTCATCCCGACGGGCCTGACGATGATGCTGATGATGAACCCGGGCGAGTTCGGGTTCGGCTGGTTCCTCGCGGTCGCGGCCATCACCGGCTTCGGCGGCGGCAACTTCGCCTCCTCGATGACCAACATCAACGCCTTCTACCCGCAGCGACTCAAGGGCTGGGCGCTGGGCCTCAACGCCGGCGGCGGCAACATCGGCGTCCCGGTCGTCCAGGTCATCGGACTGCTGGTCATCTGGCTCTTCGCCGACCAGCCCGAGATCGTCTGCGCGATCTACCTGGTGGCACTTGCGGTCGCGGGCATCGGCGCGGCGATCTACATGGACAACCTCGACCATCAGACCGCCAGCGGCAAGGCGATGATCGACTGCCTCCGCTACCGCGACACCTGGCTCATCTGCCTGCTCTACATCGGCACCTTCGGCTCGTTCATCGGTTTCGGTTTCGCGTTCAGCCAGGTCCTCAACATCAGCTTCACCTCTGCCGGCGCCTCCAAGCCCGCCCTCGCGGCGGCGCAGATCGCCTGGATCGGACCGCTTCTCGGCTCGCTGGCCCGTCCCTACGGCGGCAAGCTCGCCGACCGTATCGGCGGCGGCAAGGTGACGCTGTACTGCTTCATCGCGATGGCCGCGTCGGCGTCGATCCTCGTGATCGCCGGTATGTCGGCCGACGCCAACGGGAAGGTGATCAGCGGCGGTGTCCTCGCGGCCTTCATCACCGGCTTCATCCTGCTGTTCCTGATCTCCGGGATCGCCAACGGTTCGGTCTACAAGATCATCCCGACGATCTGGGAGCACAAGGCGCAGACGCTGTCGGGTCTGAACGCCTTCGGCAAGTCCACCTGGTCGCGCAGCATGTCCGGCGCGCTCATCGGCATCGCCGGTGCGGCCGGCGGCCTCGGCGGTGTCGGCATCAACCTGGTGCTGCGGTCCAGCTACAAGTCCAATCAGTCGGCGACGCAGGCATTCTGGGTGTTCCTCACCTTCTATGTGGTGGCCGCGGTGGTCACCTGGTGGTTTTACGCACGACGCCCGATCGTCGTCGGCGAGACCACCGACCTGCCGGTCGCGGAGACCGCAGGCACCACCGCCGG
The DNA here is from genome assembly GCF_000225505.1 of Gordonia alkanivorans NBRC 16433. GTDB lineage: Bacteria > Actinomycetota > Actinomycetes > Mycobacteriales > Mycobacteriaceae > Gordonia > Gordonia alkanivorans. The sequence goes on along the minus strand of NZ_BACI01000097.1, from coordinate 19,912 downwards.
CACCGGCGAGCCGGTCACCAAGGAAGCGCTGGCCTGAGTTCACCCGCGGCGCAACCCGACCAACAGGCAAGGCACAGGGAGTAGACAATGAGCAGCGAGACCAGCACCGGCCGCAACACCGTCGTCGTGGTGGGTCACGGCATGGTCGGCCACCGCTTCGTGCAGGAGATGCGCAAGCGTGACACCGACAACCGGTGGCGCGTCGAGATCGTCAGCGAGGAAGCCGATCCGGCCTACGACCGCGTGGGTCTGTCCTCCTACGTCGGTGCGTGGCAGCGCGATTCGCTCGCGCTGGACGGCAATACCTACGACGGTGACGATCTCGTCGTCACGCATCTGGGGGAGACCGTCACCGGCATCGATCGGGCGCAGCGTCGGGTGGTGACCTCCGCGGGCCGCGAGATCGACTACGACGCACTCGTTCTCGCGACGGGTTCCTACGCCTTTGTGCCGCCGGTGCCGGGGCACGACAACTCCAAGTGTTTCGTCTACCGCACGCTCGACGACCTCGACGACATCCGGGCGGCCGCCGACACGGCCGGCCCGGGTGCGACGGGCGTCGTGGTCGGCGGTGGCCTGCTCGGGCTCGAGGCGGCCAACGCCCTGAAACTGATGGGCCTCAAGCCGCATGTGGTCGAGTTCGCACCGCGGCTCATGCCGATGCAGGTCGACGCCGGCGGCGGGGCGATCCTGAAGAACCTCGTCACCGACCTCGGCCTCGAGGTCCATACCGGCGTCGGCACCTCGGAGATCGCCGACGGCGAGAACGGTGGCCTGCGTGTCACGCTCTCGGACGAATCGCTGATCGACGCCTCGCTGGTCGTCTTCTCGGCCGGTGTCCGACCCCGCGATCAGCTCGCCCGCGACGCGGGCCTGGCGGTAGCGGAGCGCGGCGGTGTCCTCGTCGACACGAACTGCGTCACCGACGACGAGCACATCTTCGCCATCGGTGAGGTCGCCGCGGTCGAGGGTCGCTGCTACGGACTCGTCGCGCCCGGCTATTCGACGGCCGAGGTCGTCGCCGACCGCCTGCTCGGCGGATCGTCGACCTTCCCCGGCGCCGACCTGTCGACCAAGCTGAAGCTGCTAGGTGTCGACGTCGCCAGCTTCGGAGACGCGTTCGCGACCACGGAGAACGCGCTCGAGATCACGTACCACGACGCGGTCGCGGGCCGCTACGCCAAGATCGTCGTCAGCGACGACGCGAAGACCCTGCTCGGCGGCATCCTCGTCGGGGATGCCTCGGCCTACGCGCTGCTCAAGCCGATGGTCGGTCGCGAGATCCCCGGCGACCCCGCTGCCCTGATCGCTCCCGAGGGCGGCACCGGCGTCGGCATGGACGCGCTGCCCGACGATGCCGAGATCTGCTCCTGCAACGGGGTGTCGAAGGGCTCGATCTGCTCGGCCATCGCCGACGGCGCCTGCGACATCGCCGCGATCAAGGGCTGCACCTCGGCGGGCACCACCTGTGGCGGCTGCCTGCCGAGCATCAAGCAGCTCCTCTCCGCGTCGGGCGTCGAGCTCAGCACGTCGCTGTGCGATCACTTCGCCCAGTCGCGCGCCGAACTGTTCGAGATCGTCGCCGTCACCGGCATCCGGACCTTCTCCGAACTCATCGACCGCTTCGGCACCGGCCTGGGTTGCGAGATCTGTAAGCCGACCGTCGCCTCGATCCTCGCCTCCACGTCGAGCGATCACATTCTCGACGGCGAGCAGGCCGCCCTGCAGGACACCAACGATCACTTCCTCGCGAACATGCAGAAGAACGGCTCGTACTCGGTGGTGCCGCGCATGCCGGGCGGCGAGGTCACGCCCGAGCAGCTCATCGTCATCGGCGAGATCGCCCGCGACTACGGGCTGTACACCAAGATCACCGGCGGCCAGCGCATCGACCTGTTCGGCGCCCGCGTCGACCAGCTGCCCGAGATCTGGCGGCGCCTCGTCGACGCCGGGATGGAGTCCGGTCACGCCTACGGCAAGAGCCTTCGCACGGTGAAGAGCTGCGTCGGCTCCACCTGGTGCCGCTACGGCGTCCAGGATTCGGTCGGCATGGCGGTCTTCCTCGAGAAGCGATACCGGGGTCTGCGGTCGCCGCACAAGATCAAGTTCGGCGTCTCGGGATGCGCCCGCGAATGCGCGGAGGCCCGCGGCAAGGACGTCGGCGTCATCGCCACCGAGAACGGCTGGAACCTCTACGTCGGCGGCAACGGCGGTCAGAGTCCCAAGCACGCGCAGCTGCTGGCCAGCGGAGTGGATGACGACACGCTGGTCGCCTACATTGATCGGTACCTCATGTTCTACATCCGGACTGCCGACCGACTGCAGCGCACAGCCCCGTGGCTGGAGTCGCTCGACGGCGGTCTGGACCATCTCAAGGCCGTCGTCTGCGACGACAGCCTGGGGCTCGCCGCCGAACTCGAGGACGCGATGGCCCGGCACGTGGCCGGGTACACCGACGAATGGGCGGCGGTGCTCGACGACGAGGACAAGTTGAAGAGATTCGTGTCGTTCGTGAACGCACCCGACGTGGTCGACCCGACCATCCGGTTCGCCGAATACGAACGTAAGGTGCCGGTGCTGCTCGACATGCCGCAGGTGCGTCCGGGAGCGGACGCGGACACCGGGCCGGTTGTGGACGCGGCGCCGGTGAAGGAAGGAGTGCCGACATGACCATCGCACCAGACGAGACCGGGCAGATGCCCGGGACGGTCGAGGGGAGTTGGATGCGGGCCTGCCCGATCGACGACCTGATCGTCGGCCGCGGCGTCGCGGTGCTCGGTCCGCGCGGTGAGCAGGCGGCGCTGTTCCGCCTGCCGGCCGCCGAGACCGACCGCGAGGCCGCACCCGGCCGTTCCCGCCTGTACGCCATCGGCAACATCGACCCGTTCGGCCGCGCCGCGGTCCTCTCGCGCGGACTCACCGGGGACCGCGCCGGCGAGCCGACGGTCGCCTCGCCGCTGGGCAAGCAGGTGTTCGCACTGCGGACCGGCGTCTGCCTGGACGACGAATCGGTCTCCGTGCCGAGCTACGGCGTGCGCGTCGTCGAGCGGATCGTCGAGGTGTTCTTTCCCGCGTGAACGCCATCAATCTTCCCGGTGACCCGACCGACCCGGACCCGTTGCCCGCCGACCCGCTACCACTGACCGGATTCACCATCGGCATCACCGCGGCGCGTCGTGCCGAGGAGTTCGCCGCACTGCTCGAACGACGCGGTGCCCGGGTGGTCCAGGCTCCGACGATTCGCATCCTGCCGCTCGTCGACGACACCGAACTCGAGCGGGTGACCGAGGAGATCATCGCCTCGCCGCCGCAGATCATGGTGGCGACCACCGGCATCGGTTTCCGCGGTTGGATCGAGGCGGCCGACGGCTGGGGCAACGCCGAGGACGTGCTGCGTTCGCTGTCGCAGAGCAGGCTGATCGCGCGCGGTCCCAAGGCGAAGGGCGCCATCCGCGCCGCGGGACTGCGCGAGGAGTGGTCGCCGGAGAGCGAGTCCTCCTCGGAGGTGCTCGACCACCTGCTCGCCGAGGGCGTCGAGGGTGTGCGGATCGCCGTCCAGCTGCACGGCGCGACGAGCGAATGGGAACCGCTGCCGGACTTCTGCACCGTCCTGCGGGCCGCGGGCGCCGTGGTCGTGCCGATCCCGGTCTACCGCTGGAACATGCATCCCGACGTGGCGCGCATCGACAAGATGATCGCGCAGGTGCTGCGCGGTGACCTCGACGCGATCACCTTCACCAGTGCGCCGGCGGCGGCGTCGATCCTCACCCGCGCCAAGGAACTCGGCAAGCTGCAGCAGTTCGTGCACGCACTGCGCACCGCGGTCCCGGTGATGTGTGTGGGATCGGTGACCGCGAGTCCGCTGGAGGCGCTGCAGATCCCGACGACGTATCCGCGCCGGTTCCGGCTCGGCGCGCTCGCGCGCCTGATCACCGACGAACTCCCGCGCCGCGCCCACGTGCTGCGAGTCGCCGGACACGACACCGCGATCCGCGGGCAGGCCGTCGTCGTCGACGGCGAGCTGAAGGACCTGTCGGCGACGGGCCTGCTGCTGTTGAAACTGCTCGCCCGCAATCCCGGTCGGGTGGTGTCGCGGCAGGAGATGCTCGCGGTCCTGCCCGGCGACAGTTCCGACACCCACGCCGTCGAGGTTGCGGTCGCGCGACTCCGTGCGGCGCTGGGGGATTCGAAGATGGTCCAGACCGTCGTCAAACGCGGTTACCGCCTGGCCGTCGACCTCGAGTACGACGCCGAAGACGAATGACTGCCGAAGACGATGACCAGGTCCAGGGGAGGACACATGCGAGACAACCACGTCCGGCTCCCGCACGGCGACCGCCTGCGCGACGTCAGTCCGGTGCTGGTCGCCCACGGCACCCGTAACCCGCACGGGGTCAACGTGATCGCCGAGATCGCCGAGGCTGTTGGCGCGCGGATCGGGCTCACCCGTACCGCCTTCGTCGACGTGCTCGGACCGACGCCCAGTGAGGTGATCGCCGATCTCGACAAGCCCGCGGTCCTGGTGCCGGCCTTCCTCGCATCGGGGTACCACGTTCGCAAGGACATCCCCGAACACGTCGCTCTGGGGGGTCGAACCGACACCGTCGTGACCCGTGCGCTAGGCCCCGACCCGTCGATCGCCGCGGTGGCGCGGCTCCGACTCGCCGAGGCCGGCTGGGAACCGGGCGACGCGGTGGTCCTGGCCGCCGCCGGATCGTCGGATCAGAGTGCTTGCGGCCAGGTGCATCTGGCTGCACGGCAACTCGAGTCGCTGATCGGCGGCCGCGTGGAGGTCGGGTTCATCACGACCGCGCAACCGTCGGTGCCCGAGGCGATCGAGAGGGCGCGCCGCACCGGACGCCGCGTCGTGGTCGCCAGTTACCTGCTCGCGCCGGGACTGTTCCACCAGCGGCTCGAGACCTACGGCGCCGACGCGGTGGCCGCGCCCCTCGGACCCGACCCGCGCATCGTCGACCTCATCGTCACGCGCATGCGTGCCGCGATCAGCCCGTACCGACGAACCCCGGTGCCGCGCCTCGTCTGACCCGTCGGCGCTAGGGGATGGCCCACCGGCACTCACGCAACCGGATTCGTCCGCCGACGATCGGAACGCCCTCCGCGGCAAGCCGTTCGAGCTGACGGTTCGCGAGATGAGGTGCGGGACGGCCGCTCGCGGGGACGACCCGATGCCACGGGAGGTCGGCGGTGTCGGTGCGCATGATCCAGCCGACGATACGGGGGCTGGACAACCCGGCCGCGCCGGCCAGGTCGCCGTAGGTGCTGACCTGACCGACCGGGATCTCCGCGACCAGGGCGCGGACGGCTTCCACCTGCTCCTCGGTGATCGCAGCCATCGGGGCCCTAGAGCAGGGAGCGGATCAGCGACGCGGACAATTCCGGTTCCAGGAACGGCACCATGTGCGCGCAGTCGACGTGGTGCACGGTCACGTTGTCACCGCGTTCGCTCGCGCAGGCCTCCAGGAACGCCGGCCGCACGAACGGCGGCTGCACCTGACCGGCGACGACGATGTGCGTCGGCACGCCCGGCGGCGGAAGGACTGCGGGCCTGGCCATCTCGCTCCACGACGCGGCGGCCGCGGGTGCGCTGACCCGCCAGCCCACCCGGCCGTGCGGGCGGGGGATGAGGTGCTCGGTGAGCTCGGCCTCGAGGATGTCGTCGGGCACGTCCGCCCAGCCTTCGGCGCGTTTGGCCGAGCGTGCGGCGTCGGCGCTCGCGTAGTCCCAGTTGTCGAGACTGTCGGTGGCGACCTGGAGCGCGAACTCGGGGTCGAGGCCCTGGGCGGGGTCGAGGAGGACGAGTCCCTTGACGGCGTCCGGCCGGCGATTGGCCAGGTGTAGCGCCAGTGCACCGCCGAACGAGTGGCCCACGATGACGATCGGCCGCCCGGCCGGGACGTGATCGTCGAGCACGGCGGACAGTGCACGAACATGATGCTCGATGCTCCACGGCGGACGCCACGGCGAACGACCGTGGCCGATGAGATCGGGAGCGACGATGCGGACACCGCTCAGGTTCTGCGCCAGCGGCTCCCAGCGACGACCGTGGCCGGTGAGACCGTGGATCGCGAGGACCGTGTCGCCCTCCGCCGAGCCGCCGCCGAAGACATACGTGTTGAGAGCTGTCACCCGTCCATCCTGCCGTATGCGCGGGTCGCGAGCCCGACCCACCCGCACCGACACCTCGGGCCGCCGGAGTCGTCGGTGCCGCATGATTCGATGGAGCCCATGAGTCGGAAACCGGGCACCCAGGCGTCGCGCAGCGCCCTGCGCGCACGGCTCGTCGCGGCGCCCGAGGCCGCGGACCGTCCCCGTGAGTGGCCGCCGGCGATCGCGCAGGTCATCGACCCTGCAGCCAGCATCCCGGCCGGCGAGGAGGAGCAGGCGTGGCGTCCGGTCCGGGTCCACGGCGGACCGGGCAGCGGCAAGACCGCCCTGATCGTCGACGCGGCCGTCGCGCGTCTGCTCGATCCCGCGACCGATCCCGAATCGGTCCTGGTTCTGGCCTCGAGCCGCCGCGCGGCGGTCGCGTTGCGCGAGGAGATCACCCGGCGCGTGCTCTCGGCCAACGCGACCGGGCGGCGCGTGCTGGGCGGAGCGCTCCGCGAACCCCTCGTGCGCACCGTGCACTCCTACGCCTTCGCGATCCTGCGCCTCCAGGCGAGTGCGCACGGCAACCCGCCCCCGCGGCTCATCACCGGCTCCGAACAGGACGTCGTGCTGCGCGAGCTGCTGGCCGGCGACATCGAGGACGGTGCGGAGTACTGGCCCGCACATCTACGGCCGGCACTCGGCACCGACGGCTTCGCGCAGGCCCTGCGCGACCTGATGATGCGGGCCGCCGAACGCGGCGTCGGCCCGGAAGAACTCGCGGCGCTGGGTCGCGAACACAAACGCCCCGAGTGGACCGCCGCGGCCCGTGCCTACGCCCAGTACGAGCAGAACATGCTGCTGCGCGGCGCAGTCGGACTCGAGACGCCCGGTGCATCGGCACCGGCGGTCGACGCCGCCGAACTGATCGGTTCGGCGCTGTCGGCCTTCGCGACCGACCCCGAACTGCTCAGCGGCGAACGCCGCCGCATCCGCCACCTGCTCGTCGACGACGCGCAGCATCTGGATCCGCAGGCGGCACAGCTGATCCGGCTGGTCGGCACCGGCACCACCTCGACGATCATCGCGGCCGACACCGATCAGTCGGTCTTCGGATTCCGCGGGGCCAGCCCACGTTTCGCCGACGGGCTCGCCGAGGCGGGATCCGAGCGCGACATCGTGCTCGAACACGACTTCCGCTCCCACCCCGATCTCGCGCGCCTGGGACGTGCGATCGCCGCACGGCTCCCCGGGGCGCGCCCGCACGCGTATCCGCAACCGGTGCAGACCGAATCCGCCGCCGGCGTGCCACGCGACGTCGCGGCGGTGCGCGTGTACGGCTCGGCGGCCAAGGAGGCCACCGCGATCGCCGATCTGCTGCGCCGCGCGCACCTGTTCGACGGCGTGCCGTGGTCGCAGATGGCCGTGATCGTCCGGTCGGTGTCCCTCGCCCTGCCTCCGCTGCGGCGCGCGTTCCGGTCGGCGGGTGTCCCGGTGACCACCCCGGCCAGCGACCTGCCGCTGCACCGCCAGCGTGCGGTGATCGCGCTGATGCTGGTGCTGCGCGTGGTCGCCGCCCGCCGCGAGGACCCGTCGACGCGGAGCGAGGCGACCCCGCAGCGCGAGCTGTTCACCACCGAGGACACGCTCACGTTGCTGTCCGGCCCGGTGGGAGCGGCCGATCCCGGCGCGATGCGGCGCCTGCGGCGTGGCATCCGACGCCTCGACGAGAAGAACGACCCGACGGCTCAACCGGATTCGCTGACCTCGCTCACCCGCGCACTCCTCGACCCCGAGCTCGGTGCGCGGTACCGCCGTGCCCTGACCGTGACCGAGGCGGCGCCGCTGGCCCGCGTACTCGACGTCGTGGCCGCCGGGCAGCGGGCACATGATGCCGGCCGCGGCGTCGAGGAGACGCTGTGGGCGGCCTGGCAGGCCACCGGTCTGGAACGACGCTGGGCGGCGTCGGCGGTCCGGGGCGGCCCGGCCGGGGAGCAGGCCGACCGCGACCTCGATGCCGTGATGGCGATGTTCGAGGCGGCGGCCAACTTCGCCGACACCCTGCCCGCCGCCGGTCCGGCCGGATTCGTCCACTACCTCTCCCAGCTGCAGATTCCGCGTGACAGCCGAACCGCCACGGCGGCAAGCGAATCGGTGACCGTTCTGTCGGCGCACGCCGCGGTGGGCCGGGAGTGGGAGGTCGTCGCGGTCGCCGGGGTCCAGGACGGGCTGTGGCCGTCGCTACGCAGCCGGGGTGGCGTGCTCTCCACCGGCGCGCTGGTCGACATCCTCGACGGCATGGACGCCGGCGCGGTCGACACCGTCGCGCGCGGCGCCACCGCACTGGCCGACGAGCGGCGGCTGTTCCTGGTCGCCTGCACGCGTGCACGCAGCAGGCTCCTCGTCACGGCGGTGGAGGACGGCAGCGGCGACGCCTCGCCGTCCCGCTTCCTCACCGAACTGGCCGATCTCGTCGACGATCCCGACGACGAAGCGCCCCAGGCCGAGCTCCGGCTCGACCCCGGCGTGGACCGCGTGCTGTCGCTCCCGTCACTGGTCGCGACCCTGCGTTCGGTGGTCATGGGCGGTGCCCACGAGCCCGATGACCGGACCCGGGCCGCCGCCCGCCTGCTCGCCGAACTCGCCGACTCCGACATCCCCGGCGCCCACCCGCGCGACTGGTTCGGGCTCGCCGAACCCAGCACCGACGCGCCGCTGTGGACGCCGGACACCGGACCCGTCGTGCTGTCGCCGTCGAATGTCGAGGCGTTGAACCGGTGTTCGCTGCGTTGGGTGCTGGAACGGAACGGCGGCCGAGACGGTGACGGTACGCCCGCGCTCACCGGAAGCCTGGTCCACACGCTCGTGCAGGCCGTTGCGGGACAGCTGGATCCGGCCGAGGTGACCGCGGCGCTGCGCGGGATCTGGGACCGGGTCGACACCGGTGCGGGCTGGTACTCGGCCCGGGAACTCGAACGCGCCGAGAGCATGCTCGGCCACTTCCGCGACTGGCTGCGGATCTCTCGTGCCGACCTCGAGGAGGTGGGTGTCGAATTGCCGGTCGACGCAACCGTTCCCGGCGGTCCCACCGGTGATCCCGACTCCGCGGATGCACCCGACGTGCGTCTGCGCGGCCGTGTCGACCGCCTCGAGACCGACTCGGCCGGACGCCCGGTGGTGGTCGACGTCAAGACGTCGAAGAACGCGATCACCAAGGCCGAGGCCGACGAGCACGCCCAGATGGCGGCCTATCAGGTCGCGCTGGCCCACGGGGGAGTGCCGCAGTTCGGAGATGTCCCGCCGGGTGGCGCACGTCTGGTCTACGTGTCCACCGCGAACCGCAATTCCGGAGCGGCCGAACGTGTCCAGTCGCCGCTGACACCGGAGATGCTCGACGAGTGGATCGGCGTCGTGCGCCGGGCCGCGCGGGCGAGCATCGGCCCGACCTTCCACGCGACACCCAACCCGGGCTGCGTGCACTGCAACCTCACCACCAGCTGCCCCGCGAAGATCCCCGGAAAGGCGGTGACCGATGACTAGCGCACCGACGACCGGCCGGACGCTGATCGGCGCGAAATCGCTGGCCGCGGCGCTCGGCCTTCCCGACCCGACCCCGGAACAGGTCGCGGTCATCGAGGCGCCGGTCGAACCGATGCTCGTCGTCGCCGGTGCCGGTGCGGGCAAGACCGAGACGATGGCCTCGCGGGTGGTGTGGCTCGTCGCCAACCAGGTCGTGGCCCCCGACGAGATCCTCGGACTCACTTTCACGCGCAAGGCCGCCAGCGAGCTCGGCGCACGCATCCGGCGTCGCCTGTCCATGTTGTCGGGCGCGCCCGCACTGCGGACCTGGGACCCGGACGGGACGCTGGCCGCGCGCTTGCGCGGCGCGGACCCCGAGGTCAGCACCTATCACGCCTACGCCGGCCGGCTGATCGCCGACTACGGTCTGCTGCTGCCCGTCGAACCGTCGTCGACGCTGCTCACCGAGACCGAACTGTGGCAGCTCGCCTTCTCGCTCGTCTCGTCGTGGCCGGGGGAGCTGAACACCAAGAAGGTTCCCGCCGGCGTCACCGAGTCGGTCCTCAAGCTGTACGGCGAGATGTCCGAACATCTCGTCGACATCGACGATCTCACCGAGGCGGGGTCGCGACTGTACGAGCTCATCGACACCCTGCCGAAAGGACCCAAGCAGCGCGACAAGCCGACGCAGGCGCTGCTGAAGGTCAAGGAGGTCATCGACGAACGGCGCGAACTGATCCCGATGGTCATCGCCCTCGGCGAGACGATGCGGGCGCAGTCCTCACTCGACTTCGGCAGCCAGATGTCACTCGCCGCAAAGCTCGTCGTGTCCAACCCGGAGGTCGTGTCCGCCGAGCGCACGGCGTTCCGCGCGGTCCTCCTCGACGAGTACCAGGACACCGGACACTCGCAGCGCGTCTTGCTGTCGACCCTGTTCGGCGGCCACGACCCGTCGCGTGAGTCGGTCGCCGTCACCGCGGTCGGTGACCCGATCCAGTCGATCTACGGCTGGCGCGGCGCGTCGGCGGCGAATCTGCCGCGATTCGCCCGGGACTTCCCCCGCCCCGACGGCACGCCCGCCGAACGTCGCGAGCTCCTCACGAGCTGGCGCAACGCGGCGCAGGGCCTCCGCCTGGCCAACCAGATCTCGGAGGAACTGCGGCGCCGCGGCATCCCGGTCTCCATCCTTCGACCCCGCCCCGACGCTCCTCACGGCACCGCGACCATCGCCCTCACCGAGACCGTTCTCGACGAACGGAACTGGATCGCCGACGCGGTCGAGCGGCGCTATCGTGCGGCCGAGACCGCCGGTGAGGCACCGCCGACCACGGCGATCCTGGTGCGGCGCAACGAGGATTCGGCTCCGCTGGCCGCGGAGCTGGAGAGCCGCGGCATCCCCACCGAGGTCGTCGGTATCGGCGGGTTGCTGCACGTCCCGGAGATCGAGGACATCGTCGCGACCCTGCGCGTGATGGCCGACCCGATGGCCGGCACCGCGGTCATGCGGCTCCTCACCGGCGCCCGCTGGCGCCTGGGGGCCAAAGACCTTGCCGCCCTGTGGCGCCGGGCCACCACGCTCGCCGCCGAGAGTTACGCGGAGGCGGGTGGCGTCGTCACCAGCCGCGAGCAACTCGACGCCGCGCTCGACGCGGTGCTGCCCACCGAGATCGTCGATCGCGCCGGAATCGCCGACGCCGTCGTCGATCCGGGTGATCCGACCGACTACAGCCCGGAGGGATACGCCCGCATCCGGGCGTTCGGCGCGCAGCTCGAATCCCTTCACCGCCGCATCGGACAACCACTGCCCGAACTCGTCGCCGATGTGGAGAACACCATCGGCGTGGGGGTCGAGGCGCAGATCCGGGCCCGGCGCATGCGCGGTGCGATCACCGGTCGTGAACACCTCGACGCCTTCGCCGACTACGTCAGCCACTACGCCGATCGTCCCGGCGCGAATCTGCCTGGGCTGCTGGCGTTCCTCGACGCCGCCGAGTCCATCGAGAAAGGTCTCGAACCCGGCAAGATCGAGGTCGCCGAACAGCGCGTGCAGATCCTCACCGTGCACGCGGCCAAGGGGCTGGAATGGGACGTCGTGGCGATCCCGCACCTGGCCAAGGGCATCTTCCCGAGCGCCAAGGCCGACACCACGTGGCTGGGCAGCGCGCGCGAGCTGCCCGCCGACCTGCGCGGCGACCTCGCGATCCCGGCCGAGTCGGCCGACGGCACGCCCGAGGGCTTCCCGCTGCTGAAGATCGACACCGTCGGCGACCGCAAGCAACTCGAGGACGCCCTGTCCGACCACAAGGCGGCGATCGGCGAACGACGCCTCGAGGAGGATCGGCGCCTGCTCTACGTCGCCCTCACCCGCGCACGGCACGACCTGATGATCTCCGCCCACCACTGGTCGGAAACCGGCGACAAGCCGCGCGGCGGCTCGGATTTCTTCGACGAGCTGATGGTCGCCATCGACGAGGCGATCACCGATCCGGCCGTCGACTCGACCGGCCTGTCGATCGCGGTGCGCACCCCGCCGCCCGCCGAGGATGCGACCAATCCGCTTGCCGAACGCGTTGTGGCGCAGCCATGGCCGCGTGATCCGCTCGCCGGCCGGCGCGACGCGGTGCAGGCGGCCGCAGACCTCGTCCTCGACGCCATCACCGCCCGCGAGGCGCCCGCGCTGTTCGAGGCGCCGGACGCCTCGGACGGTCCGGAGATGCTGCCGATGCCGCCGGACCCGGAGGACGAGGTGGCGGCGTGGGAGGCGGAGGTGTCGGCCCTGCTGGCCGAACACCATCAGGCCAACCAGGCACTCGTCGAGGTGACGCTGCCGACGCACCTCTCGGTCAGCCAGCTCGTCGAACTCGACGCCGACGAGGCCGAGTTCGCGCGCCGGCTCCGCCGACCCACACCTTTCCGGCCCAACCCGATGGCGCGGCGCGGCACCGCATTCCACGCCTGGGTGGAACGCTGGTTCGGCGCGACCCGGCTGCTCGACATCGACGAACTGCCGGGCGCCGCCGACGCCACGGCCAGCCCCGACGCCGATCTCGACGCGCTCCGCGACGCTTTCCTCGCCTCGCGCTGGGCCAACCGCAGCCCCACGGAGGTGGAGGTGCCGTTCGAGACCGTGATCGGCGGCATCGTCGTGCGCGGCCGCATCGACGCGGTCTTCGCCGAGAAGGACGGGTCGTGGACGGTCGTCGACTGGAAGACCGGCGTCGTACCAGAACCGGCGAAACGGGAATCGCTGTTCATCCAGCTGGCCGCCTACCGGATCGCCTGGGCGCAGCTGGCCGGTGTGCCGGTGGAGAAGGTGCACGCAGCCTTCCACTACGTGCGTGACGGACACACCCTGGAGGCCGACGACCTGCCCGACGAGGCCACGCTCGCCGCCAAGCTCGCCAAATGAGCCCTCGCGCCGCCGGGTGGGTTACATTTCAGCGTGTGAGCGAACTCCAGGAGCGCAAGCGTGGCAGTGCGTAACCGCTTCCGCGGCCGCTTCGGATCAGACGCCGAACTGGCCAACCGGCCCGACCATGCACTGGTCGGCGTCGTCCGTATCCCCGAGCTGCAGCAGAGCCCCGCCCGCGCGATCGGACGCCGCGTGCTCTGGGCATGTCTCGCGCTGTTCTTCACCTCGGTGGTCGTCTGGCTCGATCGTGAGGGATATCGGGACGCGCAGAACAGCGAGCTGTCCTATCTGGACGCGCTGTACTACTCGGCGGTCACCCTGTCGACGACCGGCTACGGCGACATCACGCCGATCAGTCCCTTCGCCCGCTTCATCAACATCATCATCATCACGCCGCTGCGTGTGCTGTTCCTGATCGTGCTGATCGGCACCACCCTCGAGGTGCTCACCGAACGGTCCCGGCAGGCGCTCAAGATCCAGCGTTGGAGGAATTCCGTGCGCAATCACACCGTCGTCATCGGCTACGGCACCAAGGGCCGCACCGCGGTCGACGCCATGCGCGGCGACGGCATCAAGCCATCCGAGATCGTGGTCGTCGACTCCGATCCGACCGTGCTGGAGTCGGCCGCCTCCAACGGGCTGGTCACGGTCCGGGGCGACGCCACCAAGTCCGACGTGCTGCGCCTCGCCGGTGTCGCCCACGCCGCGAGCATCGTGGTCGCCACCAGTCGCGACGACACCGCCGTCCTGGCGACTCTCACCGCACGCGAGATCAACCCGCGGGCCAAGATCGTGGCGTCGATCCGGGAGTCGGAGAACACCCACCTCATGCGGCAGTCGGGCGCGAACTCGGTGGTGGTGTCCTCGGAGACGGCCGGGCGTCTGCTCGGCATCGCGACGATGACCCCGTCGGTGGTCGAGGTGATCGAGGATCTCCTCACTCCCGATGCGGGTTACGCCATCGCCGAACGCGAGGTCGACCCGACGGAGACCGGCGGCTCGCCCGCCCACACCCGCGACATCGTGCTCGGCGTCGTCCGCAACGGGGTGCTGCACCGCGTCGACGACAGCGAGGTCGAACAGATCGAGGTCGGCGATCGGCTGCTGTACGTCCGCAAGAGTCCCGGCGACGACTGAGCCCCGGAAACGACCGGCCGCGTCGCACCGAGTACCCCGCACCGACCACCGAAAAGGGACACACCGACGTGCACTTCGAACTGGTCCAACAGCCGCTGCTGTCGCGCGCGAGCTTCCACCGCGCCGACGAGATCCGCGACGACGCCGAGCGGATGCTGGCGGGATGGCCACAGGCGAAGGTACTGCTCATCGACTCCAACGGTCGGTACCCGGTCGGGGAGTCCGGTGTGCTGCACTGGGTTCCGGCGACCACCGTCGCCGATGCGCCGCCTGCCGACGCGGTGATCCTCGGCATCGTGGACGGCGTCGACCGGTGGGCGCGCCGCGTCGACCACATCGACGGACCCACCGACGACGCGCGTCGTGGCGCGGTATATCTGACGCCGGACGAGGCGGGCCTGCTCGTCACTGCGCTGGGAATCCTGAATTGGCATGAGACGGCAAGTCATTCGCCGGTCGACGGGTCGGCGACCCAGCCGGCGCGTGGCGGTTGGGTGCGTCGGAGCGTCCAGTCCGGCCGGGACGAGTTCCCGCGCACCGATCCTGCCATCATCACCGTGGTCCACGACGGCGCCGACCGGATCCTGTTGGGACGCCAGGCCGTCTGGCCCGATGGCTGGTATTCGACGCTCGCCGGGTTCGTCGAACCGGGGGAGTCGCTCGAACAATGTGTACTGCGCGAGGTACACGAAGAGGTCGGCATCGTGGTTCGCGAACCGCGCTACCTGGGCAGTCAGCCGTGGCCGTTCCCTCGCTCGCTGATGCTCGGCTTCGCCGCGATCGGCGATCCCGCCGACGAACTCGCCTTTCTCGACGGTGAGATCGGCGATGCGCAGTGGTTCCATCGCGACGAGGTGCGCGAGGCGTTGTCGCGGGACGGGTGGACGCGTGCCGACCCCGGGCCCGACGGCGAGGCGCCCCGGTTGCAGCTGCCCGGATCGATCTCCATCGCACGCACGCTGATCGAGTCCTGGGCCGCGGCCCGGTAACCACGCCGCGCACCCGGGAGACGAGAAACCCGGGTCCGGCGAGGGCCGGCCCGGGTTTCAGGTCACGAGATCAGACGCCGAGCTTCTTCTTGACCTCGGCGATCGAGGGATTGGTCGCGGTCGTGCCGTCGGCGTAGAGCACGGTCGGGACGACGTGGTTGCCGCCGTTGACGCTGCCCACGAAATCGGCGGCATCCGGGTTCAGCTCGATGTCGATCTCCTGCCAGGGGATACCACTCGCCTTCAGTCCGGTCTTCAGGCGGGCGCAGTAACCACACCACGAGGTGGTGTACATGGTCAGTTCGCCGGTGTCGGAGTTACGGGCGCCGGCCTCGTCGTCGATCACGTTGCTCATGACTGCCATAACACCACGCATGCGCGGGCTGTTCCCGCCGGCGCATGCGATCGACGACGTGGGACGCGTCACCCACAAGCCCGATCGCCGGTCCGAAAGAGCGTCGGTGGGTGGTGACATAGTGGAGTCCGTGCGCCACCCGACCTTCCCCGCGAACCCCGATGCCCGCTCCCGCGATGCCGGCGCGGTCGAGGGACTCGACCCGGAGCAGTCCGCGGCCGTCCTCGCACCGCGCGGCCCGGTATGTGTGCTGGCCGGCGCGGGTACGGGCAAGACGCGCACCATCACGCGCCGCATTGCCCACCTCGTCGACACCGGGCAGGTGAATCCCGGCCAGGTCCTCGCGGTCACGTTCACCGCCCGCGCGGCGGGTGAGATGCGGACCCGGTTGCGGAGCCTCGGCGTCGGCGGCGCCACCGGCAACGTCGCCGCCCAGACCTTCCATGCCGCGGCGATGCGGCAGCTGCGCTACTTCTGGCCGCGCGCCTTCGGTGATGCCCGGTGGGAGCTGCTCGACAACAAGTTCCCGCTCATCTCGCGCGCCGCGCGCCGCGCCGGACTCGACACCGCGACCGACACCCTGCGCGACCTGTCGTCGGAGATCGAATGGGCCAAGGCCACGCTGATCTCGCCGGAGAACTACGTCGAGGCGGTCGGGCGCCTCGGACGCGAGTCACCCGCGCCCCCGCAGAAGGTCGCCGCGGTGTACGGCCATTACGAGGACTCCAAGGTCTCGCCGGACGGCGATCGCCTTCTCGACTTCGACGACATGCTCATCTACATGACGCAGATCCTGACCATCGAACCCGGCGCGGCCGACGAGTTCCGCTCGCGTTACCGGTGTTTCGTCGTTGACGAGTACCAGGACGTGACGCCCGTCCAGCAGGGTCTTCTGGACGCCTGGCTCGGCGAGCGCGACGACCTGACGGTCGTCGGCGACGCCAATCAGACGATCTACACGTTCACCGGCGCGTCCCCGAACTACCTGCTCGACTTCAGCCGCCGCTTCCCGGAGGCGACGGTCGTCCGGCTGGAACGCGACTACCGGTCCACGCCCGAAGTCGTCGACCTCGCCAATCGCGTGATCGGCGCCGCGCGCGGGCGCATCGCCGGCACCCGGCTCCGTCTCATCGGCCAGCGCCCGTCCGGTCCGCAGCCGCAGTTCGCCGAGTACGACGACGAGCCGGCCGCCGCCACGTCGATCGCGATCGAGATCAAGCACCTCATCAAGGCGGGTGTCGCGCCGTCGGAGATCGCGATCCTCTACCGCGTCAACGCCCAGTCGGAGAACTACGAGCAGGCGCTGACCGAGGCCGGCATCCCGTACCAGGTGCGCGGTGGCGAGGCGTTCTTCGCGCGGACCGAGGTGCGTCAGGCGATGCGGCAGATCGCGACGGTGGCCAACCGCGAGGTGAAGCCCGGTGTGACGACGATCGACGTCGTGCGCGCGGTCCTCGGCGAACTCGGGCTCACCGAGGAGGAACCGTCGGGTGCGCAGGCGCGCGCCCGGTGGGAGTCGCTGAAGGCGCTGGTGCAGCTCACCGAGGAGATGGTCGCCGAGAACCCCGATCTCACGTTGCCGCAGCTGTCCGCAGAACTCACGACCCGGTCCGAGGCTCGCCACCCGCCGACGGTCCAGGGCGTCACCCTGTCGTCGCTGCACGCGGCCAAGGGACTCGAATGGGATGCGGTCTTCCTGGTGGGGCTGACCGACGGATCGTTGCCGATCAGTCAGGCCATCAAGGGTTCGTGGGAGGACGTCGAGGAGGAGCGCCGACTGTTCTACGTGGGCGTGACGCGTGCCCGCGAGCACCTACATCTGTCGTGGGCCCTCGCCCGCAACGAGGGTGGCCGCGCCCGTCGTCGGTCCCGATTCCTGACCGATCTCATCCCCGACGATTCGCCGGCCTCGAAGATCGCGAAAGAACGTACGCCCCGCAAGGGACCCACATGCCGCGTCTGCGGCTCGCGGTTGATGGATTCGACGGCGACGCTGCTCGGTCGGTGCGCGGGGTGTCCGTCGGACCTGGACGAGAACCTCCTGGTCGCACTCAAGGAGTGGCGCCGGGCCCGCGCCCAGGCGAAAAAGGTCCCGCCCTTCGTGGTCTTCTCCGACAAGACGCTCACCGCGATCGCCGAACAACGGCCCACGGACACCGCTGCGCTGGTGTCGATCTCGGGGATCGGGGCGCAGAAACTCGACGAGTACGGCGAGGATCTCCTCGATCTCGTCAAAACCGCAGGTCAAAAATAGGTTGTGCGCTTTCTGGCGTACCGTTTAGGCTGATCTCCGTCAGCACACGGGTGGGAAACACTCTTGTGCCCACCAGGAGCCCATCGCTCATGTGGGAGCCATCGAGAAGAGAGAGGAGCGGATCAGTGAACGGAAGCACCGTGAACCAGGCCGGCATCGCCGTGCCTGCGGCCAAGCCGAATCAGGCACACGCCGTCGTTCTGCGCGCCCGTCGCAACCGCTCCTGGCTGCCTGCAGTCTGCGCACGTCCGGTCGCCACTCGCGCGACCATTCCGGCACCGCCGGCCGACGCAGCGGCCCTCCCGGCGATCGCACAGCCCGCAGCGGCAGTGCATCCGGCAGCAGTCGCCGCGGCGGCAGCAGCGCACGTAGCGCCGCCGGCAACAGCTGCAGCAGCCCCCGCGCCGCATGGGTTCCCCGTACCGACACCGATTCTCCGGAGTTAGACCTCCGAGAACTTCGGGCCACGGGCGAATCGCAGAGGCGAAACCCGTGGCCCTCTTTTTTGTCACCGAGCATCATCCCGGCAGGGATTCTCGGACCGGCAGCCACATCGAGGACATGGGTCACCAATCCCAAACGAGCAGATGTGGAGAAACCAATGACTGTCGATTGCGTACTCGAGTCCTGTCTCTCGGCGGACCGCGCAGCGACCGCCCAGCTCGACCTTCCCTGCCAGGTGGCCGACGCCGACCTGTGGTTCGCCGACAATCCCCGCGACCTCGAGCGTGCCAAGGCAATGTGTGCCGACTGCCCGCTGAAGACCCAGTGCTTGCAGGCGGCCCTGGATCGCGCCGAGCCCTGGGGCGTGTGGGGCGGCGAGATCTTCGAACGCGGCGCGGTGATCGCACGCAAGCGGCCTCGCGGCCGGCCGCGGAAGAACGCAGCCTGAGACAGAGAACAGCGACGCCGCGAGCAGTTGCTCGCGGCGTCGCTGTTCTGGTCGGGGGGATCAGTCGCCCAGACCGGGCACCCATTCCTCCATGATGGCGCGGTACGGTGCGTGCGCCTCGAGCTGCGAGGCGATCCCGACACAGCCGCCGAGCACACGGAACACCATCACGAACCGCTTGGGCACGTTGAGGTTCCGCGAAGTCTTGTAGACCTCGCCGCGCACGTCGGTCGCCTTGCCCGCGGCACGCTGCATCCACTTGCGTGTGAAGTGGAACGACTCGGAGTACAGCGGGTCGACGTACGGCCGCAGGTACGCCTCGAGGTCGGCGCTGGTGACCTTCGACGCATGCGACGGGCGGATGAACTCCGCCTCGACCATCAGTTCCTTGAGTTCGTCGTACTTCTTGTCGCGGGCGAGTCGCAGGATCGGCCCGGTCTCCGGAGGCAGTCCGCCGGGGTAATGGCCGACCGCACCGAAGTCGAGGACGCCGAACCGGCCGTCATCGGCGATGAAGAAGTTGCCCGGATGCGGATCGCCGTGGAGCAAGCCGACCCGGTAGGGCGAGCTGACCTCGAACTCGGCCATCTTCGCGGCCGCGTTGTCGCGGGTCTTCTGGTCGCCGGTCGTGATGACCTTCGACAGCGCGATCCCGTCGACCCACTCCGAGACCACGACCTTGGGTGCGCTCGCGATCACCTTGGGGATCAGGAAGTCCGGATGCCCGTCGTACACCTTGGCGAAGGCCCGCTGGTTCTCGGCTTCGCCGAGGTAGTCGAGTTCGGCCTCGGTGCGGTCGATGAGTTCGTCCATCATCGCCTTGACGTCGGTGCCCGGCGACAGCCGCTGCAGCAGTCCCGACATGCGCGACAACGTCTTCAGGTCCGCCTTGAGCGCGTGGTCGGCGCCCGGGTACTGGACCTTGACTGCGACCTCGCGCCCGTCGGACCACACACCCTTGTGCACCTGGCCGATTGACGCCGACGCCGCCGGCTCGTCGGAGAACTCCTTGAAGCGCTCACGCCAGCGGGTACCGAGCTGCTGGTCGAGCACCTTGTGGACCTTGTCGGCCGACATCGGCGGTGCTTCCGCCTGGAGCTTGGTGAGTGCCTCCCGGAACGGTTCACCGAATTCGTCGGGGATCGCGGCTTCCATGATCGACAGCGCCTGGCCCACCTTCATGGCGCCGCCCTTGAGCTCACCGAGGACCGCGAACAGCTGTTCCGCGGACTTCTCGAGGAGTTCC
>NZ_BACI01000098.1 GCF_000225505.1 Gordonia alkanivorans NBRC 16433 | reverse complement strand
CCTGGATCCGTGGAGGGGTGTGGGTGAGTGGTGGTGGGGTGTGCGTGAGTGGTTGATCGTGTTGTGGGCGTCGGGTATTCGCTGATCTTGCGTCAGCTTTTTCACTGGGTTTCCTGGTCGTGGGTGGGCGTGTTGGGGTGTTGGGTCAGGTGGTGTTCACCGCGGCCCACAGGGTGGTGAATGCGTGTTGGGATGGCCAGTGTCGGGGCAGGTGCAGGATGGGTGTTCGTGCTGGTCGGGCCAGTCGGGCGGGCACGGCGATGAGCGTGCGGCGCAGCGTCGCTCCGCGCGCGGCTCGTAGTCTGGGGGCCGCGCTGAGCGCGGCGAGGGTGCGCATGAGGTTGTGGCTGATGGCGGTCAGGGCCAGCCAGGCGGCGTTGGCGCCGAAAACGCCGGAGGGAAGATGCGCCAGCGGTCCGTCGATGAGGTCGGCGAACACGGTCTCGATGACGGCGTGGCCGCGGTGGTTGATGTCGGCGGTAACGGTGTCGTCGGTGGTGTTGGTGAAAAACGAGTGATACCGCCAGGCCGGCATCAGGGTGTCGGTGTCGGCGGGGTGATGGGCTTTGACTCGCCGCACGATGAGTCGGGCGGTGATCGGGTGCGGTGAGAGTGGTTTGACCGTGTAGGTGGTTTCGGCGACTTCGGCATCAGAGATCAACTCGCCGGTGTCGGGGTCGGTGACCGCCCCGGGATAGGACACCGGTGTCCAGGCGTCGTCGCCGATGGCGGTGATTGCGCGGGTGATCGCGGTGTTGGTCCGCAGGACCAGCGAGAACGTGGCGCCCAGGCGTTGGCAGGTAGCCATCACCTCGGCCGACCCGTAGGCGGCATCCGCGCGCACGGTGATCTCACCGGCGGCTCCGGCGCGGCGGGCGGTGGCGATGGTTTCGGCGAGCATCGTTGCTGCTCCGGCGCCGGAGGCGGCGCGCCCGGCGCGCAGCCAGGCGTTGGCGATCACCGGTGGGTGCTCGGGTGCACTGAGGGTGGCGATCAGCGGTGAGAGGCCCCGACGCAGCAGTTCACGTCCGGCGATCTTGGCGTGTCCGTAGGAGGCGCCGGTCTTCTGGTAGCCATAGACCGGGCGCAGCAGGGAATCGATATCGAGGAACACGCGGGCACCGTCGGTGGGTAACAATCCTGCCCGGGCACACATCGCCGGCAGCGAGCGCGTCATCACGGCGTTGAGTTGTCGGGTGTGCCCGGGGGTGAACTCCCGCAGGGTTTGTCCGATCGTGGCCGGGGCGTATACGCGGTCGAACAGGCGGGTGTGCCCACCGGCCCGGACGATGTCGAGGTCGTCGATACTGTCAGCGCCGCAACATAACCCGGCGATCACGGTCAGCAGTTTCGCTTCCAGGTTGGCTCCGGCGGAAGCGACCCGGGTGGTGCCCAGATCGACCCGTTCGGCCAGCAATGCGGCCACCCCGGTCGAGTGAGCCAATTCCATCACCGGCACCAACCCGGCATGCGACACCAGATTGTCATCGTCAAAGAGTGCCGACGTGGCCGAGAAGCTGTGTGATACTTTCACTGAAAGTGCCTTCTGAGCTGGGATGTTTAGTGTCTCAACACCACCAATCATCCCAGCTCAGAGGGCATTTTTATATCACCGACACCCCACACCCCTCCACGGATCCAGG
>NZ_BACI01000099.1 GCF_000225505.1 Gordonia alkanivorans NBRC 16433 | reverse complement strand
CCTGGTGAGACGACGTCGCCAGACCCTTCGTGGCTCGCTCCGCTCGCACCTCAGGGAGCGGTGGCGCGGCAGCTCCCTGAGGGATCGTGAACTAGCCTGCGGGCCAGTACTTCTTGCGCAGTTCGCCCTTGACCAGCTTGCCGGTCGGTGTGCGCGGCAGCTCGTCGACGAAGTCCACCGACCGCGGTGCCTTGTAGGCGGCGATGCTGTCCTTGGTGAACGCGATGAGCTCATCGGCCAGTTCGTCGGAGGGCTCACGACCATCGGCGAGCTGGACACACGCCTTGACGACCTCACCGAGATCCGGGTCGGGAACACCGATCACCGCGACGTCGAAGACCGCCGGATGGTTGATGAGGACGTTCTCGGCCTCCTGCGGGTAGATGTTCACGCCGCCGGAGATGATCATGAAGGCCTTGCGATCGGTGAGGTACAGGTAGCCCTCGTCGTCGACGTAGCCCACATCGCCTGTGGTGGACCAGTTCTCGTGTTCCGGGTGCTGGGCCTTGCGGGTCTTCTCCGGATCGTTGTGGTACCGGAAGGCGACGTCCTCGCGTTCGAAGAAGACCTGTCCGACCTCGCCGACCGGGAGTTCCTTGCCGTCCTCGTCGCAGATGTGGACCACGCCGAGCAGCGGCTTGCCGACCGAACCCGGGTGGTCGAGGGCCTCCTGCGGCCCGATGAAGGTGGCGCCGGCGGCCTCGGTGGACGCGTAGTACTCGTGGATGACTGGACCCCACCACTCGATCATCGCCTTCTTCACCTCGACCGGGCAGGGCGCCGCGGCGTGGACGGCGATCTTGAGGCTGCTGACGTCGTATGAGTTGCGGACCTCCTCGGGGAGCTTCAGCATGCGGATGAACATGGTGGGTACCCACTGGCTGTGGGTCACCTTGTGGTTCTGGATCGCCGCGAGTGCGGCCTCCGGCTCGAAGCGGTCGAGCATGACCACCGTGCCGCCGACCGAGTTGGTCATGCCGCAATAACGCAGCGGCGCAGCGTGATATAGGGGAGCGGGGGACAGATACACCGACGAGTCGTCGAACCCGTACATCGGCGCGAAGATGGCTGTGTACATGTCGGGGACCTGATCCACCTGGCCGTCGGGCATCGGGGTCTTGATGCCCTTGGGGCGGCCGGTGGTGCCCGAGGAGTAGAGCATGTCGGTACCGCGCGGCTGATCGGCGCGAGGTTCCGCGGACGCGTTGGCCAGGACCTTGTCGTAGCTGTCGAAGCCCTCGAGGTCACCGCCCCACACGAGACGACGGCCGGTGCCGGTGAGGGCCTCGACCTCGCCCGACCGCGAGACGGCGTCGGCGACCGAGGCGCCGGCGAACAGCACCTGGGCGTTGCAGTCGTCGAGGATGTAGTTGGTCTCGGCCGCGGTGAGGTGGCTGTTGACCGCGGTCACGTACAGGCCGCTGCGCAGTGCCGCCCAGTACACCTCGAAGACATGGAGATCGTTGGCGGACACCACCGCAATGGTGTCGCCGCGCTCGAGACCCAGCGACTCCAGGTAGTTGGCGAGCCGCGTCGAGTTCTCGTCGAGCTGACGGTAGGTCAGCTGTTCGCCGGTGGCGGCACGGATGACGGCGGGCTTGTCCGGAGTGGACTTGGCGAAGACTCCAGGGAACAAGGGTGCACTCCTCAGACGAAGGGAACGTTCACCCCGAACGTCCGTTATCTAACGATCGTTCGGGGTGTTGTGTGTCACAGTACCCTAGGCCTCCCGGCCGATCTCACTGCCTTGTGAGGACGACCCGAGTTGTGCTCAGTGGTTCGCCAGGAACCGATCCATCGTGCGTTCGGCGAGTGCCGTGATCGTCAGCGCCGGGTTCACCAGGCCCACGGCACCCGGTACGAACGAGCCGTCGACGACGTAGAGGTTGCCGTAACCGCGGACCGCCCCGTCCATCGATGCCGCGTCTCCCATCACGACGCCACCGAGCCCGTGGTACGTACCCGCCGAACCGAATCCGACGGCGCGGGTGTAGATCGGGACGCCGTTCGCGGGACGGCCGTGGCGTGCCTCGGTGCGCTGGTGGAACTTCCCGACGAAGGCGGCCGCCTGGCGGTCGACCTTGTTGCGTCCCTCCGGAAACGGATAGTTCAGCTTCGCCGTCCGGCTCGCGTGGTCGAAGTCGACCGTGCCGCGTTCGTCGGTGTGGGTCTGTACGAGGTGGGTGGTCCCGGCCTTGCCCAGGGGCGCCGGAAGCGGAGTGGCCTGATAGACCATCGACATCGGCGTCTCGGTGAGACGGTCCTCGTAGATTCGCGCGTACCCCGGTCCGCCCTGGACCAGTCCGAAATCGTCGGACGGGTTGGTGCGGATCATCAGGAAGTCGCCATTGGTCCCGAACCCGTCGCCGATACGGGGGGAGAGCCGGGGCAGAGTGCCTCTCGCCCGGGCCTCGACGAGCATGCGGGTGGTGTGGAACGAACCCGCCGCCATGAAGAGGTGATCGGCTTCGGCGGTTACCGTCCGGATGGTGCGACCCTGCTCGTCGCGGACCCGGACGGTGACGACGAATCCCGCCCGGCGTGCGCGCGGTCGGATGTCGAAGACCTCGTGCATCGGCTTGATGGTGACGTTGCCCGTCCGCTCGGCGGCGGCGAGGTAGGTCCGGTCGGTCGACTTCTTGGCGCCGCTGTTCACGCCGTAGCTCAACTCGCCGACGATGACCGACGGGCGTTTACGGCCCGCCATCTCGGCGCGCACGATGTCCCAGTCGATCGCGAAATCGAAGAAGTGCGGGGTGGCGCCGTAACGCGCGATCACCTTCAGCCAGGACCTGGGCCCGACATAGTTGGGGTGCCTGAGGATGTCGGCCGGCATCGGTGAGACGCCGAGGGTCCTCTTGGCGCGCGGATAGTAGGTCGAGAGGAGCTCGGAGTAGTTCGCCGCGGCCGGGAAGATGTGCTCGAAGTCCTGACGCCGGGGGACCGGGGTGAAGGATCCGAAAACCAGCGAACCGCCGCCGACGCCGGCCCCGTAGACCGCCTCGATGCCGTTGCCGACCACGTGGTCCAGCACGCCCGGATAGGGCTCGACGGGGATGGCCGTGGCGCTGTTCGCGCCGGCTCTGTTGCCGAACCAGGCGGCGCGTTTGTCGGGGCTGGAGAAGGCGGCGAAGGTGTCGCCGTCGGGGCGGATCGGCCAGCGGCGGCCACGTTCGAACACTGTCGTCGTGAAACCGGCCTCTCCCAGCCGCAGCGCTGCGACCGACCCGCCGAAGCCCGTGCCGATGACGATCGCCGTACGACCCGGCGCGGCGTGCGCAGGTGCCGAGGTGGCGCTACCCAGCGCGGCGAGTGCGCCGGCGCCGGCGGCTGTGCCGAGAACGGTCCGGCGTGAGACGGAAATGCTGGATATGTCCAAGTTCACGCTGGAACCCTAGCGTGAGATGAGTTAGGTAAGGAACGCCTTACCGGGCTTTCGTGATGTGGGATGGCTCACCCGAACCTACCCTTCGAGCAGGCTTGCAGGTGGGTCAGTCCTTGGCCCGCACCGATTCCTCGACGAGGTCGAGGACCGCGTGCAGGTCGTCGGTGGGCTGACCCGACGCCAGTCGGGTGATCAGTCCGTCGAGAACGAGGTCGAGGTACTTCAACAGGACGTCGGTGGGGACGTCGTCGCGGAGGCGCCCGGCCTGGCGGCCTCGTTCGAGACGCCTGAGGGTGGCTTGTTCGAGTTCGGCCGACCGGGCCATCCACTCAGCCCGGAAGCTGTTGTCGGTACGCAACTTTCGCGCGATCTCGAGGCGGGTGCCGAGCCAGTCGAAATCCTCCGGCCGCGTGAGCATGTCACGCATGACCTGCACCAGACCCTCTTCGGCGGCGACATCCGCCATCCGCTCGGCGTCCTCATGCGCGAGCGCGAGGAAGAGCGCCTCCTTGTCCCGGTAGTGGTGGAAGATCGCGCCACGGGACAGGCCCGTGGACTCCTCGATCCTCTTGACGGTCGCACCGTCGTATCCGTACTCCGCGAAGCAATGCCGCGCGCCGTCGAGAATCTCCCGACGACGCGCGGCAAGGCGGTCATCACTGACCTTGGGCACGTCGCGTGCTCCTTGTCAGCCGTTGATCATGTTCCGCAGCACGTACTGCAGGATGCCTCCGTTGCGGTAGTAATCGGCTTCGCCGGGGGTGTCGATGCGGACCTTCGCATCGAACTCCACCTTCGAGCCGTCCTCCTTGGTGGCGGTGACGTGCACGGTCTTCGGGGTCTTGCCCTCGTTGAGTTCCTCGATACCGGCGATGTCGAAGGTCTCCGTGCCGTCGAGGCCCAGCGACTTGTGCGACTCACCCTCGGGGAACTGCAGCGGGATGACGCCCATACCGATCAGGTTCGAGCGGTGGATGCGCTCGAAGCTCTCGGTGATGACCGCCTTGACGCCCAGCAGGCTGGTGCCCTTGGCCGCCCAGTCGCGCGACGAACCGGTGCCGTACTCCTTGCCGCCGAGGACGACGAGCGGGATGTTCTGCTCGGCGTAGTTCTGCGCGGCGTCGTAGATGAACGACTGCGGTGCACCCTCCTGGGTGAAGTCGCGGGTGTAACCACCGGACACACCGTCGAGCAGCTGGTTCTGCAGGCGGATGTTGCCGAAGGTCGAGCGGATCATCACCTCGTGGTTGCCACGACGGGCGCCCAGCGAGTTGTAGTCCTTGCGAGCCACACCGTTGGCGTCGAGGTACTGCGCGGCGGGGGTGCCGGGCTTGATCGTCGACGCGGGGGAGATGTGGTCGGTGGTCACCGAGTCGCCGAGCTTTGCGAGGACGCGAGCGCCCTTGATGTCGGAGACGGGCGACGGCTCGAGCTGCATGCCCTCGAAGTACGGAGGCTTCCGCACGTAGGTGGACTTCTCGTCCCACTCGAAGGTCTTGCCCGACGGGGTGGGCAGGTTCTGCCAGCGCTCGTCGCCCTTGAAGACGTCGGCGTAGTCGGCGGCGTACTGCTCCGGCGAGATCGACGAGGCGATGGTCGCCTCGATCTCCTCGTTGGTCGGCCAGATGTCCTTGAGGAAGACGTCGTTGCCGTCGGTGTCCTTGCCCAGCGGGTCGTTCTCGAAGTCGAAGTCCATCGTGCCGGCGAGGGCGTAGGCGATGACCAGCGGCGGCGACGCCAGGTAGTTCATCTTCACGTCGGGGTTGATGCGACCCTCGAAGTTACGGTTGCCCGAGAGCACCGCGGTGGCGGTCAGGTCGTTGTCGTTGATCGCCTTCGAGATCTCCTCGGGCAGCGGACCCGAGTTGCCGATGCAGGTGGTGCAGCCGTAGCCGACCAGGTAGAAGCCGAGCTTCTCCAGGTAGGGCCACAGACCGGCCTTCTCGTAGTAGCCGGTGACGACCTGCGAACCGGGAGCCATCGAGGTCTTGACCCACGGCTTGGAGGTCAGGCCCTTCTCGACCGCCTTCTTGGCGAGCAGCGCGGCGCCGAGCATGACCGACGGGTTGGAGGTGTTGGTGCAGCTGGTGATCGACGCGATGGTCACGATGCCGTGGTCGAGGATCATCGAGCCGCGCTCTTCGGAGTCCACGCGCACCGGGTTGGTCGGGCGGCCCTCGGCGCCGTTGGCGGCCGAGTGCAGGGGCTCCGCGTCATCGTCGGCGAAGGTCAGCGTGGCCGGGTCGGAGGCCGGGAAGGTCTCCTCGACGGCCTCGTCGAGCTTGGTGTGAGCCGGGCTGTTGCCGTTCTCGACGTAGTTGTGGATGTCCTTGCGGAAGGCGTTCTTGGCGTCCCACAGTTCGATGCGGTCCTGCGGGCGCTTGGGACCGGCGATCGACGGGACGACTTCGGCGAGATCGAGCTCGAGGTACTCCGAGTACACGGCCTCCTCGGCGTCCTTCTCCAGCCACATGCCCTGTTCTTTGGCGTAGGCCTCCACGAGGGCGAGCGTCTCCTCGCTGCGGCCGGTGAGCCGCAGGTACTTCACGGTCTCTTCGTCGATGGGGAACATCGCACAGGTCGAACCGAACTCGGGGCTCATGTTGCCGATGGTGGCGCGGTTGGCCAGCGGCACCTCGGCGACGCCGTTGCCGTAGAACTCGACGAACTTGCCGACCACACCGTGCTTGCGGAGCATCTCGGTGATGGTGAGGACCACGTCGGTCGCGGTCACGCCGGGCTTGGTGGAACCGGTCAGCTTGAAGCCGACCACGCGGGGGATGAGCATCGAGACCGGCTGGCCGAGCATCGCGGCCTCGGCCTCGATACCGCCGACGCCCCAGCCCAGGACGCCGAGACCGTTCTCCATCGTGGTGTGCGAGTCGGTGCCGATGCAGGTGTCGGGGTAGGCGACGCCGTCACGGACCATGATCGAACGCGCGAGGTGCTCGATGTTGACCTGGTGGACGATGCCGGTGCCCGGCGGAACGACGCGGAAGTCGTCGAAGGCGCCCTGGCCCCAGCGGAGGAACTTGTAGCGCTCCTCGTTGCGCTGGTACTCGATCTCGACGTTGCGCTCGAAGGCCTGGGCGTTGCCGAAGGCCTCGATGATCACGGAGTGGTCGATGACCATCTCGGCGGGCGCGAGCGGGTTGACCTTGTCCGGGTCACCGCCGAGCTCCTTGACGGCGTCGCGCATCGTGGTGAGGTCCACGATGCAGGGCACGCCGGTGAAGTCCTGCATGATCACGCGGGCCGGCGTGAACTGGATCTCGATGCTCGGTTCGGCACTCGGATCCCAGTTCGCCAGGGCCTCGATGTGTTCCTTGGTGATGTTGGCGCCGTCCTCGGTACGGAGGAGGTTCTCGGTCAGCACCTTGAGGGCGTAGGGGAGTTTCTCGGCGCCCTTGACGGCGTTCAGGCGGTAGATCTCGTAGCTGTTGTCGCCGACGTCCAGCGTGCCGCGGGCGCCGAAGGAATTGATACTCACGTCTAAATCCACTCTCCTCGTGTACCGACGGGCTGCGTCGGCAATGCTCGATGAATTTCTGAACCCGGCGGGCTGCACCGGTGCCATCGGATGTCCGCGAGGCGACCCGCGACAACATCGTCCAGTCTAACAGTACGAGCGTACTGTCCAAGCGGGGTGTCGACGACACGCCGTCGACGACTCACGCTGTGGGCGAATACCCGGACGAGACCATTGTGTCGTACCGTGCAGGTCGAAGTCCGGCGAGCGTCCGCTTTGCTCGCCGCGGGGTGTTACCGACAGACAGGGGTGAGGACAGATGGGTCCCGAGCCGACGATGATGGTGCTGGCCGCACCCGCGGAGAACACCGAACTCACCGGGCTCGTCGGCGTCGACATGGCGCAACTGTCGCGCGACATCGCCGACGACGGGGTCGCCGGCGCCACCCCTGAGCAGGTCCCGGCGATGCTCGAGGTCATCGAGTACGCCAAGAGCAAGGGCCAGGACTTCAGCTTCGTGGTCGTCGACCAGGTCCAGCCTCGGTTCAGCCTCTACCGCGACATCGCCAATCAACTCCAGGAGCAGGTCGGCGGCACCGTCATCGTCCTCGGACCGAACTCGGTGGGCAGTTCCTCGCCGGAGTTCAGCCGCGTCATCCAGGAGCAGGCGACGCAGAACCTGACCCTGACCGACCCGCCCGGGGCGGCCCGGCAGATGGTCGACTCGATGACCGATTCGCACATCGATTGGACCGTCGTCGGTCTGCTCCTCATCCTCGTCGTCGTCCTCGGTGCGGTCGGTGCGCGATTCCGCACGCGGCGCGCCCGCGCGGCGGCCGTGACCGGTGCGCTCGGTCCCGTGACCCCCACCGGGGCGGGTACCGCGTCGTCCGACGACGCGGACGCCCCTCGCGACGCGACCCCGGCCGACTCGTCGGCCTCCACCTGACCTCTCATCTGGTCGTTCCCCGGCGTCGCTGACGACCGCTTCCCGCGGTCCGGCGGCGCCGTCGTCGTCGTGTGGCGCCCGATCCGGTTCGTCTACCGGTTTGTTGCGAATTCGAGACCTGGGCCATGGTGGTGAACTATCTGCAGTTCACAGCATTTTCCCAGGTAATCACCTCTTTGTAATTCATAACTTCCGGTTTTCTCGTGTGGTTGATGTGACGTACGGTTCTGATGTCGCATGTGTGACCTGTGTTTCCTGCAGGGGCGGATGCGACGAATGTGCAGGGTGAGGTCGGGGCGGCCCACAGCGGCCGTTCGATCGACATCCGGGGATCGGACAGGTCTTCGGAAGGAACCGCGAGGAGTTCAGGTGAGGCGACTTAGAACAGGTGCGTCCTGGCCGGCGCGCGTCACGGCGGCCATGGCTGCCGTTCTCATCTGTGCGGTCGGCGCCGGTCATGCCGTCGCGACCCCGAAGAAGGCGCCCGAGTCGCCGGTGAGCGGACTGATCAACGAGATCGCCTCGGTGAACCAGGACATCGCCGACCTCGACGAGGCACTCGCGGTCCGGCAGGAGAACGTCAACCGCGCGATCGTCGACTTCCAGAACTCGCTCGCCCAGCGGCGGCTGGCGACCGTCGCCGCCCGCGGCGCGCGCACCGAGCTCGACCGCGCCGGCCAGGCCGTCACCGAGGCGCAGAAGGCCTTCGACAACTTCGTCCGACTCGCGTATCAGCAGGGCCCGGAGCAGGGTTCGATGTCGAACTACGTCGCGTCCCCGGACCCCCAGGCGGTCCTCGACCGGATGAAGCTTCTCGACCAGGTCGGCAAGAAGCAGCAGGAGACCATCCGTCGTCTCCAGGTCGCCCGCAACCAGAAGGCCAACCGCCTCGCCGCGGTCGAGGCGACCCGGCGGCAGGCGGCGTTCGCCGCCAAGAGCGCCGATCAGCGCAAGCGTGACGCACTGAGCGCGGTCACCGAGGCCAAGACCGCCATCGCCGACCAGCAGGAGCGCAAGTCCTCGCTGGTCGCCAAGCGTGATCGCGTGCAGAAGAAGATCGACTCGATCCGCGGATACGTGCCCAAGAAGCAGGCCGCCGGACCGTCGACCCGTGACCTGCTGAAGAACATCTTCCCGGCGGCCCCGACCCTCCCGGACCTGCCGACGACCAACGTATCCGACAACGAACTGCTCGCGATCGCGGCGCGTGCCGCCGCCCGGATCGCCGTCGACGTGGGTTCCGCGGCTCTCGGCATGGGCCTCGACATGGGTTCGCAGATGCTCTCGACGATCATCGGCGAGCAGCGGCTCCCGCAGTCCGAACTCCTCAACGAGCTCGGCCTCGGAGGCATGGACCTCACCGGCAGCAGCGGCAACGACAGCCTGAGTTCCCGCCTGGGTTCGGGAAGCCTCGGCTCCCTGTTCGGCGGCTCCGGCGGCGGTGGCGGCTCCGGCGGCATGGTGCGGCCGGGTCTGCGCGGCCCACAGGCGGTCGAGATCGTCGTCAACCGTGCACTGTCGCAGCTGGGCGTCACCTATGCATGGGGTGGAGGCGACGTCAACGGTCCGACGCAGGGCATCCGCGACGGCGGCGTCGCCGACAGCTACGGCGACTACCGCAAGGTCGGCTTCGACTGCTCGGGTCTGATGATCTACGCCTTCGCCGGTGTCGGCATCGAACTGCCGCACTACACGGGCTACCAGTACACCTCGGGACCGCACTTCCCGCTCTCGCAGATGCGTCGCGGCGACATGATCTTCTACGGCCCGAACGCGAGCCAGCACGTCGCGCTCTACCTCGGTGACAACAAGATGGTCGAGGCCCCGCAGTCCGGCTCCGTCGTCAAGGTGTCGCCCCTGCGCACCAACGGTGCGATGCCCAACGTGGTCCGGCTGCTCTGAGAACGTCCGAACGACGGGCCGCGCATCTTCTTGGCGCCTTTTCAGTTCGCACGGCTAGGCTGGCACAAGCACACGGGGGTGTCTTCGGCCCCGACGTGGCCACACCAGTGAGCAGCAGAGTTCAGACGAACAGGAGCACGGGTTGACCG
This sequence comes from Gordonia alkanivorans NBRC 16433, assembly GCF_000225505.1. Taxonomy (GTDB): domain Bacteria; phylum Actinomycetota; class Actinomycetes; order Mycobacteriales; family Mycobacteriaceae; genus Gordonia; species Gordonia alkanivorans. Next base: position 142,576 of record NZ_BACI01000099.1, on the reverse strand, counting down.
AATCGCACTCCCTCGACAAGGCGGCCACGGGGGACCCGGCCGCGGCAGGCGCCGACTCGTCGGTGCTGAGCGACGCCGACGTCGCACTGCTCGAGCGGGCCATCTACGAGGTCAAGCGCGTCATCGTCGGTCAGGACCAGCTCGTCGAGCGGATTCTCGTGGGCCTGCTCGCCCGTGGCCACATCCTCCTCGAAGGTGTCCCGGGTGTCGCGAAGACGCTCGCGGTGGAGACCTTCGCCAAGGTCGTCGGCGGTTCTTTCTCCCGTGTGCAGTTCACCCCCGACCTGGTGCCCACCGACCTCATCGGTACGCGTATCTACCGCCAGGGCCGTGAGGAGTTCGACACCGAACTCGGTCCGGTCGTCGCGAACTTCCTCCTCGCCGACGAGATCAACCGCGCGCCCGCCAAGGTGCAGTCCGCGCTCCTGGAGGTCATGGCCGAGCGGCACGTGTCGATCGGCGGCAAGACCTACGCGATGCCCGACCCGTTCCTCGTGATGGCGACGCAGAACCCCATCGAGAACGAAGGTGTCTACCCGCTGCCCGAAGCGCAGCGCGACCGCTTCCTGTTCAAGGTGCTCGTCGACTACCCGTCGGTCGAGGAAGAGCGGGAGATCGTCTACCGGATGGGCAACGTTCCGCCGACGGCCTCGCAGGTCCTCGACCCCGCGGCGATGCTGCGTCTGCAGAAGACCGCCGCGAACGTCTTCGTCCACCACGCGCTCGTCGACTACGTCGTCCGCGTCATCAACGCGACGCGCCGTCCGGCCGAGCTCGGTCTCTCCGACGTCGCGTCGTGGCTGTCCTACGGTGCCTCGCCGCGTGCGACGCTCGGCATCGTGGCCGCGGCTCGTGCGCTCGCGCTGGTCCGTGGACGGGACTACGTCATCCCGCAGGACATCGTCGAGATCATGCCTGATGTCCTCCGCCACCGCCTGGTGTTGTCCTACGACGCCCTGGCCGACGAGATCGACGCCGATCAGGTGATCACCCGGGTGCTGCAGACCGTGGGACTACCGCAGGTCGGTGCGCAGCCGGTGCAGTCGTCGTACCCGGCGGCACCTCAGGGCCAGGGGCAGGCCGGCGCGCCCCGGGCCGGTGCGTCCCAACCGGCCCCACAGGGCGCCAACGGCTATGCCGGACAGCAGGTTCCGCAGGGTTCCGGTCCCGTGAACCCGAATGCGCGGTATGGCGGCTAATCGCGACCTGCCGAGCCTCGGTGCCGGGCTGCTCGAGGAGCCCCAGCTCACCGCGGCTCTGAAGATGTTGGAGCTCACCGTTCGTCGCAAGCTCGACGGCGTGCTGCAGGGCGAGCACCTCGGACTCATCCCCGGCCCGGGTTCGGAACCGGGGGAGGCGCGTACCTACCAGCCGGGCGACGACGTCCGTCGGATGGAGTGGTCGGTCACCGCCCGCACCACCCAGCCGCATGTGCGCCAGATGATCGCCGACCGCGAGCTCGAGACGTGGCTCGTCGTCGACGCGTCGGCGAGCCTCGACTTCGGCACCGTCGGGTGTACCAAGCGCGACCTCGCAGTGGCCGCGGCCGCGGCGATCGTGCACCTCACCACCGGCGGCGGCAACCGGCACGGGGCGCTCGTGGTGACCGGCGACGACGTCGTCCGGGTGCCCGCGCGAGCCGGACGCGCCCACGCCCAGAACCTCCTCAAGGCGATCGCGACGACGCACCGCAGTGCGCCCGGCGTCCGCGGCGATCTCAAGGCCGGTATCGAGGCGCTGCGCCGTCCGCAGCGGCGCCGCGGTCTCGCGGTCGTGATCAGCGACTTCCTCGGGCCGATCGACTGGGAACGCTCGCTGCGTGCCATCGGCGCCCACCACGAGCTGCTGGGGGTCGAGGTGCTGGACCCGCGCGACCTCGAGCTGCCGGCGATCGGCGAGGTCACCCTGGCCGACGCCGAGTCGGGGGAGATCCACGACGTGACCGTCACCGAGGACCTGCAACGCGACTTCGCCGCCGCCGCCCGCGCCCATCAGCAGCGCGTGCACCGGACGCTGCGCAGTTGCGGAGGAGCGACGCTGTCACTCCGCACCGACCGCGAGTGGATCACCGACACCGTCAAGTTCATCGCCCAGCGACGACGCGGCCTCGCCGCCGGGGTGGGGTAGCCCATGCTGTCCAGCCCCTTCTGGTTGTTGCTGCTGCTCGTCGTGGCCCTACTCGGTGCTGCGTACGTGTACATGTTGCGTCGCCGCAGGCAGCGGGCGCTGACCTTCGCGAACCTCGATCTCCTGAAGTCCGTCGCTCCCGCCGACCGCAACCGGCTGCGCCACGTGCCGATCGCGCTGCTGATCATCTCGCTGATCCTGTTGACGGTGGCTCTGTCCGGACCGCAGGCCGACCGCAAGGTCCCGCGCAACAAGGCGACGGTGATCCTCGTGATGGACGTGTCCCGGTCGATGAACGCGACCGACGTCTCGCCGTCACGCATCAAAGCCGCGCAAGAGGCGGCGAAGAAGTTCGCCGACGAGCTGACCGAGGGCATCAACCTCGGCCTGATCTCCTTCGCGGGCACCGCGGCGAGTCTGGTCTCGCCGACCCCGGACCACAACGCGACCAAGGTCGCCGTCGACAAGCTGAGACTCGACGACAAGACGGCGACCGGCGAGGGCATCTTCGCAGCGTTGCAGCAGATCAGCACACTCAACGCCGTTCTCGGCGGCGGAGAGGCGGCCCCGCCGGCGCGGGTCGTGCTCCTGTCGGACGGCAAGGAGACCGTGCCCGACGATCCCGACGACCCGCGCGGCGCCTTCACCGCGGCACGGAAGGCCAAGGAAGAGAAGATCCCGGTCTCCACGATCTCCTTCGGCACCCGGACGGGCACCGTCGAACTCGAGGGTGATCGCGTGCCGGTCCCCGTCGACGACGATTCGCTGCGCAAGATCGCGAACCTCTCCGGCGGAGACTTCTTCACCGCGGCGAGCCTCGACGAGCTCAACAAGGTCTACGAGAAACTGCAGAACGAGATCGGCTACGAGACACGACGCGGGGACAACTCGAAGCCGTGGCTGATCGCGGGTACGTTGTTCGCGCTGGTCTCGGCGTTTGCAGCCCTCGCGATCAACCGCAGGCTGCCCTGACCCGACCCCGGGCCCGGGCCACCGGCAGCCACGTCCGACGACCACCGCGACGCCGACCCAAACAGAACGGATAGGTTAGACACCCATGACGGCATCCAGCAACGAAGCGCAGAACCCTTCCCGTTCGGTCCTGGTGACCGGCGGCAATCGCGGGATCGGCCTCGCCGTGGCCCAGCGCCTGGCCGCCGACGGCCACAAGGTCGCGGTCACCCATCGCGGCTCCGGTGCCCCCGAGGGACTGTTCGGCGTGAAGTGCGACGTCACCGACTCGGAGTCGGTCGACGCGGCCTTCGCCGAGGTCGAGGCCCATCAGGGCCCGGTGGAGATCCTGGTGGCCAACGCGGGCATCACCGACAACATGCTGCTCATGCGTCTGTCCGAGGAATCCTTCGAGAAGGTCCTCGACGCCAACCTCACCGGCGCCTTCCGCTGCGCGAAGCGCGCCACCAAGGGGATGCAGCGCGCCAAGTGGGGCCGCATGATCTTCCTCGGCTCGGTCGTCGCGATGTCGGGCATCCCCGGCCAGGTCAACTACGCGGCGTCCAAGGCCGGTCTCATCGGCATGGCGCGCTCTATCGCCCGTGAGATCGGATCGCGCAACATCACCTCCAACGTCGTCGCGCCGGGCTTCATCGAGACCGACATGACCGCCGCCATGGAGGATCGCTACATCGAGATGGCCAAGCAGGCCATTCCGCTGGGTCGTACCGGCAAGCCGGAGGACGTCGCCGCCGCGATCAGCTTCCTCGCCTCCGACGAGGGCGGCTACATCTCCGGCGCGGTCATCCCGGTCGACGGCGGCATGGGCATGGGCCACTGATCCTCCGGGTCACCACCGGCCGACGGCCACACCACATCTCAATCAACGTCGATCTCAGGAGCACATCTTCGTGAGCGGAATCCTGGACGGGAAGACCGTCCTCATCACGGGCATCATCACCGATGCGTCGATCGCCTTCCACGCGGCCGCCATGGCGCAGGAGCAGGGCGCGACGGTGATCATCACCGGCATCCCGGAGCGGCTGCGGCTGATCGACCGCATCGCCAAGCGCCTGCCGAAAGAGGTGCCGCCGGCCATCGGGCTCGACGTCACCAACGAGGAAGACCTCGAGTCGCTCGCCGACAAGATCCGCGAGATCGCCCCGCAGGGCATCGACGGTGTGATGCACTCGATCGCGTTCGCGCCGCGCACCCTGATGGGCCCGGAGGCCAAGCCGTTCCTCGAGGGTCCCGGCCCCGACGCCGCCAAGGCGTTCGAGATCTCGGCCTGGAGCTACGCGTCGCTGGCCCGCGCCGTGCTGCCGGTCATGAACGAGGGCGGCTCCATCGTGGGTATGGACTTCGACCCGCGCACCGCCATGCCGTACTACAACTGGATGGGCGTGGCCAAGGCCGCCCTCGAGTCGGTGAACCGGTACGTGGCGCGAGAAGTGGGCAACGCCAAGAACATCCGCTCCAACCTGGTCGCCGCCGGACCCATCAAGACCCTCGCGGCCAAGGCCATCGCCGGCACCGCGACCGATGACGCCAAGCAGCTCAACATGCTCAACGAGTACTGGGACGGCGCGTCGCCCATCGGCTGGGACGTCGACGACCCGACCGTGGTCGCCAAGTCGGTCTGTGCGCTGCTGAGCGACTGGCTGCCCGGCACCACCGGTTCCATCGTCTACGTCGACGGCGGCGCCAGCCACAACACCTGGTTCCCGGAGGGCATGACCTCCGGGTCGTGAGCCCGGGGAGAGACGCCGTGGAGACCGCCTTCGATTCCGTCCTGTTCCTGTCCTTCGGTGGTCCCGAGGGCCCCGACGAGGTCATGCCCTTCCTGGAGAACGTGACCCGGGGCCGGGGTATCCCGCGCGAACGCCTGGAATCGGTGGCGGAACACTATCTGCACTTCGGCGGGGTGTCGCCGATCAACGGGTTGAACCTGGACATGATCGACGGCCTCCGCGCCGATCTGGCACGCCGCGGTCTCGATCTGCCGGTGTACTTCGGCAATCGCAACTGGCACCCCCTGGCCGAGGACACCCTGGCCGAGATGTACCGGGCCGGGCATCGTCGCATCCTGGTCTTCCCGACATCCGCCTGGGGTGGCTACTCGGGGTGCCGTCAGTACCACGAGGACATCGACCGGTCCCTCAAGGCACTCGCCGATCGTGAGCCCGGGTCCACGACGCCCGAGGGTGCCGTGGTGCTCCGCAAACTGCCGCAGTACTGGTCGCATCCGGCATTCACCGCGGCCGGAGCCGACGCCGTCCGTCGCGCCATCGAGAAGCTCGGCGAGTCCGAGGACCCGGTGCGGCTGGTGTTCACCGCGCACTCCGTCCCGAGCTCGGCCGACGCCGCGTCCGGACCGGCTGCCGAGGGCGGTGGTCTCTACTCGCGCCAGGTGATGGCCGCGTCGCAGGCCGTTGCCGACGCACTCGGCGTCGACGACTTCGACCAGGTCTGGCAGTCGCGGTCGGGCCCCCCGCAGATCCCGTGGCTCGAACCGGACATCTGCGATCATCTGGAAGAACTTGCGGCGCAGGGTGTTCGCCGGGTTGTGGTCTATCCCGTCGGATTCATCTCCGATCACCTCGAGGTGATCTGGGACCTCGACAACGAGGCAGCCGAGACGGCGCAGCGACTCGGGATGGACTACGTGCGGGCCGACACCGTCGGCACTGATCTGCGCTTCGTCGAGATGATCGGCGAAATCGTGGAGAACTACGTCGGCGGCGTCGGCGATCTCGCTGCGATGGGCTGCGGCGACAACGGTCGGGTGTGTCGAGACCGTTGCTGTGTGCCCGCCGCACGGCCGTCGCGGCCGTCGGCCCACGCATCTGACGGCACGTAGAGACAGCTGATCTCAAGCCCATTGTTAACGATCGTTTCGATGAGTTCGTTGAATCATTCGCGATGATAACAATCGGATAACAGGAGTCGTCATATATGGCTCCGTTGTTCGACAGATGACATTCTGTGGATACGCTGCCTCCCCCCGGGCAGCGATTACCAGAGAGAGAAATCTGCAATGGCAGATGGACCAATCGAATTGGACGGCGAGATTCTCGGACCGATCCTGGACACCCTGATCACCGGCTCGCTCGAGGAAGAAACGCCGACCGTGTGAGAAGTCTTCTCGGGTGGGCCGAGTCGATGGCGCGGCCCACCCGTGTTTTTCTGCGTCGTTTCCGGCATGTCGCACCGGGGAATGCGAGCTGATGCGAGCTGCGATGACTGATGAACAGTACGAATCGATCGAAACGGTCACACTCACCGGCGACGATCTCGACCCGGTCATCGAGCTGCTCGCAGACGGTCTCGACGAGATTCCGTTGTACTCGTGGCTGCTCGGGGAACACATGGCCGACCGCTCTCTGCGGAAATGGTTGGCGGAAATCCTCGTGCGACCATTGCTGAACGCGAAATGCGTCGTCGGTGCCCGGCGCGGCGTACGTCTCGTCGGATTGCTGGTGTTCCAGCCGCACGACGCCGATCTAGCCGTCGACGGCAAGCCGCCGCTGACGCCGGCCGACTTCGCCGCGGTCGCGACCGTCCCCGGGGTGCGCGAACGCATCGCTGAGCTGTTGACCAGTTCGAAGCTCGCGCCTCCGGCGGACGACGCGGTCAACCTCCGGATCGGGGTCGTGGCGCAATCCGAACGCGGCGGCCGGGCCACGATCGGCATGATGCGCGAGATCGAACGGTTCTGTACGGCGGCATCGCGTCCGTACTACGCATGGACGGGTTCGGAGACTCTGCGTCGCTACTACACCGAGGTCTGGGGTGCCAACGAGTTCGCAGTCGAGGACTGGAACGGCATCACGATGTACGGCCTCGTCTCCGACCGGCCACCACGACGCCGGACGGAGTCCGGTCCGGCCTGACGCGTTCCCGCGTCGCACGTGAATCAGCGGCGGAGCAGTTCACCGATTGTGGAATTCACCGCGGCCGCACGTGCGGTCCGGGTGAGGGTCTGCAGACCGCGTAGGGCGGAATCACCCGAATCCCATTGTCCCGCAGTGTCGCCGATCTCGACCCGACGGGTCCCCGCGAGATCGACGATGGCCTCCACCTGGGCGGCGGTGTCGATGAGCCGCGTGGAGCGGGCGTCGAGTGCGTGCGGGGGCAGTGCGACGCGATGCCGGGCGGTGAGGGCCGCGAGCTCCTTGCGCAGATCACCCGCATCGACGGACCGGCGTCCACCGAGACCCCCGATGATCGACGCCGCATCGCGGACCGCCTGGCGCAGGTCGTATTCCAGGTCACCCGCGGACGGGCCGGATGACACCAGATGGTCGAGGTCGAGCCGGTCGGCATACCGGAAGGTGGTCCACCGGCAGGTCACGTACGGGGGATCGACACCGAGGGTGGAGAACTCGGGGACGAGTGCGAGGGTGCCCGCCGTGTCCGAATCGTCGACCAGGAGAACCTCGCCGGCAGTGAGGGCCCTCGACGTCGCGGGGTTCGGGGGCAGACCCTGCGGATCGCCGGTCGACGGCAGGCGCACCGCCAGGCGTCGGGCCGGTTTCAGCAACCCCAGCAGGTCCAGTACGCCGTTCCCCGATCCCGTTGGGGTCGTGGGCTGTTCGGCCGGCACCTCATGCCGGTCGGCGGATTCGGCGAGCGCCTCGATCACGTCGTCGGGGGAGCAGCGCCCGGTGAGCCACGCCGCTGCCCACGCGCCCAGGGCGCAGGTCGGCCACGCGACGGTGGAGGGGAGGATGTCGCTGCGATTCATCAAGGAGCCAGGATACCGCCGGGCCCCGACCGGTCGCCGGGCGTGGCAACCCGCCGCCGGGAGTCCGGGCGCTTACGGTGTTGGGCGCAGATGTCCAGGGACCGAAGAGGTGGAGCGCGATGGATGACCGGTACGGGCGCGATGTGCTGTCTCAGCCACGCCGGGCCAAGCCGCGTCCGGTGGAGGTCGCGGCCGAACGCGATCTCGTCGTGGAAGACGCCGCGACCGGTTTCTGTGGTGCCGTCGTCGGCCTGGAGAAGAGCTACGCCGGTGACCTCGTCCGCCTCGAGGACCGGCACGGCCGGACCCGCGTGTTCCTGATGAACCCCGGCGCCTTCCTGATCGACGGCCGGACAGTGACCCTCGTCCGGCCGCGCACACGTGGACCCCAGAAGCCCGCCATGACGGCGTCGGGTTCCCGCGCCGCGCCCCGTACCCGGGCTCGCACCGCGCGGGCCAGCCGGATCTTCGTGGAGGGTGTGCACGACGCGACCCTGCTCGAACGGGTGTGGGGCGACGACCTGCGGGCCGAGGGCGTGGTCGTGGTGAGCCTCGACGGTCTCGACAACCTCGACGAGGCGCTCGCCGAGTTCCAGCCCGCGCCGCATCGTCGCGCGGGCGTTCTCGTCGACCATCTCGTGGCCGGTTCGAAAGAGGCCCACCTCACCGCAGAGGTCGGCGAGCACGTGCTGGTGTGCGGGCATCCCTACATCGACGTCTGGGAGGCGGTGAAGCCCGCCTCGGTCAAGATCCGGGCCTGGCCGACGATCCCGCGCGGCACCGACTGGAAGACCGGGGTGTGTGCCGAGCTCGGCTGGGGCGACCCGCGGGACGGCTGGCGCCGGGTGCTGGGCGGGGTCAGCAGCTTCCGCGACCTCGAAGTGCCACTCCTGCGATCGGTGGAGGAACTGATCGACTTCGTCACCGCGGCCGAAGAGGCCGGTTAGCGTCGGATCCGCGCGCTCGCGCATCGAACGCGCCGAGGCTGCTCGGACATCTCTGGCAGACTGGACACATGAGCGCCCTGCTGTGGTTGGCGGCCGCGATCGTCCTGGTGGTCGCGGAGATGTTCGGTGGCGAACTGGTGCTGCTCATGTTGGCCGGTGGTGCCTTGGCCGCGGCCGGTGTGGATTTCGTGTGGGAGCCGCCCCTCTGGGTGGACGGCCTGGTGTTCGCCGCGGTGTCGATGCTGCTGCTCGTCGCGGTGCGCCCGGTTGCCAAGCGCCACATGCTCAATCGCCCCTCTGTACTGATGAACACCGAGGCCCTGGAGGGGCAGCCGGCGGTCGTCACCGAGACGGTCGACGGCGACGACGGCCGCGTGAAGATCGGCGGTGACATCTGGTCGGCGCGGTCGGTCGATCCCGCACAGGTGCTCGAACCCGGAACCCATGTGACCGTCGTCGAGATCGACGGTGCGACCGCGGTGGTGTGGGACGTCTGATAGCTCGACCCGACCTGCTCGACGGTTCGCGAGAAAGGTGAATTGTGGACGATTTCCAGATCTTCGGCCTGGTGGTGGTGGTACTGCTGGTCCTGCTCGTGGCGGTGGTACTGGTCAAATCGGTGGCCCTGATCCCGCAGGCGGAGGCCGCGGTGATCGAACGTCTCGGCCGCTACACGCGCACCGTGTCAGGGCAGTTGACGCTGCTGCTGCCGTTCATCGACCGGATTCGCGCGCGGGTCGACATCCGTGAACGGGTCGTGTCCTTCCCGCCGCAACCGGTGATCACCGAGGACAACCTCACCCTGTCCATCGACACTGTCGTCTACTTCCAGGTGACCAATCCGCGGTCGGCCGTCTACGAGATCGACAACTACATCGCCGGCGTCGAGCAGCTCACCATCACCACCCTGCGCAACGTGGTCGGCGGTATGACCCTCGAAGAGACCCTGACCTCTCGCGACTCCATCAACGGGCAGCTGCGCGGAGTGCTCGACGAGGCGACCGGCCGTTGGGGCCTGCGTGTCGCCCGCGTCGAACTCAAGTCGATCATGCCTCCGCCGTCGATCCAGGAGTCGATGGAGAAGCAGATGAAGGCCGATCGCGAGAAGCGCGCGACGATCCTGGCCGCAGAAGGTCAGCGTGAGTCGGCGATCAAGACCGCCGAGGGCAACAAGCAGTCGCAGATCCTCGCCGCCGAGGGTGCCAAGCAGGCCGCGATCCTCGCCGCCGAGGCGGAGCGGCAGTCGCGCATCCTGCGTGCCCAGGGTGATCGTGCGGCGGCCTACCTGAACGCGCAGGGCGAGGCGAAGGCCATCGAGAAGACCTTCGCGGCGATCAAGGCGGCCAAGCCGACCCCGGAACTCCTTGCCTACCAATACCTCCAGCAGTTGCCGGAGATGGCGAAGGGGGAGGGCAGCAAGGTCTGGGTGGTGCCCTCCGATTTCGGTTCGGCGCTCCAGGGTTTCGCGAAGTCCTTCGGCATCCAGGGCGACGACGGGGTGTTCCGGTACGAGCCGACCGACTCGCCGCCCTCACAGGTCGACGAGTCGGAGACCGAGGACTGGTTCTCGCTGGCATCCGATCCCAAGGTCGCGCAGGCCGTTGCCGAGGCCGAGGCGGTGGCCCGCAAACCCGTCGCCCCCGAGATCGGCACCGGTGTGGGCCGGTCGTCACGTCATGCGTCGCTCGGCGCCGCGATCGAGGAGACCGGAACCACCCCGGGTTAGACCGGCCGTCAGGTGGTGACCAGGTGTGCGATCCCGGCGAGGCCGATCGCCCAGAGCACCGAGGCGAAGGTGCCCATGATGAACTGCTCCGACGCCTGCGGCGCACGTAGTTCGGGATAGCGCGCGAGGCTCTTCACCGCCAGGATGATCGCCAGACCCTCCGGCCATCCGGCCATCAGCGTCGTGACGACGGCCAGCCGCTCGAGATGACCGATGACGCGGCCGCCCCGGAGTGGTCCTACCTCGTTCGGGTCGGACTGTTCGGTATCTGCGTCGTCCGGGGTCTCGGTGTCATCGGGGCTCTCCGGGTCAGGCGTCGGCGTCGGGTTCGCCCGGACACCACCCAGTTTGAGGACCGCCCGCACCACCGGGCCACCACCCGTGACCGCAGCCACGGCCGCGATCACCGTCGCCGCCGCGGCGGGGAACCCGGCTGCGGGTCCCGCGGTGGCGGCGACGACCGCCGTCGCCCCGGCGAGTCCCAGCAGAATCGTGAGTCCGACGGCGTGGACGATCGTCGCCGACGGCGGCACGGTGAGACCGTCGAGTGCGCGGTCACGCATGAGCCGCTCCACCCCGAGCCACCCCACAGGTGCGATGGCGGTCAGCACGAGCAGGACGAGGGCGATCCCGGTCATCGCGCGACCTCCCCGTCCGGCGCCTGCTCGACGGCGTGGAGGCGGTCGGCCTCGGCGAGTGCATCGGCGAGGAGGTCCAGCGAATCGGGTTCCAGATCCCAGCCGGCGGCGCGGAGTCGTTGGCTCATGGCCTGGGGTGAGATGTCGAGGACGCCCGCCGCGTCGGCCTGGGTGAGTCCTCGCCGCATGAGTGCCACCGCCTCGATGCCGGCAGCGCTTCGGGTGGCGACGATGTCGCTGATCAGCCGGCCGGCGGTTTGTGCGTGGCGGCACCATCGGGCATCGGGGCCGCGTACACACAGCGGTATGCGTTGCCGCTTGGCCGCCTCGACCGCGTCCCGGGCGTAGAGGAAAGCGGCTCCGCGGCCTGCGCGGGTCGAGGCGGGGAGCGGCTGTTCGACGTCGCCGGTTCCGATGCCGACGCTCCAGTGACCGTCGGCGGTCAGTTCGACGGCGAGCTGTGCGAGGGTCACCGGGTCGTCGAGGACGCCTTGGATCTCGTCGCCCGCGGTGCGCTCGAAGGGGCGAACCGAGTCGATGGTGCGCAGCCGGTCGAGCACGGCTTCGACGCGATCGATGTCGGTGCGGCTGCCGCGCTGGTCGACGGTCATGACGAACATCACACAAGCCTACTGGCTTGATCAGGACTGATCAAGCCTTTTGGCTGGACCGATCAATCATCAGAACTTGATTCGTCCTTCTCAAGTCTGGGAGGTTGAGGGCTTCCGGTGGTCACCGGCAACCGAGCGTCGAGGACCAGTCCGGCGATCCCGACCGCGAAGAGTGCTCCGCTGATCAGAAGCTGCGCGGGGTTGGTGTCGCCGGTCAGCGAATCGCCGAGCATCACCACCGCCGCGGTTCCGGGGGCCATGCCGATGATGCTCGCCACGGTGAACGGCAGTGGCCGTACCGAAGACAAAGCCGAGCAGTAGTTGGCGACGGAGAACGGACAGGCCGCGATCAGGCGGAGCGAGCCGACGGCCAGCCAACCGCGCCGTTCCAGGCGGTACTCGACGGCCTTGACGACCGGCTTCTTGAGAAACGGTCGCACCCGGTCGCGGCCGAGCACACGCACGAGTCCGAAGGCCGCGACCGCCGCGATCGACGACGCGATCATCGCGCCCACGAAGCCGACGACGGGGCCGAAGAAGATCCCGGACATGACGGTGAAGGTCGAGCGGGGGATCGGGGCGATCGTGACAACGGCGTACGCCGTGAAGAACAGCCACGGAAAGGCCGGACCGAGGTCGTCGCCCCAGGCGCGGACGCTGCCGATCGAGGGGAGCGGGATGAAGTAGGAGCCGAGCAGGACCAGGGCCACGACCGCCGCTGCGACGAGTGCGCGCCGGACGACCCGCCGGTCGAAGGTGACGCGGCGTCGGCTGCCCGTCGCGTCGGGTGTCACCTCGGTGACGGGAGCTGGCTCGGGCACCCGGACACTCTACTCCGGACTGCACGGGGCGCCTCGACGTCGCGACCTGCTCGCACCCGTTGCGTGGTCCATTTCACGCCGACCTCGGTGATGGGCCGAGCGAGCGATCGGCTAAGGTCGTGTACGCGCTCGCACAGAGCATTCACGGAGGTGTGCTTCCCCACATGCCACAGCAAACTGACCAGCCCAAACCCGAGTCAGATCTCGATGGCGCCTACCAGGCGTGGTCGAAGGCCGCCGCGGCCGTTCTGGCGAAATCGCGTCGGGTGGACGTCGACGAGCTCCCGGATACACCGGAGGCCCTGCTCTCGACCGACACCGCCGACGGGCTGACCATCCGGCCGCTGTACACACGTCGCGACGAGACGACCGAACCCGGCCTGCCGGGCCGGTTCCCGTTCGTCCGCGGCGCCGATCCCGCCCGTGACGTGACCACCGGGTGGCGCGTCACCGAGCGGTTCGGCGACGACGAGACCCCGGCCGAGGACGTCAACGAACTCGTTCTCGAGGCGATGACCAACGGCACCAGCGGACTCTGGCTGTCCGTCGGCAAGCCCGGTGGCGGTCTCGGTGTCACCGACCTCGCCGCCGTCCTGCGCGGCGTCTACCTCGACCTCGTGCCGGTGACGCTCGACGCCGGCACCGAGGGCATCGCCGCCGCCCGGGAACTGCTGGCGCTCAAGGAGAAGGCGCAGGCCGCACCGGTCGCCGCCGCTCCCACCGCGGCGACCACGCATTCCTTCGGGCTCTCGCCGCTGACCGCGGCGTTCTCCGGCCGGGCCACGGTCGACGCCGACGAGGCCACGGCGCTTGCCGCGTCGAACCTCCCCGTCGGGGTCCGGACCTTCCGCGTCGACGGCAGCGACTTCGCAACCGCGGGTGCCGACAACGGCCTCGAACTCGCCCTCGTGGTGGCCGCCGCGGTGGCGCACCTGCGTGACCTGACCGCCGCCGGCCTGACCGCCGAGGCGGCCCTGAACCAGATCACCTTCGGTGTCTCGGCCGACGACGACCAGTTCGCGACGATCGCCAAGTTCCGTGCGCTGCGCAAGATCTGGGCCCGTGTGGCCGAGGTCGTCGGTGCACCCGACGCCGGTGGGGCGATCACCCACGGCGTCACGGACCTGTCGATGTACTCCCAGCGTGACCCGTGGGTCAACATGCTGCGCAGCACCATCGCCGCCTTCGGCGCGGGTGTCGGCGGCGCCGACCAGCTGACGGTCCTGGCCTACGACGCGACGATCCCGGCGGACAAGCGCACCTCGAGTGCGTCCTTCTCACGCCGCATCGCCCGCAACACCCAGCTGCTGCTGCTCGAGGAGTCCAACATCGGACGAGTCCTCGACCCGGCCGGCGGTTCGTGGTTCGTCGAGTCGCTGACCGACGACCTCGCCGCCAACGCCTGGGCCGTCTTCACCGAGGTCGAGGCCGCCGGTGGCTACCGCGCCGCCCTGGACAACGGCTGGATCGCCGAGAAGGTCGAGGCCTCGCTGGCCCGCCGCGACGCCGAGGTCGCGCACCGTCGCATCTCGGTCACCGGTGTCAACGAGTTCCCGAACATCGACGAGCGGGCCCTCTCCGACGCCCAGGGCGTCCCGGCGTCGAACGTGACCGACGTGGTCACCGGAACCCCGAAGCTGGCCCGTGTCGGCCGTGCCTTCGAAGCGCTGCGCGACCGGTCCGATGTGGTGCTCGCCGAGCAGGGTGCGCGCCCGTCGATCCTGCTCATCCCGCTGGGCAGCGTCGCCGAACACAACGGTCGCACCACGTTCGTGGCCAACCTGCTGGGTGCCGGCGGCATCACCGTCGTCAACCCGGGTCCGCTGACCGCCGACCAGATCGGCGACGCGTTTGCCGGTGCGAACACCCCGATCGCGGTCATCTGCGGCACCAAGGCCCGCTACGCCGAGGAAGGTCCGGCGGCCCTCGCCGCCGCCCGCGCGGCCGGTCTCGCCAAGGTCCTGCTCGCCGGTCCGGACCGGGAATGGCCCGAGTCCGGCGATCGTCCGGACGGTTCGCTGCGGGTCGGCATCGACGCGGTGAGCACGCTCTCCGAACTCCTCGATCAGCTTCTCTCAACCTCGGGAGCGACGGCATGACCCAGACCGAACCCAAACTGTCACAATCCAACTCGGCCCGGTCGATCCCGAGCTTCGCCGGGGTCGAGCTCACCGACGGAACGGCGGCAGCAGCAGCCGGACCGGGCGCGCCCGTCACCGAGGAACTGGCGTCGGCGCACGGCTACTCGGTCGACCAGGTCACCTGGAACACCCCCGAGCAGATCGACGTCGCGCCGGTGTACACCCGGACCGACCGGAACGCGATCCTCGACGACGCCGAGCACCCGTACCCGCTCGACTCGGTTCCGGGTGAGGCGCCGTTCATCCGTGGCCCGTACCCGACGATGTACGTGAACCAGCCGTGGACGATCCGCCAGTACGCGGGCTTCTCGACCGCCGCCGAGTCCAACGCCTTCTACCGCCGCAACCTCGCGGCCGGCCAGAAGGGTCTGTCGGTGGCCTTCGACCTCGCAACCCACCGCGGCTACGACTCCGACCACCCGCGCGTCGCCGGCGACGTCGGCATGGCCGGTGTGGCGATCGACTCGATCCTCGACATGCGTCAGCTTTTCGACGGCATCGACCTGGGCAACGTCTCGGTGTCTATGACGATGAACGGTGCGGTGCTGCCGATCCTGGCGCTCTACGTCGTGGCGGCCGAGGAGCAGGGCGTGCCGCCGGAGAAGCTGGCGGGGACCATCCAGAACGACATCCTCAAAGAGTTCATGGTCCGCAACACCTACATCTATCCGCCGAAGCCGTCGATGCGGATCATCTCGAACATCTTCGAATACACCAGCCAGAAGATGCCGAAGTTCAACTCGATCTCGATCTCCGGCTACCACATCCAGGAAGCCGGCGCGACCGCCGACCTGGAGCTGGCCTACACGCTGGCCGACGGCGTCGAGTACATCCGCGCCGGTCTCGAGGCCGGTCTCGACATCGACAAGTTCGCTCCGCGTCTGTCCTTCTTCTGGGGCATCGGCATGAACTTCTTCATGGAGGTGGCCAAGCTGCGCGCGGCGCGTCTCCTGTGGAGCGAGCTCGTCGCCGAGTTCGGTCCGAAGAACGCCAAATCGCTGTCGCTGCGCACGCATTCGCAGACCTCGGGCTGGTCGCTGACCGCGCAGGACGTGTTCAACAACGTGGCCCGCACCTGTGTCGAGGCGATGGCGGCGACCCAGGGTCACACCCAGTCGCTGCACACCAACGCGCTCGACGAGGCGATCGCCCTGCCGACCGACTTCTCGGCCCGTATCGCGCGCAACACCCAGCTGCTGCTGCAGCAGGAGTCGGGTACCACCCGCCCGATCGACCCGTGGGCCGGCTCGAACTACGTCGAGACGCTGACCCACCAGCTGGCGCAGAAGGCGCGCAAGCACATCCGCGAGGTCGAAGAGGCCGGCGGCATGACGCAGGCCATCAACGAGGGTCTGCCGAAGCTGCGCATCGAGGAGGCCGCGGCCCGCACCCAGGCCCGTATCGACTCGGGTCAGCAGCCGCTGATCGGCGTGAACAAGTACCAGGTGGCCGACGACGAGGAGATCGAGGTCCTCAAGGTCGAGAACTCCAAGGTGCGCGCCGAGCAGCTCGAGAAGCTCAACACCCTTCGCACGCAGCGTGATTCCGCTGCGGTCGAGGCGGCCCTGGCCGACCTGACCCGCGCCGCGGCGTCGTCGGAGGGTGGCATGGAGAACAACCTGATGGCCCTGGCCATCGAGGCTGCGCGTCATCAGGCGACGGTCGGGGAGATCTCCGAGGCGCTCGAGAAGGTCTATGGTCGCCATCAGGCCGAGATCAAGACGATCAGCGGGGTGTACCGACATGAGGCAGGCGAGGTGAGCAACATCGACGCGGCCATCGAGGCAGTGCGCCAGTTCGCCGAGGCCGAGGGTCGCCAGCCGCGCGTGCTGGTCGCCAAGATGGGTCAGGACGGCCACGACCGCGGCCAGAAGGTCATCGCGACGGCGTTCGCCGACCTCGGCTTCGACGTCGACGTGGGCCCGCTGTTCGCCACGCCGGAGGAGGTGGCCGCCCAGGCCGCCGACAACGACGTGCACGTGGTGGGTGTGTCCTCGCTGGCAGCCGGTCACCTCACCTTGGTTCCCGCCCTGCGGGAGGCGCTCAAGGAAGTGGGGCGCGAGGACATCATGATCGTCGTCGGCGGTGTCATCCCGCCGGGCGATTTCGCCGAGCTCTACGAGGCCGGCGCCGCCGCGATCTTCCCGCCCGGATCGGTCATCGCCGACTCGGCCGTGGAGCTCATCGGCAAGCTCGCCGACACCCTCGGCCTGGAGCTGCCCGGGGTGGCCGCGAACTGATGGCGGACAGTCCTCGGCGTCGGGTCGACGTCGACGCGCTGGCCGATGCCGTCCTGGCCGATCGCCGCGCCGACCTGGCGCGCGCGATCACCCTGGTGGAATCCAAGCGCCCCGATCATCGGGCCGCCGCCCAGGAATTGCTGCTGAAGCTGACCCCGCACGCGGGCAACTCGTTCCGGGTCGGCATCACCGGCGTTCCGGGCGTTGGCAAGTCGACGACCATCGAAGCGCTCGGCATGCACCTGGTCGAGCTCGGGCACAAGGTGGCGGTTCTCGCCGTCGACCCCAGTTCGACACGCACCCGCGGGTCGATCCTCGGTGACAAGACCCGTATGGGCCGCCTGTCGACGGAGAAGAACGCCTACATCCGGCCGTCGCCGACGTCGGGCACGCTCGGCGGTGTGGCCAAGGCGACCCGTGAGTCGATCGTGCTCGTGGAGGCCGCCGGCTTCGACGTCGTGCTCGTGGAGACCGTCGGCGTCGGGCAGTCCGAGGTCACCGTCGCCAACATGGTCGACACCTTCACCTTCCTGACGCTGGCCCGCACCGGGGATTCGTTGCAGGGCATCAAGAAGGGCGTCCTGGAACTCGCCGACGTGGTCGTGGTGAACAAGGCCGACGGCAAGCACCTCAACGAGGCGAAGGGTGCGGCGCGCGAACTTCGCAACGCGCTCGGGCTGATCTATCCGCACGACGCCCTGTGGACGCCGCCGGTCCTGACGATGAGCGCGATCGAGAAGACCGGCGTCGACGAGTTCTGGAACACGGTCGTCAAGCACAACCAGACCCTCAGGGAGGCCGGCGAGTTCACCGCCCGCCGCAACCAGCAGCAGATCGACTGGACGTGGTCGATGGTCCACGACATCGTGCTCAGCAGGCTCGCGGAGTCGCCCAGCGTCCGCGACATCCGCGACGAGGTCGAGGACGAGCTGCGCGAAGGTGTGTTGACGCCGGCACTCGCCGCGCAGCGCATCGTCGACGCTTTCGACAACAGGTAGGTGAAGTCGGCGATCTGAGCCGAGTCGCCTCACGGTTCGACCCTATGCGGGTGCGTGCCTGAGGTTTCGGACGAAGGCGCCGATCGTCTCGATCAGGTCGTGGAAGACGGCGTCGAGGTCGGTGGCGGTGGCGATCCGGGCGTTCGGGCCGAGCGGCGACATCCAGCGTTCGTCGGCGACCGTCATGCCGCGGGTGAGGGTGCCGACGAGTTCGACGTCGACCCGCGCCGGGATGGTCGTGACGAGGTCGGGGTTCAAGGCCACCATCGCCGCGAACGGGTCGTGGAGGTGGGCGATGTAACCCTCGTCGTGGTCGTGGTGGAACTCGAAGTAGAAGCGCAGGGCGTCGGTGAGGTGCCGGATGATCTCGTTGTCCGCGACCGAGCGCAGACCCCGTTCGTCGCCCGGGTCAGGGCGTTCCAGGGGCGAACTCCCCGCTGCGGCGGACAGGCGCACCACGTGGCCGGGGGTCAGCACGACCTGTTCGGTGAGATCCAGCGCGCACACGATGGGCTCCGGCGCGCCGTCGGTACCGAATGCGGCGAAGACCTCGGCGGCGGCCTCCGGGTCGACGGCGACGTTCCACTCCGAGGTCGGCGTCGTGTTGCCGTGGGTGTGGAAGGCCCCGCCCATGATCACGAGGCGGTGGAGGCGGGCGGGCAGTGCGGGGTCCCGGCGGATCGCGGTCGCCAGCGAGGTGAGCGGACCGGTCACCAGCCCGACCAGTTCTCCGTCGTGCGTGCGCGACGCCTCGATCCACGCATCCGGGGCGTCGAGGTGGCTCGGCGTGCTGGTCGGGGTGGGCAGCGTCGCGTGACCGACCCCCAGCGGTCCGTGCGTGTCCTCGGTCGTCATGAGTTCGGCGACGAGCGGCGCGGCCGGCCCGACGTGAACGGGGACCTCCGGGCGGCCGCAGAGTTCGAGCCAGGCGAGGTTGTTGGTGGTGACCACGTCGACGGGGACGTTGCCGGCCGTCGAGGCGATGCCGACGAGGTCGACGTCGGCGCGCGCCAGCAGGTAGAGGAGTGCGACCGAATCGTCGATGCCGGTGTCGCAGTCGAAGAACAGGCGCTGGGTCACGTCACAATTGTGCCCGGTGTGCGGAGGGGGGCGGCGCGTCGCCCCGGGGATCCCTAGTATTCCGACGCAGGAAGCCGGGGCGGATCGCCGTCGGCGCGGCCGCGGAGGAACGCACATGCACACACCACGACGTCCATTCGCGGTCCTCGGGGTGTGCGCAGCGCTCGTCCTGTCCGCCTGTGGCGGCGGCGAGGAGAACGGAGATGGTACGGCGGTACCGGTTCCGCCCGACCCGGTCCTCACCCCGGTCGTTGGGTCGGTGATGTTCGCTCCGACGCCGTTCGCCGGGTCGGACGGCGCCGATCACCTCGTCTACGAGGTGTCGCTGACCAACTTCATGCGCACCCCGGTGACCATCACCGGCGTCAAGGCGCTCGACGCAGGGGTGGACGGTACCCCCGAGCTGCTCGGCCTCGACCAGGCCGATGTCGGGGAACGGCTCAAGCCCACCGGGGCGCCCTCCGTCCCGCCGAGACCCGGTGTGCCCGAGGGATACTCGGACGTGCTCGCACCGGGGCAGAACGGCGTCCTGTTCCTGCATCTGAAGTTCGAGGGAGCGGCGCCGACGAAGCTCGTCCACGAGATCTCGGTCCGTGCCGACGGGGCGCCGCCGGAGATGCGGGAGACCACCGAGCGGATCGCGGAGGTCGAGGTGAACGACGGTGTTGTCCCCGTCCTGGGTCCGCCCCTGATCGGCGAGCACTACATCGCCGCCGACGCCTGCTGCGACGCGGTCCGGCACACGCGCGCGATCCTGCCGTTGGACGGCGCTCCCGTCGTCGCCCAGCGATACGCGGTGGACTGGGAGCAGGCCGGACCCGACGGCAAGATCTTCGTCGGTGAGGCCAGGAACCCGGCGAGCTACCGGATCTTCGGCGACGACGTGCTCGCCGTCGCCGACGGCTCCGTCGTCGCCAGCCGCAACGACCTGCCCGAACAGGTACCGGGGGAGTTCCCCGCGAACCTGCCGATCGCCGAGGCCGACGGCAACAACCTCGTCCTCGACATCGGCGACGGGTTCTTCGTGAACTACGCCCACATGCAACCCGGTTCGGTGCGATTCGAGCCGGGGGACCGGGTACGACGCGGCGAGGTCATCGGCAAGGTCGGCAACACCGGCAACTCGGTCGCACCCCACCTGCACGTCCACGTCATGAACGGGCCGTCGTTCCTGATGTCCCAGGGTGTGCCGAGTGTCACCGACCTGTTCACGATCACCGGCCGAGTGGCCGGCACCGCCGCCTTCGACGCCTCGGAGGGCACCGGTGTACCGCTCGAGATGGCGCCCGGTGTGACCGTCTCCACACAGCAGGACCGGATGATCCTCGATCAGAACGTCGTCACCTTCCGCGCAGGCTGACAACGGTTTTCGGCGTCGACACCGACGCTCTCGGGTCGATCCCGACTGGACAACGAATTCAACGTCCGTACGGTCGGGGTCATGACCATTCAGAACCTGGCCTTCGAATGGACCGAGACGAATCGCGAATGGATCATCGAGAATCCGATCCGCATCGCGGCCTACATCCTGGCCGCACTCGTCGTGCGTTTCGCCATTCACCGCACCATCGACCGGGCGACCCGTCCACGCTCGCGGGACGGTGAGAAGTCGCGTGGAGCGACCCTCATGCGCGGTCTGCGGCCCAAGACGGTGACGACCGAACGCAGCGCCCAGATCGCCGCCCGGCGCGCGCAGCGGGCCGCCACCATCGGTTCGGTGTTGAAGTCGACGGTGTCGATCGTGTTGCTCGTCTGGGTGGTGCTGTCGGTGCTGAGTGTCCTCGGCGTGAACATCGCGCCGTTCATCGCCTCGGCCGGAATCGTCGGTCTGGCGATCGGCTTCGGTGCCCAGAATCTGGTCCGCGACTTCGTCACCGGGGTGTTCATGCTCCTCGAGGACCAGTACGGGGTCGGCGACATCGTCGACCTCGGCGAGGCCATCGGCGAGGTGGAGACCGTGGGTCTGCGCGTCACCACGCTCCGCGACATCGACGGCACCCTCTGGTATGTCCGCAACGGCGAGATCGCCCGCGTCGGCAACATGAGCCAGGAGTTCGCGGTCGCACGCGTCGACACCCCGGTTGCGCCGGGCGCCGACATCGACAAGGCGCAGCGGGTCGCCGCCGAGGCGGCACGTCTGGCCGTCGAGGAGGACGACACCGACATCCTCGGAGCCATCGAGATGCTCGGTGTGCAGGAGGTGTCCTCGGATCAGGTCGTCCTGCGCCTGACGGTCAAGACCAAGCCGAACGGGCAGTGGGCCGTGCAGCGCCGGCTGCGACGCGCCATCCTGCAGGCCTTCGTGGAGAACTCCATCGCCCTGCCGTACTCGCGCGCCTGGGGTTCGTTGCTGGAGACCGCCGGCACCTGACCTCCGATCAGGGTGAACCAACGAGAAAACCCCCGGCCGGAGCCGGGGGTTTTCTCGTTGTTCTGCGGTGTCCGAGGGGGGACTTGAACCCCCACGTCCGTTAATAGGACACTAGCACCTCAAGCTAGCGCGTCTGCCATTCCGCCACTCGGACTTGCTTTGCTGCGTTGCTCCGGAGGGGATTTCTCCCCGCCATCTCGCGGCAGCGGGATAACACTAACCGAGGTTGCCCGTGTATCCCAAATCCCGTAGGAGTGAGGGGTGTCTTCACAGTCTGCGACCACTGAAGTAGTCGATCTCGTCAGCCGGTTGATCCGGTTCGACACCTCCAACACGGGGGAGCCGGAAACCACGAAAGGCGAGGAAGAGTGCGCCAAATGGGTGGCGCAGCAACTCGAGGAAGTGGGATACACCACACAGTACGTCGAATCGGGTCGTCCGGGCCGCGGGAACGTCTTCGCACGCCTCGCCGGACCGCCTGACTCCGACCGCGGTGCCCTCCTGATCCACGCCCATCTCGATGTCGTGCCCGCCGAGCCGGCGGACTGGAGCGTCCACCCGTTCTCCGGTGCGGTCAAGGACGGCTACATCTGGGGACGCGGTGCCGTCGACATGAAGGACATGGCCGGCATGGCGCTTGCGCTGGCCCGCCAGTTCAAGCGCGACGGTACGGTCCCGCCGCGCGAGATCGTCTTCGCCTTCCTCGCCGACGAGGAGGCCGGCGGCACCTGGGGTGCCCACTGGCTCGTCGAGAACAGGCCCGACCTCTTCGAGGGGATCACCGAGGCGGTCGGCGAGGTGGGTGGCTTTTCCCTGACCGTCGACCGACCGGACGGCACCCAGAAGCGCCTGTACCTCGTCGAGACGGCGGAGAAGGGCCTGGGCTGGATGCGACTCACCGCAGAGGCCCGTGCAGGTCACGGCTCATTCCTGCACGCCGACAACGCGGTGACCGAGGTGGCCGAGGCCGTGGCACGGATCGGTCGGCACACCTTCCCGCTCGTGATGACGGAGTCGGTGAGTCAGTTCCTCGCCGAGGTGAGCGCCGAGACCGGACTGGACTTCAGCCCCGACGCACCCGATCTGGAGACGTCGCTGTTCAAGCTCGGCGATCTCGCCCGCATCATCGGCGCGACGCTGCGCGACACCGCCAACCCGACCATGCTCAAGGCCGGATACAAGGCCAACGTCATCCCGCAGAAAGCCGAAGCCGTCATCGACTGCCGCGTGCTGCCCGGACGGCAGAAGGCCTTCGAGAAGGAGATCGACGAGCTCATCGGGCCCAATGTGACCCGTGAGTGGATCACCCACCTCGATTCGTATGAAACGACGTTCGACGGCGACCTCGTCGACGCCATGAACAACGCCATCCTCGCCCACGACGAGCTGGGAAAGACGGTGCCCTACATGCTCTCCGGCGGCACCGACGCCAAGGCGTTCGCCAAGCTGGGGATCCGGTGCTTCGGCTTCGCGCCGCTGCAACTGCCGCCCGACCTCGACTTCGCGGCGCTCTTCCACGGAGTCGACGAGCGGGTGCCGGTCGACGCGGTTCTGTTCGGCACCAAGGTGTTCGAACACTTCCTGCTCCACAGCTGAACGCTCACATAGAGTGTTGGACAGATCGTTCCGATGCGCGAAACGTCAGAAAGGTGAACACATGTCGTCCTTCGACCCGTACTCCCCGCTACCGAGTCTGCCCGGTTTCACGCTGACCTCGGAAAGCCTCACCGACGGCTCGCCGCTGGCCAACGGTCAGGTGAGCGGAATCATGGGCGCGGGTGGAGATGACCTGTCACCGCAGCTGAGCTGGTCCGGATTCCCCGCGGAGACCAAGTCTTTCGCGGTCACCGTCTACGACCCCGACGCACCCACCGCGTCCGGATTCTGGCACTGGGCCGTCGCCGACATCCCCGTGTCGGTCACCAGCCTGCCCGAGGGCGCCGGTGATGAGGACGGCTCGGGCCTGCCCGACGGTGCCGTGACGCTCACCAACGACGCCTCGCTGCGCCGCTACATCGGTGCCGCACCGCCTCCCGGTCACGGCCCGCACCGCTACTTCGTCGTCGTGCACGCCGTCGACACCGAGTCGCTGAACCTGCCCGAGGCGGCCACCCCGGCCTACCTCGGTTTCAACCTGTTCTCCCACGCGATCGCCCGTGCGACCCTGGTCGGCACCTACGAACAGCCCGGCGAGAACGTCTGAGAAGCAGAACAACGACAATGGCGTCCCGACCACTGGAGGTCGGGACGCCTTTGTTGTCAGAGCAATTCGCTAGGGCTGCTGGGCGGCGGCGCAACCCACCGCGTCGGAGATCGACGCGAACCCGCCTGCTCGGACCCGCTCGGCGAGACCGGAGTGCAACTCGTACAGCCACAGCGGTCCGCCGTAGATGAACCCGGTGTAGACCTGGAGCAGATCGGCGCCGGCGCAGATACGTTCCCAGGCCTGGTCGACGGTCTCGATGCCGCCGACACTGACAATCGCGATCTTCCCGCCCACGCGGTTGTAGAGCCGCTTGAGGACGGCGAGCGACCGGTCGGCCAACGGGGCACCGGACAGTCCGCCCGCACCGATTTCGCGCACCTCGGCGTCCGGAGTCCGCAGACCTTCGCGGCCGATGGTGGTGTTGGTCGCGACGATGCCGGCCAGTCCGAGCTCGACGGCGAGGTCGGCGACCGCGTCGATGTCGTCGTCGACGAGATCGGGTGCGATCTTCACCAGGACCGGGACGTGGACCTCCGCCTGCACCGCGGCGAGGATCGGCCGCAGCGAGTCGACAGCCTGCAGGTCACGCAGGCCGGGGGTGTTGGGTGAGCTCACGTTGACCACGACGAAGTCGGCGAGCGGCCCGAGGAGGCCCGCGGAGAGCCGGTAGTCGTCGATGGCCTCGTCGAGCGGAACCACCTTGGTCTTGCCGATGTTGGCGCCGATCGGGGCGGACACCGGACCGCGCCGGACCTCTTTGAGATGTTCGGCGGCGACGTGCGCACCGGGGTTGTTGAAGCCCATCCGGTTGATGAGGGCACGGTCGGCGGGGAGCCGGAACAGGCGCGGCCGGGGATTGCCGGGCTGTCCCTGGCCGGTGATAGTGCCGATCTCGGCGAAGCCGAAACCGATTTGCCCCCAGGCGTTCACGGCGTCGGCGGTCTTGTCGAAACCGGCCGCCAGGCCGATGGGCACCGGGAAATCCACACCGAACACACGGCTACGCAGGACCGGATCGTGGTGGGCCAGCAGCTTGGCCACCGGGAAGGAGAGGACGGAGAACCGGCTCACCGCGCGCAGCAGCACGAAGACGATGTGGTGGATGCGTTCCGGCGGCAGCAGGAACATCAGCTTGAGCAGCAGGGGATAGCACCGCCGGTTGAGTGCGATCAGCACCTTGGTGGCGGTTCGTGCGGTCAGCATGCCTGGGCGCTCCGGGGATCGTGGTCGGTGGAACGGTTCTCGTCGAGCGCGCGGGCCCCGCGCGGCGGACGTTTGCGCTTGAGCAGGATCTTGCGTGTGCCGTCGGAGTAGAGGCGGACCCGCGACAGCTCCCAGCCGCCGAACTCGGCCTCGAGCGCGAGACGCATCGACGCGGTCACCCGGGTGACGTCCGGCGGCAGCTTCAGCAGGATGTACTCGACGTCCTCCGAGGTGACCTCCCAGCCGGCGGGGTACTGCGCGCCGACGCGGGCGAAGGTCCGTGAATGCCGCGTATGGGGCCGTCGGTCAGAACCCATGGTCACCGACCGGGCTCGACCGCCGTGACACCGAGAGGGGTGCCGGGCGGCGGGACGACCTGGAGTTTGCCGTCGCGTGCCGAGAGGACATAGACGGTGCCCGCATCGTCGACGGTGATGGTGTCCGGCTGGACCACGGACGCGAACCGCTGCATCTCGGTCGGCTCGCCGTCGGCCAGGTCATACGCAACCACCTCGTTGTTCCCGGTTGTCGACACCCAGAGCAGGTTTCGGGTGTCGTCGTAGTCTACGGCGTACGGGCCATCGGCCACCGGGTAGCGGAATCGCATGACCAGCGGTGACCCGAAGAATCCGAGGATCTCGCCGTCGCGGGTGTTCGCGACCAGGATGCGCCCGAATCGGTCGACCGTCGAGGTCGTGGCGCCGTTGCCCGCACGTAGGGCAGGCCCGGTCTCGCCCGACTCCGGGTCGATCGGGGTCACCGACGACTGTGCACGGTCGAGGACGACGACCTGGCCGTCGAGGCCCTCAGCCGATGCCGGGGCCGCGGTGAGCGAGTCCACACGGACGAACTCGCGCAGGTCGTGCTTCTTCTGGAACTCACCGTTCTCGGACCCGGCGTCGTAGATCAGGACCCGGCCGTCGGCGGTTCCCACGACGATCTCACCGGACGCGGCGCGCACGACCGCGGTCGGTTCGTCGGTGTCGATTCCGGTGGTACGGGCCCGGCCCTCGGCATCAACGACGACCAGCGAACCCGGTCCGACACCGAGGTAGCCGCCGTCGGTGTCCGCGGCGAGCGCGGTCAGGCCCGGCACCTGGATCGGGGTGGGTGGCGCGGTCATCGTGGCGGCGTCGAAGCGGAGCAGTCGGCTGCCGTCCGGCGAGACTACGGCGACCGTGCGACCCGAGGAGGCGAGTGCCCGGGAGCCGGCGGGTGCGGGGACCGTCAGGCCGGCCGGCTCGGAGGTCGCGGGCGCCTCGACCGCGGTCGCCGGAGCGACGGTCGGGACGTCGGGGGTGCCGGATTCGTCGGACCCGCATGCCGTGATCATCGCCACACCCACGGCGAGGGTCGCCGCCGCGGCGACCGGGCGCCGCAACCGTGCGAGACCTCTCGGGGGCTGGTGACGGGGGCGCGGTCGTCGAGACGAGTGCATGGACCCATCTTGCGTGACCGGTCGCGCGCGATGCTCAGGCGGGTCGACGCGTGTCGCCGAGCCGGGTCGGCGGGCGGGTCGCCGCGTAGCATCGGGCGCCGTGACCGACACCATGACCTGGACCCAATCGATCGTCCTCGGGGCGCTGCAGGGTCTCACCGAGTTCCTGCCGATCTCGTCGTCCGGGCATCTCCGTATCGCCTCGGAACTGATGTTCGGCGAGGACGCCGGGGCGTCGTTCACCGCGGTCACCCAGCTCGGCACCGAGGCGGCCGTACTGTTGTTCTTCGCCAAGGACATCGTCCGCATCATCGCGGCCTGGTTCCGTGGCCTGTTCCACGCGGAGGAGCGCAGCCTCGACTACCGCATCGGCTGGTATGTGATCCTCGCGACCATCCCGATCGGCATCATCGGCTTCGTCCTCAAGGACCAGATACGCACCACCGGCCGCAACCTGTGGCTGGTGGCGATCATGCTGATCGTCTTCGCCGGTGTCTTCTGGCTGGCCGAACGCTACGGCAAGAAGCAGCGCCCGCTCGAGAAGCTGACGCTGCGCGACGGTCTGGTGATGGGCGGCGCACAGTGCATGGCCTTGATCCCCGGGGTCTCCCGATCGGGTGCGACCGCCAGCGCGGGTCTGTTCCTCGGCCTCGAACGCGAGGCCGCGTTCCGGTTCTCGTTCCTGCTGGCCATCCCCGCGGTGACGGCCTCCGGCCTGTTCAGCCTCCCGGACGCGTTCAATCCGAGCGGCGAGGGCATGGAGGCCACCGGGCCCCAGTTGCTGGTCGCGACGATCGTCGCGTTCATCGTCGGATATGCCGCCATCGCCTGGTTGCTGAAGTTCGTCAGCAATCACTCGATGAACTGGTTCGGCGCTTACCGCGTGGTCCTCGGTGTCTTCCTGATCATCCTGCTGTCCACCGGCGCCATCTCCGCGACCTGACGTTCGCGGCGGTCCTCGTCGTGTGCGGGTCGCCTGCGCACATGCCTATGGTTGTGGCATGACCGTGATCCTTCTCCGGCACGGCCGTTCGACGGCGAACACCTCGGGTGTGCTCGCCGGTCGTAGCCCCGGAGTCCACCTCGACGACCGGGGCCGTGAACAGGCCGACGACCTCGTGAGCCGCCTCGGCGACCACCTCGCCGAGATCAGGGCGATCGTGCGTTCGCCGCTCGACCGCTGTGCGGAGACCGTCGCACCGCTACTCGCCGCACTCGGCACCAACGGCGACCGCCCGCCGGAGGTCGTCGTCGACGACCTCGCCGAGGTCGACTACGGCGGCTGGACCGGACGTTCGATCTCCGAGCTGCTCTCCGAGCCGCTCTGGAAGGTCGTGCAGCAGCAGCCGTCGGCCGCGGTCTTCCCCGACGGCGAGGGTCTCGCCGACGTCCAGGCGCGGGCGGTGCGCGCCATTCGCGAACTCGACCGCGTCTACGGCGGGCCGGACGGTTCCGGGGTGTGGGTCGCGTGTTCGCACGGCGACGTCATCAAGTCGATCGTCGCCGACGCCATGGGCAGCCATCTCGACGCCTTCCAGCGCATCGTCGTCGAACCGGCGTCGATCAGCGTGATCCGCTACGCCTCGTCGCGTCCGTACGTGCACACCGTCAACAACACCCAGAAGCTCTCGATACCGACCCCGCGTCCGCCCACCGGCGACGACCAGCAGTCCTCCGACGACGCCGTCGTGGGCGGGGACACCGGTGCCACTGCGACGATCCCGGCGACATCGGGATAATGAACTCAACAATCAAGGAGGTGTGATGTCCCGAGCGATCCACGTGTTCCGCAGCCCGGACCGGTTCGTCGCCGGCACGATCGGGCAACCCGGTGACCGCACGTTCTACCTCCAGGCCGTCCACGAGACCCGCATCATCAGCGTGATGCTCGAGAAGCAGCAGGTCCAGATCCTCGCGGACCGGATCGGTGCGCTGCTCGACGAGATCCATCGCCGGTTCGGGACGCCGATCCCGCCGGCGACCGATCGGGTCGGCGACCTGAGCCCGCTCGTCATGCCCGTCGACGCCGAGTTCCGGGTCGGCACCATGGGATTGGGCTGGGACGCCGAGTCCGAGGCCGTCGTCGTGGAACTCCTCGCCATCACCGAGGGGGAGTTCGACGAGAGCGTCGTACTCGACGACACCGACGAGGGACCCGACGCGGTGCGTGTGTTCCTGACCACCACGGCCGCACGGGAATTCGCCGCCCGGTCGTCGAAGGTGATCTCGGCCGGCCGCCAGCCGTGCCCGCTGTGCAGCGAACCGCTCGACCCCGAAGGCCACCTGTGCGTTCGCACCAACGGCTACAAGCGTGATGCGCAGCTGAGCAAGTCGATCGACTTCATCGACCCCGAGGTGTTCAACAGCCTTGCGGCGCAAACCGATCCGAGCTTCCTCGTCGACGAGGACGACGACGACCCGGAGGATCCTGACGACGAGGATCCGGGCACGTCCGGACCCTCGCAGGCGTGAGACAGGGGCACGGTCGTTGACGACGGAGGCCGCGAGTCCGCAACCCGAGCCCTCGGACCCGGTGCCGACCGAGGTGTCATCGCTCGACATCCTCCGCGACGGTGAGCTGACCATCCTCGGCCGGATTCCGTCGGCGAGCAACGCCACCCTGGTGTGCGACGCCGTGCTCGACGAACAGTCGGTCCGCTGCGTGTACAAGCCGATCCGCGGCGAGGTCCCGCTCTGGGACTTCCCGGACGGCACGTTGGCCGGCCGCGAGGTCGCGTCGTACCTGATCTCGGAGGCCCTCGGCTGGGGTGCCATCCCGACGACCATCCACCGGGACGGGCCGGTCGGTCCGGGGATGGTCCAGCGCTGGGTCGAGACGCCGGACAACACCGAACACCCGCCCGTCGAGAACCAGCCGCGGATCGACCTGGTGGACCTGTGCCCGGTCGACACGGTGCCGACCGGCTTCTTCGCCGTCCTGCAGGCCTACGACCCGTACGGCGAACCCGTCGTGCTCGTCCACGCCGACGACCCGAGACTCCAGCGCCTGGCGGTGCTCGACGTCGTCCTGAACAACGCCGACCGGAAGGGCGGCCACGTCCTCGAGGGTCTCGACGGCGGTGTCTACGGCATCGACCACGGCATCTGCCTGCACTCCGAAGACAAGCTCCGGACCGTCCTGTGGGGTTGGGCGGGGGAGAAGGTGCCCGGACACCTGGTCGCCGACGTTGCCGAACTGGCGGAGAAGCTGGAGACCGACGGGTGCACGCTGCGCGACGAGCTGCAGCGTCACATCACCGCCGACGAGGTCGACGCACTCACGGTCCGGGCGGTCGTCATCGCCGAGAGCGAGACCATGCCACTCCCGCCGGGGCACCGGCCGATCCCGTGGCCACCGTTCTGACGTCATACTGTGATCCGCGTCGCCGGCCCACGCAGGCTGGGACCGGGCCGTGAACACCTCGCGGTCCGTGGGCAATACAGTGGACGGCATGCAGTCGTGGCCCGATGTGGAACTTCCGGAGGTACCCGGCGAGGGGCCTGCCCTTCGTCTCTATGACACCGCCGACCGTGCGGTGCGTCCGGTGACCCCCGGACGGACCGCCACCATGTATGTCTGCGGGATCACCCCGTACGACGCCACCCACCTCGGCCATGCCGCCACGTATCTGACCTTCGATCAGGTGAACCGCGTCCTGCGGGACCAGGGACACGACGTGCACTACGTGCAGAACGTCACCGACGTCGACGACCCGCTGTTCGAGCGCGCCGACCGCGACGGAGTCGACTGGCGCGACCTCGGCGCGCGGGAGACCCAGCTCTTCCGCGATGACATGACCGCCCTACGCGTGCTGCCGCCGCGCGACTACATCGGTGCCGTCGAGTCGATCGGCGAGGTCATCGAGGTCGTCGAGAAGCTGCTCGCCTCGGGTGCCGCCTACACCGTCGACGATGCGGAGTACCCCGACGTCTACTTCCGGACCGACGCCACCGAGCAGTTCGGCTACGAGTCCGGCTACGACCGGGAGACCATGGCGCGGTTCTTCGCCGAGCGCGGCGGCGACCCCGACCGTGCCGGCAAGCGTGACCCGCTCGACGCCCTTCTGTGGCGTGCGAAGCGGGAGGGCGAGCCTTCGTGGGACTCGCCGTTCGGTCCGGGACGTCCGGGCTGGCACATCGAATGCTCGGCGATCGCACTGAACCGGCTCGGTATCGAGTTCGACATCCAGGGCGGCGGCAACGATCTGATCTTCCCGCACCACGAGTTCTCGGCCGCCCACGGTGAGGCGCTCACCGATTCGCGACGCTTCGCCCGCCACTACGTGCACACCGGCATGGTCGGCCTCGACGGCGAGAAGATGTCGAAGAGCCGCGGCAACCTGGTGTTCGTGTCGGTTCTGCGACGCGAGGGCGTCGACCCGGCCGCGATCCGTCTGGCGCTGCTCGCCGACCACTACCGCGGCGACCGCATGTGGACCCAGTCGGTGCTCGACACCGCCGTCGAACGTCTCGACCGGTGGCGTACCGCGTTCGCCGCACCCACCGGACCCGACGCGGCAGATGTGATCGCGCGTGTCCGCCAGCATCTCGCCGACGATCTCGACACCCCGAAAGCGCTTGCCGCAGTGGACGCCTGGTGCGCCGATGTGCGCAGCGGCATCGGCTCGTCGGCGGCGGCGCCCGCGACACTCGCGGCCGCGGTCGACGCGCTGCTCGGCATCCCGGCGACCCGTCAGGACTGATCCGGTCGCCGGCGTTCTCCGGATGCCGGCAAACGTCGGGCGGGTTGTACGGGGCGAACAGTGAGTGGCCGCTCTGGGTACAGTGCTCTCGTGGCGCGCGTGCAAGAGATCAGACCAGACACCGACTCCGGGGTGTTCACCGTGGTCACCCGGACATCCACCTACCTCCTCGACTTCGGGGAGATGACGCTGTTGCGTGCTCCCGGTGTCGGCGGCACGGACAGCGAGGACTGGACCGTCAGTCGGCTGCGCCGTGATTCGGAGGACATCCCGCTGCTCGGGGTGAAGTCCTGCCGGCTCGGCGAATCGGCTCAGTTCTGGGTGCGGGCCGCTGACGATCCCGACGTCCGGACGTGGCGGATCACCACGCCGGTCGTCTCCATCGAGAAGATCGGCTGACCCGGGCCGTCGCTCACCTGATCCGTCCGCTCAGGGCGTTGATCGAGTCGACGAACAGCGCCGGACGCTGCCGATGGATGTCGTGCCCGGCCGGGATCCGGTCGACGAGTAGGCAGTCCGGCATCAGGACATGGGCACGACGTGCGTCGTCGTGTGTCATCGCCCCGAGCAGAACGCCGTCCTGCTCGTGCACGGTCGCGTGCAGCAGCGTCGCGGGTGCGCGGACCCTCGTGAGGGTCTCGGTCTGGTCGAAGCCGTCGAACCACGTGTTGTCGTAGAACATCTCGCCGTAGCGGAGGTCGTAGTCGCCGGTGCCGTCCTGCAGGCAGGCGGTCAGGGCGAGGGCCCGGTTCATCGTCGGCGGCAGCCACCAGAGAGGCGGGATTCGGTGCGGATCGCGGTCGAGCCGGCGCTCCACCGGGTCGCGGACCAGACGCGTCCAGCCCTTGTCGCCGAACAGCGTTCGTAGGTGACTGTGGCGCACCCAGTGGCGCGTCCAGGTCATCGACGCGTCGTGGCGGGTGGCCAGGAACTCGTGCATGGGCCGGAAGCCGTCGAGCCATGCGAAGGTGCCCGGTGCGCGGTCGGGTTCGGTGGCGAAGAACGGTGCGTCCTCGATGAGGACGGCGCGGACCAGGTCGGGGGAGTCGGCTGCCAGGCGTGCGGCGAGGAGCCCGCCCGACGAGTGCCCGGCCACCACCGCGGGCGTTCCGACGACCGACTCGATGAACCAGGTGAGTGCCGTGGTCTGCCGTAGAGCCGGATAGTGCGCCGGATCCTTGGTGGACCCACCGTGCCCGAAGCAGTCCACCGCGAAGACGTGCCAGTTGTCCGACAGCGCGCCGAGCACGGACGCGTAGTCGGTCCAGGAGACCTGCTGTCCGGGGATGAGGAGGAGCGGCGCGCCGCCCGGTGGGCCCTCGCCGTAGCCGATCACCGCGCCGTCGGGCATGGTGACCGACCGTGAGGTCACCCCGCTCGAGGCGAGGAGGGACGACTCCCGGCGATCATAGGTGAGGTTGCGGGTCACAAACGTGGCGGCGCAGGCCGACACGACGGACATGCACACCGCACCCACGGCAGCGGCGCGGCTCGCCGCTGCCTTTCGGGGAGCCGTCACGCGCTGAACGGCCCCTGGCCGCGACGCTTCAGATATCGCTCGAACTCGGCGGCCAGGGCGTCGCCGTCGATCTTCGCCATCACCTCGTCCGGATCCATCTCGGCGTCGCCGCGTTCCTCGAGCCCGCGGACGTAGTCGGCGATCTCCTCGTCGTCCTCGGTCATCTCGGTGACCGCGCGTTCCCACTCCTCGGCCTGCTCGGGCAGGGTGCTGAGCGGGACCTCGATGTCGAGGACCTCCTCGACGCGTGTCAGCAGCGCGACGGTGGCCTTCGGGTTGGGCGGGGTCGACACGTAGTGCGGCACCGCGGCCCAGAAGGACACGGCGGGCAGGCCTGCCTGCACGAAGAGGTCCTGCAGCACGCCGGTGATGCCCGTAGGGCCCTCGTAGCGGCTCTCCGCGAGGTTGTACCGGGCCGCCGACTCACCGCTGTAGGCCGTCCCGGTGACCGGCACCGGGCGGGTGTGCGGGGTGTCGGCGAGCAGTGCGCCCAGCATGACGGTGGTCTCGACCTCGAGCTCCTGGGCCAGATCGACGATCTCGGCGCAGAACGCGCGCCACCGCATGTTCGGTTCGATGCCGCGGACCAGCACGATGTCGCGGTCGGCGCCGCGCGGACTGCAGTACGAGATCGACGTCGTCGGCCATTCGATACGCCTGGTCACGCCGTCCACCTGCTTGACCGTGGGACGGTTGACCTGGAAGTCGTAGTATTCATCAGAGTCGATGTCGGCGAGCGGACGAGCGTCCCACTCGAGGGCGAGGTGCTCGACGGCGCTGCTGGCGGCGTCCCCGGCGTCGTTCCATCCCTCGAAGGCCGCGAGCAGAATGGGTCTGCGCAGCTGGGGGAGGTTCGACATCTGCTCAGCGTTCACTGAACCAGCCTACGACCGAACACGCAGAGAGGGCGAACTACGCTGTCAACCATGTCCTTCGAAAACTCCGGCCATCGACCGAGCGACTTCGACACGACGTTCCTGTCGTCGATGTCGCGGCGCGTGCTGATCGGAGACGGGGCGATGGGCACGATGCTCCAGGCCGCGGACCTCACCCTCGACGATTTCCACAACCTCGAGGGCTGCAACGAGATCCTCAACGACACCCGGCCCGACGTCCTCGAAGGCATCCATCGCGCCTACTTCGAGGCCGGGGCCGACGCCGTGGAGACCAACACGTTCGGCTGCAACCTGTCGAACCTCGGCGACTACGACATCGCCGACCGCATCCGCGAGCTGGCCTACAAGGGCACGGCGATCGCACGCGGCGTCGCCGACGAGATGGGTCCGTCCGCCGACGGCACCGGCCGTTACGTCCTCGGCTCGATGGGTCCCGGCACCAAATTGCCGAGCCTCGGCCACACGACGTTCGCCACGATCCGCGACGCCTACCAGGAATGCGTCATCGGCATGCTCGAGGGTGGCGCCGACGCGGTGCTCATCGAGACCTCGCAGGACCTGCTGCAGGTGAAGGCCGCGGTGATCGCGGCGCAGCGCGCCATGGATCGGGTGGGTCGCCGGATCCCGATCATCAGCCACGTCACGGTCGAGACGACCGGCACGATGCTGCTGGGTTCGGAGATCGGTGCCGCGCTGGCGGCGATCGAGCCGCTGGGCGTCGACCTCATCGGTTTGAACTGCGCCACCGGTCCGGCGGAGATGAGCGAGCACCTGCGCTACCTGTCGAAGCATGCGCGCATCCCGGTGTCGGTCATGCCGAACGCCGGCCTGCCCGTCCTCGGGGCGAACGGTGCCGAGTACCCGCTGACGCCGGAGGAACTGGCCGAGTCGATGGCCCAGTTCGTCGGCGAGTTCGGACTGTCCTTCGTCGGCGGCTGCTGCGGCACCACACCGGAGCACATCCGCCAGGTCGCCGAGGCGGTCGCGCAGGTCACCCCCGCGACGCGTACGCCCGAGCACGAGTCGGAGACGTCGTCGCTCTACACCGCGGTTCCCTTCGATCAGGACGCGAGCTTCCTGGTCATCGGTGAGCGCACGAACACCAACGGCTCCAAGGCATTTCGTGAGGCCATGATCGCCGAGGACTACCAGAGGTGCCTCGACATCGCCAAGGACCAGACGCGCGACGGCGCGCACATGCTCGACCTCAACGTCGACTACGTCGGTCGTGACGGCGCGGCGGACATGACCGCTCTCGCGAGCCGCTTCGCGACGTCGTCGACGCTGCCGATCATGCTCGACTCGACCGAGCCGGAGGTGATCCGCGCGGGTCTCGAGGCGCTCGGCGGTCGTTGCGCGGTCAACTCGGTGAACTACGAGGACGGTGACGGTCCGGATTCGCGGTTCAACAAGATCATGCAACTCGTGGTGGAACACGGTGCGGCTGTCGTCGCCCTGACCATCGACGAGGAGGGGCAGGCGCGGACCGCGGACTGGAAGGTCAGCGTCGCCGAGCGCCTCATCGCCGACATCACCGGCAACTGGGGTCTCGCCGAGGAAGACATCATCATCGACGCCCTCACCTTCCCGATCTCCACGGGTCAGGAGGAGGTCCGGCGCGACGGCATCGAGACGATCGAGGCCATCCGCCGGCTGCACGAGACGCATCCCGACGTGCACTTCACGCTGGGCATCTCCAATATCTCGTTCGGCCTGAACCCGGCTGCTCGGCAGGTGCTGAACTCGGTGTTCCTGCACGAGTGCGTGCAGGCCGGCCTCGACACCGCGATCGTGCACGCGTCGAAGATCCTGCCGATGGCGCGCATCCCGGAGGAGCACCGTCAGGTCGCGCTGGATCTGGTCTACGACCGCCGGCGCGAGGGTTACGACCCGCTGCAGAAGCTGATGGAGCTGTTCGAGGGTGTCTCGGCGGCGTCGGCTCGCGAGTCGCGCGCCCAGGAACTGGCCAAGCTGCCACTGTTCGAGCGGCTGGAACGACGCATCGTCGACGGTGAGCGCAACGGCCTGACCGACGATCTCGACGAGGCGATGACCCAGGTCCCGCCGCTGTCGATCATCAACGACACCCTGCTGTCGGGGATGAAGACCGTCGGCGAACTCTTCGGCTCGGGTCAGATGCAGCTGCCGTTCGTGCTGCAGTCCGCCGAGGTCATGAAAGCGGCTGTGGCGCACCTCGAACCGCACATGGAGGCGACCGGTGAGGACGGCAAGGGCCGTATCGTGCTGGCGACCGTCAAGGGCGACGTGCACGACATCGGCAAGAACCTCGTCGACATCATCCTGTCCAACAACGGGTATGAGGTTGTCAACATCGGCATCAAGCAGCCGATCGCGACCATCCTCGACGTCGCCGCCGACAAGAGGGTCGACGTCATCGGCATGTCGGGTCTGCTGGTGAAGTCGACCGTCGTCATGAAGGAGAACCTCGAAGAGATCAACACGCGGGGCCTCGCCGACGAGTACCCGGTCCTGCTCGGTGGTGCGGCGCTGACGCGCTCCTATGTCGAGAACGATCTGTCGGACGTCTACGAGGGCGACGTGCACTATGCGCGTGACGCTTTCGAGGGCCTGCGACTGATGGACGACATCATGGCGCGCAAGCGCGGTGGCGGCCCCGACCCCGACAGCGACGAGGCCAAGGCCGAGGCGGCCAAGACCGCCGAGCGCAAGGCACGCCATGAGCGGTCCAAGCGCATCGCCGCGAAGCGCAAGGCCGCCGAGGAACCCGTCGAGGTGCCGTCGCGTTCGGACGTGGCCGCCGACAACGAGATCCCGACCCCGCCCTTCTGGGGTTCGCGCATCGTCAAGGGCGTGCCGATCGCCGACTATCTGCAGCTGCTCGACGAGCGTGCGCTGTTCCTCGGCCAGTGGGGTCTGCGTGGCGCCCGCGGCGGTGACGGCCCCTCGTACGAGGAGCTCGTCGAGTCCGAGGGCCGGCCGCGTCTGCGCTACTGGATCGATCGGCTCGCGACCGAGAACATCCTGCAGCACGCCGCGGTCGTCTACGGCTACTACCCGGCGGTCAGCGAGGGTGACACCGTTCACGTGCTGACCGAGCCGGATCCCGATGCGCCGGTGCGGTTCAGCTTCTCGTTCCCGCGCCAGCAGCGGTCGAGGTTCCTGTGCATCGCCGACTTCATCCAGTCACGCGAGGCCGCGAAGGCCGCCGGCCGGGTCGATGTCATGCCGTTCCAGCTCGTCACGATGGGGCAGCCGATCGCCGACTTCGCGAACAAGCTGTTCGCCGAGGACGCGTACCGCGACTACCTCGAGGTGCACGGCATCGGTGTGCAGTTGACCGAGGCGCTCGCCGAGTACTGGCATCAGCGCGTGCGCAGCGAGCTGAAGTTCGGTGACCGGTCGATGGACAGCGAGGATCCCGAGCACGCACAGGGCTTCTTCGACCTCGAATATCGTGGTGCGCGTTTCTCGTTCGGTTACGGCGCCTGCCCGGATCTCGAGGACCGCGCGAAGATGATCGAGCTCCTCGAGCCGGAGCGGATCGGTGTCCAGTTGTCGGAGGAACTGCAGCTTCATCCGGAGCAGTCCACGGATGCGTTCGTGCTGCACCATCCGGAAGCCAAGTACTTCAACACCTGAGTCTTCACCACGATCGGAGGGGCGATGGGCGGGTCGGGAGTGATCGAACGGCCGCAGGGACCGGTCCGGATCATCGGGATCGACCGTCCCGACCGCCGCAACGCCGTGGATCGGGCGACCGCCGATGCCCTGGCCGACGCGTTTCGTCGGTTCGACGCCGACGAAACCGCCTCGGTGGCCGTGCTCTACGGCGAGGGCGGGACGTTCTGCGCCGGAGCCGATCTCAAGGCCATCGCCGACGGAACCCCCAACCGGGTGGAGTTCGACGGTGACGGCCCGATGGGCCCGACCCGGATGCGGTTGTCCAAACCGGTGATCGCGGCGATCTCCGGTCACGCGGTCGCCGGTGGCCTCGAACTCGCGCTGTGGGCCGACATGCGCGTCGTCGAGGAGGATGCTGTCTTCGGCGTCTTCTGCCGGCGCTGGGGCGTTCCGCTGATCGACGGTGGGACGGTGCGGCTTCCTCGGTTGATCGGGGAGAGCCGCGCGATCGACCTGATCCTCACCGGGCGCGCGGTGGCCGCGGACGAGGCGCTGCAGATCGGACTCGCGAATCGGGTCGTACCGTGCGGGACATCCCTCGACGCCGCCGTCGAGCTCGCGACCCAGATCGCACAGTTCCCGCAGACGTGCCTTCGCCAGGATCGTCTGTCTGTCCTCGAGCAGCCGGGCATGGACACCGACGCCGCCATGGTCAACGAGCTGCGCCATGGGATGGTGTCACTTGCCTCCGACACCGTCGCAGGAGCCGCGCGATTCGCCGACGGCGCGGGCCGTCATGGTCAGGGCATCACCTCTGCTCCCTGATCCGAAAGAACGCGACATAGCCCTCGCTGCCTGAGGTGCGAGGAGCGCAAGCGACGAGCCACGAAGGCTCACAGACCATTCGGCGTCACCCGCGCGGGTACGCCGCGGCGAGGAGTATCGAGGCAAGTGTGGCTTCGGCGTCGGAGGCGTTGCGGAGGTCGATGATCTGGCGCATCTCGAAGCGCGGTTGATCGCCGGACTCGGGTTTGGGTCAGTGGATATCGGTGCGCACCTGTTTCAGTTGTTCAGCGAATCGGCGGGGTATGTCGGGTCGCCGGTTGATGCGTTCGGGGTTGGGTGGTGCGCCGGGTTCGGCGTTGAGCCGCCAGGCGCAGCGGCCTTCGTCGGGTCCGTCCCGAACCATGCGGGTGGTGTACTGGCCGGGCTGGTCGCCGACCAGGCGGTTGTGTTTGGG
This sequence comes from Gordonia alkanivorans NBRC 16433, assembly GCF_000225505.1. GTDB lineage: Bacteria > Actinomycetota > Actinomycetes > Mycobacteriales > Mycobacteriaceae > Gordonia > Gordonia alkanivorans. The sequence goes on along the minus strand of NZ_BACI01000099.1, from coordinate 104,370 downwards.
ACAGGCGGGGGCGAGGTCGGTGATGTCGGTGAGTCCGCCAAGGCCCCAATCCAGTTGGGCGTGGTGTATTTCCACGTGTGCGGCGGCTATGCCGCAGTCGGGGGTGGAGCAGCTTTCGCCGTCGGGTCTGGCGAAGGACACCAGGCGTTGTTCGCGGGTGGCCAACCTTTTGCCGCGGCCGAAGTAGAGCGGGACGGCGGTGGCGTCTTTGAATACCGCCAGCCAGGGTTGGGTGTCAGCGGCGAGTTTGATGAGGTCGGTGATGGGGATGAGGGTGCCGGTGGCGGTGGTGGCGAAACCGGCTTCGCGGACCAGGTCGTCGAGGTCGGCCTTGATGATCAATTGCGTGGGTAGTCCGCGGTGGCTCTTGCCCAGCAGGCCGTCGTCGAGGACAGCTTTGAGGAGGGCGTTGAAGGCGTCGTGATTGAGTTGGGCGGGGGTGCGGGTATCGCGTTCGGCAGCCGCCTCGACTGCTTCCGGATCGGCATCCTCGACTGAGCCACAGGGTGATTCGGGGTCATCCGGATTGTTCATGCCGGGTTTGGCCCACACGGCAAGCAACATGGTGACGCGCGCAAGCAGTTCGGGTGTGAGGTTGGCGGTCATTTTCGCGGTGCCGTCGGCGCGCTGGCGGTTCACGTACAGCTGGCGGCGGCGTTTGCGGTCGGTGTCGTCGGCGAGTGTGCCGTCGGGGTCCACGAGTGCCAGCAAGCGCGCCCCGAGGGCGGCGATGTCGGCGGGGGTGTGGTCGACGGCGATCTCGGCCATCTGTCGTTCGGCGGCGACTTTCACGTCGTGGTCGACGGCGTGGGGGATCTGGTCGAGGACGTCGAGCACGGCGTGCACGTGGGCAGATCCGACACGTCCGTCGGCGAAGGCTTCGGCCAGGGTGGGGTGCTGGGGTGGGAGTGGTTCGCCGGTGAGGCTGGGAAAGGTTGCGGTCGCTGACATCTGGTCGCGGCGCCGCATGGGGTGGGCGACGCGTAGGCGGTGGGTCATGAACTGGATGACGCTGCGGTGGCCGGTTTTGCGGGGCAGGTCGCGTTCGGTGGCTTCGACGATCTGTCGGTCACCGGCGAAACCCAGTCGAGCGATGGCTCGTTCGGTCTCGGCCGCGACATCGACGAGTGCGGCATCTGAGCACTGCGTGAGATCGACGGCCTGCAGTTCGGTCGTGATCCGGTGGAGTTCACCCACCAGTTCCTCGGCACGCGAGATGGGCTCGTCGGCGACGTCCACCTGCGAGGTATCCCTCATGGCGGCCACCCCCGACACCTGGTGCGAAATGTATGTTCGACAATACCCGCGATTGTGTTGTCGTGCAACGAATATCGTCGGTTCTTCCGGTCGCCAAGACTGTCGGTGCGGTGTGGTAACGCGGCTACCGTCCGACCTGTCAATCGGGCGAACTCAGCTCGTCAGCTCCTCGGTCAACTGCGGCACGATCTGCTTCTTCCGCGAGACGATGCCCTTGCCGAAGGCGTGCCCGTCGGCAACCGTGATCCCGAGCGCACGCTCGACGGCGTCGACGGGTTCACCGACCACGAGAAGGTCTGAGTCGCAGGCGATCACATCGGTGATCAGCAGCAGGAACAGATTGTGGCCCGCGGTCTCCCTCTCGGCGGCCATGGCCTCGAAGAACTCGTCGCGGCGGGCGAGGACGGCGTCGGCGTCGACGGTGGTCAGCTGCGCCACGCGCACGCTGGCCGATCCCATCGAGAAGGTCTTGGCGTCGAGTCCGATGATCGACGACGCCGGTTGGTCACCGAGGTCCGTTCCGGCGCGGAGTAATCGGTTCCCGTAGTCCACGAGGTCGACGCCGGCGATCGTCGCGAGCTCCTCGGCGGCGATGCGATCGGAGTCGGTGGTCGTGGGGGAGTTCAGCAGGAGGGTGTCGGAGATGATCGCCGACAACATGATCCCGGCGGTGTCGGCGGGGATCTCGACCTCGCTCTCCGCGTACATGCGGGTGAGGATCGAACACGTACATCCGACCGGCTCGACTCGCATGTACAGCGGCGCGGCGGTCTCGAAGTTGGCGATGCGGTGATGGTCGATCACCTTGCGGACGGTGACGTCGGCGATGTCGGCGACGCTCTGCTGGCGTTCGTTGTGGTCGACGAGCATCACGTCGTGGGGGCTCGCGTGCTCGATGACGCGCGGCGCCGCGAGGCCGAAGTGGTCGAGCGCAAAGGCCGTCTCCGGGCCGGGTGAGCCGAGGGCGACGGCTTCCGCGTCAACTCCGAGTGCCTGTTCGAGCCGTGCCAGGCCGATCGCGGACCCGATCGCGTCGGTGTCGGGATTGCGGTGTCCGATGACGAGGATCTTCGACATGCGACTCAGCTTTCGCTCGACGTTGCTGCATCCCAGCGTACGGCGGAGCTCCGACGTTGCATGATTGCCGCAGAGATAGTTGTAAAACTACAATCGTTTTATGTCGACAACGGACGACCACGTACGCTCGCAGACCACCACCGAGGTGTGGTTCGCGATGAACAGCCTCGTGCGGGATCAAGAGAAGCAGTCGCGTGCCCGCATCAGCGAGGTCATCGACATCCCGTTCAGCCGGTTCCGCGCGCTCCGCCGTGTCGCCGTGCGGCCGATGACGCAGCGAGACCTCGCGGAGCGAATGGGTGTGGATGCATCGGCCATGAGCGGCATCGTCAATGATCTCGTCGCCCGCGGGCTCGTGACCCGGGAGGCCGACGCCGACGACGGCCGGTGTAAGCGCGTCACGATCACCGACGCCGGCCGCCGGGTGATGGACGAGGTGACCGCGAACCCCGCGACTGCGCCCGAGATGTTCGCCGCGCTCGACGAGGCGCAGCTCCAGCAGCTCGCGGAATTGCTCGATCTCCTCCGCGCGGCGGCCGAGTCGTGAACGCCGCACGCGCTGCGCTGCGCGCTCGATCGGCCGACGGCACCCTGACGCGGCGGGACCGGCTCGTCATCCTCGCCACCTGCTGCCTGAGCCTGTTCATCGTCGGCCTCGACGTGTCGGCGGTGAATGTCGCGTTGCCGTCGATCAGTTCGGACCTCGGCGCGACGCCGGCGCAGCTGCAGTGGGTCCTCGACGCGTATGCGCTGGTGATCGCGAGCCTGCTGATCTTCGGCGGATCGCTCGGAGATCGCCTGGGCCGCAAGCGGATCTTCCAGGTCGGCCTGGTGACCTTCGGCGTCGCGTCGGTGTTGTGTTCGCTGGCACCGACACCGGAGGTCCTCATCGGGGCACGCATGTTGCAGGCCGTCGGCGGCGCGATGCTCAACCCGGTCGCGCTGTCGATCGTCACCAACGTCTTCGTCGATCCTCGCGAGCGTGCGCAGGCGATCGGACTGTGGGGCACCGCGTTCGGCATGAGCCTGGCATTCGGGCCGGTCGTCGGTGGGGCCCTCGTCTCCGGGATCGGGTGGGAGGCGATCTTCTGGCTCAACGTTCCGGTCTGCCTGCTCGCCCTCGGACTGACGATGCGATTCGTCCCGGAGTCGAGGGCCGAGCACGCCCGCCGCGCAGACCCGGTCGGGCAGATGCTGATCCTCACCCTCCTCGCCACCCTCACCTTCGCCATCATCGAGGGACGCCCCCAGGGGTGGACGTCACCGGGAGTGCTCACGTGTTTCGCCGTGTCGGCAGGCGCGTTCGTCGCGATGATCGCGTACGAGAGTCGCCGCGAGGAGCCGCTTCTCGACCCGCGATTCTTCCGGAGCGCGCCGTTCTCGAGCTCGGTCGCATGTGCGGTCATCGCCTTCGCCGCCACCGGGGGCTTCCTGTTCCTCAACACCTTGTACCTGCAGGAGGTTCGTGAGATGTCGCCGCTTCACGCGGGACTCATGACCTTGCCGATGGCGGCGGCGTCGGTGGTCTGCGCGCCCATCGCCGGTCGGCTCGTGGGCGATCGGGGAGCCCGGACACCGATGGTGATCGGAGGAGTCGGGATGGTGGCGGGCGCCCTGATGCTCACCGGCCTCGGCAACGACACCTCCCTCGTCTACGTCGGCGCCGCATATCTGGTCTTCGGGCTCGGCTTCGGGTTCCTCAACGCACCGATCACCAACGGGGCGGTCTCGGGGATGCCCCGAACGCAGGCGGGTCTGGCGTCGGCGATGGCCTCGACCGGCCGCCAGGTGGGCACCGCGCTCGGTGTCGCGGTGTTCGGCGCGGTGGCGTTCGCCGGAATCGAGGGGTCGGTCGCCGACGGGCTCGCCGCCGCCGCCCGCCCGGTGTGGCTGATCATGGCGCTGTGTGGCGCTGCGGTCCTCGTTCTCGCCTTCGTCTCGACGGGGGCGTGGGCCCGTGGAACGGCTGCCCGCACACGCGAGCGGATCGAGTCCACGTCGGGGACCTGGGTGCCCTGACCTACCCCGGCCGGCGCTGAGCGTCGGCTTCGGTGGCTGCCCGTGCACCGGTTGCCTGCGAGTCCCACCACTCCGCGATCCGTTGCGCGACGACGTCGGGCGTACGGACCCAGCCGATGTGCGTCGTGTTGCCGCCCGCCGGGCATCGTGCGTCGTCGTAGCGCCAGTGGGTGATCGACTCCGGCGAGAACGCGGCGTCGAACGCTGATGCCGCACCGTCGGTGACGATCTCGTCGTCATCGAGCCGGATGGCCAGGGTCGGTGTCTCGATCGAGCCGTCGAGGGCGAACGGCGCCCTACCGGTGAGGACCATACGTGCCCACTGCCGCATCAGCGTTCGGGCCGTGGGGCCGCCGAAACCCTGCCGGGGCCAATGGCCGACGGCACCCGATACGGGCCCGACGGCCACGGCGATCGCGCCCAGGGCCAGACCGCGGAGCCCGTAGTGGCGTACCGCCGGCACCGACGCGCCCACTGCGACGATCCCGTCGGGCGTGTGATCCGACGACTGGGCGACCATCGCGGCGAGTTGCGCACCGAGGCTGTGCCCGACCACGACGACCCGCGTGCCCGGGACGTCGGCCCGGGTGCCGGCGATCGCATCGGCGAGGTCGGCGGCCTCGTCCTCGTAGGACCAGTCGGCGGTGTGGGAGGGCGGGGTTGCACCTTCCTCGACACCGCGGCGCGCGACGACGCGGACATCGAGCCCGTATCCCGTCAGTGCCTCCGTCAGCCGTCGGTAGACCCGCGCCGGCACGGCCATCGCCGGGGAGATCAGGATGGCGGTCGGCCGATCTGTGCTGGTCTGGGTCATGGCCCAAGAGTGACGCATCGCCGACGCCGGCACCACTACCTACCAGGTAGTGGTTTGATCTCGGCCCTATCCGGATATCGCCGGGGTGCTGTGATCGAAGATTCCGACCGAAAGGCGAGCCACCGATGTCCGACGTGACCGATTTCTCCGAGACGTGCGCGCGACTGGCCGACGCGATCGTGGAGCAGGGTGTGCACGTCGCGGTCGCGGAGTCGCTGACCGGCGGCAACCTCGCGAGCGAGCTGAGCAAGGCCCCGCAGGCGGGGGACTGGTTCCGCGGCGGCGTCATCGCCTACCACGAGGACGTGAAGTTCGGCCTGCTCGAGGTGCCCGAAGGGCCCGTCGTCAGCGAGACGGCCGCACGCGCCATGGTGGCCACCACCGCGCGACTGTTCGACGCCGAGATCGTCGTCGCGGTGACCGGCGAGGCGGGGCCGGAACCCGACGAGGCCGCACCGGGAACCGTATGGTTCGGACTCGACCATCGCGGCCGGGTCTCCGCGACCCGCAAGGAGTTCGACGGCGAGCCCGAAGACGTTCTCGCCCAGACCATCGCGTACTCACTCGAACTGATCGAGAGCTGTCTACGATGACCCCATGACCGTCGAGGTGGGAACTCTGCTGCAGCAGTGGCGGTCTCGCCGGTCCATCAGTCAGCTCGACCTCGCCTACGAGGTCGGGGTCTCGCCGAAGCACCTCAGCTTCGTCGAGACGGGTAAGTCCCGCCCGAGTCCGGGCCTGCTTCACGCGCTGGCCGAACGTCTCGACATCCCTCTGCGCGAACGTAATTCGCTCCTCCTCGCGGCCGGTCACGCACCGCGCTACAGCGAGGAGCCCCTCGACTCGGAGACGATGACCCGCGTGCGCGGCGAGGTCAAGAGACTGCTCGACGCGCACAACCCCAACATCGGGATGGCCCTCGACCGCGCGTGGAACGTCGTGTTGGCCAACGACACCGCGATGCGGCTCCTGTCCCTGCTCCCGGACGAGCTCCAAGCCAGGCCGGTCAACCTGTTCCGGGTGTCGCTGCACCCCGACGGCTTCGCGCGGATGACGCACAACCTCGACGAGTGGGCCTCCTACCTGCTCGACCTCCTTCGTCGGATGGTGCGCATCACCGGCGACGAACGACTCGCCGAGCTCGAACGCGAGGTGTCGTCGTATCCGACCGTGTCCGGTCTGAACGGCGGGCAGGTGTCGGGCAGGTCGCGAGAGGTGGGTTCGCTGCTGGTGCCGTTCGAGCTGGAACTCGGCGACGAGGTCTTGTCCTTCTTCAGCACCCTGACCACCTTCGGTTCACCCCGCGATGTCACGCTCGAAGAGCTGACGATCGAGCTTTTCTACCCGGCCGACGAGCCGACGGAACGATGGGTTGCGATGATGCAGAGGTGACCGACTCCGCTGATCCCGCATTCCGACTCCCCGCCGCCGTCCTCTGGGACATGGACGGCACGCTGCTCGACTCCGAGCCGATCTGGGAGATAGCGATGTCCGAGCTGGCGGCGCTCCATGGCATCGCGATGACCCCGCACCTGCGCGAATCGACGCTCGGCAACTCCCTGCCCGACGCGCTGGCGAAGGTCCACGACGCCGCGGGTCTGTCGCCCGAGGTCCGGGATCCCGCCGCGGACGGACGGTGGACGCTGGACCGGGTGACCGAACTCTTCCAGGAGGGTCTCCCGTGGCGACCCGGCGCACTCGAGGCGCTGGAACTGATCGCCTGCGCCGGTATCCCGATGGCGCTGGTCACCAATACGGTGCGTGAGGCAGCCGATGTGGCCCTGGAGACGATCGGCCGTCATCGCTTCGCGACCACGGTCTGCGGCGACGAGGTCGCCGTCGGCAAACCCGCTCCCGACCCGTACATGCGCGCCGCCGAACTGCTCGGATTGCCGACCGCGGAATGCCTGGCGGTGGAGGATTCCCCGACCGGCGCTCAGGCCGCGACGGCGGCCGGATGTCTCACCCTCGTCGTCGAATCCGCGGCACCGGTGGAACCCGGACCGCTGCGGGTGTTTCGACGCTCTCTGGTCGGATTGGGACTCGACGACGTCACCGAGGCATGGACCGGCGGTCTCGCGCGTACCGCGACATGCCAAAATGAGGAATCGTGAAGACATTCGAGGAGCTGTTCGCCGAACTCAGCGACAAGGCCGAGAACCGCCCCGCGGGGTCGGGCACGGTCGCCGCGCTCGACTCGGGTGTGCACACCCTGGGCAAGAAGATCATCGAAGAAGCCGGCGAGGTGTGGCTCGCCGCCGAGCACGAGTCCGACGACTCGCTCGGCGAGGAGATCTCCCAGCTCATCTACTGGCTGCAGGTGATGATGATCAAACGGGGCCTCAAGCCGGAGGACGTGTACCGACATCTGTGACCGGAAGCCCCGGTCGCCGACACACAACCTCCCGCTCAGCTGAGCACAACCCCACGAAAAGGACATCGAGATGCTGCGAGTGGCTGTACCCAACAAGGGTGCGCTCTCCGAATCCGCGTCGGCCATTCTCTCCGAGGCCGGCTACCGCAAACGATCCGACTCCAAGGATCTGACGGTTCTCGACAACAACAACGACGTCGAGTTCTTCTTCCTCCGTCCCAAGGACATCGCCATCTACGTCGGGTCGGGACGCCTCGACCTCGGCATCACCGGCCGAGACCTCGCCGGCGACTCGGGAGCCCAGGTCCACGAGCAGCTCGCGATGGGCTTCGGCACGTCGACCTTCCGCTACGCGGCCCCGGCCGACCAGGAGTGGACCGTCGCCGACCTCGCCGGCAAGCGCGTCGCGACGTCGTACCCGAACCTGGTGCGCGACGACCTCGCCGGACGCGGCATCACCGCCGACATCATCCGGCTCGACGGCGCGGTCGAGATCTCCATCCAGCTCGGGGTGGCCGACGCGATCGCCGACGTCGTCGGTTCCGGACGCACGCTGCGCCAACACGGGCTGGCTGCCTTCGGCGAGTCGCTGTGCGACTCCGAGGCCGTGCTGATCTCCCGGCGCGACGCCGATCTCACCAAAGCCGAGAAGCAGTTCATCGCGCGCGTCCAGGGCGTCGTCTTCGGACAGCAGTACGTGATGATCGACTACGACTGCCCCAAGTCGCTCCTCGACAAAGCAACGGCGATCACCCCGGGCCTCGAGTCCCCGACGGTCGCCCCGATGGCAGATCCCGATTGGGTCGCCGTCCGCGCGATGGTTCCGCGCAAGGACCACCAGAACCTGATGGATGAGCTCTCCGAGCTCGGCGCGAAGGCGATCCTCGCCACCGACATCCGCTCCTGCCGGTTCTGACCCTTCGAGACGGCCGTCGCAGGCTCCGGCCTCCTCAGGGAGCGGAGGACGGCGGTCCGTCGCAGGCTCCGGCCTCCTCAGGGAGCGAAAAGGGGCACCCTCGACCAATCTCGGGGGTGCCCCTTTTCTCGTCCCTGAGGAGCGAGCTTGCGAGCGCCTCGAAGGGTCAGCCGACGGCGTTGAGCAAGACCGTCTGCGCCGACCGGCCGATGTAGCCGGAGGTGTCGTACAGGTCGCCGAGGGTCGCGCCGAAACCGTCGGGTCCGGCGACCATGTTGGCGTCGATGCCGACCCACGGCCCGCTCGGTACCCGCGTCAGATGCACGGTGGTGTCGGTGTTCATCCAGGACCAGCGGTCCGGGCGCAGTCTCGTACCCACACCGTTGGCGACGTCGATCACGATGAACATGGCCTCGAGGTCCGAGGTCTTCTCGCCCTCGACCAGCGGGAGGGCCGCGCGCAGCCACACCGCCGGGGTCTCGCCGTAGCGGCCCTCGGTGCGTGCCGATTCGACGGTTCCGATGAACCCGAGCGTTCCCCAGCTCACTGCTTCGCCGCTGTCGTCGGGGAACCCGATCTGGCTCGGCAGCTCGTCGGGCAGCGGGGTCAGGGGAGCGGGACCGTTGGCGATCTCGCTGGTGTCCGCGCCGCGGATGCGCCAGCCCACCGACTTCGCGGCCGTGCGGAACGAGCCGTCGGCCCGCTGCACCTCGAGCTCGGTCTCGACGAGACTGATCTGCCTACCCGGGCGGATCACGCGAGCGTGAATCCGGTTGACGCCCAGCCCGATCGGGCCGAGGATCTCGGTCGTCACGCGGGTGAAGTGCTGTGAGGGATCCGGGTCGCAGCGCAGCAACGACCGCATCATCAGCGCCGACGGCGGGCCGCCGTGCTGCATGGTCGGCGACCAGACGCTCAGGGTGGCGTCGGTCGGCTGGAAGTACTCATATCGCGCCGACGGGTCGCCGGCCGGGCTGGTGCCGTCGGACGCCGGGGCGTCGACGGGAACGTAGTACGAACTCTCCACGTGTCCAGCCTATGTGCATCTACATAATCGGGCGTCTCGGGGTGTGCCTCAGGCGACGAACCCGGGCGGCGGACCGGGGTAGGGCGGGATCTCGCCGCCGAACTCCGGGCACCGCGACTGGTGTTCGCAGAACCGGCACATCCGGGACTTCCGCGGCCGGAAGTCCCCGGAGGCGACGCCGGTGCGGATGGCCTGCCAGATCGCGCGCAGCGTCCGCTCGAAGCGGAGCAGCTCGTCGTGATCGGGGTGGTAGATCAGCTGCTGGCCGTCGGACAGGTACATCAGTTGCAGCCGGGCCGGCACGACGCCGCGCGTCCGCAGGATCGCCAGCGCATAGAACTTCATCTGGAACAGCGCCTTGGCCTCGTAGGCCTCGCCGGGGGAGCGTCCGGTCTTGTAGTCGACGACGCGGATCTCGCCGGTCGGTGCGACGTCGATACGGTCGATGAAGCCGCGCATCAGCATGTCGTCGGCCTCGATCTCGACGTGTTCCTCCACCGAGTCGGCATCGAAGGCGGTGGGGTTCTCCATCGTGTAGTACGTCGCGATGAGCTTGTGTGCACCGGCGATGAACGCCGCCTGACCGCCCTCGTCGATCACCCGCGCGAGCTGCGGGTCCTCCTCGCACAGCGCCGCCCAGGCCCCCTCGACGAGCAGCTCTGCCGAATCCTGGGTGCGGAGCTCGGCAGGCATGTCGAAGAGGTTCTCGAGTGCCGCATGGACGACGGTGCCGCGGGTCTGTGCGGCGGTCGGCGTCTCCGGGAAACGGTCGATGGCGCGGAACCGGTACAGGAGCGGGCATTGCTTGAAGTCCGCCGCCCGCGACGGAGACAGAGCCAGGGGGCGTCCGACGATCCCGCGCGCCCCCTCCGACGGGGGCGGCTCCGGCGCGGGGGTCGCGCTGGCGGAGGGGTTGTCGGTGCCGGTCATCGTGCTCACATCTCGCAGACTAGGCCGCAGCCCCGACACTCTGCCGGTCCGACACCCACCTGCGGTCGGGTATCGTCCTCACGGCCCACCGGACTCCCGACCACCACCTTCTCCGCCAGCGCGGAGGCGTCGGCTCCGTCCCGTTCACGAGAGGAAGCACCCAGTGCCCACCACCGGACCGTTCGCCGTCGGCGACCGGGTTCAACTGACCGATGCCAAGGGCCGAAAGTTCACGGTGCTCCTCGAAGAGGGCAAGCAGTTCCACACCCACCGCGGCGCCATCTCGCACGACGATCTCATCGGCTCGCCCGAGGGCAGCGTCGTCTCGGCCACCAGCGGCACCCAGTACCTCGCGTTGCGGCCGCTGCTCGTCGACTACGTGCTCTCGATGCCGCGCGGTGCCCAGGTCATCTACCCCAAGGACGCCGCGCAGATCGTCCTCGAGGGCGACATCTTCCCGGGCGCCCGCGTTTTGGAGGCCGGCGCCGGATCCGGCGCGCTGACGTGTTCACTGCTCCGCGCCGTCGGCACCGAGGGCGAGGTGAACTCCTTCGAGATCCGCGAGGATCACGCCGAGCATGCGATCCGCAACGTCGAGACCTTCTTCGGTGGCCGCCCGGACAACTGGAACATCGTCGTCGACGATCTCGCGAACGTCGACCAGGACGAACGCTTCGACCGCGTCGTCCTCGACATGCTCGCGCCGTGGGAGCCCCTCGACGTGGTGCGCACCGTGTTGAAACCAGGCGGGGTCCTGACCATTTATGTGGCGACCGTCACCCAGCTCTCGCGCGTGATCGAGGCGCTGCGCGAGCAGGAGTGCTGGACCGAGCCGCGCGCCTGGGAGACCCTGCTGCGCGAGTGGTCGGCCGTCGGCCTGGCTGTTCGTCCCGAGCACAAAATGCAAGGCCACACTGCGTTTCTCATCACCGCCCGCCGGCTCGCCGACGGCACCACCACGTTGCGTCCGCAGCGTCGGCCGACGAAGGGCTGAGTTCGGCTGGTCCGCATTGGCCGCAAGATCGTGATTCCGTTGCGAACGCGCACATTTAACACACCGTCAACACCGCCATCTGGTGGGTGAAGGGCGATTCTGCGTCCGTGCCGGTAGCGTAGGGATACGGCGCGAGCATTCCGATCGTGGGATCGGGTGATTGCCGGGGAGAGGAGTCAGCAATGACCGAATCTGACCGCCATGACGCCACCGGGGACCGTGCGGTCCCCGAGAGCGCGAGTGCACCCGACGAGGGCTTCACCCCTGCCTACACCCCGCCTCTCGCGCGGAGTGGTTCCGAACGCCCGTCGTTCGGACGCCAGGCAGACACCGATAGCCTCCAGGAACGCGTCGACAGCCTCACGGCGCGCAACGCGAAGCTGCTCGACACGCTCAAAGAAGCGCGTCAGCAACTCGTCGCCTTGCGCGAGGAGGTCGACCGTCTCGGTCAGCCGCCGAGCGGCTACGGGGTCCTGCTCGAGGTGTACCCCGACGCGACCGTCGACGTGTTCACCTCCGGTCGCAAGATGCGGCTCACCTGCTCGCCGAACATCGACACCGAGACCTTGACCAAGGGCCAGACGCTGCGTCTGAACGAGGCCCTGACCATCGTCGAGGCCTTGGCGTTCGACACGGTCGGCGAGATCAGCACTCTGCGCGAGGTTCTCGGGGACGGCAAGCGGGCGCTGGTCGTCGGTCATGCCGACGAGGAGCGCGTCGTGTGGTTGGCCGAGCCGTTGCTGGGCGAGGTCGACGCGGAGGACGGCAAGCGCCGCAAGCTGCGTCCGGGCGACTCGCTGCTCATCGACACCAAGGCCGGGTTCGCCTTCGAGCGGGTGCCCAAGGCCGAGGTCGAGGACCTCGTCCTCGAAGAGGTGCCGGACGTCGGGTACGAGGACATCGGTGGTCTCGGCCGGCAGATCGAACAGATCCGCGACGCCGTCGAACTGCCGTTCCTGCACAAGGACCTGTTCCGCGACTACCAGCTGCGGCCGCCGAAGGGCGTGCTGCTCTACGGTCCGCCCGGTTGCGGTAAGACGCTCATCGCCAAGGCCGTCGCGAACTCCCTTGCCAAGAAGATCGCGCTGTCCCGCGGAGACGACGCCAAGGAGGCGAAGTCCTACTTCCTCAACATCAAGGGTCCCGAGCTGCTCAACAAGTTCGTCGGTGAGACCGAGCGTCACATCCGGCTGATCTTCCAGCGCGCCCGGGAGAAGGCGTCCGAGGGCACCCCGGTCATCGTGTTCTTCGATGAGATGGACTCGATCTTCCGCACCCGCGGCTCCGGTGTCTCCTCCGACGTCGAGACCACGGTCGTGCCGCAGCTGCTCAGCGAGATCGACGGTGTGGAAGGCCTCGAGAACGTCATCGTGATCGGTGCGTCGAACCGCGAGGACATGATCGACCCCGCGATCCTGCGTCCCGGCCGCCTCGACGTGAAGATCAAGATCGAGCGTCCCGACGCCGAGTCGGCGATCGACATCTTCTCGAAGTACCTCACCGAGGAACTGCCGATCCACGCCGACGACATCGGCGAGTTCGGCGGGGATCGCACGGCCTGCATCAAGGCGATGATCGAGAAGGTCGTCGAGCGGATGTACGCAGAGAGCGAGGACAACCGGTTCCTCGAGGTCACCTACGCCAACGGCGACAAGGAGATCATGTACTTCAAGGACTTCAACTCGGGCGCGATGATCCAGAACGTCGTCGACCGTGCGAAGAAGTACGCGATCAAGTCGCAGCTCGACACCGGTGCCCCGGGTCTGCGTGTGCAGCACCTCTTCGATTCGATCCTCGACGAGTTCGCGGAGAACGAAGATCTGCCCAACACCACCAACCCGGACGACTGGGCTCGCATCTCGGGCAAGAAGGGCGAGCGGATTGTTTACATCCGCACGCTGGTCACCGGCAAGTCCTCCGGGACGAGCCGCGCCATCGACACCGAGACGAACACCGGGCAATACCTGTAGCACGCGCCTCATCCAGCAGACGACCGACTCCCCAGGGGGTCGGTCGTCTGCTGTACAGAACGGCATGAAAACCGTCGTCAAGCACTAAAGTTGGCGGCGATGAACAGTACATCGATGGCTCGCGGTCGGGTGATCGTCGACGGTGGGGCGCCTCATCCGCTGGGCGAATCCCCGCGCATCACCCTGGGCAGGGAACCCGACAACGACATCGTGATCAATCATCCGATGGTGTCGCGTCGGCATCTCGCCATCGAGTGGCGCGGGGCTGCGTGGTATCTCGTCGACATCGGTAGCACCAACGGCTTTTTCGCCGGCGGACGACGCCTGGCCGAGCTCATGGTCGCCGGCCCGACGCAGGTCCGGCTCGGCGACGTGAGCACCGGTCCGATAGTCGACCTGGTGATCGATCCGACCGCCTACCCGCCACCGCCGAGCGGTCAGATGCCGTCCGCACCCGCCCGTCCGGGTCCGTTCCCGCCGGGGCCACGGTCAGCGGGTTTCGCCGCCCCCGGCCACCCGGGACCGAACATGCCGCAGTCGGGCCGCATCCCGTCACGATCCTCGGGCGGACCCTCGCGCGCCGGTGCGCCGGAACCGATGCCCGCCGAGCTGCGCGACGCCCCGCATCTGCAGGCGCTGAAACAGAACGTCTCGGCGGTCTACCGGCTTCCGGGAGCACCGACTCCGCCCGAGCGCGAGTCGATCTCGCTGCGCGGTGTGCAGCGCATCGGCCGCACACCGGACAACGACATCGTCGTCAGCGACGTCCTCGCCTCCCGCCACCACGCGCAGGTGTCGAGCCGCGGCGGCGTCCTGGTCATCGACGACCTCGGCAGCGTCAACGGCACCTTCGTCAACGGCCGCCGGGTCAACAACGCGCCGCTGTCCGACGGTGACGTGGTCACGATCGGCAACAGCGACTTCGTGGTGTCCGGCGGCACGCTCATGCGCGGCCAGGAGAGCGCGGCGGTCGCCGACGGTCTCCACGTGCACGGGGTCAGCCTCATCGTCGACGGTGGTAAGCGGCTTCTCGCCGACGTCGACTTCAGCGCGAGTCCCGGCACGCTCACCGCGGTGATCGGCCCGTCCGGCGCCGGCAAGTCGACCGTGTCGAAGATCGCCGCGGGCCTGAACTCGCCGACGAGCGGCCTGGTCACCTTCGAGAGTCGCAACGTCCACGCCGAATACGACGCCCTCCGCACCCGAATCGGGATGGTCCCGCAGAAGGATGTGCTCCACCACAAGCTCACGCTCCGGCAGGCCCTGCGCTACGCGGCAGAGCTGCGACTGCCGCCCGACCTGTCGAAAGAAGACCGCGACCGGGTCATCGACGGCGTCCTCGGCGAACTCCAACTGACCGAGCACGTCGACACCCGCGTCGAGAAGCTCTCCGGCGGACAGCAGAAGCGTGCATCGGTCGCGATGGAGCTGCTCACCGGTCCATCGCTGCTGATCCTCGACGAGCCGACGTCGGGTCTCGACCCGGCCCTCGACCGCCAGGTGATGGCGACCCTGCGGCGCCTCGCCGACGCCGGCCGCGTCGTCCTCGTGGTCACCCACTCGCTGACGTACCTGTCGATGTGCGACCAGGTGCTGCTGCTCGCCCCGGGCGGCAAGACCTCGTTCTGCGGTGCGCCGGCGCAGGTCGAACAGGAGATGGGGACCTCCGACTGGGCGGAGATCTTCGCCTATGTCGCCGACCAGCCCGACGCCGCGTACACGCGCTACCTCGAACGGCATCGGCGTGCTCCGAATCCACCGCCGCCGCAACGTCCTCCGGGCCCGCCGATACCGGTGCCGCACACCAGCTTCACCAGACAGGCGTCGACCATCGCCCGACGCCAGGTACGGCTCGTCTTCGCCGACATCGGCTATCTGGTGTTCCTGGTGTTGCTGCCGGTGGTCCTCGGACTGCTGACGCTGGTCATCCCGGGGTCGAGTGGTTTCGCCCGACTCGAGGTGATCCCGAACGCGCCGCCACCCAAAGACGGCGCGGAGGCGATCCAGATCCTGGTGGTCCTCGTCGTGGGTGCCGCGTTCATGGGTGCGGCTCTGACGGTGCGCGACCTCGTCGGTGAGCGCGACATCTTCGAGCGGGAGAGAGCCGTCGGATTGCGTCCCGGCGCTTACCTGTTCGCGAAGATCGTGGTCTTCTTCATCGCCGCGATCCTGCAGACGATCATCATGGTCGGCATCACCTTCGCCGGTCGTGGGCTACCCGACTTCGGCGGCCCGATCCTGCCCCCGCCGCTGGCCCTGCTGTTCGCCGTCGCCGTGCTCGCCTGTGTGAGCACCCTTGTCGGACTCGCGATCTCGTCGGCGGTGAAATCCAACGAACAGGTGATGCCGCCGCTGGTCATCGTGGTGATGGTGCAGCTCGTCTTCTGCGGCGGCCTGTTCAAGCTGGACGGTGTCGGCCTGCAGCAACTGTCGTGGATCTTCCCCTCGTTCTGGGGTTACGTCACCGCCGCCGGCAGTGTCGACCTGTACAACATCAACGTCGCTGCACCCCAGCGGATCACGTTGTGGGAGACCTCGATCGCCCACAGCGCCATCGCCTACTCGGTACTCGCCTTCATCAGCATCCTGCTGCTGGCGTTCACCTACTCACGGTTGCGGCTGAAAAAGCGCTGAGCCAGCCGCACCCGACCGGTAGACGTCAACTCGACCGGCAGACGTCGATCGAGGTCTGGCGGTCGGGGCTGAGGTTCGGCAGTCGGGCCGAGCTCGTACGGCCTTCGCCTATCCCGCCGCATCGCCCGACGCCACCGGATACCGGACGAGTCCGAGTTCCGCGTCGTGCGAGAGCTGTTCGTGGCGGGGGAGTACGCGCACCGTGTAGCCGAGGTGGCCCGACGCCGGCGGGGTGGCCAGCACCGAGAAGATCACGCGACCCGACGCATCTCGTTCGGCGGCCGGGCTCATGTCGGTGATCGCGGGGTCGACGATGTCGCCGTCGTCGGTCACGCGGCCCAGCACGAGTTGGACACGGAGACTGTCGGGGTCGAGTTCGCCGACCGCCACGTGGGCGGACACGCGGAGACCGTCGTTCTCGCTCTCCTCGTCCACACCCGCGACGACGACCGAGCCCCAACCGGTCTCGATCTCCCGCCGATAGACGGCGAGGTCACGGGCGCCGGCATGATCGTCGGCGCACGCGGCGACGTAGGCCGCCGCGGCGGGGCAGTACAGCTCGGTGGTGTAGTCGCGAACCATGCGCGAGGCGAGGACTTGGGGGCCCAGACGGGTGAGCGTGTGGCGCATCATCTCCACCCACCGCGTCGGCAGCCCGTTCTCGTCCCGCTGATAGAACAGCGGGATCACCGTGTCCTCGAGGAGTGCGTAGAGAGCTTCGGCCTCGAGGTCGTCGCGCCGGTTCTCGTCCTCGACTCCCTCGGCCGACGGGATGGCCCAACCGTTGTCGTCGTCGGCCATCTCGTCCCACCAGCCGTCCAGGATGGACAGGTTGAGGCCGCCGTTGAGCGCCGACTTCATCCCCGATGTCCCGCACGCCTCCATCGGCCGCACCGGGTTGTTCAGCCACACGTCGCAGCCGGGGTAGATGTGGCGGGCCATCGAGATGTCGTAGTCGGGCAGGAACACGATGCGGTCGCGCAACTGCGGGTCCTCGGCGAAACGCACCACCTGCTGGATGAGCGCCTTGCCACCGTCGTCCGCCGGATGCGCCTTGCCCGCGATGACGAGCTGCACCGGCCGGTCCGGGTCGGTGAGGATGCGGCGCATGCGGTCCGGGTCGCGCAGCATGAGCGTGAGCCGCTTGTACGTTGCTGCGCGACGGGCGAATCCGATCGTCAGCACGCCCGGGTCGAAGAGGTCGGCGGTCCAACCGAGTTCGGCGTCGGTGAAGCCACGCTCGCGTCCGCTCGCATGCGCCCGGCGCCGGACCTCGGCGACGAGCTCGGCCCGCAGCGATTCGTGGGTCGACCAGATCGTCTCGGCGGGCAGCCCGGCGTAGACCTCGGGCGCGGAATCCTCGTCACTCGAGGCGAAGTCACGCCACACCTTCGCCACCCAGGTTGGGCCGTGCACGCCGTTGGTCACCGCGCCGATCGGCACGTCCGCGGCGTCGAAGCCGGGCCACAGGTCGGCGAACATCTCCCGGCTCACCTCGCCGTGCAGCTGCGAGACGCCGTTGCTGCGCTGGCCGAGCCGAAAGCCCATGTGCGCCATGTTGAACACGCCCGGGTCGGCCTCGTCGCCGAGCTCGGCGATGGTCGACGCGGGCAGGCCGGGCAGCAGTCGCGAGGTCCCGGAGGCGTCGGCGTCGAGGTACCGGTTCACCAGATCGGTGGGGAAGCGGTCGATCCCCGCCGGCACCGGGGTGTGCGTGGTGAAGATGTTCGACGCCCGGACCACGGCCTCGGCGGTGTCGAAGTCGAGCCCGGCGGCCACGTACTCCCGGATGCGTTCGGTGCCCAGGAATCCGGCGTGGCCCTCGTTCATGTGGAACACCGTCGGCTCGTCCCGGCCGGTCGCCCGCACATAGGCGCGTAGCGCGCGCACCCCGCCGATGCCGAGGAGGATCTCCTGCAGGATGCGATGCTCCTGGTCGCCGCCGTAGAGCCGGTCGGTGACGCCGCGCAACTGGTCGTCGGTGTTGGCTGCGATGTTGGAGTCGAGGAGCAGCAACGGGATCCGGCCGACGCTGGCAACCCACACCTGTGCAGACAGGGTCCGGCCGTCGGGCATGGAGATCTCGACGACGACGGGCGCGTCCCCGTCGGTGAGGAGGGTCAGCGGCAGATCCCGCGGGTCGTTGACCGGATATCGCTCCACCTGCCGGCCGTCGTGGTCGAGGCCCTGGCGGAAGTAGCCGGACCGGTAGAACAGTCCGACGCCGATCAGCGGGAGCCCGAGGTCCGAGGCGGCCTTCAGGTGATCGCCGGCGAGGATGCCGAGCCCGCCGGAGTAGATGGGCAGCACCTCGGAGACGCCGAACTCCATGGAGAAGTACGCGATCCCGGGCGGGACCGGATGGGTCTGCGCGTACCCGCCGAACCACTGCGGCGCATCGAGGTACTCCTCGAGACTCGCGTGCGCCGCCGAGACCCGCGCGCGGAAGTCCCCGTCGGCCGCCAGCTCGGTCAGCCGGGCCGGGTCGACGTCGGCGAGCACCCGCAACGGATCACCCGTCGCCTCCCACCGCTCGGCGTCGATCGTGGCGAACAACTCCTGGGTCGGCGGGTTCCACACCCAGCGCAGGTTGTGCGACAGGGGACCGAGGGCGGCGAGTTCGGGAGGCAGCGGCACCCGAACGGTGAACCGGCGGAAAGCTTTCACGGCGACGACGGTACTGGTGCCGGGCCCGCCCTGCGAGCGGGACGCTGCGAGCCTCTCCGCATCACCCTCTACCCTCGAAGCATGCAGCGAATCATCGGTACCGAGGTCGAGTACGGAATCTCCGCGCCCGGCGACCCGACCGCGAATCCGATCATGACCTCCACGCAGGCCGTTCTCGCCTATGCGGCGGCCGCCGGCGTGCCCCGCGCCAAGCGCACGCGCTGGGATTACGAGGTCGAGTCCCCGCTCCGCGACGCCCGCGGATTCGACCTCGGCCGCGGTTCCGGACCGGCTCCGATCATCGACGCCGACGAGATCGGCGCGGCCAACATGATCCTCACCAACGGCGCCCGCCTGTACGTCGACCACGCCCATCCGGAGTACTCCGCACCCGAGGTGACCGACCCGATGGACGCGGTCATCTGGGACAAGGCGGGCGAACGCGTCATGGAGGCCGCCGCACGCCACGTGGCGAGCGTTCCGGGTGCGCCCAAGCTGCAGCTCTACAAGAACAACATCGACGGCAAGGGCGCCTCGTACGGCACCCACGAGAACTACCTGATGGCCCGCGAGACCCCGTTCACCGCGGTCATCGCGGGTCTGACCACGTTCTTCGCCTCGCGTCAGGTCATCACCGGCTCGGGTCGCGTGGGCATCGGCCAGTCGGGCGACGAGGCGGGCTTCCAGCTCTCGCAGCGCTCGGACTACATCGAGGTCGAGGTCGGTCTCGAGACCACCCTCAAGCGCGGCATCATCAACACCCGCGACGAGCCCCACGCCGACCCGGAGCGCTACCGCCGGCTGCACGTCATCATCGGCGACGCCAACCTGGCCGAGACCGCGACCTACCTCAAGGTCGGGACCACCGCGCTGGTCCTCGACCTCATCGAGGCGGGCGTCGACTTCTCCGACATCGAGCTCGCCCGCCCGGTCCAGGCCGTGCACACCATCAGTCACGATCCGACCCTGACCGCGACCGTCGCACTCACCGACGGCCGCGAGCTCACCGGCCTGGCCCTGCAGCGCGAGTACCTCGAACGCTGCATGAAGTTCCACGAGCAGGAGCACTCCGACGACGAGCGGGCCAAGCACGTCCTCGAGACGTGGGCGGATGTGCTCGACCGCCTCGAGCGCGATCCGATGGAATGCTCCGACATCCTCGACTGGCCGGCCAAGCTGCGCATCCTGGAGGGCTTCCGCCAGCGTGAGGGCCTGTCCTGGTCGGCCCCGCGCCTGCAGCTCATCGACCTGCAGTACTCCGACGTCCGCCTCGACAAGGGTCTCTACAACCGCCTCGTCGCGCGCGGCTCGATGAAGCGTCTGGTCGACGAGAACGACGTGCTCGCCGCGATCCACGAGCCGCCGCGCAACACCCGCGCCTATTTCCGCGGCGAATGTCTCCGTCGTTTCGGGGCAGATGTCGCCGCGGCCAGCTGGGATTCGGTCATCTTCGACCTCGGCGGGGACTCCCTCGTCCGCATCCCGACGCTCGAGCCGCTGCGCGGGACGCAGGCCCACGTGGGCAAGCTTCTCGATTCGGTCAACTCCGCCGCCGAACTGGTCGACCAGCTGACGACCTGACACGCGCGGGGCATGTGCTTTGTTCCGCCCCAGTTGTCGCCGCCACAGGTAGTGTGGGACCACACGATTCCGAGGCCGATTCACCAGGGATCAGCGCCCGGCGGAAGCCGGTGAGATCCCAGGGGTCGCAAGACCCGATGGTGGTCGGTCGCGGGTAGCCCGCCAAGGGGCGATCGGTTTCAAGGAGGCAGCAGATGGCGCAGGAACAGACCAAGCGTGGTGGCGGCGGCGACGATGAGGGCGTCGGCCCCGATTCCGGTGCCGGACAGGAACGTCGCGAGAAGCTGGCCGAGGACACCGACGACCTGCTCGACGAGATCGATGACGTGCTCGAGGAGAACGCCGAGGACTTCGTGCGTGCTTACGTGCAGAAGGGCGGCCAGTGAGCGACAGGTTCGGATCACTGCCCCCTTTTTCACAATTTCGTACGGGTTCTGCTCTCGGCGCGGACATCTCGTCGTTCACCGAGTTCCTGCGGTTGCACGCGCCGGAGCAGCTTCCGCAGGCTCAGGTTGATCGCGTGGGTTCGTTCGCCGGGGGCGCAGACGGCGCCGGAGACATCCCGCACGGCACGACGATAGTCGCCGTGTCGTATCCGGGTGGGGTCGTGCTCGCCGGTGACCGGCGGGCCACGATGGGCAACCTGATCGCCACGCGCGACGTCAAGAAGGTCTACATCACCGACGAGTACTCGGCGGCCGGCATCGCCGGCACCGCGGGTATCGCGATCGAGATGGTCCGGCTCTTCGCCGTCGAACTCGAGCACTACGAGAAGATCGAGGGTGTCCCGCTCACGCTCGACGGCAAGGTCAGCCGGCTCGCGAGCATGGTGCGCGGCAACCTCGGCGCGGCCCTGCAGGGTCTCGCCGCGATCCCTCTTCTCGTGGGCTACGACATCGACCACGACGACCCGACCGAACGCGGCCGGATCTTCAGCTTCGACGTGGCGGGTGACCGTCACGAGGAGTTCGGCGGCTACACGGCCATCGGTTCCGGATCGGTGTTCGCGAAGTCGTCGCTGAAGAAGCTCTACCGCTCGGACCTGACCGCCGACGAGGCGATCGCCATCGCGGTCGAGTCGCTCTACGACGCCGCCGACGACGATTCGGCGACCGGCGGACCGGACCTGGTCCGCAAGATCTTCCCGATGGCCGCGGTCGTCGACGCACAAGGTGCACGGGAGGTGGACGCGGCCGAGATCGAGAGTGCGGCGCGGGCCGTCGTCGAACGCCGTGCCGCCGAGCACGAGGGAGGTGCCCGATGACCTTCCCGTATTACGCCAGTGCCGAGCAGATCATGCGCGATCGCTCGGAGCTCGCGCGCAAGGGCATCGCACGCGGGCGGTCCGTGGTGATCCTGACCTATGCCGACGGGGTGCTGTTCGTCGCGGAGAACCCGTCGAACACCCTGCGGAAGACGAGCGAGATCTACGACCGCATCGGCTTCGCCGCGGTGGGCAAGTACAACGAGTTCGAGAGCCTGCGCAAGGCAGGAATCCAGCTCGCCGACATGCGGGGCTACAGCTACGACCGCGCCGACGTGTCCGGTCTGTCCCTGGCCAACACCTACGCCAATGCCCTGGGCAGCGTCTTCACCGAGCAGGCCAAGCCGTTCGAGGTCGAGCTGTGCGTGGCCGAGGTCGCCCGGGCGGGCAAGCCGAAACCGTCTCAGCTGTACCGCATCTCCTACGACGGGTCGATCACCGACGAGACCCGGTTCCTGGTGATGGGCGGCGCGACCGAACCGATCGCGGCGGCTCTCAAGGAGAGCTATGCCCCCGACATGGCGCTCGCCGAGGCGATCGGGGTCGCGGTCAAGGCGCTCGCCACCCCGGCCGACTCCGGCAACGGAGCCCCGGCGTCGCCGCGCGAGCTGACCGCCGGCGACCTCGAGGTCGCGATTCTCGACCGCAACCGGCCGCGACGGGCGTTCAAGCGCCTGACCTCGGCCGCGGTCGAGGAACTCCTGCCCGCTGCCGCACCCACGACCAACTCCCCGGCCGAGGGTTCCTCAGCGGACGACACCACCTCCGGCGGCGACTCTTCCGGCGGATCGGACTAGAACGCGACGACTCGCGGTCGGCCTGGCGCTTCTGCCCGGTCGGCCGCGGGTCCCGCGAGTAGGGTTGGTCAAGTGCAGCGACGAATCATGGGCATCGAGACCGAGTTCGGTGTCACATGCACCTTCCACGGTCATCGGCGGCTGAGTCCTGACGAGGTCGCGCGGTACCTGTTCCGCCGCGTCGTGTCATGGGGTCGGTCGTCGAACGTCTTCCTGCAGAACGGCGCACGCCTGTACCTCGACGTCGGATCGCACCCCGAATACGCGACCGCCGAGTGTGACAGCCTGATCCAGCTGATCAACCACGACCGCGCCGGCGAACTGGTCCTCGAGGACCTGCTCGTCGACGCCGAGCAGCGTCTTGCCGACGAGGGGATCGGCGGCGACATCTACCTGTTCAAGAACAACACCGACTCCGCGGGCAACTCCTACGGCTGCCACGAGAACTACCTCGTCGTGCGGGCGGGGGAGTTCTCCCGGATCTCCGACGTCCTCCTGCCGTTCCTGGTGACCCGGCAGCTGATCTGCGGCGCAGGCAAGGTGCTGCAGACCCCGAAGGCCGCCACCTTCTGCCTCTCGCAGCGCGCCGAGCACATCTGGGAGGGCGTCTCCTCGGCCACCACCCGCTCGCGCCCGATCATCAACACCCGCGACGAGCCGCACGCCGACGCCGAGAAGTACCGGCGCCTGCATGTCATCGTCGGCGACTCGAACATGTCCGAGATGACGACCCTGCTGAAGGTCGGCTCGGCGGCGCTGGTGCTCGAGATGATCGAGGCCGGCGTGGCGTTCCGGGATTTCGCCCTGGACAATCCGATCCGCGCCATCCGCGAGGTCAGCCACGATCCCACCGGCCGGCGTCCCGTGCGTCTCGCCGGCGGACGGCAGGCCAGTGCCCTCGACATCCAGCGCGAGTACCACGCCCGCGCGGTCGAGCACCTCACCAACCGCCGTCCCGACCCCGAGATGGACATGGTCGTCGACCTGTGGGGCCGCATGCTCGACGCGGTCGAGGCCGACGACTTCGCGAAGGTCGACACCGAGATCGACTGGGTCATCAAACGAAAGCTGTTTCAGCGCTACCAGGACAAGTATTCGATGGAGCTGTCGGACCCGAAGATCGCGCAGCTCGACCTCGCCTTCCACGACATCAAGCGCGGCCGCGGTGTGTTCGACGTCCTGATGCGCAAGGGGCTCGTGGCCCGTGCGACCACCGACGAGGCCATCAAGACCGCCGTCAACGAGCCGCCGCAGACCACCCGTGCCAAGCTCCGTGGTGACTTCATCTCGGCGGCGCAGAAGGCGGGACGCGACTTCACGGTCGACTGGGTGCACCTCAAGCTGAACGACCAGGCCCAGCGCACCGTGCTGTGCAAGGACCCGTTCCGCAGCGTCGACGAGCGGGTCGACCGGCTGATCGCATCCATGTGAGCGAGCCTCCGCACCGCCTGATCGGCAAGGATCTAACCTGACGCAGTGGCCACTCCCAAAGTCGAGCGACTGCTCAATCTGGTGATCTGTCTGCTGTGGACGAAGCAGTACGTCACCGCCGACTACATCCGACGCAACGTCGCCGGTTACCAGGACGGCGACAAGTCCGACGAGGCATTCAACCGGATGTTCGAGCGGGACAAGAACGAACTGCGCGACCTCGGCATCCCGCTGGTCACCGGACGTTCGCCGATGGCGGCGGGCGCCGAGGGATACCGCATCGACCGTGACACCTACGAGCTGCCCGAGATCTCCCTGGACTCCGACGAGGCCGCCGCGATCGCCATGGCCGCCGCGCTCTGGGACACCCCGGAGGTCTCCACGCTGTCGCAGACCGCGATCCTCAAGCTGCGCGCCGCGGGCCTCGACGTCCGCTCGGAGGACGACCTCGGCTTCACCGCCGGCGGGTCGACGCGATCGATGGGTTCGGAGCAGGTCATCGCCGGACTCCTCGGCGCGATCCAGGTCAAGCGCGCCGTCGAGTTCACCCACCGGTCGTCGGCGACCGCGACCCCGGCCGTCCGTCGGGTCGAGCCCTGGGGTGTGGTGTCCCACCACGGCCGCTGGTACGTCGTCGGACACGACCTCGACCGGGCCGCCACCCGCACGTTCCGCCTGTCGCGGATCTCGACGGTGACGCCGGTCGGACCCGCCGATGCCGTCGACGTGCCCGTCGGCACGGACCTCCAGCAGATCGTCTCCGCGGCGGTCGATTCCGCGGCGGGCACCGACGGTCGCACCGCGCGCATCTGGGTGGCCGCGGGCCGGGCCGCCGGACTCCGCCGGGCCGCGACCACCTCCGAACCCGCTGACCTCGACGGTGAGGCGGGCGACGTGCTGACCCTCGACATCCATTCGCTGTCGGCGGTGGCGCGCATGGCGCTGGGCGTGGGCCGGGACGCGGTCGTCCTCGATCCGCCAGAGCTGCGCGACCTCGTGATCGCCGGCCTGGACCGCCTGGCGGGGGTGAGCGCCTGATGGCCGGTGCACAACCGTCGCGCCTGAACCGGCTGCTGGCGATGGTCCCGTATTTCCAGGCTCGGCGCGGCATCTCGATCGAGCAGGCCGCGCGCGAACTCGGCGTCACCCAGACGCAGCTCACCAAGGACCTCGAGTTGCTGTTCGTGTGCGGGCTCCCGGGTTACTACCCCGACGACCTGATCGAACTCGAGTTCAGCGAGGGCTTCGTCAGCGTCGGGTTCACCGCGGGCATGGACCGTCCGCTGCGGCTCACGACCGTGGAGGCCAGCACCCTGCTCGTGGCACTGCGTGCTCTCGTGGAGACGCCCGGTGTGGTCGACGTGACCGCCGCGCGGCGTGCCATCGCCAAGATCGAGGAGGCGGTCGGGGCGACCGCCGTGCCGGGTCTGTCCTCCGGTGCGGAGTTCGAGGCATCGCCGGGGGAGAACCCGACCTTCACCACCGTCCGCGAAGCCGTGCGTCGAGGACGTGCGCTTCAGCTGAGCTACTACTCGGCGAGCCGGGACAGCGTCACCGACCGTGTCGTCGACCCGATCCGGCTGCAGGTGATGGACCAGCACACCTACCTCGAAGCCTGGTGTCGCATGGCCGAGGGCGTGCGGTTGTTCCGCTTCGACCGCATCGACACCGCCGTCGAACTGGACGAACCGAGCAACCCGCCGGCCGAGGCCGAGTGGTCGTCGCAGTCGGTGCTCGTCCCGGAGAACCCCGATCTGCCGGCGGTCGAACTCGAGATCGATCCCGACCACCTGTGGATTCTCGACTACTACCCGGTGGAGCCGACCACCTCGATCGACGACCGCCATCCGGATGAACCGGTCCGCGCCCGCATGGTCTACGGCTCACCCGAGTGGCTGACCCGTTTCCTGCTCGGCTTCGGCGGCTCGGTCCGCGTCGTCGACGATCAGAAAGTCGCGGCGGCGGTCGTGGAATCGGCGGCGAGTGCGCGCGAGCGCTACCGCTGAACCGGGCGGTCCACCGGCCTCAGACAACTCGGGTAGCATTGGACACGGTCTGGATCCGATCTGAAGGGTGATCTCATGGGCTTCACTTCGTGGTGGCACTGGGCGATTGTCGCCGTCGTGCTGCTGATCCTGTTCGGCTCGAAGAAGCTGCCGGACGCCGCCCGAGGTCTCGGACAGTCGCTGCGCATCTTCAAGAGCGAGGTCAAGGAGATGCAGAAGGACGACAAGCCTGCCGACACCGCACCGGCATCTCCCGACGCCCCGCAGCGGGAACTCCCGTCGGCTGACAACACCCAGCCGGGCACGTCGTCGAACGCCGACACCAAGAAATCGGCTTAGGGGCGCGTCGGAGAATCCGAGTGCGCATCCCCTTCGACCCCCGACACCGCAAGCGCAAACTCAATCCCGACGGCACGATGTCGTTGGTCGAGCATCTCTATGAGTTGCGCACCCGCATGGTCATCTCGCTGTTGGCGATCGTGGCCACCACGATTCTCGGGTTCATCTGGTACAGCCACGGCTTCCTGGGCATCCCGTCGCTCGGCGACATGCTGCGCGGACCGTACTGCGACCTGCCGCCCTCGGCCCGTGCGACGCTGACCGCCGACGATTCCTGCCGTCTCCTCGCGACCGGCCCGTTCGACCAGTTCATGCTGCGACTCAAGGTCGCGCTCACCGCCGGTGTGGTCCTGGCATGCCCGGTGTGGATCTATCAGACCTGGCAGTTCATCACCCCCGGCCTGCATCAGAACGAACGCCGCTACGGCATAGCCTTCGTCACCGTCGCGACCACGCTCTTCGTCGCCGGCGCGGTTCTGGCTTATCTGGTGGTGGCGAAGGCCTTCGACTTCCTGTTGACCGTCGGCAACGAGGTCCAGGTCACCGCCCTCGCCGGTGACCAGTACTTCGGGTTCATGATCAACGTCCTGGTCATCTTCGGTGTCAGCTTCGAATTGCCCCTGCTGATCATCGCGCTCAATCTCGTCGGTGTCCTGACCTACGACCGGCTCAAGAAGTGGCGCCGCGGCCTGATCTTCGCGGTCTTCGTGTTCGCCGCCATCGTCACCCCGGGCCAGGACCCGTTCACCATGCTGGCCCTGGCCTGCGCGCTGACCGTGCTGCTGGAGTTCTCCATCCAGTTCGCGCGCATCGCCGACAAACGACGCGGCAGGCGGGCACCGAGCTGGGCCGGACTCTCCGATGACGAGGCCAGCCCGCTGCCTCCGACCCGCCCGGTCTCGTCGCCGTCGCCGGTCGCGACCTCGGCCGCGGGCACCTCGAACGCCACCCGGACCTCGACACGGGCACACGAGACATTCGACGACGTCCTGTGAGTCAACTCGACGCGTTCACGTCGCGGCTGGACTTCGGACTCGATCCGTTCCAGCGCCGTGCCTGCGAGGCTCTTGAAGCCGGTCACGGCGTGCTGGTCTGCGCACCGACCGGCGCGGGCAAGACCATCGTCGGCGAATTCGCGGTCCACCTCGCTCTCGCCGGCGGGACCAAGTGCTTCTACACGACCCCGATCAAGGCGCTGAGCAACCAGAAATATGCCGACCTCGCCGCCGTTCACGGCCATGAGTCGGTCGGACTGCTCACCGGCGACAGCTCCATCAACCCGGATGCGCCGATCGTCGTGATGACGACCGAGGTCGTGCGCAACATGATCTACGCCGAATCCCGCGCGCTCGACGGGCTGTCGCATGTGGTGATGGACGAGGTGCACTTCCTCGCCGATCGCTTCCGCGGAGCGGTCTGGGAAGAGGTGATCCTGCACCTCGAGCCGTCCGTGCGTGTGGTGAGCCTGTCCGCGACCGTCAGCAACGCCGAGGAGTTCGGCGAGTGGATCCAGACCGTCCGTGGCGACACCTCCGTCATCGTCGACGAGCACCGGCCGGTCCCGCTGTCTCAGCACATGCTGGTCGGCCAACGGATGTTCGACCTCTTCGACCCGGCCGATCGCGATCCCGCGGACCGGAAGGGGTCGCGTCCGCGGGTCAATCCCGAACTCAAGCGGCACATCCGTCACCGCATCCTGCTCGCCGAGGACGAGCGTGATTCGTCCCGGGGCCGAGGCCGGGGAGGTGGCGGGGGACAGCCGCGCCGACGCGACGGCCGGGGTCCACTGCTCTCGCGCCCGAATCTCGTCGGTCGCCTCGACCGTGAGGGTCTGCTGCCCGCGATCGGGTTCATCTTCTCCCGTGCCGGTTGCGACGCCGCCCTGGCTCAGTGTCTGCGGTCGGGTATCGCGCTGCTGACACCCGAGGAGGCCGCCGAGGTCGACGCCGTCGTCGACCGGCGCCTCACCGAACTCTCGCCCAGCGACGCCGACGTGCTGGGCGTGCAGGAGTGGCGCGAAGGTCTCCGCCGAGGCCTGGCTTCGCATCACGCCGGGATGCTCCCGACCTTCCGCCACGCCGTCGAGGAGCTTTTCGTCCGTGGGCTCGTCCGCATGGTGTTCGCCACGGAGACACTGGCTCTCGGGATCAACATGCCGGCCCGGTCGGTGGTCCTCGAACGTCTGGTGAAGTACAACGGCGAGTCGCACGTCGACCTCACCCCCGGCGAGTTCACCCAGCTGACCGGCCGCGCCGGACGCCGCGGGATCGACGTCGAGGGCCATGCCGTCGTGGTGTGGACACCCGAGGTCGTCCCCGAGGAGGTCGCCGGACTCGCGGGTGCCCGCACCTTCCCGCTTCGTAGCTCCTTCTCGCCGGAATACAACATGGCGGTCAACCTGCTCGGCCGGCTCGGTCTCGACGGGGCCCGTGAACTCCTGCACCGATCGTTCGCCCAGTTCCAGGCCGACCGCTCGGTGGTCGGGCTGGCCCGCAAGCTCCACGAATCGCAGCGGGCGCTGCGCAAGCTCGACGGCGAGCTGGCCCGCGCCGCCGAGGCCCGGGGTCTGGAACCCGGGGGAGTCGACGCCACCGGGGCACCGGCAGCGGGCGAGACCGAGGCGTACGCCGGGTTCCTCGGCTACGTCACGCTCCGCGAGGAGATCCGCCGTCGAGAACGAGACCTGAAGTACCGCAAGCGGATCAACACCGAGGATGCAATCGTCGCCGACCTGGCCGCGCTCAAACGGGGTCACGTCATCGGGGTGCCCGTCGGACGCCACCGGGGTCTCGCGGTGATCGTCGAACCGGCCACCCAGGCAGCAGATCCCAAGCCGCTGGTGGTCACCGAGGACGCCTGGTGCGGACGTATCGGGCTGCGTGACTTCGTCAATCCGCCCGAGGTCCTCGGCAACATGCGGTTGCCGAAGAACGCCGACCGCCGGACCGGACGCGGCCGCCGCGACCTCGCGTCTGCACTGCGGTCGACCGGGATAGAGATGCCCCGGGGGCGCTCCAAGAAGCGCGCCGACGCCGCCGATGACCCAGAGCTGGCCCAGATGCGTCGCACGCTGCGTGCCCATCCCGCGCATCAGATCCCGAACGGCGACGAGCTGTTCCGTCTCGCCGAGAAGCGCAACCGTCTGCTGCGCGACATCGTCACCGCCGAACGCAGCATCGGTGAGCGAACCTCGACGCTCGGTGTCACCTTCGACCACATCGTCGGTGTCCTCAGCGAGCTCGGGTACGTCGAACGCGTCCGCGAGGCCTCCGAATCGACCGGCCACAACATGCGGGTGACCGAGTCGGGCAAGCTGCTGGCCCGCATCTACAGCGAGAGCGATCTCGTGGTGACCGAGTGCATTCGCGCGGGCGTGTGGGACGACCTCTCGCCGGCCGACCTGGCCGCCGTCGTCGCCGCACTCGTCTACGAGAGCCGTCGCGACAGCTACGGCGGGGTCGATGCGCTGCCCGGCAGCACCTCGCTGCGTACTGCGATGGCCGCGACCGTGGACATCTGGTCGAAGGTGACGGCGGTCGAGTCGCGCCACCGGGTCAGTCCCACCCGGGAGCCGGACACCGGTTTCTCGCTCGCGGTGGCGACCTGGGCGTCGGGCCGATCGCTCAGCGAGGCACTGCTCCTCGCGGGCGAACGCGGTCAGCTGCTCTCACCTGGCGACTTCGTCCGGTGGAATCGTCAGGTCATCGACCTCCTGGAACAGATCCGGCTCTGCGTCGGCACCGACACCCGCCTGGGCGGCACCGCACGATCCGCGGTCAAGGCGATCCGCCGGGGAGTGGTGGCCGCCGAACTCGGTTGAGCCCGTCGGTTCACCAGACGACGCTGCGGGCCACCCTGCTCGAGGTTGCCTGATTGTCGTGTGTGCCTGAGGTAACGTTCATCCCGCATTCGGTGTCAGGGAGGGATGTCCCGGCACTGTCGCGTGACGTCACAGTTCGCCGACACCTCGTCGAGGTGGGAGCCGAGTGGGAGGGGACTCATGACCGACCCGAACAACCCGAATCCGTCCCAGCCCCAGCAGGGCCAGCCCGGCTCCGGCGACAAGACCGAGATCGTGAACACGGGCGGTTCCCAGGAGGGCGGCTCGCAGGCCGACCCCACGACGATGGCGCCCAACCCCGGTTACGGACAGCCCCAGCAGGATCCGTTCCAGGCGAATCCCTACCGGCAGAACCCCTACCAGCAGGCTCCCGGATACGCGCCCGGAGCGCAGGCACCGGGCCAGCCGGCCCAGAACCAGCCGACACAGGTCGGGTACCCCGGGGCGCAGCCCGGCCAGTACGGGCAACCCGGTGGTCAGCCCGCCTACGGTGCCCCGAACCAGGGTGCGCCCAACTACGGCGGACCCGCGCAGCCCTACGGTCAGCAGCCCGACCCCGCACAGTACGGTGCCGGACAGTACGGTGCCGGTCAGTACGGTGCGCCCGGCCAGTACGGTCAGCAGCCCTACAGTCAGCCGCAGCAGACCCCGGGCGCCTACGGCCAGAACCAGTTCGGCGGACCCGACCAGTTCAGCGGCATGGCGACGCCCAAGTCGAACAAGACGCTTCGGACGCTGCTGTTCGCCGGTGGCGGTGCGCTGATCGTGATCGCCGCGATCATCCTCATCACCGCCTTCGTCGCCCCCGGCTGGGCCCCGAAGAACCTCGACCAGCAGGCAGCCCAGGACGGCGTGCAGCAGATCCTCACCGAGGACTATCAGGCCAGCGATGTCAGCAATGTGAAGTGCCCGTCCGGCCAGCGCGTCAAGGAGGGGTCGTCGTTCACCTGCTCGGTGACCGTCGGCGGACAGGACCAGCAGGTCACCGTCACCTTCATCGACGACGAGGGTCGCTACGAGGTCTCGCGTCCCAGCTGACACGAGACCGCGCTGATCAGGCCTTGGGCCAGCCCAGCGCCTTCGACAACCGACCCACCGACGCCCCGATGCCCAGCTCCTCGACGAGCGCGGCCAGGGCCTCGGGGTCGGCCGGTTCCGACGGCAGCAGATCCGGGCCGCTGTCGATGGTCTCCGCGTCGGTGCGCACCGAGACGACGGTGCGGGCCGCCTCCAGGTAGTCCTCGGCGGCGAGCAGCGCCTTGCGTGCCCGCGTCGGGACCTTCGACGACGAGTCCCGGGCAGCCGCTTCGAGCGCGTCCAGGCTGCCGTATTCGCTGATCAGTTTCGCCGCGGTCTTCTCGCCGATGCCCGGTACACCGGGGAGGCCGTCCGACGGGTCGCCGCGCAGCATCGACATCTCCGCGTAGCCGATCCCGGCGCGATCGGCGGGTACGCCGTACTTCTCCCCGACCTCGACCGGCCCCATCATCTCCGCCTTCGCCAGTCCGCGCCCGACGTAGAGCACCCGCACCGGGACCGGATCATCGGAGACCACCTGCAGCAGATCGCGGTCACCGCTGACGACGACCACCGGATGCTCCGCCTCCTCCCAGGCGAGTGTTCCGATGACATCGTCGGCCTCGCAGCCGACCGCCCCCGAGGTCGCGATCCCCGCGGCGGCAAGGACATCCATGATCATGTCGACCTGCGGCGTCAGCGTGTCGGGCACTTCTTCGACGTCGATGGTCTCCGTGCCCGTGGCGTCGGTCGCACCGTCCTCGACCGCGACGCGGTGCGCCTTGTACGTCGGGATGAGGGCGGTACGGAACTCGGGACGCCAGTCGAGGTCGAGGCACACGACGAGCCGCGTCGGGTGTTCGCGTGTCACGAGATTCGCGATCGTGTCGATGAATCCCCGGACCGCGTTGACCGGTCGCCCGTCGGGGCTGGTCATCTTCTCGGGCAGGGCGTAGAACGACCGGAACCACAGGCTCGCACCGTCGAGCAGCATCAACGAATCCGTCACCTCCACACTCTCGCATTGACGGTGTCGCCGCGTCACCACGACCCGCACACCCGGCGGTAGTCTTCGACCATGGCTGCCACATCGACCACCGCCGGCCCGGCGGCACCGCTGTTCGATCCCGAGGTGTACCGCGAACGCATGCGACGCGCCGCGGAACTCACCCGCGACGCCGGCCTCGACGCGCTGGTGCTGGCGCCCGGTCCCGACCTGCGATATCTCGTGGGTTCGCGCGCCGACACCTTCGAACGCCTCACCGCACTCGTCATCCCCGCAGCGGGGGACCCGAAACTCGTCATCGCGCGCCTCGAGGTGCCGTCGCTGTCCGCCTCAGCCGTCGGCGACCTCGGCATCGAGGTGGCCGACTGGGTCGACGGCGACGACGCGCACGGTCTCGCGCTCTCCGGTCTGCCGTCGAATCCGACCATCGCGGTGTCGGATTCGATGCCCGCCCTGCACGTGATCCCGCTGGCCCGGCACACCGGCGCCACACCGCAACTCGCCACCGCAGTGCTGCGCGAACTCCGAATGCTCAAGGACGACGCGGAGATCGAGGCCCTGCGTCGTGCCGGCGCGGCCATCGACCGCGTCCATGCCCGGATGGGTGAATGGCTCAAGCCCGGACGCACCGAGCGGGAGGTCTCCGACGACATCGCGGCGGCGATCCTCGAGGAGGGCCACACCGAGGCCGCGTTCATCATCGTCGGTTCCGGACCCAACGGCGCCGACCCGCATCACGAGTTCTCCGACCGGGTCATCGAACGGTCCGACATCGTCGTCATCGACATCGGCGGACCGGTCGAACCCGGTTACAACTCCGACTCGACCCGCACCTACTGTTTCGAACCGCCCGCCGCCGACGTCGCCGACGCGTACGCCGCCCTGCACGAGGCGCAGCGGACTGCAGTCGCCGCCGTACGTCCCGGAGTCACCGCCGCCTCCATCGACGCAGCCGCCCGCGACCTGCTCCGCGAACGCGGCCTCGCCGAGGCGTTCATCCACCGCACCGGACACGGCATCGGCCTCTCGGTCCACGAGGAGCCCTACATCGTGAACGGCAACGACATCACCCTGCGCCCCGGCATGGCCTTCAGCGTGGAGCCCGGGGTGTACTTCTCCGGCCGCTGGGGTGCCCGCATCGAGGACATCGTCGTGGTCACCGAGGACGGCTGCGAGTCCTTCAACAACCGCCCGCACCAGCTGGTGCAGCTGTAGCTACCCCAGCAACGACGCCGACCCGAGCACCCGGGACACGCTGATCTCGATGACCACACGTCGAGGGTTGGGCTTCGGCTGCCGGTACCGCTGTGCGTAGCGCTGCTCCGCCTCGTGCACGCGTTCCGGTTCGCGGCTGACCCGCGCCGGACCCTCGAGGGTGAGCCAGCGGGGACCGTCGACGTTCGTCACCGCCGCGTAGCCGCCGCGCTCGACGTTGCGCACCTTCTGGCTGCCGTCGAAGGTGATCACCCGCGCCAGCCCGGCTTCGGGGTCCCAGGTGAAGCCCACGGCCACCGAATGCGGTGTCCCATCGGCCCGCAGCGTCGTGAGGGTGCCGAGATGGCGTTCGGTCAGGAACTCGAGTGCGGCGGGGCCGATGTCGGCAGCGGTACGTGACATGTCTGCCACGCTAGCGCCGGTGGGGTGACTTCGACGTGTCGGGGCTGGTGCGATACTGCTGTGCATGGCGTCTGAGACATCTGCGGGTTCGCTGGTCCTGTTCGGCGGCCGCAGTGAGATCGGTGTGGCCACCGCTCAGCGTTTGGCCGACGGGCGGACGGTGGTCCTCGCGGCCCGTCGGCCCGACGACCTCGCCGATCAGACCGCACTGCTTCTCGAGGCGGGCGCGACCGCCGTACACACCGTCGGCTTCGATGCCGACGACACCGACACCCACCCCGGGCTGATCGCGTCCCTGCTCGACGACTTCGGCCCGATCGGTATCGCGATCGTCGCGTTCGGGATCCTCGGTGACCAGACGCGCGCGGAAGCCGATGTCGCGCATGCCCTGCAGATCGCGCACACGGACTACTACGCCCAGGTCAGTGTGCTGATACCGCTTGCCGCCGCCCTGCGCGCACAGGGGTCCGGCACGATGATTGTCTTCTCCTCGGTCGCAGGGATCCGCGTGCGCCGGGCCAACTTCGTCTACGGCTCCACCAAGGCCGGGCTCGACGGCTTCGCCAGCGGTATGGCGGATTCGCTGCACGGCACCGGCGTCCGGCTGCTCCTCGCCCGACCCGGTTTCGTGATCGGCGCGATGACCAAGGAACTGATGGAGTCCGGGGTGAAACCCGCACCGTTCTCGAAGACTCCGGACCAGGTCGCCGATGCCGTCGCCCGCGCGTATCGCAAGGGGCGTGGTGAGGTTTGGATCCCGTCGGTGTTGCGCCCGATGTTCTTCGGCATGCGTCTGCTCCCTCGCGCGGTGTGGCGGAGACTGCCCCGATGAGTTCCACACCGTCGAATTCGGGTGTTCCGCCGCGCTTCGTGGTCGTCGGCATCGGCGCCGATGGTTGGCGCGGTCTCGGCGACGCCGCACGCGACGAACTGCGTGGTGCCCACGTGATCTACGGGGCGAGAAGGCAACTCGCACTCCTCGACGACGCCGGGCACGAGCTCACCGGCACGCGTGAGGTGTGGCGCTCGCCGATGTCGTCGCATCTCGCCGAAGTCCTCGAGAACGCCACCGGCCGTGTACACATCCTCGCCAGCGGCGATCCGATGTTCCACGGCGTCGGCGCCAGCATCGTCGCGCGGGTCGGGCCCGATCAAGTGCGGGTCGTCCCCACGGTGTCCAGCGCGAGTCTGGCGTGCGCGCGTCTCGGCTGGGACCTTGCGACGACCAGGATCGTCAGTGCCGTCACCGCCGACCCCGAGGTGGTCCTCACCGAGGTCACCGGCGGCGGACGTCTCCTCGTTCTCAGTCGGAACGAGATGACACCCGCTTCCGTGGCAGAACTGCTCTCGCAGAACGGATTCGGCGATTCGTCGATGACTGTCCTCGAACAGCTCGGTGGACCGGACGAGCGCATCCGTTCCTCGACCGCGGAATCCTGGGCACCTTCACCCGTGGACCCGCTCAACATCGTGGCCGTCGACTGCGTCGGACCACGTCGCAGCCGGATGCCCGGCCGCGACGACGACACCTACGACCACGACGGCCAGATCACCAAGTCCACGATCCGCGCGATCACTGTCGCCGCTCTCGAACCGGCCGGGGCGCAGCTCCTCTGGGACATCGGCTCAGGATCCGGAAGTGTGGCCATCGAATGGTTGCGCGCCGACGACCGGGGACGGGCGGTCGCCTTCGAGCAGAACGCGGACCGGGCGGAGCGGCTCACCGCCAACGCTCGCCGGCACGGCGTCGGTCATCGCCTGACGCTGCGCGGCGCCGCACCCGAAGCCCTTTCCGACGCACCGCCTCCCGACGCGGTGTTCATCGGCGGCGGCCTCGACGAGAAGGTCCTCACCTCCGCGTGGAACGCACTGCGACCGTCCGGACGGATCGTCGTCAACGCCGTCACCGTGGAGAACCAGGAGATCCTGGTCCGCTGGCATGCGGAACGCGGCGGCACCCTTCGGCGCCTGTCCGTGGAAACAGTCGCACCCCTGGGGACGATGAGCACCTGGCGGCCCGCGCTGCCGATCGTCCAGTGGGCCGCAACCAGAGACGACACAGCAGACAAGGCGGGATCGACGACATGACCGTCTATTTCATCGGCGCCGGGCCCGGCGCTCCCGACCTGATCACGCTGCGTGGCGCTCGGCTGCTGGGGGAGTGCCGCACCTGCCTGTATGCCGGGTCACTGGTACCCGGCGACATGCTCGAGTTGTGCCCCGACGACGCCGTCCTCGTCGACACGGCGCGAATGCCGTTGCCCGACATCGTCGATCACATCGTCGCCGCCCACGAACGCGGACACGACGTCGCCCGTCTCCACTCCGGTGACCTCTCGATCTACTCGGCATTGGCAGAGCAGCAACGCGAACTGCGTGCACGGGGCATTCCGTACGAGATCGTGCCCGGGGTACCCGCGTTCGCCGCCGCGGCCGCTGCTCTCGACACCGAACTCACCGTCCCCGGAGTGGGGCAGAGCCTGCTCATCACTCGGGTGTCGACGCTGTCGACCGACATGCCCCACGGCGAGGACCTGGCGAACCTCGCCGCAACCGGTGTGACACTCGCCCTCCATCTCGCCGCACACCGTGCCGGACAGATCGTCGAGGCGCTCGCACCGCACTACGGATCGGAATGTCCCACGGCGACCGTCGCTTTCGCGAGCCGACCGAACCAGCAGGTGGTGCGCTGTGCACTGAGCCGTCTACCGGAGACCCTGGACGCCGCCGACATCCGCAAGACCGCGATCATCTTCGTCGGTCGCGTGCTCGACGCCATGACGGATCCCGAGGTCACCGACAGTTACCTGTACTCCCACGCGCGAATGACGAAACTCCGCGAGACACCGCACCCATGACCGATGAACAGATCCTCATCCTCGGCGGCACCGGGGAGGCACGAGCACTGGCGGCGTCCCTGACCGAGACCGGGAGGTCGGTCATCAGTTCACTCGCGGGCCGCGTGGACAATCCGCGCCTCCCGGTGGGCCCGGTCCGCATCGGCGGCTTCGGAGGAGTCGACGGCCTGCGGGAGTGGCTGCTCAGCAACCGGATTCAGGCCGTCATCGACGCCACGCATCCGTTTGCGGCGACCATCACCCGGAACGCGGCGCAGGCCGCGTCGGAAGCGGGGGTGCCGCTGCTCCGGCTGCGTCGTGAACCCTGGGTCCCGTCCGACGCCGACCGCTGGATCCGCGTACCGGATCTCGCCACCGCTGCCGACGAGGTACGGCACCGCGGCAACCGGGTGTTGCTGACCACGGGTCGCCAGGACGTCGGCGAGTTCGCCGGCATCGACGACGTCTGGTTCCTGATCCGGGTCGTCGATCCGCCGACCGCGGAACTCCCTGCGCACCACGAAATTCTGCGGTCACGCGGGCCCTACGACTACGACTCCGAGCTTGCACTCCTGCGCGAGAATCGGATCGACCTGCTGGTCACCAAGAACAGCGGGGGATCGCTGACGAAGGCGAAACTCGACGCCGCCGCGACGATGGGGATCGACGTGATCGTCGTCGACCGTCCGATCGAGCCCGACGTCCCGGCGGTGTCAGAGGTTGCTGCCGCCCAGGCTTGGCTCGAGCGGCTGCTCGGCTGAGACCTGTTCCGGTTCCTCGGTGGGAGTGTGCCGGCGCGGGGTGAACACCAGCGGACCCCCGGCGCGGGACACCGCTCGGGTCGCCGACGAACCGATGATGAGCAACGTGCGCATGTCGACCACTTCGGGGTCGAGGCCGGCCACGGTCGTCGTGGTCAGTGACTGCTCCGGACCGCCCACATCGCGACCGAGGACGACGACCCGGTCGGATGAGACCGTCTGCAGCAGCGTGTGTTTGAGGGCCCCGACCTGCCACGACCGGCTGGCCGAACCCGGATTGTAGATCGCGATGACCAGGTCGGCGGCCAAGGCGGCACGGATGCGGCGCTCGATCACCGACCACGGCTTGAGCCGGTCGGACAGCGAGATCACCGCGAAGTCGTGACCGAGCGGCGCACCGACGGCCGCCGCGACGGCGGTCGCCGCAGTGATCCCCGGAACCACGCGCACCCGAACGTCATGCCACTGCGGTTCGGCGGCCACCTCGGTCACCGCGGCCGCCATCGCGAATACGCCCGGATCGCCCGACGACACGACCGCCACGCGCGCTCCGCGTCGGGCGAGATCGAGAGCGAACTCGGCACGCTCGGACTCGACCCGGTTGTCGCTCGCATGGACGCGCTGGCCCGGTCTCGGGGTCACCCGCTTGAGGTAGGTTGTGTACCCGACGAGGTCGGTCGCGGTGGCGAGTTCCGCGCGGACTTCGGGTGTCGTCCAGCTGTCGTGACCCGGTCCGAGACCGACGACCACCAGCTCGCCCGGTACCGGTTCCGGCTCGAAGCGCGGGTTGTTCCGTCGGCCGGGAACCACGAGGATCGAGAAGTACGGCACCTCAGCCGGATTCACCTCCGCCGCCGGCAGCACACGCTCGACGGTGGTCGACGCCCGTTCGACGTAGAAGGCCTCGTCGAGGCGGCCGGCCTCGCGCAACGCCTCCCGCACCCGTTCGAAGGTGCGGCCCAGTTTCATCACCACGATGGCGTCGGCCGAACGGAAGCGGAACAGCAGCTCTTCCGTCGATGCCGTACCCGGGACGACCGTCAAGGTCTCGTCGCCCTCCACCAGCGGAACACCGGTGGCCGCCGACGCCGCGCTCACCGACGTCACACCCGGCACGATCTCCGCATCGAAGTGCGGGGACAGCCGCTTGTGCATGTGCATGTAGGAGCTGTAGAAGAGCGGATCCCCCTCGGCGAGAAGGACGACGTCCCGGCCCGCGCGCAGGTGGACGGCGAGCCGTTCCGCGCTCTCGGCGTAGAAGTCGTCGAGTGCACCCTGATACCCGCCGGGATGGTCGGTGGTCTCGGTGGTGACCGGGTACATGAGACGCTCTTCGGTCTGGTCTTCGCGCAGATAGGGTTCGGCGACCGACCGCGCGATGCTGTTGCCGTGGCGCGCACAGTGATACGCGACCACGTCGGCGGTGCTGATCACCCGCGCGGCCTTGACCGTCATCAGTTCGCTGTCGCCGGGCCCGAGGCCGATTCCCCAGAGCTTGCCGGGCCGCTGATCATCGTTGACTGCAGGCACATTCACTCCTGAGGGGTGGCGAGCGCGTTGACGGCGGCGGCGGTGATCGCCGACCCACCACGACGACCGGTGACGGTGATGAACTCGAGATCGGTGCGGGCAGCGAGGGCCTCGCACGACTCCGCGGCGCCGACGAAACCGACGGGCGCGCCGACGATCGCGGCCGGGCGGGGTGCGCCCTCGTCGATCATGTCGAGCAGGGCGAACAACGCGGTCGGGGCATTGCCGATCGCGACGACCGCGCCCTCGAGGCGTGGCAACCAGAACTGCAGGGCAGCAGCGGTTCTCGTGGTGCCCATCTCCTCGGCCAGAGCGGGGAGACCCGGTTCGGAGAGATGGCACAGCACCTCGTTGTCGGCGGGCAGACGCTTGCGGGTGATGCCGGACGCCACCATCGACGCGTCGCAGAGGATCGGTGCTCCGGCCTCGAGTGCCCCGCGGGCCGCGCGTACGACGCCGGGTGTCGCGATGACGTCGCGTGTGAGATCGGTCTGTCCGCAGGCGTGGATCATCCGGACGACCACGGTCGACACGTCGGAGCCGAAGGCGGACAAGTCCGACTCGGCCCGAATCGTCGCAAAGGACTGGCGGTAGATCGCGGCGCCGTCGCGCAGGTACTCGGTCATGATGCGCACGAGCCTAGCGGCGACGCCGGTCGTA
The DNA here is from genome assembly GCF_000225505.1 of Gordonia alkanivorans NBRC 16433. GTDB lineage: Bacteria > Actinomycetota > Actinomycetes > Mycobacteriales > Mycobacteriaceae > Gordonia > Gordonia alkanivorans. Next base: position 65,004 of record NZ_BACI01000099.1, on the reverse strand, counting down.
CCCGCCGTCGGGCGTGGCCTGCACCGACAGGTGTGTACCGGCGGGGGAGCCGCAGCGACGCTCGCACCCCACCCAGTGTTCGCGATCGCCTACCGGGAGGCCGGCCTCGACATGGGCGAGCAGGTCCTCGCGCACCGGGGCGTTGGCCGATCCGCAGCCCGGGGCGCCCACACAACAGCTGAGCCGTGCCCACGGCGAGTTCGCGTCGAAGATCAGGCCCATCGGTGCGAGCACCCGCACCACGGTCTCGGCAACGCCTTCACCGAGGTCACAGATCAGGATCTCCCGGTCCGGGGTGAAGACCACCGGCGACTCCACCGCGCCGATGAACTCGGCGAGGCGCGCGGGCAGGCGGCCGAGTTCGACGACCGAGCCGAGCAGCACCGATCCGTCGTCCTGGTCGAACCAGCCCACGATCGGCTCCACCGGGGCCGCTACGTCGTCTTCGTCGGATTCGACGGTGGGGGCCAGGTTCTCGGCGACGAGCCGCTCCAGGCGGTGGCGGTCCTCGGCGCCGAGATCGCGGACGCGCCAGGCGCCGGGCGCCACCGCGTTCAGACCGGCGGCCACCGAGATGAGTGCCTCGACGATCCCGGGCACCCCTCCGACCGATCCGACCGCGACGCCGCCGACCAGGATGTCGGCGACCACAGGTTCGGCCGAGCGCGCCACGGCACACGCGTCGGCGCCTCGGCGCCGGATGTCGCCGCGACCGTCGTCGACCCCGAACAGGAAGCGTCCCGAGATCGAGGTGGCCGCGGGATCGGCGCGCAGCGCGTCGTCGAGTGCCGCTGTCAGCGGACCTGCGTCGATGACACCGCCGATGCGGCCGGTCAGCGGGCTGACCTCGATGTTCCGGACCTTGTCGTGCGACGAGCTGGGCGCGAGGCCGGCGCTCACCACGGCGTCGGCCACGGCCTCGACGTCGGCGATCCCGCGCAGCTGCAGGTTCCCGCGCGCGGTGAGCTCGAGGAAGCCGTCGGCGTGAGCAGCCGCAGCCTGGGCGAGGGTGGTGAGCTGATCAGCGCGGATCCGGCCTCCGGGAAGCCGGATCCGGGCCAGTGCGCCGTCCTGCGCCTCGTGCGTGCTGAACACGCCGGGGCAACGATCCGCGGATTCCCGGATCGCCGTGCCGGGAGCGGGTTCAGCCGCTTCAGTCATCCCACCAGCCTACGACCGGACCAGGTGACGACTCCGCCGACCGGTCGCCGTAGGCTGAGACCCAACCGCGAGCGGGCTGAAGCCGGTGAGATTCCGGCGCGGTCGCGCCACTGTGAAGGGTCCCGGTAGACGCCGGTGCCCCAGCCAGACCAGTCCCTCGCACACACCCGACACTCCGGGCGCGACAACCCGGCGAGGAGACACGATGATCCTGCTGTTCTCGACCTCGGACACCGATCTGCTGACCGCGGCGGCCGCCGGCGAGGCGAACCCGGAAGTGGGGTTCCGCGGCGCGAATCCCGCACGACTGCTCATCGACGAGATCCCGGCACTGGCCGCCGACGCCGACCTGATCGTCGTCCGCATCCTCGGTGGAACGCGTGCCTGGGAAGAGGGACTCGCCGCGGTCGAGGCGACCGGCAAACCGCTGGTGGTGTGTTCCGGCGAGCAGCAACCGGACCCGGACCTGATGGCCCATTCGACGGTGCCGGCCGGTGTGGCCGCCCAGGCCCACGACTACCTCGCCGCCGGCGGCGTCGCGAACATCGTCAACCTGCATCATTTCCTCTCCGACACCGTGCTGTTCACCGGATACGGCTTCGAGCCGCCGCAGCAGACCCCGGCGTGGGGAATCCTGGAGCGCGCGCAGCGGGAGAATTCCGATGCACCGACCATCGCGGTGCTCTATTACCGCGCCCAGCACCTCGCCGGGAACACCCGCTACATCGACGCGCTCTGCAGCGCCATCGAGGAGCGAGGCGCCCGGGCGCTGCCGATCTTCTGTGCGTCCCTGCGTACCGCTCCCGACGACCTGATCGAGCTGCTCGGCACGGTCGACGCTCTCGTGGTCACGGTCCTGGCGGCCGGCGGCGCGACCCCGGCGACCGCATCGGCCGGCGGCGACGACGAGGCGTGGAACATCGAACGGCTTGCCGCACTCGACATCCCGATCCTGCAGGGCCTGTGCCTCACGGGTTCCCGGGCGGACTGGGAGGCGAGCGACGACGGTCTCTCACCGCTCGATGTCGCAACGCAGGTGGCGGTGCCGGAGTTCGACGGCCGGATCATCACCGTCCCGTTCTCCTTCAAGGAATTCGACGACGACGGCCTTCCCTGGTATCGGCCGGATCCCGAGCGCTGCGCCCGCGTGGCGGGCATCGCGGTGTCGCATGCACAGCTGCGCCGAACTCCGGCCGCCGACAAGCGCATCGCCGTCATGCTGTCGGCGTATCCCACGAAGCACGCCCGCATCGGCAACGCCGTCGGCCTCGACACCCCTCGGAGTCTGCTGCGTCTGCTCTCGGCCCTGCGCGCGGCCGGTTACGACATCGGACCGGAATCCGGTCCCGGTGCGATACCCGGTTTGGCAGAAGACGATTCGGATGCGCTGATCCACGAGATCATCGCGACGGGCGGTCAGGACCCGGATTGGCTGACCGAGGAAACCCTCGCCGCCAACCCGATCCGCCTGCCCGCCGCGGAGTACCGCGACTGGTTCGAGACGCTGCCGGAAGAACTGCGCAACGGCGTCGTCGAACACTGGGGCGAGGCACCCGGCGAGCTGTTCGTCGACCGGTCGAACAATCCCGACGGCGACATCGTCATCGCTGCACTGACTTTCGGCAACATCGCGATCATGGTGCAGCCGCCGCGCGGGTTCGGCGAGAACCCGGTGGCGATCTACCACGACCCCGACCTGCCGCCGTCGCATCACTATCTGGCGTCCTACCGGTGGATCGCCGCCCGACACGCAACGGGGCAGGCCGGTTTCGGTGCGGACGCGATCGTGCACGTCGGAAAGCACGGCAACCTCGAATGGCTGCCGGGCAAGAACCTCGGCATGTCCGCCAACTGCGGAACCGACGCCGCCCTGGGCGATCTCCCGCTCATCTACCCGTTCCTCGTCAACGACCCGGGGGAGGGGACCCAGGCCAAGCGCCGGGCCCACGCGGTGCTCGTCGATCACCTGATCCCGCCGATGGCGCGCGCCGAGTCCTACGGCGACATCGCCCGCCTCGAGCAGCTGCTCGACGAACACGCGAACATCTCCGCCCTCGACCCGGCGAAGCTTCCGGCGATCCGCCAGCAGATCTGGACGCTGCTCACCGCGGCGAAGATGGACCACGACCTCGGACTGACCGAACGCCCGGACGAAGAGGTCTTCGACGACATGCTCCTGCACGTCGACGGCTGGCTGTGCGAGATCAAGGACGTCCAGATCCGCGACGGCCTCCACGTCCTCGGCGAGGCCCCCCGCGACGACGCCGAGGTCGACCTCGTCCTCGCGACGCTGCGCGCCCGTCAGCTGTGGGGCGGAACCTCGGCGTTGCCCGGACTCCGTGAGGCACTGGGCCTTGTCGAGGACGGCACCGCCGAACGCGGGACCGTCGACACCGTCGAGGCGCAGGCCCGTGAACTCGTCGCCGCATGTGCCAAGGACGACTGGTCGGAGGCTGCCGTCGCCGAGGCCACCGCCGGATTGCCCGACGCGGTCGCCGACGTCCTGCGTTTCGCCGCCGGCGAAGTCGTCCCGCGTCTGCGGCAGACCACGGGGGAGGTGCCTCGCGTGCTGCACGCCCTCGACGGCGGCTTCATCCCCGCCGGCCCCAGTGGCTCTCCGCTGCGCGGACTGATCAACGTGCTGCCGACCGGCCGCAACTTCTACTCCGTCGACCCGAAGGCCGTGCCTTCGCGGCTGGCGTGGGAGACCGGACGCGCGATGGCCGACTCACTGCTGGAACGCTATGTCGCCGACCACGGCCACCACCCGGCGTCGGTCGGCCTGTCGGTGTGGGGGACCAGCGCGATGCGCACGTCCGGTGACGACGTCGCCGAGGTCCTCGCACTGCTCGGTGTCATGCCGGTGTGGGACGAGATGTCACGCCGCGTCGTCGATCTCGAACTCATCGACCTCGCCGAACTGGGCCGTCCGCGTATCGACGTCACGGTCCGGATCTCCGGGTTCTTCCGCGACGCCTTCCCCCACGTGGTGGCGATGCTCGACGACGCGGTCGCCCTCGCCGCCTCAGCCGACGAGCCCGACGACCAGAACTTCGTCGCCGCCCACGTCCGCGCCTCGATGGCCGATCACGGCGACCGTCGCCGCGCCGTCACCCGGGTCTTCGGTTCCAAGCCCGGAACCTACGGCGCAGGGATCCTGCAGCTCATCGACTCCCGCGACTGGCGCAGCGACGAGGACCTGGCGCGGGTCTACACCGAGTGGGGCGGCTATGCCTACGGGCGCGGACTCGACGGCGTGCCCGCGGTCGACGACATGCGCGCGGCCTACAAGCGGATCGCGGTGGCCGCGAAGAACACCGACACCCGCGAACACGACATCGCCGACTCCGACGACTACTTCCAGTACCACGGCGGCATGGTCGCGACCGTCCGCGCGCTCACCGGAACGGCACCCGAGGCGTACATCGGTGACAGCACCCGGCCCGACTCCGTTCGCACCCGGACGCTTTCGGAGGAGACCGCCCGCGTGTTCCGCGCCCGCGTCGTCAACCCGCGCTGGATCTCGGCGATGCAGCGCCACGGCTACAAGGGCGCCTTCGAGATGGCCGCGACCGTCGACTACCTCTTCGGTTACGACGCCACCACCGACGTCGTCGCCGACTGGATGTACGAGAAGCTCACCGAGTCCTACGTCCTCGACGAGACCAACCAGGAGTTCATGCAGCAGTCCAACCCGTGGGCACTGCACGGCATCGCCGAACGACTGTTGGAAGCCGTCGAACGTGACATGTGGCACGAACCGCCCGCCGACCTCCTCGATCAGCTGCGCAACGTCTACCTGCAGACCGAGGGCGACATCGAGGCCCGCGGCGAAGACTGAACCCCGGGAGAAAAATCGCCCCGTCGTTCGTTAACCTGCCAGACCCTGACGTCGAGGGTGCCCACAAGGCACCGAAAGACAGGTGAGACGACCATGGCACTCCGCTACTTCGCCGTGTACGCGCTGCTGGAGATCGCCGCCTTCGTGGCGATGGCGGTATGGCTCGGGTTCGGCTGGGCCGTGCTGATCAGCATCGCGGCCGGCGTCCTGGGGTTCCTGACGCTGCGCTGGCAGGGCCGCAAGGTGTTCGGCGAGTTGCGCCGCGCCGCCAACAACGAGGTCGACGCACGGGCGCCGCTGGCCGACACTGCGCTGGTCGCCGCCTCGACGATCCTGCTGGTCATCCCGGGTGTCGTCTCGACTCTCGCCGGCATCCTGCTGCTGTTCCCGCCGACCCGCAAGGTGTTGCGCCCGGTCGTGGTGGCCGTGGGCGCGAAGCGGATGGCGACCGCGATGGACCGCGCGGGCCTGTACGCAACCGGCGTCTACGGCAGCCGAATCCGCGGTGGCGGCGTCCCCGGTGGTGGGACCGTCGTCGACGGCGTGGTTGTGGAGTCCGACACCCCCGGAACCGGCTTCGGCCCAGGAACCACACCGATGACCACCCCGCAGCTGCCGCCCACGCGCTGACCTGGGCACGCCCCGCCCGACCCCTCCCGGCCACATTCACTCACGGCAAGGCAGACTGAACGATCGTGGCAACCCAACTGCTTCTCGGCGGTGCCGTGTACTCGGCGGCCGCCCCCGACGCGACCGCGATGGCCATCACCGATGGGGTGGTGGTGTGGGTCGGTACCGATGACATCGGCCGGGCTCTCCACCCGGATGCGGAGATCGTCGACCTGAACGGGCTCTTCGTCAGCCCGGGTTTCGTCGACTCGCACGTGCACCTCACGTCGACCGGTCTCTCGCTCGACGGTCTCACCCTCAACGAGGCGACGAGCCGGACGCACTGCCTGCGTCTCGTCGGGAAGGCGGTGGCCGACGACGCCGCCGCCGGCCACGACGAGGGCGACCTGCTCTGGGGTCTCGGCTGGGACGACTCGACCTGGGAGGGCCCCGAACCCGAGGACGGCCGGTTCCCGACGACCAGCGAACTCGACGCCGTGGTCGGTGGCCGCCCGGTGTACCTGGCCCGCGTCGACGAACACTCCGCGGTCGCCTCGACGGCACTCCGTCGTCTCGTCCCGGAACTCGCGGGCGCCGTCGGCTACCACCCGGAGGAGCCGCTTGTCGCCGAGGCGCATCATCTCGTCCGCGGTGCGGCCCGCCTCCTCGTCACCGCCGCACATCGTGAACGGGCGCAGCGTCGTGCGCTCGACGTGGCCGCCGCGCACGGTGTCGTCGCCGTCCACGAGAACGGCGGCCCCGACATCAGCGGTATGGACGACTTCCTGGCCATCGCCGACCTCGACCACCCCGTCGAGATCCGCCGCTACTGGGGACAGACCGTCACCGACGCCGACCACGCGGCCGAGCTGATGACCATCACCCGCGCCCACGCCCTCGGCGGCGACCTCTTCATCGACGGCGCGATCGGGTCGCACACCGCGTGGCTCAACGAGCCGTACACCGACGCCCCGGACACCCGCGGCATCAGCTACCTCGACATGGAGACGATCCGCGATCATCTCCGCGGCTGCACACTGGCCGGTATCCAGTCCGGTTTCCACGTCATCGGTGATGCCGCCACCGGTGCCGTCGTCGCCGCGCTCACCGAACTCGCCGACGAGCTGGGCACCCCGGCGATCGCCCGCTGCGCACACCGGCTCGAGCACGCCGAGATGGTCACCGCCCGCGACGCGGAGGTCCTGGCGCGCTGCGGCGTCATCGCCAGCATGCAACCGCACTTCGACGCCGAATGGGGCGGCGAAGGCGACCTCTACGACGCCCGACTCGGCAAGGCCCGCGCCGCAACGCTCAACGACTTCGCGATGCTCGCGAAAACCGGTGTGGCACTCTCGTTCTCGTCTGACGCTCCGGTCACGCCGATCGATCCCTGGTCGACGATCCGGGCCGCCGTGCACCATCATCAGCCGACCAACGCGATCTCCGCACGCGGCGCCTTCGCAGCGGCAACCCGCGGCGGCTGGCGCGCCGGCGGCATCAACGACGGTCTCACCGGCACCCTGACACCCGGGGCGCCAGCGAGCTACGCCGTCTGGGAGGTCGACGACCTCGTCGTGGCCGGCTCCCACGAGAAGGTGCAACGCTGGTCCACCGACCCGCGTTCGCGCGTGCCCGCCCTGCCGGACGTCTCCCCGGGAGCCGACCTGCCGCGGTGCGTCCGGACCGTGCACCGCGGACAGGTCCTCTACGACCGGGACGCCGGGTGAACACCACCGACACGATGATGTCCGCCGAGGAGACCGAGGCGCGTGCACGTCGCTTCACCCTGACCTGGGACTGGAGTCTCCGTACCCTGGCCGCGATCGTCGCCGGTCTGGCGATGTGGGCCGCCTTCCCGCCCCGCAACTGGTGGTTCCTCGCGGTATTCGGGCTGGGTGTGCTGTTCACCGCGCTGTACGTGCGGCGCCCGCGGGTGCGCACGGGTGCATGGGTCGGCTTCGTCTTCGGGCTCGCCTTCTTCATCCCGCTGCTGCCGTGGATCGGCGTCTACGTCGGGCCGCTGCCGTGGCTCGCATTGTCGGTGCTGCTGTCCGGGTACCTCGCCCTGTTCGGCGCGATCGCCACCCTGACCATGCGACTCCCGGTCCCGCCGGTCTGGTTCATGGTCTCCTGGGTGCTCGTCGAAGCCCTGCGATCGGCGTTCCCGTTCGGCGGGTTCCCGTGGGGGAGAGCCGCTTTCAGTCAAGTCGACGGCCCACTGCTACCACTGGCCTCCGTGCTGGGCGCCCCCGGGCTGTCCGCCGGCGTGGCGCTGTTCGGCGCGTCGGTCGCCTGGATGCTGGTCATCCTGGTCTCCGCCTATCGCCGATCCGCCCGATCGGCGGCGGCGCTCACCGGTGACCAGCCCTCGGGTTTCGTGCGGGTCGCGACCCTCGCCGTCGCCATCGCGCTGCTCGCACCCGTGGCGGCGATCGCCCTCACACCGGCCACCATCGACCGCACCATCTCGTCGGAGTCGGTGCACATCGGGGCGGTCCAGGGCAACGTGCCCCGACTCGGCCTGGACTTCAACGCACAGCGTCGTGCCGTGCTCGACAACCATGTGCGCACCACCATCGGCTACGCCCAGGCGATCGATGCCGGCCTCGCCGCCCCGCCCGATTTCGTGCTCTGGCCGGAGAACGCCTCGGACATCTCGCCGCTGGACAACGCCGACGCCGCCGCGGAGATCACCGCCGCCTCCGAGGCGGTCGGCGCCCCGATCCTCGTCGGCACCCTGATCCGCAACTCCGACGGCCGCCCCACGAACTCGGTGCTCGTCTGGGACGGCGCGAAGGGACCGGTCGACCGCTACGACAAACACATCGTGCAGCCGTTCGGCGAATACCTGCCCTGGCGCCCGTTCTTCCGTCTCTTCTCGTCGTATGCGGACATGGCCGGCAACTTCAAGCCGGGCACCGGTCCCACCGTCGTGGACGTGCCCGGCCGCTCGGGTGAGGTCACGGTGGGTGTCGCGACCTGCTGGGAGGTCGCCTTCGACCGTGCGGCGCGCCAGTCGATCCGCGACGGGGCGCAGATGCTCTTCGTCCCCACCAACAACGCGACCTTCGGCCGCACCGAGATGACATACCAGCAGCTGGCGATGTCGCAGGTGCGCGCCGTCGAACACGGACGTGCCGTGGTCGTCGCCGCGACCAGCGGTGTGAGCGCGATCATCGACGCCGACGGCTCGATCACCGAACAATCCGGCGTCTTCTCCTCGGACGTGCTGACCAGCACCCTCCCGCTGCACAACGGAACGACCCTCGCGACCCGCCTCGGGATGTGGCCCGAGGCCCTCGCGATCGTCGTGGCGGTGGGTGGTCTTTTGTTTGCGCTGGCCTCGCGTACTAGGTTCACACTCAAGCCACGCAGGGACGCCGCACGGGCGTCCGGTGACATTTAAGGAGCTCGATGGCATCGGGGATTGACGCCTCGGCAGGACAGCGGCAGTCAGGCGACGCGCCGCAGCCGGTGGTCGGCGCCGACGGAGCGGGCGCACTGGTCGTCGTGCCGACGTTCAACGAGCGCGACAACCTGCCGGTGATCGTCGAACGCCTCCAGGCCGCCCTGCCCGGCGTGCATCTGCTGGTGGTCGACGACTCCAGTCCGGACGGCACCGGCGAGGTCGCCGAGGAGCTGGCCCGCAAGGACGCCGCGGCACACGCCGAGAAGGGCAAGCAGTCGGGTCGCATCCACGTGATGCACCGCCAGGAGAAGGACGGACTCGGCAAGGCATACCTTGCCGGTTTCGCGTGGGGTCTGAGCCGCGACTACCCGGTCATCGTCGAGATGGACGCCGACGGCAGTCACGCACCCGAGCAACTGCACCGCCTGTTCGACGCCATCAACGACGGCGCCGACCTCGTGATCGGGTCCCGGTACGTTCCCGGCGGCAAACTGGTGAACTGGCCGAAGCACCGTGAGTTCCTCTCGCGCGGCGCCAACACCTACGCCCGCGTAGCTCTCGGCGCCAAGGTGCACGACATCACCGCCGGCTTCCGCGCCTACCGGCGCAGCGTGCTGGAGAAGATCCAGCTCGACACGGTCGAGTCGGCCGGTTACTGCTTCCAGATCGATCTGGCCTGGCGTACCGTGCGGGCCGGGTTCGATGTCCGCGAGGTGCCGATCACGTTCACCGAACGTGAGCTGGGCGTGTCCAAGATGAGTGGTGGCGTCATGTCGGAGGCCTTCACGATGGTCGCGCGCTGGGGCATCCAGAGCCGCCTCGAGCGTCTGGGCATCGTCAAGAACTCTTAGCTCGGCATACACATACAGACCGGCCCGGCAGGTGTTCCTGCCGGGCCGGTCTGTATGTCAAGCGGTCGGGCTCAGTGCGAGATGCCCTTGCGACGTTGTTTCAGGAGGTCGAGGCGCTCGTTGAGGAGCACCTCGAGCTCTTCCTCGCTGCGACGCTCGAGCAGCATGTCCCAGTGGGTGCGCGGCGGCTTCGTCTTCTTCTCCTCGGGCTCTGCGCCCTCGAGGATCGTGCCTTCCATACCGTTCTTGCACGGCCACTTCGACGGCACCTCGGCGTCGTCGGCGAAAGGCACGTCGAAGATCTCACCGTTGTCGGTGCGGTACTGGACGATGCGACGTGGCGCGAGGTCGTGGTCGCGATCGGTCTCGTAGCTCACCGCGCCGAGGCGGCTACCCCGAAGTACTCGATCTGCCATGAAGGGTTCCTCTCAAAGCTTCGTCAGATTCTCAGTTTGCCGGATCTATCAGCTGTGTTCACGCGGCGTTCACCATCGAACGCAGCCAACTGAGTCGTCAACAGGAACATTCTACGCGCATTCTTCCCGGTGGTTTGCCACCGCCGACCACCCGTGTTGACCGGCGGCGGCCGCCGGTCGTGCCGTGCCGGTCTCCGGGCGTCCGACCGGGGTACCGTCTCCGATGTGGAACAGGTCTCCCATCGTCGGCGCCGCCCGTACAACTGTGCCTGGTGCGGCTCGATGATGGTCGACTCGGAACTCGGCCGGCGCCGCAAGTACTGCAAGCGTTCGTGCAGGCAGCGCGCCTATGAGCAGAGAACGCTCCTCGAGGGCACATCCATTCCCGCCGACGCCGTGATCCTGTCCGCGGCCGAGGCCGCGGACTTCGGGGACCGGATGTTCGCCCTCCGCTGCGCCGCGGAGGACCTCGGCACCGCGGTCGCCGAACGCGCCGACCACGATGTCCTGACCGAGCTGACCGACACCCTGCTCGAACTCGCGAAGGAAGCCGAGAAGCTGCGGTGATCGCCCGCATCTTCGGCCTGTCCGGCGTCGTCTCGGTGGCGGCGCTGATCGTCGCCTATCTCTACCTCGGCTGGACCGGGCTAGCGCTGTGCGCCATCCTCGGCGTGCTCGAGGTGTCGCTGTCCTTCGACAATGCCGTCATCAACGCGACCATCCTCGAGCGGATGTCGGAGTTCTGGCAGCGCATGTTCCTGACCGTGGGCGTGCTCATCGCGGTCTTCGGGATGCGTCTGCTGTTCCCGCTGTTGATCGTCTGGATCACCGGCGGCCTGAATCCGGCCGAGGCGCTGCGGCTGGCCACCAACCCACCGCCGGAGGGGCAGACCCACTTCGCCGACGGCCAACCCAGCTACGAGACGATCCTCACCGAGGCGCATCCTCAGATCGCCGCGTTCGGTGGCATGTTCCTGTTGCTGCTGTTCCTGAACTTCGTGCTGACCGAGCGGGAGCGCACCTGGCTGACGTGGCTCGAGCGCCCACTGGCCAAGATCGGCAAGCTCGACCAGCTACCGGTCGTGCTCGCGTCGACCGGCCTCGTGCTCTGCGCGGAGTTCCTCGCGTCCGATGACATCAGGGCCACCGTCCTGATCGCCGGGATCCTCGGCATGGTCACCTACATCACCGTCGACGGACTCAGTTCGCTGTTCATGTCCGACGGTCCGGAACACGACGAGCCGGGTCCGACCCGAGCGACCAGGGCGACCGGCAAGGCCGCGTTCTTCCTCTTCCTCTACCTCGAGGTGCTCGACGCGTCCTTCTCCTTCGACGGCGTGATCGGCGCGTTCGCGATCACCTCTGACCCGATCATCATCGCGCTCGGCCTCGGTTTCATCGGCGCGATGTTCGTCCGGTCCATCACGATCTACCTCGTGCGTACAGGCACGCTGGGGGAGTACCGGTATCTCGAGCACGGAGCGCACTGGGCGATCGGCGCGCTCGCCGTCATCCTCCTTCTGGGCGTGGAATTCCATATCGACGAGATCGTCACCGGCCTCGTCGGAGTGGCGTTCATCGGTGCCTCGCTCGCGAGCAGCATCCGGGCGAATCGACGCGACTCACGACGCCCGAAAACCCCGTCTTCGGTGAACGCCTGATGCCCCGATCGGAAGCGTTCGACGGGAATTCATGACCTTCCGGTGAACGTTCTGAGACACATTCGAATCACCCTGGGTCACTTACTCCCGACTGTCGGTCGACAGGTGTACAAAGGACTCCGTCGGTGACGTGCGTCACGCACGATCCCCGGGATTGCGCGACCGGGGCGAGGTGCCCCGGCACTACTTCGCAAACAGCACGCAGTTGGAGGTGGAATGAACGACAGGCAGCAGCAGATGATCCAGTTCGAGAAGTACTGGTACCCGCTGGGCGGTGGGTCGTCGAAGCAGATCATCGAGGAATTCGGGCTGTCTGATCGAGATTTCTTCACCGAGCTCAACCGGATCGTCGACGCCGATCCGCCGGAGGCCCTGAGCGCCGCCGAGCTACGCCGTATGCGTGAGGTCATCCGCCGTCGTCTGTGGATGGCCCGCTAGTCACGCGCCGGGCGCGGTTCTGCCGACGATCCGCGGTGAGGGGATAATCGATCCGTGCCCTTCTCCGACGACGATCTCGAATCGTTCTACCGCGAGATCGAGGCGCGGATGGCTTTCCACGAGCTGATGCACCGGCGCCCCGCGGCGCGAGCGGAGCGTCGGATTGAGACAGCCGAGTGTCCGACACCGGACAAGCTTCCCTTCTCGTCGCCGGCCGATGCGCTCGACGGCATCGACCGCATCAAGCGGCGAGCGCTGGGCACCCTGTCACTCCGCTACTACGAGTGCATGTGCGGTGCCTGGCACATCACCAGCTCGGCGCGGCTGACGTACCGACCCACCCCGCCGGCACCCCGTAGGCGGAAGGGTAAGAAGAAGCGGTGATCCCGCCGAACCCGTTCCCGACTGCGATCGTCGAACTCGCCTGCGCCGACCCCGCACTCGCCGCCCATACTCACGCGAGCCTTCTCGGTCTCTCCGGTACGCCCGATGCCGATTCGCCGGCAGTGGTTCTCGGGAACACCGAGCTCCGGTTGCGTCAGGCACCCGCCGGGGATGCTGATGCCGAAGCCGATCACCGGGTGTATTTCACGGCCGACGACCTCCCGGCGATGCACCGGCTGCTGGTCCGACGCGGCTTCCCCGTGGTCGAGTCGACGCTCGGGGTGTTCGGCGAGACGGCCCCGCTCGGTGTCGCCGCCCGTGAGGCCGTGGGGGAGTCGACACATGCCGGGGACGTGACGGGGATGGACCACCTCGTCTTCACCTGCGACAACCGCGATCGGGCGGTCGCGCTGTTCGGCGGCGTGTTCGGCCTGGACTTCCGGCTCGACCAGCCGATCGGCGACAACGCCCGGCAGCTGTTCTTCCGCGCCGCTGACCTCATCGTCGAGGTCGTCACCGCCGCGACCTCGAACGAGCCGCCGACCCCCGCTGCGACCTCGCTGTGGGGTGTCGCCTGGCGGTCCACCGACGTCGAGGTGACCCACGCGCGTCTGTCGTCTGCGGGTTTGGCACTCAGTGAGATCCGTACGGGCCGCAAGAAAGGCACCCGCATCTTCACCGTCCGAGAACGCGCCCTCGGCACCCGCACGGTCATCATCGGTCCTGCTTGAGTGCCGAAACCTGGGTTTTCGGCGCCCCCTGCGCTAATCTGACTACGAATGTTGTCGAAAGACACGCTGTCGAAAACGACGTTGGGGGCACCATGACCGCGGTACACGACGAACCGACGACCGCCGCACTCGAGGACACCGATCGCCTGATCAACCACCGTGACGACGAGATCGAGCTGATCCCGCCGGATTCGCTGACCGCGCAGCTCACCGGGCTCTACACGTTCCTGCCGATCAACGGTGCCGCGTTCGTGATGCAGGTGATGCATCCGGTGATCGGCGATGTCGTCGACAAGTACTCGGTGTTCCGCACGGACCCGGTCGGGCGGGCGATCCGGTCCGCCGACTCGGTGCTGCGCTGGACCTACGGCGGTCAGGAAGCCATCGCCGAGGGGCACCGCCTGCGGAAGCTGCACCAGCCGCTGCAGATGCGCAACGCCGAGGGCAAGCACATCAGTGCGCTCAACCCGGAGGCCTACGCGTGGGTCATCGCGACCGCATTCCCGACGATGACCACGGCCGCGCCGCTCGTCCTCGGCCGTGAGTTCACACTCGAGGAGCGCACGGAACTACTCCGCGACAACCGTCGCATCGCGAAGATCGTCCAGGTCCCGATGAAGGGCTACCCGGAGACCCTCGAGGAGTTCGAGGAGTACTTCGACGACTTCGTCGAGAACAAGCTGGTCCGTCACCCGGTGGCGATCGAACTCATCGAGCAGATGCGTGCCGCCCCGCCGGTGCCGAAGACCGTTCCCAAGGCGCTGCGCCCGGCCGTCAAGAAGGTAGCCGCCACCGCGTCGGTCCCGTTCCAGGATTTCAACTACCTCACGACCGTCGGCGTCATGGATCCGCGCGTGCGCGAGATCCTCGGGCTGACGTGGACCAACGAGGAGCAGCGCCACCTCGAGAAGATCCACCGTCGCCTGCGGTTCGCCTACCGCACCCTGCCCGAGCGTGCGACCTACTTCCCGCTGGCCTACCACGCCCGTCGCCACCACGACGCGATCCAGGCCATGAAGAAGCGCGAGAAGCAGAGCGCCGCTTACCAATACGCCGCCAAGTAGCTCCGCTCACGGGTCGCTCACGATCTCCGTTCCCGCTCACGCGGAAATCGTGAGCCGGTACAGAGATGATGAGCGGTTCGGCTCAGAGACCGAGGACCCCGACGACGTACTCGCCGATCGCCAGGCACGAGGTGATGCCTGGCGACTCGATGCCGAACAGGGTGACCAGCCCGGCGTGCCCGTGTGTGGCCGGCCCGTGGATGGTGAAGTCCGCGGTCGCCTCGCCGGGGCCGCTGGTCTTGGGTCGGATTCCTGCGTATGCGGGAGTCAGTGTGCCCGAGGGCAATCCGGGCCAGTAGCGGCGGATCGACTCCTCGAACCCGGCCAGGCGTGTCTCGTCGACCGAGTAGTCGAGCTGCTCGCCGTCAACCCACTCCACGTCCGGGCCGAAGCGCGCCGCACCGGCGAGGTCCATGATGAAGTGCACGCCCAGTCCGCCGTCGACCGGCACGGGATAGACCAGGTGCTCGAATGGTGCTCGTGCACCGGACAATCCGAAATAATTGCCCTTCGCCAGGTGTCGCGGCGGGATCGGACCGTCGAACCCGTCCAGGGAGCGGGCAACGTCCCACGCACCCAGCCCGGCGCAGTTCACGAGCATCTTCGCCGACGCCGAGCCGGCCTCCGCAGTGTCGACGGTGACTCCGCCGCTGTCGACGCGCCCGCCGATCACCCTGCTACGCAACGCCACTGCGCCGCCTGCGGACTCGAGGTCCCGTCGCAGAGCCCGGACCATGCCGTCGACGTCGACGATCCCGGTCGACGGCGACAGCAGCGCGGCCACACCGTGCACATCTGGTTCCAGTTCGTGCAGTTCGGCACCGTCGATCCGTCGCAGATCGGCGACACCGTTCGTCAGTCCGTGCCGGAGCAGTACGTCGAGCCGGTCGGTCTGGGCGTCGTCGGTGGCCACGATCAGCTTGCCCGGGCGACGCCAGGAGACGCCGTGCTCGTCGCAGTACCGGGTGAGGAGTTCACGACCCCGCACGCACAACCGCGCCTTCAGACTGCCCTCGGGATAGTAGATCCCTGCGTGGATGACCTCCGAACTCCGCGAGGTCGTCTGCGTACCGACCGAGTCGGCCGCCTCGACGACGATCACCTCGCGCCCGGTCGAAGCCAGCGCATGAGCCACGGCCAGACCCACGATGCCGCCGCCCACCACCAGGCAATCGGTCCGTTCCACCGGGTTCTCCCTTCTCCTCGCCCATCCGATCATCCCGGTACAGATCGAGGTCTCGGGCACACTGGGCTGATGCGGCACTCTGATGTTCTCGCGATCGTGCAGGCCGGTGGGCGTGGTTCCCGGATGGAGGTGTTGACCGATCGACGGGCCAAACCGGCCCTGCCGTTCGCGGGGAACTATCAACTCATCGACTTCCCGCTGTCGAACCTGCACCACAGTCACGTCGACGACGTCTGGCTGTGCGTCCAGTACGAGGCGGAGACGCTGACCCAACTGGTCGCCGGCGGGCGCCCCTGGGACCTCGACCGCACGAGCGGCGGACTGCGGATCGTCATTCCCGAGCAGACCGACGCCCCGGAGACCGAGGACGGCTTCGCCACCGGCAACGCCGACCTTCTCTACCGGATCCGCGACCGCATTGCCGAACACGGACCGGCCGAGGTGATCGTCATGAGCGCCGACCACGTCTACGATTTCGACTTCCGCGACGCCCTCGACACCCACCGCAGCCGCGGCGCCGAATGCACCATCGTCACCACGACCTGTTCGCTGGAGGAGGCGTCCCAGCACGCCACGGTCACCTCCCGCCGCGACGGCACCGTCCGCGAGTTCCGCTACAAGCCCGACCGTGCGACGACCCGCACGATCGCCACCGAGATCTTCATCTACGACCCGCAGGTGCTCATCGAAGGACTCGAAGGCCTGGTGCGCGAGACGACGGTGGGTTCGGCCGAGGACGACACCGGGCTCGGCGACTTCGGCGAACACCTCGTGCCGTGGTTCGTCGACCGCGGAAAGACGGTTGCGCACGCGATGTCGGGGTACTGGATCGACGCCGGCCGGCCGGAGACCTACCTGCAGGCACATCGGGATCTGATCGACGGCAGGATCGACGTCTTCCGCGCCGAGCGACCGGTCCTGACGAACCAGCCGCAGCGCGCCGCGGCCCGGATAGAAACCGGGGCGGTCGTCGAGGACAGCCTCGTCAGCAGCGGCGCCCACGTGTGCGGAACCGTGCGACGCAGCGTCCTCGGACCGGGCGTGGTGGTGGAGAAGGGGGCCACCGTCGTCGACTCGGTTGTCTTCGCGGACTCCGTGATCGGCACCGGGGCGTCCGTGTCGTGGTCGATCCTCGACGAACGGGTCCGGGTGGGGCCGCGGGCGACGATCGGTGGCCATCCCCGAACCCGGCCGGTGCCGACCGAGAAGATCACGCTCGTGGGGATGGACACTCAGATCCTCCGGGGAGCGAAGGTCGCTCTCGGCGACCGCGTCGAATGTCACCGCCGAATCCGCTGACTGATAGCGTCGCGCGGGTGATCGAGACCGCGCGTACCTGGCGAGACCACGACCCGGATCCGGCGACCCGCGCCGAACTCGCCGGCCTCATCGAGGCAGCCGAATCCGGAGACGCCGCGGCCGGCGCCGATCTCGACTCCCGATTCCGCGGCCCGCTGACCTTCGGTACCGCAGGGCTGCGAGGCGAGGTCGGGGCGGGGGAGACCCGTATGAACGTCGCGGTGGTCACCCGCGCCACGTACGGCCTCGGCCGCCACCTCATCGAGACCGTCGGGCCCGATGCGCGCGCCGTCATCGGTTGCGATGCCCGGTACGGTTCCGATGCTTTCCTCGACGCCGCCGCCGAAGTCCTTGCCGCACAGGGCGTCACCGTGATGACGCTCCCTCGTCGGCTACCGACCCCGGTGACCGCGTACGCCACCCGCGCGCTCGACTGCGACGCCGGGGTGATGATCACCGCGTCGCACAATCCGCCTGCCGACAATGGCTACAAGGTGTACCTCGGTGGCCGCGCCACCGACTCTGCCGGTCGTGGCGTCCAGATCGTCCCGCCCGCCGACGAGCAGATCGCCGCCTTCATCGACTCCGCGCCGCCGGCTGACGAGATCACCCGCGACGCCGCCTCGGTCGTCGCCCTCGACGGTACGACTCTCGAGGCGTACATCGCCCGGGCCGCCGCACTCCGGCCCGGCACCGGCCCCAGCCCGGTGCGCGTCGTCCTGACCCCGATGCACGGCGTCGGCGGTTCGACGGCACTCGCCGTGTTGAGCGCTGCAGGCGTCACCGACGTCCACGTCGTCGGCGACCAGTTCTCTCCCGACCCCGATTTCCCGACCGTCCCCTTCCCGAACCCGGAAGAACCCGGAGCCCTCGACCGTGCTCTCGATCTCGCCCGCCACGTCGACGCACATGTGGTGATCGCCCTCGATCCGGACGCCGACCGCTGCTCGGTCGCCACCCCCACCGACCGTGGCTGGCGGCAGCTCACCGGCGACGAAATCGGTTGGCTGCTGGGCGAACAGGCCGCCCGCGACGCCGGTCGCAACGGGAACACGCTCGCCTGCTCGATCGTGTCGAGCCGGCTGCTGGGGAAGATCGCCGGCCATCACGGACTTCGGTTCGCGGCGACCCTCACCGGCTTCAAATGGATCGCCCGGACACCGGATCTGCGATTCGGCTACGAGGAGGCCATCGGGTACTGCACCGACCCGGAGGCCGTGCGCGACAAGGACGGGATCTCTGCAATGGTCCGGGTCATCGGTCTCGTCGAAGAACTCGCCGCCGACGGCCGCACACTCGTCGACCTCCTCGATGACCTCGCCCGACGCCACGGCCTCCACGCGACTGCCCCGCTGACGATTCGCGTCGACGACGTCGCCGAGATCGGACAGATGATGGACCGGTTACGCACCACGACGATCGACGCACTCGCCGGCTCCCAGGTCGTCGAGGTCCTCGACCTCGCCACGGGTTCCGGCGACCTTCCGCCCACCGATGCACTCGTCCTCCGCACGGCCGCCGACGACCGGGTCGTCGTGCGGCCATCGGGCACCGAACCGAAGCTGAAGTGCTACCTCGAGGTCGTCCTCGATTGTGCGGACACCGAGGTCCCGCACCTCCGCGCCGCCGAACGGCTCCAAGAGCTCAGCGTCGACATCGCCGCAGTTCTGCGCGGCTGAGTGGGCCCCGCGCGCCGGTTGACGATCTACGATCGACGGGTGCCCCGATCCGATTCCGACCAGCGGTTGCGTGACCTGACCCTGCTCCGCCAGGTCCGTGACCGGATCGACCGTGAGTATGCGCAGCCGCTCGACGTCGAGGCGCTGGCGCGGGGCGTCAACATGTCGGCCGGGCATCTGAGCCGCAAGTTCCGTCAGACCTATGGTGAGTCGCCGTACTCCTACCTGATGACCCGCCGCATCGAGCGGGCGATGACGCTGCTGCGCCGGGGCGATCTCAGCGTCACCGAGGTCTGTTTCGAGGTCGGCTGTTCGTCCCTCGGGACGTTCAGCACGCGGTTCACCGAGCTCGTCGGGGTACCGCCGAAGGTGTATCGCGAGCAGTCCGCCGATGCCACCGACGGAATCCCTGCATGCATGGCCAAGAACATCACCAGACCGATCAGGAATCGAGAAGCGCAGCGGGGGTGAGGATGCCTAGCCTGACATCCATGAACATCAGCATCCAGTACGCATTCCTCCCACACACCGATGGCGAAGCAGCTCTCGGCTTCTACCGCGACATCCTCGGCTTCGAGGTCCGCAAGGACGTCGGATACGAGGGCATGCGTTGGCTGACGGTCGGCCCGCCGAATCAGCCGGGCACGTCGATCGTGCTGTACCCGCCGGCCGCCGAACCGGGCATCACGGACGCCGAAAGGCAGACCATCCTCGAGTTGATCGCCAAGGGCAGCTACGGCGCGCTCACCCTCGCCACCGAGGACCTCGACGGACTGTTCGAGAAGCTGCAGGCCAGTGGCGTCGACATCGTGCAGGAGCCGATGGACCAGCCCTACGGCGTCCGCGACGCCGCGGTGCGGGACCCTTCCGGCAACCTGATCCGTATCGACCAGGCGGCCTGAAAGGTGTGCGGCGCCGGTCGATTGCCGCCACGTGAAGCGCTCGCCGGGGGAGTTGCCGAATCGCCGATGACTCTCCTGGTTGGATCGAGTCAGACCAGTACGCCAACGGAAATCCTGCCCGATCACGACGATGGCTGCGCACCGAGACGCGCCGCCGCGATGGAGACACGATGAGCCCTGCCTCGCGCACGAAGTCGACGCCCCGATCCGCCCCGGTCGACGAGTACGACACCCATCCCGCCGACACTCACGACCGCATCCGGGTGCACGGGGCCCGCGAGAACAACCTCAAGAACGTCGACGTCGAGCTGCTCAAACGGCGGTTGACCGTGTTCACGGGTGTGTCGGGGTCCGGTAAGAGCTCTCTGGTCTTCAGCACGATCGCCGCCGAATCGCAGCGTCTGATCAATGAGACGTACAGCGCCTTCGTGCAGGGCTTCATGCCGTCGATGGCCCGGCCCGATGTCGACGTCCTCGAAGGACTCACCACGGCGATCATCGTCGACCAGGAACGCATGGGCGCGAACGTGCGGTCGACGGTCGGCACCGCTACCGACGCGAACGCGATGCTGCGAATCCTGTTCAGCCGCTTGGGGAAACCGCACATCGGTTCGCCGCAGGCGTTCTCGTTCAACGTCGCGTCGATCAGCGGCGCGGGTGCGGTCACCGTTGAGAAGGGCGGCCAGAAGGTCAAGGAGCGCCGCAGCTTCTCGGTCACCGGCGGCATGTGTCCGCGCTGTGAGGGCCGCGGCGATGTCTCCGACTTCGACCTGACCGCGCTCTACGACTCGTCGAAGTCACTCAACGAGGGCGCCCTGACGATCCCCGGTTACACGATGGACGGCTGGTACGGGCGGATCTACCGCGGCTGCGGCTACTTCGACCCCGACAAGCCGATCGCCAAGTACACCAAGAAGCAGCTCAACGACCTGCTCTACAAGGAACCGACGCGAATCAAGGTCGACGGCATCAACGTCACCTTCGAGGGTCTGATCCCCAAGATCCAGAAGTCGATGCTGAGCAAGGACCGCGAGGCGATGCAGCCGCACATCCGCGCCTTCGTCGACCGCGCCATCACCTTCCAGACCTGCCCGGACTGTGAGGGCACCCGACTCACCGCCGAGGCCCGGTCGTCGAAGATCAATGGCATCTCCATCGCCGACGCCTGCTCGATGCAGATCAGCGATCTGGCGCAATGGGTCGCCGAACTCGACGAACCGTCGGCGGCGCCCCTGATCAAGTCGCTCCGCGAACATCTCGACGCATTCGTGGACATCGGCCTGGGCTATCTGTCCCTCGACCGCCCGGCGGGAACGCTGTCGGGCGGTGAAGCCCAGCGCACCAAGCTGATCCGTCACCTCGGATCGTCACTCACCGACGTCACCTACGTCTTCGACGAGCCGTCGATCGGATTGCACCCTCATGACATCGCGCGCATGAACGACCTCCTCCGGGCCCTACGCGACAAGGGCAACACGGTGCTCGTCGTCGAGCACAAGCCCGAGGTCATCGCCATCGCCGACCGCGTCGTCGACCTCGGTCCGCGAGCCGGCACCGACGGCGGCGAGATCGTCTTCGAGGGCACGGTCGAAGAACTCCGCGCCGCCGACACCCTGACCGGCCGTCACCTCGACGACCGCGCGTCGGTCAAACCCGACGTCCGCACACCCAGCGGTGCTTTCGAGATCCGCGGCGCGAACATGCACAACCTGCAGAACGTCGACGTCGACATCCCGCTCGGTGTCCTGGTCGTGCTGACCGGCGTCGCGGGGTCGGGCAAGAGTTCGCTGATCAACTCGTCGGTCGCCGGCGCCGACGGCGTGGTCTCGATCGATCAGACGGCGATCAAGGGTTCGCGACGCTCCAACCCGGCCACCTACACCGGACTGCTCGAACCGATCCGCAAGGCGTTCGCCAAGGCCAACGGCGTCAAACCGGCTCTGTTCAGCGCCAATTCGGAGGGCGCCTGCCCGAACTGCAACGGCGCGGGTGTCGTGTACTCCGACCTCGCCATGATGGCCGGCGTCGCGGCCCCGTGTGAGGTGTGCGAGGGCAAGCGTTTCCAGGCCGAGGTCCTCGAGTACACCCTCGGCGGCCGCAACATCAGTGAGGTCCTCGAGATGTCGGTGGCGCAGGCCGAGGAATTCTTCGCCGATGGTGATGCCAAACTACTTGCAGCGCACAAGATCCTGCGTCGCATGGTCGATGTCGGACTCGGCTACATCAAGGTCGGTCAGCCGCTGACGACCCTGTCCGGCGGCGAACGCCAGCGTCTGAAGCTGGCGACGCACATGGGGGAGAAGGGGGACGTCTACATCCTCGACGAGCCGACAACCGGTTTGCACCTCGCCGACGTCGAACAGCTCCTCGGGCTGCTCGACCGGCTCGTCGACTCGGGTAAGTCGGTGATCGTCATCGAGCATCACCAGGCGGTGATGGCGCACGCGGACTGGATCATCGATCTGGGCCCCGGTGCCGGCCACGACGGCGGTCAGATCGTTTCCGAGGGGACTCCGGCGGACATCGTCGCCGATCGATCCACCCTGACCGGACAGCATCTGGCCGAGTACGTCGGAGCCTGATTGCCCGGCGTTCCGTCCTGCCCAGCGCCACTGCCGGGCAGGACGGAGCCCGTGGGCTCGCAGTGTTCACACTGTGTACTTGTCAAAGATCGAATGCGGTCCCGGCTCTGTGCTCGTATGCCGGGTGCGAGAAGGTGCTACGCGAAAGCTGGCGTCATGCGGCGTCGTCGAGGCGCATGGTGCGGCGGTTGTAGGCGGGGCAGGGCCGACGCTGCGGGTCGATCTCGACGGGCGGGACGAGCCACGGGTGTCGATCGAATCCCATGACGACGTCCCATCCGTGGTGATGAACCTGGGTATGGCAGCGCTGACACAGCAGGCAGCCATTGTCGAGATCGGTGTTTCCGCCGTCGCTCCAGTGCTCGACGTGGTGCACCTGCGTATGAGACGGCGGTGCACCGCATTTGATGCAGAACTCATCGCGGATGATGATCGCTCGTCGCAGGTGGGCCGGGAACAGGCGCTGCTCACGGCCCATCTGCAGCGGCACGGTCTCGGCGTCGATGACGATCTCGGAAACCGAGCCGTCGCAGGACAACTGTCGCGCGGTCGCGTGCGTGACCGAACCCGTCCACGGCAGCGCGGCGGGATCTTCACCGTCCGCCGGGATCGTCAGCACGATCTGGGTATGTGGCGACCCCGCGCTGTCGACGGATGCGCCGAGAGCTGCCTGGTCCAGTAGTAGTTCGAAAGCGTCGGCCCGGCGTTGTTCGGCCGATCGTCGATCGTCCGCGCCGTCCGGCTCTGGGCGAGGTGCCGCACGCTCGTCGATCATCGCTGCGAACTTCTCACCGATCACCTGCGTGACATTGGCGCGGATGTCGATCCGAGCGTCATCCGTCACGCTGTGATTGAGCGTGTTCAATGAGCGATCGTCGGATGCGGGAACGCCCGTGTCCACTGACTCGGCGACGTCGTTGCCGATCCGCCGGGCGAAGGTCTGGACCTCGGCGGGCGTCGCTCCCGACAGGGCTTGGCTGACGAGCTGGGACTCGAATTCGGCCCGATCACCGTCGGAGAGGCCGTCAGGCGAGCGTTTCTCGATGAGTGCGACCCCGCTGACGACGGCATCGACGACCTCGACCGACAGTCGCCCATCCGCAGCGTGTCCGACCACCTTGCCGAGGCCGTACAGGCCAGCGAGGATGCGCATGAGCCGGGAAGCTGCGGATGGTGGGAATCCCATCTCGATCAGCAGTCGCTTGGTGGTGGAACCGGATCTTTCCGCCAACTGACTCTGGCCGAGTTGCGCTGTGTGACAGACGATCTTGTGGTCGACGACGTTGCGCATCTGTCGCAATGAATCGATTTCTTCGAATGTTGCTCTCCCAGAGGGGTCGTCAACCGGAGGGGTGATCGCGATGAGCTGGTCGAGGAGGGAGTCGAGCTTTGCCATGACCCCAATGTACTCGAACATACGTTCGGGTACCAGGTTTCTCCACAGCCGTTCGGAACGTCAGAAACGCGGAGTTGCAATATCTTTCACATTCGGTAACTGCATCGTCGTCCTGGTGATCAACAGTCACAGGCGTTACGCAATGCGGACGAAGAGGGGGGGTTTGTCCTTCTTCTTGGCTCATTCTCTTCTGGCTGCTCGGTGACGAGGTGGACTCGCAGAACTATCGGGTCGACCGAGGCGACCGCCCGGCGTTCATCTCACACGCACCCAAGGCGGTTGTGAGATCACCGTTACCCAGCCCTTGCGGCGCGACATTCCGCACGCAACGCCGCGGCCGGAGAGTCTTCGCATGGACAAACAACTATTGGAAGAAAGCCTGACCCTCGTCGATCTACCCGATTCCGGTCTCACCGTCCGGTTCTACGAGATCCTCTTCGAGCGCTATCCCGGTGTGAAACCGATGTTCCAGCGGGACACCCGCGTCCAGGCCGAGATGCTGCGCTCCGCAGTGGTGTCGGTCCTCGATCACCTCGAGGACGCGGCGTGGCTGACGACCAATCTGCACGCACTCGGCAAGCGGCATGCGAGCCTCGGCGTCACCAGGCCGATGTACAGCGCGGTCGCCGAATGCATGATCGCCGCCATGGGTGAGATCGGCGGTGAGTCGTGGACGCCGGCGATGACCTCGGCGTGGGAGGAGGCGTTGGGCGCGGTCGCCACGATCATGCTCGACGGCTATCCCGACGAAGCCCCGTCGGAAACCGCTGAAGAATCCGGCGCTGCCTGAGCCCTGCACACACGACCACCTCAGCGGGGTCACCGCCGCCCCCGCTGACTCTCAGCTCCACCGCGATACGATCCCGCTCGGAAGAGAGGGCTCGTGACAGTTGTGGACATTCCCCGGTCGGTGATCGATCGCTATCTCCGTTCGGCGTGGGCGCGAAGGCTGACGCTCGTCGTCTTCCTCGTCAGTGCGGCGATCGCGATCTTCGTACTCCCGAACCATCCGCCGGTGCCCTATCGCATCGATTTCGACGTCTATCGCATGGGCGGCCGCGTCTTCCTCGACGGCGGTGACCTCTACGGCACCCTTCCGACGCTGGGTGGCGGCTCCTATCTGCCGTTCACCTATCCACCCCTGGCGGCGGCCTTGTTCTCCGTATTCACCGTCGTCCCGTTGGGACTGGGTCAAGCGTTGTTCACTGCTGCGACCATCGCCTGCCTGCTGGTGGTCTGCCGGATCGTGGTGGCCCACCTGACCGGCCGCTCGTCGTCGGATCTCTGGTGGCTGGCGACCGCCGCGACCACCATCGGCCTGTGGCTCGAACCGGTCCGCGACACTCTGAACTTCGGGCAGATCAACATCGTGTTGATGACCCTCGTCGTCGTCGACGCCCTGCTCGGGCGAGGGCGTTGGTGGCGCGGCCTGCTGGTCGGTCTGGCCATCTCGATCAAGCTCACCCCGGCGGTCTTCCTGCTGCTGTTCTTCCTCCGACGCGACTGGCGAGCACTCGTCGTCGGCGCGGTGTCGGCCGTCGCCTATGCCGGCATCGGGTATCTGCTGGCGGCCGACGACTCCGTCACCTACTGGACATCCACCCTGTTCGACACCGAACGCATCGGTAGTCCGCAATTCGCCAACAACCAGTCGGTGAAGGGCGAGGTGGCCCGACTCGGCTTCGAGTCGGAGCTCATCTGGTTCGGCGCGGCTCTCGTCGTCGGACTGCTCATCGCGTGGTCGGCATGGCGCCTGCTGTCCGCGTCGGAGGCCTCTGCGAATGGTCGCGACGAGACGCTCGAGGTCGCGGCCGTGATGACCATCGCCTTCGCCTGGCTGTTCTGCTCACCGGTCGCCTGGGACCACAGCTGGGTCTGGATCGTGCCGCTGCTCCTGGTGCTGATCGCACTGGCCGCACGCCTGGAGGCGTCGAGAATCTGGTGGTGGATGGTCGGCACCGGGCTGATCATCTTCGCCTACGCCCCGCATCAGCACGTCCCGCAGCGCTACGACGCCGAGCTGTCGTGGGCCTGGTGGCAGCACGTCATCGGGTCGTCGTACCTGGTCTGGGGACTGGTCGTGATCGTCTCCTTCGGCGTGCTCGCACCACGCCTGGCCTCGAACTCTGTCGGTGAAATCGTGAATAGCCGAGGGAATTGAGCGGCTGACACAGACTCGCCTCTTGAAACAACTGTCAAAATCCGTTCCAATGGTGCATAGTGACCTAAGGCACAACGGATCAACGGGGAGTGGCAAGGACATGGCTAGTCGGAAGAAGCAGATGCAGACCGCGCTCGGCAAGCTGAGCAGCATGTACCCGAGCAAAGAGCGCCCGCTGGCCGAGCCACCTGCGGGCTCAGGCCTCAAGCCGGTCATGGGTGATCCCGGTATCCCGTACCTGGGCAACACCCTTCAGGCCCTCGCGGACCCGCTGCAGTCGGCGATGGACCGCTTCGAGCGGTACGGCCAGGTGTCCTGGTCGGGTGCCCTCGGCATGAACATGGTGACCCTCGTCGGCCCCGACGCCATCGAGGCCGTGTGGATGAACCGCAACAAGGCGTTCTCCAGCGAGCTCGGCTGGGAGCCGATGATCGGTCCGTTCTTCCGCCGTGGCGTCATGCTCATGGACTTCGACGAGCACATGCAGCACCGCCGCATCATGCAGCAGGCCTTCAGTCGCCCGCGCCTGAACGGCTACCTGGACATCATGACCCCGCACATCGAGAAGACCCTCGCCAACTGGCAGGTGGGCAAGGGCTTCCACATGTACTCCAACACCAAGGACCTGACGCTTTCCCTTGCCACCGAGGTCTTCATGGGTGCGCACGTGAGCGAAGCCGAGGCACATCGCCTCGAGAAGGCCTTCGAGGCCGCGGTCCGTGGCGGTCAGGCCATGGTCCGCAAGGACGTCGGCAACTGGACCTGGGCGCAGGGACTCCGCGGCCGCGAGGTCCTGCAGGAGTACTTCCGCTCCGAGATCCCGCTGCGCCGCGGCAGCGACGCCGACGACCTGTTCACCGTCCTCTGCAACAGCGAGAGCGACGAGGGTGAGACCTTCACCGACGAGGACATCGTCAACCACATGATCTTCGTGATGATGGCCGCGCACGACACGTCCACCATCGCGCTGTCGATGCTGACCTACTTCCTGGGTCGCCATCCGGAGTGGCAGCAGCGTCTGCGCGAGGAGTCGCTGGCCCTCAACAAGCCGACGATCGACTACGACGACGTCGACAAGCTCCCCAGCATGGAACTCGCCTTCAAGGAGACCCTGCGCCTCAACGCCCCCGTCGGCATGCTCTTCCGGATGGCGATCGAGGACACCGAGATCTGCGGCCACTACATTCCGAAGGGCACCCTGCTGGCCATCCACCCCTGGGCGACCATGCTGCGCAAGGAATGGTGGCCGAACCCCACCCATTTCGACCCCGAGCGCTTCTCGGCCGAGCGTCGCGAGGACAAGGTCCACCGCTTCGCCTGGGCCCCGTTCGGCGGCGGCGCACACAAGTGCATCGGCCTGTACTTCGGTGGCATGGAGGTGAAGTCGATCCTGCACCAGATGCTGCAGCGCTTCGAGTGGACCGTCCCGGCCGGCTACAAGCCCGAACTCACCTACGGCACCGGACCCACCCCGGCCGACGGTCTGCCGATCGACATCCGGCACCGCGCGCTGTAACGAGCGAGTTCTTCCGTCCAGCACGAGGCTCCGCAAACCGGTCGACTTCAACCCGACCTGCAGACTTCGATCGACGTCTGCCGGTCGAGTTGAGGTTCGGCAGTCGGAAACGAGGAGCGGTCGACGCCACCACTCGCTCCCTGAGGTGCGAGGAGCGATAGCGACGAGCCACGAAGGGCTGGTGACCAAACGGCCACCAGCCCTTCGTATTTCGTTCTAGATCCCTATGACGCCGCGAGAATTCCGATCTCGAAGATGAGCGTGTCGCCGGGCTCGATCCCGGCGCTCGGCTGTCCCTGGGCGTAACCGTCGGCCGACGTCATCGCGACGCCTACCTTGGAACCGACCTTCTGCCCGGCGATCGCCTTGCTGAAGCCGGGGATCACGCCGTTGAGCGGGAAGTCGACGGGAGTGCCGCTTTGGTACGCGCTGTCGAACTCCTCGCCGTTGCGTCCGTTGACGCCGACGTAGCAGACGGTGACCGATGCGGTCTCGGCGACGACGGGTCCGTCACCCTCGACGAGGGTTTCCACGACCGTTGCGTCTACGCTGAACGGCGACTGGACGGTGATCTTCGGAGCCTCGGTCTCGGTGGCGGCAACCATCTCCATCTCGCCGGTGGCGCCCTTCAAGGTCCACTGCGGCTTGGCGTCGTCCTTGGCCGACGCGGTGGGGCAGCTGGTCGGAGCCGAGCCGGTGTCGGTGCTGCCGGCTGCGGCGGTACCGGTGGCTTCGGTTGTGCCGGAATCGGAATCGGTGTCGGAGCTACAGCCGGCCACCGTGAGGACGAGGGCCGCGCCGAGCGCGAGCGTCGCATTCTTCATGTTCACCCTGGTCACGCTACCCGAGCAAGCATGCTTCACCGAGCGCCGCCACCGCCCAGAATCCGGGCCGCGCGAGCCAGGTCGGCACGGATCGCTTTCGCCGCCGGCCACCGGTTCACCGCCAGCACCGGCACCCCGATGGCGGGTACCGTCAGCGTCGCCTCGGCGTGGACATCCGTCCCACCGTCAGTCCGTTCCTCGAAGCCCAGCGTCAGCACCGCGTCGACGCTCCGCCACCCGCCCACCTCGCGCCACAGCCGGTGCGGTTCGCAGTCGATCACCTCCAGACGCGGTGCCACCCCGGGCACGACGGTGACGTCGGTCCAGCTTGTGCCGACGTCACCCGCCCGGTCGCCGACCACCTGCAGGTCGTCGATGCGACGCAGACTCGACTGCCACGCAGGCCGATTGCTCGGGTCGGTGAGATAGTCGAACGTCTCTGCGACGGGCGTCGGGAACGCGACGACGTCGTCGATGATCGTGAACCGGGCGGGGGACAGCATCAGCTGATGAGGCCGGCGAGCTGATCGATCTCCTCGATGGTGCGCGGGGAGACCAGCATCGTGGTGACGCCGGACGCTTCCCACACCTTGATCTGCTCGCGGACGTAATCGACGTCGCCGACGATCGCCGAGTCCTCGACGACGGCGTCGGGAATGATCTGCGCCGCTTCCTCTTTGCGGTTCGAACGGAACAGTGTGGTCACCTCGTCGACGACGTCGGAGTACCCCATGCGGCGGTACACCTCGGCGTGGAAGTTGGTGTCCTCGCTGCCCATTCCGCCCATGTACAGGGCGAGGAACGGTTTGATGGCGTCGTAGGTCGCGGCGCGATCGTCGGTGATGACGATCTGTGCGGTCGCGATGATCTCGAAGTCCTCGCGGCTGCGTCGCGCGCCCGGCTTGGCGAATCCCTCGTCGAGCCAGGCGTTGTAGGTGTCGGCCATGCGCGGTGTGTAGAACAGCGGCAGCCAACCGTCGGCGATCTCGGCTGCGAGTGCGACGTTCTTGGGCCCCTCGGCGCCGAGCATGACCGGGATGTCGGCACGCAGCGGATGAGTGATCGGCTTGAGCGGCTTACCCAGCCCAGACGCGCCCTCGCCGTTGTACGGCAGGGGATAGTGCGGTCCGGCGCTGGTGACCGGAGCCTCCCGCGCCCACACCTGGCGCATGATGTCGATGTACTCGCGCGTGCGGCCGAGCGGTTTGGCGAACTTCTGTCCGTACCACCCCTCGACGACCTGCGGCCCGGACACGCCGAGTCCGACGATGTGGCGTCCGCCGGACAGGTGGTCGAGCGTCAACGCGGCCATGGCGCAGGCGGTTGGCGTGCGCGCCGACAGTTGCAGGACCGAGGTGCCCAGCCGCACGCGGTTCGTCGACGACCCGAGCCACGCCAGGGGGGTGTAGGCGTCCGAACCCCACGCCTCGGCGGTGAAGATCGAGTCGAAACCGGCCTTCTCCGCGGCGTCCACGAGGTCGGCGTGACCGGCCGGCGGCTGCGCGGCCCAATACCCCAGTTGCAGTCCGAGTTTCATTCGTTCGCCCCGTTCGCGGTCTCGGCTGCGGCTTCGGCTGCGATCTGGTCGAACTGCGCCCCCATCGCTTCGGCGAGGGCCTGCGCACCCGAGAGCGGCCGGACCATCACCATGAAGTCGTCGATCTTGCCGTCGTCGTTGATGTGGATGAAGTCGCAGCCGGTGACCGCCTTGCCGTTGACGGTCGCCTCGAACACCAGCGCCGAATCCCGACCCCCGGCGTCGTTGATCTCCCTGACGTAGCGGAAGTCCTCGAAGACGCGCAGCACGCCCCGCAGAATGGCCGAGGTGATCGCCTTACCCGGGTACGGCTTGAATGCGACCGGGCTGGTGAAGACGACGTCGTCGGCGAGCAGGTCCTGCATCGCCTGCGCGTCACGTGCCTCGACGGCCTCTCGGAACTGCCTCATGCATGTCCTCCTCGTCCACGGCAGGGGTGCCGCTGTGCGAACTTCTCTGCTCGACGCTAACCGATCTCCGACGCCGCGCGGGAGCCATCAACACGACGAGCGCCACCGCCAGCACGCCGATGCCCATCCAGCCGACCGCGGTGATCGATTCGGACAGCACGACGACCGCCAGAACGGTCGCGACGGCCGGTTCGATGAGAGTGATGGTGGTGGCGGTCGAACTGTCGATCCGTCGTAGCCCGCGGCTGAACAAGACGTATCCGAGGAACTGTGGCACGATGACCAGGTAGGCGAGGACGACAAGGCTTTCCGGATGCTCGATCACCGACGGCACGCACACCGCCACCACCGGTAACAGCAGAACTCCGCCCAGTCCCATGACGCCACCGGCCGACGCCCCGCGGGCCAGTCCCTCGTTCATCAGGCGACGCATCGCCCACGAGAAGCCCGCATATGTCGCACCCGCGCCGAGCCCGAGTACGACACCCCAGGCCGACGCGGTGCTGCCCGAGACGCTGTCGCCGTGCGAGGACTCGCTGCGCGACAACGCCAGTGCGACACTGCCGGCGATACCCAGCGCACACGCGACGCTCCACCGCGTCGTCAACGCCCGCCCCTCGGCGACCCGTTCGATGACCGCCGAGAACAACGGCGCCGACGCCAGTGACACCACGGTTCCCAGTGCAACGCCGCCGACGCGCATCGACCCGTAGAAGCACAGTGGGTAGATCGCCACGCAGACGCCGCCCGCCAGCACTGTCGGCCATCGCTGCATCAACGACGGCCAGGCAGCACGCACCGCACGCGCGTTGATCGCACCCTGCAGCAACCCGCCGCCCGACATCGCGATGGCACCGATCGTGACCGCACTGAGTGCGGGAGCGAGTGCCGCCGCGGTGCCCGACGTGCCCCACAGGAACGCAGTGAGGGTCACCGCGAGGATGCCGGCGCGTTCGGCGGCTCGCGAATGGGTCATGTGCGCGTGGGCATCGGATGGCGCGCATAGAACTCGAGATGACGACGAGCCGCGTCCTCCCACGTCAACGACGCGGCGAGCGACCGGCCGGAGTCGACGCGTGCCGGGTCCGGCGTGAGCGCGTCCGCCAGCGCATCGGCGAGCTCGGGCACGGTCGATGCGTACGCGACCGTGTCGCCGAACACCTCTCGGAGAATCGGCAGCTCACGCGTCACGACCGGCCGCCCCGCGGACAGTGCCTCCATCGCGGCCAGCCCGAACCCTTCCTTGACCGACGGGAACGCGAACACCCGACTGGCGGCGACCAGCGACGGCAGCTCGTCGTCGGGCACGTTGCCGAGGACGATCGGTTCGACGTCCAGTTCGGCCCGGCGGCGGTCGAAGTCAGCGCGGTAGTCCCGATAGTCGAACAGCGTCTCCCCACCGGCGAAGACGAGCGACAGCTCCGGATGCCGTTCACGCAGCATCGCATACGCGTCGAGCAGGTCGATGCTGCCCTTGCGCGGCTCGATCCCGCCGACGGCCAGCACGTACTCGCCGAGCTTGCCGGTCCACCGGGCGCGCGCCTCAACAGCTTCCGATACATCCGACGCCGCATCGGCAAACCGTTCGTACGCAACCCCATTGGGGATCACGTCCGGCGCCAGCCCCCACCCGTGCCGCACCTCGTCGGCGACCGCCCGTGAGACACAGATCCGCGCAT
Source organism: Gordonia alkanivorans NBRC 16433 (assembly GCF_000225505.1). Classification (GTDB taxonomy): domain Bacteria; phylum Actinomycetota; class Actinomycetes; order Mycobacteriales; family Mycobacteriaceae; genus Gordonia; species Gordonia alkanivorans. The sequence continues at coordinate 33,268 of NZ_BACI01000099.1, read as the reverse complement.
ACGGATTCACGACGGCCTTCTCGTGGCATTCGACGAGGATCGGCGTCGTGAACTGGTCGAGGTGATGGATCGTCCGGATACAGGTGCCAACGGCGTTGGCGCTGATGCAGTCCTGGGCGTGCACGATGTCGTAGGCACTCGCGTCGAAGGCGCCGCGCAGGGTGTCGATGGATCGCACGATGCGGTCGGTGATCGTCTCGTTCTCCCGATCGGCGAACGGCACCAGCCGCAACTTCACCGCCGGATCCACCGCGCGGAAGAAACCCTCGTCACCGCCGCGCGCCAGCGACCAGACCGACACGTCGACGCCGAGTCGCGCCATCGCCTCGGCCAGGTTCAACGTGTGGACCACGCCGCCACGCGGTTTCGTCGAATAGGTCAGCAGGGCGACTCGCGGGGAGGGGGAATCCACACCGGTCATGATAGGTCCGCGCCAGTCCCGGACTGGTGGCTCGCACTGCGGTAGGAGTCCGGGCGCAACTCGGCGAGGTGATTGAGCACGCGGCGGGCGCGGTCGATCTCCGCGTCGACGTCGACCGTGACGCTGGCCAGCCCACCCTTCGACCGTGTGGTGGCGAGGATGTCGCCGCCGGGTCCGACGATCTTGGCCTGCCCGAGGAACCGCAGCGAGCCCATCACGCCGGTCTGGTTCGACGACACGACGAACACCTGGTTCTCGGCGGCGCGGGCGCAGTCGTACAGGTCGAACAGCCGTGATTGCCGGTCGGCGGGGAGTCGGGCGGCGCGGTCGGTCACGCTCGCCGGCCATGCGGACAGCGCGGCGATGATTCGCGCGCCGTCGAGGGCAAGGGTCCGGGCCGACTCCGGGAAGGTCTTGTCGTAGTCGATGAGCATGCCGATCCGGCCGGCCGGGGTGTCGAACGAGCGGAACTCGTCACCGGCCGCGTAGGCGAGGGACTCACCGGCGGGCTGATGGACCTTGCGGTGGGTGCCGAGGATTCCGTCCCCGGAGACGCAGACCGCGGTGTTGAAGTGCCTGTCGCCGTCGGCCTCGGTGTAGCCGATGCAGACCGTCGTGTCGCCCGCGGCCGCGATCAGTGCGGCCAGTTCGGGGCCGTCGGGATCTAGCGCCGGTGGCAGCTCGTCAGGATCGGGATTGCGTAGGTCGCCCAGATAGCCGCCGAGCGTCGCATCCGGGAAGACGAGCAGGTCGACGCCATCGCGTGCGGCCGCTGCGACGATGCCGACGGCCTTGGACACGCCGCGCTCCACGTCGCGGCCGAAGTGCGCGGCGAGAGCACCGAGGGTGACCGTGCTCATGGTCGAACAGTACCGGGCTGACCGTCCGGAGAAGGTGTCACGCGAGCTCGGGTCATGCGGCCCCCAGCCCGGTGACCGTGGAGGCCACCGCGACGGTCACCGCGCCGTCGGGCCACCGCAGCCGCACGCCGGGCTCCGCGGTGAGACGACCACAGTCCGCGATGGTGAGAGTACTCGGGGCCGGCACCTCGGCACGACGCCCAGGCCGGTCCGCGGTGAGCATCGCGTACCCGGGGAAGCAGGTCAGCCACGCACCCATCGACGCACCGGTCGGGCGCTGCACGGCGGTCACGTCGAGTTCGGCTCCGGTGCCCGACGCCTCGGCGAGCATGCCGAGCGTTCCGGCGACCCCGGCCATGCTCACGTCCTTCGCCGACGCGGGCGCAACCCTCGCGAGATGACCTGCCATCGAACATAATTCGTCGCTGCTGCGTGAACTCGTGGAGTCCCACTGCCGGTCGTGATAGCCCGGCCGCCAGGACCCGCCGAGGTCGGCGTGCAGGGTGACGGTGTCGCCGACCGCACCGCCACCTGCACGCAGGGGACTGCCGGTGGTGCCCAACGCCGTCACCGACAGTGCCGATGGCACCCCGACCTGGGTGTGACCGCCGAGAACCGGTGTCTGCCAGGCGCGTGCAGCTGCGGAGATACCGCGGATGATGCGGGTCAGATGCGATGTCGTGGGTGCGCCGACGGCGTCGAGGAGTCCGATCGGTCGTGCGCCCATCGCGGACAGGTCGTTGATGTTGACCAGCACCGAACACCATCCGGCCCATTCCGGATCGCGTTCGATCATCGACGGGATGATCGCATCGCAGGCCGCGATCACGTCGGTCCCGGGCAGCGGGACACCGTCGTCACCGCGGAAACCGGTCGCTCCGAGTCCGCCGTCCTGGTCGGCGAACGGTGCAAGCGCCTCGGCGAGAACGGCTTTGGTGCCGTCGACGGTCCGCTGGATGCGGTGGATCGGCCAGCGCATCTCCCGGTGCGCCTGACCTGCGATCACTGGACCGGCCCCGCAGTCGTCCCAGCCGAGGCGGCGGAACATCCGCGCGTAGCGGTCCTGCACGGTGGCGTCGAAACGCAGTGCACCCTGCTGTTCGATGTGCGCACACGCGGCGCGCACGAGTGCCGGACCGATGCCGGCGGCGTGCCCGGGGTCGGCGACCACGAGCCGGCTGCCAAACCACCAGCCGATGTCCTCCATGTCCGACGTTCCGTCCCACCGCACGGGGGCCACACGAACGCCACCGGCGATCGTGCCGTCCGGCAGCGTCGCGACGAGGACCACGGTGCGTAGATCGTCGTCCGTGGCGTCGAGGTCGGTATGCGCGAAAAGTCCCTGTCGATCGACGAACTCGTGGTGCCGCATCGCACGGTAGGTGGCATGCTCGACGGCGGTGTCGGCGACGGTGATCAGGAAGTCCGGGCGTGGGGCGACGCGGCGTCGACCGGCAAGGATCGAGAGTTCCCCGGCCACTGCGTCTTTGGCGGTTGTTCTCATTCAGCCACCCACCGTCGGCAGGATGCTGCACGCGCCGCACGCTGCGCATCCGGCCCGCTGATCCGCTCCCGCCATCCCGATCAGCGTGAGATGGCGCGCGACCTCGCGGCTGATCTTCTCCACGATGGCCCGATCCGGTGCGGGTGCATCGTCGACGTCCACGGCGAGCGTTCCCGCATGACGCCGGAACGGCACGATGAACGGATAGACGCCCAGGTCGGCGAGTTCCTTGGCGCCGGAGATCATCTCGTCGGTGTCTTCGCCGAGCCCGACGAGCAGGTACGTCGACACTTGATTCCGGCCGAAGACGCGGACGGCCTCAGCCCACGCCTCGCGATACTCGTCCATCGGAACCGATGACTTGCCCGGCATCCACCGACGCCGCACGCCGTCGTCGAGGGATTCGACGTGGATGCCAATCGCGTCGGCGCCCGCCTCCCGCAACTCGGTGAGGACCGCAAGGTCGGCGGGCGGTTCGCACTGCACCTGGATCGGCAGGTGGGGGACCGCGGCCTTGATCGCGCGGACGCACCGCGCGAGGTGGCGGGCCCCACGATCACGGCCGTTCGTGGTGCCGGTGGTCATCACCATCTGGGTGACGCCGTCGAGTTCCACTGCGGCACGGGCGACCTCGGCCAGCTGATCCGGCTTCTTCACCGCGATCGTCGACCCCGACCGCAGTGACTCCTCGATCGAGCAGAACCGGCACCGCTCCGATTCGTCGTAGCGGATGCACGTCTGGACCACCGTCGTCGCCAAGACGTTACGACCGTGTAGACGGGCGATCTTCTCGTAGCTGACCCCGTCGGCGGTCTGCAGGTCGTAGAACCGGGGCCGTCCGATGGCCTCGACCTCGATGCCGACATCCACTCCGTCGTACAGGACACGTTCGCCGTCGAAGACGAACGGACTCTGCGGGTTCCGCGGGATCGCAGCGTGCAGGCCGTCGACCATCAGGTGGCCGTCGTCGCTCGGCCCGGCACCGCCGGTCCGCTGCACCGGCGGCTCGCCCCGAATCCCGAGCAGTGCCAGGTCAACTCGTGTGGTTACCGTCATAGGTACTTCCCCTGTTCCCTGAGTAACAAGCTCTTGCTGCTCCCTGAGGTGCGAGCTCCATTGCCCCGTGAGGTGCGAGTTGCGTCTTCGCGTGCGTCGCGACGCAATCTGCCAAAAGACTCGTCCCCGTGAGCACCGCCGGAGGGCAGATTGCCCTCGGAGGACGCTGAGGGGGACGAGTTTTTCGAGCGCACGGCCCGCTTGTAGCGTTCACCTCGAGGTCCGGACCCAACTCCTCCGTTTCGCCCGGCCATCTACTGCGCCGCCGCCAATCGCGGGCGCCCCTGGTCCAGAACACCGACGATGTGCTCCGCCACGTACCTCGCGTCCCGATCGATCCCGAGGAACCGTCCCGATCCCCAGGTGTGCATCCACGGCAACCCGACGAAGCTGAGCCCGGGGACCTCGGTGATCCCGCGCGTCTGCATCGGGCGACCCCCACCGTCGAAGGCGCTGGCCTCGATCCACCGGTAGTCGGGTCGGTACCCGATGGCCCAGATGATCGACGTCACCCCGGCTGCTGCGAGATCGAGTTCGGCAGGGTCTTCGTCGGGAGCCCACACAGGTTCGTACCGCGAGGGTTCCGGCGCCTCGATCCCCAGCGAGTCGATGTGCCGGTCGATGTCGGAGCAGATGGAGTTGTAGGTTGCGTCGGCCTTGTCCAGTGCATCGCTGAGCGTCGGCGCGAACCGCAGCGTCGAGTCCTTGCCGTCGGTCAGCATGCCGTAGAGCTGCATGCCCTCGACAGCGAAGCGTCGGAGGTCGATGTCGCGGCCACCGTCGCGGCCGGTGACGTAGTGGTTGGTCTTCTCCTGCGCGGCACGGCCACCCGGATACTCCTGGGTGGGAGTGTCGTAGAGCCCCATGTCCGACAGCCACGTCATGCAGTCGCGTCCGCGATAGAACCGTGCGACCCGCGGCGCGTTGCCGACCGCCAGATGCACCTGCCGCCCGGCCAGGTGCAGGTCTTCGGCGATCTGCGTGCCCGACTGCCCGGTTCCGACGACCAACACCGCACCCTCGGGCAACTGGTCCGGGTTGAAGTACTCCTCGGAGTGGATCTGATGGACGGCCGGATCGAGCGCCGACGCGAACGCCGGGATCACCGGCAGCGGATAACCACCGGTCGCGATCACCGCCTGGTCGCACGTCACGGAGGTGACGCCGTCCGGACCGTCGAGGGTCACCTCGAACCGGTCAACACCGAGCCGCTGCAGACGGGTCACCCGCGTGTGTTCGACGAGCGGCGGCTCGAAGGTCTGCAGCCACACCTCCAGCCAGGCCACGACCTCGTCGCGGGTCATGAACCCGTCCGGATCGGGGCCGTCGTAGGCATATCCGGGCAGCCGGCAATGCCAGTTGGGTGTCACGAGAGTGAAGTTGTCCCAACGCTTGTCGGCCCACGCGTGGACCGCGGTCTCGGCTTCGACGACGAGATGCTCGACTCCGGCCTGGCCGAGGTACCAGCTGACCGAGAGGCCGGCCTGCCCGCCGCCGATGACGACGACCGGTACGTGTGTGTTCATGAGCGCTCCCGTAGGTCGGTGGTGTGCGCGGGTAGCGGCGGGTACATCGAGACCACTTCGACCTCCGCCGAATCCGGATGCCGCGCAGCATCCTTGGTGATCTCCTCAGCGGACGCGGCGGCCGAGGTGCACGCGAACCCGTACTTGGCCCGCACCCGTGCGCTGGCTTCGTCGAGCGCGGTGGTGGCCCGCGCCCGGAAGTCGTCGACGCGGTACGAACCCGGCGCGAGGTGGTCGTGCAGGACGAGGCTGGGGGAGTAGTACTGGCGGAACAGCCCGTCGGGCCAGCGCACCTGGACGGTCATCTCAGGCATGAGCGAGGTCCCGCCAGGCGAGGTCGTCGGCGGTCTCCGGTTCGGTGAGGAGGCCGTACTTGTCGGGTCGGCGGTCCCGGAGATGGAACATGCCGGCTCGCATCGCGGTGAAGCTCTCGCAGATGTCCACCTCGGCGACGGCGAGCCCGCTGCCGAGGAGGGTGGTGTCGAGAATGTTGCCGCCCGGGTCGACGATCTTGGCGTTGCCCACATACCGCAACGATCCGAAGGTCCCGCTCTGGTTCGACGCCACCCAGAACACTTGGTTCTCCAGGGCGCGAGCGGCGTCGAAGAGGTTGAACCGGTAGGTCCACCGGTCCTCTTGAAGGTTCTCGGCGGTCGCGGTGCGTGCCGCCGGCCACGCCGACAAGCTGGCGATGATCTCGGCACCCTTGAGCGCCATGATGCGGGCGGCCTCGGGAAAGGCCTTGTCATAACAGATTTGGAGACCCACGCGCCCGATCGGAGTGTCGAAGACCCCGTACCCGTCGCCGGACGAGTACGACATGTTCTCGCCGAGCGGCTGGTGGACCTTCCGATAGCTGCCGTAGATCCGGTGGCCGTCGAGGACTGCGGCCGCGTTGTAGCGGGTCTCGCCGTCCTCGCCGAGTTCGCAGAACCCGATCGCCACCACCAGGTCTCCGACGATGGACTGCACCCGCGCGATCTCGGGTCCGTCGAGGGAGATCGCCGGTGGCAGCGACCGTGCACTGTTCTTCCGGGTGTCGCCGTGGTTGCCCAGCGACGACAGGTATCCGCCGATCGCCGCCTCGGGGAAGACCAGGAAGTCGACGCCGCGGGCCCGCGCCTGGGCGACGTACTCTTCGATCGTCGCGTAGTTCTGTTCGAGATCGCGGGTGAAGTTCGCCGCGACGGTTCCGATGGTGGTCATAGGAATGTCCCAGGGTCGGTGATGCGGAAAGTGTTGCGACTCAGACCATGTACGTCGAGTTGATGATCGCGCCCTTGCGTGCGTAGTGGATGATCGCGTCCTGGACGTCGAGCGGGTGCGCCGGGATGACGCCCTCGATCAGGTCCTCCTCGCGGCCGCCATGTAGTGCGAGACCGAAGCGGCAGCAGAACACGGTGCCGCCTTCGGAGATGAAGGTCTCGAGCGCGTTGTTGATGTTCTGCTCACCGGGGAAGCCGGAGTCGCCGGTCGTCGGAAAGCCGCGCGTGGCAAGGCAATTGATGGCACCGGGGCCGTAGAAGTACATCGCGGATTCGAAGCCCTTGCGCAGGGCGCGGGTCGCCTGCAGCACCGCGACGAACGACACCGAGGACTCATGCGCGATGCCGTGCACCAGCGTGAAGTAAGTTTCACCGTCCTCGGCCTGGTAATCCGGGAAGATCTTGGTGCCGCCGTAGATGTTGGAGCCCTTGGGAAGTGAGGGATGCGGGATCTCCGCCAGCGACGCGGCGATGTTCTCGGTGATGGTTTCGTCGAAAGAGGGCACAAGGACTCCTGGATGGCGAGACGACGGCGCCTGGCGGCTCGGCGTGTGAGACGAATGCGGATCGGGCATCATTGCCCAAGAGCGGTGGATCGGAAGACTTCGATCTCATCGAGTAGCTGATCGCTACGAGAACCAGTTCACCCCTCGACGATTACCGGGTGGTTACCGCTGGAATAAATGGATGGCCGGTCTGCGTAACACGTCGCTCGACGCGCGCCCGTCCCTCAACCGCTCGTCAGGACAGCAGGATGGTCCGGCAACAAAAATGTCCGACGAACCGGTCGGGTCGGGGGTCTGACCGGTTCATCGGACGTAAGTCAGCATATCGTCTGTGTCTCCGCAGGTCGAGCGAGGGATCCGCAATTCTGTGACCTGTTTCTCACGGATTCCGGACGAACCCGACCTCTACGGCTCTGTAACCGTCGTTCGCCGTCGTCCACCTGGACGACACCGATCCCGTCCGACGTGTCGCACCATCTCGCCGAACGACGAGGCGCAAGCTGGACCCATGCTCACTGCGATCCTCTACGGACTCGTGACCGCGGTACCCATCGCGATCGGTGCCGCGATCGGTCTCCGGTGGGATCTCCCGGCTCGAGTCCTGGCGACCCTGATGGCCTTCGGCGCGGGCACGATGATCGCCGCGGTCTCCACCGAGCTCTTCCAGCCGGCGTTCACACAGGCCGGGATCGGCCTCGCCGGGGTAGCGCTGCTTCTAGGAACCGCGGTCTACGTGGTCGCCGACCACGTCGTCGAAACCAAACTCGGCTCCCGCGCCATCGGTCCGGCGCTCATGCTGGGTGTCTTCCTCGACGGCGTGCCCGAGAACAGCGCGCTGGGCGTCTCACTCACCGCGGGCGGCTCGCTGGTGCTGGTGGTGGCGATCGCCGTCGGCAACGTCCCCGAGGCGGTCAGCGGTGCGTCGTTGATGAGACGCGAACACGACATGTCGCTGCGCTACGCGCTCGTGATGTGGGTGGCCACCGCCGCGATCCTCATCGCGGTGACCGTGGGCGGTTACGCAGTCTCCGACGCCATCTCGCCGACCGCGGTCAGCATCGTCCAAGCCTTCGCCGGTGGCGCGACCCTCGGCGTCCTCGCCAACGGCCTCATGCCCGAGGCCTATAAAGAAGGCGGCTGGTGGGTCGGCCTGGCCACCGCGGGCGGCTTCCTGCTCGCGTTCGTCCTGGGTTGAGCCGACGACCTCAGTGCGTCTGCAGCGCGTCCGGGTCGCTGGCAACGTGGCCCTGGGCGAGCTCTTGGAGTTCTCGGAAGACCCGCTTCGACGCCTCGGCCCACGGCATCAGAATCGGGAACACATGGAACATCCCCGGTTCCTCTAGTGCGCGCGTGGGCACCTCGGAGTCTTCGAGTCGCGCTGCGAATTCGCGGATGCCGTCGCGGAACATCTCGTCCTTGCCCCAGCACACGAAAGTCGGTGGGAACCAGTCCGGCTCCGGGTCGGCGTGGATGATCGAGACGCGAGCATCGTTCGGCTGCACACCATGTAGGTACGGCGTCACCGGGATGTTCCACGGCAGCACGTCGTACTGGGCGTTCTCGGTTATCGACGGGTGGTCGAGGTCGAGATCGATTTCGGGGGAGAACAACGCCATCGCACCGGGCTTGGGTAGACCCTGCTCGTGCAGGTGTGCCACCAACGACGCTGCGAGGCCACCGCCACCGGAGTCGCCGGCGATGATGATGTGTTCAGGGCTCACCCCACGTCCCAGGAGTGCCTGGTAGACATCCGCGGCGTCGAGAACCCCGGCGGGAAAGGGGAATTCGGGTGCCATCCGATAGTCGGCGATGAAGACCTCGAACCCGGTGATCCGCACCAGCGACGATGCGAACGCCGAATACATGATCGGCGACGTCCCGATGTACCCGCCGCCGTGCAGGTACAGGATGGTCGCGCCGATCTCCTGCTTCTCCTCGTCCTCGTCGACGTAGGCGTCGGTACTCGCCTTCGCGCGACACCACAGGCCGGGGACGCCGCCGATGGTGTCGTCGGTCAGTTCGACCCCGTCGGTCAGTTCGACGAACGGCGGCATCACCACGCGGCAGATCTCGTCGAGGATCTTCTCCATCGACCGGAATTCCTCGATCGGCAGACCCATCGAGTAGCCCATGAACGTACGGATGGACTGCCGGGTGACGGCCTGGCCGATGTTGTCGAGCAGGCCCGACGGCCCCGACCACGGCTTCTTGAAGGGCACGCGCGCGAGTCCGCCGAGCATGCTCGACGCCAGTCCAGCGACGGTCAGCGCCGTCAGCGGTCCGGACGCGGTCTCGACCTCGGGACGATCAGCCATCACCATGCTGCTCAGGGTAGCGAGGTGGGTCACCGGCGGCTGAACACACGACCACCGGACTGGGGTGCGCCCGGACGGACGTGGCAGACTGTCGCGGGTCCTGTAGTCCCCGAGATCCCCGTGAGGCGGCGATGGAGAGTTCTGCCTTCCCGGCTCAGCGCGAGGCCGGGCGACCCGTCGTACCGTCGGAATCGGTGCAGGTCACACTGGGTGACGCCCTGGAGGCCAACCGCGCGCTGCAGAAGTCGGCGGCGGTCAAGCTGTTCGCCGCGAACAATTCGGCTCTCTACGTCACCTTGATGGAGCGTCACCTCGACTACGGCACCAAGATGTCGGAGGTCGAGCTGACGATGCGGCTCGAACGCGACCTCGCCGAACTCGACCTCACCGACGACCAGCCCACCGGCCTGGAGCTGGTCAAGCTGTGGGCCCGTCAGGGCTGGCTGCACCGCGTCACCGACACCACCGACCCCGACGCCCCCAACCTCTGCCATCTGACCAGCGAGGCCCGCTCGGTCCTGGACTTCATGCGCCGTCAGCGCCGCGAGGACTCCATCGCCACCGGTGGCTCGATCACCGGTATCGCCGCCGAACTCCGACGCGTCGCCGGACAGGTCAGCAACGACCCCGAGACCATCCGCCTGGAGCTCGAGGCGCAGATGTCCGACCTCGACGCCGAGCTCGCCGACCTCGAAGCCGGCCGCCGACCGCCGGTCGACCTCCGCGTCGCCGAGGACTCCGCCCGCGCGATCGGCTACCAGATGGAGCAGATCATCTCCGACATCGGCCAGTACGGCACGATGCTCGACCGCATCACCACCGCGCTGCTCGACGACCCGGGGGACTCCGACCTCGCCTACCGCGACCGTCAGCGCCAGCTCTTCGACGACTACGAGGCGCTACTGCAGTCGTCGCAGTCGGCGTCGTACCAGGCGTTTTCCCAGATGATCCAGGACCCGGAGCGTCGCGCCCGCCTCAAGGTCGACATCGACACCATCATCGAGAACTTCCCCGGCATGGACGCCGGTCTGCGGTCGGTGATGGACAACTTCTTCGGTCTGGTCACCCAGCAGATGGCCGAGGTCGGCCGCACCCGTCAGCGTTGCGCCCGTCGGATTCGACGCTTCGTCGCGTCGGGCACCCTCGAGCAGAGCCGCGGTCTGGCACGTCAGCTCAACGACGCCCTGGCCACCGCCAACGACCTCCTCAAGACCTCCCTCGCGGACCGTCGCCTCGGCTACGAGCTGCCGCTGGCCGCCCCGACCCTCAACTCGATCGGCCGCCTCGCCTTCGAGATCCGCGAACACGTCCCGCCCGCCCCGGCTCTGCCCGCCGGTGGCGCCGACGCCGATCTGGCCGCCTTCGCCTCGATGACCGGCCAGGTCGACACCGTCGAACTCACCGAGACCGTGAACAACGCCGTCGCCGCCGGACCGGTCGCGCTCACCGACGTCATCGAAGGACTCGACGAGGCGTACCTCGCGCACGTCATCGTGCTGTGGTCCTGGGCCCAGAAGCAGGCCGCAGCAGGGGAGAACGTGCCGATGACCACCGTGCGTTTCCGGTCCCTCCTCGGGGAGGACCACGCCATCGAAGTCCCCGACCTGACCTTCACCGAACCGATTCCGACTGCGGAGGTCGACGCCGAATGACCAATTCTTCGCTCCCTGAGACGGAACCCTCGCTCGCTGAGACCGACCCCTCGCTCCCTGAGGTGCGAGCGCAGCGAGCCACGAAGGGCCCCGACCTCCCCGACGAACTCGCCGGATTCGACGATCTCCCCACCGTCGCGAACCGAGCCGCCTCGCACGCACCCAGCGCACCCCGCTTCGACGGCGACGTCAGCGAGATGCCCGACCGCGCCTGCTGGGCGCTGCAGAACCTGCTGGCCCGCCGCTACGTCAGCGGTGACCGGCAGCCGCAGCTGTGGTCGTGGGTCTCCGAGTACCAGGACGTCCTGCGGATCCGGCTGTCCGAACTCGACCTCCGTCTGCGCCTCGTCGACGAACTGCAGGTCGCCTTCGTCGAGCAGGCGGGCTACGACTCTCGTTGGGGCCGACGCATTCTCAAGCGCGAGACCGTCCACACCTACGACGCCATCCTGGCGTTGCACCTCGCCAAGTACATCCGCGCCGCCCGCGACGAGGATGCACTGATCACCCGCGAGGAGATCCACGAACTCTTCGCCGGCGTCACCAACACCATCGACCGCGACCTCGCGCTCTTCGACAAGCGCATCGAGCGGGCCATCGACAAGATGGAAGAACTCGAGTTCCTCCGCAAGCAGCGCGACGACGCCGACACCTTCACCGTCAGCCCGGTGATCTCCGCGGTGATGACGGCGTCGGTGATCACCGACCTGCAGCGACAGTTCGAGCAGTTCATCGGTTCCGGCGACACGGGGGAGGAGCCACCGGAGGGCGCGGCCGCCGATGCGACCGACCTCGATGCCGAGGACGCCTACAGCGACGACGAAGGAGACGACTGGTGAGCGGGCAGGTCGACCAGTACCACCTGTCCCGGTTGCAGTTGATCAACTGGGGCGTGTTCGACGGGTATCACTCGATCCCGTTCAGCTCCAACGGTTCTCTGATCACCGGGTCGTCGGGTTCGGGTAAGTCGTCGTTGCTCGACGCCATCTCGCTGGCGTTCCTGCCCGACCATCGGCGCAACTTCAACGCCTCGGGCGACGCCACCGCCGCCGGCTCGTCGAGCGGTAAGCGCACCGTCGGCAAGTACGTGCGCGGCGCGTGGGGTGAGCGGCGCGACGGCACCAACGCGCACCGCGAGATCATGTACCTGCGCGGCACCGGCCCGGCGTGGGCGGCCATCGCGGTCACCTACACCTCCACCTCGGGCACCGCCATCACCGGTCTGGTCCTCAAGTGGCTGGCCGCGGGCAAGATGACCGACGCGCACAGCTCGTACTTCATCTACGACGGCGACGCCGACATCGTCGACGCCTGCAACGAGTGGGCCGCGGCCAACTACAACTCGGCCAAGTTCCGCGACCGCGGCTGGCGCGGCGGACCCGGCGAGGGCAAGTACCTCTCGACGTTGTACTCGCTCATCGGGATCCGCGGCTCCGACGCCGCGCAGCAGCTCCTCGGAAAGGCCAAGTCGCTCAAGAGCGTCGGCGGTCTCGCGCAGTTCGTGCGGGAGTTCATGCTCGACGCCCCGACTTCCATCGTCGGCATCACCGACGCCCTCGAGCAGATCGACCCGCTCGTCGAGGCCCGCGAGCTGCTCGACGTCGCGCGCCGCAAGCGCACCATCCTCGGCAACATCGAAGAGGTCCACGAGCGCTACGCCGCAGAATCGGCGACCTTCAGCGTCCTCGACACCATCGACAGCACCACCATCCGCAGCTACGTCAACAACTTGCGGATCCGCAACGCGCAGCCCGAGGTCGCCGACCTCGACGACCAGATCACCCGCATGGACAGTGATCTCGCCGCACTGACCACCCAGCACGACCAGCTGCGCCAGGACCACAGCCTGCTGCTGGCCCGCATCGCCACCTCCACCGGCGACCTCGCCCCGCTGCGCGAACAGCTCGGCGGCGCACAGAAACTCAGCACCGAGGTCACCGCACGACGAAACTCCTACGAGGACAAGGTCTCCGCACTCGGCTTTTCCCCGCCGACCAACGCCGAGGGCTTCTGGTCGCTGCGCGAGGAGCTCATCGAGGAGGCCACTAAGATCGACGGCCAGCTCGAGGCCGGCCGCGCCCACTACGCGGAGGCGCTGGCCCGCGAGGTCGCCGCCCGCAGCCGCCGCGACACCGCGCAGGAAGAACTCGGCCGCGTCGAACAGGCCGGGTCCGCGCTGCCGCGCACCGAACACGAGATGCGCCGCGTCATCGCGCACGCGCTGCAGATCGACGAGTCCGAGCTGAAGTACGTCGCCGAACTCGTCGAACTCGATCCCGACGAGGAACGCTGGCGCCTGTCCGTCGAGAAGGTCTTGCGCAACGCCGGTCTGCGACTCCTCGTGCCGGACAAGCACTTCCGTTCCGCGCTGCGATTCGTCAACTCGCACGACATGCGCGGCCGGATCCAGCTGCACCAGGCCGAGACCCGCCCGATGCCCGACGTCGAGCCGGGCACCCTGGCGTCCAAGCTGCGTCCCGTCGATCCCGGCCACCCGTGTGCCGCCGAGGCGATGACCATCCTCGCGCGCCTGGGCAACCACATGTGCGTCGACAACCCGGGCGAGTTCTCGCAGTACGCCAAGGCCGTCACCGACCAGGGCCTGCGCAAGGACTCGGCGAAGCTCGCCGTCAAGGACGACCGCCAGCAGCTGCGCCGGTCGCAATACATCTTCGTCGGCGACGTCGAATCCAAGATCACCGCGCTGCGCGACGAACTTGCCTACGAGGAACGCGCTTTCGAGGACGCCCGCGAGGACTGCGCCGAACTCGACCGCGAACGTTCCGCCAAGGAACGACGCCGCGACGCCTACCGCCGCGTGTGCGAGCAGTTCACGCAGTGGAACGAGATCGACGTCGACTCCGTCGATGATCGCGTCGACCAGCTCACCGACCAGTACGACCTCCTCATGGAGGAGCACCCCGACGTCGAAGCCCTGCAGCGCAAGGCCGAAGACCTCTGGGAGCAGGTCCGCAACGCGATCTCGCAGGCCGCGCTGGTCAAGGACAAGATCGCCCGCCAGGACGAGCGCCGCACCCAGCTGCTCGACCTGATCGACCGGCTGAAGCCCGAAGACGTTCCCGCGCAGGCGGAAAAGACCCTCGACGGCTTCCGCGAAGATCTCTCGGCGACCCTCGACGTGCTCAACCCCGAGCCGTACCGCCAGGAGATCGTCAAGGCCGCCGGCCGCGAGCGCGACCGCATGCGCTCCGACGCCCGACGCTCCCGTGATGAGCTGGCCCGGATCCTCGACACCTACGACGAGGAATTCCCCGACGCCATCCCCAACGACAGCGACGACTTCGACGAGCGCATCCACGACTACGTCGCCGTCTGCCGCCGCATCGACGAACGGGAACTGCCGTCCGCCTACGAGCGGATGCGCCGCCTGATCACCGAGCAGGCGCCGGGCGCGATCCTTGGCCTGCACATGGCTGCCGACGCCGAGGAACGACGGATCGTCGAGCAGATCGAGCGCGTCAACACTGGTCTCGGCGCGGTGGCGTTCAACCGCGGCACCCGCCTGCGACTGGTCCCAGGCCGCAAGAAGCTCGCCGCGGTCGAGGAACTGACCGAGAAGGCCCGCCAGATCTCCACCCGCGCAACGGCGGTCAGCTTCGGCGACGAACAGGCCATCCTCGAGCAGTACTCCGACATCCTGTTGCTGCGCGAACGTCTCGCCGGCAACACCCCGGAGGACCGCCAGTGGACGCGTGACGCTCTCGACGTGCGCAACCGCTTCGACTTCTACTGCGAGGAGCACGACGCCGAGAGCGGCGAGACCATCCGCACCTACTCCAACGCCGGTGACAACTCCGGTGGCGAGCAGGAAAAGCTGATGGCCTTCTGTCTCGCCGGTGCGCTGAGCTTCAACCTGGCCAGCCCGCACGGCAACGACAACCGACCGATCTTCGCGCAGCTGATGCTCGACGAGGCGTTCTCCAAGTCCGACCCGCAGTTCGCCCAGCAGGCGCTGAGTGCGTTCCGCAAGTTCGGGTTCCAGCTGATCATCGTGGCGACGGTGCAGAACACGAGCACGATCCAGCCGTACGTGGACAACGTGGTGATGGTGTCGAAGGTTGAGGCAGGATCGGATCTGCGGCCGATCGCGACCGCGACGTCGACGACGATCAAGGCGTTCTCGGAGTTGCGGCGGTCGGGGAGTCAGTTGTCGGTGTAGGGGAGTCCTGTGCCGGAGATGCTGGCACCCGCCGAAGAGCGGGAGCTCTAAGCAGAATTGATTCCTCGCGGTGTGCAGCGGATGTCCAGTCGGTAGGACGAGCCGGGGGTGCGGTGCGGTCTTCATTCGTGCCGGAGGGAGTTCGTCGATGGCATCGGCTACACCGATGATCTCGAGATGTTCCACCATCAGAGGTTTTTAAGCGACACCTTGCCGATGCTCGCGGATGAGGTAGAACGCGACCGCGGAGCAGGTACTCACGCACACTTGGGAATCGTTCGACCTCGACCCGAGTACGGTCTGTGTGCTTCCCGGGTCATTTGAAGAGACGACCTGTGTAATTCACGCCAAAACTCAGCTGAGGTTCGTCACGATGGAGGCGAACCGTGCGGACGTCCGAGCGACCGGGCAGTTTCGTCCGTACGGACGATTTTGGCGGTGCTAAAGCTAGTGGGACCGCGAACGCGCCAGGTGGTCGGCACGAAACAGCAAGCGGACTGTTGACTGCATCGCTACGGGAACGTAGAGATGGCCTATGGATCCTTACGGCAACCCGAGAGTACAGCCGGTCTATGACACCACCAGTCTGTGGAAAGCGCGGTGCCTATTTGGTGGTAACTCTCTGCTATTCCCTGACCGCGCAGCGTGGAGTCTTTCCAACCTTGCGGAGCTCGACCAAGTCTTCAACCATCAGCCGCTGGTAGGCAGCGGCTCGTTCGTCGACAAACTGGACGAGCAGCTCGCAAACTCCGAGTCGGACGTGAGAGTCACAGCGGCCGAGGTACTTTGGTTGTATTATCTGGTACCGCATACGAGCGTCGTTGGTTGGTCCCGCAAGCGTTCAACGATCGAACGGATCCTCGGCGAGAACCTTCCGGAGGGCGACGTCGTTGAGGCGCTTAGGAGAGGCCCATGGCGACCGGGGCAGAACTACCTCCAACGCCCGGACCTCCACGTCGGGTATTTGATAGATTTCGCGCACCGTGCGAAGCAGCTTGACCTGGACGAGCTTGAGAAGATCACCGCGGACCCCGAAAAACTTACGAAGTTTGCGGACTCAACCGACCGTAGCCTCGGCGCAGCGCGCAATATGCTGTTGCACTTCTTGATTCCGACTGAATACGTCTCGGTCGCGGCGGGGAATCACAGGCGTCAACTAATATCGACCTTCTCGGAATTTGTGGCAGACCAAGGCGCGCACCCCGACGAGCAGCTACGCAAGGTTGTTAGAAACCTCGAGGAGAAGGGGATTATTGGCCCGGCTGGTCGCGTAGAGTTCTACAGCCCACCGCTCCTCGCCGTCTGGCGGCCTACCGACGACGACAACGTCGGCGAGCTGGAGGCACTGAGGTGGAAGAAGAATCTCTGTTTGTATGGGCCTCCAGGCACCGGAAAGTCCTATACGGCGAAGAAGATCGCCGAATCGCTTATTCGCCGCGAAGCGCTGGTGCGGTGGGGGGCTCATACCTACTTTAGTAATGCCACAACCGTTGACAAGATTGTCGGAACCAACATCCACGAACTGCAGTTGCACCCGGGGTGGGACTACTCCAATTTTGTCGTCGGACTAAATCTGCAAGACGGTAAGACCACTTGGAAGAGGGGGGAGATCTTCACCGTCTTGGACAAGCTGAAGAATCAGGTGCTCCCTGTCGGCTGCGATCCGCTGCCGATCGTGCTGATACTTGACGAGATTAACCGGACGGATCTCTCAGCGATGCTTGGTGAGCTCTTCAGCCTTCTCGAACGTGATAAGCGGGGTGAGACCCGTAGGCTGCCATCGCATGGTGAGCAGGGTATCGGCGAAATTTCGTTACCCGCCGATCTCTACCTGATCGGCACGATGAACGACATCGACCAGTCGGTCGAGTCGCTGGACTTCGCTCTGCGGCGCAGATTTCTTTGGCGCGCGGTCGGATTCGACAAAGAGTCTCTCGCCGAGATCGTGATGCATCGCTGGAACGCGGAACACGGAAATGTAAGTAAGGTTGTATCCAGGACTACATATGCTGAATTGGAGGAGGAGATTACGGCACTAGGTGAGTGTGCGAGTAACTTGAATGCAGAGATATCGAAGATCCGCGGTTTAGGTACCGAGTTTGAGATCGGTCATACGTATTTCGCCGAAATTACTGAGTTCTTAATACTTTGGCTGGGAACACTTAACAAGAAACCGAATTCCGGCACCTACCTGTGGACGCCGAAGAATGAGCCACGCCCTTCATTGAGAGGTTTATGGAACTTGAGTCTCCGGCCGTTGTTAGAGCAGTACTTGGCCAGTGTCGAAGATCGGGACCAGGAGATGGAACGCCTCGAGAGAGCGTTCCTCACCAGGCCATGACTCAGAGAATCATCGAATTCCTCGATCTCGACGGACCGAGGACCGTCCTAACCGCCGAAGACGACATGTGGCTTGCCGACCTTGCAAAGGTGGCACACCCGGACGCTTTCGTAGTGCCATTCGCTCACCGCCACCCGGACGAGATTCCAGGATCGGTTATCGAACGGTTCGGTTCGGGTTGGCGTGCTGGCCGCTACATCGGGCAACTCCGAAGAGGTAATCGGGTCCTCACGATCAACCCACGATTGGGAATCGACACGATCGGTAGGTGGATGACTGGGGTCACGGGCGTCGTGGTCAAGCCCCGAGTAGTGGTGTAACTCGTTTCTGATCCTTCGGGGGGTCAGGCGGGTAGTTGCATCAGTGGATCGGTGGTCGCCTCCGTCGGTGTTGGGGTGTCGGTGGTCAGGGTAAGTCGGCAGCGGCTGAGGACTTCGAGTCCGAGATAGCGGCGGCCTTCGGCCCATTCGTCGGTCTGTTCGGCCAGGACGGCGCCGATGAGGCGGATGATTGCGTCGCGGTTGGGGAAGATGCCCACAACGTCGGTGCGGCGGCGGATCTCGCGGTTGAGCCGTTCGGTGGGGTTGTTAGACCAGATCTGGCGCCACACGTCGTCGGGGAACCCGGTGAAGGCGAGCAGGTCCTCGCGGGCGTCGCCGAGGTGGTCGGCGACCTCGGGCAATCGGCCGTCGGTGTATTCGAGGAGCCGGTCGAACTGCTCGTGCACCGCGGTGGCGGTGGGCTGGTCATACACGCTGTGCAGCATCGCTTTTACCGCCGGCCACATGGACTTGGGGCACACTGCCATGAGGTTGGCGGCGTAGTGGGTGCGGCAGCGCTGCCATACCGCGCCGGGCAGGTTCGCTGCGATCGCCTCGATGAGCCCGGCATGAGCATCGGAGGTCACCAAGCGCACCCCGCCCAGGCCGCGGGCCACCAGGTCGGCGAAGAAGGTGTTCCACGATGCCTTGGTCTCACTGGTGGCCACCTGCATGCCCAACACCTCGCGGTGGCCGTCGCCATTGACGCCGGTCGCCAGCAGCACGACGGCCTTGACGACCTGCTTGTTCTCACGAACTTTGATCGTCAACGCGTCGGCGGTGACGAAGGTGAACGGTCCGGCTTCGTCGAGGCGGCGGTGCCGGAATGCGGCGACCTGCTCGTCGAGGTCTTCGGCCATGCGTGAGACCTGCGACTTCGACAGTGAGTCGATGCCGAGTGTCTTGACCAGTTTGTCCATCCGGCGGGTCGATACACCGGCCAGGTAGCAGTCGGCCACGACGGTGATCAGCGCTGACTCGGCCCGCTTGCGACGTTCGAGGAGCCACTCGGGAAAGTAGCTGCCCGAGCGTAGCTTCGGAATGGCGACGTCGACGGTGCCGACCCGGGTGTCGAGGGGGCGGTGACGGTAGCCGTTGCGGCGGTTGGTGCGTTCGGCAGATCGTGCGTTCCATTCGGCACCGCACACGGCGTCGGCATCCGCCGAGAGCAGGGCGTTGATCATAGTCTGTAGCAGTTCGCGCATCAGATCCGGTGACGCGTCTGCGAGGGCTTGGCCGAGTAGGCCGGCAGGGTCGACAATATGGGGTGCGGTCATCGCGATGACTCCTCGAGGATTCTGTGGAAGCTTGACTCGAAGGATCACGCGGTGGCCGCTTTGCATCGGTCAACAACACAGCGTCAGACACGATCTCGGCCACCGAGTTACACCACTCTATGGGGCACTACTGGCGTCGTTGCGATCAAGCAGACGGCATCGCTGGGGGAGTCGCCCGATCTGCTGGTTGCGCCTGTTATAGCAAGGTTGTGGGCTAACTCGGTTACTCAGTCGTCGCAGCACGGTCTGCCGACGTTTCGACGCGAAGTCGATGCCTCCGGGACGACAGTCAAAGGGCGTATCAACGGGAAGCGCACGGCTGGTTTCGCGGCCCGCGGTGTCGCGTCGGTTGCCTGGACGGAGCGTCAAAAGTCGTTGGATAACTCCGTAAGCCGGTCGATCGTGGCTGCGGATAATGTGCTGGGCGGTCTTCTCGATTCGTGGGCACCCGACTGGAGAGGGCCCCGGGTGGAGGAAATCGTGATGCGTTTGCGCCACAGCACCGGCAATCGCCCTCGTCTACCAAAACGACGCCAGCTAGATAGTGTGCGATACACGCCGATCCGCCTGCCCTTCAAGCAAACAGCTGAACTATCTTGGCGTATAGCTCATTTCGGAGGCATTCAGAACACTCCCGCGGGAGACAGCATCGAAGGCATGCTGATCGACGTTGCAGAACTATGGGAGCTATTCGTCCTCGCCTGCGCACGGGAGGCCTTCGCGAGCGAGACGGTGGCACACGGCAACCTCGGAGGTGACAAGTCGTATTTCTTGCGATCGACTCGAAACGGTACGTTCGGCCTCGGCCGGTTGCTCCCAGACATAACCGTCGGTCCAGCCAGCAGCCCATTGGCTATCATCGATGCGAAATACAAGCGATTGACGAACGACCGGCGAGATCCCGATCGAGGGGACCTTTACCAGCTAGCTGCCTACCTAGCGACAAACTCGAAGGCAGGGCTCCCACCACCTCTTGGGCTTCTCGCTTATCCAGCAACATCTGAGATGGATCTAGACGTTCGAGCAGAGGCCCTCGGACCGTGGAAGACATCGCAGGGCAACATCGTGCATTTCATGCGGCTACCGACAGAGCAGACCCTCTGTGCGGCAGCGTTGAGGGCAATCGTCGGTCCGTTCTCTCGGGGATAAGGCTCCCCCGGTCGGTAGAAACCGTGATGGCTGGATGGTTAGTTCCGCTAGGAGGATGATGTTCGCACGTCACCAAAGCGTCGGTCGTCTTCGGCCGTGCGTGGGGAATGGCAGCCGAGAGACCGTCGCGAGGATCATTGCCAGGCGCGCGTCGTGAGGGATCGCTCTTACAGTTCTCGCGTCCTTACCGTCAGCGAAGAACCTGAGGCCGATACGATGACCCAGGGGCGACGAGGAGGCTGATGACGTGAAGTTCAAGTGGGTGTCTCCCTCGCAGCCGCCACGTCCCGTCCCGAAGCCGTTCGTCGCAACTCCAACACCGGCGAGATCGGCACGCGGTGTCGCGCCGCCCCCGGCTTCCGTCAAACCCGGAGCTCGGGTAGGCCCGGTCACGGCTGGCCCGACAGCAAGCACAGCAGATATTCCGAAACTTGAAGGTGATGCGGCGAAAGCGGTGGCGCACCGTGGGAGCCACATCCAGATCATCGCGGCGGCCGGCTCCGGCAAGACGGAGGTCGTATCGCAGCGGGTGGCTTCCCTCCTTGCTGACGGCGAGCCCCCAGAGTCGATTGTCGCGTTCACGTTTACGGAAAAGGCGGCCGCGGAGCTGAAGGACCGCATTCGGGAGCGGGTGACAGCCCGAATGGGTGCTGCTGCAACTGATCAACTCGGGCGTCTGTTCGTCGGCACGATTCACGCGTACTGCTTTCGCATGCTGCAGACCTACGTGCCGCGGTACGAGACCTACACGCCGCTCGATGCGAACCAGCTGACCAACTTCCTGTATCAACAGAATCGTCTGATCGGAATTAAGGACCTCGCGCCGACCGACGGCACGTTCAAGAACATTGACAGGTTCCAGCGGGGCATCGACGTCATAGAGAACGAGTTGATCGACGTTGCCACACTCCCGGCGGGCAGTTTCAAGGACGCCGTGCTGGCGTACTACGCGGCGCTCGACCGCTACCAGTTCATGTCGTTCGGGACCCAGATTGTGCGGGCCGTCGAGGCACTCGCCGATTCCGAGGTCCATGCCGCAGTCAGCGCACCTCTGCGGCACCTGATCGTCGACGAGTACCAGGACGTGAACCCAGCTCAAGAACGGCTCGTCGAACTGCTCGCGAAGCCAAACGGCAACGCAGACGTTGTAGTCGTGGGTGACGATGACCAAGCAATTTACCAGTGGCGCGGTTCATCTGTGCAGAACATCGTCACCTTCGCCGACCGGTATACAGACGTGGCTCAGTTCAAGCTCCTCACTAACCGTCGTTCGCGGCCAGGCATCGTCGAGGTCGCGAACCTTTTCGCACAGACGATCTCCGGCCGCATAGACAAGCAAATGCTCCCGCACCGAACGGCGGACGGCCCGAGCGTCGCGATCGTTCGCGACCCAGGAGACGAGGCTGACGCTGCGATCGAGATCGCGAGGCAGATCCGCGACTTCCACTCGGGCGGACTCGCATACCGCGATATTGCGATACTCGTGCGGGGCCGTTCGTCGTATCCAGCGATCATGGACGCCCTCGAGAAGGCCGGAATCCCTGTACAGGCAGGCGGACGATCAGGGCTATTCGCGCAGTCGGAGCCCCGAGTGTTCGGCGAGACGTACGCTTGGATCGGTGATATCGGCTGGCGCCCGGCACAGTACGCACAGCCAGAAATCATCACACTGGAGCGACTGCTCGACAGCTACACCACGACGTTCGCTCTCTCTGACAATCAACAGTCAGCGCTGTCGGTCCACCTCGAGGCGTGGAAGCAGAAAGCCTGTGACAGCGACTTCAACGAAAGCCTCGTTCGTGACTTCTATGGGTTGATGGAGTTGCTTGGTGTAAATACGTGGGATCTCTCCGACGAGACGACGCGCAATCGACTCGGGACAATCGCGCGCTTCACGACGGTACTCGCAGACTACGAGGGCGTCAGCTGGCGAGCGCGCAAAGACCCGAATAACCCGGGGGAACAGGTCGGCGGCCGAAGCGGCGGACTGTGGTTTTACAAGAACCTCGCGATCCTGCTCACCAACTACGCGGTGGGAAGCTACGACGATTTCGCCGGCGAGGAAGGGCATCTGGACGACGGTGTCGCCCTTGGCACTGTGCATGGGTCGAAGGGTCTGGAATGGCCGGTCGTGTTCTTGCCATCACTCGTGAAGACCCGGTTTCCATCGAGCCGAAACGGTCGCTCGCAAGACTTTCCCCAAGACTTGCTCGGTCGTTTTGACCGGCAACGCTACGAAGGCACCGACGATGACGAGCGACGACTGTTTTACGTCGCAATCACGCGCGCTCGCGATGCGGTACTGCTGTCCAGTTTTTCGTTGACAGGAGCCGGCAAGAACCGCAACGCCTCTCCGTACTACGACGAGGTCGCAAACGCCTACGCCAAGGCCGGCGTCCCGACGTCGGTGACCGGCAAGGGAACTGCTTCGGAGAGCGACCTCGCGATCACGTATAGCGAACTCGCGCTGTACCAGGCGTGTCCGCGCAGCTACTTACTCAAGAACGAGCTCGGGTTCATGCCAACTATTCAGCAGGAACTCGGGTACGGCAATGCCGTGCACCACACGATGCGAGTGTTGGCGGAGCGCACACAGGCGACTGGCGTGGTGCCGACACGAAAGCAGATAGACGAGCTGCTCAACTTCGAATTCTTCCTCCCATATGCGAATAAGGCCGGCCACAAGCAGATGCGTGACAAGGCGCGCCGACTCGTGATGAGGTACGTCAGCGACTACTCGGGAGACTTGTTACGCACCTGGGCGACTGAGCGGCCATTCGAGCTTTACCTGGACGGTGCGGTGATTTCGGGCCGCGCCGACGTCATCTATGACAATGAGGACGGCAAAGTCGGGCGCCTCGCGATCGTGGATTACAAGACGTCCACCGGCGGGCAGATCGACCCTCTCCAGTTGCAGATCTACACCGAGGCAGGACGTCGAGAAGGCCTCGACGTCGGCGCCGCGTTCATTCAGGATCTGGGGGCGGAGAAGCGATATGACGTTCAAGTCGACGCGGACTCGATTGGCGAAGCCGAAGAATTGATCATCGCGACAGCGGACAGCCTGCGCCGCCGCGAATTTAAGCCGAAACCAGACCGGAGGAAATGCAACCAGTGCGACGTGCGCCACGTCTGCTCGGCCGCCGCGAGACCGTAATCATCTGCAGATGACACACGCACAAATAAGGTTTCGTCCCGCAGCGACCCAACAGCCCAGGCTAGAAGTCAGTTCTTGACCTTGTTCTCGGCGTAGTAGTTGCTCGCCAACTGGGAGCTGTAAAGCCAATCGACAGAACGACGGCCCGCATTGATGCCGGCGCGCACGTCCTCGTCCTTCAGGTCCAGCATCTTCATCACGCTACCGACTTTGCTCAAGGCTTCGATTCGATGAAATGCGGTGCCGTGCTCCTCGGCGAAGGTAGCGAGGGCCTGAAGCTTCACGAATGAGTCATCGAGATGGTGACCGTGTGGGTCGACGATTGACGCCTTCGCTTCGCCGTCGATCTCGTGGAAGAAGATGAAGTCCGGGTGCATCGATCGCCAGTTTCCGGTCGTCTCGTCGCGATAAGCGATTCCGAGTGAGTCAGCCGTCTGACGCGGAGGGTTCCGATACCAGCCAAGCGCACCGTTACGCGCGATCTCGTGCTTGACGATCTCGGCTTCCCACTCGTTCAACTTTGTAATCGGCGCATCGCCGTTCTCGTCCGACATGAGGTGCAACTTCACCAACTCAGCGCGAAAGAGCTGTCCGTCCTCGTTCTCGTCGACGTAGTCTTCGATACGGGTGCGCGGCCGCCCGAGTGGTTCGATCTGAGGTGTCGCTGCGAGTGCGTTGATGTCGCGGTATTCCTGCTGACGATCGTCGGGCAGTTCTTGGATGGCATCAGCGTGCTCGTCAAACAACTCTGTCGCGATCTGGTCGGACTTCTTGTCGACCGCCTCGCGTATCTCCGGCACACAGGCTAGAGCTGCGGTTCGAATGAACGCTTCGCGGAGCGCGTCGTCGCTGTCGTCGGCCCTCGTCAGATAATCGACGTAACCGTGCGCG
Organism: Gordonia alkanivorans NBRC 16433; assembly: GCF_000225505.1. Classification (GTDB taxonomy): domain Bacteria; phylum Actinomycetota; class Actinomycetes; order Mycobacteriales; family Mycobacteriaceae; genus Gordonia; species Gordonia alkanivorans. The sequence goes on along the minus strand of NZ_BACI01000099.1, from coordinate 8,848 downwards.
ATGTCGGCGCCGAAAGCCTTGCAAGCGTCCTCGAACGCAGCGCGAATTGCCCGTTCGTCAGCCACCTCGACGATGTCGGCGTACTCAACACCCTTGGCGCCGAACTTAGCCGAGATCTGCTGCAGCCGCACAGCCAAGACTTCTTCAATCGATGCTTTTACTTTGCTGCTGTACGACACAGCCGCCTCATCGAGCAAGCCATGTAACTGACCAGACACCTCGGCCAGCGCTCCCGGCCTCACACCGTCGGTCGACAGGGAAAGCGCGAGAGTCGCGAGCCGCTTAACAGGAGATGTACCACGCTGCGGGATTGTCATCGACGGTAAGTTGTCCCACACGCGCCAGACTGTCTCCGGAACTGATTTGTTCGGTGTCATGAGGCACTCGTCGCGGACTATCCTTCGGGTCGGTTCGGGGACCCCGTCGATCTGGGCGGTTAGCAGCCGAACTACATCGCCGGCGGTCTTTCGATCGAAGAACGGCAACAGGCAGTCTACCGAGTTTAGTTCGTCGTCGCCTGGAACTCGGCGGGCGAGGGGAGTACGTACCATTCGACCAAGCAATTGCTGAATGTGGTCGTGATCAACAGCAGGGCGAAATGACACCAACACCTCCGCACGCGGACAGTCCCATCCAGTGGAGATCGCGTCCTTTGCGACCAGTATTCGGACATCTGTGCGATCTTCGACCAGTTGCGGTTCGATCCAATGAACTTGGTGGGCCCCAAATGTCTGCATAGCGTGTTTATCAAAGACATGTCGGATTGAGGCGGAGCCCAACTCGGGCATGACGTCGAAGATGACGTCGAGTGCCTCGCCGATCTTGTCGTGGTCCGGCGTGTTGGGAGCCTGCAGGACCATCAACGGTTTGACGACGTCGGGCAGTCGCTGTGTCTCGCAGTACGATTGCCACCTCTCGGACGAGTGCTTGAGCTTCCTTGCGCCTCGACGTACCAAGACCATGTCGATGGCCTGCGCTTCAGCAGGAATGTCAACCTTGACGACATCCTTGACGAGTCCAGACTCCTGCACCTGGAAACCATCGACTTGGACCGGCGGCAGGTAGCGGCGGTCGCCCGACACATCAGCATCGTCCATCGCTTCTCGGAAATCGCCAATCGTAGCCGAAATCCCCCACACGATTGGCACCGGAGGATACCCCGCATGTCCATTGATCAGCTTTTGGACGATCGTGGACTTGTCGCTAGTTGCTTTCGTACCAAACCCACGATGAGCCTCATCGACGATTAGATACAGAGTCAGATCTGGATCCTCGATAGTGTTGGCGATGGTCTGCCATATCGTGTAGCCCTGCATATCGGGTTGCACGGACCTGTGCATTCCTTCAAACACATCTTGCTCAGCAACAGCCTCGTGACCGCGGGTCAGAAGCGACGACTTGGAGAGTTTCTGGGTATTGAGGAAATACACTTTCCCGGCGTCGAACTTTGGTCGCGAAAACGTCGACTCGATCGTCACGAGGTCCGTCGACACAACCTTGTCGGACGCCTCCATAATGCGGAACCGTGTCTGCTGATTGAGGTTTGGTTGGTCCGAGAACCAGACGACGACGGCGCCGTCGTCCAGTTCGAAGTTATAATCGTCGTTGCCGTAGAACAGTGACTCGACTACCGCTGCCGCAATCACCGTTTTTCCGGCGCCGGTGGTTGCGGACAGCGACACCGAGGTCGGGACTGCCTCGCGTTCGTGAATCGTCTTCGCGCGCTCGAGTGTCGCAAGCATATCTTCGAGTGCTGATCGCTGGTACGGCTTTAGTGTGAACTTCAACGCGCGGCCCTCCCGGCTTCAATCTCGAAAGTGCGCAGGTACGACGAGTACAAACGTACCGGCTCAACGTGTTCCGGTAGCAGTCGAACCATCGCCTCGAAGAGCCGATCCTCGTCCGTCGCAATGAACGCGTGGGTCAGACCTTCTTGCGCTTCAACGGTTTTGATAAACGGCTCACTTAGGTCGAGGTTTGCGATCACGCCGTACGTATCTGCGACATCCCATCCAGCCGAGATGTCATCGATGCGGCGCCCGCGTGCCCCCGCGCGTAGCCAGAGGAACGGAGCGATCTTGGCGAACTCTCGGTTGGATGCCACTCGCATAGCGGATTCGTAGGTGAGGGTAAAGAACTCGGCATTTTCGCTGAATCCCTCACACTTGGGAAACTCATCGACGAACTTGTACAGGCCTTCCACAGCCCTGCCTTCGGGTGTCTGCCCTTGGAGGGCAGCTCGGACACGAGATTTCGTGATTGATTCGCAAAGTCCGTTGGACTCCCATATTGGGTCGCCGGGACGTGCGCCTTCCGCTCGGAGTTCGATTTGTCTATCCGGGGAAACTTCGTTGTTTGAGACCGAAATCGACACGCGCTGACCTCCGTCCTGACGATTGAGTCGCATGACCGCGTGCGCTGTTGTTCCTGAACCCGCAAAGAAGTCAAGAACAACTGCATGCGGTTTTCGCGCAACAAGTAGGCGAACGGTGTCTTCGACCGCGTAGAGGCTCTTTGGGAATGGGAAACTGCGGCCAGACCCTAGAAAGTCGCCAAGGAGGTCGGTTCCATGCGCTCCAGCGTCGTGACTCGATCTGTGCCATACAGTCCGAGCCCGCCGAGACGCTGTATCCACGTAAACAACATCAGCCACACCCGTGACTTCGTCCCTGGCCAAGACCTCCAGAAGCCCATCTGCCAACTCGGCCCGAACGTTTTCCGATAAGTAAGAGATGCCCCATGTAGACCGCTTCTTGTCAAACCGACCGCACGATGCAAAACCCTGTTCTATGAGTTTGTTCAATGTGTCTGTACCAACGCCCCATCGGCCGAGTGAGCCATCTTTACGAACTGGCCACGCCACTGCGTTGCCCTGCCGGTCCTTCAACTGAAAGTTCGGGCTCTCTCCGAGGGGCAGATAATCGCCAGCACGAATGAGTCGTCGAGTGTTGGGATCTAACCACACAGGATAGAACATATGCTCGCGATCCTCACGCCGCGAATCGTCTCCCGATCGCAAAAGTCCCTTCCATCGAGGGCGGATTCGCCCATCCGCAGTTTCGCTGACCTCTTTGTGCGTTAGCAAATCATCTGGAACGGTCGGCATCTTAAAGTTGGGGGCAAAACAGAAGATCGCGTACTCTTCGACTCGTGAGAGATATCCCTGAGTTACGCCTTTCGGGTTATTTACGATTGTTACCATTTGCACGGTAAATCCGGTCATAATCTGCTCTACAAGTAACGCGAGGCGATGAACTTCGTGCTCGTCGATAGTGACAACGAGTGCGCCGTCATCTGCTAACAGCTCCTTCCCGAGAAGTAGGCGGCGTTCCATGAAAGCGAGCCATTTCGAGTGTCGGTAGTGATCGTCACTCGCGACGTAGTCGTTGTTGTACTTCCAGTCTCTGGCACCGGTGTTATACGGCGGATCGATATAGATGCAGTCAATCTTTCCGCGATGAGTAAAGAGTAACGCCTGGAGAGCGTGGTAGTTTTCCGAGTTAATGACGATGTGGTACGGCTTGTCTCCGCCTTGCTCTACCTTTCCGCTGGAGACTAGCCCGGGGTAGATCGGGTCACGGAATTCGGCGACGACGATGAGGTCGTCGACATTTACAGACCACGCATCGTGGGGGCTATCTACCGCGGTGACATCTGCCCATCGGTCACCGCCCTCTGAGTACACCTTCGTGACCCGGAACAGCCGCTCGTCTTCTTTCGTTGGCATTTTTCCGCGCTCAGGGAGTATGCGGACCTTGTCGGACTTTCGTACTGGTCGACCCGGCAGCTCCACCGCCTCTGGAGTGTGCCGCTCGAAGTTCAATCCGAAGGCACGACGGTCTGCGAGCGCATCCGTTTCGCGTCGAAGATCCTTGGCCAGTTGGGGATCACTGTTGGCGACTTGACGAAGGAGGTCGTTGAGACGTGACACGTGTCGATTCTTTCCTACTGGGTCGGAGTGACTGAGACGGCCCCGGGGACGAGGCCGGATGCGGCGGTAGGTCGCAAAAGGGCCGTGGGCACCGACGGCCGGCGGCTGTCCGGATCTACGTGCTCGAGATGGCGTTGGTCTGAGTTCCGGCCTTGCTTGATCTGCCAGACCGAGCTCATCCGTGCTCCGATACGTCTATTTCGCTTCGAGCAAATGTCGCGAGGATTCGTGCGTGTGTCTGCCGAGGCAGCTGACGAGTACCTGGTTCACCGAACGGTGTGCCTGGGCGAGCCGGCGCCTCGGCAAGCAGATCGTCGAGTCCGGGGCGAGTCAGCATGAGAAGGCCGTGAGTCGCGCGGGTGCACGCGACCGCGAGACGGCCGAACGCGGAGTTGAACTCGTCTAGCTCGGCTGCGCCGTTCAGTGGGTGCACCGCGATCGTGATGCCGTTCGTCTGGCCCTGCCACGAATCAACAGTGGAAGCGACGATGTCACGGTCGGTCAAGCTGTGCCGCTCTTGCAGCCGTAGAACGACTTCGGTTGCATCGTCCACGGATTGATTACGCGTTGCCAAGATGGTGATTAGAGGATCCGAATGAGGGCCGCGCAGAGTTACCGTGTCCCAACAGCCCGTCGGCCTACCTGAGACGTCCCGGTCATACACGGCGGACGTCAGCGTCGGCTCGGCAGCGAGGAACTCATCGAGTAAGGCCTCGAGGAAGGTCATTAGCGGCAAGTCGATGTCGGCTGCTTCTGCTTCGGGTAATCCGCCAACTTCGAGCAAAGTTGGCACACCCGTGCCGACTTGCCTCCAGATCTCGGCCGCGCCGTCGTCCATCGGTCCGAAATCGATCGAGCGGTCGCCTGGAGCCGCGACACAGTCGAGAGAGCCCTCCCATTCGGGGTAGAAGGCGCGCCAAAGGGCGAGGTGGCCGGCCGCTGGGCGCCACACCGTCGGGAGTTCGCGTGACCATGTGCCGGCATCGTGGTCGTACTCGGTCGGCCACGCGCGGTATGGGTTATAGGCGGGATCGCCACGCCACGGGTTCTGCCCGATCTCGAGGGGCGGCAATTGTCCGACGTCGCCCACACCAACCCAGATCGGAGCGAGTTTCGTGATCTGATCGAACAGGTGGTGTGCGATCTGCCACGCCTCGTCGACGAACAACACGTCGAACGGAGAATCGCTGTCCGATGCCGAGCCGAGGTGATCGAGGAGTCTCTTACGCTCTGAGATTGCGCCGAACCGTGCCACCGTCCCGATCACAACCTGCACATTTAGTGGCAGATTAGTCGTTGACGTCACCACTGTTGCGGCGTTGAGAACCTCTTGCGGGATGTCGAGGTAGGCATCCTTTCCCGCAAGTAGGGCAACAGCGTCCTTCCCAAGGGACTCCGCGAGCGAGACGGCGAGCGGTCGAACCTGTTTGTTCGTAAATGCGGTTATCGCGACTCGATGCCCCGGAGCGTGCTGAGTCGCCTCCACGACGAGTCGTTTCAGCGCGTACGACTTGCCCGCTCCGGCCGCGGCCTTCAACAAAATCCGTTCGTTCATCGACGTGCCAGACAGCATGGCGGCGAGTTCGACACTGGCCTCGTCGGTGACGTGCTCGTTGAGTACGGCTGCGTCCTCGTGGTGCTTGGCGCTGGTTGCAACGTCAAGCGGTTCCTGGAAGTGGCTCGCCTCTTCAATCTGCTGCGCGCTCATTCGATGTCATCCATGGTCTGGTGGGCAGGCACTGTCTCCGGCGCGACTACATAGGCGTTTCCCTCGGACGCACCAACGGCGACTACCTCGAACGCGTCATCGTCGCGCACCGGCGGCCACGTTTCGGGGTTCAGTTCACCTCGTGCGCGTCGTTCCGCGAGCAGGTCGGAGAACTCGGCCTCGCTGATCTCGTGGGAACGGCAGCACCACCTGTGCGCGACAGGGTCAAACTCGTACGAGTCGAACCGGCAATCTGGCGTAGGCGCCGACGTGGTATCGGACTTTGGCTTGCACACCGGTAGTTTGCGGTTGCCGGTGAGCTTGTCGAACCAGGCGAAGTCGGCGACGACGAGCGAGTCGCCGACTTCCAGTTGTGGTGTCGTCTGAGGGGTCCACCGCATTATTGTCGGGATGTCTGGGGCGTCCGTCGCGAGGGGGCCGATCGACAGGCCGTCGATCTTGAACTTTCCGCCGGTGGGTGCGTCGAGAGTTACTTCGGTCATCTCGACGCAGGCCATCCCGTTCCGAGTCACCATTACGATCCGCGACCCGTCAACGATCCTCCGGGAGTCGACGTCGAGGACGAGCGGCGCAGCCGACACGACGGTGGCAGATGCGACGAATCGATTACCGGCATCCGAGGCCATGTCGCGCGCCGCTTGCGGATTGCACAAGAGGAGTAACTGAGACGCACACTTGCCGTCACTCTCGAGCATCGGCACGAGCGAGTTCCGCCAGGGACGGTAAGTACGGCCGAATCGCACGAGGTCCGACGCGTGCAGCGTCAAGCGCCGGCGCCATACCTCTTGCGCGTCAGACTCAACCGCGCGATACGCGGCGCGCAGTGTCGACGGCTCGATAGCTTCCAGAGCGTCCAGAGCGCGTTCAATCGCCCGCGCTTTGTACTGCATCTCCTCGAGAACGAGCCTCTCGTACAACTCGGGGTCAGCCGCGTCGCCGGATCCGGATTTGCCGCGCTTTCCGACTAATGCTCCGTGGATTGCATCGGACATTGAGTTAGTGAGGCGTGCGCCCGGAGTGTGTACGGAAGCTTCGATCTCGTCTGCGAACACCCTGTGATCGAGCGGCCCGGACTTCCGTGCTTCGGCCCAACCGACTAGGTAGTCGAGACGGCCCGCATTGACCGAGGGGCCACCAGCCACGAAGTGCCGCGTGAGTACTTCGCGAGCATCGATGATGGGGCAACGCAGGGAGAATCCGCGCGAGCGGTCGTCTTCGAGGAGAAACGCAATCGCAGTACGTTCGCCCTCGGTGATCGCTCGCGGAATGGTTGCCGGTTCTCCGTCGTAGGTGAGCGCGGGGCGGCCCTGGTGCTCGTCGCGCCTCCACCGCAAGCGGCTCAGTTCGACACCAGCAAGGTTGTCCGCGATCGTGACGAGCACGTCGGCAGTCGCCTGGTCGGGCACCACCAGGTGCACGGAGTCGGGCTGGCCGACACCGGCCGCCCGTTGTTGCTCGCCGATTGCGTTGTTGAGCGTCTTCCCGATGATCCGCATCGCTCGACGCCGAGTGTCGGACGCTTGCGGGTCTTGGAAGACAGTGAACTGCCAGTCCTTTCGTCCGCTTGTCGTAACTCGTTGCACGCCAATTCCGTGCAGGCCGATCGCTGCCGCGTCTGACTTCGCGAGGACTACATTGATCGTCCCGGGCTTTCCGGCCTGGTCGATGCGAAGCTGGCCAGAATGCTGTGCGACGCCGCTAAGCGTTGCCTCGATGTTCGCCGCCGTCGACGCGGGCACGCGACCGACATCCGTCACACCGTCGACGAGACCGAGGGCTGCGTTCCGAAGCCGTCGGGCTATGCCCAGTTCGATCAGCAAATCGCCAGCTACAGTCGAGCGACGTAATTCGTCGCGGCAGTAGGTGAAGAGCGTGCAAGTCGGACACGAGGTCGGGTCGAAGGCGGCCTGGAGGTGCTCGACATATGGCTTGACGTCTTGGCCAGCGGCGTAGCCGGACTGAGCCGCTTCGCGTCGGCGCTCGTCGATGCGGAGGTTGACCTCTTCGGCGTAGTCATGAAGGTTCTCGACAATCGCCTCCGGCTGGAGGAACGCGTTGCGTGGCACGGCAAGTACCCCGAAAGTGTGGACAGACATGTCGACTGGCAGCCGAGACCACGCGCGCGCGGATTCTGCGCCGACAGCCACCTGAAGGAAGCCCTTGAGCATTCGCGCGTCGTCGATTCGCGAGCGAACCCGCTCGTAATCCTTTGCATCGCCCATAACCAGCCACGACGCGGTCGGGTCGTCGACAGATGGCGCGACGACAGCGAAATCGGGCTTCACATCGGTAGCGTCGTGCTCCTCGAAGCCGACGAATGGGACCGCGAGTTGGTAGACGAGGGTCACGGACTGTTCGTTTACGGCACGCTCGTGCGCTGCGACGAGCACCTTCGCGGTGGTGTCAGGGTTGGAGTGCGCGTCGACCGTGACCACTTCCTTCGGTCGGTCGAGGTTAAGCGCACCTACAGTCCGTGTGGCGATTCGTCCGGCGAAGTCCTCGTTGCGCACCAGCCGCTCGAATGTCATCGCGCGCATCCACCGTGCCTGCGGGATCGCGCCGGAGGCGTCGTCAAACCCGACTGCAGTAGCGAGATTGCGGCGAGTCAAGCCTGTGATCAGCGGATCGGTGCCGCGGAAGCGGGCACACGCGGCGTGAGACGAGGACGCGACGGCACTCGACCCTCCGCCGACAACTTGCAACGCCATTAGTTCAATCTTTCATCTTCGAGTCTGTCCGTTCGCCCGTACGCAGAAGTTACGTCGACAGGAAGCTAACCGATCGTTACGACAATCGTGAGCATTTGCGTGTCGGGTCGGAGGGATGTCCGAACCGCCGGGTGCTCGAACCAATTCTGTCGGCGTCAGCCACTATCGTGGACACCGTCATCCGCTACGGCCCGACAGACGCGTCATCGTGACAAGGCTCCAACCCGAGCGGGAAGTTCGTCGTGTCTTCCTGGAGCCGCATGTCTCTGTTTCGAGCTTCGGTGTTGGGCGTTCGCGCCCAGATCACCGCTAACACTCTGATCCCTAAGTTGACCGAGCAACATTTCTTCGAGTACGGCTACCACGCGTCGAAGGCCGAAGTGCGCTCATGGGAGCGCAGCGTCGCAGTACTGGTCAGCGACCTCGAAGACGCCGGGTTGGACCAGGCTGAGCTACTTCTCGAGTACCGGCTGCCGCTGA
>NZ_BACI01000100.1 GCF_000225505.1 Gordonia alkanivorans NBRC 16433 | reverse complement strand
TACATCCATAAAGAATGCACGATGCCAAAAATGGCATCAGACAATTCATCATCACACTATCGAGTTCTCAAAGAACACACACCCACCAACTACTCACCCCCACAAGGGCTTTCACCAGCAGACTTCGTTCTGACTTTCCACCGCCACCCCGTCTCCGGGGCAACTCTTCCACCCTACCAGACCCAAACTCCGCGCTGCAAACCCGAGGATTTGCGACTCACAGGGATCTGGCAACCCCGCACATCGTCTGCGAGAGATGAAGTCTCACAGTCGAAGTTCGGGGGCGGTCTGCGCGAAGCCCGGTCTCCACTCCCCTTAATGAGACCCTCGCAGGCCTTCCGGGGCGGCGCCGTGGCGCGCTGACTCGAAGAAAGTTACGCAACCGTCTCTCCAGGGTCAAATCGCCAGGTGGCGGCCTGCCGGGTCGGACATCGCCGCAGGTCACGGTCCACAGAGGAGCGCCGAAACCGTCTGCCCTGCGTACATTTTCGACAAACCTGCCGGTGTGACGTGCGCCGCAGAACCATCCTTTCGGACAGGCGCCCGTCCCCGCTCGGTCAGTTATGCGCAGGTCAGGATGTTCCTACGGTCGATACATGACCACCATCGATCAGTCGACGACCGTCCGGGCTGCGCTTCTCGACTCATCTGACGTTCGCGACCGCGAGCCGCAGGTCCTTCGATCTGCGCTTGTCCCCAGGGGTTTCGCCCGCTGCGGCCTCCTGTCGTGGCGCCGGGTGGCCGGCATCCTCCAGATCGCGCATCCCTTCGACGAGGAGACGATCTCCGACTCTGTTGTCGTCGACGGGCTGGTGTCACTGGTCGACGCCGGTGTCCTGTCGGGACAAGAGCAGTTCGAATCCGCTGCGGTGGGCATCATCCGGACAACGGCGGGAACCTCCGCAGATGCGTGGTCGGCGTTCTACGACAACTCGCTCCGTGAACTCCGCTACGGCACTTCGGCGTTCGCACCGGTACACCGGCGGGCACACTCACTCCTCACCGGTTCGTCGGTGCTCGAGGTCGGTTCGTGCTTCGGATTCTTCGCGCTGGCCTGCGCGATGGACGGGTTCGACGTGTCGGCCTGCGACATCTCGCCCGGCGCGGTCTCTCTGCTCTCGTGCGCATCGCGGCGACTCGGACTGCCGGTCCACTCGGCCGTCGGCGACGCGACCGCTCTCCCCTACGACGACGACTCCGTGGACACGGTCTCGCTCATCCATCTTCTGGAGCATCTCGACGCCCCCGGCGTGGAGGCGGCGCTGTCGGAGGCCCTGCGGGTGGCGAGGCGACGCGTGATCGTGGCGGTCCCCTTCGAGGAGGAGCCCAGCCCACACTTCGGGCATCGTCTCCGGCTGACCGAGACGGACCTGCACATCTGGGCCGGCAGCGTCGCGCACTCCGGGGCCCACGTGTTCGTCGACCACGGCGGTTGGCTGATCCTCACCCCCTGAGGGCCGCCGGTCAGATGAGACCGCGCTTGCTGGCGATGTAGACCGCATCGGTGCGCTTGCTGACACCGAGCTTGCGGATGATGTTGCGGATGTGGAACTTCACGGTCGACTCGGAGATGTAGAGCGTCTCCCCGATCCGCTTGTTGGACATGCCATCCGCGAGCAACCGCAAGACCTCGCGCTCCCGGTCGCTGAGCGTCTCGGTGGTCTCCGCCTCCCCCGACACCGTTCGCAACACCACCGCGGCACTGCGCGGATCAAATGCGCTGCCACCGGTGGACACCGCCTGGATCGCGCGCACGAGTTCGGTGGTGTCGACGTCCTTGACCACGTACCCCCGGGCACCGGCGCGGACCGCGCGAACGACCAGGTCGTCGTCGAGGAACGTCGTGAGCACGAGTGCCGCGACCTCCGGGTGACGCTGGGAGATGTCCTTGATCAGGCGCAGCCCCTCGTACTCGGTGCCCGCGGACAGCTTGAGGTCCACGACCACGACGTCCGGGCGGCATGCGTTCACCTCGGCGAGCGCGGCGTCGTGCGAACCGGCCTCCCCGACCACCTCGACGACGTCCTCCCGCTCGAGGAGCGAGCGCATCCCTTCCCGGAGCAGGGCGTGATCGTCGACGAGCAGGGTCCGGATGGGCCTGACCTGCTTTCCCCTGCTCGTCGCATCCCCGGTCGTCTTGTCGGTGCTCACGAGAACTCCCTGGTCGTGTTTCCGGGATCGGATGCTGTTGCCGGCCCCGCAGCCGTCGGCAGGATCGCGGTCAGCCGGATGCCACCCGCTCGTGACCGGCGAATCCGGATCTCCCCGTCGAGCTCGGCCGCGCGCGAGGCCATGTTCGCCAGACCGCGATGACGTCCGGCGGCGAGGTCGCCGAGCGAGGCGGTCCGCAGGACGCGCCGGAGGTGGTCGGGGTCGCCGACCCCGTCGTCGTCGACCGACAGCGATACCTGGTCCGGCGCGTAGGTGAGCGTCACCGTGACCTCGGTGGCGCGCGCGTGGATCGCCGCGTTGAACAACGCTTCCCCCGCGATCCGGAGCAACGCATGCTGGACGTCGTCGGACAGTTCGCGGGAGCGGCCCCGGATGCGGACCGCGGTGGTGAGGTCCGGCGGCATGTGCATGGAGCACAGTTCGGTGAGGACCTCGTGGACGCTCGGTGACGGCACGCTCGCGGCGTTGTTGAGCGTGTAGATGAACGTCCGCAGCTGCTCGACCGCTTCTTTCGTGAGCCGGCCGGCCATCTGCAAGCGCTCGAGTGCGGCGCCGTCGACCAGGTCGCGACACAGCTCGATCTGCACGCCTGCGGACAGCACCGACTGGGTCACCGAATCGTGCAGCTCGCGGGCGATCCGTGACCGCTCCTCGTTGAGGACCGTGGCGCGCATCGCGGCGGACAGTTCACGTTGCGTGCGTTCGAGCTCGTCGTTCCGTTCGGCCAGTTCCGCTGCGTGGCGGTGTGTCTCGGAGAACAGTTCGGCGTTGAGCAGGGCGACGATCGCCTGACTGGCCAGAATCCGGAGGACAACGACGTCGGTCGGGTCGACGACCCGGCCGGACGGCGCCCACGCGGACAGGCCGCCGACGACGTTGCCGTCGAGCTCGACCGGCACGTGCACGTGGTCCTCGGACAGGATCGGACCGTGCAGCAGCGGTTCGTGGCCGCGCAGGATGTCGTTGAGCCGGTTGAGCACCTCGTCGGGCAGACCGTCGGGCGGCGAGGCCGTCGCCGATCCTTCGAAGGCGTAGAGCCGGCCGCTGCCCGAGCTGATCAGGTGGCGTGGCGCGGATCGCTCGAGCCGACCGTCGGCGAGGCCGAAGACCACCCACTCGGCGCCCAGATGATCGCGCGCCGCCTCGACCACCGCGATCACCAGCGCCTCGGGTCCTTCGGCGGTGCGCACCAGCGCCCGCGAGATCCGTTCCAGCGCACCGACCACCCGACTCAGCCGGGCCTCGACCCCGCGGTATTGGGCGTAGTGGCTGCCCTTGACGCTGCGAAGGCCGACGAGGCTTTCGAGGTCGGATCGGGCGGGTTCCCGCTCGGGGTCGGGCCGCGCGGCGCCGGCCATCACAGGGCCGCCGCATACAGATCGCGGATCCCAGGCGCCTGTGGTCGGCGCGGGTTCGTGGTCATGCACGAGTCCGCGAGAGCGTGCGTGGTGAGACGGTCGAGATCTCCGGCCCGAACCCCCAACGGCTCCAACGACTCCGGCATCCCGACCCGGGACCCCAGTCGCGCGACGGCGTCCGCCAGGCGATCGGCGACCATGCGTGCGTTCCCGTCCGTGGGCAGTCCGATCGCCTCGGCGAGGTCGACGAAGCCGTCGGCGCACACCTCCGCGTTGTACCGGATGACGTGCGGCAACAGCACCGCGTTGATCGCTCCGTGGGGCGCATCGCAGTGCCCGCCGACCGGGTGGCTCATCGCATGGGTCGCGCCGAGGATCGCGTTGGTGAACGCCATCCCCGCCCGCAGCGACGCCAGCGACATCTCCTCGGCCGCGACCTTGTCGAGCGGATCGTCGACGAGTCGTTCGAGGTGCGTCCAGACGCCGCGGATGGATTCCAGCGCAAGCGAATCGGTCATGTGCCCGTGCGCGAGCGAGACGTACGCCTCGACACAGTGGGTCAGCACATCCATACCGACCTGTGCGGTGACCTCGGCCGGCACCGTGGTGAGCAGTTCCGGATCGCTCACCGACAGGTCGGGCACCAGCGACCGGCCGATGATGGTGACCTTGGTGCGGCGTTCCGCGTCGTTGATGATGCAGAACTGCGAGACGTCGGCGCCGCTGCCCGCGGTCGTCGGGACCGCGACGAGCGGGGGCAACGGCCGGTGGGCGCGATCGATCCCCTCGTACTCCAGGATGTGGCCGCCGTTGGAGGCGAGCACCGCGACCCCTTTGGCGGCGTCGATGACCGATCCGCCGCCGAGCGCCACGAGCCCGTCCGCGTCGTGCGAGTTGTACGCGAGGAACGCGGCGGTGACCTCACCGGCGCGCGGGTTGGGCGACACGTCGACGAAGGCGGTCGCGTGAAGTCCGGCGTCGGCCAGCCCCGACATCAGCCGTGCGTACCAGGGGGTGCCTTCCAGACCGCGGTCGCTCACCACCAGCGGACGGCGCATCCCGAGGCCCGACGTCGCGAGCGGTACCTCGCCGAATGCGCCCGGTCCGAGCACGATCTCGGGGGCGTGGAACTTGGCGACATGACCGGCGCTGCGTCGGCGCGTGCCACCCTGCATCCGTTGTCCTCCGATCACCGCGGGCCGATGATGTGGTTGTGCGCCACCGGCACATTCGACGCTACTCACGTCACCTCAGCGCTGCACCAAGTTCATCACAGCGCGCAAGCATCTCGGCGCCGTCCCGCACGCTGACCACGCCGCTGCAGTGTTCGGCGTAGTCGGCCATCGCGCAGCCCGTCTGGGACCAGTAGCGCGACGGTTCCGGGGTCACCCAGGCAAGGCGGTGCGCGCGTCGACCGATCTCGGCGACGAGGTCGGTGCGCGCGTCGAATCCGTTGCTGCGCGCGTCGCCGACGACGAGCACCGAGGTACGCGGCGTGACGAGGTCGCCGAACTCGCCCAGCAACCCGGCGAACATCTGTCCGTAGTCACTCGTCGCGGCCAGGTCGAGGCCGTCGGCGGCGAGCACCGCGGCCAGTGCGGCATCGGCGGACGCCGCCCGGAGCGCCGTGGTGACGCGTACGGGACGATCGACGAAGGCGACGACCTCGCAACGGTCGCCGAAACCGTGCAGGGTCTGGGCGAGCCGCAGGATGAAACCGGTGACCGGCCGGACCGACAGCGAGACGTCGACCAGGACCAGGAGGCGCACCGGACCGCGCCGCGGACGCCGGCGCCACAGTTCGGCCGGCACCCCGTCGGTCGCCACCGCGGCGCGCATCGTGGCGCGGATGTCGAGGGTCCCGCGGTCACCGGGACGGATCACCCGACGCGGTGCACCGCGCATGCGCTGGACGAGCCGGTGGCACGCGCGGTCGATGTCGGCCTGCTCGGTGCGCACCGGTGCGGACTGACCGAGTGCGTCGCCCACGACGATCCCGGCCGCCTCGAGGCGTGCGGTGAACGCATCGACGAACGCCGCCAGCGCCCGCTCGAGTTCGACGCGGCGCGCGTCGTCGAGATCGGCGTTCCCGTCGGTGCCGTACGCGCTGCGCGGGTCGTAGGCGTCGAGCGCGGCCAGGATCGCGGCGGCGCCGGTCAGACCCAGCGGGGTGGACTCCACCCGGGCGGCGGCACCGACGAGTTCACCCACGGTCGCCGAATCGGCGGAGTCGATCTCGACGGTGTACGTCACTCCCCCGCTCACCGAACCGCTGTCCGGGTCGACGCCCAGTTGCTCGGCGCCCGCCGAGACGGTGAAGTCGTTCTCCTCGCGATGTGCACTCTCCCCGTGCCGCTCACCGGCGCCGGGATCGGGGGCCATCAGATCACCGATCTCCTCGGTGTGCTCGTCGGCGCCGATGCGGCGGGCCGCCCCTTCGAACTCCTCGTCCCAGACGACGTCGTCGGGCAGGTCCGCGGCGGCACCACGCGGCCGGGGCAGATCCGCCTCCCGACCTGGCCCGGACCCGGCGTCGAGGAAGAAGACATCGAAGGCGTGCTCGAAACCCTCTGTCTCGTAACCGTATTTGACCGAGACGCTGCGCAGGGCCGCGCGCAGCACGTCGAGGTCGCCGGCCCCGACGATGGCCAGCGTCCGGCGGATCTCGATCACCTCCGCGGGCGACGCCGCGACCCCGGCACCGCGGAGCGCCTGCCCGAACAGGACCGCGAGCAGGTCGAGGATCTCGTCGCGGCGCACGTTCTCCTTCGGCGGCGTGAGCACGGTCATCGGCCCGCGTGTACCCCGGCGCTGCGTGCCCGCCCCGCACCGAACGCCCGCGCCGTGACCGAGCCCTGCGGCGTGGTGCCCCGGGCCTCCCCAACCTCCCCGGTCCTCGCCGCGGCGGTATCGGCGGCGGCCGGTGACAGCACACGACGGGCGAGGTCGAGGTCGGTGCCGAACTTGACCAGCAACGAGAGCAACGCGGCGTCGGCCGGAGCGGGTTCGGAACCGACCTGCGGGCGGTTTCCGGTGGTCTTGAGGTACGACGCCGCCCGCGCGGCGTCGATGACCTCGGCGATCGAGGGGCTCTTGCGCAGCGGCAGATCGCGGAGTCGGCGGGCGAGGTCCACGACCTCGCCGATGACTTCCTCCTCGATGTCGGGCGCGCGCACCGCCACGATGGCGCGCTCGGTCTCCGGGTCCGGATAGCCGACCTGGAAGTGCAGGCACCTGCGCTTGAGGGCCGGGGAGAGTTCCCGGGTGTCGTTGGAGGTCAGGATCACCCACGGCGACGACCGCGCGGTGAACGTGCCGAGTTCGGGGACCGACACCTGGCGTTCGGCGAGCACCTCGAGCATGACCGCCTCCATCGCCTCGTCCGTGCGATCGATCTCGTCGACGAGGAGCACGGTGGGGGTGGTCGAGGTGATCGCGGCCAGCAGCGGCCGGGCCACCAGGAAGTCCTCGGTGTACACGCCGACCTCCGTCCGCGCCAGGGCTGCCGATGCCGCCGAAAGGCTTGTCTCCGCGGCCAACTCGGCGCTGATGCGATCGCGCAGCATCTGCACGTGGAGCAGCTGGCGGGCGTAGTCCCACTCGTAGAGGGCGCGCGAGTCGTCGAGTCCCTCGTAGCACTGCAGACGGATGAGCTCGCGCCCCGAGGCCGCGGCCAGCGCCTTGGCGAGTTCGGTCTTGCCGACACCGGCCGGCCCCTCGAGGAGCAGCGGACGGTCGAGCAGTGTCGCCAGGTGCACGACGACCGCCAGCTCGGTTCCGATGAGGTATCCCTGCTCGCCCAGGGCGGCGGTCAGTTCCTCTGCGGAGGCAAAGCGAGCGGTCTCGTCGGCATCTGCAAGACGGGCCAGACCGGTGGAGGTGTGCGTCATCGGGTCGCCAGACCTTCCTTCGTCGGATCGATGGGGTGGGACGGAACCTCTTGCCCCGGGAGGGATCTCCCTTCCCGGGGCACGGCTCCGCCACGGGCGTCGTGGTGGCTCTCGACGCCCTGGGCGTGATCAGTAGCTGCCGGTGAAGGCGTGCGTGACCATGGGGATCAGCGATTCGACGGTGCTCTCGCGGGGGTTGCCCGGGGTGCACCAGTCGCCCATCATGTGCTCGGCGATGGCGCGGATCTGCTTCTCCGAGGTGTCGATGCCCTCGCCGCGACCCTCGTACTTGCCGGTGTTCATCCGGTTCTTGTCGTAGCTGTTGGTCGACAGCTGTCCGAAGTTGTCCGGGATGCCGAGGTCCTTCGACAGGCGGATGGCCTCCTCGACCGCGGCGTCGGCGGCCTGCACGGTGGTCATCTTGGAGGTGTCGACGCCGAGAAGTGCGGCGATCTCGGCGTAGCGCTCGAAGCGGGAGGGCAGGTTGTACTCCCACACGCGGGGCAGCGCGATGGCGTTGTTGAGGCCGTGGTGGCTGTCGTAGAAGGCGCTCACCGCATGGGACAGGCTGTGCACCAGGCCGAGACCGCCGGAGTTGAACGCCTGCGCCGAGATGTACTGCGCGTGCATCATTCCCGTGCGCGCCTCGAGGTTGCGCGGATCGTAGACCGCGGTCCGCAGGTGCTTGGCGATCAGTTCGATCGAGTACTTCGCGTTGCCGAGCGACGGCGCGAAGTCCAGCCGCGAGACGTACGGCTCACTGGCGTGGGCGAGGACGTCGAACCCGCAGAACGCGGTGAAATGCTCCGGGCAGGGGTAGTACAGCAGCGGGTCGTCCATCGCGAGGTCGACGAGACAGGTGTCGTCGAAAGCGACCCACTTGTGCGGGTTGTTCATGTCCGAGGTGTCGGTGATGACGTAGGCCCAGGAGGTCTCCGAGCCGGTGCCCGCGGTGGTCGAGACCGCGATGTGCTTCGGGTTCTCCTTGTTGGTGGCCTTCGAGAAGCCCTCGAACTCGTTGATGTTGCGGCCGTCGTGGGCGATCACCATGCGGGCGCCCTTGGCGGCGTCGTGGCTCGAACCACCGCCGACCGAGATGATGCCGTCGCACTTCTCCGACTGGTACAGCGCGGCGGCGTCCATGACGTTGTAGTCCTTGGGGTTGGACTCCACCTGGTCGTAGAGGACCACGTCGACGCCCTGGTACTCGATCTTGCCGATCAGTTCCTCGATGATGCCGGAACCGCGGAGGCCGGTTGTCATCAGCAGGGCACGGGTCATACCCAGTTCCTTGGCCTCGACACCGAGCATGTCGTGCGCACCGACGCCCAGCTTCGCCTTCGGGAACGGGTGGAACTCCTTGATCGGGAAATCCCAGATCTGGTTCAGCTCAATGGCCATGGGGGTGAACTCCTTGTGACGGTTGGGTCTGTCACAACGAGAATGTCGCTCAGATCACAACGGCCACAAGGGGTCCTGACCCTTGGCGGACAGGGTCGGCCCATCGGGACGGGGGTACCACCTGTCCGATCGGACAGGTCGGCACCCACGGGTCAGTCGGAGACGCGCTCGATCTCGCCGCCGAGACTGCGGAGGATCTCGACGAAGTGCGGGTAGCCGCGGTCGATGTGTTCGACGTCGTGCACCTCGGTGACGCCGTCGGCAACGAGGCCGGCGAGCACCAGACCGGCGCCGGCGCGGATGTCCGAACACCAGACGGGCGCGCTCGAGAGCTTCTCGATTCCGCGGATGACCGCGTGGTGGCCGTCGGTGCGTGCGTCTGCCCCGAGGCGGACCATCTCCTCGACGAAGCGGAACCGGGCCTCGAAGACGTTCTCGGTGATGACGGACATGCCCTCGGAGATGGCGGCGAGGCCGATCGCCATCGGCTGCAGGTCGGTGGGGAAACCGGGGAACGGCAGCGTCGAGACGTTGACCGCGACCGGCCGGTTGTCGTGACGCACCCGGAAGCCGTCGTCGAAGGTGTCGACGCGGGCGCCGGTGTCGACGAGCTTGTTCAGCACGAGCTGCAGATGCTCGGGCTGCACACCCCGGACGGTCACGTCACCGCGCGTCATCGCGGCGGCGATCCCCCACGTGGCACCGACGATGCGGTCCCCCACCACCCGGTGGGTAGCGGGATGCAGGCGGTCGACGCCGTTCACGGTCAGCGTCGAGGTGCCTGCTCCCTCGATCTGCGCACCCATCTGCTGCAACATCACGCAGAGATCGACGATCTCCGGCTCGCGTGCGGCGTTGTCGATGGTCGTCTGGCCCTCGGCCAGGACCGCCGCCATCAGAATGTTCTCGGTGGCACCCACCGACGGGAACTCGAGCGCGATCGGCGCGCCGACGAGTGCGTCGGCCTCGGCCACCACGCAGCCGTGCTCGATCGAGCTGGTCGCGCCCAGCGCGCGCAGACCCGCCTGATGCATGTCCAGGGGCCGCGACCCGATCGCGTCGCCGCCCGGGAGGGCCACGACAGCCCGATGGCACCGGGCCATCAGCGGTCCGAGGACGCACACCGAGGCGCGGAACTGGCGGACGGCCGCGAAATCGGCATGGAACTTCGGTTCGGCCGGGGCCGTGATCGAGACGGTGTCGCCGTCCATCTCCACGACGGCACCCAGACCGCGCAGGACGTCGGCCATCAACGGCACGTCGGCGATCTCGGGCGCGTTGGTCAGCACCGTCGTCCCCTCGGCCAGCAACGCCGCCGCCATCAGCTTCAGCACGCTGTTCTTGGCGCCACCCACCGACACCTCACCGGACAGACGTGCCCCGCCCGTCACCAGAAACCGATCGCTCACGCATGCCACCTTATCCGCCGCCGTCCGGCGCTCATCGCACGCAGTACATTCAACGCATGGCCGTTCATCTGACGAGGATCTACACCCGCACCGGCGACGACGGTTCGACCGGTTTGAGTGACTTCTCGCGCGTTCCCAAGACCGATCCGCGTGTTGTCGCCTATGCCGACTGTGACGAAGCCAACGGCGCGATCGGCATGGCGTTGGCTCTCGGCGGTGACGTACCCGCCGACATCGCCGCGGTGTTGTCCACCGTGCAGAACGACCTGTTCGACGCCGGCGCCGACCTGTCCTCGCCGATCGTCGAGAACCCGGAGTACCCGCCGCTGCGGATCGCCCAGGAGTACATCGACGCCCTCGAGGGCTGGTGCGACGACTTCGGCTCCGAGCTTCCGCCGTTGGACTCGTTCATCCTGCCGGGCGGAACCCCGTTGGCGGCACTACTGCATCAGGCCCGCACGGTGACCCGTCGCGCGGAACGTTCGGCGTGGGCCGCGGTGGCCGCCTATCCGGACAACACGAGCGTCCTTCCGGCGAAGTACCTCAACCGCCTGTCCGACCTGCTGTTCATCCTGTCGCGGGTGGCCAACCGGGCTCCCGACGGCACCCTCGGTGACGTGAAGTGGGTTCCGGGCGGCAACCGGGAGCGTCCGGAGTCGTCCGACAGCTGAGAGGTCCGAGACCTGGTAGGCCCCGGAGACAGGACGATCCCGCCCGTCTGACGGACTCAGGCGCTCTTGCGCCGCTGTGACCGTGCAGACTGCCGGGACTCCAGCCAGGACTGGAACGCGGTGACCGCGCCCGGGCCCATGGCGAGCTCGTAACCGTCCTTGACCTTGCCGTCCGAGCCCGCACCATCGGAACCCTTGCCGATGGTGTGGGTCTTGCCGGTGGTCTGTACCTGCAGGATCACCATGCCGTCGAGGATCTCCATCTCGGTTCCCTCGGGGCGTCGCCGGCCCGCGATCTCGATGCCCTGACGGGCGAAGGTGACGTTGGGGCCCGGACGCAGTGAGGCCAGCCGGTAGTAGCGCAGCGAGTCGTCGCTGTAGTGCACCGTGCCGTGACGCCAGCCGTGATCTACCTCTGCGGGGATGGTGCGCAGCAGGATCGGGGTGCCGACGCGTCGGAGCTGGGCCAGACGCACCGCGAGCAGAACGCAGACGATGACGGCCACCGCCAGCAGCACACTGAGCAATACGACCAGCAGCGTCATCACCTACTCCTTTGTGCGGTCACCGCAAACGTCCGGTCCGCCGTCGGAGATCCTGATCGATCATCGACGGCATGACCCGACGAGCGGGACAAGGGCTGTGGATCCAGCATGCCAGATCACGCACATCGGGCGCGAAACGACCTCGGCCGGTCACCGGATGCATATCCGATGACCGGCCGAGGTGACCGTCGCGCGAGCGCGGGTGCTACTTCGAAAGCTGCTGTGCCGCAGTCAAACGCGCGTGAGCACGGTGGTACTCCGGGGAGTCCGGCTCAGCCTGCTCGAGTGCGGTCTTCTCCGCGTTGACGTCGACGTCGTCGGCCCAGTCGGCCGACTCCGCGAGCACTGTGACGGCCTCGCCGGTGACGGACAGGAATCCGCCCTCGACCGCGGCCGCGCGGCGATTGCCGTTCTCCTCGACGATCACCACGAAGCCACCCGGGACCAGCTGGCCCAGGAGCGGCTCGTGGTTGGCCAGGATGCCCAGCTCGCCGACCGTGGTCTGCGCGATCAGGAACGTGGCCTCGCCCGAGTACAGGCTCGAATCCGCGGAGACAACCTCCACGTGGAAGGACTTCTCAGCCATGGATTACCGCTACTTTCCGGCGATCTTGGCGGCGGCGGCCTCCACGTCGTCGAGTCCACCGCAGCTGTTGAACGCCTGCTCGGGCAGGTGGTCGAACTCGCCCTTGGCGACACGGTCGAATGCCTCGATGGTGTCCGCGAGCGGGACGACCGAGCCCTTCTGACCGGTGAACTTCTCGGCGACGAGGAAGTTCTGGCCGAGGAACTTCTGGATACGGCGAGCACGCTGCACCGTGACCTTGTCCTCTTCGGAGAGCTCGTCCATACCGAGGATGGCGATGATGTCCTGCAGCTCCTTGTACTTCTGCAGGATGCGCTTGACCTCGTTGGCGACGCGGAAGTGCTCGTCGCCCACGATCGAGGCCTCGAGGATTCGCGAGGTCGAGGTCAGCGGGTCCACGGCCGGGTAGATACCCAGCTGCGAGATCGGACGCGAGAGCTCGGTGGTCGCATCGAGGTGCGCGAAGGTGGTCGCCGGCGCCGGGTCGGTGTAGTCGTCGGCGGGGACGTAGATCGCCTGCAGCGAGGTGATCGAGCGGCCCTTGGTCGAGGTGATGCGCTCCTGGAGCTCGCCCATCTCGTCGGCCAGGGTCGGCTGGTAACCCACCGCGGACGGCATACGGCCGAGGAGGGTCGAGACCTCCGAGCCCGCCTGCGTGAAGCGGAAGATGTTGTCGATGAACAGCAGCACGTCCTGGTGCTTCACATCGCGGAAGTACTCCGCCATGGTCAGCGCCGACAGCGCCACGCGCATACGCGTGCCCGGCGGCTCGTCCATCTGACCGAACACCAAGGCGGTGTCCTGGAGAACGCCCATCTCCTCCATCTCGAGGTGGAGGTCGGTGCCCTCACGGGTGCGCTCGCCGACGCCGGCGAACACCGAGGTGCCGGAGAACTCACGCGCGATACGCGTGATCATCTCCTGGATGAGGACGGTCTTGCCGACGCCCGCACCACCGAACAGACCGATCTTGCCGCCCTTGACGTACGGGGTCAGCAGGTCGATGACCTTGATACCGGTCTCGAGGATCTCGGTCTTGCCCTCGAGCTCGTCGAAGGCCGGAGGCTTGCGGTGGATGCTCCACTGCTCGCCATCACGACCCAGGCCGGGGCTGTCGAGGCAGTCGCCGAGGGCGTTGAAAACGTGGCCCTTCACGACGTCGCCGACCGGCACGACGATCGACTTGCCGGTGTCGGAGACGGGCGCACCGCGGACCAGGCCGTCGGTGGGCTGCATCGAGATGGTGCGCACCAGGTTGTCGCCGAGGTGCTGCGCGACCTCGAGGGTCAGGGTCTTGGCAACCGAGGAGAGGGTGACCTCGGCGTGCAGGGCGTTGAACAGCTCAGGGATCGAGCCGCGGGGGAACTCGACGTCGACCACGGGGCCGATGATGCGGACGACCCGCCCGTCGGCGGAACCCGCCGACTGCGCGGAGGGGTTTTCTACTGCTGCGGTCATGGTGCTTGGGTCACTTCCTCTTGATCGAAGTATTGGTTCTCGTCGTCAGGACTCGGGGGCGCGGTGGCTAGGTGGCCAGTGCGCTCGAACCACCGACGATCTCGCTGATTTCCTGGGTGATCTGGGCCTGGCGGAGCTGGTTGGCCTCACGCGACAGCGTCTTGGCCAGTTCCTCGGCGTTGTCGGTCGCCGCCTTCATGGCGGTACGGCGAGCAGCCGACTCCGACGCGGCCGAATCCAGCAGTGCCGCGTACACCCGCGTTGCCACGTACTTCGGCAGCAGCGCGTCGAGCAGCGCATCCGCACCCGGCTCGAACGTGTAGTTCCGGGACGGGGTGTCGTCGGACGGATCGTCGTCCTCGGACACGACCAGCGGCGCCACCCGGCGAACCTCCGGCACCTGCGACAGCATCGACTGGAACCGGGTGTAGACCAGGTGCAGTTCGTCGACGCCCTCGAGGACGCCGTCGCCACCCGGACGCTCGACCTCGGTGCCCGAGCCGGCCACGAACAGATCCACCAGGAACTGCGTCGCGGTGCTGGCGTCGGAGTACTTCGGGGCCTCCGAGAAGCCGGTCCACGAATCCGAGACGGTCAGGCCGCGGAAGTTGAAGAACCCCACACCCTTTCGACCCATCACGAAGAGCACGGCTTCCTTGCCCTCCTCGCGCAGCAGCGCGATGAGCTCACGGGTCGCCTTGAGCACGTTGGCGTTGTAACCACCGCACATACCGCGATCGCTGGTGACCACCAGGATCGCCGCACGCTTGGGATTCTCACGCTCGTTCAGCAGCGGGTTGTCCAGGTAGCCCGAGTTGCTCGCGAGCTCGGAGAGCACCGTCGTCATCTCTTCCGAGTACGGCTTCGCCGCCGCGACGCGACCCTGGGCCTTCGTGATACGCGAGGTCGCGATCAGCTCCTGAGCCTTGGTGATCTTCTTGGTCGACTGGACCGACCGGATGCGTGAGCGCAGCTCACGAATGCTGGCCATGAGCCCTCACCCCTTCCTTATCGCAATGTCCGTTGACGTCTGAGATCACTTGCGGATCTTGATCTCTTCGTTCTCGACGTTCTCGGCATCCATTGCCTGCGCCTCGGCCTCGTTGACCACGCGACGGCCGTCGTGGGTGAGGTAGCCGTTCTTGAACTTGTTGGTCTCGGCGACGAGGGCCTCGGCCTGGTCGTCGGCGAGCGCCTTGCCGCCGGCGATCGAGTCGTAGACACCCTTCGCGTTGTGGTGCAGGTGGCTCAGCAGCTGGGTCTCGAAGTTGCGCACGTCGTCGACCGGCACCGAGTCGTAGTGACCCTCACCGCAGAGGTAGATCGAGACGATCTGGTCCTCGACCGAGAAGGGGCTGTACTGGTCCTGCTTGAGCATCTCGACCCAGCGGGCACCGCGCTCGAGCTGCGCCTTCGACGCATCGTCGAGGTCGGAGGCGAAGGCCGAGAAGGCCTCCAGCTCGCGGAACTGGGCCAGCTCCAGACGCAGCGAACCCGAGACCTTCTTGAGGCCCTTGGTCTGTGCGGCACCACCGACGCGCGACACCGAGGTACCGACGTTGATGGCGGGGCGGACACCCTTGTTGAACAGGTCCGACTCCAGGAAGACCTGGCCGTCGGTGATCGAGATGACGTTGGTCGGGATGAACGCAGAGACGTCGTTCGCCTTGGTCTCGATGATCGGCAGACCGGTCATCGAGCCGCCGCCGAGCTCGTCGGAGAGCTTCGCACAACGCTCCAGGAGGCGCGAGTGCAAGTAGAAGACGTCACCCGGGTATGCCTCGCGGCCCGGCGGGCGGCGCAGCAGCAGCGAGATGGCGCGGTAAGCCTCGGCCTGCTTGGTCAGGTCGTCGAACACGATGAGGACGTGCTTGCCCTGGTACATCCAGTGCTGGCCGATGGCCGAACCGGTGTACGGGGCGAG
Organism: Gordonia alkanivorans NBRC 16433; assembly: GCF_000225505.1. Classification (GTDB taxonomy): domain Bacteria; phylum Actinomycetota; class Actinomycetes; order Mycobacteriales; family Mycobacteriaceae; genus Gordonia; species Gordonia alkanivorans. The sequence continues at coordinate 79,786 of NZ_BACI01000100.1, read as the reverse complement.
CCACTTGAAGCCGGCCGAGTCCGAGGCCGGGGCCGCCACGATGGTGGTGTACTCCATCGCGCCGGCCTCTTCGAGAGCGGACTTGACGCCGGCGATGGTCGAACCCTTCTGGCCGATCGCGACGTAGATGCAGCGGACCTGCTTGGTGGGGTCGCCGGTCTCCCAGTTGGCCTTCTGGTTCAGGATGGCGTCGATGCAGACGGCGGTCTTGCCGGTCTTGCGGTCGCCGATGACGAGCTGACGCTGTCCGCGGCCGATGGCGGTCATGGCGTCGATGGCCTTGATGCCGGTGGCGAGGGACTCCTCGACGGGCTGGCGCTCGAGCACCGAGGCGGCCTGCAGCTCCAGGACGCGCTGCTCTTCCGCCTCGATGTCGCCCTGTCCGTCGATCGGGGCGCCGAGGGGATCGACCACGCGGCCGAGGAAGGCGTCGCCGACGGGCACGGAGAGCACGTTGCCGGTACGGCTGACCTGCTGGCCTTCTTCCAGGGACTCGTAGTCACCCAGGATGACGGCGCCGATCTCGTCCTCGTCGAGGTTCAGCGCGACGCCGAGGACGCCGCCGGGGAACTCGAGGAGCTCGTTGGCCATTGCGCTGGGCAGTCCGCTGACGTGAGCGATACCGTCCGACGTATCGGTGATCATACCGACCTCGTCACGCGACGCTTCGGCTTCGAACGACGAGACGTACTGCTCGATCGCTCCCTTAATCTCGTCTGGTGAGATCGTCAACTCCGCCATGGGTTCTCGTCTTTCCTTGATTAGCTCTGAGGCTTTAGGGCTCGGGCTTGGGTGTTCGGGTGGTCAGGGTCGAGCTGCGTCAGCGCGGCAGCGTCTCGGCTGCCTTCGCGAGGCGCGTGGCGACATCGGCGTCGATGACCTCGTCGCCGACGCTGATCCGCAGGCCGCCCAGCAGTTCGGGCTGGACCTCGGTCTGCACCGAGATGGTGCGGCCGTAGATCCCGCCGAGGACGGTCGCGAGGCGCTCGACCTGTGCGTCGGCCAGTTCGGAGGCCGACACGACGTGGGCGACCGATTCGCCGCGTCGGGCGGCGGCCAGCTCGGCGAGCTGATCGACGGCGACATCGGCGGCCTGACCGTTCAGCAGGCGGACGGTCGAGGACAGCAGCGTCCAGGTGTGGCCGCTGACCTTCTCCCCCACCAGCTTCTGCAGGAGGTCGACGCGCTTGTCGGCGTCCTTGCCGTGATCGGAGAGCAGCGACGCGAGCTGCGGGTTGGCCTCCAGGATCCGGCTGACCCGGAACAGCTCGTCCTCGACCTGCTCGATGACCCCGTCACGCTCGGCGGCGGTGAGCACGATCAGCGAGTTCTGGCGACGCAGGGCGGTGATGAAGTCGCCCGACGACGACCAGCGCTGAGTCGAGGCGGTTGCGAGAACCTCCACGACCACCGCGGCCACCTTGCCGTCGAACAGGGTGTGCACCAGCGAGTTCTTGCCGGCGGCGTTCTCGTCGTCCTCGACCAGTCGCTTGCGCAGCACCGGGTTCTCGCCGAGGAGGTTGATGGCCGCGGTCAGATCACCCGACGCCGCGGCGAGCGCCGCACCGTCGAGATCGCTCGCAGCCGAGTCGAACTTGTCCGACACCGCGAGAGCGGCGTCGCGGCTGGCGGCACGCATGGCGTGCAGACCGACGAGCTTGGCGCTCGACGGAACCGCCGACGACGATCCGGAGGACATCTCCTCGAGCTCGTCGATGACCCGGTCGACACTCGCGGCCTGGGCCGAGTCGTCGGCGAGGTGGTTGCGCACGAGTTCGCCGGCCTTGTCGACCGCGGCGAGACCGAGGTCGGTACGAAGCTGACGAACCAGGTTCGCCCGCACCAGCGCGACCTGGTTGCGGCCGTGCTCGGAGATGCGCTTGACCTCGTGATCGGCCTGGGCGCGGATGTCGGAGGTGATCGCCTCGGCATCGGCCGCGGCGTCCTTCTTCAGCTGCTCGGCCTCGGCCTTGGCCTCGGTCACGGCCTTCTCACGAGCCTTCTTGCCTTCGGCGACCCGCTTCTTGGCGGCTTCGGCCTCGGCGAGTTGGGTGCGCACCGTCTCCTGCCGATCACGCATCATCTTCTGCACCGGCGGGCGGACGTACTTCCACAGCAGGAAGATGATGACCGCGAAGCCGAAGAGCTGAGCGATGAAGATCGCAGGGTCGAAAGCAGCACCGATGTCGTGGAGCCAGGTACCGATGGGGCCCTGGTCGGATTCGGTCTCAGTGTTGGCAGCCATCAGTTCACCGCTCCGCTCGTCGATCGGGTGTCGGAAAGAGTGGCCGAGTCGACACCGAGCACACGCGCCGCGAGGGTCTTGGCGAGTGTGTCCACATCAGCTGCAGCCGTCGATGCCGCCTGCTCACCCTGAGCCGCCAGCTCGGAGCTGGTCGACTGCAGGGCAGCGTCGGCCTCGGCGGTCGCTCGCTGCTTCATCTCGTTCAGCTGTTCACGGCCCTCGGCGCGAGCTTCGTCGCGCTTGGCGGTGGCCTCACCGCGCGCTTCCTTGAGGAGCGAACGGAACTGCACGTCCGCATCCTCGAATTCGGCGGCGGCAGTCCGATTGTCCTCCGCGGTGCGGTGGATCATCTCGTCCCGCTCCTCGAGGACCTGCTGAATCGGCGGAACCACGAACTTGCGGATGACCAGCAGCAAAATCACGAAGATGAGCAGGACAACGAAGAACGTTCCATTCGGAAGCAGGAAGTTCTCTGCAGCAAGCGTCATTGTGGTGAGGTGTCGTTTCTACTCGGCGACAAAAGGGAGAGCGGTGATCAGCCGGCGCTGATCGGGGTGGCGAACACGAAGAGCGCCATGAAGGCCAGGTTGATGAAGTAAGCGGCCTCAACCAGACCAACGGTGATGAAGAACGGGGTGAACAGACGACCCTGAGCCTCCGGCTGGCGAGCGATACCGGCGATGAGCTGGCTACCGGCCAGGCCGTTACCGATACCGGCACCAACGGCGCCACCGGCCATGATCAGGCCGCCACCGATGAGTGCGCCGAGGCCAATGTAAGGATCCATTGTGATATTTCCCTTTCGGTTGCTGACAACTGGTGTGTCAGGTCTGTGGCTGCGACGACAGGCGCCGACGCAGGTCGGTCATGTGCGGTTGTGGTCGCGGCGTTCTCACCCCGCGAGGTGCCCTGCTCGGGCGGTCAGTGATCCTCGGTCTCCATCGACTGCGAGAAGTAGAGGATCGTCAGCAGCGCGAAGATGAACGCCTGGATCAGGCCGACGAACAGCTCGAAGGACTTCCAGATCGCGTTGGGCGCCCACATGATGTACGGCGGGAACAGTGCGATCAGGGCGACCATCATGCTGCCGGCGAACACGTTGCCGAAGAGTCGCAGCGAGAGCGAGATCGGCTTGGTGAACTCCTCGATCACGTTGATCGGTGCGAGGAAGGTGACGTGACCCTTCAGGATGCGCTTGGGGTGGCCCAGCAGACCACGCTGCTTGAAGCCGGCCGCCTGGTACCAGATGAAGACGAAGACCGCGAGCGCGTAGGCGAAGTTCACGTCCGCGGCGGGCGGCTTGAGGATCTCGTGGTGACCGACCTGCACCGGCAGGATCGACAGCCAGTTCGAGATCAGGATGAAGGTGAACAGGGAGACGGCCAGCGGCAGGACGTACGGGGCGACCTTCATGCCGATGGCGCTCTCGACCTGGCTGCGCATCTGGACGGTGACGGTCTCCCAGAAGAGCTGCACACCCGACGGCACACCCGTCGAGGTGACCTTGGACTTCAGGTAGAACGCCAGCGCGAGCATGATCGCCGCCGCGAGCGCCGTGGCGATGATGGTCTCCAGGTTGAAGGTCAACCCGAAGAGCTCGAACTTGGTGTAATGACCCACCTGGATGGATGATTCTCCATCCTCTGCGGCTAGGTAGAGGGCGGTCGTCATGGTTGGCTACGAAGTCCTTTCATCACCGGAATGACCGTGTTCAGCACCAAGACCACCTGGCCGATGGCGAGTCCGAACATCGCGCCCAACCCGTCGGGTTGGACCAGAAACGCCGCCAGCAGAGCGAGCACCGTGATGGCACCGAGTCGCATGGCGGAGTTGAGAGCAAGTGCGGTTTTGCGGGGGTTCAACTCGGCGGTGACCGTGTCGACGGCACGCTTGACGAGCAGTGCGTTGACCAGGATTCCCGCGACTCCGAGCAGGAAGAACACTGCGAAGAGGGGATGACCGACGAGGATCGAGACCACCGCGACCACGAGCGTCACGCCTCCGGCGATAAGGGCCGGACGACGCAGACCGGTGGGCGCCTGCGGATAGACGGGGGCTGAATCAGGGGCAGAAGTCTCCATGTCCCTCTCCTCAGCTCGTTGAATCCATACCGACGGCACGGGGCACCCGCGTGCGTGCAGCAGCCAGTGGCCGCCAGGCAACAGCTCGCGTTTGGTGTGACCCTACCAACACCACCCCGAAGGTCTTACCGGGGGGTATGAGTCGCGGCTCGCGGGAACCGCCGGCGATCACCGTCGGAGCCCGGGCCACAACTACTACGGCCGATAGTACACGAGCTTTACCGTGCCCTTACCAAGGGTGCGCTCGGTCGGAACCGGACATTACCGGAAGCCCACCTGGACCTCACCGGAACGCTTTCGTAGAAGTCCTGAGCTCGGCAAACCGGCGCTCCAACCGGGGCGCCATCGTGACCAGCAGGGCGACCACCAGTCCCCCGCCGAACATGGGCGCGACCACCGACAGCGGGAACAGGGTGCTCGCCGCGGCGGAGAAGGCCAGGACCCCGACCCAGAGGTAGATGATCAGAGCGACGCGGCGCTGGGAATGCCCGAGTTCGAGCAGACGGTGGTGCAGGTGCATCTTGTCCGGGGTGTAGAAGCCGACTCCGGCACGGGTCCGGCGGATCACCGCGAGCAGCATGTCGAGCATCGGGATGAAGACCACGGCCGCCACGAGGATCAGCGGTGACAGCAGGGTGAAGATGTCGGCCGGGCCGTAAGCGTTGACCGCGATACGACCCGACGCACTCGTCGAGGCGGCTGCCAGCATGAGCCCGATCAGCATCGCCCCGGAGTCGCCCATGAAGATCCGGGCCGGCGAGAAGTTGTGCGGCAGGAAGCCGAGACAGGCCCCGGCGAGTGCGACGGCGATGAGCGCCGGCGGGTAGTAGCTGACGTCGCCGCCCTGATCGCGGAGCAGGCCGAGCGAGAACATGCAGATCGCGGCCGCGGCGATGAGTCCTAGACCGGCGGCGAGACCGTCGAGGCCGTCGACGAAGTTGATCGCGTTGATGGTCGCCACCGTGACGGCCACGGTGAGGAGGCCCGCCTGAAGCGGATCCAGCACGATGGTCCCGATGTCGGCGAACGGCACCGGCACCTGGATCCAGGAGATGCCGAGGAGAACGAGCACCCCGGCGGCGGTCAGCTGCCCGACGAACTTCGTCAGCGCGTCGAGGCCCCACCGGTCGTCGACGACACCGACCAGGACGATCACCGTGCCCGCGGTGATCACCGCGGTCATGTCGGTGGTGTAGGCGAATCCCCGGTTGAGTGCGGGCAGGTTGGCGGCGAGCGCGATGCCGGCCACCACCCCGCCGAACATGCCGAGACCGCCGAGTCGCGGGGTCGGGATCACGTGGACGTCGCGCACGCGCGGTACGGCGACCGCGCCGGCCTTGATCGCGAACACGCGCACCGCCGAGGTCAGCAGATACGTCATCGCGGCAGCGGTCAGACCGACGAGCAGCAACTCGCGCAGCGGGACACCGGCCCCTCCCCCGTCGGTCGCGGCCGCGAGCACCACCGGGGCGGCGTCGATCATCGGCTCACCACTCCCACCGTGGAGATCGCTGGGGACGTATCGGACACCCGGACAACGCTACCCGCATGCGAGGCTGCTGATCTCACGGTGGATCCGATCGTGCGTCGCGAGATCGTCGGTCGACATCGCGGCCAGCATCGCATCGGCGACCGCCGGGATCATGTCCGCGGTCAGGCCCCGGGAGGTGGCCGCCGGGGTGCCGATCCGGATGCCCGAGCCCTCGGCGACGGGACGCTCGTCGAAGGGCAGGACGGCTTTGTCGACCACGATCCCCGATCGGTTGAGACGATCCTGCGCCTCGGACCCGGAGATGCCGAGCGCGGCGACGTCGACCACCGCGAGATGGATGTCCGTGCCCCCGGAGACCACGCGCAGCCCGCGGGCGGTCAACGCGTCGGCGAGGTCGGTCGCGATGCGCGCGGTCGCCCGCACGTAGTCGGCGAACTCCTCGGTACCGGCGTCGTGGAAGGTGACGGCCTTCGCGGCGATCGCGTGCATGGACGGACCGCCCTGGATGAACGGGTGGACCGCCTTGCGCAACGCGTCCGCATGTTCGGTGCGCGCCAGGATGACGCCACCGCGGGGCCCGCGGAAGACCTTGTTGGTGGAGAAGGTGACGACGTCGGCGTGCGGCACCGGCGACGGGAGGAGCCCGGCGGCGACGTGTCCGGCGAGATGCGCGGCGTCGACCAGGAGGATGCACTCGGCCTCGTCGGCTATCTCGCGGAGCAGCGGGTAGTCGAAGGAGCGCGAATACGACGTGGCGCCCGCGACCAGCATCCGCGGCCGGTGCACCAGGGCGAGTTCCCGTACCTGGTCGTAGTCGACGAGCTCATCGTCGCGGCGCACCTCGTAGTGCAGCGGCGAGAACCAGCGCCCGGAGAAGTTGGCGCGCGAACCGTGGGTCTGGTGCCCGCCGTGTTCGAGCCGCAGCGCGAGCACGGGGTCGCCCGGTTGGGCGAACGCGGCATGGACGGCGAGATTCGCCGCACTCCCCGACAGCGGCTGGACGTCGACGTGACCCGCGCCGAAGAGGTCCCGCGCCCGGCCGATCGCGAGCTCCTCGAGCTCGTCGACGACCTCGCACCCGCCGTGATAGCGGGACCCGGGGCGCCCCTCGGCGTACTTCGAGTCGAAGGTCGAGGCCATCGCGGCCCGCACCCCGGAAGTCGGTTCGGTCTCGCTCGCGAGCAGCTGGAGCCACGTCCGCCGGCGGGTCGACTCCCGCTCGATCAGCGCGTCGATCTGCGGGTCACCCGTCGAACCGATGCCCGGCGGCATCTCACCCACGCAGTGAGTCGGGGTCGACGTCGAGGACCTCGGCGACGGCCTCGATCGTGATGGCACCCTCACGCAGGACCCGCGGCTGCGCGCCCGACACGTCGACGATCGTCGACGCCTGGGCGACCGGCGCGGGCCCGCCGTCGAGGTACACCGAGATCTCGTCGCCGAGTTGTTCACGGGCCTCGTCGACCGTGGTGGCGGGCGGACGCCCCGAGACGTTCGCGCTCGACACCGCCATCGGCCCGACCTCGCGCAAGAGCTCGATGGCGACCGGGTGCAGCGGCATGCGCAGCATGACCGTGCCGTCGGTGTCACCGAGATCCCAGGCGAGCGAAGGTGCCTGGCGGACAACGAGACTCAGTCCGCCGGGCCAGAACGCCTCGATGAGGTCACGGGCGGCCTGCGGGACGGACAGCACGAGTCCGTCGATGGAATGCCAGGAGCCGACGAGAACCGGCACCGGCATGTCCCGGCCCCGATGCTTGGCCGCGAGCAGCGAGCCGACGGCGTCGGAATCGAAGGCGTCGCAACCGACTCCGTAGAGCGTGTCGGTGGGGATCACCACCAGGCGTCCCGCCTTCGCCGCCCCGACGGCCGCGCGAATGCCCGCCGAACGGCTCTGCGGATCGTTGCAGTCGAAAACAATGCTCACCGGTCCATCCTTTCATGCCACCGGCCGGGCACCCCGGCAGACGCGCCTCAGCCGACCCGGCGGGCGCGCCTCAGCCGACCCGGCGGGCCGTCACGAAGCGCGGCCGGCCGGCCAGATCCGTACGGGCGGTCACCTCGTCGAATGCGCCGTGCGCGCGTAGGCAGTCGACGACGGCGCCCGAGGTCGTGTCGTCGTGTTCGATCCCGACGAGACCACCCACGGAGAGCATGGTCGCGATGATCGGCACCATCGGGACGATCACACTCATGCCGTCGTCGCCGCCGTAGACGGCGCGCGCCGGATCGTGGTCCACTTCCGGACCGACCTCGGACCGCATCGGGACGTAGGGCGGGTTGGTCACGACGACCGAGACGCTGCCCGGCGGGATCGCCTTGCCGATCTGCTCGGCGTCGGTGACATCCGCGGCCACCACGTCCAGCCGTTCCCGAACCACTGCAGGTGCGTCGGACACGTTGCGCCGCAACCACTTCAAGGCATCGTCGTCCACCTCGACGGCGGTCACGCGCGCGGATCGGACCAGCGTTGCCAGGCCGATGGCCAGCGCACCGCTCCCGCTGCACAGATCGACGATGCGCACCGGGTCCGTCATGGTCGCCGCGGCGGACGCCGCCCACTCGAGCAGATACTCCGTCTCCGGCCGCGGGATGAACACACCCGGCCCCACGGCCAGTTCGAGCGGGCCGAAGGGTGCGCTACCGACGATGTGCTGCAACGGGATTCGCCGTGTCCGCTGCTCGACGGCCGTCCGGAACTCGCGGAGCCGTGCGTCGTCGATCGTGTCGACGACGATCAGGCGCCCGGGATCACACGAGAGGACGTGCGCCATCAGCCATTCGGCGTCCCGACGCGCCGAGTCGATCCCGGCGGCGGCCAGTCGTGCGGCGGCACTGCGGATTTCGTCGGCCACCCGGGCCGGCGCGTCCGACATCGGGCTATTCGGCTTCCATGCGGGCCTGGCGCTCGGCGGCGACGAGTGCGTCGAGGAGGTTGTCCATGTCCCCGGCGAGGACGGCATCGAGGTTGTTGGCCTTGTAGCCGATGCGGTGATCGGTGATGCGGTTCTCGGGGAAGTTGTAGGTACGGATGCGCTCGGAACGGTCGACGGTGCGGATCTGCGCAGCACGACCCTCCGCGGCCGCGGCCTCCGCCTCTTCCTCCGCCGCCGACTGGAGGCGGGCGGCGAGGACCTGCATGGCCCGGGCCTTGTTCTGGAGCTGCGACCGCTCGTTCTGGCAGGTCACGACGATGCCGGTGGGCAGGTGGGTGATGCGCACCGCGGAGTCGGTGGTGTTGACGCCCTGGCCGCCCTTGCCCGACGACCGGTAGACGTCGATGCGGAGGTCGGATTCGTCGATCGCGACCTCGGCGACCTCTTCGGGCTCCGGGTAGATGAGCACTCCGGCCGCCGAGGTGTGGATGCGCCCCTGGGACTCGGTCACCGGCACGCGCTGCACGCGGTGGACGCCGCCCTCGAACTTGAGTCGCGACCACACGCCGTCGCGGACGGTCTCCTTGGACTTGATCGAGAAGGTCGCCTCTTTGTAGCCGCCGAGGTCGGATTCGGTGACACCGAGGGTCTGCACCTTCCAGCCGTGCCGCTCGCAGTACTTGAGGTACATGCGTGCGAGGTCGGCGGCGAACAGCGCGGACTCCTCGCCGCCGGCGCCGGACTTGATCTCGAGGACCACGTCGTCGCTGTCGTGGGGGTCACGCGGGGCGAGCAGGTCGGTGAGCGTTGCGTCGAGTTCCTCGACGGTCGTCTCGAGGGCGGGGATCTCGGCGGCGAAGGACGGGTCGTCGGCCGCGAGCTCACGTGCCGCCTCGAGGTCCTCGCGGGCCGCCTTGAGCTTGTTGTAGGTCGACATCACCGGGGCGAGTTCGGCGAACCGCTTGCCCACCCGCCGGGCGGCGGTGGGGTCGTCGTGGAGCGAGGGGTCGGCGAGCTGCCGCTCGAGACCGGAGTGCTCGGCCAGGATGTCATCGATGGCCGACGGACTCTGCGTACTCACTGCGAACCTCACTCGTAAAGACGGAACTCACCGCCGAAGACGCCTTCGGCAAGCATGCTGGGAAAGAAGAACCTGGTCAAACACAAACGACGCCCGTCCCGACTCGGCGTCGGGCGGGCGTCGCAGCGTGGTCTACTTGGCGCGCTTGCCGTAGCGCTTCTCGAACCGGGCGACACGGCCGCCGGTGTCGAGGATCTTCTGCTTGCCCGTGTAGAACGGGTGGCACTGCGAGCAGACTTCGACGTTGATACGACCGTTGGCCGCGGTGCTGCGGGTCTCGAACGTGTTGCCGCAGCCGCAGACGACGGTGGTCGCCGCGTACTCGGGGTGGATTCCCTGCTTCATATCTGGGTGTCCCTTTCTGGGGTCGCCGGGTCACCGTCGCCTCTCGACGGTGTGAACCGGAACCGGACTCGACCGCTCAGTATGCCATGTGTGCCGTTCGCGACGGAAATCGCGGACGCAGCGGTCGCACGTCGGTCAACAGCGGGGCCACCCGTTTGATTCCCGGCCAATGTCACACCCGGAAGGGTCGTAAGGGTGCCCTAAACATAGTACGGTGGCCGACGGCCAACCGTCCGCGACCACGAAGGACTCTCGATGTACGACGCCGCTTCGGCCGGTACCAGCACCCCACTGCGCACCACCCCGGATGAGTCGTCCATGCCGCAGACCGCACCCGCGCGGCGCAAGCCGGCGCGGTCACCGTGGAACCGCCGTAACCCCTACCCCGCGACGATCCTCGCCAACACCGTCCTGTCGGGCCCGGGATCGGCCAAGGAGGTCCGGCACGTCGAGATCTCGCTCGGCGACAGCGGCATCACCTACGAGCCGGGCGACGGCATCGCCATCACGCCGGTCAACGATCCCGCCCTGGTGGATCTCCTGCTCGACCGCCTGGGCGCGGCCGGCGACGAGATCATCGCCGATCGGAAAGCCACCTACAGCCTCCGCGAGGCCCTGACCACGCGCTACGAGATCGGCTGCCCGTCGAAGTACCTGGCGAAGGCGGTGTCCGAGCGTACCGGTCAGGCCGAGCTCACCCGCCTGGTCGAGGCCGGTGACGCACAGGCACTCGACGCATGGCTCCGCGGCCGTGACGTGCTGGACCTGCTGAACATCGATCCGACCCTGGACTTCGCACCCGAGGAACTCCTCGAGGAACTGAGTCCGCTCGCCCACCGCGAGTACTCGATCTCCTCGAGCCCCACGGTTCACTCCGGAACCGTGCACATCACGATGGCAACCGTTCGCTACGTCGCCGACGACCGCGAACGCGGCGGTGTCTGCTCGACGCACCTCGCCGACCGTTGCGCACCCGGCGACACCGTGAACGTCTTCATCACCCCCAACAAGACGTTCCGCCTTCCCGACGCGGATGCCCCGGCCGTCATGATCGGTCCGGGAACCGGCATCGCCCCGTTCCGCGCTTTCCTCCACCATCGTGCGGCCACCGGTTCGAACGGCTCGAACTGGCTGTTCTTCGGCGACCAGCATCGCGACACCGACTACCTCTACGCCGACGAGATCGATCGGTTCGTCACCGACGGTCTGCTGGACCGACTGGATCTCGCGTTCTCGCGGGACCAGGAGCACAAGGTCTACGTGCAGGACCGGATGCGCGAGAACGGCGCGGACCTGTTCGCCTGGCTCGAGAAGGGCGCCCACGTCTACGTGTGCGGCGATGCCGCCACGATGGCCGGCGACGTCGACGCCGCCCTGCACGAGATCGTCGCCCAGCACGGCGGACTCGACTCCGACGCCGCCCGCGACTACGTCGACGCACTCCGGGCCGCGGGCCGTTACGCTCGCGACGTCTACTGAGCCGACCCCCCGAGACCAGCGCGCAGTGCCCGACTCCACCGACGACCCGATCCGGCCGAGCGACCTCGAAACACTCCTCGCCACACCGGGTTTCGGCGACTCCGCGATCAGTCCGGACATCGACACGATCGCCGCACGACTCCCCTCGCTCGCCGAGGTCGTCGGTGTCACGGTCGCCGGGCCGGTGATCATGAACGCGGTCGGCGTGCACGGGAGCCCCACTCCGCTGGGCGGCCCCCTCGCCATCGGCGCCGAGCAGATCTCGTTGCGGCTCAACCCCTCCCGGTTGTCGTCGGCGCTTCAGACCGATCCCGCCGCCCTTGTCCCGCCCACGCTGCGCCTGTTCGACTCGAGCGGCAACACCGCGCATGCGACCTACCTGACCGAGAACTCCGACCGCCTCGCCTTCGAGTCGCTGAGCCTGTCCACCTCGGTGGCGGCCGTCCACGGCTCGGACCCCGCTCCCGTGCCGCCCCTTCCGGGACCGGAGTACATCCAGGCCGCTCTCCACGACCGCCACGACGGCGACCAGGTCGGGCTATTCGACTCGATCCTGCTCGACGGCGGCACCTCGCGGCTCCGGCTGCTGGCCCAGGGACATGGGTCGCGCGGCATCCGCGTCGATCCGAGTCGGGTCATCACCTCTCTCGAGCACGCCGCGCTGCTCGGGATGACGGTCACCGTGGCCGCTGCGGCGCCGGGATGTATGCAGATGCGCCAGGACCGGCTCGACGGCGCCCGCGAGCACCGCGGGCAGATGGTGCTCGCGTCCGGCACCTCCCGGGTGATGGTCAACTTCAACCACGTCGAACAGTGCTGGGTCACCAGGTCACCGGGCGTGTGGGGCCCCACCGCGGCCATCGAGTTCTACGACCGGCGCTCACGCTGCTGCCTCGTCGTCACCCACACCGGCCCCGTTCCGCACGCCACCGCCGAGGCGTGGGATCACCTGACCTGCGATCTGGCTTCCTGACCCCCCGTGCTGTCCGAGGCGCGAGGAGCACAGCGACGAGCCACGAAGACCCGGACCCTTCGACACGCTTGCAAGCTCGCGGTCAGGGAGCGGACGCGAAACGCCGACGGCCCCGTCCCGCATGATGCGAGACGGGGCCGTCGATCAATTCGTCGACTGTCAGTCGTCGTTGCCACCGGCTCCCGGAGCGGTCTTCTGTACCGACATCAGGAACTCGATGTTCGTCTTGGTCTTCTTCAGCTGGCTGATCAGCAGGTCGATCGCCTGCTGCGAGTCGAGACCGGACAGGAGACGACGCAGCTTGTGGACGATCGCGAACTCATCGGGCGAGAGCAGGAGCTCGTCCTTACGCGTGCCCGACGGGTTGACGTCGACCGCGGGGAACACGCGGCGCTCGGAGATCTTGCGATCGAGCTTGAGCTCGGCGTTGCCGGTGCCCTTGAACTCCTCGAAGATGACCGTGTCACCGGTCGAACCGGTCTCGACCATCGCGGTGGCGATGATGGTCAGCGATCCGCCGTTCTCGATGTTGCGGGCCGCACCGAGGAACCGCTTCGGCGGGTACAGGGCGGTCGAATCGACACCGCCGGAGAGGATTCGGCCCGACGCCGGCGACGCGTTGTTGTACGCGCGACCCAGACGGGTGATCGAATCCAGAAGTACCACAACGTCTTTGCCACTCTCGACGAGACGCTTGGCGCGCTCGATGGCGAGCTCGGCGACCGAGGTGTGGTCTGACGGCGGACGGTCGAAGGTGGAGGCGATGACCTCGCCCTTGACCGAGCGCTGCATGTCGGTGACCTCTTCGGGACGCTCGTCGACGAGCACCACCATGAGGTGACATTCCGGGTTGTTGACCGTGATCGCGTTGGCGATGTCCTGCAGGATCGTCGTCTTGCCGGCCTTCGGCGGCGAGACGATCAGTGCGCGCTGCCCCTTGCCGATGGGCATGATCAGGTCGATCACGCGGGTCGACAGGCGGTCCGGCGTGGTCTCCAGGCGCAGTCGCTGATTCGGGTACAGCGGGGTGAGTTTGTTGAACTCGGGGCGCTTCTTCGCCGCCTCCACCTCACCGCCGTTGACGGTGTCGAGACGCACGAGCGGGTTGAACTTCTGACGCTGGTTCTGCTGGTCACCCTCGCGCGGCACCTTGACCGCGCCGGTGATCGCGTCGCCGCGTCGAAGTCCGTTCTTGCGCACCATGTTCATCGACACATAGACGTCGTTGGAACCGGCGAGGTAGCCCGAGGTGCGGACGAAGGCGTAGTTGTCGAGCACGTCGAGGATGCCGGCGACGGGCTGCAACACGTCGTCTTCGGAGACCTGCGGCTCGTTCTGGCTACCGCCGTCGCGGTCGCGCCCACGACGACGCTCGCGGAAACGGCGTCCCCGGCGACGACCGCCGCCTTCGCCGTCGTCGTCACGGTCGTCACGGTTGTCCCGATTCTGGCCGCCACCGCGGTTCTGGCCCCCGTCGCGATTCTGGTTGTCGCGATTCTGGCCGCCATCGCGGTTCTGGTTGTCCCGGTTCTGGCCACCCTCGCGGTTCTGGCCACCCTCACGGTTCTGGTTGTCCCGGTTCTGGTTCCGGTTGCGGCGATTGCGCTGCTCACCGGCGTCGGAGTCGCCGGCCTTCGCCGAATCCCCCTTGGCGTCGCCCTTCGGCTCGTCGCCCTTCTGCTCGTCTGCGCGCTGCTCACCGGCCTCCGCGTCGGCGCTCTTCCTGCCCGTGCGGGGTGCCCGACCGGAATCGCCGTCTTCGGCGGACTCGACGATCGACAGCTGCCCGTCCTCGGACGACGCCTTGGCACTCCGGCGCCGGGTCTCGGAGCTCTTGGCCTCGGTCTTGGCCTCGGAGCCTGCGCTCTCGGCGGCCTTGGCCTCGGTGTTCTTGGCCTCGGTGCTCTTGGCCTCGGTGTTCTTGGCCTCGGCCTTGGCGTCTGCACTCTTGGCGGCTCCGCCGCCTTGGCGCTCCTTGATGGCGGCGATCAGATCGCCCTTGCGCATCCCGGAGGTGCCCTTGATACCGAGTTCACCGGCAACGGTCCGCAGCTCGCTGAGCACCATGCCGGACAGGCCGGTACGTGCTGCCCGAGCCCGCGTCTTGGCCGGTTGCCCCGAGTCAGGGCCGGCCGTACCCGCTGATTCCTGCTCGGCAGGTGCGGTGATCAGGTCCGTATCTGTCACGGAAGTCCTTTCGTTCCTCCCGCAGACGGAAGCTGCGTGAGGTCTGCGTTTCCCTGCTGTGTACGCGAGGGAGTCCGTCCGCGTTGGACGGTAGGGGGTGAACGGTCAGAGAGATGTTCGGTCCCGCTGCGAGCGTGCTCGGGAGCCACCCGTGCTTCGGCACCGTCGACAGAGACCCACGACCCCGGCCGGATACGATCGGTGGTCCCGATCGGTGATGGATGAGAAGCACGGCGGGACAAGCCCGCGCGGCTAGACCAGAATATGTTAACCCCGTTCGCATGATAGGGGCAACACGCCGAAAGTGCCAAATGAAGACATCGATCGGAGGTTGTGATCCTCGGCTGAACACCGCTGAACACCTCGTTCCCAACGTGCGTTGCACGTCGGGTATTCCCCGGGCGCCCCGTGACGAAACGCTTCGCCCCCGCCGTGGAGCGGCAACTCAGCCTGCGCTGATGTCCACGCCGCCGGCGATGGCCACCGAGTGGGTGGTGAAACCGAGTCCCTGAGCGAGCACCCGGATGTCGGCCGGGATCGGCGCGGTACCGAGCACGAGCACCGTCGGCCCGGCGCCGGAGACCGTCGCGGCATGTCCGCGCGCACGCAGTTCGGCGACGAGTTCGCTGGTCGGCACCATCGCCGACGCACGATAGGGCTGGTGCAACCGGTCCGCCGAGGCGGCCATCAGGTTGCGCGGGTCGGAGGTCAGCGCCACGACGGCGAGCGCGGCCCGGCTCAGATTGAACACCGCATCGGCGCGCGGCACCGCATCCGGCAGCAGCCCACGGGTGAACGACGTCGACGACTCGGTGTCGGGCACGAACACGGTCGCGCAGACATCGGGGTGTACCGACAGCCGGTGGGCGTGATACGAGTTCACGTCGTCGGCGGTCTCCGTCCAGGTGACGACGACCGAACCGAGGACGCTCGCGGCGGCGTTGTCGGGGTGTCCCTCGAACTCGCTGGACAGCTGGACCAGTTCGTCGGTCGACAGACCCGCGCCGAAGCCCGCGGCGGAGATCAGACCGGAGGCGGCGGCGAGGCCGGACACCGCGGCCGCGGCCGAGGACCCGAGGCCCCGCGAATGCGGGATCTGGTTGACGCAGCGCAACTTCAGGCCCGGAGCGGACACGCCGGCGTGGGTGAGTCCACGATTGAGGGCACGCACGACCAGGTGGGACTCGTCGCGCGGGACGTCGGCCGAACCCTCCCCCTCGACGTCCAGCACGATCCCGTCGTCGACGGTCTCGACGATCACCTCGTCGTAGATGCCCAAAGCGATGCCCAGACAGTCGAATCCCGGTCCGAGGTTGGCACTCGACGCCGGCACCCGCACGCGCGCCGAGACACCCACGGGTAGCTGTCGCGTCGCCACCCCGGGCTCGGTCATCTCGCCGTTGTGCGTCATCTCCTCGACCCCGGCGGACTCAGCCGACACCGAGCGCATTCGCCACCGCCACCGGATCGACCGGGATCGCCTCGACCTCGGGGATGCCCGCCAGCGCGGTGTCGGGGTCTTTCAGACCGTTGCCGGTCACGGTGCATACGACCGTCGAGCCGGCCTCGATCCAGCCGTCGGCACGTGCTGCGAGGAGTCCGGCCACGCTCGCGGCGGACGCCGGCTCCACGAAGACGCCTTCCTTGCCCGCGATCAGGCGGTAGGCCTCGAGCAGCTTCTCATCGGTGGCCGCGCGGAACTGTCCGTTCGACTCCTCCTTGGCGGCGACGGCCTGGTTCCAGCTCGCGGGCGAGCCGATGCGGATCGCGGTCGCGATGGTCTCCGGCTCCTTGACGGGGGCGCCGTTCACCAGCGGGGCCGCACCGGCGGCCTGCACACCGAGCATCCGCGGCACCGAGGACGACACACCGTCGGCGTGGTACTCGGTGTAGCCCTTCCAGTAGGCCGTGATGTTGCCGGCGTTGCCGACGGGCAGCGCGTGCACGTCGGGGGCGCGACCGAGGACGTCGACGATCTCGAAGGCGGCCGTCTTCTGCCCCTCGATGCGGGCCGGGTTGACCGAGTTCACGAGCTCGATCTCACTGAACTCCGCAGTCGCCTTGCGGGCGAGCTCGAGGCAGTCGTCGAAGTTGCCCTGCACCTGGATGATCTTGGCGCCGTGCATGACCGCCTGGGCGAGCTTGCCCATCGCGATCTTGCCCTGCGGGATGAGCACCGCGCACGTGATCCCGGCGCGGGTGGCGTAGGCGGCCGCCGAGGCGGAGGTGTTGCCCGTCGAGGCGCACAGCACGGCGGTCTTGCCGTTGTTGACCGCGTTGCTCACGGCCATGGTCATGCCGCGGTCCTTGAAGGAGCCGGTCGGGTTGAGGCCCTCGACCTTGAGATACACCTCACAACCGGTCAGCGACGACAGATGCGGGGCGCTGATCAGTGGGGTGCCGCCCTCGAGCAGGGTGACGACCTTCCAGTCGTCGGCGACGGGCAGCCGCGAACGGTATGCCTCGATCAGGCCGGGCCACGCGCGGTGCACGGGCGCGGGAGTCGTCTCAGTCATCGGTACCTTCCAATCGCAACACACTCGACACCTTGATGACGGCGTCCATGTCTTCTAGCGCCGCAACGCAATCCGACTGCGCGCGGTCCGGGGCCCGATGGGTCACCACGATCAGGCGGGCGTCGTCGCCTGCGCCTTCCTGGCGCACCGCGGCGATGCTCACCGAACGCTTGGTGAACTCGCCGGCGACCTGTGCGAGCACGCCCGGGCGGTCGGCGACGCGCATCGAGATGTAGTAGCGGGTGAACACGTCGTCGATCGGGGCGATCGGCAGCGACGCATAGGTCGACTCCAGCGGACCGCGTCCGCCGTGCACACGGTTGCGCGCGGCCATCACCATGTCGCCGAGCACGGCCGACGCGGTGGGCGAGCCACCGGCGCCCTGGCCGTAGAACATGAGCCGACCGGCGTTCTCGGCCTCGACGACCACCGCGTTGAACGCCCCGTTGACGGTGGCGAGCGGGTGGGTCAGCGGGATCAGTGCCGGGTACACGCGAGCCGAGACCCGCTGGGAGCCGTCGACATCGCGAACGCGCTCGCAGATCGAGAGCAGCTTGATCGTGCAGTCGAACTTCTTCGCGGCGAGCAGGTCGGCCGCGGTGACCGAGGAGATCCCCTCGCGGTGGACGTCGGCGGCGGTGACCCGCGAATGGAAGGCTATCGACGCGAGGATCGCGGCCTTGGCCGCCGCGTCGTAACCCTCGACGTCGGCTGTCGGGTCGGCCTCGGCATATCCGAGACGGCCCGCCTCGGCGAGCGTGTCGGCGTAGTCGGCGCCGGTCTCGTCCATGGCCGACAGGATGAAGTTGGTGGTGCCGTTGACGATTCCGGCGACGCGCTCGACGGTGTCGCCGGCGAGCGACTGCATCAGCGGGCGGATGACCGGGATTGCACCGGCGACCGCGGCCTCGAAGTACAGGTCGACCTTCGCGTCGGCGGCCGCGCTCGCGAGCTCACCGGTGTACTCGGCCAGCAACGCCTTGTTGGCGGTCACGACCGACTTACCGCTCTCGAGCGCGGTACGGATCAGCGCCCGGGCCGGGTCGATGCCGCCCATGAGTTCGACGACGATGTCGACGTCGTCGCGTGCGATCAGCGACGCGGGATCGTCGGTCAGCAGTTCCTGGCCGATCTTGCGCGGCCGGTTGAGATCTCGCACCGCGACGCCCCGGATCTCCACCGGTGCGCCCACGCGCGCTCGCAGGTCGTCGGCATTGTCGGTGATGATGCGCACCACCTCGGCACCGACGTTGCCCATCCCGAGTACCGCCACCCCGATGGGTCGCACGGCATTCACCTCGCTTGTGTCGCTTGCGTTCTGGACAGATCCGGTCACGAGCCCACCTCCAGGCTGAGGAAGTCGTCGATGGTCTCGCGCCGCAGCATCAGGCGTGCTGCCCCATCGGCCACGGCCACCACCGGCGGCCGCATGGTCATGTTGTACCGGCTCGACATCGAGTAGCAGTAGGCGCCGGTGGCGGCGACCGCGATCAGGTCACCGGGACCCAGGTCCTCGGGCAGCCAGCAGTCCTTGATCACGATGTCACCGCTCTCGCAGTGCTTCCCGACGACGCGGCAGACGACCGCACGTGCGTCGGACACCCGCGAGACCAGCCGGACGTCGTATTCGGCCTGGTACAGGACGGTACGGATGTTGTCGCTCATCCCGCCGTCGACGGAGATGTAGCGGCGGGTGGCACCACCGCCGAGTTCCACGTCCTTGACGGTGCCCACGCGGTAGAGCGTGACGGTGCCGGGTCCGGCGATCGCGCGGCCGGGCTCGATTGCGATGATCGGCATCGGCAGTCCGACGGCTTCGGATTCGCGGCGGACGATGTGAGCGAGGGTCTCGGCAACCTTCTGCACCGGCAGCGGGCGCTCCTCCTCGAGGTACGAGATACCCAGCCCCCCACCGAGATCCACGATGGACATCTGCGAGGTCTTCTCGACGCCGAACTCGTCGACGACATCGTGGAGCAGGCCGAGGACGCGGTGGGCGGCGAGCTCGAAACCGTCCATGTCGAAGATCTGCGAACCGATGTGGCTGTGCAGACCGACGAGGCGGAGGTTGTCGGTCGCGAAGACCCGCCGGATGGCTTGCATCGCGACCCCGCCGGCGAGGGCGAAGCCGAACTTCTGGTCCTCGTGGGCGGTCGAGATGAACTCGTGGGTGTGCGCCTCCACACCGACGGTGACGCGGACGAGGACGTCGGTGACGACGCCGCGCTCACCGGAGATCGCGTCGAGCCGGTCGATCTCGATCATCGAGTCGAGGACCACGTGCCCGATCCCGGCGTCAACCGCCGCGGCCAGCTCCTCGGGGCTCTTGTTGTTGCCGTGCAACGCGATCCGTTCCGCGGGGAAACCGGCGTGCAGCGCGATCGCCAGTTCGCCGCCGCTGCACACGTCGAGGGAGAGCCCCTCTTCGTTCACCCAGCGCGCCACCTCGCTGCACAGGAAGGCCTTCGACGCGTAGTGCACCCGGCCGAAGGGGCCGAACGCCGCCATCATGTCGCGGCACCGGGACCGGAAATCGGCCTCGTCGACGATGAACGCCGGGGTGCCGAACTCGGCGGCCAGCTCGCTCACCGGCACTCCGGCGATACGAAGCTCACCCGACTCGTCGCGGGCGGCGTTGCGCGGCCACACCTGGGGCGGGAGGGCGGCGAGGACGGCCGGATCGTTCGGACGCTGCGCGAGATGCGGCGCGGCCAGCAGTTCGGCGTGCCGCGGGCCGGCCGGGTGCGCGCTCACATCTGCTCCGGAGCGCTGACGCCGACCAGTCCGAGGCCGTTGGCCAGGACCTGGCGGGTGGCCTCACACAGCGCGAGCCGCGCGCGGTGGATGTCGGCCACCTCTTCGTCGCCCTGGGGCAGGACGCGGCACTTCGCGTAGAAGCGGTGGTAGGTGCCGGCGAGGACCTCGAGGTAGCGGCAGACGCGGTGCGGCTCGCGCAGCGTGGCCGCGGTGGCGACGACCTCGTCGAAATCGCCGATCGTGCGAATCAATTCGCCCTCGGCGGGGTCGTCGAGCAGGTCGAGGTGATCGAGCGAGGACACCACACCCAGGACGGCGGCGTTGCGCGCCAGCGCCGACATCCGGGCATGTGCGTATTGCACGTAGTAGACCGGGTTGTCGTTGGACTGCTTGGTCAGCAGGTCCAGGTCGATGTCGATGTTGACGTCCACCGACGAGCGGATCAGCGAATACCGCGCACCGTCGACACCCACGGCGTCGACGAGGTCGTCGAGGGTGATGACCGTGCCCGCGCGCTTCGACATGCGCACCGGCTTGCCGTCCTTGACCAGGTTCACCATCTGCCCGATGAGGACCTCGACGGTGGCCGGGTCGTCGCCGAGCGCGGCCGCGGCGGCCTTGAGGCGGCTGATGTAACCGTGGTGGTCGGCACCGAGCATGTAGATGCACAGGTTGAAGCCGCGGTTGCGCTTGTCGCGGTAGTAGGCGATGTCACCGGCGATGTAGGCGGCGTTGCCGTCGCTCTTGATGACGACACGGTCTTTGTCGTCACCGAAGTCGGTGGACTTCAGCCACCACGCACCGTCGTTCTCGTACAGGTTGCCGTTGCCCTTGAGCTGTTCGATGCACTCGTCGACGAGGCCCGTCGCGAACATCTTGTCCTCGTGGGTGTAGACGTCGAAGTCCGTGCCGAAGTCGTGCAGGCTCTGCTTGATGTGGTCGAACATGAGGTCCACACCGATGGAGCGGAAGGTCTCGAGCCGGTCCGCCACGGGCTGCGACAGCACATCGGGCACCTTCGCGACGACCTGCGCGGCGATGTCGGCGATGTAGTCGCCGGCGTATCCGTCCTCCGGGGTCGGGTTGCCCAGCGCCGCGGCCTCCAGCGACCGCGCGAAGCGGTCGATCTGGGCGCCGTGGTCGTTGAAGTAGTACTCACGCGTCACGTCGGCGCCGCGAGCGGCCAGGACACGGCCGAGCGCGTCACCGACGGCGGCCCAGCGGGTGCCGCCGAGGTGGATCGGTCCGGTCGGGTTGGCCGAGACGAACTCCAGGTTGATGATCGAGCCGGCCAGCTCCTTGCCGCGGCCGTAGCTCTCGCCCTGCTCGAGCACGGTCTTCACGACGGTGTTCTGGGCGGCCGCACCGAGCCAGATGTTGACGAAGCCGGGACCGGCGATCTCCGACTTCGCGATGCCCTCGTCGCCGGCGAACGCCTCGGCGAGCCATCCGGCCAGCTCACGGGGCGCCACACCGAGTCGCTTGCCGAGCTGCAGGGCGACGTTGGTGGAGTAATCGCCGTGGTCAGCGTGACGGGGGCGCTCGACGACGACGGAGTCGGGCACCAGGTTCTCGTCCAGTCCGCGGTCGCGGACCACGGTCAGGGTCACGGCGCGCAGCAGCGCGGCCAGGTCGGCGGGAGTCACGGGACACCATCCTATTGGCCGAGGGCCGCTCGTCGATAATCGCACCCTCCCAGAGCGGGTGCTGTCCACCAGTAGACTCGTGTGCGCCGAGCGCGCGTCGGGGGGTACGACCGCCCGCGCGCACGGCGACCCCCGTCGTACGAGGAAAGAAGTCAATGGCGCGCAAACCAGGGGCCAACGTCCCCAAGGCTCGTAAGAAGTCCGGGTCCGTACCCACTGCGACCGGCCGACAGGTCGACTGGATGCTGATCGGCGCAGTCGTCGTGGTCATCGGCCTCGTCGCCGGACTCGCGATCTATCTGCTCCCCAAGCTCAACGAGAAGCGCGCCAACGAGAAGGACGACGTCGCGGTCCAGTCGGCCGAAGGGTTCGTCCCGTCGCCGCAGACCCCGGACCCGTCGCAGGGCATCGACGGTGTGACGAAGATCTACTACGAGGCGGGCAAGCATGTGAACGCGTCGCAGCGCGTCGCCTACGACCAGTCGCCGCCGTTCGGCGGTCCGCACGACGAGATCTGGGCGACCTGTACCGGCGTCGTCTATCCGAACCCGCTGCGGTCGGAGAACGCCGTCCACGCCCTCGAGCACGGCGCCGTCTGGATCACCTACAACCCCGACACGGCTTCGCCCGAAGACATCGACTACCTCAAGCGACTCGTGCGCGGCGAGCAGTACCTGTTCCTGTCGCCGTACCCCGGCCTCGACAAGCCGGTCTCCCTGCAGAGCTGGGGCCACCAGCTGAAGCTGGACTCGGCGAACGACCCGCGGGTCGATCAGTTCATCACCTCGCTGCGCCGCAACATGATGCCCGGCGTCTACCCGGAGAACCCGCAGACCGCGGCCTACCCGGAGACCCAGGCCACCTGTACCGCCATCCCGGGCTTCGATCCGTCGAATCCCCCGCCGGCCGACGAAGGTGAGCCCGGCCCCGACGCCGTCCCCATGGGCGGCGGCGGCAACAACCCGATGCCCGCGGGCTGATCAGGCGAGGAACGAACATGAGCGAGACACCTGAGAGCACGACGACACCCGCGGGTACCGAGACCGCCCCGTCGCGTCGGAGCCCTGCCCTTCTCGCACTCGCCGCAGTGGCGCTGCTCCTGGTCGGCGTCGGCCTCGGCCTGCTGATCCAGGCGAGCCTGGCCGACGACTCCTCCGGCGAGGACTCCCCCGCGGCGAACTCGGCCGCGGTCGGCTTCGCGCAGGACATGACGCGTCACCATGAGCAGGGCGTCGAGATGGCCGCGATCGAACTCGAGCACGGCACCGATCCCCAGGTCCGCAGCATGGCCTTCGACATCCTCACCGCGCAGAGCAACGAGATCGGCCAGATGCAGTCGTGGCTGACCCGGTGGGGCCAGCCCGTCACCAACCCCGGCGAGACGATGGGCTGGATGGGCCATGGATCGTCGACGGAGGCGACCGGTGACGATCACGGGGACCACGGCGACATGGATCACGGCGACATGGGCCACGGAGATCACGGGGCCACTCCGGCCGCCGACGTCGAGCAGCCGGCCATGCCGGGCATGGCGACGTCGGCCGAGATGGAGCGGTTCCGCGCGATGCGCGGGCCGGAGGTCGACACGACCTTCCTGCAGCTGATGCTTCGCCACCACGAGGGCGGGCTCCACATGATGGAGTACGCCGCGAATCCCGACAACGTTTCGCAGCCCTACGTCCGCGACCTCGCATCGGCGATGGAACGCACGCAGGACAAGGAGATCGGGATCATCGAGGCGATGCTGGCCGAACGCAATGCCCAGCCGCTGCCGATGAACTGACGCGGAAGCGCAAACCCACCAGAAATGGAGAAACCCACCGGCCCGAAGGGCGGTGGGTTTCTCCAAAAGTGGTGATTCTGTGTATCTGTGCCCCCGGCAGGATTCGAACCTGCGGCCTTCTGCTCCGGAGGCAGACGCTCTATCCCCTGAGCTACGGGGGCTCATCGGGCGGAACCCAGACTAGCGCACGCTCACCGGCACATCACAATCGGGCTGCTCACGACACGCCGAGCGGACTCTGCACCCGCAGCGTCGAGCCGTGTTCGCCGCGCAGGACGTGCAGTTGCGCCGGAATCCGGGCCCGCAACTCGTCGACGTGACTGACGACGCCGACGACGCGACCGCCGGAGCGGAGGTCGTCGAGGACGCCCATCACGAGGTCGAGGGCTTCGGGGTCGAGGGTGCCGAAACCCTCGTCGATGAAGATCGTGTCGAGGACGCGACCGCCGGATTCGGCCGAGACGACATCGGCCAGACCCAGCGCGAGGGCCAGCGAGGCGAAGAACGTCTCTCCACCCGACAGCGTCGTGGTGGCCCGCAGCACGCCGGTGTACTCGTCGCGGACCTCGATGCCCAGGCCGCCGCGGCGACCGCGCACACCGGCGGCGTCCGAGTGGACGAATTCATAACGGCCCGATGACATCTCGCGGAGACGTCCGGACGCGGCGACGAGCACCTCGTCGAGCCGGGCGGCGAGCACGTACGACCGCAGCGACATGCGTCGGGAGTTCTGTCCGCGGCCGCTCACCAGTTCCGCGAGGCCCTGCAGCTCCTCGTGTCGTGCCTTCAGCGGTGCGAGTGCGTCGAGGGCGGCCCAGAAGCCGGCGACGTACTCCTCGAGGTCCGTACGGCGCTGCGCGGCCACCGCATTCACGCGGGCGGCATCGTCGCGGCGGGCACGTGCGGCCACCAGATCCGCCGTCAGACCGGCGACATCGACCTCGGGCGCCTCCAGCGCCGCGCACACGTCGGGATCGGCGAGGGTCTCCTCCGCGCCGGCGCGTATCGCCGCCGCCTCTTCGAGGAGCTTCTCCCACTGTCGGATCTGACCCGGCGACGCGGCGGCCGACCGGACCTCGTCCGCTCCGGTGAATTCGGCGGCGGCACAGGCGACGGTGAGCCGCTCGGCGATCTCGGCCTGCCGTCGGCGGGTCCGGTCGAGCTCGCGCCGGGCCTCCCGCAGAGTCCTTGTGCGGCGGCAGAGTTCGGCGAGTTCGCGACGACGCTCCGCGACCCCCATCCGCCCGCCGGTCGCCTCGTGGACCTCGGCGTCGAGGGCGCCCAGCTTCTCGCGCAGGGTCGTCAGGCGTTCACGACGCCGCGCCTGCGCGGTCTCGTGATCGGCCAGGGTCCGGCGCCGGTCGGCGATCTCGGCGTCGATGCGTTCGACCGCGTCCTGCAGCGACGGCGTGCGGACGGCCGCCCGCTCGGCAGCCGCGAGGTCGGCGGCGAGGCGGTCGTGACCTGCCCGGGTGGCGGCGCGGTCGGCGCCGGCGATGACGGCATCGAGATTGGCCTGCCGCTCCTGCAGTGCGGCGACCGCGGACTGGGCGATGGCCCTGATCGCGCTCGCACGCTCTTCGGCGGCCGCGGCTTCCTTCTCCTGGGCCTCGCCCACCGAGGTGCCGGCGTCGCCGGTGGCCGGCGCGGGATGACCGACCGAGCCGCAAACCGCGCACGGGTGCCCGTCGACGAGGGCACCGGCGAGTTCGACGGCCATGCCGGTGAGGCGTCGTTCGCGGATGTCGAGCTGCTGTTCCCGTGCGGCAGAGTGCTGCTCCCGCGCGTCGAGAAGGTCCCGTTCGGCGTCGGCGAGCTGCGCGAGCACCTCGTCGCGGTCGGTGAAGGCCTGGAGAACACGGCGGGCGTGGTCGCGTTCGGCGTGCAGCTTCGGCGCCTGGACACGTAGTTCGTCCGCCGCCCGGAGTGCGGCGACTGCCTCGTCGCGGCGAGCCGGTACCGACTCGAGCCACGTCCGGGTTTCGTCGGCCTGCTGCTCCGCGCCGGCGATCGTCTTCTCGAGTCCGTCGATGTCGGCGACCAGCCGGGGCCGCTCGGCGACACGCTTCGCCAGCGGTTCCCAGCGACCAGATTCCTCGGTCCATCGGTCGACGGCCGCGACGAGAGCTGCATCGTCGCAGTCGGATTCGCACAGTTTCGCACCCTCGGCGAGTTCGCTGAGGGCGTCACGTGCGTGGTCGGCCGCGGCCGTCGCCGAGGCCAGGTCGGCGGCCACGCGCTCGTGGTCGTCGGCCAGGGGCGCGATGGGTGCGGCGCGCAGGGCGAGCCGGCGTGACCGCTCGGCGGCCGTCAGCGTCACCTCCCCCTCGGTGAGGCGGGCGAGCCGGTCGCGCGCCTGCAGACCGCGGCGACGTAGATCGTCGACGCGCCTGCCGTGTTCGTGGGCGGCTTCGGCCTGTTCGACGGCCGCCTGCGCGGCGGTCGATTCGGCGAGCGCGGACGCGGCGGTCTGCCGGGCCGTGTCGAGACATGCCTGGGCCCAGTCGAAGTCCGGTTCGGCAGGCGCCTGCGTGCCGCTGATCGCCACGATCTGCCCGGCGATGCGGTCCAGGGTGCCGGTCTGCTCGGCCAAGGAGGACGCGCTCTCGCGGGCACGATCGCGGAGCCATTCCTCGAGGTCGCCGAACCGCTCGGTGTCGAAGAGGCGCTCCAGCAGCTCCTCCCGCTCGTCGGAGTGCGCGCGGAGGAACCGGGCGAAGTCGCCCTGCGGCAACAGGACCACCTGGAAGAACTGCTCGGCGCTCATACCGAGCAGGCGGACGACCGCCTCGCCGATCTCCGGGATGCGGGTCAGGTCAGGGCCCGAACCGTCCACCCAGACGAGCGACGCACACGCGTTGATCTTGCGTTTCCCGTCGCCGCGCTTCTTGGGGCGCTCGTGCTCGGGCGATCGGGTGATGCGCAATCGGCGGGAACCGACGGTGGCCTCGAGTTCGACCTGCGGAATCGTCTCGGGCGCAGCATGATCCGAGTGGAGTCGGCGGTTGGTGTCACGAGCGCCGGGGACCCGGCCGAACAAGGCGAACGCCACCGCGTCGAGCACGGTGGTCTTGCCGGCACCGGTCTGGCCGTGCAGGAGGAACAGCCCGTCTGCCCCGAGCTCGTCGAAGTCGACGGTGACCTCGTCGGCGAACGGGCCGAACGCGCGAATCCGGATGTGGTGCAGTCTCATACGCCGTCAGCACTCACGCGGTCTCGGCGACGAACGCATCGAGGGCGAACAGCGCGAGCTCGCCGTCGGCCTCGGGTTCGCCGACGACCGCCCGCAGTGCGCGTTCGATCAGCACCCGCTCCCCCTTGGTCGGGGTGTCGCGGACGTCCTCGATGAAGGAGTTGATGATCTCGGCATCGCTCCGGCCGCGGACCCGCGAACGGTAGTCGACCCCCGAGCCGGTGTGCGGGCGGTCCCACTGCACGTGCACCGCGCACGGGAACCGCTCCCGCAGGCGTCGCATCGCGTCGAGCGGGCGTACCGCGTCGGTCAAGGTCACCTCGACGTAGTGGTCCTCGGCGCCCGCGAACTGCTCCGAGGTCAGCAACTCGTCGAGTGTTCCACGGAGGGAGCTCAACTCGCGCACGACCGGAAGCTCGTGCTTGCGGATATCGCCGACCCCGTCGGCATCGAGGTCGACCACCCACACCGCTTTGCGATGCGTGCGCTCGCCGAAGGAGTACGGGAGCAGCGAACCGCTGTACCGGACGGTGTCGGTGACGCGCTGCGGCGAGTGCAGATGACCGAGGGCGACGTAATCGGCACCGGAGAAGGTCTCGGCGGGAACGGTTTCGACTCCCCCGACGCTGATCGACCGCTCGGACCCGGAGGCGGCGGCGCCGCTGACGAAGGCGTGGGCGACGACGATCGATCGGGCCTGCCGGGACGCGAGGTCGGCGCGGATGCGGGTCATCGCGGCATCGAGAACTGCGGTGTGGCCGCACACCTCCTCGACCCCGAGATGGCGACGGGCGGTGTCGGGTTCGAGGTACGGGATGCCGTACACCGCGACCTCGCCGTGCTCGTCGGACAGGACGATCGGCTCGGCGATCCCCTCGATCGAGGTCCGCAGGTGCAGTCCGCCGGCCGCCGCGAACGCCGACCCCGCGCCGAGGCGCGTGGGCGAGTCGTGGTTGCCCGAGGTGACGATGATCCGGGCACCGGCGGCGGCGATCTCGGCCAGGCCTTCGTCGTAGGCACGCACCGCGTCGGCCGAGGGCACCGAACGGTCGTAGACGTCGCCGGCGACGATCACGGCGTCGGCCGATTCGGCGGCGACCAGCTCGGCGAGGTGGCTCAGCGCACGACGCTGGTCGGCGAGCAGGTCGACACCATGGAACGTCCGGCCCAGGTGCCAGTCGGAGGTGTGCACGATCCGCATGGTGACAAACCATACGGTCGGGGCCCGACAGATCGTGGGACGCGCGCTCAGGCCCCGGTCAACGGGGCATTGTGAGTCGCGCTACCCGCCGCGGCATCGGCGGGCCCACCGGGTACGGCCGCGGCCGGCGGCATCTGATGCGCGGGCCGCACGAAGAAGAACGTCGCCACGACGCCGACCAGCAACGCCGCCGCGGGGAGGAACAGCGACTGCCCCATCGCGGAGGCGAAGCCCTCGCGGAGGAACTCCGGAAGCTGGTTCGCGCCACTCGCATCCTGCGCGGCGCCGGCGTCGATCCCGGGCAGCTCGGCGGCGAGGCGCGACTGCAGGAGGGCACCGATCATCGCCGAGCCCAGCACCGAGCCGATCACGCGCAGGGTGTTGTACACACCGGCGCCCGCACCGGCCTGATGCCACGGCAGGTTGCGGGTCGCGGTGGCGGCCAAGGGAGCCCAGATACCGGCCGACGCGACACCCATCAGGCACAGGGGCAGGATGATCATCCAGACCGGGGTGTCCGGTCGCGCGACCACACCCAGCCAGCCGATGGCGATCGCGTTGAGCAGCAGCGCGGTGGAGACGATGGCCCGCGGGTGCACACGGTCGACCACGCGACCGACGATCGGCGCGAGGATGCCCGTCAGGATCGCCATCGGCACCAGCACGACCGCCGACTGGGTCGGGGTCATCCCGCCGACGAGCTGCAGGAAGAAGGTCAGCGGGATCATCATGGCCGACACCGCGAAGCCCATCGAGGAGATGCCCACGGTGGCCAGCGCGAAGTTGCGATCCCGGAACAGCGAGAGCGGGAGCAGCGGCTCGGTCCGGATGCGCGACTGCCACCAGACGAAGACGCCGAGGAAGATGAGCCCGCCGCCGATCAGGGCCCAGACCCAGGCGGCCCAGTCGAAGCTCTCGCCCTCCTGGATGCCGAACACGAGCGCGGACAGGCCGACGGCCGACAAGCCCACGCCGATCCAGTCGAACTGGTGGTCGTTGGTCTCGACCTGCGGGACCAGGACCGCGGCCAGCACGAGTCCCGCGATGCCGACGGGCACGTTGATGAAGAAGATCCATTCCCAGCCGAACGCGTCGGTGAGGACGCCGCCGAGCAGCGGCCCCACGAGGGTCGCGACCCCGGCGACCGTGCCCCAGATACCCATGGCCGCACCGCGCTTCTCCGGCGGGAAGATACGCGTGATCAGCGACATCGTCTGCGGGGTGATGAGCGCGGCGCCGACGCCCTGCAGGGCGCGAGCGGCGATGAGCTCGCCGATCGAATCCGACAGTCCGCACCACACGCTGGCGATCGTGAAGACGATCAGGCCGATCTGGTACATCGACTTCGGCCCGTACTTGTCGCCGAGGCGCCCGGTGATGAGCAACGGCACCGCATAGGTCAGCAGGTAGGCGCTCGTGACCCACACGACGCCGTTGACGTCGGTGTTCAGGTCGGCCTGGATGCGCGGCTGCGCGACCGCCACGATCGTCATGTCGACGAGGATCATGAAGAAGCCCACGCACAGCGCCATCAGCGCCGCCCAGGGCCTCGTCGTCACCTCGGAGCCGGTGACCCCGGTGTCAGGGGTGGAACGGGTCATCACTACTCGACCTTCTGTGCGAGGTGTTCGGCGTCTGCCGCGGCATTCGGTGCCGTGGCGGGATTCGGCTGGGTCGGAACGAGATACGGCGAATCCGGATCGTCGAGCCAGTCGATGCGGTGAGTGCGGAGCCGGTCGACGAGGTCGTCGAGCCAGGCGATCTGGGCGGTGAGCGTCGCGATCCGGCAACCCCCGTCGAGGAAGAACATCTCCGGTTTCCCGTGGGCCCGGAACTCCGTGACGGCGGCCTCGACGTCGGCGAGGTCGGCCCGCATGGTCGCGACCCGCCGTTCGAGGAGTTCGACGACCCGGTCCCGGGGCAGACCATGCGCCTCCGACAGGGCGAGGTAGAGCTCCGGGTACTCCTCGGGTCTCGTCTCGAGGATGCGTTCGAGGTTCTCGGTCAGAGCCTCCCGACCCGGGCCGGTGATCGCGTACACGGTCCGTTCGGGCCGGTTGCCCTCGCGACGGACCTCGTGGACCTCGATCAATCCGTTCTCCGACAGCCGGTCGACCGCGTGGTACAGGGTGCCGGCGCGGAACTTCGCCAACCGGTCCTCGCGACGCGCGACGGTCGTCTGAACCATCTCGTACGGGTGCATCGGACGCTCGAGGAGAAGGCCGAGCACCAGGATCGCCACCGGTCCGAGCGGTGCGGAACACGCCATGCGCGACCCCCTTGGTCCGGGCGGCCTGCGGGACCGCTGATCGGCGTCGAATATTCCAGTCGGAATATACGCAGGTGTTCGGTTGCTGCCAAGTGTCGCCGGCCATCATTACTGTGGACGGCATGACTCATGCGCCGGAGGAATCCACCCAGAGCGACCCCACCGGGACAACCGATTCCGGGGAGCAGGGCAGCTATGTGATGTCCGGCCAGGAGTTCGTGCGGGACACCAAGTACATCGAGACCCGCATCACCGCCGACGACCGGGACGGCTACCCCGTCGAGGCCGGGCGCTATCGTCTCGTCGCCGCACGCGCCTGCCCCTGGGCCAACCGGACGCTCATCGTCCGCCGACTCCTCGGGCTCGAGGACGCCATCTCACTCGGACTGTGCGGACCCACCCACGACAAGAACTCGTGGACCTTCGACCTCGACCCCGGGGGCCTCGACCCCGTCCTGCAGATCCCGCGCCTCAAGGACGCCTACGAGAAGCGGATCCCGGGTTACCCCAAGGGGATCACCGTGCCGGCGATCGTCGACGTCCCCACCGGTGAGGTCGTCACCAACGACTTCCCCCAGATGACGATCGACTTCTCGCTGGAATGGACCGCGTTCCACCGCGACGGCGCGCCCGAGCTCTACCCCGAACGCCTGCGCGACGAGATCGACGAGGTCAGCCACGGGATCTACACCGAGGTCAACAACGGCGTCTACCGGTGCGGGTTCGCCGGCAGCCAGGAGGCCTACGAGGCCGCTTACGACCGCCTGTTCACCAAGCTCGACGAGCTGTCCGAGCGGTTGTCGACGCAGCGGTACCTGGTCGGCGACACCATCACCGAGGCCGACGTCCGGCTGTTCACGACCCTCGCCCGCTTCGATCCCGTCTACCACGGCCATTTCAAGTGCAATCGCAGCAAGCTCAGCGAGATGCCGGTGCTGTGGGCCTACGCCCGCGACCTGTTCCAGACCCCCGGCTTCGGCGACACCACCGATTTCACCCAGATCAAGCAGCACTACTACATCGTGCACACCGATGTGAACCCCACGCAGATCGTGCCCAAGGGCCCCGACCTGCGGGGATGGCTGACCCCACACCACCGCGAGGAACTCGGCGGGCGTCCCTTCGGCGACGGCACGCCGCCCGGCCCCCCACGGCCCGACGAGGTCGTCCCCCAGGAGAATTGGGTACCCCAGTCATGACCGACCCCACTCCCAAGCCCGCCGGCAAGGCCGTCGAGGTCACCGGCGGCATCCTCGACCGCGCGCAGCGCCTGCAGGGCCCGGCGGTCAAGAAATACGTCGACTCGCTGCGCCGCAAGTACCCCGACGACTCCCCCGCCCAGATCATCGAGCGCCTCGAGAAGCGCTACCTGAACGCGGTCACCGGTTCAGGTGGAGCGGTCGGCGCGGCAGCCGCCGTGCCCGGGGTCGGGACGATGACGGCCTTCGGCGCGATGACCGGCGACACCGCCTTCTTCCTCGAGGCCTCGGCACTGCTCGCCCTGTCGATCGCCGAGGTCCACGGCATCGGCGTCCACGAGACCGATCGACGCAAGTCGCTCGTCCTGGCGGTCGCGCTCGGCGAGGAAGGTGTGCTCGCCCTCGGCCGGGTCGTCGGTACGCGCGGCGGCCCCCTGCGCCGGCTCGGCGGTGCGGCCCTGCCGTCGGGCGCCATCACCAAACTCAACAAGACCCTGGTCAACAAGCTCGTGCGCAAGTACGCGATCCGGCGCGCGCCGTTGATCTTCGGCAAGCTGATGCCCGCCGGCATCGGAGCGGTCATCGGCGGCGCGGGAAGCCGCGCGCTCGGCCGCAAGGTGGTCAACAACGCGCGGGAGGCATTCGGCCCCGCACCTGCCTTCTGGGTTCTCGACGCCGAGGTGGTGAACGAGACGAGCCCGCTACCGCCCGGCTCCCGGTGATCCCGGAGCCGACCATGCCTCCCGCCACCGGGAGCACCCCAACCACCTCGCCGCCGGGCTGGATCCGGAAGCTGCTCGGCGAGGCGTGGCGTTATCGCCGCATCGTCATCGTGACCCTGACCGTCACGATGATCGCGGTGGCCGTCGACGTCGTGATGCCCCTGCTGGCCAAGGGCGCGATCGACCGGGCCACCGGCGTGATCGACGACGGCCTCGCCTTGTCCACCATCATCACGGGCCTGGTCGTTCTCGCGTTCGTGCGTTACGCCTGCCACTTCGGACGGCGCGTGTTCGCCGGCCGCCTCGCGGTCAACGTGCAGAACAACCTGCGCCGGCGCCTGCTCGACACCCTGCTGCACCTCGACGGCCGCAGCCAGCACCAGATCCGGACGGGACAGATCGTCTCCCGCTCCATCTCCGACATCCAGGTGGTCCAGGGCTTGCTGGCGATGGCACCGCTCTCGTTGGGTGCCGCGGTGCAGATGGTCGTCGCGCTCGGAGTCATGGCCTATCTCTCCCCGCTGCTCACCGCCGTCGCACTGGTGATCGCGCCGCTGATCGCCCTGGAGGTCTTCCGTACCCGCCGAAAGCTCTTCGCGGCGACGTGGTCCGCGCAGCAGTCCGCGGCCGATGTGGCCCAGCACGTGGAGGAGACCGTCACCGGCGTCCGCGTCGTCAAGGGCTTCGGCCAGGAGGACCGCGCCGTCGACGGACTGGTGACGCGCTGCCGCACCTTGTTCGCCCGGCGCCTGCGCGCGGCCCGGATCAACGCCCGTTTCGCCCCCACCCTGAGCGCCATCCCCCAACTCGGCATGGTCGGCGTGATCGTCGCCGGCGGCTACCTGACGATGACGGACGCGATCACCGCCGGCACGTTCCTCGCGTTCACCACCTACGTCACCGCGATGACCGGCATTGCCCGTCTGCTCACCAATCTCATCGTCAACGCCCAGCTCGCCCGCGCGGCGGTGGAACGCGTCTACGACGTCATCGATCACCCGCGCGATCCCGGTGAGACCGCGACCGGCACGCTGCCCGACGGCCCGCTCGGCGTCGAACTGGAGAACGTCTCCTTCGCCCATCACACCCACGAGGCCGACGATCCGCCCGCCGTGCTGAGCGGGATCGACCTGCGTATCGAACCCGGCGAATGCGTGGCGATCGTCGGGCCACCCGGCTCCGGGAAGTCGACCATCGCCGACCTGGTCAGCCGCTACGAGAGACCCGACGCCGGCACGATCTCCCTTGTCGGCGCCGACGGCCCGCACCCGGTGGACTCGCTGTCGCCGACTGCGCTGCACGAAGCCGTCGCCGCCGTCTTCGACGAACCGTTCCTCTTCTCCGACACCATCACCGCGAACATCGCCATGGGACCGGGCGCCACCGCCGACCCCGATTCGCTCGCCGACCGGGTGCGAGCCGCGGCGGCCGCGGCCGAGGCCACCGAGTTCATCGAGGCACTCCCGGACGGCTACGACACCGTCGTCGGCGAACGCGGCCTGACCCTCTCCGGCGGACAGCGCCAGCGGATCGCCCTCGCGCGTGCCCTCTTCGCCGACCCGCGCGTCCTGGTGCTCGACGACGCGACATCGGCGGTCGACGCCACCACCGAGGCCCGGATCCTCGGCCGCCTACGTGATCAGAGACGCACCATGCTGGTCCTCGCCCACCGGCGGTCGACACTCGTCCTCGCCGACCGGGTCGCCGTGCTGGACGAGGGCCGGATCACCGCGATCGGGACGCCGGCCGAGCTCGAGGCCTCCTCGGCGCGGTTCCGCGAGCTGATGACGAACGCCGTCGGTGACCCGGACGTCGTCTCGCCGCCCAGCCGGCCGAGCATCTCCGACCACACCGTCGAGAGCTTCTGGCCGACAACGCAATTCCTCGACGAGCAGACGTATACGCGGACCGGCCCGGCGGTGGGCGCGGGCACGCGGACCGGGCAGCGGGGCGGCGGTGTCGCCAGCGCACTGGGGTCGATGCCGGCGACGCCCGAACTCCAGGCGAGGGTCGACGCGCTGCCGCCGGCCGTCGAGGACCCAGCGGTGGACGTCGCCGACGCCCGGCGCGAGAACCCGGACTTCACCCTCCGCGGCCTCCTACGACCGGTCCGCTGGCTGCTCGCCTTCGCGTTGGTCGCCATCGCCGTCGACACCCTCGTCGGCCTGGCCTTCCCCAGCATCGCCCGCGCCGTCATCGACGCGGCCGGCGACCACGACCAGCGCACCCTGTGGTGGGCGGCGATCGGCGGTGTGGCACTCGTCGGCGTCGGGTGGGTCGCCGCGTCCCTGTTGACGATGACCTCCACCCGAGCGGGTGAGCGCGTGCTGTTCGGACTGCGCATCCGCAGTTACGCCCACATCCAGCGCCTCGGCCTGGACTACTACGAGCGCGAGCTGTCGGGTCGGATCATGACGCGGATGACGACCGACATCGACGCGTTGTCGACCTTCCTGCAGACCGGTCTGACGTCGGCGATCGTCGCACTCCTCACCCTGGTCGGCGTCACGGTCGCGTTGCTGGTCACCGGGCCGTCGCTCGCACTGCTGGTGTTACCCGTCTTCCCGCTGCTGGTCGTGGCGACCGTCGTCTTCCGGCGTGTCGCGACCGCCGCCTACACGCGGTCCCGCGAACTGATCAGCACGGTGAACGCCGACTTCCAGGAGAACATCGCCGGGATCAAGACCACCCAGACCTACCTCCGCACCGACGACGCACAGAAGCGTTTCGGGCAGCGTTCGGCGGCGTGGGTCGCGGCACGGATGGTCTCGCAGCGGGCGATCGCCTCGTACTTCCCGCTGATCATGCTGATGTCGGACATCGCCACCGCGATCGCACTCGGCGTCGGCGCCGGCCAGGTGGCCGACGGCTCACTCACCGCGGGCACTCTGATCGCCTTCGTCCTCTATCTCACGATGCTGTTCGGTCCCGTCCAGCAGCTCTCGCAGGTCTTCGACGGTTACCAGCAGGCGGCGGTCGGCCTACGGCGCATCGGCGACCTGCTGCGGACCCCGAGTTCGCTGCGGGTCAACCCGGACGCCACGACACCGCCGGCCACCGGCTTCGACGGCGAGGTCGATTTCGACGGGGTCGGCTTCCGCTATCAGGGCGCGGAATCCGACGCCCTGCTCGACGTCGACCTGCACATCCCCGCCGGGTCCTCGCTCGCCCTCGTCGGTCGAACCGGCGCGGGCAAGTCGACGATCGTGAAACTGCTGGCCCGGTTCTACGACCCGACCACCGGACGCGTCCTCGTGGACGGCACCGACATCGGCGACCTCGTCCTCTCCGGGTACCGCAGCCGACTCGGCCTGGTCCCGCAGGAGCCGCATCTGTTCACCGGGACCGTGGCGGACAACATCGCCTACGGCCGGCCGGATGCCGATCGCGCCGCGATCGTCGAGGCCGCGGCCGCGGTGGGCGCCCTACCGATGATCGCGGCCCTGCCGGGACGCATGAACCATCCCATCGGCGAACGCGGCCAGGGCCTCAGCTCCGGTCAGCGCCAGCTGATCGCACTGGCCCGAGCCGAACTCGTCGACCCCGACCTCCTGCTGCTCGACGAGGCGACCGCCACGCTCGACCAGGCCACCGAGGCGCAGGTCCTGGCCGCCGGGCGGGCGATGACTCGGCGCCGGACCTCCGTCATCGTCGCGCACCGGCTGGCCACCGCGGCTCGCGCCGATACCATCGCGGTGGTCGACGGCGGCCGAATCGTCGAACTCGGAACACACGACCAACTCCTGGCGTTGGACAGTCTGTATCGCGGCTTCTGGGAGGCCGGTGTCGATCCCGACGAGGCCGCGGTGACGGAGCCCGGTGTGACGGTGACCGCCGCGCGTACAGACGCGGTGGACGCCGACTCACATGCGGGCTCGCGACAGGACGCTCGACGTGGCGCGTCCGCAACCGACAACCAGACCATCCGCGCCGGATCACCCGAGATGACGATCTGACTCTGTAGTAGCAGGTCGGTGGGTGTGACGCAGCAGATGACGCGTAGCATCGGCAGTTGGTTCACCGATAGTCTCCACAAGGGACGTCAGTGTGGCAGAGAACCCGGCACCTTCAGGGAATTGAGGCGAGATACCGCTGTGAGCAGCAGTTCGATTTCTGACTTCGGACAGAACACCTGGCTGGTCGAGGAAATGTACCAGCAATTCAAAGAGGACCCGAGCTCGGTGGACCCGAGCTGGCATGAGCTCTTGAAGAGTTACAAGCCCGGAGACAACGGTGGTGCCGCGTCCGCCGCATCGACGTCCACCACTCCCTCCTCCAACGGCAGCGCACCGGCGAAGCCCGCGGCCGAGTCGGCACCGCGCAAGCAGGTCACGCTCGATCAGGAACCGACGCGGACCGCCTCTGCCCGCAAACCCTCCCCTGCCAAGGAGTCGACCGCGACCAAGGCCGCATCCGGCCACAGCGTCGCGAGCCGTGACGGTTCCGCCCGTTCCCAGCCGAAGCCCGCCGCAGTTGAAAAGCCTGCTGCCGCCAAGCCCGCAGCCGCCGAGTCCAAGAAGGAATCCGCGGACGGCAACAAGGTGCTCCGCGGTCCCGCCGCCGCCATCGCGAAGAACATGGCGCTGTCGTTGCAGATCCCGACGGCCACCAGTGTTCGCGCGGTTCCCGCGAAGGCGATGATCGACAACCGCATCGTCGTCAACAACCACCTCGCCCGCACCCGCGGCGGCAAGATCAGCTTCACCCACATCCTGGGTTACGCGATCGTCCAGGCCATCAAGGCCTTCCCGAACATGAATCGGCACTACGCCGAGATCGACGGCAAGCCCAACGTCGTCACCCCCGCGCACACCAACCTCGGTCTGGCCATCGATCTGGTCGGCAAGGACGGCAACCGCACGCTCGTCGTCGCCGCCATCAAAGAGTGCGAGAGGATGGGCTTCGCCGAGTTCTACAACGCGTACCAGGACATCGTCCGGCGCGCGCGTGACGGCAAGCTCGGCGCCGACGACTTCTCCGGCGTGACCATCTCGCTGACCAACCCCGGCACCATCGGCACCGTGCACTCCGTGCCCCGCCTGATGAAGGGCCAGGGCGCCATCATCGGCGCCGGTGCGATGGAGTACCCGGCCGAGTTCCAGGGCGCCAGCGACGAGCAGATCGCCGAGCTCGGCGTCGGCAAGCTGATGACGCTGACCTCGACCTACGATCACCGCATCATCCAGGGAGCGGAATCGGGCGACTTCCTGCGCACCGTCCACCAGCTGCTGATCGACGACGCGTTCTACGACGAGATCTTCACCGCGTTCCACGTGCCGTACGAGCCGGTTCGCTGGCGTCGTGACATCCCGGCCGGCCTCGTCGACAAGAGCACCCGCGTCCTCGAGCTGATCGCCGCCTACCGCAGCCGCGGCCACCTGATGGCCGACATCGATCCGCTGATGATGAACAGCGATGCGCGCAGCAGCCATCCTGATCTGGACATCGCGACCTACGGCCTGACCCTCTGGGATCTCGACCGCACCTTCAAGGTCGGCGGTTTCCACGGCCAGGAGAAGATGAAGCTGCGCGACGTGCTGGCGATCCTGCGCGACGCCTACTGCCGCCACGTCGGTGTGGAGTACACCCACATCCTCGAACCGGACCAGCAGAAGTGGCTGCAGGAACGTGTCGAGGTCAAGCACGTGAAGCCGCCGGTCGGCGAGCAGAAGTACATCCTGAGCAAGCTGAACGCGGCGGAGGCCTTCGAAACCTTCCTGCAGACCAAGTACGTCGGTCAGAAGCGCTTCTCGCTCGAGGGTGCCGAGTCGGTCATCCCGATGATGGACGCGGTCATCGACCAGAGCGCCGAGCACAACCTCACCGAGGTCGTCATCGGTATGCCGCACCGCGGCCGTCTCAACGTGCTCGCCAACATCGTCGGCAAGCCGTACTCGAAGATCTTCTCCGAGTTCGAGGGCAACCTGAACCCGTCGCAGGCGCACGGTTCGGGTGACGTGAAGTATCACCTCGGCGCCGAGGGCAAGTACTACCAGATGTTCGGCGACAACGAGATCAACGTCTCGCTGACGGCCAACCCGAGCCACCTCGAGGCGGTCGACCCGGTCCTCGAGGGCCTGGTCCGCGCCAAGCAGGACCTCATCGCCGACGCCGACGACGAGAGCTTCCCGATCCTGCCGCTCATGCTGCACGGCGACGCCGCGTTCGCCGGTCAGGGCGTGGTCGCCGAGACGCTCAACATGGCGATGCTGCCCGGTTACCGCACCGGCGGCACCGTGCACATCGTCGTGAACAACCAGGTCGGTTTCACCACCGCCCCGGAGCACTCGCGTTCCACCGAGTACTGCACCGACGTCGCGAAGATGATCGGCGCGCCGATCTTCCACGTGAACAGCGACGATCCCGAGGCGTGCGTCTGGGTCGCGAAGCTCGCCGTCGACTACCGCCAGGCGTACAACAAGGACGTCGTCATCGACCTCGTCTGTTTCCGCCGCCGCGGCCACAACGAGGGCGACGACCCCTCGATGACGCAGCCGGCGATGTACGAGGTCATCGACACCAAGCGCGGCGTCCGCAAGAGCTACACCGAAGCCCTGATCGGTCGTGGTGACATCTCGACCAAGGAGGCCGAGGACGCTCTGCGTGATTACCAGGGACAGCTCGAACGGGTCTTCAACGAGGTCAAAGAACTCGAGAAGTACCACGCCGAGCCGTCGCCGTCCATCCAGGCCGACCAGACCCTGCCGACCAAGCTGGTGACCGCGGTCGACAAGGAAGTCCTGCAGACCATCGGCGACGCCTTCGTCAACGTCCCGGAGGGCTTCACCCCGCATGCGCGCGTGAAGCCGGTTCTGGAGCGTCGTGCCGAGGCCGCCCGCAACGGCAACATCGACTGGGCCTTCGCCGAACTCCTCGCGTTCGGTTCGCTGGTGATGGAGGGACGCACCGTCCGCCTGTCCGGTCAGGACTCGCGCCGCGGTACGTTCACGCAGCGCCACTCGGTGCTCATCGACCGTCAGAACGGTTCGGAGTACACCCCGCTGAACCACCTGCAGCCCGCCGGCGAGGAGAGCAACGGCGGCCGGTTCATGGTGTACGACTCGCCGCTGTCAGAGTTCGGTGTCGTCGGCTTCGAGTACGGCTACTCCGTGGGCAACCCGGACGCACTCGTGCTGTGGGAGGCGCAGTTCGGCGACTTCGTCAACGGCGCACAGTCGATCATCGACGAATTCATCTCGTCCGGTGAGGCCAAGTGGGGTCAGCTCTCCGACGTGGTGCTGCTGCTGCCGCACGGCCACGAGGGCCAGGGTCCCGACCACACCTCCGGCCGCATCGAGCGCTTCCTGCAGCTGTGTGCCGAGGGCTCGATGACCGTCGCACTGCCGTCGACCCCGGCGAGCTACTTCCATCTGCTGCGTCGTCACGTCCTCGACGGCATCAGCCGACCGCTCATCGTCTTCACCCCGAAGTCGATGCTGCGCAACAAGGCCGCCGTCAGCCCGGTGTCTGATTTCACCGACGACAAGTTCCGTTCGGTCATCGACGACCCGAAGTTCGCCAAGGGCGACGCCGACCGCAGCAAGGTCAAGCGCGTCCTGCTGGTGAGCGGCAAGCTCTACTACGAGCTCGCGGCCCGTCGTGACAAGGAGGATCGCGAGGACATCGCGATCGTCCGCATCGAGCAGCTCTACCCGGTGCCGCACCGCCGCCTGCGCAACACGCTGGAGCAGTACGGCAACGCCAGCGAGTTCCGCTGGGTCCAGGAGGAGCCGGCCAACCAGGGCCCGTGGCCGTTCCTCGGCCTGTGGCTGCCCGAGGTGCTGCCGGATGTCCTCGGTGGCCTGCGCCGCGTCTCGCGTCGCCCGATGTCGGCCCCGTCCTCGGGTTCGAGCAAGGTGCACGCGGTCGAGCAGCAGGAGATCCTCGACGAGGCGTTCGGCGAGTAGCGAACCCTCACAGACAAAGGCGGCCCCCGCCGGACTCGGTCCGGCGGGGGCCGCCTTGCTGTGTCGAACTCACCAGATCTCGTGCGGGAGCCCCCAGGCCGCGAGTTCGGAGGTGAGGAGGTCCCGGAGTACGGCGTCGGAGCCGAAGGCCTCGTCGTCGAGTCCGAGGACGGTGAACGACACCTGCTCCGGGGTCCGGATCAGCCACGACTGCACGCCGTCGCCGAAGCGATGCCCGGACGCGGGGTCGACGCCCTGGGTCATGCCGCGCAGCGCCATGCGGCGCGCGGTCCGGCCGCCGACCACGGTGGCCTCCGGCGTCACCTCACCGATGTTGGAGATCACCGCGTCGGGCATGCCCTTGCCGGCACCGCCGCCGACGAGCTTGATCAGCACCGAGACCGGCAGGAACCAGGCGAGCGGACGAAGGTAGATGTGGGGCGCGCGGCGGCCTTCGGACAGCCGCACGAACGCGGCCTTGCATGCAGCCCGAATCCCGGCGAGGTCACCTCCCGGCACCGGCTCGTCGGTCAGGAACACCGACACCCCTGCGATCGCGTTGGTCCGGGTGTCCTCTTCGCCCTCACGACGATCCACCGGTACCCCGACCTTGATCGGGGTCCCCAGCGGGGACCGTCCCCCGGATCGGAGGAGGCCGCTCACGACCGCGATGAACAGGGTGTTGGAGGTGCCGCCGTGATCGGCCGCGACGCGGTCCCAGTCGCCGGCGGGGATCGACGCGGTCGCCCAGGTGAACTTCGCTGCCGGGGACCGCTCCGCGAGCGGGGGACGTTCCGGCCG
Organism: Gordonia alkanivorans NBRC 16433; assembly: GCF_000225505.1. Taxonomy (GTDB): domain Bacteria; phylum Actinomycetota; class Actinomycetes; order Mycobacteriales; family Mycobacteriaceae; genus Gordonia; species Gordonia alkanivorans. The sequence continues at coordinate 39,033 of NZ_BACI01000100.1, read as the reverse complement.
CGGATCCGGTTCGAGCCCCGAGGCCTTGCGGCTCTCGGCGGCCGCCCGGGCGATGCCGACGACGACTGCACCAGCCTGCGCCACGGCGTCGGCGACATCGTCGAGGCGTCCGCGGCGCCAGGAACCCCGGGACTCCGAACCTGCCGACAGAGAACCTCCCGCTGCCGAGGTCCGCTCGTCCGCGACGGCGACGGGTACGCCCGATTCGCGTGCCGCCGCGGCGGCTGCCGCGACCATGCCCCGTCCGTCGGTGACCACGTGCAGGGCACACAGTGACAGCGCGGTGCCGCCGGATTGGGTGGGCGCGCTCCGCAGGCGCCAACAGCGACCGCCCTCGGCGTCGAGCGGGACCGTCGACATCTCGGCGGTCGCCCATGCGTCGACGCCGGCATCGGGAATCGGGAGGGGATCCACGGCCAGCCCCGGGGCGTCGGGCGCCGGGACCCAGCGGGGACGCGAGCCGTACACGGTGGACGACACCAGCATCCGGTGCATGCGTCCGCGGGCCAGCGCGGCGTTCATCGCGGTCAGTGCCTCGAGGGAGACCTCGTCCTCGAAGACCCACACCATCTGCAGCACCACCGACCAGCCGAGTGCCGGGGTCGCGAACCAGAACGGTGCGTCGTCTGTGGCGAGTCGCCCACTCCGTTCGTCAACCGGATCCGTGCGTGACAAGGGCGCCATAGGTCCACCTCACTGAAGATCGACCCCGCGGTCGATGCCGACTCCCCCGTCGTCCTCCCCGTGGGAGTCTAGGACGCGGCGCCGGCGAGTGTCGGAAGGGCGGCGGTGATCAGGCCGAGCAGGTCCTCGCGGGTGACCGTCGGCGAGGTCAGCCAGCGGATCGTCGTCTCCTCGACGAAGGCGACCCAGCCGTGGACGCTCAGCACGACCGTCGGGGTGACCTCGACGCCGAATGCCGGTGCGTGATCGAGAACCCGGCCCACCATGACCTCACGGGTTCGGTCGAAGACGTCGCGCATCGCGGGATCCGAGCTCGACGCCCCGCGGATGAGAGCGGTGTAGGCGGAGCGGTTCTCGCTGACGAAGTCGACGAACGCCGCCATCGAGGCGGTCAGGATGGCGATCGGGTCCCCGAGGGACGCGTCCGGTTCGGTACACGCCAGCATCCGGTCGGCCTGGGCCTGCGCGATCGCGACGTGATAGTCCTGCTTGGAGGCGAAATAGTGGAACAGCAGCGCCCGCGACACCCCGGCCGCATCGGCGATGGCGTCAATGGTGATCTCCTCGAGCGGACGGTCCCGCACCATCTCCAGACCGAACTCGAGGAGCTGGTCGCGACGCCCCTCCGGACTCATCCGGGTGCGCTTGGATGCGGTTTGCTTGTCCCCGATCACCGGCGCGGCAGCCGTTCCTCTACTGGTCACCCGGCCAGACTACTCCTATTGAGTCTTGTTCAATAACTATTGACACGTGTTCAGTATCACCCCTATGGTGACACCATGACAACGAACGATGTAGAGATCGCCATCATCGGGGCCGGCTTCTCGGGGCTGGGTGCCGCCATCCGGATGAGGCAACACGGATTCGACGACTTCGTCCTCCTCGATCGCGGCCGCGACTTCGGGGGCACCTGGCGCGACAACACCTACCCCGGCGCCGCCTGCGACGTGCCCTCGCAGCTGTACTCCTACTCGTTCGCGAAGAACCCCACCTGGTCGCGGTCGTACTCGCACCAGCCGGAGATCCACGATTACATCAACGATGTCGCGGCCCGCCACGACATCGCCGCCCGGTCGCGCTTCGGCACCGAGGTCACCAACGCCGCATGGAACGAGGACGAGGGTCGCTGGATCATCGACACCGAACGCGACGGCAAGCCCGAACAGGTCCGCGCCCGCGTGATGATCGGCGGCGTCGGCCCGCTCTGCGAGCCGAACCTCCCGGACATCGACGGCATCGAGTCCTTCCAGGGCAAGATCGTCCACTCCGCCCGCTGGGACAACGACCACGACTTCACCGGACAGCGCGTCGCCGTCATCGGCACCGGCGCGTCGGCCATCCAGCTGGTCCCGGAGCTCGCCAAGGTGACCTCGCGCCTCGACGTCTACCAGCGCACCGCACCGTGGATCGTCCCCCGCACCGAGCGCGCGTACACCAAGCTCGAGCACTGGGCCTACAAGAACGTCCCCGGTTACCAGTCGGCCGTCCGCGGCGGGATCTACGCCGCCAACGAGGTCGTCGCCTTCGGCCTGACCTACTCGCCCACCGCCCTCAAGCCCGTCGAACTGCTCTGCCGGGCGAACATCCTGCGCGGCGTCGGCCGTGACGCCGAGCTCCGCCGCAAGGCCACCCCCACCTTCCAGGTCGGCTGCAAGCGCATCCTGCGGTCCAACGACTGGTACCCCGCCCTCGCCCGGCCCAACGTCGACCTCGTCACCGACGGGATCGACCGCATCACCGCGAACGGCGTCGTCGCCAAGGACGGCACGACCCGTGAGGTCGACGTCATCGTCGTCGCCACCGGCTTCCACGTCACCGACTCCCCCGTCTTCGACAAGATCGTCGGCAAGGATCAGCGGAGCCTCGCAGACGTCTGGGCCGAGATCGGCATGCAGGGCTACAAGGGTTCGTTCGTCCACGGCTTCCCGAACATGATGCTGATGGTCGGACCGTCGACCGGCCTCGGCCACACCTCGATGGTGTACATGATCGAGTCGCAGCTCAATTACCTCGTGGACTACCTGAAAACCGTTCGAGCCCAGGGAATCACCCGGACCGAGGTCCGGATGTCGGCCCAGCAGGAGTACAACGCGGGCATCCAGCACAAGCTGCGCAACAGCGTGTGGGTCAACGGCGGCTGCGCGTCCTGGTACAAGGACGCCAACGGCAACATCACCACGCTGTGGCCGGGATTCACCTTCGCGTTCCGCAACATCACCCGCCGCTTCGACATCGCCGCATACGATGTCACCCGCGGTGCACGACGCCCGGCGGTCGCAGCGCCCGGACAGGGCGAGTCGACGACCGATCAGCCCGCTGCCGTGAACGCCTGAGACCCGGCGCACCGAAGAGATTCGAGGACAAACTCATGAAGGACTTTCGCGACAAGGTCGTGGTGATCACCGGTGCCGGTTCGGGCATGGGCCGTGACATCGCCGTCAAACTCGCCGGACAGGGTGCCCGCCTGGCCATCTCCGACGTCACGCCCGACGGACTGGCGGAGACCGAGCGCCTCGTGAAAGCGGCCGGCGCACAGGTGCATTCGCAACTTCTCAATGTCGCCGAGCGGGAGGCCGTGCTGACCTACGCCGACACCGTCAAGAACCATTTCGGCGTGGTCAACGTGGTGTTCAACAACGCGGGCATCGCGCATCACGGTGAGGTCGAACGCACCGAGTTCAAGGACATCGAGCGCGTCATGGACGTCGACTACTGGGGAGTCGTCAACGGCACCAAGGCGTTCCTGCCTCATCTGATCGCCTCGGGTGACGGCCACATCGTCAACACGTCGTCGCTGTTCGGTCTTCTCGCCGAACCCGGTCAGGCCGCGTACAACTCGGCCAAGTTCGCCGTCCGCGGCTTCACCGAGGCCCTGCGCCAGGAGATGATCATCGCCAAGCACCCGGTGAAGGTGACCTGCGTGCACCCCGGCGGCATCAAGACCGCGATCGCCCGCAACGCCACCGTGTCCGGCGACCACGACCAGAAGGCCACCGCCGCCTTCTTCGACCGTTACCTCGCGCGGATGTCGAGTGAGGACGCCGCCGACGTCATCATCGCGGGCGTGCGGAAGGACAAGGCGCGCGTCCTGGTCGGCGCCGACGCCAAGGTCCTCGACATTGCGGTGCGCATCGTCGCGTCGAAGTACCAGTGGGTCTCGGCGAAGGCGACCGCCTGGGCGTTGTCGAAGGCGCAGTAGCGGCTACAGGCCGTGCTCGGCCAGCCACTCGAGCGCGACCTCGCGCGGATCACCACCCGTCTCGACCTCGCCCGCCATCGTGGCGAGGTCGGCGGTGGTGATCTCGCCGGCGACCTTGTTCATGGTCTTGACCTGATCGCGGTTGAGCGCGGCCGACCGGAACACCGGGACGAGCACCTCGGCGCGCGGTCCGGACTGTTCCTCGGGCGTGCGTTCGGTACGCGGTTCGTCGGCGGGCGGATTGTCGGCGGTGTCGCCGCCACCGGCCGACGTGCGTAGCGCCTGAACGTCGGACGACGCGCCCTCGGCGTCCTCTCCCGCGATGTCGAGCGGGGTGAGCAGGCCGACCGCGTTGCCCTCGGATGCGCGCTGCAGCACTTCGTCGGTGGTGCCGGACGTTTCCACCGGTCCCAGACGGCATCCCGCCGAGGCAAAGGCGTCGAGCGTCGCCGGATCGGGGTCGGAGGTGGCGACCACCGGCAGGCCCGGTGGGAGGAGTGCGCAGTCGTCGAGGCCGCTCGCGCCGACGCTGCCGGCGAGGGTCGTCGACACGAAGATCTGCGGCGCACCGGAGACCGGTGTCTCGTCGCCGACCGAGACGCCCTGCGGCAGCGAGCGGTTCAGCTCGACGTAGACGTCCTCGGCGCCGACCGCGGTCGACGACGGGGCGAGCAACGTCAGGAGGTCCCCGGTGAAGGCCGGGAAGAGGTCGACGTCGGCGCGGTCCATCTCGTCGAGCAGCGCCGCGTCGTCTCCGCGCAGCTGATCGGCGGACACGACCGAACCCGCGTTCCGCAGGGCGCCCGCGTACACCTCGGCCATCACCCGCATGGCCGCGTCCTCGGACGAGCCGATCACGATCCCCGGCGGCGGCGAACCGGCTTCGTCCCCGCACCCGACGAGAACAACGGCCAGGGCCGCGATCAGTCCGGTGACCACCACGAGACGCTTGCGGACGATGCGTTTTTCCACGTAGCCACCGTATCTGTTGGGCGCCGTCATCTGTTCTGGCCCACTGGCTTCAGACACCCTCGGCGATGAAGCCCATGATCGAGCTCGCGATGAGCTGGACGGCGATCGCGGCGAGCAGCAGACCGGCGATCTTGGCCAGCAGGGTGATACCGCCGACGCCGAGTACGCGGATCAGAACCGTCGAGTACCGGAGCACCAGCATCACCACGATGTGCACGCTGATGATCGCGGCCGCGATGGCCAGGTAGCCGGCGGCCTCCCCGTCGACGCTGCTGACCTGCACGATGACCGCGGCGATGGCGCCCGGTCCGGCGAGCAGCGGGGTGCCCAGCGGCACGAGCGCCACGTTGACGTCGTCGGACGCCTTCGGGTTGCCGGCGTTGCCCAATCCGGTGAGGAGTTGCAGCGCGACCAGCAGCAGGAGCAGTCCGCCCGCGCCCTGGAGCGCCGGGATGCCGATGTGCAGATAGTTCAGGATCGCCTTGCCGCCGATCGCGAAGACGCTGATCACCAGGAGGCTCACGAGGGGTGCCTGCCAGGCCGCGCGCCGCCGGTACTCGGGCGACCGCTGGCCGACCAGGCTGAGGAACAACGGGATCTGTCCCGGCGGGTCCATGATGACGATCAGCGTGATCAACGTGGTCGTGTACACGGTGACGTCGAAAGGCACGGCCGAATCCTACTGGGGAGGCACGCCCGGGCCCCGCGGGTACCATCGGCAGGCGTGGCGACGATCCCTCGGTCCGGTCCGCGCGGTCTCCCTCCGCGCGGTGACACCGCGGCGCCCGCGGGAAAGAACCGGGCCCCGGTGTCGCGCGCCGTCGTCGACTGCGCGGTCTATCTCAACGGCCACCGCCAGCCGGGCGACATCTCCTACCGCGACGCGCTGGCGCAGGTCCGCGAATCCGGTGAGGGTTTCGTCTGGGTCGGCCTGCACTCCCCCGATGACTCCCAGATGACCGACGTCGGCACGACCTTCGGCCTGCACGAGCTCGTCGTCGAGGATGCCGTGCACGCGCATCAGCGGCCGAAACTCGAGGTGTACGACGACACGCAGTTCTTGGTGCTGAGGACGGTGCAGTACGTCGAACACGAGTCGATGGCGATGGCCAGCGAGGTCGTGGAGACCGGCGAGATCATGGTCTTCGCCGGGCCCGATTTCGTGATCACGGTGCGCCACGGTGAGCACACCGAGTTGTCGGGGATGCGACGGAATCTCGAGAGCCGGCCCGAACGACTCGCCCTCGGCCCGACCGCGGTCCTGCACGCCGTGGCCGACAAGGTCGTCGACAGCTACCTTGCGGTCACCGACCGCATGGACGTCGACGTCGCCGCCATCGAGGAATCGGTGTTCAGCCGACAGAATCGCTGGCTCGACATCGACCCGGTCTATCTTCTGCGACGCGAGGTGCTCGAACTCCGGCGCGCGGTCACCCCGCTCTCGACGCCGCTCCAGACCCTCACCGCGAGCGGTAACCCGTTGGTGCCCAAGGAGGTTCGACGACACCTGCGCGACGTCGCCGATCACCTCACGACCGTCATCGAACGGGTCCTGGAGTACGACGAGCTGCTGAACTCCATGCTGCAGGCCGGGGCCGCGAAGGTGGGCATCCAGCAGACCACCGACATGCGCAAGATCTCGGCGTGGGTCGCGATCGCCGCGGTGCCGACGATGGTCGCCGGGATCTACGGCATGAACTTCGACCACATGCCCGAACTGCATCAGCCGTGGGGTTATCCACTCGTCCTCGGCCTTCTGGTCGCGACGTGCGTCGCCCTGTTCGTGGTCTTCCGTCGCAGTCACTGGCTCTGAAAGTGCCCCAGGATCACCGGTTACCGACGGTGCCGTGGCCTAACCGGTGGTCGACGGCCACCGAGAGGCCAGCGTCTCGCACACGGAGCGTTGCTCACTCTCGTCCCGCGCGTGCATCAACAACCCCTCCACGGTGAACACGGCGATCATCACCTCGGCGTCGACGGTCTCCGGTGAGACACCCGCCGCCTCCAACTCGGCCCGGAACAGACTGCCGGTGAGCAGGTGAAAGTTGTTGTGCCACTCCGCCACCGCCGGTGAATGCGGTACGCGGGCATGCACCGTCGTCACCAGACCACGCATCTCGGTCAACCGCTGCACGATCCACAGCACCCGAGCGGCGATCGGCTCATCCGACACCGCCTGATACATGGGCCAGACGTCGGCCATCACGGCCGACAGAACCGCAACGAGTACATCGTCCTTGTCGTCGAAGTACCAATAGATCGTGTTGGCCGCGACGCCGGCCTCCTTGGCCAACCTGTTCATCGACGTCGCCTCGTATCCGCCCTCGATGAACAGATTCCGCGCGGCGGCGACTATCTCGTCGCGCTTCTCGTCGGCGGCTTGCGGCCTCTTGTTCCGCGCCACGGAAAAAGTCACCTCCACAGATCCTCTTGAACGCCATTCAAGACGCTGTTATCTTGTTGAACACCATTCAAGATACTCGGCGAAGGTTTACCCATGTCACGTCAGTTCAGTTACGTCCGGTCCGATGTCACGTTCCGTTCGGGCGACTCCCGGTGCGCCGCCTGGCTCTACCGACCCGATGGCGTCGAGAACCCTCCGATCGTCGTCCTCGCACACGGTTTCGCCGCATTCCGGGAGCTGCGCCTCGACGCGTACGCGGCGCGGTTCGCCCAGGCCGGCTATGCCGCGCTCGTCTTCGACTACCGCCATTGGGGTGCGAGCGAGGGTTCACCGCGTCGCGTTCTCGACATCGCCAAGCAGCACGCCGACTGGGATGCCGCGATCGCCTACGTCCGCGGTCTCGACGGCGTGGACACGGGCCGAGTGGTGGCGTGGGGGACGTCCTTCGCCGGCGGTCACGTCCTGAGACTGGCCGCCCGCGACCGCGATCTGGCCGCCGCGATCGTCCAGGTGCCGCACGTGAGCGGGCCCGCATCGGCGTTCTCCCAGTCGCCGGCACTGGTGAGCCGCCTGATCTTCGCCGGAGTACCCGATCAGGTCCGGGCATGGACGGGACGGCCGCCGTACCGCATGGCTGCCGTCGGGCGCCCCGGCGACATCGCGATGATGACCTCGCCTGGCGCCTACGAGCAGGTCGAACGCATGGGAGACATGCGTGAGGAACTGCTTGCGGAGAACGACGTGGCCGCCCGAATCGCGTTGCGGGTGCCCTTCTACTCCCCCGGCCGTCACGCAGCCGACATCGATGTCCCGGTGCTGGTCCAGCTCGCCACGAGGGACGACGTCACACCGATCGACAAAGCGCAGGCCGTCGCCCGTCGGATTCCGAAAGGTGAAGTCCACACCTACGACTGCGCCCATTTCGAGCCGTATCTCGATCCGTACTTCGACACCATCATCGACCACCAGATCGGCTTCCTCGACCGCCACTTAGGAGACCCGCGATGACCGTGAACGATCGTCGACGCACCGCCCTGGTAACCGGCGCCTCCGCGGGAATCGGAACCGCCTTCGCCCGACACCTCGCCGCCGAGGACCACGATCTGATCCTGGTGGCGCGACGCGCGGACCGACTCGCCGAGCTGGCATCCGAACTCCATCGGCAACACGGGATACGCGCCGAGATCATCACGGCCGATCTCAGCGACCCGGCCGCGCCCGCCGCGATCGTCCATCGCGCAGCCGAACTGGGCATGCCGATCGACATCCTCGTCAACAACGCGGGACTGTCCGCCGGGACGAAGTTCTCCGACACCCCCTGGGACTCGGTGGCCGCCGAACTCCAGCTGATGGTGACCGCGGTGACCGAGCTCATCCATCGGGTCGTACCCGCCATGAAGGCGCAGCGCTGGGGACGCATCGTGAACCTGTCGTCCCTCGCGGCGGTGTCGCCTCCGGGAGAAGGCCTGCTCTACACCGGGATCAAGAGCTACGTGCTGAACATGTCGCAATCGCTCGACATGGAGCTCAAGCCATTCGGAATCCACGTGACAGCACTGTGTCCGGGCTTCACCCACAGCGAATTCCATGACGTCATGGGCACCCGCGACGCCGCAGACCGACTGCCGGGATTCCTGTGGCAGCAACCCGAAGACGTCGTCCGGGAAGGTTGGGCTGCGGTCTCCGCGGGAAAACCCGTCTGCATCCCCGGTGTCGTCAACAAGGTGTCCGCGGCAGCCATGCGCCCCATTCCCGGACGTATCGGCTACTTCCTCGGTCGCACACTCAACCCCTTCAAGTAACCGCGGTGCGCGACTGTCGGCGACCGGACGTGAACGGACCCGCCGGGAGCGTGATTGTCCCGTGACCGCACCGGGTAGTCATCTCGGCATGAGCACTACCGACACCGATGCCACCGTCGCGGCCCTGATGGCGCGCGCCGGACGGACCTACGCCGAGGACGCGGGGATCGCGCTGAAGGACACCCCGTCGCCCCTGTTCGAACTCCTGGTCCTGTCGCTCCTGCTGAGCACGCGGATCTCCGCCGACATCGCCGTCGCCGCAGCTCGCGAGCTGTTCGCCGCCGGGTATCGCACGCCCGAGAAGATGGCTCGGGCGTCGTGGCAGAGCCTCGTCGACGCGTTGGGCCGCGGACACTACAAGCGCTACGACGAGAGCACCGCCACCCGACTCGGGGAGGCCGGCCGGAAGGTCCTCGACGACTACCACGGGGATCTCCGCGAACTCGCCGCGAAGGCCGAGCCCGACTCGGATGCCGCCGCGAAGCTGTTGCAGGAGTTCACCGGCATCGGTCCGGTCGGCGCCGACATCTTCCTGCGCGAGGTGCAGTCCGTGTGGGATTGGGTCGCACCGCATTTCGACGAACGGGCCCGCGCCGCCGCCAAGGACCTGGGGCTGCCCGACGACCCCGGCCGTCTCGCGGATCTCGCCGACGGGAAGCCCGAGGTACTCGCCGCCGCGCTGGTGCGGGCGTCCCTCGACAAGGACCTGCTCGGCGAGGTCCGATCCGCGTAGACGCGGCCTATCCTGGGGTGACGGTCACAGGCGCGCCACGTTTGAGCACTTCCGCTTCCGGATACTCCGGGGAGGATCCGCGCCGTGCCCCGGCCGCGGACCGCGACGAGGAGGAACCCTGGTGTCAGCTGAGGCGATCGCTGCCGATCCGACCACTCCCGGGGTCTTTCGCACCCCGACGCTGCCTCCGGCACGTGGTCCGCTGTCCCAGGCCGTGATCGATCTGCTGAGCAGTGATCCCGAGTCGGCATCGGTCACCGATGTACCCGCGGTGGTGCACGACGCCGATCCGTATGGGGACGACCTCCAGCTGGCCCTGTACATCGCCTACGAGATGCATTACGTCGGTTTCGCCGAGGTGGACGTCGCGTGGGAGTGGCAGCCGGCGTTGCTGTCCCTGCGTGCCGGTCTCGAGCGACGATTCCTCGACGCCCTCCACCGCGACGTACCCGCGGCTGCCGAGAACCAGTCCGTGCAGTCGGAGATGGACGAACTCTGCATCGAGGATCTGGACGGCGACGGCGCGTCGTACTTCCTCCGTGACAACGGGACCTGGGAGCAGTACCGGCAGATGTTCGCCCTGCGATCGCTGTATCACCTCAAGGAGGCCGACCCGCACGCGTGGGCCATCCCACGACTCCGCGGGCAGGCCAAGGCTTCGTTCGTCGCAGTCGAGTTCGACGAGTTCGGCGGCGGCCGCGGCCGCGCGGTCCACCAGGAGCTCTTCGCCGACCTGCTCCGCGCGTCGGACCTGTCCGCCGATTACCTCGGCTACCTCGACACCGTCCCCGCCGCCGCCCTGACGCCGGTGAACCTCATGTCGCTCTTCGGTCTCCACCGTCGCTACCGCGGTGCAGCGGTGGGTCATCTCGCGGCCACCGAGATCACCTCGTCGCCCGGTTCCCAGCGACTCCTCGCCGGACTCGAACGGCTCCACGCGCCCGAGGCGTGCCGGCACTTCTACCGCGAACACGTCGAGGCCGACGCGGTGCACGAGCAGATCCTGCGCACCGACGTCGTCGGCGACCTGGTCCGGCAGGACCCGAGTGCCGAGGCCGACGTGATCTTCGGAATCCGCGCGTTCTTGTTCGTGGAAGACGCGCTCGAGACGCACGTGATGAGTGCGTGGGAACGCGGCGAGAGCGCCTTCCCCGGCGTTTAGGGGAATTCCGAGAGAATCAGTCCGCTGCGCGCCTGCGGCGCTTGCGGTGGCTCGTGTCGCACAGCGGGTAGTTCTTGCTGCGCCCGCACGCGCAGATGGCCACCATGAACCGGTCGGACTGCACGTGACAGCCGTCGGGCAGTTCGATGTCGACCGGTCCTTCGACGAGCACCGGTCCCCCGCGTACCACCCGTACCGCGGTGCGTTCGGCGCCCGCGCCGTTCTCGGTCTGCGCCACGGTGACGTCCTCCAGGGTCATGCCGAATGCTCCGCACCAGCAGTGTGACCCTCTGACCGGCTCCCGTCGACCTTCAGTTCGCCCGGGGCGACGGCAGCGATCCCGACCAGTCGTTCGACGCGGCATCCGCGCTCGAGCAGTCCGCGTTCCTCGAGCCACCCGGCGCGAGCGGTCATGACCGGGCCGAACGGGATGAAGCGTTCCGAGACGACCTCGGCGTGCAGACCGCCGGCCCGAAGACCCCGCAGCGATGCCTCCTCGTCGGCGAACTCGGAGTGCACCAGCAGGAACGTTCCGCCGGGACGCAACAACGTCGGGACGTGCGCGCACAGGAGATCCAGCACGGCCCGTCCGTCGAGGCCCGCGTCCCACGCGTGCGACGGTCCCGCCGGGTGGTACCGGGGATCGTCGACCGGGGGCGTCGGCACGTAGGGCGGATTGCAGGTCACGACGTCGTACTCACCGACGTGGCGCGTCAGATCACCGTGTTCGACGGTGATGGACACCCCTGCCGTCACCGCCGCTCGGCGAGCGTAGGCAACCGCATCGGCGGAGGCGTCGACGGCGGTGACCTCGGCTGCGCCCCGGCGGGCGGCGGCGATCGCTATCGCACCACTACCGGTACACAGGTCGAGGACGCTCTTGCCGTCCACGCCCAGCGAACGCACCATGTCGATGAGTAGTTCGGTGTCCTGCTGTGGCAGATAGACCTCGCCGACCGAAGAGGCGGCGACCCCGGGGGTGGCGAGGGGGGCCCGCGGCGTTGCGGGCGATGCGGATGTCAGCGTCACCAGTGCATCGTTCCCGCGGGCAGCGATCGTGAAACCTCAGCCGGGCGTGGCCGAGGCCCGATTCGGCTCGGTCACGTCGATGTCGGCCTCCCGCCACGCGTCGCGAAGAGCGTCGGCGCCCTTGAGCCGCACCCAGGCCGCCTCGTTCGCGGTGATCGGCACCGCCCGGAGCAGACGGACGGGGTCCATCGGGTCGGGCAGCTCGACCTCCCCGAGTTCATCGGCGGACAACAACACCGCGGTGCAGGTGGCACCGTCCCACAGCGGTTCGCCCAGATCGACAAGGGCGTCGGCGTCGAGGATCAGTCCCTCGACCGCCGGCGCGGCCGCCAGCGTCGCCAAGCGCTTGTGCAGGCCCGGGAGCGGCGAGCCCGCGCGCATCCGGACCACGAGTTCGGCCCGCGGCCCTTTCACCGGATCGGCGTGGAGATCGGTCGGGTCCGCCATCGGATGGCGTGCGCAACCGGACGTCACATAGACCAGTTCATCGGGGGCTTCATCGCCGAGCACGAATCGCAGTACATCGATGGGCTCGACGCCGAGGAACGTCACCGACGCCCGCTGTGGTTCGGCGCCCAGCCGATCCCGGAGATGTTTCCCGACGAGGTCGGTCACCGCTTCAGTCACGTCCGACAGGCTACCGAGAAGACTGCGACCGATTTGAGCCCTCGTCTAGCCTGGAGCAATGGTCCGGGTTCTGGCGGTCGCCGACGAGGTGGTGGACTCTCTCACCTACGGCGTCGGAATCGAGGGGCGTCCCGACCTCATCCTCGGCGCCGGCGACCTCCCGTTCGACTATCTCGAGATCCTGTCGTCACTGTGCGACGCACCGTGCGTCTACGTTCCCGGCAACCACGACCGTGAACTGCGGGGCTACCGTCGCGGGCGCACCGGCTGGACCCGCGCGGGCCTCCCCACCGAGGACCCGGGTCCGTGCGGCGGCATCAACGCCGACGGGCGCACGGTGACGGTCGCCGGACTGCGGATCAGCGGACTCGGCGGCAGCCGCTGCTACAACGGCGGGACCAACCAGTACACCGACATCCAGCAGCGTCTGCGATCGATACGCCTGCGCTGCGGGAACATCCTGTCGAAAACGGCCCTGGCGAACCGGGGCGGCACCGACATCCTGCTCACCCACAGCCCCGCACGCGGCGTCGGCGACGGCGACGACACCCCGCATCAGGGTTTCGACTGCTATCACCCGCTCGTCCGCGCATTGCGCCCGACGCTGCTCGTGCACGGGCACGTCCATCCCTACGGCAGCCGCCCCCGCGACCTACCCATCGGCGAGACGACGACGTCGATGAACGTCGTGGGGTTCTGCCAGTTCGACATCGATCCGGCGACCCGGAAGGTGGACATCGTGAGGCGCAGACATGGCGCGTGACACCGGATTCCCCGAGGCCGACGCCGAATACGACTTCGCCCGGCTACGACGCCAGGCCGAACGTGCCCGGCTCGCACAGTGGTTCATGCGGCAGCCGGCGGACGTCAACACCATCCTGCCCTTCGACGAGGTGGTCGCCGCGCTCGGCGCCACGGGCAAGACCGTGATCGGCCTGCAGGTCGTCGAGGTGTCCTCGATCGTCGGAAGCGTCGACCGCACCAAGGATTTCGACCGGTACTTCCGTCCCACCTCGTCGCACATGCGGGAGCGGTGGCAGCGGATCGCCGCCGCCCAGCGTCGCGGCGAGTCGGTGCCGCCGGTACAGCTCTACCGGGTCGGGTCGATGCACTTCGTCATCGACGGCCACCACCGCGTCTCGATCGCCATCGCGCGCAACCTGACCACGATCGACGCCTACGTGACCGAGATCCACACGCGCATCTCACCGGAGGGCATCAACGCACCGTCGGACCTGATCCTCAAGGACCACCGCCGGCTGTTCCTGTCGCGGGTTCCGCTCGAGGGCGCGCAGGCCGAGGCCATCAAGCTGACCGACGCGTTCGACTACGCCGAACTCGCGGAGAACGTGGAGGCGTGGGGTTTTCGGCTCTCCCAGGAGCTCGGCGAGTTCCTGAGTCGCACCGAGGTCGCCCGACGCTGGTTCGGTGAGGAGTTCCTGCCCGTCGTCCGAATGGCCCGCCGGGCCGGCATCCGCGACGACCTGACCAGCGACGCCGAGCTGTACATGTGGGTGGCCTGCGAACGCTATCGCCTGGTGCGCAGGCACGTCTGGGACGAGAAGGTCTTCGACGAACTGCGCGACCACTCCGACCGTAGACGGCGGTAGTGGTCGCGCAGCGACGCGATGCAGACGGAGATCAGCGGCGGCGCAGCGACTCTCCCGAGCTCTGGTCGAAGACCGCCACCTTCGAGGCGTCGTAGAACAGCTCGGCGGTCGAACCGCGGGTGACCTTCGAATCCGGCGACAGGCGGGCGATGAGCTGGCTGCCCCCGAGGTCGGCACCGGAATCGGCGGACAGCTCGGCGAGCGCATCGCTCGACGCCCGGTTCGACCCGTTGCCGATGCTGAAATAGGCGTAGATGTCCGAGCCCATCGACTCGAGGACGTCGATGTTCGCGGTGAACGTCGCACCCTGCCGGCGAGTGGTGTCGTCGACGAGGGAGGCATCCTCGAGGTGCTCTGGGCGGATGCCGATGAGAACCTCGCCGCTGCTTCCGACGTCACCCGCCCGCGAGACCACGGCGCGGTGATCGTCGAGGGCGATCGTGCCGATCGCGGTCTCGATGCCGTCCGTGCCGAGGCGCCCGGACAGGAAGTTCATCGCGGGCGAACCGATGAACCCGGCGACGAACACGTTGGTCGGGTTGTTGTACAGCTCCTGCGGCGTGCCGATCTGCTGGACATGCCCGCCACGCAGCACGACGACGCGGTCGCCGAGGGTCATCGCCTCGGTCTGGTCGTGCGTCACGTAGACGGTGGTGGTCCCCAGTCGCTGCTGCAGCTGCGCGATCTCGGTACGCATCTGCACGCGCAGCTTGGCGTCGAGGTTCGACAGCGGCTCGTCCATGAGGAATGCCTTGGGCGAGCGCACGATCGCGCGGCCCATCGCCACACGCTGACGCTGACCGCCGGACAGGTTGGCCGGCTTGCGGTCCAGGTACTGCCCGAGATCGAGGATGCGCGCGGCCTCGTCGACCTTGGCGGCGATCTGATCCTTCGGCAGCTTCTGAAGCGTCAGCGGGAATGCGATGTTGTCGCGCACCGACATGTGCGGGTAGAGCGCGTAGCTCTGGAACACCATCGCGATGTCGCGGTCCTTGGGTGCGCGTTCGTTCACGCGCTCCCCGCCGATCCGCAGCTCGCCGGAGGAGATGTCCTCGAGTCCCGCGATCATGTTGAGCGTCGTCGACTTCCCACATCCCGACGGTCCGACGAGGATGACGAACTCGCCGTCGCCGATCTCGATGTCGACCCCGTGGACCGCGGTGGAGCCGTCCGGGTACTGCTTGGTGACCTTGTCCAGAACGATGTCTGCCATGGGTTATCCCTTCACGGCGCCGGATGTCAGACCGGCCACGATTCGACGTTGGAAGAACAGCACGAAGATGATGATGGGGATGGTGATGACGACCGCGGCGGCCGAGATCGAACCGGTCGGTTCCTCGAACTGCGAGCTGCCGGTGAAGTTCGCGATGGCCACCGGGGCGGTGATCGCTCGTTCGGTCGAGGTCAGCGACAGGGCGAGGAGCAGATCGTTCCAGGCGAAGATGAACACCAGGATCGCGGCGGTCACGACGCCCGGCGCGGCCAGCGGCGCGATCACCTTGCGGAACGCCTGCCAGGGGGTGGCGCCGTCCATCTTGGCCGCCTTCTCCAGCTCCCAGGGGATCTCCCGGAAGAAGGCCGACAGCGTGTAGATCGCCAGCGGCAGCGCGAAGGTGATGTACGGCAGGATCAGGCCCGGCCAGGTGTCGAAGAGTCCCAGTCGACGCTCGATGTTGAACAGTGGTGTCACCAGCGAGATCTGCGGGAACATCGCGATCAGCAGCGCTGCCCCGATGAGGACCTTCTTGCCGGGGAACTCCAGGCGTGCCACGGCGTAGGCGGCCATGGTGCCCAGGATCACCGCGATGAGGGTCGTGATCAGTCCGACGCCGATCGAGTTGATCAGCGCCGAGGTGAAGGCGCTGGTCTCGAAGATGGACTTGTAGTTGTCGAGGGTGAACTCACTCGGGATGAACTTCCCGTCGGTCACGCTCGACGCCGGCTTGAACGACAGGCTGATGATCCACAGCAGCGGGATGAGTGCGTACAGGATCACCAGGATGTTGGCGATCGACCACCACGCCTTGGTTTTTCCGCTCGAATTCACCGGATTACCTCCCCTCGTCGTCGGAACCCGGTGCGGCGGTGCCGAACCCCTTGATGAACACGAACGCGATGATCGCCACGCAGATGAAGATCAGGATCGAGATCGCCGATCCGACGCCCAGATTGAATGCGCCGAACAGATTGTCGTAGCCCAGCATCGACACCGAGTAGGTGTTGTTGGACCCGCTGGTGAGCACGTAGATGTTGTCGAACACGCGGAACGCGTCGAGTGTGCGGAAGAGCAGCGCGACGAGGATGGCGGGCTTCATCAGCGGAAGGATGATGCGCCACAGGCGCGTCCACGCACCCGCGCCGTCGACCTGTGCGGCCTTGAGCAGGTCGTCGGGCACCAGGGCCAGACCTGCCAGCAGCAGCAGCGCCATGAACGGCGTGGTCTTCCAGACCTCGGCGAGGACGATGATCGCCAGCGACGGCCACTGCTCGGTGAGTGGCGCGCTGCCGTCGGGCAGCAGGTTCGCCAGGTAACCCGTGCCCGGCGTCCACGCGTAGTACCAGGAGAATGCCGCGGCCACGGTCACGATGCCGTAGGGGATCAGGACCACCGTGCGGATCGTGCCGCGTCCGAAGATGGTGCGGTGCATGACCAGTGCGATGGCCATGCCCAGGACGAGCTCGATGAGCACCGACACGACCGTGATGCCCACGGTGACTCCGAATGCGGTCCACCAGTAGTTGTCGGTCAGCACCGTCGCGTAGTTCGAGAACCACACGAATTCACGCTCGCCGGGCGCCGACAGACTCATCTTGTTCAGCGACAGCCAGACGGCGTAGATGATCGGGTAGCCGGTCACCAGCAGCATCATCAGCGCGGCCGGCGCGACGAGCCAGAACGCGAGTCGCCGCTCGGCGGTCTTGCCCTCACTGCGCTTGCGGGGCTTCGGTGCGGCCTCGGCACGGGGTCGTTCGGCGACCGCGGTGGCGGCGCCCGATGACGGTGCGACGCCGACGGATCCGGGACTCTCCCCCACCGGGTTGGCGTATGTCGACGCCGACGGGTTCGAACCGGAAGATGCCTCGTGGCGGCCTCCGGGAGGAGCCTTCCACAGCTCGTCGGAATGGACCGGAGGGTTGTCACCCACGATCGGTATCGGACCGGTCTGGGCCGGGGCATCGTCGGGCAGCGCGTGACGGCCCGCGCGGAACGTGGACTCGTCCGCGGAGTCGTCCCCGTTCGGCCTGCGCCCGGGTGTGTTGTCGTCGGTCACGGAACCAACCCTTCCCCGTCGATTGCCTTCTGGACGGCCTCGGCGAGTTCGTCCACCAGTGTCTCCGGATCCCACGCCCCGACCGGACTCAGCTTTGCCTGCAGCAGCGTCGAGATCGCTTGGTAGTCAGGTGACTTCGGTCGGACCGCGGCGTGCTCGGGCTGCAGCTGCCGCTTGATCTCCTCCGCCATCGGGTAGGCGAGGCGGAAATCGGCGTCGTCGTAGATGGATTCGATCACCGGCGGCGGACCCGCGTTGAGCGAGAAGTTCTTCTGCGCGGCCTCGCTGGTGATGCACTCGGCGGCCTGCCAGGCCAGATCCTGCTGCTCGGAGGTGCTGGCGACGGCGATGTTGATGCCACCGAGGGTCGTCTTCGTCGGCAAGCCCTCGAAGCCCGGGTACGGCGCGAAGTCGAAGACCTTCTGCATCTCACGGTTGAGCGGGATCACGTCCCGGTCGGACGGCGGATTCGCGCTGTCGGCGTACAGGTTCGCGTACTTCGTCAGGTCGAGGAACGGCACGGCGCCGGCGACCGCGTTCTCGCGCATACCGGGGAACACGAAGGGCCAGTTGACCTCATAGAGGGCCTTGCCGCTCTCCATGCCCAGGCGGGCCGCCCCCTCGTCGGAGTTGGTCAGCGACGGGTCGGCGCCCGGTGCGGTGGCCACCGCCTTGAGCGTCCGGAGTGCGCGGACCGTGGCGGCGCGATGTTCCGGGGTGTCGTTGAGCGTCACCTGGTCGGGGTTCTCGGGGTCGACGACCTGGCCCCCGGCGCTGACGAGCACCGAGTTGAACCAGACCATCAGGCCCTCATATTGCCTGCCCTGCACCATGATGTAGGTCGGTCCGCCGTTGCGGCCGCTGACCAGTGCATCCTCGAGCATCCCGTCCCACGTCGAGGCGGGACGGCGGCGGTCGACCTTGTCCTCCAGGACATCCTTGCGGTACCAGAGCAACTGGGTGTTGGTGGAGAACGGGATCGCGTAGAGGCGTTCGCGCTCATCCTCATCCGTCTTCCACACCGCGGTGTCGAGGGGGCCGCCGAGCGAGCGCGCCGAGACCTCCGCGGCCATCGCGTCGGGCACCGGAACCATCCAGCCCGCGTCGGCGAACTCCGCGGTCCACACCACGTCCATGCCCATCAGGTCGAGTCCGGAGTCGTTGCCCGCGAGGCGACGGGCCAGCTGCAGACGCTGATCGTCGGCGCCCTTGGGCAGCGGGGTCGTGACGACCTTGTAGGCGCCGCCGGAATCGGCCGAGCACTTGTCGCCGATCGCGGCGAAGGTGTCGGCGCCGTCGGCGGGGGGATAGAAATTCAGTACGCCCGCTTCATATCCCGAGCCACACGCGGACAACACGGGAAGCGCCGCCGCCGCGGCGACGGCCGCCGCGAGGACCTTCCGCCTTACGCGACTTGTGGTTCGAGAACCGGGCGGGCCGCCCTCCGATCGCCGGGAACCCCCCGATCGGCCAGTGCGGCCCGTTCCATCATCAGTGCTGACCCTGCTCCGCACGCAGCCTCCTCGATGTCGTACGCGGCGGACACCCGAGGTGCTCCGCCGTGAGCGTCCGAGGTGCAACGCTATACGGCGCGATTCGTGACATGCAACACATTCGGCATGGGCGTGCCACTCCCCCGCCGATCGTGATCGCCCCGTGTCCCTCTAGGACTCGAGTCTCACATCGTGAGGCGGGCGAGCATGTCGCGCGCTTTCTCTGCACTTTTCGGATCGCACAGGACGTCGTAGCGTCCGGCGACCAGCTGCATCGTCGACGCGAAATCGCGCTGTCCGCGGGTCGCCGCGTACGGAATCGTCGCCGAGATCACACCGAAGACCATGCCGCCCACGATGCCGGCGATGATCGGCGCCAGCGGCGAGCCGGTGAAGACCAGCGCGACGAGGCACCCGAAGAAGAAGCCGAGCCAGGCACCGGACACCAGACCGCCGCCGATCACCTTGCCCCACGTGAGGCGTCCGATGACCCGCTCGACCTGCATGAGGTCGACACCCACGATCGTGACGTCCTGGACCGTGAAGTTCTCGTCGGACAGGTAGTCCACCGCACGCTGAGCCTCGGCGTAGGTGCTGTAGGAGCCGATCGGCCAGCCCTTGGGCGGGGTCGGCAGGCCCGGCGTCTCCCGGCTCGGGCGCATGGGATTCGTCATTTTCGGGACCTCCCCTTGTGGAAGTGAGTCGACGGGCGTCGCGGCTGATCCACCGTCGCAGACGACGTTCGTCGAACCGTTGGCACTACCCTTACTCCCATGTCGTCGGTGAGCAAGGTGTTCGTGGCCAGATTAGTCGGGTTGGTCGTCCTTGGTCCCGACGGTGAGTCCATCGGGCGGGTCCGTGACGTGGTGATCTCGATCCGATTGTCGGGTCAGCAACCGCGCGCGCTCGGCCTCGCCGTCGAGTTGACCACTCGCCGAAGGATTTTCGTTCCGATGCTGCGCGTGACCGGCATCGAGCCGCGCGCGGTGACCCTCAACACCGGAACGGTGAGCCTCCGGAAGCTGCATCTGCGCCCCGGCGAGGCCCTGGCGATCGGCCAGATCCTGGACACGCGGGTTCGCGTGACCGATCCCGACCTCCCGGAGCTCGCCGACGCCGATGTGACCGTGGTCGATCTCGGCATCGAACGCACGCGTACCCGGGACTGGGTCGTGTCGCGTGTGGCGGTCCGCGCGGGTCGTCGCGGACTGCGCCGGCGGCACGAGACCCACGTCGTGGAATGGTCCAGCGTCCAGGGCATCACACAGTCCTCTCTCGACCTCCCGGGCCAGGGCGTCGCCCAGGCGCTGATGCAGTTCGAGGGGATGCGTCCGGCCGACGTGGCCAACGCCCTGCGCGAGCTGCCGCCCAAGCGGCGCGGCGAGATCGCCTCCGCGCTCGACGACGAACGGCTCGCCGACGTCCTCCAGGAGCTGCCGTCCGACGACCAGAAGGCGATGCTCACCGCGCTCGGCCGCGACCGGGCGGTCACGATCCTCGAGGAGATGGACCCCGACGACGCCGCCGACCTCCTCGGCGAGCTGCCCGACACCGAGGCCGAGGCCCTGCTCGAGGAGATGGACCCGGAGGAATCCGAACCGGTCCGCCGCCTGCTGTTGCACTCCCCGGACACCGCCGGTGGTGTGATGACCTCCGAGCCGATCATCGTCACCGCGTCGACGACGATCGCCGAGGCACTCGCCCGCGTCCGAAACCCCGACCTCACCCCCGCCGCGGCGAGCATCGTGTTCGTCGTGCGCCCCCCGACGTCGACACCGACCGGCAAGTACCTCGGCTGCGTCCATCTGCAGGCACTCCTGCGGGAACCGCCCGCCCACCTCGTCGGCGGCATCCTGGACACCGACCTCGCCCGGTTGCACCCCGAAGACTCTCTGGAGACGATGACCCGCTACTTCGCGACCTACAACCTCGTCTGCGGCCCGGTGGTCGACGAGGCCGGCCATCTGCTCGGCGCCGTCAGCGTCGACGACCTCCTCGACGAGATCCTGCCGCGCGATTGGCGTGAGACCGAACCCGAGGACATCGACCGGCCGGCCGGCACCAACGCGCAGGTGAGGATCCGATGAGCGAACAGGGCGGGCGCAAACTCGACATCCCGAGCACGCGGCGCACCATCTCGTTCAATCTCGACTCCGACGTGGTCGGGATGTACAGCGAACGTGTCGCCCGGTTCCTGGGCACCGGGCGGTACCTGCTGATCCAGACCGTCATCGTGATCGTGTGGATCGCGCTGAACCTGGTGGCGGTGACGATCCGGTGGGACCCCTACCCGTTCATCCTGCTCAATCTGGCGTTCTCCACGCAGGCGGCCTACGCCGCCCCGCTGATCCTCCTCGCCCAGAACCGGCAGGAGAACCGCGACCGCGTCGCGCTGGAGGAAGATCGGATGCGGTCGGCCCAGACCAAGGCCGACACCGAGTTCCTCGCGCGCGAGCTGGCCGCGGTCCGCCTGGCCGTCGGCGACACGGTCACGCGCGACTATCTGCGCAAGGAACTCGACGACCTCCTCGACGAGCTGACCGAACGGCTCGCCGCACGCGCGGCAGACAGCTCGGACGATGCGGACGGCGACGACCGGTTCCACTGAGCGAACCGTCTACCCGGTCCCGTCCAAAGACCGCTCGACATCGCACCGTTATGTCACTCCAGTAACTTCTCTCACATGAGTTTGCCGCTGTAACTTTCCGCATCTCAGCGACGAAGTGAGTGATGTCGAGCAAATGCGGAGTTCGCCATTGGGTCATCAGACCCAATATGTATGGTGGGTCACAGTTCGGCCGGAACCGGATGTCGGTCACACGACACCGACCCGGTCGGGTGTATTCGCTCTCGGCTCCAGGCCGTGCGGCTCGGAGCGGGCAATCACTGCGTCCTCGGGGGCAGACGTGTGGTGTTTTGACAACGGAGTACATGTGATCGTGCAGTCGGGAACGAAGAATCGGATGGCGAGTCATCCGCGGGGACCGGCGGTGGACCGCCGAATGACGGCGGCGGGCCGCCCCGTAAACGGGCGCACAGCACACGACGGTGGCCGTCGGTGAGCCCGCTCAACCTGGTGCGGCGCCGTCGTGGGCCGCAGCGTCCCCTGCACTTCCCCCGCCGGGCCGCGACCATCGTCGTCGGTGGCGCCCTCGTCGGCACCATGGTCTTGGGTACGGCGTCGTCGAGCGCACACGGCGTGCTCGCCGCCGCAACCCCGGAACGATCCGAGGCACCGGTCGTCGTCGCCGACGTCGTGCCGGGTTCACCGGTCACCCTTCTCGGTTTCGCACCTCCGCCGGAGAAGCCGGCCGCCGCACTGCCCGCACCTCAGTTCCGGCTCGCGAACGATCTTCCCTCCGGTCCTCTCGGCATCCCCGGCGTGGTCCTGCAGGCCTACAAACTCGCGGCCAACCGGGTCGGCGCCGAGAGTCCGCAGTGCAAACTGCCCTGGTTCCTCCTCGCCGGTATCGGCCGGATCGAGTCGAACCACGCGAGCAACGGCTCGGTCGACCAGTACGGCACCACGGTCAACACGATCGCCGGTCCCGTCCTCGACGGTTCGCTGGCCGGCAACGCCGTCATCAAGGACACCGACGGTGGCCGCATCGACGGCGACTCCGCACATGACCGCGCCATGGGGCCGATGCAGTTCATCCCCAGCACCTGGGCGTCGTGGGGCTCCGACGCCAACGGCGACGGCAAGGCCGACCCCAACAACGTCTTCGACGCCACCTACTCGGCGGGGCGCTACCTGTGCGCCGGGGTCAGCGACATCATGGGTGAGGGCACCCGCGTCGCCGCGGTCCTGCGGTACAACCGGTCGATGGAGTATGTGGCGAACGTGCTCGGCTGGGCGGGCGCCTACGCCACCGGCGTGATGCCGACCAACCCGATCCCGGAGGCCAAGCGCAAGGCGTCGAGCTCCAAGAGCAAGAGCAAGTCGAGTTCCTCCTCGTCCTCGTCCACGCCGCCGTCGGGACCGTCCTCGTCGTCGCCCTCGGTGCGCAAGCCGGCCCCGCCACCGCAGAACTGCTTCATCGTCTGTCTGCCGACGATCACCCTGCCCGGGCAGGCACCGCCGCCGACCAAGAAGCAGGCACCGATCACCAAGAAGACGCCGCAGCCGCAGTCGCGCGCCGGGGTGCCTGGTCCCGCGACGACACCGGTGCCCGTCCGCTGATCCGTCACCTCGCGGCCGACCCCGGGACCACCACCGGGGTCTGCCGGTGACGCCGGTACGCTGGAGCAGATGACTACAGGAGTTGCGCCCACGGAATCGGCAGTTCGCGCCGCTCTGGGCAAGGTCAAGGATCCGGAGATCGGCAAGCCCATCACCGACATCGGGATGGTCAAGTCGGTCACGATCAACGACGATGCGAGCGTCGACGTCGGGATCTACCTGACGACGTCGGGATGCCCTCTGCGCACCGAGATCACCCAGCGCGTGGAGAAAGCCGTCGCCGATGTCGCCGGTGTCGGCGCGGTCCGCGTCGAACTCGACGTCATGGACGACGAGCAGCGCACCGAGTTGCGCAAGAAGCTGCGCGGGGACAAGGCCGAACCGGTCATCCCCTTCGCCCAGCCCGGGTCCCTGACCCGCGTGTATGCCGTCGCCTCCGGTAAGGGCGGTGTCGGAAAGTCCAGTGTCACGGTCAATCTCGCGACCGCGCTGGCCGAGCGCGGACTCACCGTCGGTGTCCTCGACGCCGACATCTACGGCCATTCCGTCCCACGGATGCTCGGCAGCGACGCCAAGCCCACCCAGGTGGAGCGGATGATCATGCCGCCGATGAACCACGGCGTGCGGTTCATCTCCATCGGCCAGTTCACCGACGGCAACACCCCGGTCACCTGGCGCGGGCCGATGCTCCACCGCGCACTGCAACAGTTCCTCGCCGACGTCTACTGGGGCGATCTCGACGTCCTCCTGCTCGACCTGCCGCCGGGCACCGGCGACGTCGCGATCTCCATCGCACAGCTGATCCCCGGTGCGGAGATCCTCGTCGTCACCACCCCGCAGCAGGCCGCCGCCGAGGTCGCCGAGCGCGCCGGTGCGATCGCACTGCAGACCCGCCAGAAGATCCTGGGCGTCGTGGAGAACATGTCCTGGCTCGAGCTGCCCGACGGCACCCGCATGGAACCGTTCGGTTCGGGTGGTGGCGAGAAGGTGGCCGAGCGTCTCACCCGTGCGGTCGGCGCTCCGGTGGAGCTGTTGGGACAGGTGCCGCTGGAGACCGCTCTACGCGAGGGCGGCGACGCCGGGGTCCCGGTGGTGCTGTCGGCCCCCGACTCCCCCGCCGGATCGGCGCTGCGCGCGATCGCCGCGAAGCTCGCCGTGCGCAAGCGCGGACTGGCCGGGATGAGCCTCGGGCTCGATACCGTCCGCCACTCCTGAGAGTTCAGGTCAGGTCGCGTCCCAGTCGGAGACGGCGGGACGGCCACCCGACCGGCGCTGGACCGGCGCGCTGCCCGAGGGCGGCTCGGCCGGAGGTGTGTCGGTGTTCTTGTCGAGCGACATCGGCGCCGATACCGGCTTGATCGGCGGCACCGGGGTGGTGCTGCGATCGACGGTCGTGGCGTCCTCACCCAGCCGGAACAGCGAGTCGTCGCCGTCGAGCAGATGCTTGGTGACGATCGAGCGCGGCGTCATCCCCCGCAACTCGTTGAGGTCGGCGAGGGGTTTGCGCAGGTCTTCGAACTCCGGCCCCAGTTCGTCCTTGAGCTGGTTGGTGGCACCGGTCGCGTAGTCGCGGACCTTGCGCAGCGACTGCATCGACCAGGACACCGCGCCGGGGAGCCGTTCGGGTCCGAGGATGACGAGGGCTGCCACGATCAGGATCGCGATCTCGCCCCATCCGATACTGCTGAACATCTACCTCGTCCCGGTGTCAGTCGCTCTGCGGCGTGATCGTGCCGTTGAACGTGCGCCCGTCCCGCCAGTACTGGAACGGGACTTCCTCACCGATCTTCGCGGTCCGGACCGCGACATTCAACTCGTCGGCGCTCTCGATGGGCCGTCCGTTGAACGAGGTGACGACGTCGTTCTCGCGGACCCCCGCACGTTCGGCGGGTCCGCCGGACACCACGTTGCGCACCTGCGCGCCCAGGACCCGCTCGTTGCGGACCGAGCTCACGTTGATGCCGATCTGGGCGTGGTTGACCTTGCCGTCGCGGATGAGGGCCTCGACGATGGGCTTGGCCTCGTCGATCGGGATGGCGAAGCCGAGGCCGATGGACCCGCCGCCGGCACCGAGCCGACCAGCGGTGTTGATACCGACCACCTTGGCGTCGGCGTTGACCAGCGGGCCGCCGGAGTTGCCGGGGTTGATGGAGGCGTCGGTCTGGATCGCGTCGATGACCGCATCGGTGTCGGACTCGGCGTCGGGCGTGAGGGCCACCGCACGGTTGGTGGCGCTGACGATGCCGCTCGTCACGGTCCGGTTCAGGCCGAGTGGCGATCCGAAGGCGACGACCTCCTCGCCGATCTGCAGATCGGCGGAACTACCGAGGACCGAGACGGTGGGATTCTTCACGTTCTCGACCTTGAGCACCGCGAGGTCGGTCTTGGGATCACGGCCGACGATACGTGCGGCGACGCGCTGCCGGTCGAAGAAGATGACCTCGAGCTTCGCGCTCTTGTCGTTCGCGGCCATCGAGATCACGTGGTTGTTGGTGAGGATGTACCCCGCCTTGTCGATGACGAAGCCCGAGCCGGTCGAGTAGGCCCCGGACGCGCGCACGTCGATGGCGACGACGGACTTCTCGACGGCCCGCGCCACCTCGGCGACCGACGAACGCGGTGCCGATCCGTCGCCGGAGTCGTCGGTCGACAGCTCCACCGAATCGGTGGTCAGCGGGGCCGCGACCTCGGCGGTCCAGCGTCCCATCAGACCGCCGACGAGAGCGATGAGCAGGGCGATGATCGCGAGCGTCGCGAGCGCGCTCCAACTGATTCGGTTGCCCAGCAACACATCCCGAACACCGAGCTTGGGTCCGGGGTCGGTGGCCGGCGCCGACGACGCGGTCGGCAGTGCCGGGTCGACGAGCCGCGCCGGGCTCTCCGGATCACGCCAGGGGTCGTTGCCCCGCGGCTCGTCCTCGGCCTGGCCGTAGGAGGCGAGCGGGTCGCGCTGCAGTGTCTCGTCGGAACCCGGCGGCCGGCCGAAGGCCTCGGCGAGCACCGGGTCCGGATCGGCGACGTGCGGTTGCGGCGCGGAGTGACTGCTCGGCGTTGTCGCGAATGAGCCGCGCACCCCCGAGGGGCGGCCGAAGACCTGCGCTGTCGACGGCGACACCGGAGAGTGCCTCGGGCGTCCGGGCGTCAGGCGTTGCGTGTTCGGGGGTTCTTCGCGGCGCGCGAACTGCGCGTCACCACCGGGAGTCGAGGTGTCCTCGCCCTGCGGTCCGGTTCCGTCGGCCACGTTCACCGACCCCGACGGCGGAAGTTGCGGCCGCGGCCCGTGTCGCGCATGAGCGGGTTCGCGGGCGGGCGCATCGTGTCGCGGGCGCCGGGGATGCCGTCGGTCGGGGTGTCCGAGCCGAGATCGATCTCGCGGGTCGGGATCTGGGAGAGCGCGCCGAGGAGCGACGCGGGCACCGACACCTGGCCGGACTCGCGGAGTCGGGTGCGGGCCAGGGACTGGGCGTCGACGGCCGCCACGCATTCCGGGCAGAGCGCGAGGTGATGGGAGGCACGCGCGTGCGCCGACATGCCGAGTTCGCCGTCGACGAAGGCGGCAACCGCCTCGGGGGCGAGATGTTCGGTGGGTGCGAATCGGCGTCCGCCGGCGGTACCGGGCGCGCGATAGCCGCGATTGGGCAGGAACGACGAGGGGGCCGGAGTCCAGGAGTCGGCGCTCCACGAGGATCGCCGGCGACGAAGATTGGGAGTCGGGGGCTCGACACCGCCGCCCCGGGTCGGACGCCCGCGATCGCCGTCCATCATCGTCGGTCACCCCTCTCCACGACGTGTCCGCCGCAATCCGCTTTCAGCCTTTGCCGAGTCTGTTCGCCACGGTACTCACCGTCGGCGGACCGTGCCGCCACATGTGGCGTGACCGTGCCCGCACGCAACGTCTCAGCTTATCCGAGTCAGACAACGACGCACGTCGACTCGTGGTTCCCCGGCTCCGCGGACGAGTTGTCCGAGGTGAGGCGTCCGACTATCGACCGACGCGGAGCGGCATCTCAGCTGTGCGCCCCGATGGCGACGGAACGGCTGCTGGTGTGCCCCTGGGCGGCGAGGGCGTCGCGGATGCTCTGCCGGCCACGGTGGATGCGGCTGCGGACGGTGCCGAGCTTGACGCCCAGCGTCGCGGCGATCTCTTCGTAGGACAGCCCCTCGATGTCACAGAGGACGACCGCGGCGCGGAAGTCGGGCGCGAGCGAGTCGAGGGCGAGCTGCAGATCGGGATCGAGGTTGGTGGCGTCGAAGATCTGCTGCGGGTCGGGGGTGTCGGCCGGCACGCGGTCGTACTCCTCGGGCAGCGCCTCCATGCGGATCTTGCTGCGGCGGCGGACCATGTCGAGGAACAGGTTGGTGGTGATGCGGTGCAGCCAGCCCTCGAAGGTCCCGGGGCGGTAGTTCGACAGCGATCGGAACACCCGGATGAAGGTCTCCTGGGTAAGGTCCTCGGCGTCGTGCTGGTTTCCCGACAGCCGGTAGGCCAGGCGGTAGACGCGGTCGGCGTGCTCGCGTACCAGTTCGTCCCATGACGGCATCAGCAGTTCGTCGCCGGTGGCGTCGAAACCGGCGGTGCCCGCCGGAACGGCAGGCACGTCGTCGATGGAATCGCGGGAATCGGTCATGGTGGGTGGTCGGTTCCTCTCTCGTGAACACAGCCCGGTGACCCAGAGCACTCACCGTGTGGAACAACGTCGCACCGATCGGGTATTCCCCATTCGGCCGACGTTCACACCGACCTGGAACGGAGATACCGTCAACCGGACGCCCTTACCCTCTCCTACCGGAGTGTGGTCGCCGTATGAGTCGGCTGAGTGTTCCCTGAGGATGTGAAGCGACCCGGATTCGCGCAGGTCGGCGTGCCATGTCCGGGTTGGCCCGACCGGCGGTTAACCTCGACGCGTGACCGAGTCAACCCCGTCCGCCGGCCCCGATCTGATCGCCTACGCCGAGTCGGCGATCGTCGAGGACGATGCCGTCATCGCCGCCCGTGCCCGCGCCGAGGAACTGGGCGCCACGCCCGTGAGCCCTGCGGTCGGTGCGCTGCTCGCGCTTCTGGCCCGTACCGCGGATGCCAAGGCGGTCGCCGAGATCGGGACCGGCACCGGCGTCAGCGGCCTGTGGCTTCTCAACGGCATGGCCGCCGACGGCGTCCTGACCACCATCGACCCCGAGCCCGAACACCACCGCGCCGCGCGGGCGTCGTTCGCCGGGGCCGACATCTCGCCCGGCCGGACACGACTCATCAACGGCACGCCCACCGACGTGCTGCCGCGCCTCTCCGACTCGTCGTACGACCTGGTCTTCATCGACGGCCCGCTGCTGGATCTCCCGCGTTTCGTGACCGAGGCGGTCCGCATGCTGCGCGACGGCGGCGTCGTCGTGGTGCACAACGCGACCGCCGACGGCACGGTGGGCGACCCGTCCCGCACCGACCCGCCCACCGCCGCTGCCCGCGAGGCGGCCCTGCTGATCGCCGACGACGAGCGCCTGCTGCCGGTCGTGATCCCACTCGGGCCCGGCGTGCTGGCCGCCGTCAAGACGCGCTGACCCGGACACGAACCGGGTTCTGGGGCCTCAGACGTCCGTCGAGAAGCGGATTCCGTTGTCGGGGATCTCGATTCCGGGCCACACGCGGGCGCCGCGCAGGAGTTCGCAGCGCGCACCGATGTCCGCGCCGTCGCCGACGACGGTGTCGCGGATCAGTGCCCGCGGGCCGATGCGTGCGCCGAAACCGATGATCGAACGTTCGACGACCGCGCCGGCCTCGATGACCGCGCCGTCGAAGACCACCGCGCCGTCGAGGCGTGCGCGGGGGCCGACCTCGGCACCGCGGCCGACGACGGTGCCGCCGATGAGCAGGGCACCCGGGCCGACGCCCGCACCCTCGTGGACCAGCGACTCACCGCGCCGGTCGCCGAGTGCCGGTGACGGGGCGATGCCGCGGACCAGGTCGGCCGAGCCGCGGACGAAGTCCTCGGGGGTGCCCATGTCGCGCCAATAGGCGTGGTCGACGTGGGCGTGGACGTGCTTGCCCTCGGTGAGCAGACGCGGGAACACCTCGCGCTCCACCGAGACGGGCACGCCGTACGGGATCGATTCGATGATCTCGCGCTTGAAGACGTAGGTGCCGGCGTTGATCTGGTCGGTCGGCGGGTCCTGCGTCTTCTCCAGGAAGGCTGTGACCCGACCGTCGGCGTCGGTCGGCACGCAGCCGAACGCGCGCGGATCGCTGACCCGCACGAGGTGGATGGTCACGTCGGCGTCGGCCTTGCGGTGGCTGTCGATGACGTCGCGGACGTCGGTGCCGCCGAGTACGTCGCCGTTGAAGACGACGATGGTGTCGGCGGTCAGCTCGTCGAGCACGTTGCGGATGCCGCCGCCCGTGCCGAGCGGCTCGTCCTCGGTGACGTAGCGTAGGCTCAGGCCGAGCTTGGAGCCGTCGCCGTAGTACTCGCTGAACGTCTCGGCTTTGAAGGAGGTGCTGAGGACGACGTCGCGGATGCCGGCGGCGTGGATTCGCGACAGCAGGTGGGTGAGGAAGGGCAGGCCCGCGGTGGGCAGCATCGGCTTGGGCGCCGAGAGGGTGAGCGGACGGAGCCGAGTGCCCTTGCCGCCGACGAGGACGACCGCCTGGACGTCCCCGGCGACCGGACCCGATCCCCCGACGGATTCACTCCCCACCGAGTCGCGCACGGTGTACTGATCCACTTGATCGGTCCCTTCTTCGTGATGATCGGTACTCACTTCAGCACCTATCCGTTGTTTTCGCTCGTCGGGGTGTTCTGAGCCGACAATGCTCGGCGGGCGGCCCGTACTGCGAGGCGGGAGCGCACGGCCAACCCGGCCCGCAGCGCGAGCCGCAGCGGAGCGCGTAGGACGCCGGTGTTGCGGTCGGCCTGGAACCGGTATGCGCTCTCGTGGTGCGCGGGCAGCATCTTCTCCGGGTGCCGGCCCGCGCTGTGGCCCTTGGTGTGCACGATCTCCGCCGAGGGGACGTAGACGTTCTGCCACCCGGCCTTGCCGAGGCGGTCGCCGAGGTCGACGTCCTCCATGTACATGAAGTAGCGCGGGTCGAAACCGCCGACGGCGTCGAAGGCCTTGCGGCGCATCAACAGGCACGAGCCGGAGAGCCAGCCGACGGCCCGTTCCGACGGGGCCTCGTCGTCGGCGCGATAGGCCGCGGTCCACGGGTTGGACTTCCACACCGTGCCGAGGATGGCGTGACCGGTGCCGGAGACGAGGTCCGGGACGCGACGCGCCGACGGGTAGACGGTGCCGTCGGGTTCGCGGATCAGCGGTCCGAGGGACCCGGCACGCGGCCAGCGCTGCGCGGCGGCGAGCAACTCGTCGATCGAGCCGGGCTTCCACTCGACGTCGGGGTTGGCGATGAGCACGAACTCGATGCCGGGATCGAGTTCGGCGACCCCGCGGTTCATCGCACGCCCGTAGCCGAGGTTGCCGCCGGTGCGGACCAGCGTGACGGACTCGTAGTCCTGCTCGGCCTTCTCGGGTGCGCCGTCGTCGGAGCCGTTGTCGGCGATGATGACCTGCGGCATCACGTCGGTCACGGCGTCGAGACTGCGGAGGAATGTCGCGAGGTGATCACCGGAGGAGTAGGTCACCGTGACGACGGCTAGCTGAGCGGGCACCGGCTCAGGGTAACGAACCCTCTGACTCGGCGATCGACGCGTGCAGCGCGGCACGCCAGTCCCGCAGCGGGGTCAGCCCTGCCGCGGCCCAGGAACGCCCGGACAGCACCGAGTAGGCCGGGCGCGGTGCCGGGCGCGGGAACTCCGCCGTGGTCGTGGGCAGTACGCGTGACCGTTCGGCGCCGACCTCCTCGAAGACGGCTGCGGCCACGTCGAACCAGGTCGCGCGGCCCGCGTTGGTGGCGTGCAGGACGGCTCCGGCGACCTCGGCGCGGGGCCCGGCGGCCACGAGTTCCCACAACCCGTCGGCGAGGTCGATGCAATAGGTGGGTGAACCGAGCTGGTCGTCGACGACCGACACGGTCTCGCGCGCCTGCTCGAGACGCCGCATCGTCCCCACGAAGTCGCGGCTCTCGGGCCCGCCGGTGTACACCCAGGCGGTGCGCACGACGGTGGCGCGCGGGTCCGCATCGAGGACGGCGCGTTCGCCCGCGAGTTTGGTGGCCCCGTAGACGGTGGCCGGTTCGCCGCTCACGTCGTCGGGTTCGTAGCCATCGGGACGGTCTGAGGCGGGTGCGGCACCCGGGAACACGTAGTCGGTGGAGACGTGGATCAGCCATGCCCCCGCGGCGGCGGTGTGGGCCGCGAGCACGGCGGGACCGGTGGCGTTGACGCGGCGGGCGCCGTCGACGTCCGACTCGGCGCCGTCGACGTCGGTGTAGGCGGCGCAGTTGACGACGACGTCATCGGGCCCGAGGTCGCCGAGCGCGGCCGCCACCGACGTCTCGTCGGCGATGTCGATGTCGGCGGAGGTCAGGGGTCGACACACCACGGAGTCGGGCGCCTGGGCCGACCTCCCCTGGAGTGCGGTGCCGAGCTGACCGCCGGCGCCGACGATGTACACGGTGGGGGTGCTGGGCGTGACGCGCATGCGCACCATCGTGCCGCAGACCCTGGTGGGCCACGACTCCACGGTCATCCACGTGACGACCGCTACTCGACTCCTCGGCGTTGCGTTCTCGGATTCCCGAATCACTTCAGTAGCCTGACGACAGCACAACACCAACTTTCACTTCTGCACCGACAATCCCATGGCGCGGACCTACCGGCGCCACCGTCGAGCAGCATGACGAACTCGAAAGGGACCGCTGACCAGTGGATTCACCATCCGACGGCGCACGTGGGCGGCCGCGTCCCCGGCGTGCGGTACCGCCGGAGCCGGGCAGCCGGCGCACTCCGGATGCCGACAACGGCCGACGGCCGGTGCGCGGCGAACGCGCTGGTGAACCGGGGCGGCCTCCCCACGGTGCCCGCCCGCGTCCCGTGGACGCCGAGGCGGCCGGTCCCCGACGCCGCGTGGTTCGGCGTGCTCCCGAGGCACCGACCCGTGCCGATTCCGCGGAGCGGGCGCGACGCCAGCCACCTCCGGAACGTATCCCCGCCCGCGACGCCGAGGGCATGCCCCGACGACGCCCCGGCGAGGAGCGTGATCCTCGCCGGCGTGTCCCACCGCAGGATCCTGCGTCCCCCCGCCGTCCGCGTCGTGCCGACGAGCCTCTCGGTCGACGCTCGTCCGGCGAGATCCACACGCGCTCGAAGCCCGCCGAACGCCGGCGACCCGCACCTGAGGACCCCACACCTCGGGACACCGCCCGCAAGCGTCGACCCCGTCCCGACCCCGGGCAGGCTCCCGCGAAGAAGAGCGCCGCGAAGAAGGCAGCCCCGACGAAGGCAGCCGGACCGCGGAAGGCAGCGTCGCCGAAGTCGCCCGCCCGGAAGGCAGCCTCTCCCAAGGCGACTGCCGGTGAGGGCACGGTCGGGACCGGCTCCCCCGAGAAGGGCGCGCCGAAGTCCGGAACACCGAGGACGGGCGCACCGGCGACGCCGCCGACCGCACCGCCCGGCACCTCGACGCGCCCTCGCGCCGGTTGGGCGTCCGGAGCCGGCTGGGGCCGCGCGCTGATCGCGATCGCATCGGTCGCCGTGCTGCTGTGCACCGGCTACGCCTGGAACACGATGTCCGATCTGGAGACTCGCATCACGCAGCTCGGTGGACTCGGCCTGGGCGGCGCGAAGGACGGCGCCGTCGACATCCTGTTGGTGGGCACCGACTCCCGCACCGACGCGAAGGGCAACCCGCTCTCGCCGGAGGAGATCAAGCTCCTCCGTTCGGGCGAGGAGGTCGCCACCAACACCGACACCATCCTGTTGGTGCGCATCCCCGAAGACGGTTCGTCGGCCACCGCGATCTCGATCCCGCGTGACTCGTACGTCCACGTTCCCGGAATCGGCATGAGCAAGATCAACGCCGCCTACGGCACCACCCGCGAAGGCGTGCGCGCCCGTGCCGTCGAAGCCGGGCAGTCACCTGAGGAAGCGGAGAAGGAAGGCACGCTCGCGGGCCGGAAGGCGTTGGTGGACACCGTCGCCAACCTCACCGGCGTCCAGGTCGACCACTACGCGGAGGTCGGTCTGCTCGGTTTCGTCCTGCTGACCAATGCGGTCGGCGGCATCGACGTCTGCCTCAACGCACCGGTTCGGGATCCGTTGAGCGGCGCCCGATTCCGCAAGGGTGTCCAGACGCTCAACGGCCCCCGCGCGCTGAGCTTCGTGCGCCAGCGCCACGGACTCCCCCGCGGCGACCTCGACCGCATCACCCGTCAGCAGGCCTTCATGGCCTCGCTGACCCAGAAGGTGCTGTCCGCAGGCACTCTCACCGACCCGGGCAAGCTCTCCGAGATGCAGAACGCGGTGGCGCGCTCCATCGTGATCGACGACGGCTGGAACATCATCAGCTTCGCCGAGCAGCTGAAGGACCTCAGCGGCGGGCGGGTGAAGTTCGCGACGATCCCGATCGTCACCGAACAGGGCTGGAGCGAGGACGGTCTGCAGTCCGTCGTCGAGGTCGACCCGCAGGCGGTGAAGACCTACACCAGCGATCTCCTCACGCCCAAGCAGACGGGCGGTGACACCCAGCGCGGCGACTTCAAGGTCGACGTCGTCAACGCCGGCACGATCGACGGACTCGGGTCCAATGTGGCGAACATCCTGACCAACAAGGGTTATCAGTCCGGTGAGACCTCCAGCGGCAAGGCCGACACCAAGGACTCGGTGGTCTACGCCAAGGAGAACGGTGACGCCGCCCGGCTGCTCGCCAAGGACCTCGGCGGCGTGAAGGTCGTCGAGGACCCGAAGCTCGCCGACGACCGGCTCAAGGTGATCCTCACCAACACCTACGCCGGTCCGGGCGGGCTCGGCGACACCGGTGACCAGACCGACAACACCCCGGCCAGTGAGCGCGTCGGCAACAAGCGGCCGCCGATCACCGCCGGGAACGAGGGGCCGATGTGCGTGAACTGAGCACTCATGACACCGTCGCCGACGCGATCTTCGGTGCGGTGACCGATCATTCGCGTCCGCTGCTGACCTACTACGACGAGGCGACGGGCGAGCGCACCGAGCTGTCGGCGGCCACCCTCGGCAACTGGGCGGCCAAGACCGCCAACTATCTGGTGGACGAGATCGGCGTGGACGCCGGGGATGTCGTCGTGGTGGACCTGCCCGAGCACTGGCAGACCGCCGGAATCCTGCTCGGCGCACTGTGGTCCGGCGCCGATGTCCGCATCCCGGGACCGGACGCCACCGCGGACGCGTCGGAACCGCTGGTGGTCTTCACCTCTCGCGACCGTCTCGACGACCATCCCGATGCCGACGAGGTCGTGGTGGCATCACTCGATCCGTTCGCGCTGCCCCTGCGGGATCTCCCGCCCGGGGTCGGCGACTACGGCAGCGTCGTGCGGGTGCACGGCGACCAGTTCGTCTCGCGGTCCCCCGCCGTCGAGGCGCTCGACGGCACCCCGACGGCCGAGGTGATCTCCGAAGCCCGCACGGTCGCCGAGCGCGACGGCATCGCCTCAGGTACCCGCGTGGTGTCGACGCGCCCCTGGCACACCGCATCAGGCGTTCTCGCCCACCTGCTCGCACCGATGATCGCCGGAGGCAGTCTCGTGCACGTCGCCAACGCGACCGCGGAGCGGGTGACCGCGATCGCCGAGGTCGAGAAGGCCGGCGTCGTCTTCGCCGAATAGCCGCAAATGCCGCTCGGCCCGCAAGATCGGAGCTGATACGGCACAGTGGGGACATGCGACTACCTGACGCACTGGCCCGATTCAACAAGATCGTCACCAATCCGATACAGCGGATGTGGGCACCTCACCTGCCACCGTTCGCCATGGTCGAGCACGTCGGCCGCAAGTCCGGGAAGACGTATTCGATCCCGGTGCTGGCCTGGGTCGACCGGGACAAGCTCACCATCGTTCTCACGTACGGCAGGCACACCGACTGGGTGCGCAACGTGCAGGCGGCCGGTTCCTTCGCCATCGTCCGCAAGGACAAGCGTTATCGGGTCACCGGGCCCCGCGTCGTGCCGTCGGACTCCCCCGACCTCGCCGGCGGCGCCAAGATCTTCGCGATGCCCTTCGAGTCGGCGCTCCTCGGCACCCTCCACAAGGACTGACCCGCGATGGCCGACGATCCGCTCGACGACTTCACCGCGGAGGACGTAGCGCTGCGCGGTGACACCCGCCGCGTCTACCGCAAGGGCACGGGCCCCGCGGTCATCGTGATCGCCGAGATGCCGGGCATCAGCCCGAAGGTCGCGAATGTGGCCCGACGCATCGCAGATCTCGGCGCAACGGCCGTCATGCCGTCGCTGTTCGGCGTCGACGGTCAGGACCCGCGACCGGACAATCTCGGCCGTGTGGGAGCGGTGCGCAACATGCTGGGCACCATCGCCAAGACCTGCATCACCCGCGAATTCACCATCCTCGCAACGGGAAAGACATCACCGGTCGCAGCATGGCTGCGCGAACTCGCCGCCCGCGAGCACGACCGCTGCGGCGGCCCCGGGGTGGGCGCGGTCGGGATGTGTTTCACCGGCGGCTTCGCGCTCGCGATGGCGACCGACGAACGGATGCTGGCGCCGGTGCTCTCGCAGCCGTCGTTGCCGTTCGCGGTGCTTCCCGGGCGCGCCCGCGCGATCGACGTCGACGCCGCCGATCTCGCCAAGGTGCAGGCGCGGTGCGCTCGCGGTCTCGAGGTGATGGGTCTGCGCTTCGCCGGCGATCAACTCTCGCCGCGGTCGCGATTCGCCTATCTCCAAGAGCTTCTCGGCGACTCGTTCATCGGGATCGAACTCCCCGACGACGCGGCGAACCCGGATTCGATGTTCCCCCGGCCGCATTCGGTGCTGACCGAGGACCTCTACGACGAACCCGGACAACCCACCAGGGAGGCGTTCGACCGGGTGCTGCACTTCTTCACCGACAAACTCGGTCTGCAGCCCACCATTCCGGAATCGCCTGCCGGACAGGGCTAGTCGCCGAGCAGTTCCTGCTGCAGGGCGGCATCCTTGTCGAGGACCATCTGCTCGAGGCCCTTCTGGAAGGACACCATCCGTTCCTGCAGGGCGGGGTCGGACGAGGCGAGGATGCGCACGGCGAGCAGACCGGCGTTGCGCGCGCCGCCGACCGAGACGGTCGCGACGGGCACGCCTGCGGGCATCTGCACGATCGACAGCAGCGAGTCGAGTCCGTCGAGGTGACGCAGCGGCACCGGCACACCGATGACCGGGAGCGGGGTCGCCGAGGCGACCATGCCCGGAAGATGCGCTGCCCCACCGGCTCCCGCGATGATGACCTCGATACCATTGGCGGCGGCGCCGGCGGCGTAGTCGAGCATTCGCTGCGGGGTGCGGTGCGCGGAGACGACACCCACCTGGAACGGCACGTCGAATTCGGCGAGCGCCTCCGCGGCGGCCTTCATCGTCGGCCAGTCGGAGTCGCTGCCCATGATCAGGCCCACGCGGGGACCCCGGAACTCTGCGGTCTCACTCATGAATGCACATCCCATCCGTCGGTCCACGTCGCGTGCGACATCCACTGCGCGGCACGCTCGGCGCGCTCACGCACCGATTCCATCGATTCACCCTGGCGGCCGACGACGTTCACGTGGCCGATCTTCCGGTCGCGACGCTCGCCCTTGCCGTACAGATGCACCTTCGCCTCGGGCATGCGCGCCATCAGGTGGTGAAGACGTTCGTCCATGGACATCTCCGGGGCGGTCGGCGCGCCCAGGATGTTGGCCATCACGGTCAGCGGCGAGGTCGGTGCGGTGTTGCCCAGCGGGTAGTCGAGGACGGCACGCAGATGCTGCTCGAACTGCGAGGTGACCGCGCCGTCCATCGTCCAGTGACCGCTGTTGTGCGGACGCATCGCGAGTTCGTTGACGACGAGCTCGCCGTCGACGGTCTCGAAGAGTTCCATCGCCATGACGCCGACCACACCGAGTTCGTCGGCGAGCCGCAATGCCATCTGCTGTGCCTGCTCGGCGACCGCGTCGGAGAGATCCGGTGCGGGTGCGAGGACGACGGCGCACTGGCCGTGACGCTGGATCGTTTCCACGACCGGCCACGCCGCGCCCTGCCCGAACGGGGACCGGGCGATCATCGCCGACAGTTCGCGCCGCATCGGCACCTTCTGCTCGGCCAGCAGCGCCGGAGCATCGGACGGGTACTCGTCGAAGACCGCGAGCGCCTCGTCGGCGCCGTCGACCAGCCAGACCCCACGGCCGTCGTAGCCGCCACGGACCGCCTTGATGACGATCTCCCAGTTGTTGGCCTCGCCGAACTCGATGAGACGTGCGCGGGCGGCGGCACGGTCGCCGGCGAGATCGGCGAACGCCGGTACCGGCAGACCCAGCTCGGCCAGGCGAACGCGCATGGCCAGCTTGTCCTGGGCGAAGTGCAGCGCCTTCGACGGCGGCAGGACCGCCACCCCTTCGGCTTCGAGTGCCTCCAGGTGGCGCAGCGGCACACCCTCGTGGTCGAAGGTCAGTGCAGCGGCACCCGCGGCCGCGCGGCGGAGGTCGTCGAGTTCGTCGTGCGAGCCGAGGACGATGTCGGCGCTCACCTGTGCGGCGGGATCGGACTCGGATGCGGCCAGGACACGCAGACACTGTCCGAGGGCGATCGCCGCCTGATGGGTCATCCGGGCGAGTTGTCCGCCACCGATCATCGTGACCTTCGGCATACCCGACGCCGCCCCGGCAGTGCGCGCCGTTTCAGGAGTGGGTGGCACCGTGGAATTCGAGGTCACAGGCCCGGGCACAGGCGCTCCATCCGGCTCGCGTGGATTCACGCGAACCATCGTGGCACGTCGGGTCGGTCATCCGCACAACCGCCCGGAGAACTGTCCCCGGTGTTTTGTTTCGTACACTCAGATCTTGTGCCATTGATCGACGAGCTGATCGCTCGCCTCCCAGCGCCGGTCCGACGGCTCGTGATGCGGCACCACGAACTCATCAAGTTCGCGATGGTCGGCGGCACCACGTTCATCTTCGACCTCGCCATCTTCTACAGCCTGAGCCTCACGATCCTCGAGACCAAGCCGGTGATCGCCAAGGTCATCGCCGGTGTGCTGGCGACGATCCTCAGCTACATCCTCAACCGCGAGTGGGCCTTCAAGAACCGCGGCGGCCGGGAACGGCACCACGAGGCGCTGCTGTTCTTCATCATCAGCGGGATCGGCGTCATCCTCCAGGCCGCACCGTTGTTCGTCGGGAACAACGTGTTCGACATGCGGTCCAACCTGAGTGTGTCCGAGGTCGTGGTCGTCGACTTCATCCTCGGTTACGTCATCGGCAACCTGATGCAGATGGCCTTCCGGTTCTGGGCGTTGCGCAAGTTCGCGTTCCCGGAGGAGCTCCTGCGCGGCGGCGATGCCGGGTCCACCGACCTGCACCCGACGCTCGCCGAACTCAACGATGAGGAACTCGGTCACGCGTGACGTCGGTGTCCGAGTCGTCCTGGCCCGGATCCTCCTGCTCGCCCGGCTCCTCGCCGTACCCGCTGGCATACCGGGCCGGGACGACGATCGCGAAGACCGGGGGACGTCGCACGGTGAGTTCCAGTCGTCCTCCGTCGGCCTCGATCAGCGCCCGCGCCAGAGACAGTCCGACGCCGCTGCGACCGGCGCCCGGCCGCTTCCCTGCCGAGAAACCGCGCCGGAAGATGTGCGCGGAGATCTCGTCGGCCACCCCCTCGCCCTCGTCGGCGACCGTGATACGGACCAGTTCGCCGGCCTGCAGCGTGCTCACGTCGATCCGACACATCCCGCGGCCGTGCTGTAGGGCGTTGTCGACCAGCACGCT
>NZ_BACI01000101.1 GCF_000225505.1 Gordonia alkanivorans NBRC 16433 | reverse complement strand
CCCCTCAGTGATCGGCCGGTTTGTCGACATCACCGCCGATCTACACCGGGTGCGGATCGCGTGCGGCGAGGTCACCGTCGCCGACCATGACCGCAGCTGGGCCAACCACGTCACCATCGCCGACGCACAGCACGTGCGGGCGGCTAAAGAATTGCGCCGCGACTACCGCAACCAACAGCTGCAGAACCGGGCCCGCAATGCCGCGCGCGTACGCACCCACCCCGACGGCCACGAGGTGCCCATCAGAGCGCTACCCGACTACGACGACCTGTTCGGGGTGCACTTCGCCACCCCGCCACCAGGCGGACTCACACCCACCGCATCCACTATCACTGAAGGATGAAACACCATGTCTGACAATTCGATCGGCAAACATATCGAGTTCGCCGCACGGGCGTTGAAGATGCCCACCATCCGCCGCTGCTGGGCCGAGCTGGCTGAGCGGGCACGCGCCGAGAACTGGACCCACGAGCAA
>NZ_BACI01000102.1 GCF_000225505.1 Gordonia alkanivorans NBRC 16433 | reverse complement strand
TGTTGACGACGCCTGAAAACTGACCCCCTGACGACGGGTGAATTTTGACCCCCCGTCTTGTTAGGAGGGTGATTTCAGTGGAGCAGTGGGCGGAGATCCGCCGTTTGCATCGCAGCGAGGGTGTGCCGATCAAGGAGATCGCGCGTCGGTTGGGGGTGGCGCGAAATACGGTCCGGGCGGCGTTGGCCTCAGATACGGCCCCGAGCTACTCGCGGCCGTCGAAGGGGTCGGCGGTGGATGCGTTCGAACCGCAGATCCGGGCGTTGTTGCGGGAGTATCCGACGATGCCGGCGACGGTGATCGCGCAGCGGATTGGGTGGTCGAGGTCGTTGACGGTCCTCAAGGATCGGGTGCGGGTGATTCGCCCGGAGTTCCGCGGGGTGGATCCCGCTGATCGGGTGATCTATCAACCCGGCGGGTGCTCGCAATGGGATCTGTGGTTCCCCGACTACCGAATCCCGGTGGGCCACAACCAGTTGTCGATGTTGCCGGTGTTGGTGATGACGTTGGCGTTCTCCCGGTACCGCTCGGCGGTGATGATCCCCTCGCGCCAGGGCGGAGACATCCTCGCCGGGATGTGGTTGCTGCTGTCGCAGCTGGGTGCGGTGACCCGCAAGCTGGTGTGGGACCGCGAATCCGCGATCGGCGGCAAGGGCAAGCCCACGGCGCTGGCGGCAGGATTCGTGGGCAGTCTGGGCACTCGACTCGAGCTGGCACCACCGTGCGATCCCGAATACAAGGGCATGGTCGAACGCAACAACCGGTTCTTCGAGACCTCATTTCTGCCGGGCCGCCATTTCGCCTCGCCAGCCGACTTCACCGCCCAGTTCGATCGTTGGCTGGCCGATTACGCCAACACCCGGGTGGTGCGCTCGATTGGTGATCGACGCCCCTGTGACGTGCTCACCGAGGACCTGGCGCAGATGGCGACGCTGCCGCCGAGTGCACCACAAGTCGGGTTGAGCACTCGGGTGCGGCTGGGCCGCGACTACTACGTGCGCGTGGCCGGCAACGACTACTCGGTGCA
>NZ_BACI01000103.1 GCF_000225505.1 Gordonia alkanivorans NBRC 16433 | reverse complement strand
TGTTGCGTCACCTCGACCAGGCCACCGGGCTTCCGGTACGCCGGACACCGCCACGACGCTACGAACACGACGCTCCCGGCGACCTGATCCACATCGACATCAAGAAACTCGGCCGCATCCCCGAAGGCGGCGGCCACCGCAAACTCGGGCGCACGATCGGCAACCGGCACAACAAGAAACACCGCCCGGGGTACGCATATCTGCACCACGCCGTCGATGACCATTCCCGGCTGGCATACTCCGAGATCCTCACCGACGAACGCAAAGAGACCGCCGCGCAGTTCTGGGACCGCGCCAACGCCTTCTTCAGCCAACATGGGATCACTGTGAGACGAGTGATGACCGACAACGGCGCCTGTTACCGCTCAAAGGTTTTCGCAGAATCCCTCGGCGCCGAGATCAAGCACAAGAAGACCCGTCCCTACCGCCCGCAAACCAACGGCAAGGTCGAACGATTCAACCGCACCCTGGCCTCGGAATGGGCCTACGCCGAGTTCTACAGCTCAG
>NZ_BACI01000104.1 GCF_000225505.1 Gordonia alkanivorans NBRC 16433 | reverse complement strand
CCCGGATGGCGCCAGGCACCGGGCACCTCGGGCGGCTGGGGTTAGCAGCGATCCTCGGCGGGGCAAGCGCCAATCTCATCGATCGGTTCCCCGACGGAGTGGTCACTGACTATCTCCACACCGGTTGGTGGCCAACGTTCAACCTCGCTGACACATTCATCGTCGGCGGCGCTGCCATCTTGATCACCCTCACCGCATTCAGGAGTCCCGACGAACGAGCGCAGCATTCACCCGAGCGCTGACCCCCCCGATCCGGCGCAGGGCCCGGCTGGCCGCGCTGGTCACTGCCCGGCTCACCGTCTGCCCGGAGTCTCGATGGTCCGCTCCCAGAGGAAACGCCAGAGACTCCTCGCTGCCGGATACAGAATCTGATCCGCTTGTAGCGCGCACCCATGAAGACTGAGAACAGACATCAGGTTCATACATTCCGGGCGCTACCCCGAAGGCAACCCCCGGCCTGATGAGACCGATCCTCATTCCCGCCGACATCGCCTCTATGTTGAACGTATGACCAGACCAACCAAGTTCGCGTGGGCGTTCTTCGTAACCATTATCGTCGGTATCGGAGTCGCCGTCCTCGTCGATCAGGACACTTCCACACCCGCCCCGTCCGATACCGCCGCGGTGTCTGATCTGGTGGCCCGGCCCGACAGTCATCGGCTGACGTCGCCTGCGCAGAGCCGGGCGCAATTCGTCGAGTTCCTGGACTTCGAGTGCGAAGCCTGCGGAGCCATCTACCCGGTCATCGAGGATCTGCGGCGAACCTACGGCGACCGCGTTACGTTCGTCGTCCGCTACTTTCCGATGCCCGGACACTTCAACGCCGAACGTGCTGCTCGCGCGGTCGAAGCCGCCGCCCAGCAGGGGCGGTTCGAGCAGATGTACCAGCGCATGTTCACCACCCAAACCCATTGGGGCGAACAGCAAGTCCCCGCTGACGACCTGTTCCGTAGCTTCGCCGTCGACCTCGATCTCGATATGGCGGCCTTCGACACGGTCTACAACAGCCCGGCCACGCTCGAACGGATCCGCGCCGACGTCGCTGACGGTCTGGCTCTCGGGGTCCAAGGCACCCCCACATTCTTCCTCGACGAGAATCGGCTACAACCGAACACGATCGACGACCTCACCGCGGCGGTGCGTGCAGCGGCGTCTGAATGATCTCAGGGGCTAGGCGGCAGCCTCCGCGATGGGCGGGCCGGCGCCCCTCGGAGTCCATTCTCGGCCATCACGGATGAGTGCCCACACAACATCAATCAACCGTCTGGCCAGCGAGATGAGCGCATGCACGTGAGAGCGGTTCTCGCGTCGTTTGCGCTGGTAGAACTCCCGTGATGGTCCGTCGCGTTGCGAGCTGTTGAGTGCGGCCATGTAGAACACCTTCCGCAGACCCCGGTGGTAGCGCTGCGGTCTACGCAATGTGCCCCGCCGGTTACCTGAATCATGCGGGACGGGAGCAAGACCGGCGTAGGCAGCCAGTTTGGCAGCCGAGCCGAACGACGTGAGGTCGCCACCAGTGAACGCGATGAGTTCGGCACCACTTCGGGTGCCGATACCGGGTACGGATTCAAGAATCCGGGCGTGGCGGTCTCGGCGGAACACCTCGGCGATCTGTTTATCCAGGTAGGTGATCTGGCGAGTGAGCGCCATCAGCGAGGTAGCCGCCTGCTGCACCAGCAATGCCGTGGTCGCCTCACCAGGCAGAGCGACGGTCTGCGCGGCCGCGGCGGCACGCGCCTTGCTGATCATCTTCGGGATGGTCGGCCGGCGGACTCCTTGACCGCGTAGGTGGTCGTAAATCTCCTCGTCGGAGACCCCATCAATCGCCGACGGTGTGGTGAAGCGGGTGACGAACGCCAAACCAGTCAACGTCGAGTAGTCGAAGCACCGTTCGAGACCGGGGAAGATGCGGGTCAGCAGGCCGCGCAGTCGATTGATGCCTCGTGTGCGTTCGGTGACCAAGTCGCGGCGATGCCCGGTCAACAGGTCGAGTTCGATCGCGACGTCATCAGGGACCGCGACCGTCGCGAGATCACCACGCAGGCGCGCGGTCTGGGCGATCACCACCGCGTCGCGGGCGTCGGTTTTGCCTTCGCCGGCGAAAGCGCCGGTCATGCTGTGCACAACGCGACCAGGTACATAGCGAATGTGTTGGCCGCGGCGGGACAACACCCCTCGGAGGAGGGCCGATTCCGGCGCGGTCATGTCGATCGCCCACACCACCGATTCGACACGGCACGCCTGGTCCACAATCGCTTCGATGGCCGCCTGATCGTTCGGTACCCGACGTGACCACAGCACCGTCCCCGCGTCGTCCACAGCGGCGGCGTGGTGTGCGTGACGGCCGACATCGATTCCTACCCAGATTGTTTCGACCACATGAACCTCTCTGCTCGAACCTGTTGACCTCGTCAGGGGTTGTTTCGCCGGCGCACCTTTACACAGCGACAAGTTCGCGAACACTTCTCAATCAGCGGCCGAAACGACCCGTCACGGTCCGGGGTGGCCTTCCACGCCGAGCCACCGAGGGCACACAGGTGATTGTCGAGCCACGCCCCGAACCGCGGACGAGCGTCCGAGGCGACCGCCCCGGACGTACTCCAACGTAAAGG
>NZ_BACI01000105.1 GCF_000225505.1 Gordonia alkanivorans NBRC 16433 | reverse complement strand
CGCTGGTGCCGGCCGAGGATGGGGTGATCCGGGCGGTGACTGTCGGTGTGAGATGTTCGGCCATCACCGATTTGCCGCGATTGGACACGCACACGAACAGCACCTGCGGTGTCGTGCTCACCGGCCGACCTGCTGGTCGGCGGGTACGAGTTCGTCGAGGAGGTCCTCGACGAGTCCGCGGATCTGATCGCGGATCGGGCGGACCGCGTCAATGCCTTGGCCGGCTGGGTCGTCGAGGGCCCAGTCGCGGTACCTGACGCCGGGGAATACTGGACATGCATCGCCACAGCCCATGGTGATCACCACGTCGGAGGATTCGACCGTGTCGGGGGTGAGGATCTTCGGTGACTGCGCGGAGATGTCGATACCGACTTCGGCCATCGCCGCGACAGCGGCGGGATTGATCGAGTCGGCGGGAGCAGATCCGGCGGAGCGGACCTCGACACTGCCCTGGCTCAGAGCGGTGAGGAACCCCGCGGCCATCTGTGAG
This sequence comes from Gordonia alkanivorans NBRC 16433, assembly GCF_000225505.1. GTDB lineage: Bacteria > Actinomycetota > Actinomycetes > Mycobacteriales > Mycobacteriaceae > Gordonia > Gordonia alkanivorans. The sequence continues at coordinate 2,154 of NZ_BACI01000105.1, read as the reverse complement.
CGGCCAGCATTGTGGACGCACACGAACAGCACGCTAGGTCGAGAGGAAGACATGAAACACAGGCCCTTTCAGCTGTGGAGGAAAGCTCGGAAAGTCACACACGGTCGGCCGTGAGCTCGGCAAGGAGCTCGCGAACCCGGGCATCAAGGTCATCGCGGATGGCGCGAACCTCGCCTAGTGGACGGCCTTCAGGATCGGAGACCGTCCAGTCGAGATACCGCTTACCGGGATAGATCGGACACGCGTCGCCGCAACCCATCGCTACGACCACGTCGGCGGCGGCGACCACATCGTCGGTTAGCGGTTTGGGGTACTGCGTACCCAAGTCGACGCCGATCTCGCTCATTGCTTCGACGACGGTCGGGTTGATCGAGTGCGCGGGTGTTGACCCGGCTGAGCGCACGTGTACCCGCCCAGCGGCGTGATGGGTCAACAATCCTGCGGCCATCTGCGAGCGGCCGGCGTTCTGCACGCAGATGAAGAGAACCTCGGGCACATCCTTGGGCACCGCGCCCTCAGCCTGGGCGAGGGCGCGTAACCGATCAGCCGCGAACCGGCCCGCCAAGGTCGTCAGATGCGTATGCACCCGGGAGGTACGCCGTAACACGGTGTAGGACTCGAAGACACAGCGTTCTACCGTCTGGCGAGACACCACCCCTTCGTACTTGGCGGCCAAGTCGGCGGCGGTACGGGCCAACACGGTATGAGGCATCAACAGTTCGGGCTGCTCGCGGTGTTCACCGCGACGTAGGTGTTCGTCCAACGCATTCTCAGACATCGCGAGCAGGCTCCTTCGACACATCTAGGCTAGAAGCAGTGGGAGTTGTGAAGCGTTTCCGCAATGCCAGGGACACATAGACGAGGGCGACGAGAACCGGGACCTCGATCAGTGGCCCGATGACCCCGGCGAGAGCCTGGCCGGAGGTCGCACCATAGGTCGCGATCGCGACGGCGATGGCGAGTTCGAAGTTGTTGCCGGCGGCGGTGAACGCCAGCGTGGTGGTCCGTGCGTAACCCAGCCCCATCGCGGCGCCGAGGACGAATCCGCCACCCCACATCACCGCGAAGTAGATCAGCAGCGGCAGCGCGATCCGCACGACGTCCCACGGGTGAGAGGTGATCTGCTCCCCCTGCAAGGCGAACAGGATGACGATGGTGAACAGCAGACCGTAGAGGGCCCACGGCCCCAATCGCGGGAGGAACGAGGATTCGTACCATTCGCGGCCTCTGGCCCGTTCGCCGATGCGGCGGGTGAGATAGCCGGCGATCAACGGGATTCCGAGGAAGATCAGCACCGACTTCGCGATCTGCCACGGCGAGGTGTCGATGGTCGTCTGTTCCAGGCCGAGCCATCCGGGTAGCACCGAAAGGTAGAACCAGCCCAGCACGGCGAACATGATCACCTGGAACACCGAGTTCAGTGCGACGAGGACGGCAGCCGCCTCGCGGTCGCCGCACGCCAGGTCGTTCCAGATGATGACCATCGCGATACAGCGCGCCAGACCGACGATGATCAGTCCGGTCCGGTATTCCGGTAGGTCCGGGAGCAGAAGCCAGGCCAGCGCGAACATCAACGCGGGTCCGACGATCCAGTTCAGCAGGAGCGATCCCAGGAGCAGGCGACGATCGCCAGTGACCGAGTCGAGTCGGTCGTAGCGCACCTTGGCCAGCACCGGATACATCATGATCAGCAGTCCGAGAGCGATTGGCAGCGAGATGCCGTCGATCTCCACGGCCGCCAGGGCGTCACCCAGGCCGGGAACGGTGCGGCCCAGCATCAGGCCCGCGACCATTGCTGCGCCGATCCACACCGGCAGGAACCGGTCGAGCATCGACAACTTCGCCGCGACCGCGGTGTCGGTGGTGGTCACTGGTCGGCCTCGCACGAACGAGTTTCCCCCACAACCATGGCGAGATCGCCCAGCAGGACCGACAGTTGTTGCAGTGCTTCGGTGTTCACACGGTAGTACACCCAGGTCGCGCGGCGTTCGCTCGTCACCAGACCCGCCTGACGCAGCACCTTGAGATGATGCGAGATCGTCGGCTGCGACAGCTCGAACGGCCCGGAGATGTCGCACACGCACGCCTCACCTCCCGGATGCGCGGCGACCTCCGACAGCAACCGCAGCCGAACCGGATCCGCGAGCGCCTTCA
>NZ_BACI01000106.1 GCF_000225505.1 Gordonia alkanivorans NBRC 16433 | reverse complement strand
CTGAAACTGGTGCTGCTAGAGAACCCCGGCCAGGGCGGCACGATCAACCACCTCGGCGTCGAGGTCGAATCGAGCGAGAAGGTGCACGCCGAGATCGCCAGGCTGTCCGGGGAGGGCCTGTTCACCCAGGAGGAGATCAACTCCACCTGCTGTTTCGCAACCCAGGACAAGGTCTGGGTGACCGGACCGGCGAACGAGAAGTGGGAGGTCTACACCGTGCTCGCCGACTCCGACACGTTCGGGACCAGCCCGAAACTGTTGGAGCAGAACGCCAACGATGACGTCGAGCAGGGTTCGGTGTGCTGCGGTGGCAGCGCCGCCGAACCGGCTGAGGTGCGCACTGCTTGCTGCTGAGGGGTCGTGGCTTGCGCTCTCGCCTACCGCGCGATGCGGTCGGCGAGGGCGCGGATCCGGTTGGTGATGTCGTCGCGGATTAGTCGCATCCGTTCGATGCCGTCGATGCCCCGTTCGGAGGGTTCGTCGGTGTTCCACACTTCGAGGGCGACGCCGTCGGGTGGGGTGACGTCGGCGGTGCCGACCACCACGACGAGATCTGCAGTTTGCATCAGTTCGTCGGTGAGTTGGCGCGGCTGATGTCCGTCCACGGTGGCGCCGACTTCGGCGAGCGCCTGGGCGGACAGGTCGTTGACCTGGCCGCCGATTTTCG
>NZ_BACI01000107.1 GCF_000225505.1 Gordonia alkanivorans NBRC 16433 | reverse complement strand
GGGCGGCTCGACGATCGCGAAGTTGGCGTATCCCGGCTTGCGTTTGGCCGGGGTGGTGTTGAACAGCTTGGAGTAGAACTCGATCGCGGTATCGAGATCATCGACATTGAGCGCGAGCTGCATACGGGACATGACCATCACCTTCACCTGTGAGACATATATCGAACTACTGACACCTGCAGGGTGCCACCTTTTCGACATATGTCAAGTCCCGGGGTATGGTCGGGTCATGCCCAAGACCTTGCCGATGGTCGACATCAGTGCCCCGATTTGCTGCGCGCCGGTGTCGGCGGCCCCGCTCGATGACGACACCGCGCTGGAGATCGCGTTGCGGCTCAAGGCACTTGCCGATCCGGTCAGGATCAAGCTCGTCTCGATCCTGCTCACTGACACCGGTGACGGAATCTGCACCTTTGACCTCGCGACCGCGGTCGGGCTCACCGAAGCAACTACGAGTCACCATCTGGGACAGCTGCGCAAGGCCGGGATGGTCGCACCCGACC
>NZ_BACI01000108.1 GCF_000225505.1 Gordonia alkanivorans NBRC 16433 | reverse complement strand
GCCCTGGTCGTGACCGCCGGCTGGTGGAACCTCCCGACGACCCTGCAGTGGAACGTCTTCTGGGATCTCGGTCGTCAGCAGATCCGGCGCCACCGGCCGACGCCGTACCGGGGTGACATCACCTTGATCCGCGCCGCTGAGAACCCCGACCATCCCGACACCTGGGCGCGGATGGTGACCGGTCGCATGCGCACCGTCACGGTCGCCGCCGACCATCACGCGATGATGCGTGCTCCGCACGTGACCGCCACGGCCGCCGCGGTGTCGGCCGCTCTCTATCTCACCGACAACGAAGGAACCCCGTCATGACCGTGGTCGCCGTCATCCCCACCTTCGAGCCGACGCGAGAACTCGTCGATTCCGTGGCGAATGTTCTCCGGCAGGTGGATTCGGTGATCGTCGTCGACGACGGATCGCCGTCGCTGACGACCGACCCGCGGGGAGCCGTGCGGACCGTCCTCGACGACTGCGCGGCGGCCGGTGCGACTGTGCTCGAGTCGGGATCGAACCAGGGCATCGCACACGCTCTCAACCAGGGTGTCCGTGAGGCGCTTTCGCGAGATGCCGACGCCGTCCTCACCCTCGACCAGGACACCTCACTCGAACCGGACTACGTCCGACGGGCCGTCGATCACCTTGAACTGGCCAAGTCGCTCGGACTGTCGGACGTGATGGCATCGCCGGCCTACATCAACGACGACGTGGCCCCGTTCTGGTTTGCCGTCGAGGGGCTGACCCTGGCTTTCGAGCCCTTGCAGTCGGGCCTTCTCGTCACGCGTAGCCTCTTCGAGAAGATCGGTCTGTTCGACGAGTCGCTGTTCATCGACTGCGTGGAAACCGAGTTCTACCTGCGCGCCCGCGCAGCCGGCGGCCACGCACTCATCGTGCCGGGCAACCGGATTCGGCACCGACTGGGACGGGCCGCAACATGGACCCCGCCGCGGCCGCTTCGATGGTTGCTCCGTGGCCGGGGCGCGGGCGCCGCCGTCGAGTTCACCGAGGATGCGCCGTTCCGGCACTACTACATCGCCCGCAACCGAGCGGTTCTGTACCGCCGCTACTCGCGGACCGAACCCCTCTGGAGTGCCGCGTCGGTCGCGAAGGACGTCATCGCCCGGGGGCGCGCGATGCTCATCGGCACCGACCGACCCGCACGTGTCTACCTGACCTGTGCGGGCCTCCGCGCAGCCGCCGCCGGCGAGACCGGCCGCATACCCGACCGGACGTTGGGCCGCGCCCACGGTCTGACGGGAGGCGATCGAGAGAATGAAGTGGAGAAACCGCGGGTGACCGAACGCTGCGAGGACGTCGAACGTCCGCTTCCCGAGTTGGTGTCGGTCGTGATCTCGGCACTCGACTGCGTCGACGTCATCGACATCCAGCTCGAGGCACTGGCGGCCCAGACCTATGAACGCCCCTTCGAGGTCATCATCGCGGACAACGGATCCACCGACGGATTACGGGAACACGTCGAACACCACTCATTGCGGGAGCGCCTCCGGATGCGCTGGGTTGACGCCTCCGCGGTGCGAGGGATCTCGTACGCCCGGAACGCCGGCGTGGCCTCGGCCGACGGTGACTTCATCGCGCTGTGCGACGCCGACGACCGCGTGTATCCGGAGTGGCTCACCGAATTGACCGCGGTCGCAACGCGTCATTCGGCGGTGGGCGGCGGGCTCGAGACCCATTCGCTCAACTCGCCGGAGGTCCAGAGTTGGCGCCAGATGCTGCCGGCCGATGAACCGTACGCCCTGCAGGGATTCCTGCAGGTGCATCCGACCTGCAATGTCGGGGTCTGGCGGGACGTGTACGAGCGGGTGGGCGGCTTCGATGTCGACTATGTGAACGCCGCAGAGGACTCCGATTTCCTGATCCGGGTCCAGTTGTCCGGGGGGACACTCGGTCTCGCTCCCAAGGCGCTCGTCGCCTACCGTCTGCGGGATACGCTCGCGGGCCTATGGCGACAGTCGGTGACGTGCGGGATGGGCACGGTCCAGCTGTATTCCGACTATCGCCACTACGGGATGCCGCGCTGGCCGTGGTACGTGACCCTCGACATGTTCCTCTTCATTTTGATCCGGAATCCGTTGCTACCCACGGTGATCACCCGAGTGCCGACCGGCAGGTGGCTGTTCACGGCCGGCAACTTCCTCGGCCGGATCAAGGGCAGCATCAAGTACCGCTGCTACTACGGCTGATCATCGTCCCGCCGCCCGCCGGTAGCCGGCGAGCGTCGGCCGCGTGAAGAACAGCAGCAGCGCGGCCGACCAGGCGACGGTGAGCAGGAGCGGTTCGGCGATCGGTCCACCGGCGGCCAACCCGCGGATCGCGTTGACCGCGCAGCTGAGCGGCTGATACTCGACGATCGGCTGCAGCCACCCCGGATACGACTCGGCGGGAACGAAACCCGTGTTGAAGAACATCGCGAGGTTGGTGCCGATGGCCACCCATTCGACGATGTGCGAGTCCCGGCTGAGCAGGGCGAGGGCGGTCACCATGATCGAGAAGGACAGCCCGAAGACGAGGGTGATCCCGAGGATCGCGAGATAGCCGACAACGCCTGACTCGATCCGGAAGCCGATGATGGTGCCGACCGCGAGGACAGCGCTGACCGTGACGACGACGCGGACCGCCTCGGCCAGCAGGCGTCCGACCATCGCCGACGCGCGGTGGACGGGCAGAACCCACATCTTGGTCAGCAGCCCCGAGGTGCGTTCCCTGCGGAGCCCGAGACCGCTGATCGACGCACCGGACATCGCACCGACCAGCGCCACCATCGGGACCATGCCGAAGACGCTCGACGTCCCGGAGTGGGCGCTGACCGATCGGTCCAGTACCAGCCAGAACATCAGGACCATGATCGCCGGGAACAGCAGGGACTGCAGGAGCGTCACCGGATCGGTCGCCCACTTCACCAGGATCCGTTCGGCCTGGATCGTCGAGCCGCGGACCAACGCGCGCGTGGTGGACTCGGCGGTCCATTCCTGGCGCGGCGGGAACCCCAGAACGTCCGGGGAATAGGCGGCAGTTCGGCTCACGGGTACACGAGTCATGGGTACAGCCGCCGGTGGGTCTGGGTGTGATGGGCGAGGAAGACGAAGACCACGGCCAGCGCGCCGAGCCAGATCAGCGCCGGCAGGGCGGTCGACATCATCGGGTTCCCGTCGGCGAGTTCCCGCATGGTGGCGGCGAAGTGGGAGATCGGCTGGTTCCGGGCGAACGGTTGCGCCCACTCGGGGAATCCCGACTCCGGCACGAAGCCGGTCGACAGCAGGCCGAGTACCAGTTGCGGAAGCAGGAGCAACTGGGAGGTGGCCTCCGGATTCCGGGCGATCAGGCCGAGCGAATCCGCGCCGATCGCCAGTACCACCGCGACCGCGAGCGCGAATCCGACGAAGGCAAGAGTGTCGAGTATCCCGCCGTCGAACGAGAAGCCCAGCAGCGCACCGAAGACCAGTGCTGCCGTGATCGAGACCACCGAACGGATCAAGGAGACGGTCATCCTCGAGGCAAGCGGCACCAGGGCCCGCACCGGCATCGACGCGAGTCGCCGGTTCATCCCGCGGAGCTTGTCGAGGGTTGCGCGCTGGGCGGCGGCCATCGCGGTGAAGGCGACGGCCTGCAGCACGATGATCGGCGTCAGGAACTGTGCGTAGTCGATGCCCCGGTCGGCCATCACCAGACGGAGCGGTAGGTAGAAGCCGAGCGCGAAGACCAGCGGCATGACCACCGCGACCGCGAACTCGCCCTCGGCCCACGCCGACCGGACGCCGCGGTCGGTCATCGTCGACCACTGCCGGAGAAAGGGCCATCTCCGTGAGACGACGGACGGGTCGCGGTCGGCGGGCCAGTCGATCCGGGAGAAGGCGTGCGTCTCCCGGTCCGCGGGGTGAGTGGTCGTCATCGCGGTGCATCCTCGGTGGTGCCGCTCGGCGAGCCGGTGAGGGTGAGGAACACGTCGTCGAGAGAGGGGTTGCGCAAGCCGACGTCGGTGAGCCGGATCTCCGCGTCCTTGGCGATGGCGATGACTGCACCCATGGTCTCGACACCGTCGGTGGTGGGGAGGGTGATCGTCGTCTCATCGGCGACCGTCTGCCTCGGGTCGACGCCGAGTCGGGTGCGCAGCAGCCCACACATCTCGTCGGACCGCGACGGATCGTCGAGGACCACCTCGCAGTAGGCGCCGCCGACCTTCCGCTTGAGCTGCTCGGCGGTGCCCTCGGCGACCACTCGGCCCTTGTCGAGCACGATGATGTTGTCGCTGAGGCGATCGGCCTCCTCGAGGTACTGCGTCGTGAGGAGCGTCGTGATGCCGTCGGCCTTGAGGGCTTCGACCAGCGCCCACACCGCCTGGCGGCTGCGCGGGTCGAGTCCGGTGGTGGGTTCGTCGAGGAACACGACCTCGGGCCGGATCACCAGTCCGCAGGCGATGTCGAGGCGTCGTCGCATGCCGCCGGAGTACGAGAACACCGGTCGCTTGCCGAACTCGGCGAGATCGAACTGCTCGAGCAGGTGGTCGGCGCGCTCGCGGGCGGCACCGCGTCGTAGGCCTTGCATCCGGCCGAAGAAGATGAGGTTGTCCCGGCCGCCCAGCGTCTCGTCGAGCGCTGCGTACTGGCCGGTCATCGAGATGGCCTCGCGGACCCCGCCGGGGTTCCGGACGACGTCCTGGCCGGCGACCGTGGCCGAGCCGGAGTCGGGGGTGATCAGGGTGCAGAGGATGTCGACGAGTGTGGTCTTACCTGCGCCGTTGGGTCCGAGGATGCCCAGGACGCTGCCGCGCGGCACCTCGAAGGAGATTCCGCGGACCGCGTGGACGTCACCGAAGGATTTGGTGACGGCGTCCACCCGCACGGCAGGTTCGGTCATCACATCTCCTGAATCGTCGGGCGTCGGCGTACGGCAGGTCCGGCGGGTCTCGTTGGCAGCACCAGGCCGTGTTAAGGTTAGCCTGTGCTAAATCCCGACGGGCAACCCACATGTTCTCGTGGGCCGCATGCCGTGAACTCGGGAGGTTCACCACCGGCGGTCCGCATGTGACGCCGACGAACCACGGCCGTCGAGCCGTCTCACCAAGGCGATTCTAAACGCCCGACCACCCCACCCCAGCCCGGTCATCCTCGCGGTACCGGGTCTTCTTCGGCATGCCCTGACCCACCCGGAAGCGACTAGAAGTGACCACCAACGATGTCCACGAGCGGCACGACGCAGCATCGACGAGCACGTCGGCCCTCGGTGAGCGCCTGGTCCCGTTGTCGGCTGCGCAGCGCAGCATGTGGTTCGCCCAGCAGCTCGTCCCGCAGACCCCGTTCTCGATCGCGCAGTACATCGAGGTGCTCGGCGATCTCGACACCGAACTGCTGACCGACGTCGGCCGGCAGGTGGCCCGCGAGTTCGGCACCGCGATGGTCCGGCTCGTCCCCGCCGACGATCCGACCGAGGCCCCGCTGCAGTACCTCGACGAGGAACTGCGCGATGAGATGATGCACCTGGACTTCCGGGACCACGACGATCCCGAGGCCGCCGCCAGGGTGTGGATGGACGAGGAATTCCGCCGTCCGCTCGACCTCTTCGCCGACCGCCTCATGGAATCGGCGACGCTGCGCATCGATGACCGCCGGTACTTCTGGTACAACCGCGTGCATCACATGCTGCTCGACGGCTACGGTGCATCGGCCTTCGCCGAACGAGCGGCTGCCGTGTACACCGCACGCGCACAGGGCCTTCCGGTCCCACCCCCGAAGTCCGGCTCCCTCGAGGACTTTCATGCCGACGACGAGGCCTACCGGTCGTCGACCCGCTTCGGGCGCGACCGCGACCACTGGGCGCAGCGCCTGAACGACCTGCCCGATCCGGTCCGGCTCGCCGACCCCGTCATCGGTGGGGGAGCCGAATCCCGCACGGTCGGAGGCGAACTCGACCCCGGCCTGATCGCGAACGTCGAACGCTGGTGCGACGACAACTCGGTCACCGTGGCGGCGTTGGCGAGTGCGGCGCTCGCGGTCTACGTCGCCCGGGTGGCCGGTACCGACGACGTGGTACTCAGCCTGCCCGTCTCGGCCCGGACCAACGCGATGCTCCGGCGTTCGGGCGGCATGGTGTCCAACGTCGTGCCCATCCGCAGCGGTATCACCCCCGGCATGGAGATCGGCGACCTCATCGCCGGCATCACCACCGAACTCAGCGGGGCCCTGCGCCACCAGCGTTATCGCTTCGAGGACATGCGCCGCGACCTGGCCGCGCGGTCGGCAGCCGGTTCTTCGGTGGGACGCGGCTTCTTCGGTCCGGCCGTCAACGTGATGATGTTCCGCAGCGAGATGATCCTCGGCGATTGCATCGGTTACAGCCACATCCTCAGCACGGGTCCCACCGAGGACCTCGCGGTGACCATCTACACCGGGGCCGGGTCCGGGGACCTCCGCATCGACCTCGAGGCCAACGCCGCCGCCTATCCCGAACCCGAACTCGTCGCCCACCGCCGCCGCTATCTCCGTGTCCTCGCGGACATCGTCGCCACCGGACCGGACACCCGGGTCGCCGAACTCTACGTCCTCGACGAGGACGAACAGACGCTTCTGGTGCCGGCACGCGGGCCCGTCGCGTCGGAGCCCGTGCTCTTCGCCGACCTCGTGACCCGCACGGCGGCAGCACATCCGCACGCCGACGCCATCGTCGACGGGGCACGCACGCTGCGCTACGACGAACTCGTCCTCCGGGCACACCGGTTGGCACGGATCCTCATCGACCGCGGCGTGGGACCCGGCGTCACCGTCGCACTGCTGTTACCGCGCGGGAGATACTCCGTCGCAACGCAACTCGCGGTTCTTCTCGCCGGCGGCGCCTACGTGCCGATCGACCCGGCGCTGCCCGACGACCGGCTGAGCTACCTCCTCGACGACAGCGCCGTCGATCTCGGCATCGTCGGCCCCGGTGGTCGCCCTCGGCTCGACGGGTTGAACAGCCTGTGCGAGTGGATCGGCTTCGACGACGACCTGGTCGTCGCCGCGTACCGGGACGCCTCAGCACACCCCATCGCCGACGCGGACCGGCTCCGCCCGTTGCACGTCGACGACCCGGCCTACGTCATCTACACCTCCGGCTCGACCGGCGCCCCCAAGGGCGTCGTCGTCAGCCATCGCGGTCTGGCCTCCTTCGCCGACGAGCAAATTCGCCGCTACGGCGTCCGATCGGGCTCGCGCACCATCCACTTCGCATCACCGAGTTTCGACGCCGCAGTGCTGGAAACCCTCCTTGCCCTCGCGTCGGGTGCCACGATGGTGATCGTCCCGCCGCACATCTATGGCGGCGGAGAACTGGCTGCGCTACTTCGCGAACAACGCATCACCCACGCCTTCCTCACCCCCGCCGCGCTGGCCACCCTGCCCGCCGACGCGCACGGTCCCGGCGGACTCGACGATCTGGACACCGTCATCGTCGGCGGCGAGGCCTGCCCGCCCGATCTCGTCGCCCGCTGGGGAACCGGTCGCCGACGCATGTTCAACGCGTACGGGCCCACCGAGGCCACGGTCATGGCGACCCTCGCCGGCCCTCTCGATCCCACCGAGCCGGTCACCATCGGCGGGCCCATCACCGGGACGACCGCGATCGTCCTCGACCACCGCCTGCAACCGGTACCGGCCGGCGCGACGGGGGAGCTCTACCTCGGCGGTGCGGGCGTCGCGCTCGGCTACCACCGGCGGCAAGCCCTCACCGCGTCCCGATTCGTGGCGGATCCGTGGGGCCCGGCAGGCGCACGGATGTACCGAACCGGCGACCTGGTCCGCTGGCGCCGAACCGGCGGAGGCGAGGGTGCTGCTTTCCGGCTCGACTACCTCGGTCGAGCAGATCGGCAGGTGAAGATCCGCGGATTCCGCATCGAACTCGGCGAGATCGACGCCGCGATCGGAGCCGTCCCCGGCGTCGACCTCGCGGTCACCGAACCGCAGACGATGCAGGTCGTCGGCGGAAGCCCCTCTGCCGGAAACACTTTCCTCGTCGGTTACTACACGGGAACAGCCGACATCGAGGCCATTCGCGAGCAGTTGCGGGCGGTCCTCCCCGGACACATGGTGCCGACCGCGCTCCTGCGTCTCGACCGGATCCCCACCACCACCTCGGGAAAGCTCGACCGTGCGGCCCTGCCGGTGCCCACGATCCGGGCGGCGCCCTACACCGAGCCGCGGACCGACACCGAACGTGCCGTCGCCGGTGCCTTCGCCGCGTGCACCGGCGCCGCGCAGGTCGGCCGGGACGACGACTTCTTCGCCCTCGGCGGCGACTCCCTGTCCGCCACCAGGATGGTGTCGACACTATCGGGACAACTCGACACCGACATCCCGGTCCGCTGGGTCTTCGAGTCACCGACGGTCGCCGACCTCGCCGCCCGGCTGGCGGATCCGGCGACCCGTCGAATCCCCGAACTCCGCACCGGAGGCGGTGCGTCCGACGGGGCGGTGCCGTTGTCGCCGGCCCAGCGCCGCATGTGGGCAATCAACCAGCTCGACACGGGCTCCCCGGTCTTCAACATCCCACTGGCCCTCCGCCTGCGGGGCGCCCTCGACCGGCACGCACTGCACGACGCGCTCCTCGACGTCCTCGAACGCCACGAGGCCCTGCGGACCGTCTACCCCGACGGCCCGCACGGTCCGGTCCAGCAGGTCGAGCCGGCCGCCGCAGTCGACCTGCGCACCCTGACCGAACCGGAGAACGTCGAGGACCTCGATGCCCGGTTGGCCGCGCTGGCAACCACCGGTTTCGATGTCGCACAACGGGTGCCGCTGATGATCCGACTGCTCGCCGTCGGCGCGGACGACCACGTTCTCGTGGCCGTCGTGCACCACATCGCCGCCGACGGCTCGTCGACCGCGCCGCTGGCCCGGGACCTCGTCGTCGCCTATCAGGCCCGCAAGGGCGGGACCGCACCCGAGTGGACGCCGCTGCCGGTGACCTACCGGGACTACACGCTCTGGCATCTCGACGTGATGGGCGACGAAGACGACCCGTCCTCGGTCGCCGCCGTCCAACTGGACTACTGGCAGCGACATCTGAGCGGCCTGCCCGATCTGCTCGCGCTGCCGACCGACCGCCCGCGACCGGCCCACCCCCGGATGCGCGGCGGTGAACTGCACACCGAGATCGACGCCGAGCTCGTCGACCGGATGCGCGCGGTCGCACGGAACACCGGGACGACGCCGTTCATGGTCGCCCACAGCGTCCTCGCGATCCTGCTGTCGCGGCTGGGCGGAACCGACGACATTGCCGTCGGCACCCCGGTCGCCGGCCGCCACCACCGGGATCTGGCCGACCTGGTCGGGATGTTCGTCGGCACCGTCGTGCTGCGGACCCGCCTGGACCCGAATCGGACCTTCGCCGAACTGCTCTCACAGGTGCGCACCGTCGACCTCGACGCGTTCGAGCACGCCGACGTGCCGTTCGACCGTCTCGTCGACGCCATCCGTCCACGACGCTCCGCGGCCCATCACCCGCTCTTCCAGGTCGGATTCTCCTACCAGAACCTCGCCCCGGCGCGGCTCACCCTCGACGGTGTCGACGCCGAGATCCTGGAACCGTCGCTGGGAGTGGCGAAGTCCGATCTCCACCTGACCGTGGTGGAGCAAGGCGGGTTGGATCACCGCGGCGACGCGCAGGACCGGACGCCGATGCGCGTGCAGTGGGACTACGACCGGGACCTGTTCGACCACAGCACCGTCGAACGTTGGCACCGGCTGTGGGTCGAGCTCCTGACTGCTGCCCTCGACGCCGTGGACACCCCGGTCGGCGACCTCGCCGCAGACGTCACCTCCGGCACGCTGACCGGACCGGTGAGCGGCCGCGACGACGCCACCCTGACCGCACTCCTGGCGCGCGGTGCCGCTCGGAACCCGGAGGCCGTGGCACTGCACGACGATGCCACCGGGTCGTCGCAGACCTATGCGGAGCTGTCGGCACGCGTGAACTCGCTGGCCCGCAACCTGATCGATGCCGCGGTGGGCCCCGAGGTGCGGGTGGCGGTCGCGATCCCACGATCGGCGGCCCTCGTCGAATCCGTCCTCGCAGTCCTGGCCGCCGGTGGAGCCTACGTCCCCGTGGATCCGGACGCGCCGGCTCGTCGGACCCGGCTGGTCCTCGACTCGTGCGCACCCTCGGTGGTGCTGACCGCGGGAACGCCGACATTCCCGATCCCGGAGTCCGCCGCCGTCCTCGACGTGACGGCTGTTCCGCCGGCAGACACCTCGCCGGTCACCGACCGCGAGCGGATCGCGCCGCTGCGACCGTCGAACACGGCCTACGTGATCTACACCTCGGGCTCGACCGGCACCCCCAAGGGCGTTACGGTCTCGCATCGAGCAATCGCGGCCCAACTGCGGTGGAAGTCCGAAGAGTTCCCCCTCGGACCCGCCGACACCACGGTCCTCAAGACGGCCCTGACCTTCGACCTGTCGGTGTGGGAACTGTTCTGGCCCCTCGTCAACGGTGCCCGCCTGGTCGTCGCGACCGCGCACGGTCACCTCGACCCCCGCTACATCGCCGACCTCTTCGCACGTACCTCGGTCACCGCGGCACACTTCGTGCCGTCCCTGCTCGACGCGCATCTCGACTCGCTCGCCGACACCGCCGGTACTCCTCATCCCGTCGGGCGATTGCTGTGCATCGGCGAGGCGCTGGCACCCTCGACGGCCGAGCGCGCCGCCGACGTGGTCGGTGCGCGTGTCTTCAATCTCTACGGACCCACCGAGGCGGCGGTCGGCATCACCCACCACGAGTGGACACCCACCCCCGTGGCGTCCTCTGCAGTGCCGTCTCCGACGGTGGCTATCGGTGTGCCGGTTGACGATTCCGGTGCGGTCGTCCTCGACACCCGCCTGCACCAGGTGCCGCTGGGCGTCGTCGGCGAGCTGTACCTGCGCGGTGTGCAGCTGGCGTCCGCCTACGAGCGACGCGCCGACTTGACCGCGGACCGCTTCGTCGCCGACCCGGCAGGTACCGGCGAGCGGATGTACCGAACCGGTGACCTCGCGCGCATCCGTCCCGACGGCGTGCTCGAGTTCCACGGCCGCAACGACTTCCAGGTCAAGATCCGTGGCCTGCGCATCGAGCTGGGGGAGATCGAGTCGGCTCTCGCCGCCGATCCCCGGATCGCGGCCGCCGCGGTCGCCGCCCATCACGGTGACACGCTCACCGCCTACCTCGTCCCCGCACCGGGCAACACGGATGCGCTCGACGCGATGGCAGCTCTCGCCGACCTGCGCGCCCGGATCCCCGCCTACATGGTCCCGGTCTCCGCGATCATGCTCGACGAACTGCCGCGCGGTGTCCACGGCAAGGTCGACCGCAATGCGCTGCCCGAGCCGCCGCGTGCCGAGCGCGAGCACGTCGCGGCGCGGACCGCCACCGAACGAATCCTCGTCGGCATCCTGGACGACCTGCTCCCCGCGGATGCCGACCGGGTGATCGGCGCGACCGACGACTACTTCGACCTCGGCGGCAATTCGCTGATGGCGGCGCGACTCTCGGGTCGGATCGCTGATGTCCTCGGCGTCGACCTGCCCGTTCGTACCGTCTTCGAGTCACCCGTGATCGCCGACCTCGCGCGGGCCGTCGACGAGGCCGCGGCCTCCGACCGGCCCCGCCTCGCCGGCCGGCAGCGACCCGGGATCCTGCCGTTGTCGCGGGCGCAGCGCCGGATGTGGCTGCTCGACCAGATGATGCCGGGTACTGCTCTCTACAACCTGCCGTTCGCCGTTCAGGTCGACGGTCCGCTCGACGGCGATGCGCTCCGGACCGCCGTGACCGGAGTCGTCGACCGGCACGAGGTCCTCCGTACGATCTACCCAGCCGAGGCCGGGACGCCCCGTCAGCACGTCTTGACCACCGAGGAGGCCCGGCAGACCGCGGAGATCGACCTCAGCGGCGTGAATGCCGAGGTGATCAGCGGCGTCGAGGAGCACATCGCCGAGGTCGCCAATCGCGGCTTCGACCTGGCCGGTCGAATCCCGTTCCGTGTCGCGGTGTTCCGCACCGGACCCGCGTCGCACGTCATCGTGATCGTCGTCCACCACATCGCTGCCGACGGATGGTCGATGGGTCCGCTCGTCGCCGACCTGCTCGACGGCTATCTCGCAGCCGCCGCGGGGACCCTGCGAACCCGCGAACCGTTGCCGGCTCAGTACGCGGACTTCACGATCTGGCAGTCGACGCTTCTCGGCGAGACCGGGGAGGGGGACGCCCATCCGAGCATCACCCGTCAGCGCGACCATTGGCGGCAGACGCTCACGGACCTGCCCGGACCTCTCCCGCTGCCCGTCGACCGCAATCGACCCGCGCAACCGACTCATCACGGCGACACCGTCGAGTTCGGTATCGACCCCGCTCTGGCGAAGCAACTCGCGGCGGTGGCACAGACCCGGCGCGCCACCGTGTTCCACATCATCCACACCGCCCTCGCCGTTCTGCTCGCGCGACTCTCGGGTACCTCGGACATCGTCGTGGGAACTCCCGTGTCGGGGCGTGGCAGCGAACTGTTCGACGACCTGGTCGGCATGTTCGTCGAAACCGTCGTGCTCCGCACCCACGTCGACGAGGACCGCACCGTCGAGGATCTGATCGACACGGTGCGTGCGGATGACTTCGCCGCACTGACGAACTCGGAGATCCCGTTCGACGAGCTCGCCGACGAGTACGAAATCGACCGCGGCGGTGCACACCATCCGATCTTCCAGGTGATGCTCGCCTTCGGCGATCCGGTCCCCGGACCGATCGACGCCGGCGAACTCACCGCGACCCCGCTGTCGATCGATGTGCCGATGGCCCGCTTCGACCTTCAGCTGACCCTCGACATGCCACCGGTCACCGACTGCCTGGACGCGCCGGTGCGCGCGCGCTGGACCTACGCCACCGACCTGTTCGACCGCCACACCGTCGCCGGATTCGCCGACGACCTGCTACGCATCATGGAACAGCTCGTCGCGCAACCACACTCGCGTGTGCACGACCTGACGCTCTCGACGATCCCCAGCTGGACCGGACGATCGGGCAGTGGGGAAGTGGCGGACCGTCGCCCGTCGACCCCGCTGTTCGCACCCTTGCCGATGCACTGGCCGGGAACGCCGCCGGTCAGGTCATCGATGCCGAGCACACGATCTCGGCCGCCGAATTCGCACGACGCGTGGCACGCACCGCCCGTGCGCTGATCGACGCCGGGGTGGGTCCGGAGCAGACGGTCGTGGTCGCCGTGTCGCGGTCGATCGACATGCTGGTCGCGATCCACGCCGTCGTGGCCGCAGGCGGAGCCTATGTACCCATCGATCTCGCGGCTCCCGCCCCGCGTATCGCCGCCATGCTCGAGACCACCGATCCTGTCCGGATCCTCGCCGTTCCGGACGTCGCGCTCCACCTGCCCGCCGCGTTCTCCGGTCGTCTCCTCGATCCGACGGATCTGCATCTCGACCGGTGCGACACCCCGATCACCGACGCGGACCGGAACAGCCCGCTCCGTCCCGGACATCCCGCCTACGTCCTGTTCACCTCCGGCTCGACGGGCGCGCCGAAGGCGGTCAGCGTGCCGCACGAGGCCATCGTCAACCGACTCGCGTGGATGCAGGATTGCTACCCGATCGACAGCCGCGACGTCGTCCTGCAGAAGACGCCGATCACCTTCGACGTATCGGTGTGGGAACTGTTCTGGCCGTTAATCACCGGCGCCGACCTCGTCCTCGCCGAACCCGATGCGCACCGCGACCCCGCAGCACTGGCCGAGGTGATCGGCGAGCAGGGGGTGACGGTGATCCACTTCGTGCCGACGATGCTCGATGCCTTCCTGGCCACTGCGCCGGTGGAGGCCGTGCTGAGTTCACTACGGCTGGTCTTCACCAGCGGTGAGGCGCTGTCGGTTCCGACGGCTCAAGCAGTCCGCGCGCGAACGACCGCCGCGCTGCACAACCTGTACGGACCCACCGAGGCCGCCGTCGACGTGACTGCCGTCGAGGTCTCCGACACCGCCGACGGCGCCCCGATCCCGATCGGGCGCCCGATGCCCGGGAACACCGTCCACGTTCTCGATCACCGTCTGCGTCCCGTTCCCGCCGGCGTGACCGGCGAGCTGTACCTCGGTGGCGTCCAGCTGGCCCGGGGCTACCACGCCCGCCCGGACCTCACCGCCACCCGATTCGTCGCCGCGCCGTGGGGGAACGGAGAACGCCTCTACCGCACCGGTGATCTGGTGCGCCGGCGTCGCACGGCCGGTGACGCCGCGCCCGTCCTGGATTACCTCGGACGCAGCGACTTCCAGGTCAAGATCCGTGGCCAGCGCGTCGAACTCGGCGAGATCGAGGCCGTCGCCTCGGCGCATCCCGCGGTGCGCGCAGTGGTCGTCGTGACCCACGACGACCCGCGCCTCGGCACCCAGCTCGTCGCTCACCTGGTGGTCGAGAACGATGTGTCGGCCACCTCTGCCGAGCTTCGCGCGCACCTCACCGCGCACCTTCCGGATCACATGGTGCCCACCCACATCCTGTTCTCCGACTCCCTGCCGACGACGACGAGCGGCAAGATCGACCGCCGCGCCCTGCCGGCACCCGAGACGCCGGTTGCCATCGTCGGCGGTGCCACCGAGGCCCGGACACCGACCGAAGATGTTGTGTTGACCCTTATCCGGGAGGTCCTCGGCGACCACGTCGGCATCGACGACGACTTCTTCGCGGCGGGTGGCAACTCCCTGGTCGCGACTCGGGTGGTTGCCGGTATCGCCGCGAAGCTCGGCGTCCGGGTTCCGGTACGCGCGGTTTTCGACGGTCGAACCGCGGCCGCCCTCGCCGCCACCGCGGACGCCACCCAGCGCGGCGCGGCGCCGGTCACCGAGATGGCACGTCCTGACGTGCTCCCGCTGGCACCCGCACAGCTCCAGATGTGGCTGCACAATCGGATCGATCCGGCGTCGTCGGAGTACCTCATCGTCGCGCCGGTCCGGCTCCCGCTGACCCTCGATCGTGAGGCGCTGCGCGCTGCGGTCGGCGACGTGGTCGAACGCCACGAGATCCTGCGGACCGTCTACCCTGAGAGCGCCACCGGCCCGCGCCAGGTGATCCTCGCGCGCGGCGAGTACGACCTCGATCCGGTGGTCAGCGTTCTCGAATCGCCGGTGGCCGAGGGGCTCTCGTCCGAGGAGGACGCGGTCCGCGCCGCCCTGTCCGCGACCGTCGATCTATCCGAGGATCTGCCCCTGAGGATCGTCGTCCGGGAGCTGGGACACGAGACGGTCGTCGTGCTCGCCATCCACCACGTCGCGGCCGACGGCTGGTCGCTACGCGTTCTCGCCGGTGACCTCGAACGGGCCTTCACCGCACGCCTCAACGGTGGGGCGCCCGCATGGTCCCCGCTGCCCATCCAGTACGCCGACCACGTCGTCCGCCGGGCGGCCCGGCTCGGAGCCGCCGCCGACCCGTCGTCTGAACTCGCGGGGCACCTCGCCCACTGGAAGTCGACGCTCGCGGACGCCCCATCGTTGTCGGCACCCGAGGCCGACGCCGACGGCAGCGCACCCGAGGTCCACCACCTGGCGCTCGGACCCGACGAGGCCGAGCGAATCCGCAGTCTCGCGGATCGTTCCGGCAGCACCGTTTTCGGAGTCCTGCACGCAGCACTCTCCCTCACTCTGAGCCGATCCGGACCGGGGCGGGACATCATCATCGGCACCCCGACCTCCGGTCGATCCGACGCGATCGTCGCAGACCTGGTCGGCATGTTCGTGACGATGGTGCCGCTGCGACTGGACGTCGATCCGCACGCCGGCTTCGACGCGCTGGTCACCCGGTCGCGTGACGTCGTGGTCGACGCGATCGATCACGGCGAACTCGATGCCGAGGAGATCATCGAGCACCTGGGATTGTCCCGCAGCGGATCTCGTCATCCGCTGATCCAGGCGACCCTGACCGTCGACGGCGGTCATCCCGCTGCCGCGCGCGACCGTGCCGTCACCGAAGCACAGGCGGTACGCGTCGACATCCCGGTCGCCCGCTTCGACTTGGAGTTCACCGCGGCCCCGACCTCCGACGGTGGCCTCGACCTCGCGCTGATCCATCGACCCGACGTGTATCGGAACTCGACCGCCGCCCGCCTCCTGGCTCGACTCGGCCGCGTCATCACAACCGCCACGGCGACCCCGGCGACACCTCTGCGCGACCTGGACCTGCTCGACGATCACGAGCGGGCCACGCTGGCCGCTCTATCGGGCCCCGAGGCCCCGGCACCGGCCTTCTTCACCGACGCGATCGGCCACCGGGATCACCGCCTGGTCGGATTCGACGCCTCCGGGGAGTGGCGGGCGTTCGACGCCGACGAGGTCGCAGGACGCGCCCGCCAGTTGGCGCGTGCCCTCATTGCTCGCGGTTCCGGTCCGGAATCGATTGTCGCCCTGGCACTCCCGCGATCCGTCTGGTCGGTCGTCGCGACGCGCGCGGTGGCCGAAACAGGCGCCGCCTTCGTCCCCGTCGACCCGGCCTATCCCGCCGATCGGATCGCGTTCATGCTCCGCGATTCCGGCGCGTCGATCATCGTCACCACCAACGGGTTCGGTGAGCAGATGGCCGGCCGGGACGCCGACCTACTGGTTCTCGACGACCCGAACACCGACGCCGAACTCACCGCTCTGCCGTCCGGTCCGATCGTCGACGAAGAACTGCGGGCCCCGCGGCACCTCGACCAGCTGGCCTATCTGATCTTCACGTCGGGCTCCACCGGACGACCCAAGGCCGTCGCGGTCACGCACCGCGGCGTCGCGTCGTTCGTCACCGAACAACGCGGCTACGGCGTCGACCGCGACAGCCGCGTCCTGCACTTCGCGTCACCGAGCTTCGACGCCGCCGTACTCGAACTGTTGATGGCGACCGACGCGGGCGCCACGACCGTCGTCGCGCCCACCGACATCTACGGCGCCGACGACCTCGCCGACCTGCTCCGCCGCGAACGCGTCACCCATGCCTTCCTCACCCCGGGCGTGCTCGACACCATCGACCCCGACGATCTCCCGCACCTGCGGACCGTCGTCGTCGGCGGTGACGCATGCTCGTCGGCGACCGCGCAGCGCTGGATCGCCCATGGCGTGCAGTTCTTCAACGCCTACGGCCCCACCGAGTCGACCATCATGGGAACCCTCGCCGGCCCGATGACCGAGGCCGACACCGACCCGATGTCGGTCGGGCGCGGCATCACCGGCACCCGCATCGCGGTCCTCGACACGACGCTGGCGCCCTGCGCACCTGGCGTGGCCGGCGAACTCTATCTGGCCGGAACGGGATTGGCACGCGGGTATCACGGTCGTGCGGCGCTGACCGCGGCGACCTTCGTCGCCGACCCCGACGGTCCGCCCGGATCGCGGCGCTACCGCACCGGCGACTTCGTGCAGGTCCGGTCGGGTGCCGAATCCGACGGTCCTGCACTGGTTCACCGAGGACGTATCGACCAGCAACTCAAGATCCGTGGGCATCGCATCGAGACCGGCGAGATCGAGGCGCTCCTTCGCACCCATCCGCAGGTCCGGGCGGCTGTCGTCTCCCCACAGTCGGGACCGGACGGCAACGCCACCCTGGTCGCGCACATCGTCCCGGCAATCGACGCTGTCGACCCGCGCGTTCTGCTCGACCATCTACGAGAAACGCTGCCCGGCCACGCGATCCCCGCGGCGATCGTCGAACTCGACGCGATCCCACTGACCCCTGCGGGCAAGGTCGACCTGCGCGCGCTGCCGGCCGCGTCGTTCTCCGTCACCGCCCAGGTCGCCCCCGTCACCGCCCACGAACTGCTGGTGACCGAGGTGTTCGCCGAACTCCTCGGCCGCGAGCAGGTGGGCGCCACCGACGACTTCTTCGATGCCGGCGGCAACTCGCTCATCGGTGCGCAGGCCGTCGCGCGCATCCGCGCGCGTTCGGGACGGGAAGTCTCGGTCCGCGATCTGTTCGACGCGCCGACCGCCCACGCGCTCGCCGAACGACTCGACGCATCGCCGCGCCGCGCCGGTCCGGTACTGGGTGAACTGCCCCGGCCCCAACAGATCCCGCTGTCACCGGCCCAGCAGCGCATGTGGTTCCTCAACCGGTTCGATCCCGGTGCACTTACCGAGAACATCCCGATCGTGCTGCGCCTGACCGGGCAACTCGACGTCCCGGCCTTCGAAGCCGCACTGCACGGGCTGCTGGCCCGGCATGAGGTCTTCCGGACGATCTACCCCGACAGCGCAGCCGGACCGCATCAGGTCGTCCTGCCTGCCGACTCGACGCCGACCGTTCTCGAGAAGATCACGGCCCGTCGTGACGACCTGGACAGCGCCATCCGGGGCATCACCCGCACGACCTTCGACGTCACGGCACAGCCGCCCATCCGGGCCGTGCTGCTGCGTGTCGAAGGCGCGGGACCCGACGAGCACGTCTTCGTCCTCGTCGCCCATCACATCTGCGCCGACGGCCTGACGATGGTGATGCTGGCCGGTGAGCTGGCCGGCGACTACGCCGGAGTGGGTCCGGCGATCGGCGCGCCGTCGGTGCAGTACGCCGACTACGCGCTCTGGCAACGGGCCGTCCTCGACGAGGGGATCGCGAACGCACAGCTGCACGGATGGCAGGAACGACTGCGGGGAGCGCCGCCGGTCGTCGACCTGCCGCTCGACCGGCCCCGGCCATCACACCCGAGCGGTCACGGAGCCAGGATCGACTTCGCGATCGACGCAGCCCTGCACGCGCGGATCGTCCAGGCGGCCAACCGACTCGACGCCACGCCGTTCATGGTTGCGCACACCGCACTGGCCGTCCTTCTCGGCCGGCTCGGGGACAACCGCGACGTCGTCATCGGCACCCCGATCGCGGGCCGCGGGGAACAGCACCTCGATCGGGTTGCCGGCATGTTCGTGAACATGCTCACACTACGGACGGTCATCGACGGCTCCGCGACCGTGGAGGAAGCGGTGGCGGCATCCAAAGAGTCTGCACTGCACGCATTCTCGAACGCGCTGGTGCCGTTCGACCGTATCGTGGGAGAACTCGGCCTGCCGCGATCGACCTCGCATCACCCGGTCTTCCAAACGGCGCTGTCGTTCCAGAACATCGGCTCGATGGATCTGTCCCTGCCCGGCCTCGAGGTCGAGGTGATCGACGACGGCGTCGAGGTCGCCGAGTTCGACCTGCACCTCACGCTCGCGGACACCTTCGACGCCCACGGACGACCTCGCGGACTGACCGGCCAGTTGGTCTACGCCACCGACCTGTTCGACGCCCTGACCGCCGCCGAGTTCGTCGAGCGGTACCAGCGCATCCTCACCGCGTTCGTCGACACCCCGGGCCGGGCGGTGGGGGACCTGCCACTGCTGTCGGAAGAGGAGCAACGGTCCCTCACGACGACCGCATCCCGGTCCGATGCGGAGACGGCGGTGGGGCGGAGCGCGGGCCTCGCGGCGGCCTTCCACGCCCAGGCGGAGCGCACCCCCGACGCCGACGCGGTGATCATCGGCGAGCGCGTGCTGTCGTATCGCGAGTTTGCGCAGCAGGTCACGGCACTGGCACGCATCGTCGCCGATCACGGCGTCGGACCCGACGACCGTGTGGCGATCACCGCGCCCCGCGGACTGCCGCAGCTGTTGGCGATGTATGCGGTGGCCACCGTCGGCGCCGCCTACGTGCCGGTGGACCTCTCGGCGCCGGAACGCGCCTCGATGATCCTCGACGTCGCCGATCCGGTCCTCGTGCTGGGTGTCGGTCCAGATGCACCCGGCGCGCGTCCCTACTGTGATCTCGAACTGCTGGACGTCGACTCGCTGAACCTCATCGAGGGCCCCGACGCGTGCGAGTTCCCGGCGCCGCACCCGGACACCACCGCCTACGTGCTGTTTACCTCGGGTTCCACCGGAATCCCCAAGGGCGTGAGCATGTCCCACGCGGCCGTCGGCGAACAACTGCGCTGGATGCAGCACCGGTACCCGATGGCCGCGGGTGACTCGGTGCTGGTGAAGACCTCCGCGGGCTTCGACCTCTCGGTCTGGGAGTACTGGTGGGCCCTCGGTGCCGGTGCCCGCGTCGTCATCGCCGAACCGGATGCCGAACGCGACGGCGGCGAGCTGCTCCGCATCCTCGACCGCCACCGGATCACCGTCCTGCCGACCGTGCCGTCGGCGCTGGCGATGATTCTCGACGCCGGCGACCCACCGGCCACGCTGACCACCGTCCTGTGTATCGGCGAGGAACTCCCCGCGGAACTCGTGAGCAGAATGCGGTCGGCGGCACCGGAGACAATAGTCCACAACCTGTACGGCCCGACCGAGGCCGCGGTCAGCGTGACGGGCCACGAGGTCACGACGCCGCCGGCGGGCCGTGTCCCGATCGGCTGCCCACAGCCGGCCGTGACCATCCGCGTTCTGGATTCACGTCTCCAGCCGGTCCCCGTCGGGGTGGCCGGTGAGCTCTATCTGGGCGGAATCCAGCTGGCGCGGGGCTATCACGCCGATCCGGCGCGGACCTCGACTGCGTTCGTTGCCGATCCCTTCAGTGCCGAGGCTTCCGGCGACCGGATGTACCGCACCGGAGACCTGGTGCGGCGCAACCGTGATGGCTCGCTGGATTACCTGGGCCGCACGGACCACCAGCTGAAGGTGCGCGGCTTCCGCATCGAGCCCGGCGAGATCGAGGCCGCGCTCCGGCGATGCGCCGGCGTGGTGGATGCGGCGGTCGTGGCTCTCGCAGGTGCCGATGGGCAGGATCGGCTCGTCGGTTTCGTGACGGGCGATGACGCACAGGCCGAGGTCGTCCGGCGCGAGGCCGCTCAGCTGCTGCCGGCCTATCTGCGTCCCGAGGTGCATGTCCTCGACGCCCTGCCCCACAACGACAACGGCAAGATCGATCGGGCACGTCTACCTCGACCGAGGCCGGCCGAGCGCCTCTACGAGGCGCCGCAGACCGAGCTGCAGCAACGTGTGGCCACCGTGCTCGCCGAGGTCACCGGCGCGGCACGGATCGGCCTGGGCGACAACTTCTTCGACGTCGGGGGCAACTCGCTGTCGGCGACGCGGGTCGCTGCGCTCCTCGAAGCCGAGCTCGGTCGTCGGATCCCTGTGCGGATGCTGTTCGATGCGGTCGACGTCGCCGACCTCACCGCCCAGATCGATGCCCTGCCCGCGGACGACCCGTCCGGAGTCGACGTCCCGGCACTGGTCCGCGGCCACGACGACGAGCCCGCACCGCTCGCGCCGGCACAGCGTCGGATCTGGGAGGCCGTGAACAGCGGCGCCGGTGCCGACTGGAATGTGCCGGTCGCCGTGCGCTTCTCCGGTGACCTCCACTCCGAGTCCCTCGCGGCGGTGTTGCACCCGGCCCTCGTCGACGTCGTCGACCGCCACGAGTCCCTCCGCACACGACACGTGCTGGGGGAGAACGGCCCCGAACTCGTCGTACTGCCGACCGGCGGGGTGACCGACCTCATCGGTCGCGGACTCGAGGCACGGGACGTCGAAGCCGACGAACTCGAGCGCGTGCTCACCGACCTGGCGTGGGCGGAGCTCGACGTGGTGAACGGTCCGCCGCTGCGGCTGCAGTTGCTGCGGCTCGATCAGCGAACCCACGTGCTGGTCCTCGTCACGCACCATCTCAGCGTCGACGGGCAGTCGATGGGACCGCTGACCCGCGATCTCGTCACCGCGTTCGTCGCCCGGAGTTCCGATCCGGACGCCACCGCGTCGGTTCTCCCCGAACCGGGCGTCCGCTTCCGCGACTACGCGCGGTGGCGCACCGAGATCCTGGCCGCCGACCGGGAACGTCAGCTCGCCTACTGGACCGAGCGACTCACCGCCGGTACGCGTGATCCCGGTACCGGACCGGCGCTCCACACCGACCGACCCCGGCCGGAACGGTGGGAATCCGCCGGTGCCACGGTCGAATTCGGGATCGACGCCGCCGTGCACACCGCGCTCGAACAGTACGCGCGGACACAGTCGTCGAGCCTGTTCGCCGTACTCCAGGCGGCGTTCGCGGTGATCCTGGCCGACCTGGCCGGCGACCCCGACGTGCGGGTCGGCACCGCGAACGCCAACCGGTCCCATGTCGCGCTCGACGGAGTCATCGGCAACTTCGCCGAGGACCTGCCGATGCGACTCGACGTCGCCGACGCCCGCGCCTTCGGCGACCTGACCCGCGACGTCCACCGGCAGTTGCTGGACGGCCTGGCCCACCCGGACATCTCGACGCCGGACCTCGCCGCGGCGCTCGGGACCGAACGCGACCCGGCCGGATCGTCGGGACACCCGCTGTTCCCGGCGACCCTGATCCTGCAGCAGGCCGGGGCGGACGATGCCGGGATGGACGAGATCGACCTGGGCGGCGTGCGGATCTGTCGGGAGCCGATCCCGAACACCGTGGCCAAGCACGAGTTGGAGTTCACCCTGCTCGACGTCCGGGACTCCGACGGTCCCGCCGGACTCACCGGGACCCTGCTGTACCCGGTGGCACTGTTCGACGCGACGACGGCGGAAGGCGTCGTCGACCAGATGCGAGCGATCCTCGAGACCGTCGCCGCCGACCCGTCCGGCGCACCCACCACTGCCGATCTGAGGAGCGTGCGGCGATGACGGCATCGGTGGTGATCGCCTACTTCCGTGGCCTGCCGGATCTCGACGTCCAGCTCGAAGCCCTGGCGGCACAGGACTTCACCGGCGACTTCGAGGTCATCGTCAGTGACAACGAGGGCAGCCCGCAGCTGCGTGAGCACCTCGACACCCACCCGCTGCGGGAGCGACTGGACCTGCGGTGGGTGGATTCCTCGGACGTCCCCGGGACCTCGCATGCCCGCAACGTCGGAACCCGCTGCGCACGAGGCGACTTCATCGCCTACTGCGATCAGGACGACGCCGTGCACCCGACGTGGCTGCGCGCCATGGTCAACACCGCCCGCGACGCCGACCTGATCGGCGGGCCGCTCGAACGCGACACCCTCAACGACCCGGTGGTGGCCGCCTGGCGAGCCCTTCCGAACCCGGAGGAACCGGTGGTCCTGGGCCGGCATCTGCCGATGAGCTTCGGCTGCAACCTCGGGGTGCGACGTGAGGTATTCGACGCCGTCGGCGGTTGGGACGAGGACTATCCGACCGCCGGGGGTGACGTCGAGTTCTGCTGGCGGGTTCAGACGGCCGGGTACACCTTCGGATACGCGCCCGAGGCGATGGTCGCCTACCGCTACCGCACGGGGATGCGGGAATCCTGGGCTCAGGTCATCGACTACGCCAGCGAAGAGGCGCGGGTGGCGAAGCAGTACGGGGCGCCCGGCCGGCAGTGGTGGTGGTTCCCGATCCACGCCGGCGTCGTCCTCGCGACCTGTCCGCTGTGGCCCTGGGGGTGGTCTCGCCGACGTCGCGGAGCCTGGATCTGGGTGACCGGGAACCTCGTCGGGCGCATCAAGGGAAGCCTGAAGTATCGGGTCGTCTATCTGTAGGCGTCCGCTCACTCTGATCTGGTAGTTTGGGACAAACCCATGAAGATCGGATCATGTTGTGACAGAAGCGAATCAGTCCGGGAGCAACAAGTCCGGACGACGCCCGGCGTACGAGATCGTGGCCGACGCGCTTCGGGTACGGATCCTCGCCGGTGAGCTGACTCCCGGTACTCGTCTGCCCCCGGACGCCGAACTCCGCGCCGAGTTCGGCGTCGGTCAGAGCACGGTCCGGGAGGCCATCAGGACGCTCGCCAGCGAGAACCTCGTCAACACGACCCGTGGGGTGACCGGGGGAACGTTTGTCGCGACACCCGACATCGGTCAGTTGAGTGCGAACCTCGAAGCGGGAGTCACGCTGCTCGCCGCAGCCGAAGGGGTGACCGTCGATCAGCTCATGGAGGTCCGGCAGCTCACCGAGGTGCCCGCCGCCGGAGTCGCCGCCTATCGTCACTCAGACGCCCATCTGGAAGAGCTGCGCGCCACCATCTTCGACCTGTCGGAGGGTGTCGGTCCGGAGGTCTACGCCAACAACCAGGAGTTTCACCGCATCCTGCTGCGGGCGGCGGACAACCCTCTCCTCGACCTGATCACCGTCCCGGTGTTCCGCGTCATCGGCACCCGCTTCAGCCGCGACGTCGCGCCGGAAGGGTTCTGGCGGTGCGTCGACGAAGACCACCGTGCGATCCTCGAGGCGGTCGAGCGCCGGGACTCGATGACGGCGATGACGCTCATGCGCCGGCATCTCGACCACCTCGGCGACGTCTACAAGCAGATGGACCTGCTCAGACGTCAGAACTGACGCGCACGGGCGGGAGCCGGAGATGCCAGTCGCTGTGCTCCTGCACCTGCTCGGCCAGCGCGAGAACAGTCCCCTCGCGCAGACGCGCCGCCGTCAACTGTGCGCCGATGGGCATACCGGACGGATGCACGCCGACCGGCAGTGCCAGTGTCGGACCGTCGTGCAACGACCACGGATACGTCAGCTGTCCCATCCGGCGGGCCTGTGCGACGACCGCCTCCCCGACGCCGATCTGCGGCACATCCACCGGCATCGCCGGGGTGAGTACGACGTCCACGTCGCTGAACATCTCGCTCATCGCCGACCGGAACATGTCCCGCTGGCGTACAGCAGCTGCCCGTTGTTCGTCGGAGATGGTCAGCCCGAGGGAGATTCGCTCGCGGGTCGCCGCCTGGAACCGGGTCGGCTCGTCGCGCAGCCGTTCGGCGTGCATACGCGCCAGGTCCGAATAGATCAGCGTGTAGACCACATCCTGAGCCGATTCACTGTGCGGCACGCGGCATTCCACGATGTGATGACCCAGTTGCCGGATGAGTTCGACGGTCTCGGTGACGGCGTCGGCGATGGCGGGGTCGATGTCGCCGGTCACGAACGGATGGGGGACCGCAACTCTCAGCGACTCGGTGTCCGCACCGGTCACATCCGACCCGGCGAGGACCGCGAACGTCTCACGTACCTGTCGGGCCGTACGTGCGAGCGGTCCGACGGTGTCGAAATCCGCACTCACCGGGAAGATCCCGGACATGTCCAGGACTCCGGTGGACGGTCGAAGACCGGTGACTCCGCAGCACGCGGCGGGCAACCGGATCGAACCGCCGGTGTCCGTGCCGAGTGCGACGTCGACGACACCCGCGGCCACGGCGACACCCGAACCGCCGCTCGAGCCACCGGGCACACGGCGGGCGTCCCAGGGATTGACCGATCCGCCCGAGGCGGAGTTCTGACTGGTCACCCCGACCGCGAACTCGGCCATGTTCAACGTCGAGGTGATCACCGCCCCGGCGCTTTTGAGCGCACTGACACACGTGGCGTCGTCGGCTGCCACGCGGTCGGCGAAGAACTCCGAACCACAGGTGGAGCGGACCCCGCCGACGTCGATGTTGTCCTTCACGCCCACGCGGACACCCGCAAGAGGGCCCCGAGCCCCGGAAGGATCGACCCGAAGCTCCTTGGGCACCCAGCTGATGACCGTGTTCAAGCGCTCGGCGACGGAAACCGCGTCGGCGGTGAAAGATCCGGAGATGCCGGAGGGGCCGGCGACAGAGTCACCGGCCCCTCCGAAGTCACCGGTCAGGACGCCACCCGAGCCGAGCGCAGCGCCTCGGTGGCGGCCTCGTCGATGGTCCAGGTGTCGGTGTCCACCACGACACCGTAGTCCTGTCGGGCCTCCTCCGCGCTGAGGTACTCGTCCCACACGTCGGACAGCACCGCGAACGGATCGCGCAGGAACGGATCTCCGAAACCGCCACCCGAGGGCATGCGGATCTCCAGTCGGTCACCGGCGTGGATGACCTCCTGGGTGACCTTGGAGAACAGCACCTCCTCGTCCGGGGTGCCGGGGTTCCGGATGAATGATCCCGACGCGCCGTCGCCGCCGCCGAGCGCGCCGGCCGGCGGATCCGTGCGGTTGTCGGCCTCCGAGCCCAGGAAGGTGTCGGTCTCCATATACCAGGTCCGCACGCTTCCGATGCCGCCTCGCCACTGCCCGGGGGCCGGGGACTCGTCGCGGAGCTCGTAGCGTTCCGCGCGCATGGCGTGGTTGAGCTCGAGCTCCTCGATCGGGTTGTTGCGGGTGTTGGCCATCAGGGCGTCGACGGCGTCCATGCCGTCCTTGCCGTTGCGCGCACCGTAGGAACCCTCGTTGATCTCGATGTAGACCCAGTACGATTCGCCGTCCTCCGCCAGACCCGAGTACGCGATGGCACACAGGGCGGCCGACGAGCCGGCGATCGCCCGTTCGGGCAGCACCGGCGCGAGTGCCAGGTTGATCGAGTCGAAGATGCGGTTGACCTGGGAGAACCGGGCGAAGCACGATGCCGGGAAGTCCGGGTTGAAGATGGTGCCCTCGGGTGCGTAGGCCCGCACCGGGCGGAAGCAACCGTCGTTCTGTGGGACGAACTCCTCGGTGAGGTGTTCGTCGAGGAGGATGGTGCGGATCGCGCTCACCGCGACGGGCAGCACCGAACCCTCGAAGGGCACGTTGAACGCCGTGGGCACCTGGTCGTTGGAACCGGTGAGGTCGATCAGCACGTCCTCGTCCTCGACCTGCACGCGCACCGCGACCTTCAACGGCACACCGCGGTTCTTGCCGTCGTCGTCGAGGTAGCCGATGGGTGCCTCGTAGCTCCCGTTCGGGATCGCCCGGATGCGGCTGCGCAGCATCTCCTCCGAGTAGTCCATCCACCGGTCCGCGGCGCTCATCACGACGTCGAGGCCGTACTTCTCGAGCAGTTCGATGAAGCGCTTCTCGCCGATACGCGAGCAGGCGATGAGGGCTTCGAGATCGCCGCGGTTCTGTTCCGGGGTGCGCACGTTGTCCAGGATGTGCTGGATCAGCATGTCGTTGCGGACGCCGCCGTCGTAGATCTTCATCGAATCCATCAGCTTGCCCTCGGCCCAGACGTCGACGACGTCCATGCACAGGCCGGGGAAGTTGCCGCCGATGTCGGAGACGTGACCGGTGCAGCCGGCGAACCCGATGTGCTCGCCCTCCCAGAAGATCGGGATGATCACGCCGTAGTCGGGGGAGTGGGCCGCACCGTGATACGGGTGGTTGTGCAGGATCACGTCACCCGGCTTGTAGGTGCCCGCGAGACGCCGGTTCACGCCGCGGATGTAGGCGGGAATGGAACCGCAGTGCATCGGCGTCGAATCCGATTCGCACAGTTCGCGACCGTTGACGTCGAAGATGCCGGCGCCGAGGTCCTCGGATTCGCGGATCAGGCTCGAGTAGGCCATGCGGTAGAGGACCTGCGCCATCTCCTTGGCCATCGAGTTGAGGGCGCCGCCGATGACGCGCAGGGTGATCGGGTCCACCTCGACGGTGTCCCAGGTCCGATTCGCCTCGGCCGCAAGGGAGACGCCGTCCGTGGGCATCAGGGTCTTCGCCATGTCAGGCGCTCCTCTCGATGATGATGTGACCGACGGCGTCGACCGTGGCCTTCTGCCCGATGCCGACGATCGTCGTCGAATCGAACTGCTGAACGATCGCCGGACCTTCGAAGGTGTTGCCCGCCTTGAACAATGCGCGGTCGTAGATCGGAGTGTCGACCCACTCGGGATCGGCGGAGTCGTTCTTCCAGAACAACGCCTGGGTGGTGGTCTTGATCGCTCCCGACGCGTCGGCGTCGCCCTTCTCGATTTCCGAGATGCGGATGTGCTCGACCGCGCCGACACCGGTCACCCGGATGTTGACCAGCTGCACCGGCTTGTCGTCGAAGCGCTGGGAGTAGGTGCGACCGTGCACCTCGTGGAAGGTGGCCGCGGTCTGCTCGACCCATTCGGCAGTGATCTCGCCGGCGGGTGCAGGCACGCGCAGCTCGTAACCCTGTCCGACGTAACGGCAGTCGACGCTGCGCTCGAGGGTGATGTCCTCGTCGGCGATGCCGTCGGCGCGTAGCTGGGCGACGGCCTGGTCGGCGAGTCGGTCCATCTCGCGTCGAAGCAGTTCGAGATCGGGCTCGGCCGAGGAGGTCCAGACCGTGGTGGGGACCTCGTACCGCACGTCGGTGGTCAGCAGGCCGACCGCCGAGGTGATCCCGGGATGGCCGGGGACGATGACGCGGGGGATGCCCAGATGCTCGGCGATCTGCCATGCGTACAGCGGCCCGGCACCACCCTCGGCGACCAGCGAGAACTCACGCGGGTCGTAGCCCTTGCGCACCGAGTGCAGGGAGATGGCCTCGGTCATCGAGTGGGCGAGGATCTGGAAGATGCCCATCGCGGCATGTTCGAGATCGGCACCGAGTTTGTCGGCGATGTGGGTCTTGACCGCCTCGGTCGCCAGCTCGGGCTTCACCTCCATGGTTCCGGACAGGAAGCTGTCGGCTCCGAGCCATCCCATGACCACCATGGCGTCGGTGGAGGTGGGTTCGGTGCCGCCGCGGTTGTAGCAGGCGGGTCCCGGCATGGCGCCGGCGCTGCGCGGTCCGACGCGGAACATGCCGCCCTCGTCGATGCTGGCGATCGATCCGCCGCCGGCGCCGATGGTGTCGACCTCGGCCATCGGGACCATCGCGTGATAGTCACCGATGCGGGTGTCGAGCAGGTGCTTCATCCGGAGCTTGCCGTCCGGTGCGACGCCGATGTCGGCCGAGGTGCCGCCCACGTCGAGGGTGATGACGCTCGGGTAGCCCGAGGCCTTGCCGATGAAGCAGCCGCCGAGAAGTCCGGCGACGACACCGCTGGTCAGCAGCGATACCGGGACCTCGCTCGCGCTCCGCGACGTGACGAGACCGCCGGCCGAGGTCATCAGGTGGACGTCCTCGCCGACCTGTGCGGCCTTGGCCTTCCCGGCCAGGTTCTCGATGTAGCGGGAGGTCTTGGGGCCGACGAAGGCGTTGAGGGCGGTGGTGGAGAAGCGTTCGTACTCGCGGTACTGCGAGGCGACGTCGCTCGAGAGGGAGATGAACACGCCGGGGTACTCCTCGGCGATGATCTCCCGGACCCGCTGCTCATGGGTGGGATTCCGGTAGGCGTGCAGGAACGCGACGGCGATCGCCTCGACCCCGCGTTCGCGGAGTAGCGCGACCTCACGCCGGACCGCGTCCTCGTCGAGTGGGGTCAGCACGTTGCCTGCGGCGTCCATGCGTTCCGGCACCGTGCGCCGGTTGCGGCGCGGCACCAGCTGCCACTTCTGCCAGGGCAGATCCTGGTAGTTGGAGTAGTTCAGCGGACGCTTCTTGCGCGCGATGTGCAGGAGATCGCGGAACCCGTCGGTGGTGATCATGCCGACGTCGCTGCCGTTGTGCTCGAGGACGATGTTGGTCGCCACGGTGGTCCCGTGGAAGAACATCTCGATGTCGGCGACGTCGATGCCTGCGCGCTGGGCGAGCACCTCGATCCCGTCCATCGTGCCGATCGAGGGATCGTGGTTGGTCGACGGCGTCTTGTGCACCGTCACCGTCCCGTCGTCGTCCCACAGGACCAGGTCGGTGAACGTGCCGCCCACATCCACGCCGATTCGTTTCATCGAAACTCGCTTCCTATTCCAAAGCCGTCACGCCGCCGCCGGATCGATGCGATCAGCCGGTGACAGAAGTGATCTGAGCCATAAGTCCGCTCGAGTGCATCTTGCAATACCTCCGATTGTTTCGGCAACCCTAGAGACGAAATTCGTCAAACATCCAGGACCGGCGCGGCCTTGACGGTCAAAAGATCAGATGTTTATGGTGGTCCGCGTCACGGCGCTACATCTTCGGGACGCCGCACCCCCTCAGGAGGACCATTGACCACCCATCCCGCCACGCTCGGACGTTTCTTCGAGGACTACGTCGTGGGCGACGTCTACCAGCACCCGATGGGCCGCACGATCACCGACACCGACAACGCGTGGATCACGTGCCTGACGATGAACACCAACCAGAACCACTTCAACGAACATCTCGCCCGGACGAATCCCATCACCGACGGCAAGGTGATCGTGAACTCGGGGCTGACCATCGCCCTGGTGCTCGGACTGTCGGTGATCGACATGAGTCAGAACGCCGTCGCCAACCTCCAGTTCACCGGCGTCAAACTCCAGCATCCGGTGTACGTCGGCGACACGATCTACGCCGAGAGCATCTGCACCGACCTGCGCCGGTCCAAGTCTCGTCCCTACGCGGGCATCGTGTCGATGGTCACCCGCGGGATCAATCAGGACGGCGAGGTCGTGGTCGCCTGGAACCGCTCGGTCATGGTCGCGACCCGCGAGAGCGGTATCGGACAGAACTACTTCCCCGAGGTCAAGGCGCCCTCGCTGACCGAGGTCGTCGCCGCCCAGACCGAGGACGCGCGGTCATGAGGCCGCTCGAGGACGTCCGGATCATCGCCGTCGAACAGTACGGCGCCGGCCCCTTCGGCAGCGTCCACCTCGCCGACCTCGGGGCCGACGTGCTCAAGATCGAGGAGCCGACCTCCGGTGGCGACGTCGGGCGATACGTTCCGCCCTACAACAAGGGCGAGGACTCCCTGTTCTTCGAGACCTTCAACCGCAACAAGCGCAGCCTGTCGCTCGACCTCGGAACCCCCGGCGGGCGCAGGGTGTTCGAAGATCTGGTGCGCACCAGCGATGCGGTGTACTCGAATCTGCGCGGCGATGTGCCGGCGAAGATCAAGATCACCTACGACGACCTCAAGCACCTCAACCCGGCCATCGTGTGCTGCAGCCTGACGGGGTTCGGCATGACCGGTCCGCGCGCGAAGCAGCCCGGCTACGACTACATCCTGCAGGGCCTGGCCGGATGGATGGACCTGACGGGTGACCCCGATGGACCGCCCACCAAATCCGGTCTGTCCCTTGTCGATTTCTGCGGCGGGTACGTCGCGGCGCTCAGTCTGATGTCCGGCCTGCACGCCGCCCGTCGCGACGGTGTCGGCGGCGACTGCGACGTCTCGCTCTACGACACCGCGATCTCGATGCTCACCTACCCGGCCGCCTGGCACCTCAACGCCGGATACCGGCCGGGACGCACCAAGAACTCGGCACATCCGTCTCTGGTGCCGTTCCAGGCCTTTGAAGCCTCCGACGGCTGGTTCGTCGTCGGTTGCGCCAAGGAGAAGTTCTGGGTGCGGTTGGCCGAGACGATCGGGCTGCCGGAACTTCTCGAGGACCCGCGGTTCACCGACTTCACCGCCCGTGGTGAGCACAAGGACGAACTGCTGCCGTTGCTCGAGAAGCGATTCGCCGAGGCGACGGTCGATCACTGGGTGTCGTTGCTGACCGAGGCGGGTGTGCCGACGGGGCCCATCAACGACGTCGAACAGGCGCTGACCGAGGAACACACCCTGGCGCGCGGGCTCATCGCCACCACCGAACACGAGGTGTGGGGTGAGGTACGTCAGGTCACCTCACCGGTGCGCTTCGGCAACGAGCCCGCGGAGTATCGTCGGGCACCGCGTCGCAACGAGAACTTCGACGAGGTGATGGAACTGCTCGGCTACAGCGCAGAGGACGTCCGCGGGCTGGTCGACGCCGGTGCTTTCGGATCGATCGCACAGGCCACGCCATGACCGCCCGCCGCCTCGCGAGCTGGGCCGCGGCCCTCGACATCGATGACATTCCCGAGGCCACCCGGCGGGCAGCGCTGCGACACCTGCTCGACGGCATCGGCAATGCCATCGGAGCCCGCCGGCTCGACCAGGGCGGACCCGGACTGTCCGTGGCCCGCGGGCTCGGCGGCCCGGCGCAGGCACATCCGCTCGGTGACTCCGACGCCATCTCGGCGCCCGCGGCAGCCTTCGCGAACGGGGTGCTGATGCATGCCCTGGACTTCGACGACACGCATGCCGGTGCACTCGTGCATCCGACGACGGTCGTGGCGCCGGCTGTCCTGGCCGTCGCCGAGGAAGTCGGGGCGACCGGCGCGCAGACGGTGACCGCGCTGGTGGCCGGGCTGGAGATCGCCTGTCGACTGGGCGCGGCCGCACCACACGGCTTCCACGCGCGCGGCCTCCATGCGACCGCCGTCGTCGGCCCGCTCGCCGGTGCCGTCGCCGCCGGCCTGCTGTACGGCGCCGACGCCGATCGTCTGACCGATGCGATCGGCATCGCGGCGTCGTCGTCGGGCGGCTTGCTCGAGTTCCTCGACACCGGGGCCAACACCAAGGTCCTGCATCCGGGGAACGCGGGTTTCAACGGCGTCCTCGCCGCGCGCCTGGCGCTGGCCGGGGCCAGCGGACCCGAATCGGTGCTGGAGGGCCGGCGCGGGCTGTACCGCGCGCTCGCCGACCGCGACGTGGATCCCGACGGGATCGTCGCCGATCTCGGAACTCGTTGGGAGAGCGCCGGTATCGGCATCAAGCCGTACCCGAGCTGTCAACTCATGCATGCCTCGCTCGATGCGGTCGCGCAGGCTCTGGCCGAGGCCGCGCGATCGGGCACCGAGGTGTCGGCGTCGCGTATCACTGCCATCAGCGTCGACGTCCATCCCGACAGCGTGGACATCGTGTGTGGGCCGGGCACCGGTACACGCAGTCCCCGCAGCATCTACGACGCGAAGTTCGACCTGCCGTGGAGCGTCGCCGCACTCGTCCACGACGGAGCGGTCACCGTCGACACCTACGCCGAGGCCTCGATCGTCCGACCCGAGGTGGCCGCCACCGCCGCACTCGTCGACGTCGTCCCCGCACCCGATGCCCGCCCGGCCGCCGACGCCGCCGGCCGGGCGGTCATCACCCTCGACGACGCCACCCGGCTCGTCGGCGAGGTTCCCTGCAGCCGAGGCACTTCCGGCCGTCCGATGGACGATGCCGCGGTCGCCGAGAAGTTCCGGGGCAACGCCGGCGGGGGAGAGGCCTCCGAGGCACTCGTCCAGACCGTTCTCGGTCTGTGCGACGCACCGTCCGTGGGGCAGATCCCGGCGCTCGCGGCCGACATCCTCTCCGCGAGCTGACCCACCTTCACCTGCCGGTCCGCGGCCGGGCCCGGGTCTAACATCTCCGATCACCTCTCAGATCAAGGATCACACAATGGATTTCAGCTTCACCGAGGAACAGCGCGACTTCCGGTCGGCGCTCCGTCAGCTGGTCGACAAGGAGATCATCCCGGTCGCCAACGAATGGGAACGCGAGGGCCGCTATCCCACGGAGATCGTCGCGCGGCTGCGGGACATGGGTCTGTTCGGGATCACCACGCCGGAGGAGTACGGCGGACTCGAACTCGACATGGTGTCCTTCACCCTCGTCTACGAGGAGATCGCCCGCGGCTGGATGGGTATCGCCGGCATCCTGGGCAGTCACAACCTGGCGTGCTGGATGATCGCGCGGCACGGCACCGAGGAGCAGAAGCAACAGTGGTTGCCCCGGCTGGCGACCGGTGAATGCCGTACCGGCATCGGACTGACCGAACCGGGTGCAGGCACCGACCTGCAGGGCATCAAGACCACCGCCACCCGCGACGGCGATGACTACGTCATCCGCGGCACCAAGACGTGGATCACCAACGCACGCCACGCGAATGTGCTCCCCGTCCTGGTCAAGACGGATCCGTCGGCTTCGCCGGCGCACAAGGGCATGAGCATCCTGCTCGTCGACACCACGACGCCCGGATTCGAAGTGCAGCGAGACCTCGGCAAGCTCGGTTACAAGGGCACCGAATCGTGCGAGATCTTCCTCGACGAGGTGCGGGTACCGGCGTCGACACTGCTCGGCGGGGTCGAGGGCCGCGGTATGCAGCAGGCGCTGTCCGGGTTGGAGATCGGCCGCCTCAACATCGCCGGCCGCAGCGTCGGCATCGCGCAGGCGTCGTACGACGCGGCGCTCAACTATTCACGCGAGCGCACCGCCTTCGGGAAGCCGATCTCCGACTTCCAGGCGATCCAGCTCAAGCTCGCCGACATCGCCACCCAGCTGCAGGCGGCGCGTCTCATGACGTATTGGGCTGCTGCCAAGGCGGATTCGGGTGCACGTGTCGACGGGGAGGCCGGAATGGCGAAGTACTTCGCGTCGGAGACCGCGATCACCGCCAGCCTCGAGGCGATGCGTATCCACGGCGGCTACGGCTACTCGACCGAGTTCAACGTCGAGCGCTACTACCGCGATGCGCCGTTGATGTCGATCGGCGAGGGGACCAACGACATCATGCGGACCGTCATCGCCAAGGCGCTGGTCAACGGAACCGTCACCGTCGGATGAGTTCGCCGCTCGTCTACCTGTACGTACCGGGCGACCGGCCCGAACGGTTCGGCAAGGCGACCACGTCCGGTACCGACGCCGTGGTCCTCGACCTCGAGGACGCGGTACCGGTCGCGGCCAAGGACTCCGCGCGCATCGCGGTGGGGACCTGGCTGGAGAAGCGCGACCGGGCCGGGGTGCCCACGTGGGTACGGGTGAATCCCGGCGCCGAACTCCTCGACGACCTGACCATGGCGGTCCGGTGTGGGGCCGACGGCATCTGGCTGCCCAAATGCGATGATCGCGCGACGCTGGATCGCGTGGACCGGATGCTCACCGACCTCGAGGCTGCGGAGGGCCGTCCGCGGACGCCGGTCTCACCGCTGATCGAGACCGGTGCGGGTCTGGTGAATGCGCCGGCGATCGCCGCCGGCCCCCGCGTCGAGTTCGTGCAGATCGGCGAGGTGGACCTGGCTGCGGACCTCGGCGTGACGCCGGTCGTCGGCGACGAGTTGCTCTGGGCACGTTCCCAAGTCGTGGCCGCGTCGGCGGCGGCACGGATCCGGCCACCACTCGCGGCCGCGTCGCCGGTCATCGACGATCCGGAGTCGTTCGAGACCGAGACCCGGCGCCTGACCGGGCTGGGCTTCTTCGGTCGTGCGTGCATCCACCCGCGCCAGATCCGGCCCGCCCGTGCCGGTCTCGCACCGACCGCGTCCGAGGTGGACACAGCGGTCGACGTGCTGGCGGCATTCGATGCCGCCGGGCAGGGAGCCGCGACCGACAGTGCCGGCCGGCTCATCGACGAGGCGGTCGCCCGCATCGCGCGTCGGACGCTGACTCGCCGGGGCTGATCCCCGCGAACGACATTCCCGTGACAGACTGCCGGCAAGAATGCGGATTCTTCTCAGGACCTGCTCAGGATGCCTGATTTGTCCGCTACTGTTTTGCCATGCTCAGTACCCGGTCTCGCCTTCGCGCGTCATTCTGTGTTTCCGCTGCCGGCCTGGCGGTTGCCGCGGCCGCTGCGTTCCTGACCGTAGGCGCCGACACAGCGGACGCCGCACCGGTCGTGAATCCTCAGGCCGGAAAGGTCGTCGCCCACTCCGGGTTCGATGTGAAACGCGACGGCTTCTCCTTCGAGAATTGGGGAGACAACGACGCCCTGCACCGGCGCGGACTCACGACCGAGGGAATGCGCGCGGTGTTCGGTGACGAGGTATGCGCCCGCATCGTGCTCGGCATCTGCTCACCGACCACCGTCGCCGAACTCGTGATGGCGGAGTTCAACGCGTCGATGAGGGGCGGTCATTGCTACGGCATGGCGGCGCTGGCAGGCCTGTACAACACGAAGCGGCTGAGCCAGTTCCCGCTGGCGCTGCCAGGACAGAGCGTCTACAGCATGCCGGCGTCGGGGCCGCTGGACGAACTGATCGCCCGGATGTTCATCACCCAGGGCTTCCCTCCCACGGACCTCGCCGAACGTGAGGTCTCGGTGCCACAGGCGCTGTCGAAGCTCCGTACCGCATGGTCGCGCAACGACAACTACATCCTCGCCATCTATACGGACGAGGAACATTCCGCCGGGCATGCGATCACACCGATCGCGCTCCGTGACCTCGGTGGCGGCAAGCACGGAATCGTCGTCTATGACAACAATTTCCCGGGCCGGGAGAAGATGGTGGTCGTCGATCCCGCCGCCGACTCCTGGTACTACTCGACGGCGACGAACCCGTCCGAGCCGACGATGCTGTACCAGGGCTCGCCGAAGAACAGGATGATGCTGGTCCCGCTGGCCCAGGTTCTGAAGCGTCACCAGGATCCCGACCTGCACACCGACGACACCGTCGTGCTGGTCAGTGACACCAACGGCACGGCGCAGGGTGTCGGTGACGTGGACTGGGACGTCCGGGTCACCGATCCGTCCGGCAAGCCGATTCCCGGTGTCGAGCAGCGGATTCTGTTCAACAATGACAATTCCGCACGATTCACCGTGCCGGCGGGCAAGCGTTTCCGCATCGTCGTGGACGGTGTCGAGGCCGGGCGTACCGCCGACATCAACACGACCGTGCTGAGCGCGGGTGGAGCGGTGGCGGTCGGCGACCTCGAGGTCCCGGCGGGTGCGACATCGGCGCTCGATGTCGATCCGGTTCGTCACGCGGTTCGGGTGAGTTCGTCGGCACCGACGACAGCCGTGTTCGAGGTCGCCACCGAGGACTCGTTGCGGTCGGTCTCGGTCGACACCTCGCAGCTCGCCGTCGGCCCGGGCTCGTCGGTGTCGGTAGGGGCCACCTCACCGGTCGGCGTGACCGTGCGGACCGAGGGACGTTCGCAGAAGTTCCAGGTCGCGGTCGAACGCAGCGACACCATCGCCGACCGGAGTGCGGTCACCCGGACTCCGGTCACCCTCCGGCCGGGCGCGACGCTCGATGTGCCGGTGGATCTCTGGACGGGCTGGACCCCGCTGACCGCAACGGTGCGCGCCGGTGGGTCCACGACGCCGGTGCCCCTGACGGTCAGGTGATTCCGCCGTCCGGCGAGTCGACGTGACATAGGGAGAATCCCCGACGGTGGCCGACATCGCGTACACGGCCGCGCCCAGGGCACCCGCAACTCCAGCGCGCACCGCGAGCCTGGGCGAACCCGCAAAGTTGCTGGCCGCCCGAACCTGGGGTACGCGTTCCTCCACCACGCCGTCGACGACCACTCCCGGTAACAAATGGACCCGACCGTACCGACCGCAAACCAACGGCAAGGTCGAACGATTCAACCGAACCCTCCAGGAGGAATGGGCCCACGCTCGCCCCTACCTCAGCGAATCCGAACGCGTCGCAGCCTTCCCCGAGTTCTTCACAACTACAACCACGAACGCGGCCACACCGCACTCCGAGGCAACTCACCCGCCGACCGCGTACCCAACCTGGCGGGTCGGTACAGCTAGTGATGCGCGTCGACGGCGACCGGGGCCATCGACCGCCACTTCTTCAGGACGGCGGGGTCCTGCAGCTCCATCCAGGCGATGACGTCCTGGTGGGTGGCGCAGATGACCTCCGGCTTGGTGCACGCGCGGCGCATGAAGGCGGCGGTCGCCGGGTTGAAGGCGTTGGTGTTCCAGGTGTTCAGATGGTTGGCGATCACCAGCGGCGCGCGGTTTCCCTCATAGGCCCGGCGCAGCATGTAGTCGTAGGTGCTGGTGACGACCCGCGCGATCCGCGCACGATCGGCGGGCCGATCCGTCGCCTTGTTGACGCTGTACCAGAAGTTGTAGTCGAGCGCTGTCTGGCGTTGCTTCAGCGCCGGCGACCAGACGTAGGGGACAGGGAATTCCCAGATGCCGTTGATCTTCGACGGCCAGTAGACACCCGGTCGCGACGCCGGCATCGACGAGTCCCACAGCATGTCGTAATCGCGCAGCGCAGGGAAGAGCGCTTTCATCGAACCCTCGAGGCACTGTGTCCGAGCGCCTTTCACCGCTTCGGGTCCGAAGGCGAGGTCGGGTCCGGTGCGGATTCCGTTGAGTTCACGCCACTGCGTCATGAGCCGGAAGAACTGAGCCAACTCGTGACGCCACTCGGCACTGGTCCACGACTTACCGGGATTCTCTGTGCCCGCGCAGAAATGGCCCACGAAGTGGGTGCCCATCTCGTGGCCGTCGTACCAGGTGCGGTTGAGGTAGGTGATCTCCTCGATCACCTCCTTCTTCGATCCGCCGAATCCGATCGCCGCCTCGCCGGGTTTGTATCCGGGACCACGGTACTGCCGCTTCTTGGCGTCGGTGAGGAAATAGAGCCCGGTCATGAGCGCGGTGAATCTCGCGTCCGATTCGGCGGCGGTGCGCAGGAACAGGTCCCAGTTCTTCGACACCCCGACGCCGTCGAAGGAGAACAGGATGAATTGGGGCGGTTTCTCACCCGGTGCCAGTCGCTTCATCGGGACGTTCAACGCCACTCGTGTGGGCGGTGACGGCGGAGCCGGCGAGAGTGTGGTACTGATATTTGGAATCGTCTCGGGCACAGCCGACTTCGCCGAGGTGGCGCACCCGGCGAGTAGAACGGTCAGAACCACGACGATCGGCGCCGAGATCATCCGCGTTCCGCGCCCGATCGCCAATTGGATACCCCCGTCATTACTTTCGCTTTACCTTATGCGGCAGAATGTGGAATGGCCTCGTGGCCGGAAAGGCAGGCACAGAATTGTTGCCTTCGTTGACCCTTCGTGATTCCCGGCGATCCGGCTGGTCGCCTGTCCCACTTCGACTTCTGGGCGTCGCACTCGCCGCCGGTCTCGGACTGACGG
The DNA here is from genome assembly GCF_000225505.1 of Gordonia alkanivorans NBRC 16433. Classification (GTDB taxonomy): domain Bacteria; phylum Actinomycetota; class Actinomycetes; order Mycobacteriales; family Mycobacteriaceae; genus Gordonia; species Gordonia alkanivorans. Next base: position 4,389 of record NZ_BACI01000108.1, on the reverse strand, counting down.
CGTGCACTGCCGACGATCCGTCGGCGTCGGGTCCGGTCAAGACCCAGACGGCGACCTCCACCGCAGCGGTGGAGTACCTCGACGAGGTCACCGTTCACCGGTTCGAGTACCCGACGCCCGGCGAGGCCGACAGCGAACAGAACTGGGCCGAGTTGTACCTGCCGGAGGGGGAGCAGCGGGTCGATTCGATCCCGCTCGTCGTCCTGATCCACGGTGGTGCGTGGCAGAGTGCGCTGGGCGCGGACATCTTCGAGCCGCTCGCGCGGGATCTCGCGGATCGCGGGATGGCGGTCTACAACGTCGAATACCGACGGGTGGGTTCGGGTGGCGGCTGGCCGACGACCTTCCGGGATGTCGCGAGTGCGCTCGACCACGTCTCGGTGGTGGACAAGCAGTTCCCACAGATCACCACCGACGATGAGCTCGTCGTCGGACACAGTGCGGGCGCGCAGCTCGCCGTGTGGGGCGGCACTCGGCACAAGCTGGACGACGACGAGGTCGGTGCGAGGCCGGTGTTCCGGCCGACACGCGTCGTCTCGCTCGCCGGACCGCTCGACATGGTCTATGCCGCAACGCATGGCGACGATCGCATCGTGACCGCCCTCGGTGGCACACCGCGTCAGGTGCCGAAGCGCTACGCAATGGTCGATCCGATCCAGAACATCGATCCCTCGACGCCGGTTGTCGCCGTGCACAACACCGGCGACCGCATGGTCTCGTCGGCCAACTCGAGTCGCTACGTCGAAGCCGTGGTGAAGCAGGGAGGCGAGGCCACCGCGGTGCTGCTCCCGGGCGGCAACCACGGCTCGGTGGTGACCTCTACCGCGCCCGAGTACCCGAAGGTTCTCGACATCATCACCGGCGCGTCGTCTGCGGACCTCGACGATGTGGACGAGGTGACAAACTGACCAGCGCCCGTTCCAGCTCCCCGGGTTGTGTGCGGGAGCGATAGCGTGCGTGGGTTTCTCGCTCCCTGAGGTGTGTGTGGGAGTGTCTGCGCCCACGTTCCTCGCTCCCTTGGGGGTGTTTGGGAGTGGTGGCGTGCGTGCGTTCCCGCTCCCTGAGGTGTGAGGAGCGTTAGCGACGAACCTCGAAGGGCCGGTGACCTTCCCGTCCTGAGCCTCCGTACGCGTGGTCGAGAAGCGCTGAGGCGACGACGAGTTCGGCAGGAGTGGCGTTGCGTAGGTCGATGATCTGGCGCATCTGGAGGCGTGGGGTATCGCCGGACTCCGGTTCGGGTCCGTGGATCTCGTCGCGTACCTGTTTGAGGTGGTCGGCGAATCGGCGGGGTATGTCGGGTCTTCGGTTGATGCGTTCGGGGTTGGGTGGTGCGCCGGGTGCGGTGTTGAGTTGCCAGGTGGCGCGGCCTTCGTCGGGGCCGTCGCGAACTATGCGGGTGGTGAATTGTCCGGGCTGGTTTCCGACCATGTGGTGGTGGCGGGTGCAGGCGGGGGTGAGGTTGGTGATGTCGGTGAATCCGCCATCGACCCAACCGATGTGGGCATGATGCATTTCCACGTGGGCGGCGGGTACACAGCAGTCGGGGTTGGAGCAGCTTTCACCATCGGGCCGGGCGAAGGACACCAAGCGCTGTTCGCGGGTGGCGAGGCGTTTGCCGCGGCCGAAGTAGAGCGGGACGGCGGTGGCGTCTTTGAACACCGCCAGCCAGGGTTGGGCGTCGGCGGCGAGGTTGATCAGGTCGGGGATGGGAATCTGGGTGCCGGTGGCGGTGACGGCGTAACCGGCTTCGCGGACGAGGTCGTTGAGGTCGGCCTTGACGATCACCTGCATAGGCAACCCGCGATGACTCTTCCCGAGCATGCCGTCCTCGAACACGGCTTTGAGGAGTGCGTTGAGGGCGTCGTGGTTGAGCTGGGCGGGGCTGCGGTCATCACGTTCGGCCGCGGCCGCGACGGCTTCGGGATCGGCGTCCTCGATCGAGCCGTGCGGGGACTCGGGATCGTCGGGGTTGTTCATCCCCGGTTTGGCCCACACGGCCAGGAACATCGACACCCGTGCCAGCAGTTCAGGCGTCAGGGTGCCGGCCATCTTGGCGGTGCCATCGGCGCGTTGCCGGTTGAGGTACAGGTTGCGGCGCCGTTGACGGTCGGTGTCGTCGGCGAGGGTGCCGTCGGGATCGAGGTAGCCCAGGAGTCGGGCGCCGGCGTCGGTGATCTGGTCGGGGGTGAGGTTGACGGCTTGTTCGGCCATGGTGCGTTCGGCGGCGACCTTGATGTCGTGGTCGACCGCGTGGGGGATCTGGTCGAGCACGTCCATCACCGCATGCACGTGCCCGGACCCGACCCGACCGTCGGCGAACTCTTTCGCGAGGGTGGGGTGGACGGGTTCGAGGGGTTGGCCGGTGGTGGCGTCGGGGTAGGTGGCGGTGGCGCGGGTTTGTTTGAGGCGTCTGCCGGGGTAGGCCATGCGCAGCCGGTGTTTCATGTAGTCGATGACGCTGCGGTACCCGGCTTTACGAGGTAGGTCGCGCTGGTCGGCTTCGACGATCTGCTGGTTGCCGGTGTAGGTGAGTCGGGCGATGGCTTGTTCTATACGGATGCCGGCGTCGTCGACCTCGGTATCGGACAGGCGGGTGAAACCGGTGGTCTGCAGCTTGTCGACGAGCGCGTCGAGTTCGTCGAGCAACTCGGGCATCCCGGCAGGGAACTCGTCGACCGCACCGGTCGATGCGATATCGGTCATGACGATCACCCCCCGCGGATCGATTGTCGAATACACGTTCGACTGTACGCGCTATTCCGTTGGCGTGCAACAAGACTGGCACGACTTCGCAGACGGAATCTTGTCGGTGGGATGGTGTAGTGGACCGCAATTCGGCTGTGATGTATCGGGTCTTCGGTGACAGTTCTGTGTCAGGACTTCGGTGACAGTTGATGTGTCAGGACTTCGGTGACGGTCTGGTCTTCGTGGGGCGTGGGCCGCGGGGTTGTCGGTTGCCGACGTAGCTAACTCCGGGAGCGGGGTCGAAGGTGTTCGACTACGACCTCTCCATCGGTGTTCGCGATGACGATAGCGCTGTCGTCGGCGACGACGAGGACCTGGTCGAAGGCGTGGTCCACATCGACCGTGTAGGTGACTGAGTCCACGCTGATGGTGCCGGAAGTGCTGACAGTCCTGACCAGGACGCCCTCGGGTAGATCGGCGGTTGGGCGCGGCGCGGGCCGCGGGCGCGATTTAGGCCGATCGAACAGTGACCCACCGGCTATCGGGTGTGGCGCATGGGCTTTCGGTGTGGCTTGCCACGCGGCCAGTGGTGTGACGCGCCCTGGCAGGCCCTGGTGAGGCCGTTGGGTGTTGTAGATGTGATCGAACGCATCAACCTGGGCCTGCAGCTCGGCCAGGGTGTCAGCCAATGGCTGCTTGTCCAGATACCGGAACAACGACTGATGGAATCGCTCGTTCTTTCCCTGCGTGGTCGGCTTGTAGGGCTTGCCGGTGATCGTTTCCACCCCGAGCACGCGGACGTGCTCGACGAGCTGACCGAGACGGCCGCGCCGCGAGGGGTTGAGCGCGGGCCCATTGTCGGTGAGGAGTCGTTGAGGTACTCCGTGGGCGGTCACTGCCTTGTCGAACACGGCGATCGCAGCCTCAGCCGTTTCGCCTGCGGCCACATGTGAGCCCACGGCGTAGCGAGAGTGATCGTCGATGAGCTGCAGGATGACGCACCTGCGTCCACCGGTCAGGACGTACTCGGTGCCATCGAGTTGCCAGCACGCATTCGGCGCCGGGTAGACGAACCTCCGCCACGCCGAGCGGGGCTTCTTCTTTTGGCTCACGGCGAGCGACACCGGCTTCGCGGAAGATCCGGGCCAGCGAGGCCGTTGAGGGCACCTGAGTCAACCCCATCGACTGCATCTTGTCGTGCACGCTGATCGGCCCGTGATCCAGACCTGAGGCTTCCAGAGCGGCGCGCACGGCCACCGCCTGCGCTTTGACCTCGTCATTGAGCGCTGACGGGCTCGACTTCGGGCGGCGGGTACGGGGTTCCAGGACCGCCGACGGCCCATCCGCTCGTGCTCGTTTACGCAACTCGTAGAACGGCTTCCGCGAAATCCATTGTTCGGCGCAGAATGTCGAGACCGCTCCGCGGGGTGCATCATCATGCCACTGCGAGATCGCCAGCCGCACGACAGGATCGATAGGTTCGTTAACTACCACCGCCTGAGCGTCGAGTGCTTGCAGTGTGAACCGAAGGCCAGGGTGCCGGCTTGGCTGGAGCCCATCGGGCGTGTCGTACCCGCTAAACGGAATCGACGCCTTGCCGCTTGCATCGACGTGTGTCAATATTGACGCGTGTCGAATAAGAATCTCCTGCTGTCACCGGGCCGCGGTCTGAGTGGTGACGAGACCGGGGCTGTCACCCCATTG
>NZ_BACI01000109.1 GCF_000225505.1 Gordonia alkanivorans NBRC 16433 | reverse complement strand
GTCGCTGGCGCTCCTCACGCCTCAGGGAGCGGTGGCGCCTGGCCGCTGGCGCTCCTCACACCTCAGGGAGCGGTGGTGACCGGCCGCTGGCGCTCCTCACACCTCAGGGAGCGGTGGTGACCGGTCGCTGGCGCTCCTCACACCTCAGGGAGCGGTGGTGACCGGCCGCTGGCGCTCCTCGCACCTCAGGGAGCGGTGGTGCCTGGCCGCTGGCGCTCCTCGCACGTCGGCAGCGTCGGCGTCTCGTCGCAGGGACGGATTTCAGCGCGTGGAAGTCAAGCGCGTCAGACGTTTTCCGGCTCCCCGCCGGAGCACACTGCGGTAGACCCGTTCGACCAGCGGGGTGCTCGCGTCCTCCGGGTCGACGAGCTCGTTCTCGGCGATGATCGAGGCCTCGTCATCGATGACCTCACGGTCGAAAAGTTCGAGTGTGCGGCCCGGGGTGGCCAGCGCCTCGATCGCGCCGACCAGCGAATCCTTCTCTCGCACAGCGTCGTCGAAGACCTCGGCATCGACGCCGAGGTGTTCCGACAGCAGCCGGGTCCGCATCGACGTGATGTTGTCGCGGATGCGCGCATCGTCGGGGTGGTCGCGGCGGGCCTCGATCGCCACGTCGCATTCACTGTCGAAACCCAGCGATCGATTGTTGAGATTGGACGAACCGACGCGCAGCAGGATGTCGTCGATGACGAGCACCTTGGCGTGCACGTAGATCTCGTCGCCTTCCGAGGTCACCGGGTAGTAGGCGCGGAACCGGTCGTGGACGTCGGCACGCCACAGCATCCGGAGCAGTTTGTGCCGTGCGCCGTCCATGGCCAGCCGTTCGACCGGGCTGTCGGCGTGCCGTGGAAGGACCACGACGATCTCCGGGCCGTCGGGTTCGGCGAGTCGTTCGGCCAGTGCGTCTGCGATCTCGCGGGCCGCCAGGTACTGGCTCTCGATGTAGATCGTGCGCCGCGCAGCCGCGAAGGCCGCCTTGTAGAGCCGGCGGATCTCGTCGACCTCGTCACGATCGTTGTAGTGCGGGATGGTGCGGGCGACCCCGACCTCGCAGTCGGTGAACGTGACCCCGAGATCCTCGGGCCAGATGTCGGGACCGTCGGTGTCGACGAGTGGCGCCAGACGTTCACCGGTCGCCGCTTCCCAACGGTCGACGGCGACACCCGCGACGGCACGTGCCGCCTCCCCGTCGAGCGCAACCGTCACGTCATGCCACGGACCATGCGGTTCGCCGTCAGGGTCGCGACGGAAGTCGTTGTGCGAGAGATGTTCCGAAGTATCCCAGCGGTCGACTGTCATGTCGATGCCACCGCAGAACGCGAACTGGTCGTCGATGACGGCGATCTTCTGGTGATGTGCGGCCGACACCGGATGGGCGGCATCGATCCGGAAATGCAGTCGACGCCCGGTCAGCAGGTCCTGGACGAATGGCGGCGCCACACCGCGCAGCAGCCCGGTGAAGGCACCCGTGCTCCAGCGCAGCACGTAGATCTCGAGGCCCGGCCGGTTGGCGCCGAGCCATTTGAGGAACTCGCCGAGACGGTCTGGGACCTCTCCCTCCGGTGACCGTGGGTCCAGGCTGATGCGGGTGTCGACATCCCAGCCGATCAGGATGACTCTGCGTCGAGCCTGTAGCAGCGCCGACTTGGCGTGCAGGAAGTAGTCCGCCGCATCGACGATGCAGGCGACGCGGTCGGCGGTGGCGATCTCCCGACAGGTGTCCCCGGCACGCAGGATCGGCTCGTGCCCCGGTTCGTCCGTCATGTCGTCTTCCGCCCCGTTCTTCTCACGGTCGTGGTTCGCAGCCCCCGCCAGTCCGCCATTCTGCCAACAGCCGACGCTCGGCGCGGCACCGCACCATGTGGGGGGGTCCTTACACTCGTCGAGATGAGACCCGACTCGGCCAGCGACCTCGTGAAATACGGGGACCTCGAAGAACGTCCGCCCCGTCGACGACGCCGGCCGTTCGTCGTCGCCGCAGCGGTTGTCCTGGTCCTCGTTCTGGGCGTCGGCGTGATCGCCTGGCGCACCGTCCCCGAGCGGTGGCTGCCGTGGGACACGGCGGAGTTTCCCCAGGTCGACGCCGGACAACTGACGCCGACGCAGAACCGGATCGTCGAGTTGCTCCGCGCCGAGCACGCCGCGCAGCGTCCGGGCACCTTCTACTCCGAAGGCGTCGACGAGCCGTGGTGCGCGAACTTCGTCAGCTGGATCATGCGAGAGGCCGGAACACCGTTCGCCAACCCCCACTCGGGGCACTGGCGGATACCAGGGGTGTTCACCCTGCAGGAGTACTTCGAGGACTCCGGTCGTTTCGAGCCGGTCGGCGACTACACGCCCCGCGTCGGCGACGTCGTGCTCTACGACCGGTCGTCGGCGCTGGGCCAGCACACCAATATCGTGGTCTGGGTCGACGGCGACGAGGCCACGACGGTCGGGGGCAACGAAATGCGGAAGATTCGGGTACACGAACTGCACTGGGGGTCCGACGGCGGCGTCGTCGGGTTCGGACGCGTCGACCTCGAGCGGGGCACCGGGCGATGACCGACGACGCTCGGCACGTCTACCGCTCACGGCCGCCGGTGGCCCTACGCCCCGCCCTTGCCGTGGCCCGGCACTTCACCGACGCCGCACACCGCGCGTCGCAGAAGCCCTTCGACGCGTCCCTCGACCTCCTCCCGCACACCGAGTTGTCCGGCCGCTTCGGGTGGAGCCACTACGGCCTCATGTTGCCGTCGCTGCCCGACCCGCATCGCTATCTGAGCCTCATGGTGATGGCCGGTATGACCGGTCTCCGCGCCTTCGACTTCCCCGAGGAGGCCACCTCCGACGACCCGCAGGACATCATCGTCGCCTCTGCGTCGAGCGGGGCGGACAGCGCCTACACACGGGAGGTGCTCTCCATCCGACGCGAGGGGCGGTTCGCCCCGGACCGCGCGGAGTTCGGCTCTCTGGCCTCGATCACCGGAACGCATCCGGAGTTCGACATCCGGATCCATGCCGGCGACCTGGACGCAACGCTGACGATGACATGCCGACCCAATCCCACCTGGTTCGTCAAATCACCTGTCTGGCACCACATCGGACACGTGGGCCGCTACCGGGGCGAGGTGACGCACCGCGGTGTGACGACGGAGATCTCGGGCGTGGGGAACCTCGAGTACGCGCGATCCATCAGTCCCTACGTGGCGCTCCGCCGGGCCACGCACCGACAGATCCCGCTGGAGTGGTTCAGCTATCACGTAGTCGATCTGCCAGGTGAGCGCCAGATCCTGTTCACCCAACTGGGGGTCGCCGGCAGCATCGTCGAGACCAACGTCATCCGCCGATCACTCGACGGCACAGCCGATCACAAGGTGCACGAGGGATACCACCGCATCCTCGAAACGGATGACACCCCCGCCGTGGACACGCATGGAAGCGAGCGATTTCTCCCCCGTGTCTTCGAGTTCGGTTGCGACGGAGTCTCGGTCGTCGGAACCTACGACTGCCCGCAACGATTCGCGATCGGACGGGGCCACATCTCCGGCTACGAGGCCCGGGTGCGCATCGACGGTGAGGAGTTCACCACGCGCGGATACTCCGAGCACATCGACGAACGGCCCCAGCGCCACCGAACCGTGCCCGGCGCAGCGACGACAGGAACGCCATGAGCTTCGACGGATTCCCCGAAGCCGCTCTCGACTTCTACGACGACCTCGAGATCGACAACTCGAAGTTCTTCTGGGAGCAGCACAAAGAGACCTATCGGACGGCGGTCGCGGAACCGATGACGGCGCTCACCGAAGAACTCGCCGACGAGTTCGGCGCCGCCAAACTGTTCCGCCCGTACCGCGACGTGCGCTTCTCCAAGGACAAGTCGCCGTACAAGACGCACCAGGGTGCATTCGTTGCGGTGGCACCGGCCACCGGGTACTACATCCAGATCGGCGCACCCGGCGTCCGGGTCGGTGCCGGTTTCTACGAGGCCGGGCCGGCACGGCTCGCCGAGCTGCGCAAGGCCATCGACCACGACCGGCACGGACCCGAACTCGAGCGCATCGTCCGCAAACTCGCCAAGGCCGGATGGGAGATCGGCGGCGACCGCCTGAAGACCGCTCCCCGCGGCTACGACGCCGATCACCCGCGCATCGAACTCCTGCGCCACAAGTCGCTCTTCGCCGGCCGCGACTACGGCTTCGACGAGGTCATCCACACTCCGACACTCGTCGACCGCGTCCGCAAGGACTGGCGTGAGACCAACACGCTCGTCGACTGGATCGTCCGCCACGCCGCCACCTGAACGGTGAGCCACACGAACGACTTTCGCGCGACGCCGCGGCGCGTCGGGTGGGAGGGCCCGACGGACACGAATCGGTAGCGGTTCGCGATCTCGCCCCTGCCGCTCGGGTCGGCCTGTTCATACTGGCTGCGAGCCTGTGACGACGACGACGTCCACCGCGCCACGACCATATCGTTCTGCACCACCGTGACGAGCGTGAAATTCTTGTGCGGTGATGCCCGATTACGTGATGTCAGCTCGTGAGCGGAGGAGCTTTCGATGACCGATCATGTCCACCACGGTCACATCTTCCATCTGGCCGGCAGCCCCTTGATCACCGAAGCGTCCGACGCGCTCGTGGAGATCCCCGACGGCGCCCTGGCGATCGGGGCCGACGGCATGATCAAGTACTGCGGTGAGAAGTCCGGGCTACCAGCGGAGTTCGCCTCCGCTCGACGGCACGAGCATTCCGGCGGTTACCTGATCCCCGGTTTCGTCGACACCCACATCCACTTCCCGCAGACGTACGCGGGCGACTCCTACGGTGGCGGGCAACTCCTGGAATGGCTGAACCTCTGCATCTTCCCGTCCGAGTCGAGGTTCGCCGACCCCGAGTTCGCGCAGGCCGCAGCCGTCGAGTTCACCAAGCGACGGGTCGCGGCCGGCACCACCGCGATGATGGCATTCGGTTCGGCGTTTCCCCACGCCCAGGACGCGCTGTTCGAGGAGACCCGAAGGACGGGTCTGCGCCTCGTCTCCGGGCGCGGAATCCAGACGGTCGGCGGTGACACCGCGAAACCGCTACTCACCTCTGAAGACGACGCGATCCGCCTGACGAGGGACGAGATCGAGAAGTGGCACGCCGCCGACACCGGCGACTACCGGACCGCGCTCCTGCATGTGGCGATCGTCCCGAGGTTCTCGTTGTCGGTGACCACCCAGACACTGCAGAACCTCGGCGAGCTCTACGACGAGTACCGCGACCGGGGCGTCTACGTGCACACCCATCTCAACGAGAACGGCCGGCCCGGAACCGGCGAGATCGACACGACCAAGAACGTCTATCAGGTCGACTCGTATCTCGACACCTACGACGGGAAGTTCCTGCCGGGATCACAGGTCGGCGGCAAGAGCCTGCTCGGTCCGCGCACCATCCTCGCGCACTCCGTGCACTGCCAGGACTCCGAACTGGCGCGCATGGCCGAGACCGGGACGTCGATCTCGCATTGCCCGGTGTCGCAGCTGTTCCTCGGTTCCGGGACGATGCCGTGGAAACGCACGGTCGCGTCCGGGGTGAACATCTCCGCGGGAACCGATTTCGGGGGCGGTGACGAGTGGCTCATCCCCCGCGTACTCGGCGACGCCTTCAAGCAACACATCACCGAACCCGGCGAGGCGGGGGTGTCGATGCATCCGGCGGAAATGCTGTTCATCGGAACACTCGGCGGAGCGCGCGCACTCGACATGGAGAGTCGCTTCGGCAACTTCGACGAGGGCAAGGAGGCGGACTTCCTCGTCATCGAGCCGGCCGACGGCCTGAAAGCCACGCTGGAGAATGCGGTCCGCTCCGACGATCCCATGCTCGCCCGCGATCAGACCCTCTTCGGGCTGCTGATGGGTATTCGCGAATCCTCGGTCGCCGAGGTCTACGTCCAGGGCCGACGAGTGGTGGTGTAGCCGGCGCGATGGTTGTCACCCTGTCCGTCTTTCATCCCGCTTCGCAGGCGGGATTCGCCGACTGGGCGGCATTGCTCGCCGCGTCGGCGGCCGACACCGAGGGCTGCCTCGGCACCGACATCTCGACGGTGACCGATGGCGATTTCGAACCGGCGGTGGCGGCGACCTTCGTCGACGAGATGGCATGTGACCGGTGGGTCGACAGCGCCCGGCGCGCGGAAATCCTGCGCGAGGGACGCGATCTCGGTTGGCTGCCGTCGGCGCCGGCGCTCGAACTCGTCGACGGGGAGGCTCCTCCACCGGGCGTCGGCGCTTTCCGACACGAGATCGTGCCCGGCAGATCCGCCGAGTTCCTCGCCGCCCAGCGCGAGCTGACCGGTGCGGCAAGCGGTTTCAGCGGCTATGAGGGGACTGCGCTCTTCGTCGACGACGAGACGAACACCGCGTTGTCCGTGCTGAGGTTCCGCACCGACCGGCAACTGTCGGCCTGGGTATCGTCGCGGGAACGCGGCGATGCACTCGACGTGTTGCGGTCGAGCCTGACCCACGACTTCGAGACGATGTCGGCCACCACCGCCTTCGGCACCACGGTGCGCACCGACCACGGCCGCATCCGTCAGACGCCGAACTGGAAGTCGGCGATGATGGTGCTGCTTGTTCTGTACCCGACGGTGATGATCCTGTCCCGTTTCCTCGGACCGGTCCTCGACGACGCCGGGGCGGAGCCGTGGCTCGCATTGTGGCTCAGTCAGGTCGTGAGCGTCGGGTTGATGCAGTGGTGGCTCATGCCGTGGGCAGCCAAACCGTTCCGCCGCTGGCTCGATCCGGTCGACGGCGACGGTTGGCGCAGCAATCTCGCAGGCGCAATCGCGATCCTGGCGATCTACAGCGCCTGTCTCGCCCTCTTCGCCAATGTCACGTGGCTTCAGTTCTGGGACTACATGGACGCCTGAGACCGGCGGACACGTTTCAGCCGACGATCCCGTCGAGGTAGACCCATCGCCCGTCGTACCGGGTGAAACGGCTGCGCTCGTGGAGAGACCCCCGCTCGGAGCCGGACTTGTAGTACGCGGTGAAGGTGACCTCCCCCTCGGTGTCGAACGGCGATCCACCGTTCGTCGACTCGACGTCGAGGCGGTACCAGCGCATCGCGTCGTCGAGTTCGAGGTCGTCCGGGCGGGTGTCGGGATGCCAGGTGACCCGCAGGTGGTTGAGATCACCGAGGGCGAAAGCGGTGAAGCGCGACCGCATCAGCGCCTCGGCGGTCGGCGCGGCGCGCTCACCGGCGAGGACCGGTCCGCAGCATTCGCCGAAGGGAAAGCCGGACAGACACGGACACCGCGCGCCGGGATCACGGTTTGCCGATTCGGTGTTCATTCCCCGCATCTTAGGGGTAGACAGAAACGAGGTCACCCAAGAGGCGGTCCGGTTGCCCGTGAGGTGACCGGACCGACGCCAATGGAGGGAGAATCCTTGTCCGACAATGTTTATCGGGTCATCGAAGTGGTCGGTTCGGCCGCGACCGGCACCGACGACGCGATCCGGAACGCCATCGCCCGCGCGTCCCAGACGGTCAACCATCTGGACTGGTTCGAGGTGACCGAGACCCGCGGACACATCGAAGACGGTCAGATCGCACACTTCCAGGTCACCCTGAAAGTCGGTTTCAAGATCGAAGGCGCCTGACCCGGGGCCGAGACGTTCTAGTCGCCTGGCGCGGCGGTGAGGAACGCGCCGATCTCGCGCGCGACGGCCTGCGGTTCGTCGAGCATGGACAGCACCGCCGCCCCGGGGATCTCGGCATAGCGGCCCCGAGGCACGAGTTCGGCGAGTCGAGGTCCGTGCGCCGGTGGCATCACCCGGTTGTCGGGCGACCACAGCACGAGCACCTCGCCGTCGAAACTCTTGAGCGCCTCGGTCTTCCGGACCAGCTCGGCGGGCTCAAAGGACGTCGTCGCGTATTTGGTGACGTCGCGCCGGATACGAGGGTCACGCAGGACCGGATCGGTCCATCGGCGCATTCGTTCGTCGTCGACGGGCTTGTTGATCATCCATCCCCACAGCATCGGCAGTCGCCGAAGCCACCCGATCCGTAGCTGGCGCGCCGCGAGGGTGATACCCCCGGGCAGCCGCACCGCCAGGGTGGCCATCTTGCCGGGCAATCCGGGCGGGAAGTTCTCGAAGGCCTCGCACGGGAGGATCACCATTCTCGCGACACGCTCGTCCCGCCCGAGAGCGGTGAGGAACAGCGAACCGCCCCAATCGGAATGGACGAGGGTCACGTCGCGCAGGTCGAGGGCCTCGAGAATGTCCGCGACCAGTCCGACCATCCCGTCCATCGACAGGTCCGCATCCGCGCTGAGCGGGACCCGGTGCGACCCGAGGGGAAGGATCGGCCGGATGTAGCGAAAGCCACTCGGCAGCAACGGGATCACCTCATCCCACACCGTGTGGTCCATGAGCAGCCCATGCAGGAACACCACCGGCGGCCCCGCTCCGTCCTCCGCGTACTCGACGGTGCCGGCGGGCGTCTCGATGCGCTTGAGAGCGCCTTCCTCGGCGCTTGTCGTCTGGTTGAGCTCGGTCATGACGCGTGCTCCTCGCCTTGAACGGACGAGACCGATCAGGCCTCTAGAATGATCATTCTAGAATAGTTGTTCTAGAATGGCCAGGGTGAAGACCGATGAACGCATCGTGATGGCGATGACCGAACTCCTGCGCCGGCAGGGGTATGCCGCGACCGGGATCAAACAGGTCGTCGAGTTGTCCGATGCCCCCATCGGATCGATCTACCACCACTTCAAGGGCGGCAAGCGCGACATCGCGGCGGCCGCACTCCGACAGTCCGGAACGGCCTACGGTGAGTTGGTCGGCATGCTCCTGGCGCCCTACGACGACCCCGCCGACGGGATCGAGGCGGCGTTCGTCGCCGCAGCAGAGACCATCGAACAGGGCGGCTGGCTGAACATGTGCCCCGTGGGGACCGTCGCAGGTGAGATCGCCGACGCCGAACCGGACCTCCGAGAGATCGCCGCAGAGGTCATGTCATCGTGGATCGACGCCGGCGCGGCGCTGTTCACGGCGCGCGGACTCCCCGTGGCGGACGCCCGCTCACTGATGTCGGCGGTGGTCTCGGCACTCGAGGGAGCGTTCATCGTCGCCCGCACCCAGCGCTCCACCGACGCGATCCTCGCCGCGGGTCGAGCGATGGGCTGTTACGCGCGAGCGCTCACCACACAGGCACGGACGGAAGCGATCTCACAGTCGGGCGAGGTAGGTCGGTAGGGCGTCCTCGACGACGAGGGACTGCAACGCGAAGCGGAGCTGGGCCTCGACGTACCGGTCGAGGTCGTATCCGGGCGCGAAATGCCAATGTTTGAGGGCCCATCCGTGCGCCAGCATCATCAGGTCGAAGACCACGAGGTCGGCGTCGACATCGAGGATGAGCCCGGCCTCGATGCCGGCGGTGACCGCGGCACGCATCGGGGCGGAGGTCTCGACCTCGAGTTCCTTGATCCGCTCGCGTCCCGCCGCGTCGAGGGTGCGGCTCTCCCGGTAGGTCAGCACGACGGCGTCGCGGTTCTCGTCGACGATGGTCGCGTACTGACGGAATCCCGCGATCAACTGCTCGACGGGGTCGTCGCCGGCACGGTCCATGGCGGGCTGGAGCTGATCGCGGAACGCCTCGAGAATGTCGACGATCGCGGCGAGCAGGATCTCTTCCTTGCCGCCGAAGTACTTGTAGAACAGGCCGACGCTCACCTGCGCCTCCTCGGCGAGCGCCTGCATCGACATCTGGTGGAAGCCGGTGCGCTCCATGACCTTCACCGCGGCGTCGAGCAGATGACGGCGGCGCGTGGTGACGCGCACCGCGCGCACCGCCTCCTCGACGGCCAGGTCGGCCGACGACCTCGCCGTGGCGGGTTTCGCCATCGCAGTACTTCCTTCTGGTCCGCTCATGAGCATCGATTCGAACCACCGGACTGTGGACCCGGCGCGATGAATCAGGGTTCGCTCACTGTACAAGTCCTACAGACCGAGGTCTTTGGCGACGATGGTCTTCATGATCTCGGTGGTGCCGCCGTAGATGGTCTGGATGCGGGCGTCGACGAACGCGCGCGACACCGGGTACTCGCGCATGTAGCCGTAGCCGCCGTGCAGTTGCAGGCATCGGTCGGCGGTGCGTACCTGCAGCTCGGTGGCCCACCATTTGAGTTTCGCGGCCCGCGCGGGCGTCAGCTCCCCGGCCGCGTGTTCGGCGATGCAGTCGTCGAGGAACGTGCGGGCGATGTCGAGTTCGGTCGCGAGCTCGGCGGCGACGAACTGGGTGTTCTGGAACGACGAGACCGGCGATCCGAACGCGGTGCGCTCCCGCACGTACTCCAGGGTGCGCGCGAAGGTGCCCTCAGCGGCCGCGACGGCACCGACGGCCAGCGACAGCCGTTCCTGCGGAAGGTTGCGGACGAGCTGATAGAAGCCCTCACCCTCCTCGCCCAGCCGGTTGGCCGCGGGGACGCGCATGTCCTCGAAGGAGAGTTCGCTGGTGTCCTGCGCGTGCAGGCCGATCTTGTCGAGTTTGCGACCCCGCACGAATCCGGGAGTGTCGGCCTCGACGACGAAAAGCGTGAGCCCCTTGTGCTTCTCGGAACTCGTCCGGGTGGCGACGACGAAGAGGTCGCCGTTGCGACCGTTGGAGATGAAGGTCTTCGCACCGTTGACGACGTAGTGGTCGCCGTCGCGGACGGCGGACGTGCGGATACCGGTGAGGTCGCTGCCCGCCCCGGGTTCGGTCATCGCGATCCCCAGCACGGTGTCGCCGCCGACCACTCCGGGCAGCCAGCGCGCCTTCTGCTCGTCGGTGGTCAGCTCGGTGAGATACGGCAGGACGACGTCGTTCTGCAGGGAGAAAGCGATGGCCTCGGCGGCGGCGCCGGTCCGCGCCACCTCGTCGATCAGGATCGCGTTGTATCGGAAGTCGTCGACCCCGGGACCACCGAACTGTTCGGGTACGGGAAAGCCGAGGAGCCCGTTCTTGCCCGCCTCGACGAAGAGGCCGCGATCCCACTGCCCGGCGTTCTCCCAGTCGGCGTGCGCAGGCGTGATCTGTTCGGCCACAAAGCGTCTGACCGTCTCACGGAAGTGCTTGTGTTCGAGCTCGTGGGTGAGTGAGGACATCGATTCTCCCGTTCGGGTGTGTCAGCCGTGGACGCGGTCGGTGGCCGGCGCGGCGAATGCGCCGTCGGTCATCTCCCGTGCAGCGGATTCGGCGGCCTTGTAGTGCAGCTTCTTCCCGGTCGCCGACACGGGTAGGGACTCGACGATGCGGTATGCGCGTGGCCGTTTGAAGCGCGACAGCATCGGATGTGTGCGGCAGTACGCGTCGAGATCCTCTGGCGTTGGCGCATCCCCGTCGGCGGGTACGATGTAGGCGACTACGAGACTTCCCCACTGCTCGTCGGGGACACCCACCACCAGCGAATCCGACACGCCCGGATGGCCGTTCAGCGCCTCCTCGACCTGGACCGGGTGGACGTTCTCGCCGCCGGACAGGAGCATGTCGTCCTTGCGTCCGACGATGGTGACGAACTCGCCCGAATCCCAGGTGGCCAGGTCGCCGATGTGCAGCCAGCTCCCGTTGTACTTCGCCCTCTCCTGCTGTGGGGAGTCGTAGTAGGCGGCCGCGCATTTGGGCGACCGAATGATGACCTCGCCGACTTCTTCACCGTCGCGGGCGACGACCTCATCCGGGCTCGCCAGATGGCCGTCGTCGTGGACGCGGACCACGCGGACGTCGTCGTCGATGCAGGCGCGGCCGGCGGTACCGGCGTGATCGGGCAGGTCGTCGGGACGCAGGAAGGTGTTCCAGAAACCCTCGGTGCTGCCGTAGCCGTTGAAGATCCGCGGGGTGAGGACCTCTTGGTAGCGCAGCGCCGCCTCACGTTCGAGCGGTGCGCCCATCGTGACGATGCCGCGCAGACTGGTGAGATCGCGCGGGTTCGCCGACTGTGCGCCGGCGAGCATCGCCAGGTTGGTCGGCGCACCGATCAGGAACGTCAGCCGGTACTTCTCCACCCAGTCGAGCGTCAGCTCCGGATCGAACGTGCGCATCGGGACGACCGAGGAACCCAGGTAGAACGACGGATTGGGCCCGGCGCAGTAGAGTCCGCCCCGGTGGAACCAGGGCGTCATGTTCAGCGTCCGGTCGTCCGGGGACAGAGGGAAGTGCATGATCACGTCGTGCGCCGAAAAGATCTCGATGGCCGAGTTCATCGGCACCGCCTTGGGCATCCCGGTCGTCCCTGATGTGTACAGCCGGGTGGTCTCGTCGAAGACGCCACGCGCGACGGTCGGCGCCGCACCGCCGGTGACGGGTAGGTCGTCGAAGCGGATGGAGCCGGGGACGAGTTCCCCGTCGCCGACTCCGACGAGCAGTTCCGGCGTGTGGTCGGCGAGCGCGACGGCCTCGTCGACCATCGCACCGATGGAGGCGTCGTAGACGTAGACCTTCGGCCGGCTGATGTCGAGGATGACAGCCGTCTCCCCGGCCGCGAGCCGGAAGTTCACCGGCGACCCGACCGCTCCGGCTGCCTGCGTCGCCAGGTAGAGCTGGGCGAACTCCGGGCCGTTGAGCAACTGGTAACCCACCACGTCGCCGTCGGTCACCCCGCGATCGGCGAGACCGGCCGCGAGTTCGTCCACCGCCGAACCGAGTTGGGCGTACGTCCACTGGCGGCCGGTGAGTGGGTCGATCATCGCGACCTCGCCGGCGTAGCGGCCGACGTTGCGGCGGAATCCGTTCAGGTAGGTGAACTCGTGCTCGAAGAAACTTCGGTACGCGTGCGCGTCGTAGACGTAACTCGTCTCGGGGGTCATGTCGATTCCCTCGGTTCTCTTCTCGGTCCGGGGTGGGTGGTGGCCGGTCAGCCGGCCATGGTGAGACCGCCGCTGACGCTGATCACCTGACCGGTGATGAACGACGCCGCGGGCGAGGCGAAGAACAGGACGGGTGCGGCCACCTCGTCGGGGCGAGCGAGCCTCCGGAACGGGATCGCCTTCACCAGAGCCTCTTTCAGCTTCTCCGGTTGTGCTTGGAAGAGCGGGGTGTCGGTCGGTCCGGGGCAGACCGCATTGACGGTGATCTGATAACGGGCCATCTCCCGCGCGAGCGACTTCGAAAGGGCGATGACGCCGCCCTTCGCGCCGGCGTAGATGGTCTCGCCCGCCGATCCGACGCGACCGGCGTCGGAGGCGAGGTTGACGACGCGGCCACCCTGCCAGCCGTCGGCCTTCGACGCCTCCACCATGCCGGGCAGGAACGCGCTGGCCATGTGCACGGGGCCGAGGTAGTTGATGGCCACCACCTTCTCGGCGAACTCGGTGGTGGCGTTCAGGAACTGGTCCGTGCGGTCCCAGCCGGCCGCGTTGACGAGAATGTCGGGGACACCGACCTCGGCGTTCACGGCGTCCCGCAGTTCGTCGACCTTCGCCCGGTCGGCGACGTCGACGGCCATCGGGATGATGGAACCGGCCTCCTCCGCGGTGCGCTTGGCGGCGTCGAGGTCGAGGTCGGCCGCGACCACCGTGGTGCCCTCTGCCGCGAAGCCGAGCGCGATGGCCTTGCCGATGCCGGACCCGGCTCCGGTCACGACGGCGATGTGCTTGTCACTCATGAGATTTCCTCTGTGCTGTCGCTGGACGGTGATCAGGCACCGACGTACTGGTTGAACTGCGGTGTGCGCTTCTCCGCGAAGGCGTTGGCCCCCTCGAGTCCTTCGGGGGAGTGCGTGAAGAGGTCGAGCGCGCTCATCGCGAGATTCGACAGCCCGGCCTGATGATCGGTGTCGGCGTTGAAGCTCTGCTTGAGGAAACGCAGCGTGGTGGGCGACTTCTCGGCGATCTCGGCGGCGATCTTCTTCGCCTCGTCGAGCAGATCCGCGGCCGGGACGACCCAGTTGACCAGACCCCACCGTTCGGCGGTCTCGGCGTCGTACTGCCGGCAGAGATACCAGATCTCGCGGGCCCGCTTCTCCCCCACGACACGGGCGAGGAAGGCCGAGCCGAACCCGGCGTCGAAGGAGCCGACCTTGGGTCCGGACTGACCGAAGCGCGCGGTGTCTGCGGCGATGGTGAGGTCGCACAGGACGTGCAGCACGTGACCACCGCCGATGGCGAGTCCGTTGACCGCGGCGATGACCGGCTTGGGGATGTCACGGATCGTCTTGTGCAGGTTGCCGATCTCGAACATGCCGCTCTCGCTGGGACCGTAATCACCGGTCTCCGCACGCTGTTTCACATCACCGCCCGTGCAGAACGCCTTCTCGCCGGCCCCGGTCAGGATCACCGCCTGCACGCCGTTGTCGGCCCAGGCGCGTCGGAAGGCGTTGATCATCTCTTCGACCGTCTTGGCACGGAAGGCGTTGTACCGGTGCGGCCTGTTCATCGTGATGATCGCGGTGGGACCTTCGACCGTGTAGTCGATGTCTTCGTAATCCATCCTGTTCACTCCTTGCGGTGGGGGATCGCCCGAGGCACGTCCGTACGGGCATCTGCGGTGATCAGCGGCGATTTTTCGAGAGGTACGAGTCTGTTGATGAACTCGTGTGTTGGTATGAGTGAACGTACATTCATCGGTTCGGACGTGTCAAGGGTCACTCCCGTGCCGATGCTGATGCGGAGGACCGCCTTCCCGCGGGCCGGTTTCCCTCCCGCGTGTCAGGCCTGACCCGCGGGAGGGAATCAGTCCGGCGGGAAGGAAACCCGCACGCGGGAGGTCACTCGAAGAGCCGCTGTTCGTCATGCACAGCGGGCCGGGCGAACCTAGACTTCGGGGACCATGAGATTCACCCAGACCATCTCCGGCACGACCTATGAGTTCGACGGCCTCGTCGAACTCATGGCGAAGGCCACACCCCGCCGCTCGGGTGACGAGCTGGCCGGCTGCGCCGCCACGTCGGATGCCGAACGTGCAGCTGCGGCATGGCAATTGGCCGATGTCCCGCTCTCGGAATTTCTCGTCGATCTCCTCGTCCCGTATGAGTCGGACGAGGTGACCCGGCTCATCGTCGACACCCACGATCGCGCGGCCTTCGACGAGATCTCGCACCTGACCGTCGGCGGGTTCCGCGACTGGCTGCTCGAGATCTCCACCCGCGCCGACGCTGCCGAACGCATCGCCCGCATCTCCCCTGCTGTCACTCCTGAGATGGCGGCCGCGACATCGAAGATCATGCGCAACCAGGATCTGATCCTGGTTGCCTCGGCCATCCGGGTGACCTCGGCCTTCCGCACCACGATCGGACTCCCCGGCCGGATCGCCACCCGCCTGCAGCCCAACCACCCGACCGACGACCCGCGCGGAATCGCCGCAGCCACGCTCGACGGCCTGCTGATGGGTTGTGGCGACGCGGTGATCGGGATCAACCCGGCGTCGGACTCACCACAGGCGACCGCCGACCTGCTGCACATGCTCGACGAGATCCGTCAGCGGTTCGAGATCCCGATGCAGTCCTGCGTCCTCTCCCACGTCACCACCACCGTCGACCTGATCGGTCAGAACGTCCCGGTGGACCTCGTGTTCCAGTCCATCGCCGGAACCGAAGGAGCCAACACGGGATTCGGGGTGAACCTCTCGATCCTGCAGGAGGCCAACGAGGCCGGCCGGTCCCTGCGACGCGGCACGGTCGGCGACAACGTCATGTACCTGGAGACCGGTCAGGGGTCCGCATTGTCGGCGGGCGCCCACCTCGGCACCGGGGGCAAGCCCGTCGACCAGCAGACCCTCGAGACGAGGGCCTACGCGGTGGCGCGCGCACTGGACCCGTTGCTGATCAACACCGTCGTCGGGTTCATCGGCCCGGAATACCTCTACGACGGCAAACAGATCATCCGCGCCGGACTCGAAGATCACTTCTGCGGCAAGCTCCTCGGACTCCCGATGGGCGTCGACGTCTGCTACACCAACCATGCCGAGGCCGACCAGGACGACATGGACACCCTGCTCACGCTCCTCGGTGTCGCCGGTGCGGCGTTCGTGATCGCGGTGCCCGGCGCCGACGACGTCATGCTCGGCTACCAGAGCCTGGCGTTCCACGACGCGCTGTACGTCCGCCAGGCACTCGGGTTGCGCCCCGCGCCGGAGTTCGAGGCGTGGCTCGCCCGACTCGGCATGTCCGACGCCGACGGCCGAATCCTCCCGGTCGATCCGGCCTCCTCCCCGCTCCTGCCCCTGGCGGCCGGGCGATGAGCACCCCGGACCGGTCTCCGGTCTCCGACGGCGACGACGTCTGGGCCGCGATGCGGCGGACCACTCAGGCGCGCATCGGTTTGGGGCGCGCCGGGAACTCGTTGCCGTCGCGTCGCGTGCTGGAGTTCCAGGCTGCGCACGCGGCAGCGCGGGACGCCGTTCACGAACCCCTCGACGCCGAGGCCGTCGCCGAGTCGCTCGCCGACCTCGACCTCGGCGATCCGGTCGTCGTGACGAGCCGGGCGTCCGACCGAGGCGAGTACCTGCGCCGGCCCGATCTCGGCCGGATGCCGGAGGATCTGTCCGCCCTCACCGAGTGCGGCGCCGAGATCGGCATCGTCATCGCCGACGGCTTGTCGCCGCGCGCGGTCGTCGATCATGCTCACGGCCTCGTGGCCGCACTCCTCGACGCCTTCGAGGATCGCTACACCATCGCGCCGCCGGTGATCGCCACCCAGGCACGCGTCGCACTCGGCGACCACATCGGTGAGGCACTCGGCGCGACGACCCTCATCGTGATCATCGGTGAACGGCCGGGACTGTCGGTCGCCGACAGCCTCGGCATCTACCTGACCCATCTGCCCCGGCCCGGCCGCACCGACGCCGATCGCAACTGCATCTCCAACATCCACCCGCCAGACGGACTGCACTACGAGGTCGCCGCACGGATCACCACCGCACTGGTCGACGGCGCCCGCAAACTCGGCCGGTCGGGGGTGGCGCTCAAGGACACCTCCCGCCAGGCCGCCCGCGAAAACCTCGACGACGCAGACGAGCTCACCGTCGAGCCGTCCTGACCTGGTGCCCGGTCCCAACCCTCACATCCCGAGGATCTTGGCCTTCTGCGCGGCGAACTCGGCTTCGGTGAGGATGCCCTGCTGATACAGCGCACCGAGTTCCTTCAGAGCCGTGATCGTGTCCGTACTGCTCGACTGCGCCGGCGGTCGGGGCGGCTGTGGCGGGGGCGGCGACTCCGGGTACGGGGTCGGCGCGTACTGGGGTGGCGGGTACTGCTGAGCGGTCGGATCCTGCTGGGTGACGGTGCCCTGTTGTGCCCAGCGACTCGCCTGGCGTCGGGACACCCGATTGCTCACCGCCGTGGCGGTTCCGGAGATGACGGCCGTGCGGGCGACCCCGCGGATCAGACCTGGCATGACACCTGTCCCTTCATTCCTCGATCGCGTCGAGCGTCTCGAGCAGCGCGTCGACCGGGATCCGGCCCGACGCGACCACTCGCCCGCCGTTGTTGCGCAGGGCGGTGGCGAACGGCGCCGCCCACAGGTTCT
The DNA here is from genome assembly GCF_000225505.1 of Gordonia alkanivorans NBRC 16433. Taxonomy (GTDB): domain Bacteria; phylum Actinomycetota; class Actinomycetes; order Mycobacteriales; family Mycobacteriaceae; genus Gordonia; species Gordonia alkanivorans. Next base: position 17,589 of record NZ_BACI01000109.1, on the reverse strand, counting down.
CCCACACGAGAATCGCTGCGCTGGAACCGGGTTCCAGTGCGGCGGCGGCCTCGCGGATGTCGGTGTCGTCGAGAATCGACGTCGCCGCACCGTCGAAGATCGCGAATTCGGCGCCCAGCTCTCCGATCCCGAGCTCGGCGATGGTGCCGTCGGTCGCCTTCGACACGAAGACGATGTCGATGAGTCGCACGATCCCGCGGTCGATCAGGTCCATCAGGTAGGGCAACGCCTCACCCGTGGGCTGCGTCCCCGCCCACTCGACGACGACGTAGTCGACCGGACCGAGTTCGGGACCCGCCGAGTCGTCGTCGGCGGTCATGACCGCAGATCCACGACGGACCCACCCGGCTCCGATTCGTACAGTGCGCCGATCTCGGCTGCGTACTTGGCCGCGATCGGGTTGCGACGCAACTTCATCGTCGGGGTCAGCTCGTCGCCGCCCGGGTCCCACGCCGCCGGGACGATGGTGAATCGTTTCACCTGTTCGACGCGGGACAGCTTTCCGTTGCCGGTCCGGATCGCCGACGAGACCTCCTCCACGATCTCGGGATGCGTCGACAACTCGGCCAGGTCGGCGTTCGGCATGCTCAGCCTCTTGGCGCGTACCGCCACTGCCTCCGGGTCGAGGACCACGAGTGCGGACACATAGGGTTTCGAATCCCCGATCGCCGCGACCTGACCGATCAACGACGACGCCGCCTTCATCGCGTTCTCGATGTTGGTGGGTGACATGTTCTTTCCGGACTCGTTGATGATGAGTTCCTTCTTGCGGTCGACGATGATCACGTTGCCGTCGTCGTCGATCTTCGCGATATCCCCGGTGGACAGCCAACCGTCGGCGTCGATCGTCTCGGCCGTCTTCTCGGGTTGGTTGCGGTAGCCGCGCATCACGACGGGGCCGCGGACGAGCAGTTCACCGTCGTCGGCGAGCCTGACCTCCATCCCTCGTATCGGCGGGCCCACGGTGCCGATCTTCAGATTGTCCGGGGTGGTCATCGTCGAGACGCCGGTGGTCTCCGACATCCCCCAGACCTCCAGGATCGGAATCCCCAGCCCCAGGAAGAACTTCAGCACCTCTACCGGGATCGCCGCGGCTCCCGATCCCGCGAAGACCACCTCGTCGAGTCCGAGTGCGGCACGCACCTTGTGCAGGACCAGCTTGTCGGCGATTCCGTGCTGGACGCCGCCCAGAAGGCCGCTCCCCTTGCCGTCGATACGCGCCTGCGCGGTCGATGCGCCGACCCCGAAAGCCCAACCGGCGAGAGCCCTCTTGACCGGACTGGACTCCTCGGCGACCTTGGCCTCGATGCCGGCGCGGATCTTCTGCCACACCCGCGGAACCCCGAAGAAGAACGTCGGATGCACTTCGGGTAGAGCCGTCGCGATCTCGCGCGGATCGGGCACTGTGGTGATCTGTATCCCGCGCATCAGGTTCGCTGCATGCGACGACACCCGGTCGGCGATGTGGGCAGCCGGCAGATACGAGATCGAGCGGTCGTCGAATCCCACGTCGAGCTTCTCGGCGAGAGCCGCCATCTCCGCGACGATGTTGCGATGGGTGATCTCGACGCCCTTGGGCGGCCCAGTGGTGCCCGATGTGTAGATCAGGGTCGCGAGGTCCTCGGGTTCGACTGCCTGCCACGACGCGGCGAAGTCGAAACCCTCTGGCGGAGGCGTGCGTTCGACGTCGTCGAGTGAGATGGCGCCGTCGGCCACGTCGTCGACGACGACAATGCGTTCGACGCCGGTGTTCGCGGCGGTGATCACCGGCAGGAAGACCTGCTCGGTGATCACGATCCTGTTCTCGGCGTTGCCGAACAGGTACTCGATCTGGTCAGGGGCGCTGGTGTTGTAGATCGAGAACGGGACCGCACCGAGGTGGAGTGCCGCGGTGTCGACCAGATGGAACTCCGGCCGGTTGGTCAGCATGATGCCGACCGTGTCCCCGCGCCCCACGCCGAGGGCGGCGAGACCGCCGGCGATCGCCTCCACGCGGGTCGCGTACTGCGACCAGGTGAGCTGCTGGATGCCACCGACGGTACGGATCGCCACGGCGTCCGGACGGACGGTGACGGTCTGCTGGAACGCGGCCGGGAGCGTCGACACGTCGACGCCGGTCTCATGGGGAAAGGTGATCAGGTCTGCTGCGGTCATCTGGGCCCCTACTCGCCAGTGCGATGGTTGTGTTGCGCATCACACTAGCGAGTAGTTGCAGCAGCAAGGATCGGTTCACGCAAACGCGACCCGGATCGACAACCTGCAGGTCAAGACCGTTTGTCAAGCGAAGGACTCGAGTCGATCGACGACAGAGTCCACGCCCCGTCACCGGTCAGTTCGAGCACTTCGGTGTGGTGCTGATCGGTGGTGCTGCGGTGGCTGACCGACACCAGGATCGTGTCCGGGAGTTCGGTGCGTACCAGTTGATACAGCGCGTACTCGAGGCCCTCGTCGACCGCCGAGGTCGCCTCATCCATGAACACCGCCTGCGGCTTCGTCAACAGGATTCGGGCGAACGCCACGCGCTGCTGCTCACCCGGCGACAGGACCTTGGCCCAGTCCTCCTCGTCGTACAGGCGGCCGGTCAGGTGCGGCAGGAAGACCTGCTCCAGAGCCTGTTTGATCGCCTCGTCACCGACATCGTCGGGCAGCGCCGGGTAGGCGACGGCTGTACGGAGGTCACCGAGCGGGATGTAGGGCATCTGGGACAGGAACAAGGTGTGCGCGTCCGGTGGACGGGAGAACTCACCATCGATGAACGGCCACAGGCCCGCGAGTCCGCGAAGCAAGGTGGTCTTACCCGAACCGGACCGGCCCTTGACGACGAGTGCGTCACCGGGGTCGAGCGAGATGTTGAGCGCGCGGATCAGTTCGTCGCCGGTCGGGGTCTTGACGCTGATATCGGCGAGACGAACAGCCCGGTCCCGATCCACGGTCGTGATCTCGGGCATGGCACGCGACTTCACGTCGGCATCGGCGAGCCCGTCGAGACGGATGATCGAGGCGCGCAGGCCGGTGAAGTCGTCGTACGCGGTCCGGAAGAACGACAACGCGTCGTGCATCTCGCCGAAGGCCGATGCGGTCTGCTGCATGTCGCCGAGTTTGATCTGCCCGTCGAAGAATCGTGGGATCTGAACCAGGTACGGGAACACCACCGCGAGCTGGCTGACGCTGAAGTTCCAGCCGACGAAGGCCATCTGGACGTGGATGATCTGCCAGTAGTTCCTGATGACCGCCGCGAAGCGTGACATCAGGCCGTTGTGCTCGACGCGTTCGCCGCGATAGAACGCGATGTTCTCGGCCCCGTCGCGGACTCGGACGAGGGCGTAGCGGAAGTTCGCGGTGAGACGTTCCTGCCAGAAGTTGAGTCGGATGAGCGGGCGGCCGATGGCGAAGGCCACGACGCTGGTCACGAGCACGTACACCAGGACCAGCCACATCATCATCCGCGGGATCTCGACGCCGAGGAGCGTCACCGGGCCCGAGAGGTCCCACAGGATCTTCGAGAACGACGCGATCGAGGCGACCGCGGTCAGCACACCGTTGGTCGACGAGCCACCGCCACCCCAGAGCAGCGACGACCCGACCGAGGCGACGTTGGTGATGTCGGCCTGGATGCGCTGGTCGGGGTTGTCGACGCCGGGATGGATGTCGGTCGGCTTCTGCGACGGCTCCGACGTGCGGCGGAACCACTTCCGGCGCATGAGGCCCGAGCTCAGGTCGACGAAACGATTGCGATAGAAAGCACGCCCGTCCATCCAGTCCGCCGCCGCGCCGCCGGTCATCCAGCGGCGCAGGTTGATCTCGAAGGCTGCCCCGACGTAGATCTCGATCATCGTGCGCACGACGTGGACTGTGGCGAGGATGCCGAACACCGCCATCGAGTGCCAGAAGGCGTCCTTGCCCATCTGCAGCATCTCGGCCCCCTGCGGGCCGCCGGCCCCCAGTCCCTCGGCGGCGGTCTGGAGACCTGTGAACAGATCGTTGCTGAAGTAGGAGAACAGCACGGTGATCCGCACACCGAGCAGTGCGAGCACCGTGAGCAGCGCGGCCAGTCCCCAGGCCTTGAGACGGGTGCCGGGCTCGGTGAAGAAACCACCGATCACGCGCCACAGCGGCCGGCCCCATCGGCTGAAGCGAGCGAGCAGGAAGCCGATGACGAGCATCGCGACCGCGGAGATGCCGAATGCGATGGCCAGCCACTTCAGGCTGGCCCAGACCTCGTTACCCCAGTCGATGCTGTACTCCACGCACACTCCCTACGCCTCGGATGTCGCAGCCGGGAATCCCGGCGACATCGCGGCCCGGCTGACTGCGGGGTGTCGAAAAAGGAATCGACACAACGTGTCCGGGCCCACCATTGATCCGGCGAAGTTTAACCCGGGGTTCACCGCCTGTCCGGACAACTGCCGCCCATGTCGCGGCGGGAGAACGGCGAAGACCCGGAGGATTCAGCCGAACGGCCGGAGGACCGCACCCTTCTGGAGGGCAGCGGTCGACACCGGTTGTGACAAGCTCTCGCCGACGCGGACGACATAGCCGGCATCGGTGTACTCCACCCCGTCGACCTCGAACGTCAGTTGGCAGCCCGTGTCGCTGCGGAGAAACCCGCTCAGCGAGGTCGTCGCAACCTCTCCGCCCGCGGCGTCGTAGACGAAGACCGGTGTCCCCCGGGCGATCTGTCCGCCGCCGGGCGCCGCAGCAAGCTCTGTCGCGCAGTCGGCGACGACGCCGCCCTTCGCGGTGAAGGTCGGGGTGCGCAGCACACCCAACAGCAGGGCGCCGAGCGCGACGGCCGCGAACAGCACCATCGCGATCGTCGTACCCACGATGACCGGCACCCGGGTCCTGCGTTGCCACGTGCGGCGCGGCAGCGGAGGGCCCGGATCCAGCCACATCTCCTGGCCGATGGTCATTTCCGGTGCGTCACTTCTTCGGCGGAAAATACTTGATCAGTGCCTCCTGGACGACCGAGGTCGCGAGCGTGCCGTCGCGCGTCCAGAACCGTCCCGAGCCCATTCCGCGCGAACCGGTCGCCACCGGCGAACGCGTCGCGTACAGCAGCCAGTCGTCGAAGCGGAACTCGCGATGGAACCACATCGAGTGGTTGACGGTCGCGGCGAACAGCCGGTCGATGCCCCACGACAGTCCGTGCGTGGTGATGATCGAGTCGAGAACCGTGGTGTCCGAGGCGTAACACATTGCGGCGACGTGCATCACGGGATCGTCGGGCATCACGCCGTCGGCCTTCATCCACACCCGGTTGTCGGTGAGCTTGCGCCCCGCCTCCTTCGCCTTCCAGCTCGGGTCGTTGGCGAAGCGGATGTCGACGGGATGCAAGGCGTTCACGAAGGTCGCGATGCGGTCCTCGTAACCCTTGAAATGCTCACCGAGAGGCGGCAACTCCTCCGGGTAGGGCACCTGCGGGATCTCGACGGCGTGTTCGAGCCCGGCGGTGTTGTCCTGGAAGGCCACGAGCATCGTGAAGACCTGTTCGCCGTCCTGCTTGGCGGTGACCTGGCGATTGGCGAAGGACTTGCCGTCGCGGAATCGGTCGACGTGGTACTCCATCGGCTTGGTGACATCGCCACCACGGATGAAGTGGGCGTGCAGAGCGTGGATCGGCGGGTTGCCACGGGTAAGGCTGCGGGATGCGGCCACCACGCCCTGCCCGAGAAGCTGTCCACCGAAGGTCCGAGCGGTGACCTGCTCCGGGTGCTGCCCGATGAACACGTCCTCGTCGCGACGTTCGACGTCGAGCAGTGCCAGCAGCTTGCCGAGATCCCCGGCCTGTTCCACGGTCATGGCCTTCACCCTAGTGACAGACCGGGGCTCACACTCCTGGTGGTCTGCTCAACGCCTCCGGCGTCAGTGGTCTGCTCAACGCCTCCGGCGTCAGTGGTCTCCTTCAACGCCTCCGGCGTCAGTGGTCTGCTCAACGCCTCCGGCGTCAGTGGTCCTGCTCGCCGATGCGGTGGACGTGGATCATGTTCGTCGAGCCGACGGTGCCCGGCGGGGCGCCGGCCACGATGACCACCACGTCGCCCTCGGCCAGACGGCCGATGCGCAGCAGCTGGTGGTCGACCTGGTCGATCATGTGATCGGTGGTGTCGACGTGGTCGACGATGAAGGTCTCCGTGCCCCAGCTCAGGGCGAGCTGACTACGCACCTCCTGCGTCGGCGTGAAGGCCAGCAGCGGCAGGCGCGAGTGCAGCCGGGCGAGGCGTCGGACGGTGTCGCCGGACTGGGTGAACGCCACGAGCGCCTTGACCTCGAGGCGCTCACCGATGTCGCGCGCCGCGTACGAGATGACGCCGCGCTTGGTGCGGGGCACATGCGAGAGCGGTGGCACGTCGCGCGGGCCGGTCTCGACGGCCCGGCAGATGCGGTCCATCGTGCGGACGGTCTCGAGCGGGAACTTGCCCACCGACGTCTCGCCGGACAGCATGACCGCGTCCGCGCCGTCGAGGACCGCATTCGCGACGTCGGAGGCCTCGGCGCGGGTGGGGCGCGAGTTCTCGATCATCGAGTCGAGCATCTGGGTCGCGACGATCACCGGCTTGGCGTTCTCGCGGGCCATCTGGATGGCCCGCTTCTGCACCAGCGGTACCTCCTCGAGCGGCAGCTCGACACCCAGGTCGCCGCGGGCGACCATGATCGCGTCGAACGCCAGGACGATGGCCTCGAGGTTCTCGATGGCCTCCGGCTTCTCCAGCTTCGCGATGACCGGAACCCGGCGACCCACGCGGTCCATGACCTCGTGGACGAGTTCGATGTCGGACGGGCTGCGCACGAACGACAACGCGACCAGGTCGACGCCCAGGTCGAGTGCGAATTCGAGGTCGGCGATGTCCTTCTCGGACAATGCGGGCACCGAGACGCTCATACCCGGCATCGACAGGCCCTTGTTGTTGCTGACCGGACCGCCCTCGGTGACGGTGCAGACCACGTCGTTGCCGTCGATCGAGGCGACGGTAAGTCCGACCTTGCCGTCGTCGACCAGGAGCCGGTCGCCGGGGTGCGCGTCCTCGGACAGGTTCTTGTAGGTGGTCGAGACGCGGTCGTGGGTGCCCTCGACATCGTCGACGGTGATCCGGACCTCCTCCCCCGTCTCCCAGACGGTGGCGCCGTCACAGCCGTCGAAACGGCCGAGCCGGATCTTGGGTCCCTGCAGGTCGGCGAGGATGCCGACGGCCTTCTCCGCAGCATCGGAGGCCTTGCGGACGCGCGCGTAGACGGCAGCATGGTCCTCATGCTTGCCGTGGCTGAAGTTCATCCGGGCCACATCCATACCGCTGGCGACGAGTTCCTTGAGCTTCTCGTCGCTGGAAGTGGCCGGACCCATGGTGCAGACAATCTTGGTTCGCCGAGTCACAACCTCACCTTAGTCCCGTCGGTGGTGCATCTCCACGCGCCGCCGAAGTCGTCACCCAGGGGTCATGTGGTGTTGTCGCTGGTGACAGCCCACTACTTTCCGGTACGGATTTCGCCTCACACGGACAGCCCGCGCGTGTTCTCCGTCATCGTCGCCGGAGCGGCGTTCGGCGACCGCGGACCCGTCAGCGCACCGACAGCGGCAGCGCTGCCGGACGAACCGGTGACGGAAGGTCGGATTCGCCGACGAGGAACTCGTCGACGGCCCGTGCCGTCGACCGCCCCTCGGCGATCGCCCATACCACCAGCGACGCGCCACGGTGGGCGTCACCACACACGAAAATGCCGGGAGCGTCGGTCTGCCAATCACTTCCACATGAGATGGCCCCACGCTTGTTGGGTTCGATCTCCAGACCCGACAGCAGTTCACCCCGTTCCACACCGGCGAATCCGATCGCGAAAAGCGCTAGTTCGCAAGGGATCTCGAACTCGTCACCAACCGGCCTGATCTCACGTCGGCCGTCGGCGTCACGCTGCACCTCGACCTCGGCGAGCACCATGGTGGTGACATTGCCCTCCACGTCGCCGAGGAAACGCTGCACGGCCACCTGGTACTTGCGCTCCCCGCCCTCGGCGTGCGCACTGGAGGTCCGCATGACCAGTGGCCAGGTGGGCCACGGTGATCGGCTGTCGTCGCGTTCGTCGGGCAGTTCGGGGTTGTAGTCGAGCTGGACCACCGACGCCGCACCCTGCCGGTGGGCGGTGCCCAGGCAGTCCGCACCGGTGTCGCCGCCGCCGATGATCACGACGTGCTTGCCGGCCGCGGTGATCGGCGAGGGGCCGTCGCCCTCGCATTCCCGGTTGGCGGGTACGAGGTGCTCCATCGCCAGGTGGACGCCGTTGAGTTCGCGGCCGGGCACCGGGTTGTCGCGGGCCTCCATCGCGCCGATGGCCAGGACGACGGCGTCGTGCCGGGCACGCAGGTCCTCCACCGTCAGGTCGGTGCCGACGTCACAACTGGTGACGAATTCGGTTCCCTCGGCGCGCATCTGGGCGATGCGACGATCGATGTCGGACTTCTGGAGCTTGTACTCCGGGATGCCGTAACGCAGCAGCCCGCCGAGGCGGTCGTCCCGCTCGTAGACGGTGACGTCGTGGCCCGCACGCGTGAGCTGTTGCGCCGCAGCGAGTCCCGCAGGACCGGAACCGACCACGCCCACCGACTTGCCGGTCTTGGACTCCGGCGGCTCGGGCCCGATGACGCCTTCGGCCCACGACTCGTAGGCGATGGTCTTCTCGATGCGTTTGATGGTGACGCTGCCACCGGTCTCGCGCTCGGAGATCGACAGGACGCAGGCGGCCTCGCACGGCGCCGGGCACACCATCCCGGTGAACTCGGGGAAGTTGTTGGTGGCGTGCAACCGGCTGCTCGCCGCATCCCACCGGCCGCGGCGGACCAGGTCGTTCCACTCCGGGATCAGATTGCCCAGCGGGCAGCCCGCGGTTCCGGAGTGGCAGAACGGGATACCGCAGTCCATACACCGGCGCGCCTGGGTGCTGACCTCCGCCAGAACCTTCGTCGGGTCGTCGGCGTGCACGTAGACGTCGTCCCAGTCCTGGACGCGCTCGGCGACCGGACGGTACTTCGCTTCTTTCTTCGGGACCTCCAGGAACCCGCGCGGATCAGCCACGTGCCGCCTCCATGATCGCTGAATCGACGTCGCGTCCCTCGGCCTCGGCCATCCGGGCCGCGTCCAGGACACGCTTGTAATCGGTCGGCATGACCTTCGTGAACGCCAGGCAGCGTCGGGGCCAGTCCGCGAGGATCGACGCACCGATCGCCGAACCGGTGAGTTCGGCGTGCTTGGTGATGGCGTCCTTGAGCCAGGCCAGGTCGTCGGGGTCGGGGCGCATCAGTTTGACCATCGCCATGTTGACCTTGTCGCGGTCGAGGTCGTGCACGAAGGCGATGCCACCCGACATACCTGCCGCGAGGTTGCGTCCGGTCGGTCCGAGAATCACCACGCGCCCGCCGGTCATGTACTCGCAGGCATGGTCGCCCACTCCTTCGACGACCGCGGTCGCACCCGAGTTCCGCACCGAGAAGCGCTCACCCACGCGCCCGCGCAGGTACACCTCGCCCGACGTCGCGCCGTAGAGGATGGTGTTGCCTGCGATGACCTGGTCCTCGGCGACGAACCACGAGTCGGGATGCGGGGCGACGACGATCTTGCCGCCGCACAGCCCCTTGCCGACGTAGTCGTTGGTGTCGCCGCTGAGCCGGATCGTCACGCCCGGCGGCAGGAACGCGCCGAGCGACTGCCCGGCCGAACCCTCCAGTTTCACCACGATCGTGTCCTCGGCCAGGCCCTCGGCGCCGAAGCGACGGGTGACCTCGGCGCCGAGCAACGTGCCGACGGTCCGGTTCACGTTGCGCACCGGCAGTTCGAGCGTCACCGGGTGGGCGTCCTCCAGCGCCCCTTCGGCGAGCTGGATGAGCGTCTGGTCGAGCGCGCGGTCGAGTGCGTGGTACTGCTCCCGCACCCGCCGGCTCGGCCCCTTGCCCTCGACCTTGCGGAAGATCGGCGACAGATCAAGACCCTTCGACTTCCAGTGTGCGACAGCGGAATCGGTGTGCAGTCGCTGAGACTGACCGATCGCCTCATCGAGGGTGCGGTAACCCAGCTGCGCCAGGTACTTCCGCACGTCCTCGGCGATGAACCGGAAGAAGTTGACCAGGTGGTCCACCTGGCCGGTGAAACGGGAACGGAGCTGCGGGTTCTGGGTCGCCACGCCGACCGGGCAGGTGTCGAGGTGACACACACGCATCATGATGCATCCGGCCACGATGAGCGGCGCGGTGGAGAAGCCGTATTCCTCGGCGCCGAGGAGGGCGGCCATGATGACGTCGCGTCCGGTGCGCAGCGCACCGTCGCACTGCACGGTGATGCGGTCGCGCAGACCGTTGAGCATGAGCGTCTGCTGGGCGTCGGCCAGGCCGATCTCCCAGGGAGTGCCCGCATGCTTGAGCGAGGTGAGCGGCGAGGCGCCGGTACCGCCGTCGTGGCCGGAGATGAGCACGACGTCGGCATGTGCCTTGGAGACGCCGGTCGCGACCGTGCCCACGCCGACCGCGCTGACCAGCTTGACGTGGATACGGGCCTGGGAGTTGGCGTTCTTCAGATCGTGGATCAGCTGGGCGAGGTCCTCGATCGAGTAGATGTCGTGGTGCGGCGGCGGTGAGATCAGCGCGACGCCGGGCGTCGAATGCCGGGTCTTGGCTATCCACGGGTACACCTTGTACGCCGGAAGCTGGCCACCCTCACCGGGTTTCGCACCCTGCGCCATCTTGATCTGGATATCGGTGGCGTTGATCAGGTAGTCGCTGGTGACACCGAAACGGCCGGACGCGACCTGCTTGACCGCGCTGCGTCGTTCCGGGTCGTAGAGACGGTCGACGTCCTCGCCGCCCTCCCCCGAGTTCGACCGGCCGCCGATCTTGTTCATCGCCATCGCGATGGTCTCGTGGGCTTCCGCGGAGATCGAGCCGTAGCTCATGGCGCCGGTGTTGAAGCGCTTCATGATCTCCTCGACCGGTTCCACCTCCGCGATCGGGATCGGTTCGCGCGCATCGAGATCGAACTCGAAGAGGCCGCGGAGCGTGCCGCCCTTGCGGGACAGCCGGTCGACCTCGTCGGAGTACTTCTGGAAGATCTCCGACCGCCCGCTCTTGGTGGCGTGCTGCAGCAGGAAGATCGTCTCCGGGGTGAACAGGTGCAGCTCGCCTTCCCGGCGGTACTGGTACTCGCCACCGACCTCGAGACGACGGTAGACCTGCTCGGTCGGGTTCTCGGGAAACGCGCGGTGATGCCTGATGCGGACTTCCTCGGCCAGTTCGTCGAGACCGACGCCCTCGATCCGCGACACCGTGCGGGTGAAGTACTCGCGCACCACCTCCGACGACAACCCCACGGCCTCGAAAGCCTGTGCGGCGGTGTAGGAGCTGATGGTCGAAATGCCCATCTTGCTCATCACCTTCAGCACGCCCTTGCCGAGCGCCTCGAGGTAGTTGCGGATGGCCTTCGACGGGGTGACACCGGTCAACTCGCCCTCGGCGATGAGGTCCTCGATCGTCTCCAGTGCCAGATACGGGTTGACCGCGGCCGCACCGAAACCGATGAGCGTCGCGATGTGGTGGACCTCGCGGGCGTCGCCGGATTCGACGACGAGCGCGACCCGGGTGCGCTCCTTGGTGCGCACCAGGTGATGGTGGACGGCCGAGATGGCCAGCAGCGACGGGATCGGTGCATGGTCTTTGTCGGTGAGACGGTCGGAGATGACGAGGGTGGTGTGGCCCTCGGCGATCGCCTGGCTCGCCCGCCGGCGCAGGTCCTCGAGGGCGACCCGGAGACCTTCTCCACCGTCGTCCACCTCGTACAGCGCACGCAGCACCTTGGCCGACAGGCCCGGGTGATCACCGTCGTCGTTGATGTGGACGAGCTTGGCGAGGTCGGCGTTGTCGAGGACCGGCCAGTGCAGCATGATCTGGCGGCACGACGCGGCGGTGGGGTCGAGCAGGTTCTGCTCCGGACCCATCACACGGCCCATCGAGGTGACGATCTCCTCGCGGATGGCGTCCAACGGCGGGTTGGTGACCTGCGCGAACAGTTCCACGAAGTAGTCGTAGAGCAGGCGGGAACGCCGCGACAGCACCGCGATCGGGGTGTCGGTGCCCATCGAACCCAGTGGTTCGTATCCCGAGGCGGCCATCGGGGTGAGCAGCACCCGCAGGTCTTCCTCGGAGTATCCGAAGGACTGCTGCCGGCGTACGACGGTGTCGTGGTTCGGCTGGAAGACCGGGCGTTCGGGCAGCGTGGCGATGTCGAGGAGCCCGGCGTGCAACCACTCGTCGTACGCCTCGGCGTGCATCAGTTCGCCCTTGATCTCCTCGTCCGGGATGATCCGGCCCGCGGTGGTGTCGACGAGGAACATGCGGCCCGGCTCGAGGCGCCCCTTGCTGATGATGTCGTCGACCGGGACGTCGAGAACGCCCGCCTCCGAGGCGAGGATGATCCGGCCGTCGCGGGTCTGCCACCAGCGTCCGGGACGCAGGCCGTTGCGGTCGAGGACCGCGCCGACGACGGTGCCGTCGGTGAAGGTGACGCACGCCGGACCGTCCCAGGCCTCCATCAGCGACGCGTTGAACTGCAGGAACGCGCGCCGCTTCGGGTCCATGTCGGGGACGTTCTCCCACGCCTCGGGAACCATCATCATGACCGCGTGGGGCACGCTCCGGCCGCCGAGATGCAGGAGTTCGAGCACCTCGTCGAGCGACGCCGAGTCCGAGGCCTCGGGGGTGCAGATGGGGAAGGCACGCTTGAGGTCGCCGGGTATGAGGTCGGTGTCGAGCAGCGCCTCCCGGGCGCGCATGCGGTTCCGATTGCCGCGAACCGTGTTGATCTCGCCGTTGTGGGCGACGAACCGGAACGGATGCGCGAGCGGCCACGACGGGAAGGTGTTGGTCGAGAACCGCGAATGGACGATCGCGATGGCGCTCTGGCACCGGTCGTCGCGCAGGTCCGCGTAGTAGAGCGGCAGCTGCATCGTGGTGAGCATGCCCTTGTAGACCATGGTGCGGCTCGACAGCGACGGGAAGTACAGGCCGGTGCCCGCCTCCTCGATCTCCGGGGTGACGCGCTCGGCCTGCTTGCGGAACGGATAGATGAAGCGGTCGACGGCGACGCCGCCGATGCGCTCGGCACCCGGCTCGGGGTCGACGGTGACGAACAGCTGCATCATGTACGGCATGCAGGCCACGGCGGTGCCACCGATGTCGGCGTGCTCGTGGTCGACCGGGACGTCACGCCAGCCGAGGATCGTGATGCCCTCGTCGGCGGCGAGCGCCTCCACCCGCGCGATGGCCTGCCGGCGCAGTTCCTCGTCCATCGGCAGGAAGCAGGTACCCGCGGCATAGGTGTGCGAGCCGTCGGCGGCCGGCTCCGGAAGTTCGAAATCGACGGTGGCACGCAACAATTCGTCCGGCAGCTGGATCAGGATGCCTGCGCCGTCACCGCTGTTGGTCTCGGCTCCGGCAGCCCCGCGGTGCTCGAGATTTTCCAGCGCCAGGAGCCCGTCGGCGACGATCGAATGCGATCGGCGACCGTGGATGTCGGTGACCATCGCGACGCCGCACGAGTCGACCTCGGCCTCCGGGTCGTACAGGCCCTGCTTGGCCGGGAGCGCGGAAAACAGCATCACTACCTCCACTCGATCCGGAACGGATCGCTGCTGAGTGTCCACTGGGACAGCACTGGCCCGAGGAGTATTGCGCGGCGAGCGAGTGACCGTGCCGAGATCGGTACCGGGCTGAGTCGAACCGGGCGGTCGGAGATCGCGCGTCATGAAGTTCGATCGTATCCGAACACCACCGAGCACGCGTGTGCTCGAAGGCTGTGATCCTCGCGACCGAGAACCGCCCCTGGACTCGACCCGGTGTGGACGTGCCGGCTACATATCGTCAGCGGTTGCCTTCTGGAGGGTGGTTTTCAGCAGGCGGTTTTCGCGTTTACCTCCTGGCAGGGGCGGCCGAGGGTCAGGGCCGGCGGCGGCGACCGAATCGAGAGGCGACCCGGCGGCGGAGGCTGCTCGAGGCATCGGCCTGTCCGGCGTCGGTGGCCTGCACGTCGGCAGAGTCGGCTGCCGAAGACTCAGCGTCGCCAGCTGCAGGGGCATCGGTTTCGACGGCAGAGGATTCCGGGTCGGATTCGACGACGCCGGTCGCTTGTGCCTCAGATTCCGCGACGCCGGTTGCCGCGTCCTCGGATTCGACGACCTGGCTTGCCGGGTCCTCGTTCTCGACGACGCTGTCGGCCTCATCGTCTTCGGCTGCATTGGCCGTCGCTGCGTCTACGGCCTCGGTGTCTGTTGCCTCTACGTCGGTGGTTGCGTCATCCTCCGCCTCGGGTTCCGCGACCTCGGGTTCAGCGACCTCGGGTTCCGCGACCCCAGCGTCTGCGGACTCAGGTGCGCCAGACTCCCCCGCGTCAGAATCCACTGCCTCAGTCTCAACTGCGCCAGTGGCTGCTTCGGCTTCCTCGGTGACGGGTTCCTCGGTCTCGGTCTCCCCCGCCGCGGTTTCGTCGACCACCGGCTCGGCAGCGGGTTCATCATCCGAGACCTTCGCCGCTGCGGCAGGTTCGGCGGCGACACGGGTGGTCTCCACCTTGTCGGCCTCGGCGTCGAGTGCGTCCAGTGTGTCCACCTCGGCCGGCGGTTCCTGTCCTTCGGCGGCGTCGAGTTCGTCGAAGTCCTCGTCGTACCAGTCGTCCACGTATCCGGCGACGCCCTGTTCCTCGAGTTCGGCGGCACGTTCGGGGTGGTACATCTCCAGCCCCTGTTCGCGACCCTTGGGTGCGACGACGAAGTAGACGATCGCGCACACGAACACGAGGGCCGCGGTGAAGAGGTTCGGGCGGATACCGGCGATGTCGTTGGCGACGGCGGCACGGTCGTCGCGCAGCATCTCGATGAAGAACCGGCCGAGGCAGTAGCCGGCGATGTACAGCGCGAACAGGCGACCGTGACCGATGCGGAACTTGCGGTCGATGACCACCAGGAGGACCACGATCAGGACGTTCCACAGCAGTTCGTAGAGGAACGTCGGCTGGACGACGGCGACCACGACGCCGTTGGACTTGCCGTCTATCAGGCCCGCGTCGGCGTAACCGGCCTTGTTGACGCGCTCGTAGATCTCCAGACCCCACGGCAGTGTTGTCTCACGGCCGTACAGCTCCTGGTTGAAGTAGTTGCCGAGCCGACCGATGGCCTGGGCCAACAGGATCGGCGGGGCGATCGCATCGCCGAAAGCGGGCAGTCGGATGCCGCGGCGTCGGGCGCCGATCCAGGCACCGACCGCACCGAGCGCGACCGCGCCCCAGATTCCGAGACCACCGTCCCAGATCCGCAGGGCGTCGAGCGGCTCCTTGGGGGCGTCGGCACCGAAATAGGTCTTCCAGTCGGTGATCAGGTGATAGAGACGCCCGCCGAGGAGACCGAACGGAACGGCCCAGATCGCGACGTCGAGGACCTCGCCTTCCTGTCCCCCACGTGCGACCCACCGGCGATTGCCCCACCAGACCGCGACGATGATCCCCGCGATGATGCACAGGGCGTACGCGCGCAGCGGGAACGGTCCGAGATCCCACACACCCTGAGGCGGACTGGGGATGTAGGCGAGCATCGTCGTGGTCGGCGCGTTCACGATGCAACCCTAACCGACCGGACACGTGTGCCCGTGCGGTGCGGTTGCCGCGTGGCCCGGATACAGACCTCGGGCAGCCTCTCGGCCCTACTCGACCAGCGGGTCAGACAGCCGCGTGACGCGAACGCACGCCCTCGGCGAGTTCGCCGACGAGGGAGGCCAGGCGGTCCTGGCCGGCCTTGGCGGCAGTCACCAGCGCCGAGCCGACGATGACGCCGTCGGAGTAGGACGCGATCTGGGCGGCCTGCTCACGGTTGCGGACACCGAGTCCGACGCCGATGGGGA
Organism: Gordonia alkanivorans NBRC 16433; assembly: GCF_000225505.1. GTDB lineage: Bacteria > Actinomycetota > Actinomycetes > Mycobacteriales > Mycobacteriaceae > Gordonia > Gordonia alkanivorans. The sequence goes on along the minus strand of NZ_BACI01000109.1, from coordinate 1,673 downwards.
TGTCGGAGTACTCGCGGACGCGTGCACACAGCTCGGGAGCCATGTCCGACACCGCGTCGCGTGCTCCGGTGACGCCCATGGTGGATGCCGCATAGACGAATCCACGGGACGCGTCGACGGTCAGCGCGATGCGCTCGTTGGTCGACGACGGCGCGACGAGGTAGATGCGGTCGAGGCCATACTGATCGGAGGCGGCGTGCCACTGGGCGCCCTCTTCGGGAATCAGGTTCGGCGTGATGAGCCCGGCGCCGCCCGCGTCGGCGAGGTCTCGCGCGAAGTTCTCGACGCCGTACTGCAGCACCGGGTTCCAGTAGCTCATGACGACCGCGGTGCCACCGGCCGAGCTGATCGCCTCGACCGCGGTGAACACGTCGCGCACCCGCACCCCGTTGGTGAGGGCGAGATCGGCGGCCTCCTGGATCGTCGGACCGTCCATCACCGGGTCGGAGTAGGGCACGCCCACCTCGATGATGTCGCAACCGGCGTCGACCATTGTCCGGAACGAGGTCAGTGAACCCTCCAGCGTCGGATACCCCACGGGGAGATATCCGATGAGTGCGCTGCGGTTCTCCTCCCGGCACTTCGCGAAGACGGGTCCGGTCTTCGAAGAGATCGTGTTTGCGCTCATGCCCGCTCTCCCGGCTGTCCGCTGGTGGCCTTTGCCTCGTCCTGCGACGGCGGCGGGTCGAAGAGGCCGAACCAGCGCGCGGCGGTGTCGACGTCCTTGTCGCCGCGACCGGAGAGGCTCACGACGATGATCGCGCCCTCGCCGAGTTCCTTGCCGAGCTCGAGTGCGCCGGCGACCGCGTGCGCGGACTCGATGGCGGGAATGATCCCCTCGCGGCGGCTCAGCAGCGCGAGCGCGTTCATCGCCTCGGTGTCGGTGATCGGTCGGTATTCGGCCCGGCCGGTGTCCTTGAGGTAGGCGTGCTCGGGGCCCACGCCCGGATAGTCGAGACCTGCGGAGATCGAGTGGGATTCGGTCGTCTGCCCGTCTTCGTCCTGCAGCAGGTACGAGTACGCACCCTGGAATGCACCCGGCGTCCCGCCGGTGAAAGTCGCTGCGTGACGGCCGGTCTCGACGCCGTCACCGGCCGCCTCGAAACCGACGAGACGAACGTCGGAGTCGTCGATGAACGGATGAAAGATACCGATGGCGTTGGACCCACCGCCCACACAGGCGGTCACGGCGTCGGGAAGGCGTCCGGCCTTGTCGAGGATCTGGGCACGTGCCTCCAGACCGACGACGCGCTGGAGATCACGGACCATCACCGGGAACGGGTGCGGGCCGGCGGCGGTGCCGAAGCAGTAATAGGTGTTGTGCGCGTTGGTGACCCAGTCACGCATGGCCTCGTTGATGGCATCCTTCAGCGTGGCCGAACCGTTGTCGACGGCGATGACCTCGGCGCCGAGCAGACGCATCCGGGCGACGTTGAGCGCCTGTCGGTCGGTGTCGACGCGACCCATGTAGATCACGCACTCGAGGCCCAGGAGCGCACATGCGGTGGCGGTGGCCACGCCGTGCTGGCCGGCGCCGGTCTCGGCGATGATGCGGTTCTTGCCCATCCGCTGGGCCAGAAGCGCCTGTCCGAGAACGTTGTTGATCTTGTGCGAGCCGGTGTGGTTGAGATCCTCGCGCTTGAGGAAGATGCGCGCCCCCCCGGCGTACTCGG
>NZ_BACI01000110.1 GCF_000225505.1 Gordonia alkanivorans NBRC 16433 | reverse complement strand
CGTTCGGTTCCGGCGGCGACGTCGATGAGTTCGGCATCGGAGCACTGCGTCAGATCGACGGCCTGGAGTTCGGTGGTGATCCGGTGCAGTTCCTGCACGAGCTCGGAGGGGCGGGTCGACGGCCCGACGTCGGTCTGCGAGATTTCGGTCAAGACGGTCACCCCCCGATGCCGTGTTCGAATGTATGTTCGACTGTACTCGCAATCCCATTGCCGCGCAACGCGTATCGAACATCGATCGATCGCGGGGATTGTCGGTGGCGTCTGGTAATGGGCGGCGTGGTGCTGCCGTCCCTTCGATACGCTCGCAAGCTCGCCACTCAGGGAGCAGAACGACGCTCGCAAGCTCGCTACTCAGGGAGCAGAACGACGCTCGCAAGCTCGCTACTCACGGAGCAGAACCGGTCAGCGCCCCATGATCAGCAACGCGACCGACGATGTGATCCCGGCGAGGAAGCCGATGAGCAGGCCCCACACGATCCAGCGCCACACCTGGCGGTAGCGGAACTCCCAGAGGGTCCAGCCGAGGCCGCCGGCGACGATCAGCACCGCCGCGATGCCGAGGAACTCGAGGATGCCGCCGATGAGTTCGTAGATCCCGACGAGCACGAAGGCACCGAAGAGCGCACACACCGCGGACACGATGATCCCGAGCGCCCAGGGCGTGGGCTCCGCGGCCCGATCGAACGGTTCGGGGGTGTTCACTCCCCCATCGTGCCCGACCGGACGCGTTCGTAGAACGCAACGGCCGCGGCTGTCGCGACGTTGAGCGAATCGGTTCCGCGACTCATCGGGATGCGGGCCTTCACGTCCGTCGCCGCCATCGCCGACGCGGTGAGCCCTGGCCCCTCGGCGCCCACGAGGAAACCGACCTTCTCGGCATCGACCGCCTCGGCGAGCGTGACGGCGTCGGGATCGGGGGTCATCGAGACGAGACGGAAGTCGCGCGAACGCAGTTCGTCGAGTCCGCGCGGCCACTCGTCGAACTTCGCGAAGGGCACCAGCAGCGCGTGACCCATCGAGACGCGCACGCAGCGCCGGTACAGCGGGTCGGCGCAGCCCTGACCGAACAGGACGGCATCCACACCGAGGCCGGCGGCGTTGCGGAAGATCGAGCCGATGTTCTCGTGGTCGTTGACGCCTTCGAGGATCGCGACGGTGCGCGCGGTCTCCAGGATGTCGGGCACCGACAACACCTCGGGGCGTCGCGCGACGGCGAGCACGCCGCGGTTGAGGTGGAAACCGACGATCTCGGCCATCACCTCGGCCGACGCCCGGAAGAACGGGACTCCCGACAGCGACGGGTCGCGCAGATCGTCGTCGAGTTCCTCGAGGCGTTTGTCGACGCCGAGGAAGGCGTGGGCGGAGAACCGCGAGGCGATCATGCGCTGCGCGACGAGCACGCCCTCCGCGATCACCAGGCCGCGTCCCGGCCGGCCGCCGGGCAGAACCGGAAGGTCGGGTCGACGGTCCACCGAGTTGAGGTCCCGAAAGTCCTCGACCCGGGGATCCTGCGGGTCGTCGATGTCGATCACTTCCACTGCGAGCCCGGGCACCGCAACAGTGTGCCACCCGCCACCGCCGTGACCTGCGACACCCGGTACAGAACCCAATGAGTGCCCGAGTCGCAGTGATGTGAAAACGTTGAAGTCGTGACCAACAGCGGCTCGACACCTCAGTCACGTCTGTCCCTCAAGCGCGCCACCGACGCCGACTGGGACGACATCATCACCACGGATGCCCGCGCATTCGCGATGCGCAATCCGCTGCCCGACGACGAACGCGCCGACCTTCGCGGCAAGGTCGCCGACGACGACATCGTCCTGGTACGCGACACCGGCCTGCCGTCGAAGCCCCTTGTCGGGGTGTCGATGTTCTACCGGATGTCGATGTCGCTGCCGGGCGCGGGTGTCGCCGACACCGTCGGCCTGTCGTGGGTCTCCGTGGCATCGACGCATCGTCGTCGTGGAATTCTGCGCACGATGCTGACCGAGCTCTTCGAGCAGTGGGAGGCCGAGAACTACACGTTCGCGATCCTGACCGCGAGCGAGGGCACCATCTACGAGCGCTTCGGGTTCGGTCCGGCCTGCTTCTCCAACACCGTGTCGATCACGCCCGGCCAGGCTCCGCTCCGCGGCGACCAGCCGAAGGACGCGACCGTGCGGTTCGCGGACGCCGCCGAGGTCGCCGCGGCCGTCCCCGATCTCCACGCACGCTGGACGCTCACCACTCCCGGTGCGCTCACCCGCACCCCCGCCTGGTGGGCGCCGATCCTCGCCGACCGGCCGTCGGAGCGTCCGCTGCCCGCGAGCGGACTGCATTACCTGCTGCACGACGACGGCTACGCCAGTTACCGCATCTACAAGAACGAGAACGGCGGCGTGCGGGGCGAGGTGAACGAGGTCTTCGCCGTCACCGACGACGCCCACTCCGACCTGTGGCGGGTGCTGACCAACCTCGACCTGATCCCGTCACTGACCGCGACCATCCCGGTCGACGACCCGTTGCGCCACAAGCTGATCAACGCGCGAGATGTGTCGATCACCGGCCTGCGCGACGAGATGTGGCTACGCATCCTCGACATCCCGGCCGCGTTGGGATCACGGAAGTACGCCGCCGACCTCGATGCCGTCGTCGAGGTCACCGACGAGTTCCGTGGTCACGGAGGGGTTTTCACGATGTCCGCGCGCGGCGGCGACGCGATCGTCGCGCCGGCGGCCGAAACCGCAACGCCCACAGTGAAGATGGACACCTCGGTACTGTCGAGCATCTATCTCGGCGGCACACGACCGTCGGCCTTCGCGGCGGCCGGCCGGCTCAGCGTCGACTCCCCGACAACGCTTCGAGCTCTGGACCAGGCCTTCACCACCGATCGCGCACCGTACTCCGGCACGTTCTTCTGACCCTTCGAGACGTCCCTCCGCAAGCTCCGGGACTCCTCAGGGAGCAAAGAAACGTCCCTCCGCAAGCTCCGGGACTCATTCCGGGGCGGGGAACGACCGCGTCAGACCGCCCGGGTGTGCTGCACGTCGGTGTCCGGCTTACCGAGGATCTTGTTGAAGATGATCACGCCCTCGCGCAGGGCGTCCCGTTCGTCCGGCGACAGTTCGCGCAGCCGGTCGCTCAGCCAATTCTCGCGGGCCGCCAGCTCTTCCTTGATGACCTCCACCCCGTCCTGCGAGAGGGTCACGATGGCCTGACGCCCGTCGGTCGGATGAGGTTCGCGCTTGATCATGCCCAGATCCGACAGCGACGCGATCACCCTCGTCATCGACGGGGGGCGCACCCTCTCAGCCGCGGCGAGAGCACCAGGGGTCATCGGACCTTCGTGGTGCAACGTGTAGAGGGCGGAGAGCTGCGTCAGTGAGACCAGCTTGTTCTCGCGCCGCCCCCTCAGGCGTCGCGCGAGACGTACAACGGCGAGCGACAGGTCGCCGGATAGACTTCCGTCACCATACGGTGAATGCATTACCCCAGAGTAGGGCAGGTATCGACGCCCAGATCCCTAAGCAAAGCAAATTGACCCGGGTGGATGACAAACCGGTCGCAAATTTTGACTGCAGGCGTTAGCTGATGAGGTCGGAGATCGGTCCACGAGCGAAGTAGGCGACGAAGACCGCGGCCACCAGCCACAGCAGCGGATGGACCGAGCGTGCCTTGCCGGAGGCGGTGGCCATCACGACCCAGCTGATGAAGCCGATACCGATTCCGTTCGCGATGGAGTACGTGAAGGGCATCGTCACCACGGTCAGGAAGGCCGGCAGCGCGAAGTCGAAACGACGGAAGTCGACTGCCGTCAACTGCCCGATCATCATCGCACCCACCACCACGAGAGCCGGTGCGATCGCCTCGAGCGGGATCACCTCGTAGATCGGGGTCAGGAACATGGCGACCAGGAACAGCACGCCGGTGACGACGTTCGCCAGACCCGTCCGCGCGCCCTCGGCGATACCCGAGGCCGATTCGACGAAGACCGTGTTCGACGACGCCGACGCGGCACCGCCGGCGATGGCGCCGGTCCCCTCGACCACCAGCGCACGGCCGATGCCGGGGAGGTTGCCCTTCTCGTCGGCCAGCCCGGCCTCCTTGCCGAGGCCGGTCATCGTCCCCATCGCATCGAAGAAGTTGGACAGGACGAGAGCGAACACGAACACCGACGCGGCCAGCACACCGATGCGGGTGAACGCGCCGAACAGGTCGACATCTCCGACGAGGCTGAGGTCGGGCAATCCGCCCAGCGCGGTGGGGATGTCGGGCACGGTGAGGCCCCAGCCCGACGGGTTGTCCATGCTGGAGCCGTAGTCGAAGATGCGCTCGAGCACGACCGACAGGACGGTGGTGATCGCGATCCCGATCAGCAGACCGCCCGGGACCTTCCGTACCACCAGGACACCCATGATCAGGACGCCGAGGGCGAAGATCAGCGTCGGGATGGTGGCGATCGAGTTGTCGCTGCCCAGCTGGACCGGAACCGTGGTTCCTGCGGCGTCCGGGATGCGTTTGACGAAGCCGGCGTCGACGAAGCCGATGAACGCGATGAACGCGCCGATGCCGGCGGCGATGGCCGCCTTGAGCTCGGTCGGCACCGCGTTGAACACCGCCGTGCGGAATCCCGTCACCGCCAGCAGCACGATGATGATGCCGTCGACCACGACGAGACCCATCGCCTCCGGCCACGTCACCTCGGGCGCGATCGAGACTGCGAGAAGACTGTTGATCCCGAGACCGGCGGCGATCGCGAACGGATAGTTGGCGACGAGACCGAACAGGATCGACATCACGCCCGCGACCAGTGCGGTGACCGCGGCGACCTGCGCCAGCGGCAGCACGTTGCCGAGCACGTCGGCGTTCTTGTCGCCGCCGGGGATGCCGCCGATGATGATCGGGTTGAGCACCACGATGTAGGCCATCGTGAAGAACGTGACCAGGCCGCCGCGGAACTCGCGGTTGATCGTCGATCCGCGCTCGGAGATCTTGAAAAAACGGTCGAGTCGACCGTTGGGCGTCGTGGACGCAGGGCCTGCGGTGGTCGCGGGGCCGGTGTCGACCGTTGCCGGGCCGGCAACACCTGCGTCGGCCGCTTCGGTCGCCTCCGCGGTCGAGGTGTCGGCGGGTGTCAGGTCGCGGGCCTCACTCGGGACATCTTTGGGCACCTGTGGAAAGCTACCCTTTGTCTCATGGCCGATACAGTCGACGTCCCCGAACTACCGCGCGTGCTGCGTGCTCCCGAGCCGGTGATCGTGGTCGGGATGGTGGCCTGGCTGGTGGCGACGGTGGTCGTCGCGGTCAACGATGTGGGCGGCGGCAACGCACTCCGGATCTGTCTCGTCGGGCTCGGCGTCGGCCTTCTCGGCACCACGATCGTGCTGGTCCAGCGGGCCGGCGTCCGCCGAGGCGCCCGCGGCGCGCAGGAGGGCCTGGACTAGAACGGGCCGGCGAAAGCGTCACTCCGCCGAGAAGAGAATCCACCCGACGTGTTCGCGTCCCCACGCGGCCACCTCGTCGCGGGTCGTGAACGGACGTGTCTCGAGCGTGGTCAGCAGCAGCGAATGTGTGATGCGAACCATGACCTCGGCGACCCGCCGCGCCTCGTCGTCACCCATCGGGGCGTCGGTCATCAGACCAGCCACCCGGGCGGCCAGATAGTCGACGGCACGATCGAAGACCGGCGCCGACGACACCGTCAGCACCCGCAGCGTCGTCGCCGGGTCGGCGGCGTACTCGCGGGCCAGTAGCGGGTGGTCGTAGAACGACCAGAAGATCGCCGCGAACCCCTCGATGAGCCGCGCCTGCGGATCGCCTGTTCCCGCGAGCTCCCGGTCGACGTGCGCGAACAGCTGGTCGGCCTCACGCGAGAGCAGGTCGGAGAACAGATCCTCCTTGTGCGGCCAGCGGCGGTAGACGGTCATGTGGGACACGCCGGCCAGCGCGGCGATCGCCTCGATCGAGGTCCGCTTGAGCCCCTTCGCGAGCAACGACGACATCGCCGCATCGAGGATCTTCTGCCCCGTCCGCTCGGCCCGGGACGCGCTCGGCGTCTTCACACCGCCATCATTGCAATGTTAGTGTTCGGCCGAACCACTAACATTGGAGTTTCATGACCGTCACCGAGAACCCGGACGCGTCCATCGCCGACACTCCGACGCCCACCGTCGACCTCGCCGACCTGCCTCCCGCCGTCGAGCAGTTCCGGTGGCATCTGGGCAGCGTCCTGTTCGGCTTCTTCGGCGCCTCGTTCTTCGACCAGGTGGCGCTGGTCCCGGTGGCGGCGGCCGTCGACCGCACCGGCCGCTTCGCCGAGAACTTCGTCGACCGTGGGCTCCGCAGCTTCAGCGCCGAGCAGCTCGTGCTCTGGGGCGACGAGCGGACCCGCCACACGTTCGCCGATCGGTTGAAGTTCCTGCACCGTGAGGTCCGCGGCACCGGACGCGACGACTTCGCCGAAACCCGGTACAGCGCACTCGATCCCACGCTGTGGAACTGGATCGCGATGAGCGCGATCATGGGCTACCTCAACACGTTCACCGCGTGTACCGGCATCGAGCTCTCGCCGGAGGAGGAGGAACTCGCGTACGCGGTCGCCCTCGAACGGCCGGGCATCCTCTCGCTGCCGGGGAAATCGGCCCAGCTCCCGCCCACGCTGGCCGATGCGCGCCGCTGGTACGACAGCGTGGTCGACGAACGTCTGCAGCCCAATCCGTTCCTCGACGCCGTCACCGACCAACTGACACGTCTCCCCCTCCCGACGATCGGCCTGCCGCCACTTGTGCGCATCGCCCTCACGCCGCCTTGGCTGGTCATCCGCCCGCTGGCCGGCCACGTCGTCAAGGTCTGCTCGTTCAGCGTCATGCATCCCGGCGTCCGGGAGCTGACGTCGGTTCGCTTCGGGCGACGTGAGCAGTGGGAGTTCCGGATCTACCAGCGTCTGCTGCAGACCGCGTGGCGCCGGCTCCCCCGCCGAATCGTGCTCACGCCCATGGCGTATCACGAGTACCGTCGCGAACGGCTGGCACAGACGTACCACTCGATCCAGCTGGAGTCGTTCGCACCGAAGTGCCCGGTGTGAGGCCCGGCGGCCCGCTGGAGTCACATCACACTTCGCTTCACCGCCCCGGGTAGCGACTGTTACCTGGCTCGCACCGTGTCCGGTGCGCCCCATCCCGCCGCCTTCCCGTCCACGTGGGCGACCTCGCTTTCCCAGGGCACCCGATACTCACCCGCGACCAGGTCGCGCATGAAGGTGTACGGGCAGTCCGATGCGCCGCCGGCGACGGCGGTGTAGCCGCGATGGCCCAGTTGGTAGATGTTGTTCTCCACCCCCCAGGTTCGACGAGCGTCGTCCGCCCGCGAAGGCACCACCTCGGCGGTGACGACCCGGTCCGGAGTTCCGTCGCCGGAGACGAGGACCGTCCCGTCCACATCGCAGACCATCGCCTCTCCTTGTGACCAGATGTTGTTCTGGTCAGGGCCCGCGAGCGCAACCGAAGCGGTGTACGCGAGGTTATGAAAGGCGTTGGTCTGGTTGGTGATTCGCCATGATTGCTGGATCGGATACGTGTATCCGGCCGTCCGCAGGATCACGTTGGCGCCCTTGTACGCGGCCTCTCGCGCCATCTCCGGGAACATCCCGTCATGGCAGATGATCAGCGCGAGCCGCGAGCCGGACGGACCGTCGCAGACCGGGATGCCGAGGTCGCCCGGAGCCCACGGTTCGGCAGGCACCCAGGGATGCATCTTGCGGTAGTAGAGACGCTCGCAACCCTGGTCGTCGATGATGATCCCGGAATTCCAGGGTGCCCCTGCAGGGTTGCGCTCCATGATCGAGAAGCAACCCCAGACCCCGGCTTCACGACAGGCGTCCGCCAGCAGCGACATCTCCGGACCGTCCCGGTCGCACAACAGGGTGTCGTCGAGCCATGTGTCAGGATCGAGACCGTTGATGCTGTACTCCGGCATCACGACGAGATCGATCGAGGGCATGCCCTTCTTTGCGTTGCGGACCATACCGGCCAGGCGTTCGGCGGTCTCCTTCAGATCGCCCGGCTCACGGATCGTCGGGACACGCGCTTGCACGAGCCCGAGGACGAGTGCACCCGGTGACGGATTCAGCCCGTCGAGTCCGCTCATGATGTGACCTCATTCGCCGCCGCGGGGGCCGGGTCGGGCCACCGGTGCGCCCAAGGGCGCGCTGCCTCGAAGGCAGCAGCAGCTCGCAGGGTCGTTCCGTCGTCGAGGTGCGGTCCGACGATCTGCATGCCGATCGGCAAGCCGTCGTCCGTGACTCCGGCCGGCACGGACACCGCCGGCTGTCCGGTCATGTTGAACATGCCGAGGAAGGCCATCCAACTTCCCGCGCTGACCATCTGACCGTCGATGACTTCGGGCCCCTGCATGCCGATCGGGAAGGCAGGCACCGAGAGGGTCGGAGTCACCAGCAAGTCGATGCCCTGCATGAGCTTCCACATCTGGTTGACGAGTCGTTTGCGCCCCATCTGCGCGGTGGTCAGCTCCTCGGCCGACCACGGACGGGTGAGGAGTTCGACGAGGTGAGGCGACATCTGACCGCCGTGGTCGGCGACCATCTGCCGCATCCCGGCGAGGTCGGAATCGGCCATGACCAGAGGCCAGAAGTGCGGTGTCGGGTCGTCGAGGGCCGGGTCGAGTTCGATGACTCGCGCCCCCAGGTCCGCGAAGACACCGACGGCGCGCCCCACGACGTCACGGACGCGGGGATCCACGGGGAACAGACCGAAGTCGGCGGTGTAGCCGATGGTCTTACCTTCGACAGCGGTGGCGACCGATTCCTCGGACACGCAGTCGAGCCAGTCGACATCACCTGCGGGCAGGGAGTGGCGATCACGCGCGTCCGGACCTGCGATGACCGACATCAGCAGCGCCGCGTCGGCGGTCGTCCGCGTGATCGGACCGATGTGTTCGAGTGTCTCCCAGCTCGATACCCCGGGGAATCGTTCGTCGCGGCAGCCGGGGTACAACGGGACGCGCCCCATGGAGGCTTTGAACCCGACGAGACCGCACAATGAGGCCGGGATACGGATGGAGCCGCCACCGTCGCTGCCGAGCGAGAGCGGCGCCATTCCGGTCGCGACTGCCACCGCCGATCCCGCCGACGAACCGCCGGGTGTCAGATCCGGGTTCCACGGATTGCGCGCGGCCGGCGAAACCGGATTGTGTCCGACTCCGCTGTAACCGAATTCGGGAACAGTGGTCTTGCCCAGGATGATCGCCCCGGCGGCCTTCACGCGTTCGACGACGATGTCGTCCTCGTCGGGCACCCAGTCCTGGTAGGCGATCGACCCGCTGCGGGTCACGACCCCCGCTGTCGCGATGAGGTCCTTCACCGCGATCGGCACGCCGGCAAGCGGCCCCGGGTCCTCGCCACGGTCGAAGGCCTCGTCGACGGCTGCAGCCCGGTCGAGAGCGGCCGCGTCCGTGCGTTCGACAAAGGCGTGGAGGTGGTCATCGAGCGCGTTCACGCGACCGAGCGCGGCTTCGGTCACCTCGACCGCAGTGACCGATCGCGAGCGGATGGCGGCGGCCAGGTCGGAGGCCGACATCCGGGTGAGGTCGGTGGCAAGCGTCATCGGGCAACCTCGATCTCGGTCGTGCCCTCACTCGGGGACGTGGCGCCCGAGCGGCCGATGCCGTTCGTCGGCATGAATTCGAGAATCATGTACACCCCTGCTGCACAGATCATTCCGACGACGGCCTCGCTGAGCTGCGGAGCCCAATGGTGTACGGCATAGGCGCATGCGGCGCCGATGATCCAGGCGACGAACGGTTGCGCGCGAAGTCCGGTCACTTCCCGTGCGGCCGCTCGGCGGGTGACCAACTGGTCGACGATCAGCACAGCACCGATCGACGGCACGAAGATGCCCAGGAGATTCAGCCACGTCGAGAAGTGGCTCCAGACACCGGCCAGGGCGATGACGAGTCCTATCGCGCCGAGGATGAGCGTGAGCACGCGCATCGTGGAACCGGTGAGCTGGCTCCAACCGACCGCGCCGTTGTACAGGCAGTGGGCACACACCGACCCGAGGTTGACGAAGACGAAGATCACTGCGAGCACGGTGAGGACCGCGCCGTGGTCGACGAGGATCGGCAGGAAGTCACCGCCGTCGGTCGCGGGATTGAGTGCACCGCCGGCGGCCACGATCAGTGCGCCGGTCGTCATCGCGATGAAGTTGGCGACGGGGAAGGCACTGAAAGTCGCGATCACTGCGGCCTTCCCGCTACGAGACCAGCGGGTGAAGTCTGCGGTCATCGTGCCGGAGTCGATGAAGCCGGCGACCACGATGGTGACCGCGGCCCCCAGCGAGAGCACGGTCGCGTCCGGCGCGCCGCCCTCGTAGGAGGTGATGGCCCCGAACCCGTGGTCGCGCGTCACCAGGACGATCGCCACGACGCCGAGCGCGATGAACAGCGGTGCCGCGATCATCCCGATCAGGGTCAGGGCACGGATGCCGACGAACGTGACACCGATGTAGAGCAACCCGGCCAGAAGGACGATCAACGTCTCGTTCCAGCCCAGCGAGACATTCAGGGTTGCGCCGGTGAGCCCGGTTTGGAAGGCGAACCAGCCGATCACGACGGTCGCGAGGAAAGCCGTCAATATCTTCGAGCCGTGGCGGCCGAAAGTCTCTGCGGCGCTGAGGGCGAAATTCTTGCCGGTTCGGCCCGCAAGGTATGAGAGCGCGCCGACGTAACCCAACAGGACTGCGTTACCGAGCAGGATCGCCAGCAACCCCTTCCAGAATCCCAGGCCGTAGGCGATGGTGCCGCCGAAGATCGCACCGGTGAGCACCATCGGGAACCCGAACCAGACGGCGGAGACCGACAGCGTGGAGCGACGGTGGGAAGCCGGGACCGGCACGTCCTCGAACTCGGATTCGAGATGGATGGCGTGGTCTGTACTGGTGGACGGTCCCTCGGACGGGCGCCCGGTATTTGTGGAAGCAGGAATTGTCATGAGGCTCTTTCTGAGTTGATCGTTGACGCCGCCACGGCCGGTTCGAGAGTTCTCGGGGTCTGCGCTGACCGGTCGGCCACGGGTGCGGGTGGGCGGTTGCTCGGTTGTGGTGATCGAAACGAGAAGCCCGCGTCGATGAGGGCGTTGCGTAGTTCGGAGAGGAGTAACGGGGCGTTCGGGGTGTCGCTGTGCACGCACACCGTTCGGCTGTCGGCTCCGTCGAGTGCGGACAGTTGCGCCAGGGTGCGGGCGATGACCTCCTGCGGTCCGCCGATGAGCTCGGCGGTTCGGTCATACATCTGTACTTCGTCGTCCAGGTAGGGGCGGTCCGCGAATACCTCGACGACCGTTGACAAGTCGCTTTCGATGGCCGCGGCGTGTAGATGCGAACGAGGAAGGGCGTAGACCTTCAGCGTCGGGTCGAGGTCGGTGACCGCCGCACACACAGCGTGGGCGAGGTCACGATCGCGATTTGCCATCATGTACAGCGCGCCATGCAGTTTCACGTGCTGCATCGTGGCGCCCCGCACTCGGATGAAGGCGTCGAGCGCACCCACCTGGTACAGACAGAGGTCGTATACCTCCTGAGGGGTGGTCGGGATCTCTCGACGACCGAAACCCAGCCGATCGGGCAGACCGACGTGCGCTCCCATCGCCACACCGTGGGTGAGAGCGAGGTCGACACTGCCTCGCATGACTGCCGGGTCACCCCCGTGCGCGCCGCAAGCGATGTTGGCCGAGGTGATCATCGGCATCATCTCGGAGTCGGACCCGTAGGAGTAGACACCGAAACTCTCGCCGAGGTCGCAGTTGAGATCGACGGTGGTCACGTCGTCATGCCTCCGCGACCGACGTCAGAGCAGCTGCGCGCCTGGGTGACTCGGCCAGCTCCCAGGCACGTGCGAAGCGTAGGAGGGCACGCTCGGAGAGCGGCCGCCCCAGGACCTCGAGGCCGACCGGCAGACCGTTGTCGGTGAACCCCACGGGAATACTCATGGCGGGCAGTGAGGTCTGCGAGGCGATGACAGTGTTTGTCGGGAAGTCGAGCGCGGTCCACCTCTTGGCCGCGAGCTCCTCTCGGGTCGGTGCCGGCACCTGGACCGTCGGGTAGACGAGGAAGTCGACGTCGGCCTCCGCCATCATGGCGATCAGTGTGCGCCGCCATTCCTCTTGGCGCGCCAGGCCCTTGAAGTAGTTCGGATCGTCTTCGGGGTCGTCCGGGCCGTCGGCGATGTCGGCGAGTAGGTCGGTGAGCTCGTGAAAATCCCCCGCATCGACGATCTCCCGGATTGTCGACGGCCCGCCGTGATCCCTCGCGGCGAGGAAGTTCTCGAGATCGCTCTTCGACTGGATCGTGTAGAGCGATGTCTCTGCCACCCATGCCGGCAGGTCACCGAGGACCAAGCCGTCGACCACGCCCGCGCCCCGGCGGCGCAGCGTGTCCAGGGCCGCACGCACCACTCCGTTTGTCCGCTCCTGATCGTCGCCGGAACCGAAGGCGTCGGAAAGAACACCGACTCGGAAGTGCTGAAGTGCGTCGACGTCGACGCCGCTGACGGCCTCGACGTAGTCACCCACGTCCGAACTGGTGGTCGCGATCGCGGTGTAGGCATCGGCCGGGTCATACCCGACGATCACGTCCAGAATGGCCGCCAGGTCGGCGACGTTGCGCGCCATGGGCCCAGGTGTGTCCTGGAAATGCAGCAACGGCGAGAAGCCGGTTCGTGGGACGAGTCCGGTGGTGACACGCAGGCCGAAGAGATTCGTGAACGAGGAGGGTAGGCGGATCGATCCTCCCGTGTCCTCACCGATGCCGACCAAACAAAGGTTGGCGGTCACTGCGGCGGCAGTGCCCGCGCTTGATCCGCCCGTCTCCCGGTCCAGCGCATAGGGATTCTTCGTGTGCTGGGTGCGGGAGGAGAACGAGAACCAGCCCGCGGCGAAGTCGCACATCGCGGTCTTGCCGAGGATCACCGCGCCGGCCTTCCGCAGGCGATCGACCACGGTGGCGTCGACCTCGGGAATGTAATCCGCGAATGCCGTGGAACCGAAAGACGTTGGAATGCCTTTGGTCTCGCCCTGATCCTTGACCAGGACCGGCACGCCGTGCAGCGGGCCGACGAGGGTACCGGTTCGTGCATACCTCTCATCGATCCGACGGGCCTCCGCGATGGCTTCCGGATTGACGGTCACCACCGAGTTGAGCTGTGGCCCTGAGGGATTGTCGGCGTCGTCGAGCTCAGCGATGCGCTGGAGGTACCACGCGGTGACCTCCGCACTCGTGGTCTCGCCGGATTCGATCAGTCCGTGGAATGAACTGACAGAGAGCTCTTCATAGTTCACGTTCCTCTCCTGGTCCTCGTGGTCGGCACCCGTGTCCAGCGCGCGGATGATCGCTTCCGCGGTGTCGTGCAGGTGTTCTCTGGTGGCATCGAGCAGTGCGTCGAGGTCGCCCGCGAGCATGAGTTGCAACATGTGCGCATGCTGACGGTCGGCCTCGGTGAAGTCGTGCACAGCCGAGGCGTAAACCGCCATGTACGGCTGGATGCGGTCCCAGATGTTGTGGATGAGTTCGAGCAGATATCGACTGGTTCCGCACGCGTAGAACGTTTGGTGGAACTCGCGGTTGAGCTCGCGCCAGACGATGGGCCCGATACCGGGCTCCGCCATGCGATCAAGCACCGATCGCAGCGCGACCGCCGCCTCGGCGTCGAATGCGGGCAGTGCCCATTCGGTCGCCAGGCACTCCAGTCGCGATCTGATGGTGAACAGTTCCCGGATCTCGTCCGGGGACAACATCGTGATGGTGACCGCCCGTCGGTCGAACTCGACGAGCCCCTCGAAACCGAGGCGCTTCAGCGCTTCTCGGGTCGGCATGGTCGACACCCCGACGGACTCCGCGAGGGACCGAATGGAGACACGCGTTCCGGGTGCGATTCGGCCCTCGAGGATGTTGCGCCGGATCTGCTGATACACGCCCTCCGCGAGGGTGGGTGCCGCAGCAATACCCGTGCCCTGTGATATCACCTGCCGGGCTTCACTCTTTGTGATCACACGGAGATCGTGGCGGGCCGGGATGACGAAACTGTTGTTGTCGTGTTTCGGAAATGTGACGCCGCTTCGGCCTCACGCGCGTCCAGCATTGCGCCTTGCAATCGCGACTGCTTCACCCGCTGAGAGAGCACCGCCGCTGGGTCGGTGACCGGACAGCGGATCTCCGATGGGAGGCGGCCACTCAAGGCACCAGGGACTCGCTCCCGGTCCCGACGGGCGAGGTGGTCGTGCAGGCAGCACCGGTCCGGGGCACTGGGTTCATGCCGGGCGCAGCATTGGTTACGAGGCGCACGATCCGTCGTGGGACGCGATCACGGCGCTCCGTCTCAACCGCCGACGATCTCGTTCAGGCGTTTGCCGATGATGCCCACCGCGTAACCCAGTCGTTCGAACTCCTTGTTGGTGGTCTGCCCGTGGTAGTAGCGGTAGTAGATCTGTTGCGCGATGACGACGGCCCGGAAGAGTCCGAACGCCTCGTACCACCGCCACCGCTCCGCCGACATCTCGAAACCCATACGCTCGCAGTATCGTTCGACGAACTCCGCACGCGTGATCATCCCCGGCAGGTTCGTCGGGACGCGGCGCATGAGCTGTAGGTCGTCGGGATCGTCGGCCTGGATCCAGTACGCCATCGACCCCGCGACATCCATCAGCGGATCACCCAGCGTGGCCATCTCCCAGTCCAGGATGCCGATGACCTTCGTCGGGTCATCCTTGTCGAGCACCACGTTGTCGAGCTTGAAGTCGTTGTGGATGATGCAGTTCGCCACATCGTCGGGCTGGTTGTCGGCCAGCCACGCCATCGCCGCCTCGAAATCGGGCACGTCGTCGGTGTGCGCGTTGCGGAACCGGGCGGTCCAGCCGTCGACCTGGCGCCGGACGTAGCCGAGTCCCTTCCCGAGGTCGCCGAGACCGGTCTTCGCCGGGTCGACCGAATGCACCTCGACGAGCGTGTCGATGAAGTTGAAGCAGAGTTGCCGTGCCTGATCGCCGTCGAGCGGGACGTCGGCGGGCCACTCCTTGCGCGGGATGACGCCGTCGATGCGACCCATGACGTAGAAGTCGGCGCCGAGGACCGAATCGTCGTCGCAGAAGGCGATCATCGGTGCGATGTACCGGATCACCCCGGAGAGTTCGGACTGGATGCGGTACTCGCGGCGCATGTCATGCGCGCCGCGCGCCTTGGTACCGCGCGGGGCCCGGCGCAGGATCAGGTCCCGCGTCGGGTACCGCAGCAGGTAGGTGAGATTGGAAGCGCCACCCGCGAATTGCCGCACCTCGGGCACCGCGTCGAGTCCCTCGACGTCCGGCGCCGCGGTCCGCAGCCACGAGGCCACCGCCTCGACGTCGAACGCGTCCTCGTCCCGCACCTCGCGCGCCTCGGTCACCTGGTCAGCCATCGTGGGAAGTCACCCTTCTCGATCGTGAATGTGTGTGGACGGACGCGGTCAGCGGTACTTACCGAGTTCCAGGCGGGCAACGACGTTGCGGTGCACCTCATCCGGACCGTCGGCCAGGCGCAGCGAACGTGCACCGACCCAGGCCTGTGCGAGCGGGAAATCGTCGGTCAGGCCGGCACCGCCGTGGAGCTGGATGGCCATGTCGATGACGGACAAGGCCATGTTCGGCACCTCGACCTTGATCTCGCTGACCGCGGACAACGCCTCCCGCGACATGCCCTGATCGAGAAGCCAGGCCGCGTGGTGGACCAGCAGTCGTGAGCGGTTGATCGCGATGCGGGCGTCGGCGATCCGTTCGCTGTTGCCACCGAGCCGGGCCAGTTGCTTACCGAACGCCTCCCGCGAAAGTGCCCGCTTCACACCGAGTTCCAGTGCGCGTTCGGCCAGGCCGATGGCACGCATGCAGTGATGCACGCGCCCCGGGCCGAGGCGACCCTGGGCGATCTCGAAGGCGCGGCCCGGTCCCAGGAGGATGTTCGACGCCGGGACGCGGACGTCGGTGAAGGACACCTCACCGTGGCCGAACGGCTCGTCGAAATAGCCCATGGTGGTGAGCATCCGGTCGATCGTGACGCCGGGCGTGTCGGTCGGGATGAGGACCATGGTGTGCCGCGACTTGCGGTCGGCCTCGGCGTCGGTGACGCCCATGAAGATCAGGACCTTGCAGTCGGGGTGCCCGACACCGGTGGAGAACCACTTGGTGCCGTTGATGACCACATCGTCACCGTCGAGAACAGCCAACGCGGCCATGTTGGTGGCATCCGAGGAGGCAACCGCCGGCTCGGTCATGCAGAAGGCGCTGCGGATGTCGGCCCGCAGCAGCGGTTCCAGCCAGCGCTCCCGCTGCTCCTCGGAGCCGTACCGAAGCAGAACTTCCATGTTTCCGGTGTCGGGGGCGTTGCAGTTGAAGATGACCGGCGACAGCGCCGACGATCCCATCGCCTCGGCGATCGGGGCGTAGTCGACGTTGGACAGGCCCTCTCCCCCGTCGGTCCCGAAGTCGGCGGCGTAGCGACCGGCGTGCGCAGCGGGCAGGAAGAGGTTCCACAGGCCCTCAGAACGCGCCTTCGCCTGCAGTTCGGCGATGATCGGCGACGGCGTCCAAGGATCGCCGTCCCCGTCGCGCCGTTCCTTGATGTCCTGGTGGATCCGGGATTCGACGGGTTCGATCTCGTTGGTGACGAACGCCCGCACTCGCTCGGTGAGCTCGGCGGACCGTGGGGACGGAGAGAAATCCATTCCCCGACCGTATCGCGGAGGAGCCCTTTCCGGCGGCTACTTCCAGTACAGCGTCGAGCCGTCCGGTCCGGCCGTGGTGCTCACGAGTTTGGCGAAGCAGTGGTCGGGGTCGAAGCCCTGGGTTCGGCACCAGTTGTTCGCCTCGACCGGGCCCGGGAATGTCGCCGCCGCGACCGTCACCCACCAGCCCCTATACGAGAACACCGGCCACTCGTCACTCCACAGCAGGCGAACATCGTTGAACCGCAGACGAAGTGCCAGGAACTCGTCGAGGATGGCCTGGTCGGTCCACGTACGACCGTCGGCGACGAGACCGGCGTGCTTGGAACTGAGCTGCGCGACCCACCGGTTGTTCAGGTTCGCCAGGATGAACGCGCGGTCGGCGTCGGCCTGCAGGCGCAGGGCGTTGACACTGGTGGCGGTGACGTCGGCGCCGGCCGGGAACACCGTGTCGGTGGCCTCCGACGACGCCGACGACCTGCCCGACGCCGGTGCGGTCACGGCCGGGGCCCGCTCCGGCGTCGAACCCCGGTCGCACTCGACGAGGTATTGTCCGCCAGCCGAATTCGCGTCGTTCAAGGTGTCGGGCAGGCGGAAGAAGCTACCCGGCGGGTAGGTCAGTTCCAGGTTGAGGGCCGCTCCGCCGTCGGGTGCCGGGACGGCGAGCGGGGATCGTCGGAAGTCGAAGCTGCCCGAGGCGACGAGACCACCGCCGTCGGAGATGGTGATACGGGTCTGCGGACCGAACAGGACGTCCCCGTCGGGGCACTTCGCGGTGACCTTCATCGTGACGACGAGGCCACCGGCAGCGGTGCGGAACGACTGGGGTGTGAACACGGGCGGCGAACCGCACGGTGTCACGTACTGCGTTCCCCCGCCGCCGGATCCGCTGTTGCCCGCCCGGGTGGTGCCCGGCACGATCGCCCGCGGACCCGTCGGGGCGAACCCGGTGATGGTGGTCGAGGTCAGGGTCACCAGACGGTCGCCGAGGGCGAAGGTCAGCGCCGTCGTCGGCCGAGACGCCGACGACCCGCAGACCGGAGGTGACGACAGTGGTGTCGGTCGCTGTGAACGCTGAGGCGTCACCGCTGCCGGGTGCCGCCGTGGGCAGATTGTCGACCGGCCGCGACCAGAGAGGACCGTCCCGGGTGATCTTGTGGAACACGACCGAATCGGTCGCCGGCACGTACTCGACGACGAAGGCCGCGTCCCCGTTGTAGGCGACGCCGCCGGTGTTGGGCGGCGCCGGCACGGTTGCGAGTGCGGCGCCGGACCGGACGTCGATGAAGTGCAGTGTGTCGGCGTCGCGGCAGACGAGGGAGTCGTCGACGATCGTGTCCGCGCAGGTGGACACGGGTTCGCCGAAGCGCCAGCGTTCGCCGGTACGCGCGTTGACGCCCACGGCCCAGTGCGAACCGCCGACACTCGTGTACGGATCGCCGACGATCGTCACGAGCGTCTCACCGTCGGCGATCGCGCCCACCGTGCCGTAGCGCCCCTCGGACGGGATGACCGAGTTGAACTTCTGCCCGCCCATCGACGCCGCGGTGATCGACCATTCCGCGCCGGGCGCCACCGGATACGACGCCGCCAGCTGACCGTCGACGAGGTCGGGGTCGTCGGCCTGCGACAACCTCCACCAGACGACGCCGACGACGACCAGTGCGACCACGCACAGCAGTGCGACGCCGATGATGAGATAGGCCGTGGTGTTCGACCGTCGCGGCGGCGGACCGGCCATCGGATACCCCGGTGGACCCACTCCTGGAGGGCCCATTCCCGGCGGTCCGGTCGGTGGGGTCGGGTACATGCCCGGGTACGGGTACTGCCACGGCGGCGGGGAGGATCCGGGGAATGCCCCGGGCACCACCGTCGGATGCGCGGGTTGGCTCGTCGTCGGCGGCTCGTCGGGCCGGGGCGCGCCGGAACCACCTTCGAACGGCGGCCCCGGATGCGACATCACCCCAGTCAAGCTCAGTTCACGATCGCGGGACTATCCTTCGCGCAGACGAATCCCGTGAGTCAGCCCGCGTGTGCGGCGGGAACGTCTGCACGCCTCCGCGTTTCGTACCGCACCAGCACCCACGTGCAGAGCGCGACCCACAGCACACCGACGATCCAGCCGGACACCACATCCGTCGTCCAGTGCACCGCGAGCTGAATGCGGGTGAGCCCCACCAGGATCGACATCAGTGGCGCGAGCAGCAGAATCCACCGGTGGTCGCGCACCCACGCGAAGCAGCGGTAGGCGACGACCGCGAAGAGGCCGAACACGACCATCGTCATCATCGCGTGGCCCGACGGGTAAGAGAACGAGTCGATGTTCAGCAGCCGGTCCTCGATGGGCGGGCGGTTGCGCGCGAACCCGAACTTGAGGCTCTGCATCAGCACGTAGCCCAGGATCGTGCCGAGGGCGACGTACACGGCGTCGACGCGGCGTCCGGCGTACGCCAGTGCGACCACGGCCAGAACGGTGAGGGCGGTGACCACCAGGGTGTTGCCGAGGGTGGTGATCACCTGGGCGATCGTGATCCAGGGCTCGGAGCGGTTCTGGACGACCCAGTCCCACGCGTTCTCGTCGATCGTCGTCGGCGAAATGAACATCCGCTGCCGGCCTTTCTCCACCGCGGTCGCGCTGTCCGTCGCAACCGATCCCACACGTCAGCCACTTTATCCGGGGCTTCGCAACCGTTCGTCGCCACCGCCACCGGACCGGCTGTGACCTGCCGGAATCCGATGCTCAAGCCGTCCTCAAGTGCACTGCAAGAGGCCAGACCGACAGTGGTCTCCGTCAGCCCGAACCCCGACCCCTGAGATGAGGACCCACCCGATGACGACCCATCCCGCTGCCACCGCGTTCCCGATCCAGCTCCGCCTCCCCGGTCAGGCCGCCGCGCCCGAGGGTCCGATCGACCCGTTCATGATGTACGTCCTCCACCACGCGTTCCGCCGCGATCTCGCCGACTTCGCCGCGGCCGTCCCGCGCACCAAGCTCGACGACCCCGGCACCTGGCGAGCCCTCGCCGACCGGTGGACGATGTTCGCCACGGCGCTGCATCACCACCACAACGGTGAGGACCTGGAGCTGTGGCCGCTGCTCGAGGAACGCTGCGACGAGACCGAGAAGCGGGTCCTCGAGGCGATGGACGCCGAACACGATCAGATCGACCCGATCCTCGAGGAGTGCGCTGCCGGTTTCACCATGATGGCCGCGCACCCGAACGAACAGACCCGTGCCGAGCTGGTCGACGCACTCGTCCGCGCCCAGCCGATTCTCGGCGATCACCTCGCGCACGAGGAGGCTGACGCCCTCGCCATCGTGCAGCGTCGGATGACCATGCACGACTGGGAGGAGTTCGAGGCCAAGATGAGCAAGCAGTCGGGCCTCGGCGAGATGCTGAAGATGAGCCCGATGATGGTCAAGGGGCTGTCCGACGTCGACCGCGAGGTGGTGTTCGCCCGCCTCCCCGGCATCCTCAAGCTGCTCGTCAGGCTCGGCGGCCCGCGGTTCCGTCGCCTCGACAGCCGCGCGTTCTACTACCTGAACCGATGAGCGCGTGCTGGTCGGGCGGTCCCGGCCGCCCGCGGGATCGCTACCTCACCCCGGAGGCGCAGGCTGCGAACAGCGCTTCCGAGCGGAGGGCGCGATCCTGCAGCGGGTCCGGGCCACGCCGAGACGTCACTTCGCGAGCGCGCGCCCGATCACGAGACGCTGGATCTGGTTGGTCCCCTCGAAGATCTGCGTGATCTTGGCCTCGCGCATGTAGCGCTCGACCGGGAAGTCGCGGGTGTAACCGTAGCCGCCGAAGACCTGCACCGCATCGGTGGTGACCTTCATGGCGGCGTCGGTCGCGACGAGCTTCGCGGTCGCCGCGGCCCGGGAGTACTCCATGCCCGCATCACGACGACGCGCCGCGTCGAGGTAGGTGGCACGTGCGGAGTCGACGGCGGCGGCCATGTCGGCCAGCACGAACGACAGACCCTGGTGATCGATGATCTTGCGGCCGAACGCGGCTCGCTCCTGCGCGTACTCGACGGCCGCGTCGAGCGCTGCCTGCGCCAGACCGGTCGCCACCGCGGCGATGCCGAGTCGCCCGGAATCCAAGGCGGAGAACGCGATCTGCAGGCCTTGTCCTTCGGCGCCGAGACGGCGGCCCTCGTCGATGAAGGCGTTGTCGTACGACGCGCCGGTGGTGGGGACCGCGTGTAGGCCCATCTTGTCCTCGGGCTTGCCGAAGGTCAGGCCCTCGGTGTCCCGGGCGACGAAAAGACAGGAGATGCCCTTCGAGCCCTCGCCGGTACGCGCGAAGACGTTGTAGACGTCGGCGATGCCGCCATGGGTGATCCACGCCTTGGAGCCGGTCATCGTGTAACCGCCCTCGGTGGGCGTCGCGCGGCACGCCAATGCCGCCGCGTCGGAACCGGCCTGCGGTTCACTCAGGCTGTAGGCACCGATCAGCTTGCCGTTCAACAAGTCCGGGAGCCAGCGCTGCTTCTGCTCCTCGGTACCGAAGTTGAACAGCGGATGGCACGCGAGGCCGTGGACGCTCACGGCCACCGCGACCGACGCCCAGCGCGCGCCGAGTTCTTCGAGCACCTGCAGGTAGACCTCGTACGGCTGACCGCCGCCGTCCCACTCGGTCGGGTACGGCAGGCCGAGGAGGCCGGCCTCACCCAGTTCGGCGAACAGCCCCTCCGGATACTGCCGATCCTTCTCGTGCTGGTCGACGATCGGCTTCATCCGCTTGTCGGCGATGTCGCGGACCAGCGCGATCAGGTCGCGAGCCTCGTCGTTGGGGAGCAGACGGTCAACCGGCATCGGTACCTCCATGTCAGAGAGCTCAGGTAATCAAACTAGTACTCAAGTCCTCTGCACAGTACTATTCCGGGAGCGGTCAGTACAGCCGACGTAGTCGGGAGGAGTCGTATGCCACGCGAGGGGTTCGCGACGCGGCGTCGTGCCGCCCTGTTCGACGCCCTGCTCGAGCTGATCCTGCGCGACGGTTTCGCCCACCTGTCGATCGCCGACATCGCCTCCGAGCTCCGGTGCTCCAAGTCGACGCTCTACACCCTCGCGGCGAGCAAGGAACAGCTGGTCACGGCCACCGTCACCCACTTCTTCCGCACCGCGACCGAGCAGGTCGAAGCGCGGGTCGCGGCGTCGAACAGCCCACGCGAGCGGGTCATCGCATACCTGGTCGCCGTCGGTGAGGCGCTGTCACCGGCGTCGGAGGCGTTCATGCGCGACCTCGACGCCTTCACCCCGACCCGCTCGCTCTACGAACTCAACACCGCCGCCGCCGCGACCCGGGTACAGAAGCTGATCGCCGACGGTGTCGCCGCGGGCGACTTCCGCAACATCGACGCCGCCTTCGCCGCCGACCTCGCCGCCTCGATGATGAGTCGCATCCAACGCCGCGAGGTGTGGGCCGCCACCGGCCTCGACGACGCCGCCGCATACCGCCAGCTCGCGAGCATCCTCACCGCGGGGATCGACGCGGGCCGGCAATAGGTTTCGCTGACCGAAACCTACTGCTGGCTGCCAGATCCGAACGCGCGCTTACCCCATCGCTGCCTGAGGTGTGAGGAGCGTAAGCGACGAGCCTCGAAGGCCTGGTGAGTGGTTGTCGAAAACTCTGATGTCGCAATAGGTATCGCTGATCGATACGAATGGCTACATCTGGTGCGTTGGTGAGTCGCCAGCCCTTCGAGGCTCGTCGCTATCGCTCCTCGCACCTCAGGGAGCAGGAGTTGCGGGCGACATCGGTCCGGCTTCAGGACGTAGGAGCCGCACGCCGCTCGAGATGCGTGACCCCGTCCTCCACCCACCAGCGCACGCGGATGTCTCGCTGGGAATCCGCAGAGCGCAACGAGATCCACAACTCGTCATGCAACCGCACCTGGCCACGCGGTACCTCGACCCCGCGTTCGGCACCGAAACGCACCGCCTCGGGGTGGGCCCAGGTCGCGGCGTCGCCGGGGTCGCGGACGGTCGCGGTGTACTCCTCGGAGCCGAGCGGCAGGTCGAGCAGCGTCGCCAGGACCTCGGCGTCGGCGGGAGTGATCACCGGTCCGGCGAGAACCGCCTCCAGGTCCGGCACGGCCTGCAGCAACCACGGCTGGTCGACGACGACCGCGCGTTCGGTGACGGTGCCGGCGATCGTCCGAACCCGTTCGGGCACCTCGACATCCGCAGGATCGATGACGCCGCGACGGCACGCCGCGACCACGGCGGCGTGCACCATCACCGCGGCACCGGCGGAGATGTCCCGCTCCGGATCTCCGAGGCGAATCAGCAGGAGGTCGGCATCGACGGCGGTGTCGGGTTCGAGGCGTGCGAGCGCGCCTACCAGCGCGTCGGCGTGCGGATGATCGAGCGGGTCGATGATCCCGGCGAGGATCTCATCCGAGGATGCGCGGTACTCCCCCAGCAACAATCCGTCGACCTCGGCATGCCGCCGCAACCACCAGGCGGTGTACCCGTCGCGGTCGGCGAGCAGCGGTGCAATGTCCGCGTCGGTCGCCATCATGGTCAGCGCCTCGGACCAGGACCGGTCGTCGATCAGGTCGAGATCCCGGACCGCCGTGAGCCTTTCGGGTGCGTCGGGCAGCGTGTCCCACCAGTCCTCCTCGTCGGGGAGGTCGTGGTCGGGACCGACCGGCAGGTCGTCGACGACGGTGAGGAATCCCCACCCGACGCCCAGGCGCCGCAATTCTTCTGCGCCACACTCGGACACGACCTCGTCGTCGACGACACCGAACGGATGGTCGTCGACGAGGACCGACAGCAGCGGACTGTCGGGCAGCAGCAGTTCATCGGCGGGGCGGAGCTCGCCGTCGCTGTCGAGCAGCGGCAGGGTGGCCAGCCACGGCGGTACGGACGCATCCGGATCGGCCCGTAGGACCGCACAGATCTCGGCGGCCAGCCCGTCGTCGCCGGCACCGTCGAGGTCGATGTCCTCGACCAGCACCCGAAGTGCCGGGTCGGCCAGTGCGTCGGCGACGGAGAGTTCCCGCACGCCCAGGCGTTCGAGGAGCGAATGCCGGGCGTCTGGGTGGACGGTGGGCATCCATCGCATCGGCGTGGCGATGCGATCGCTCACGAACAGTCCGCGGACCCCGACCGACATCCGTCCGTCGGATCGCGGGATCGGCAGCGCGCCCAGTTCCTCGACCTCGCGTCCCGTCGACACGAGCGGCGCGAGCGCGTCGTACAGGTCGTGCCACCAGGACGGCTCGTGGTGCAGGCCGCCGAGCCGCTCGGCCAGCGCCGCCAGCCCGAGTTCCTCGACGCCCAGCCGCCCGAGCGTCGGAAGATGCTGGGCGAGTGAGATGTCGGGGTGGACGAGATCCGCGAAGTGTTCGGACAGCATCCCGGCCAGGCGATCGGTCAGCCCGATCAGGACCACCGACCGCGACGGCAGCAACGGCTCGCCGTCCGCACCCGGCAGCCACGCGACGTCGCGGAGCTGTACGCGCACGGCCTCGATCAACCTGGCGTCGTCACGATTTCGCGCGAGATGCAGCTCCGGCACGAGCTGTAGCCGACGAACCGGGTCGACGAGGAGCAGAAGGTCCACATAACCGGCTGCAGCATCGCCGATCTCGGCACCCGGGTGAAGGTGCCGACGGTCGGGGGTGAGCGCGAGGTCGGTGATGCACCGGCACGGCAGGCTCAGTTCGATGTCGGTGGGCGTGGGTGCGCGCAGCACATCGTGCTCGGGTGCGCGACCGCCGTCGGCGTCGACGAGCCAGCGCGTCCCGCCGCGGGTGACCTCCAGCCAGCGTTGCGTCGACGACGACCCGGGACCGTCCACGGACACGGTGACGATCGCGGACGAGGCCTGATCGTCACCGATCTCGGGTCCGGCGGACCGCTCGACCGTGACCTCCACGCCGTCCACGGTGATCCGTTGCAGCGCAGCGAGTTCCACGACAAGATCCGGCGCCTGGACGAGCATCGCGTCGATGAGCGGCCCGGACGGCTCACGCAGACTCAGGACCACCTCGGTGTCGAAGCCCGCTGTGCTGGAACCCACCCCCGCCCCCGGCACGGCATCGGTCGGCCACACAAGCCGTAGGACCGGAACGGTGTCCGCCGAGAGCCCGGCATCGTCGACGGCTTCGGCGGTGGCGGCGCGGTCGAAGACGATCGACCCGGTACGAGACCGGACCTCGACGCGGTCGGCGACCGTTGCGGTGGCGGTGAATCCGACGCCGAATCGTCCGATCTGACCGTCGGTGGGCGCCTTCGCCGACACCCGCAGCGCGGCCAGCGATCGGACGCCGTCGACACTCAGCGGCTCACCGGTGTTCGCGACATGTAGCTCGTCACCGTCGACCCAGACGGCGAGCTCCCCCGCGATCCCCGCCGCGGCCGCGGCATCGGCGGCATTCGCGGCGAGTTCGGTGAGCAGCCGATCGCGGTATCCGACGGTCACCAGATCCGACTCGGCAGCCGCGTCCTCGGCGAGACGGGTCGGCGAGGCCGTCCAGGCGTCGAGCGTCGACGACCGCAGTGCGGCGGTGCCAAACGGGTCCGGGCCGAACGGATCGGCGCTCATGGATGGTGGCGAGTCGTTCAGGAGCGGGCCGGTTCGGCGTCCCGGGTGACCGAGATGACCTCGAGGGCGCCGTCGTCGTAGGCGTCGTAGGCGGGTGAGCCCTCACCCTTGGGCGCCTGGACATCGGAGTGCGCTCCGCAGCCGTACTCGGCGGAGACCACCCGGCCGTCGGCTGCGTATTCGTTGGTGCAGGCACCGAATCCGGCGCGCAGCGCACCCGCGAGGGGCACATAGAAACCACAGGTGCAGCAGGGGAACGGGGCCGCCTGAGCCATCTCCGACGACGGACCGAAGTCGCCGTCGTACCAGCGCTGCGCGGCGTCGGCGCGACCGTCGTAGCTCAGCAGTCGGCGACGGCCGAGGCCGATCTCGCCGGCGATCTGACCGATGTCGTCGGGGTCCTCGGACTCGGAGTCGAAGCGGAACTCGTCGCCGGTGTCGATCTGGTTGGGCACCAGACGCGGATCGTCGGGTTCGGCGGCCAGCAGGTCACCGGGCGCGAGGTCGCCGGAGGCGACACGCTCGGCCCACGGCACCCACGGCGGTGCGAGCAACGAGCCGTCGCCCGGCAGCAGCACGACCTCACTGAGGGTGATCTCGTCGCTGCCCGGGGAACCGGCCAGCACGACGCACCACTGCCATCCGCGATAGCCTGCGAGCTCGGCGTCGAAGTAATGCGCAGCGGCCCACTCGCCCTCGGCGACGCTGCGCCGATGCGCGCCGGGCTGCTGTCCTTCGTCGACCAGCGCGGCTCGTGCGATGTCGACGGCCGCCAGCAGTCGTCCGCCCTCACTTACGTCAGTCACGCTTCCAGTGTGCAATATCGCCGACGTGTGCCACACAACGACCCGCTTCAAGCGGCACCGGCACGAGATGAGGAACAATCGGGGGCGTGATCCCACGGAGTTCCCGACACGACGATGGGCGCGGGGCCCCCAGGGGTCCGGCGAGCCAGCATTCTCGACCGCCGACAGACGATCGCGGCCGTCGCGCCGCGCAGCACCCCGGGTCGGCCAACTACCCGGCCGACGAGACCCGCCAGATGCGCGGCCGCCGGCCCGCACCCGGCTGGGGACCGCCACCCGGACCGGGTCCCGGCCGCAATGCCTACCTGCCCCCGCCCACCCACAATCCGCATCTGCCGCCGCTCGACGAGCGAGGTCAGCCGCAGTACGACGAGTCGGCGACCCGGGCGATGCCCGCCGACCACGGGCCGCGAACGCCCAAGAAGCTGACCGTGATGCGCGTCGCCGCGATGCGCAGCCGCGAGCTGACGGGCAAGGGCATCGGCAAGATCCACCGGGCCGCGACCGCCGACGGCGCCGACCAGTCCGGCCTCACTGCGCTCACCCTGCCGGTGATCGCGAACTTCGCCGCCGACGCCGCGATGGCCGTCGCGCTGGCCAACACCCTGTTCTTCGCCGCCGCGTCGGGTGAATCCAAGACCAACGTCGCGCTGTATCTGGCGCTGACGATCGCGCCGTTCGCACTCATCGCTCCCCTGATCGGTCCGCTGCTCGACCGACTCCAGCGCGGGCGTCGTATCGCGATGGCCACGACCTTCGGTCTGCGCGTCATCCTGGCGCTGCTGATCATGTCGAACGTCCAGTGGAACGACGCCACCCAGCAACTCGAGTACGACCCGTGGGTGCTCTATCCCTGCGCGCTGGGCCTGCTGGTGCTGTCGAAATCTTTCGGCGTGCTCAAATCGGCGGTCACCCCACGTGTGGTGCCCCCGACCATCGACCTGCCGCGGGTGAACTCCCGCCTGACCACCTTCGGCCTGATCGGCGGCACGATCGTCGGCGGTGCGGTGGCCGCGCTGATCGAGATGCTGCTCGGCAAACTGCTGCCGCTGCATCTGCCGGGAGCCATGGTGTGGCTGGCGATCGTCGCCGCGGCCGGCGCCTACCTGTGCATGCGCATCCCGTCGTGGGTCGAGTCGACCGAGGGCGAGATCCCCACGACCCTGACCTATCACGGCGAACCGGCCCGCTCGGCGATGCCCGAACACGAGCCGACCAGCGCTCGCGAGGGCGCCAAGATGCTCGCCGCGAAGATGCGTCAGCCGCTGGGCCGCACGGTGGTGGCCGGTCTGTGGGGCAACGGCACCATCCGCATCCTGACCGGCTTCCTGACGCTGTTCGTGGCCTTCTACGCCAAGGCCCAGCAGGGCGACGCATCGGACTGGACGCAGCTGCTGCTGCTCGGCGCCGTCGGTGCCGCCGCCGGCGTCGGCAACATGATCGGCAACGGCGTCGGCACCCGGCTGGAGCTGAAGAACCCGCCGGGCATCATCGTCTGGGCCACCGTGGCCTGCTTCGTCGTCGCGGTCCTCGCGGCGATCTTCGGCAACATCCTCTTCGCGGCGGTCGCCGCGCTGGTCGCCTCGGGCGCCAGCGCGATCGGCAAGGTGTGCCTCGACTCGTCGATCCAGGACGACCTGCCCGACGAGTCGCGCGCCTCGGCCTTCGGCCGTTCGGAGACGGTCCTGCAGTTGTCGTGGGTGTTCGGCGCCTCACTCGGGGTGCTGCTGCCCCCGACCCTGTGGATCGGCTTCACCGTCGTCGCCGTGCTTCTCGGGCTGGGCCTGCTCCAGACCGTGATGACGACCCGCGGCACATCGCTGGTGCCGGGTCTGGGCGGTCGACGCCCCGACCACGCCGCACCGACTGTCGCCTTCCGGGCCGCCGGTTCGGACGATGCCGCACGCCGGACCGGACCGGGGTCGGCACCGACCCGGGCGCATTCCCAGCGGCCGACGACCACGCGGATGCCGTCGACGGCACCGTTCCCGAACTCCGGTCACCGGCCACCCGGTGACCGCTCCACCCCCGACGAGACAGGACAACGCCGACCGTGATCAGCAGTGGTGAGAAGAAGGCACTTTCGATCATCGCGATCGTCGTGGTGGCGTTCGTCGCAGTCGTCGGCGTCTCGGTGTTCCTGCTGACCCGCAACTCCACGCACGACGACCGGCCGTACGTGCACATCGCCGTCGGCAAGAACCTCTACACCGTCGAACCGGTGCGGTGGTGCGACCTGATGCTCGACGAGTGCGACCCGCCGCTCGGCACGTCGCAGCGCGAGGCGCCCCGGGTTCCGGTGGCGGTCGGCGACACGGTGATGCTGTCGGTCTCCGGCGACATCGCGAAGGGACCCTGGAACCTCGCGGCCGTCTACTGGACGCCGAAGGGGCTCGTCGAAGACGAGCAGCCCCAGGCGTCGGGTGAGACGTACACGGTCACGCTGAAGACGGCACCCGAATTCGTCCTGCTGGGGGTCACCGTCTACCCGGCGTCGGCCCGGTTGACGCAGAACGACGAGATCATCCCGCGCGGAGTGCTGGCAGCACAGACCGCACCGGAGAATTTCCTGCAGTACCTCGGCTGACGCCGCGGCGTCGAGGTCAGCGCTCGACGACCGGGGTTCAGCTCTCGAGTTCGCGGGCGACCGCGCGCACGACCTCGGAGATCCGCTGCGCGGTCTTGCGGTCGGGGTAGCGCCCCTTGCGCAGGTCCGGCTGCACCTTGCCCTCGAGCAGGGTGATCAGATCGGCGACCATGCCGTGCAGTTCATCGGGGGTGTGCCGCTTGGTGTCCTTGCGGGCGGCCTCGCGCACGTTCTTGGACACGCTCGGCGCGGGTTCGAGAACCTTGACGCTCAGTGCCTGCGGCCCGCGGCGACCGGCGGCCATGCCGAACTCCACCCGCTGCCCCGGCTTGAGGGCCTCCACCCCTTCGGGCAGGGCGGACGAACGGACGTAGACGTCCTCACCGCTCTCCTGAGCGAGGAAGCCGAAGCCCTTGTCCGCGTCGTACCACTTCACCTTGCCGGTCGGCACTGTGCTCACCCTCATCTGTACGTCGTAGATCTCTTGCGGATCTGCCTGTCACAACAAAAGACGCCGTCACCCATCACACGACCCACGGCGGAAAGTCCGTATGGGCCCAGACGGATGCAAGGCGCCTGCTGCGCCCCATGGTAGCCAACACCCCACCCCGCGGTCACACCATTACCTCAGCCCAACCCGTCACACCCTTGCGCGACGTCGCCCTCCCGGAGAGTGCACTACCGTAGACGGCATGCAGAAGACGACGTCCCCGCGGCTGCTGCAGGTGGCCATGGTGATCTTCGCGATCGGACTCATCGCCCTCGTGGCCTTGTTCGTGACCCCGCTGGTCACCGACGGCGACACGGCACCGACCTTCGTCTACCTGCTGACCATGTGCGCACCCCTGGGTTTTCTCCTCGGCCTGGTGTATGCACTCCGTGCCGGACGCCGAGCCAGGTGAGGACCCCGTGACAGCGACCATCGACACCACCCCAGACCTCGCCCCCGTCTCCGACGCCAAGGCTCTCCGGGCAGCGTTCAGCTGCTTCCCCAGCGGCGTCGTCGCGGTGTGTTGCCTACAGGGTGAGGGAGATTCGACCACGCTGATCGGAATGGCGGCGAGTTCTTTCACCACCGTCTCCCTCGACCCTCCGCTGGTGTCGGTGTGCGTTCAGAACACGTCGACGACGTGGCCGCAGATCCGTACCGCGCCGGCCATCGGGGTCAGCGTCTTCGCCGGCGACCAGACCGACGTCTGCAAACAGCTCGCCGGTCCGTCGGAGCGCCGTTTCGACGGCATCACACCGCTGCGTACCGACGCCGGGGCCGTCTTCGTCCCGGACGCCGCCGCCCATCTGTCGTGCACCATCCACAACGAGATCCAGGCCGGCGACCACACCGTCGTGCTGCTGGAGATCAGCACCCTGCGCGCCGACCCCGACGTCGAGCCGCTTGTGTTCCACGCCAGCACCTTCCGTGCTCTCGAGGCCCGTAAAGACCCGAACGCCACGTGATCTGCAGGACAGCATGAGCACGGTCGGCCTCGGGATCCCCACGCCACGGTCGATGACGGCCGCGGCACCATCGGACGTGCCCACGCAGGGACCCCTGCGCGACACGTTCGGGCGGGTCGCGAAGGACCTGCGGGTCTCGGTGACCGACCGATGCAATCTGCGCTGTACCTACTGCATGCCGGCCGAGGGACTCGACTGGATGCCCAACGACGCGGTGCTGAGCGCCGACGAACTGATCCGTGTGCTGACGGTCGCGGTCCGGGATCTGGGGATAGAACGCATCCGCTTCACCGGCGGGGAGCCCCTGCTGCGCCGCGACCTCGAGCAGGTCATCGGCGCCGTCGCCGCCCTGCCCCGGCGACCCGAGATCGCGATGACCACCAACGGCCTGGGTCTCACGCGGCGGATCGACGGTCTCGTCGCCGCCGGCCTCGACCGCATCAACATCTCCCTCGACACCGTCGACCGCGAACGATTCGCCGAGATCACCCGGCGCGACCGGCTCGACGACGTGCTGGCCGGTCTCGCCGCCGCCGCACGCGCGGGCCTCGACCCCGTCAAGGTCAACGCCGTGATCCCCGACCGCGCCGACCTCGACGCCGTCCCCGATCTACTCGCCTACTGCCTGGAACACGGCTACGAGCTGCGGATCATCGAGCAGATGCCGCTCGACGCCGACCACGCCTGGCAACGGACCCGGATGGTGACCGGCGACGAGATCCTCGCGACGCTTCGCACACGGTTCGATCTGCTGCCCGATCCGGCACCGCGCGGCAGCGCCCCGGCGGCCACCTGGATCGTCGACGGCCATCGGACTTCGCGGGGCCCGGCCAGGGTCGGGGTGATCGCCTCGGTCACCCGCCCGTTCTGCGGCGACTGCGACCGCACCCGGCTCACCGCCGACGGATCGCTGCGCAACTGCCTGTTCGCGTCGTCGGAGACCGATCTGCGCGCCGTGCTGCGCACGCTGCCCGACGACGAGATCGACGCCGCCATCGCGGCGCTGTGGCGCACCGACATGTGGCAGAAGGCTCCCGGACACGAGGTGAACGCGGCCGGCTTCGTGCAGCCGACCCGGCCCATGTCCGCCATCGGCGGATAGGCTCTGCCCCGATGAACCTCACCGTCCGCTTCTTCGCCGCGGCTCGCGCCGCCGCCGGCACCGAGGCGCGCGTCGTCGACATCGACACCGCGACCACCCTCGGCGACCTGGAGTCGACGCTGTCGGCCGGCAACCCCGAACTGGCGAAGGTCCTGAAGCGCTG
Organism: Gordonia alkanivorans NBRC 16433; assembly: GCF_000225505.1. Lineage (GTDB taxonomy): Bacteria > Actinomycetota > Actinomycetes > Mycobacteriales > Mycobacteriaceae > Gordonia > Gordonia alkanivorans. The sequence goes on along the minus strand of NZ_BACI01000110.1, from coordinate 43,685 downwards.
CTCTTATCTCCGCGACGAAACGACCTTCACCGACCGTTCACAACAGCTCGGCATCTGCTCGACACTCGACGTCCTCCCCCCGTTCGCCGGTGGCTGACACCACAGTCGCCTTGTGACCTTTATCACATAACGGCCCGATAACGAGATGGCCACGGGAGCGCATCCGGCCCGATGAACTGCGATGACGCCGAATGTTGGTCGGGAGACCCGGTTCTGGCGAAAAAATCAGTTGCGTACAAGCAGGTGAATCGGCCGATCGAACGACGTACTGTACGAAGCGACCTTCCCGAAGGTCACGGTAAGGAAACAGAACATACGTCCCGCCGGCCGCGCCGAGCCTCGCTCCGCCGGAGGGTACGACCGCACGAAATCTAGGAGCGAGGACGGGGGACCCACCCTCATCCCCTGAGACCGGGCACCAAACACGGTGTCCTCGGGGTTAAGTCCCAGGCGCAGAACCATGGTTAACAAATCATGGTGACGCACTGGGGCCGAGCAGCCTCTCGCTCGAACCCGACAGCTGACTTCGTAGGCGCGTGGAGAGAGGAATTCGATCTATGTCCGGACGTCACCGCAAGCAGACGACCAACTCGACCACCAAGACCATCACCAAGGTCGCCCTCACCGGCGCCGTCCTCGGTGGCGGAGCCGCACTCCTGGGCACCGGTACCGCGAATGCCGCGACCGACGCCGAGTGGAACCAGGTCGCCCAGTGCGAGTCCGGCGGTAACTGGGCCATCAACACCGGCAACGGCTACCACGGCGGCCTGCAGTTCTCGCCGAGCACCTGGAGCGGCCACGGCGGCGGCGAGTTCGCCCCGACCGCCGAGCAGGCCACCCGCGAGGAGCAGATCGTCGTCGCCGAGCGCGTGCTCGCCTCGCAGGGCAAGGGCGCATGGCCCACCTGTGGCGTCGGCCTGTCGGGCCACACCCCGCGCACCGCGCCGAGCGATGTCCCGGCCCCGATCGTCAAGAAGCTCCAGGACGGCAACGGCAGCTTCAGCCTCGTCAAGGCCCCTGAGGCCAGGACCACCGACGACGTCGCCAAGCAGGTCACCTCGGTTCTCACCGATGCCGGTGTGAGCCCCGAGGTCGAGAACCTCTGGAACGCGGCCAAGAACAGCGGTGTCTCGCTGAGCCCCGATCAGATCAAGATGTTCAACGACAACAAGCACCTGCTGCCCAACCCCTGACGAGTAGCAACCCTTACCTGTAGCAGCTCGGACACAATCCGCAGCGCACAGAGGGACCCAGACGAAGGGCCCCGCACGATGACTGATCCGTGCGGGGCCCTTTTCCAATTCTCAGCTGGTTTCCGACAACCCCGCAGCGTCGGAACCGAGAACCTGCAGCAGGGCGAGCGCCTCGGCGTCCGCCGAACCCGCCGGCGCACTGTAGAGAACCAGATGCTGATCCCGCTCGGCGAGCTCCAGCGAATCGCAGTCGACCGTGATCTTTCCGACGACGGGATGCTGCAGACTCTTCCGGAGCGTCGGTGCAGCTGCGACGTCGTGCTGATCCCACAGCCGGGCGAACTGTGCGCTGCCTTCCCGGAGATCCTCGATGAGACCGGCGACCGTCGGGTCGGAGGGATAGCGGGTCGCCGCGAGCCGCAACCTGGCGACGACGTGGTGACGGAACTCCGCGCCGTCGGAGATCCCGTACAGCGGCGCGGCGTCGTCGGTGAGGAACGCCCGACGCGCGAGATTGCGTTCGGCCGGGCCGAGTTCGCCGAAGTCCTCCAGAAGCGCAGCCGCCAGATCGTTCCACGCGAGAACCTCGAAGATCGCCGACATCACGAACCCCGCGGTCTGCGGCATGCGGCCCAACAGGGCGACGATGCTCGGACGCACGTCCCGCCGATGAAGGGCGGTGCGGAGTGGGGCTGTCCCGGCGAGCATGTGCAGGTGATCGGACTCCTCATCGGTGAGCAGCAGCGCACCGGCGATGCCGACGAGCACCTCCGCCGACGGGCGGGGTGCGCGACCCTGCTCGAGGCGTACGTAGTACTCGGTCGAGATGTGTGCGAGCACTGCGACCTCTTCCCGCCTCAGCCCGGGAGTCCGACGCCGGGTACCGGCCGGCAGACCGACGTCCTCCGGCTGCAAACGCTCGCGTCGACTCCGCAGGAAGGAGGCGAGCCCGTGTTTGTCCATACCTCGAGTGTGCGTCCGGTCGGCCGGCGGAGAGTAGTACAGCCTGTGCCTGAATGAGCTCGTCTGTCGCGGCCACGCTGAACGGCATGACACACAACCCCGACATCCGGTCCACCCCGTCCATCGGCCTGCTCCGCGGCAAGGTCGTCTTCATCAGTGGCGCCAGCCGCGGAATCGGCGCCGCCGCAGCTCATCTGTTCGCCCACGAGGGCGCCTCGGTCGTCCTCGGTGCGCGCGGCCTCGATGCCCTCGAGCAGATCGTCGACGACATCCGGTCGACCGGCGGCACCGCCGACGCGGTGGCCCTCGACCTGGCCGACGACGCGAGTGTCCACGCCGCGATCGACCGTGTCGAGGAGCTGCACGGCCGCCTCGACGGCGCGTTCAACAACGGTGCCGTCGTCCAGGAGGTACCCGGTCAGCTGCAGGACACCACGGCAACCGACATCGACCGGCAGTTCGCGGTGAACTTCCGCGCGCACTGGATCGCGATGAACGCCGAAGCGGCGCTGATGCGGCGCAGTCGCGGCGGCGCGATCGTGAACACCTCGAGCATCGGGTCACGACGCGCCAACCCCGACCTGCCCGCCTACGGCGCGATGAAGCGCGCGCTGAACAGCATCACCGAGACCGCGGCCGTGAGCTGGGCCCGCGACGGCATCCGCGTCAACGGGCTCACGCCCGGGGGCACCGCCACCGAGATGATCGACGAGTGGGAGGCGGCCAGCCCGGGCGTCACCCGATGGATCAGCGACACCACCCCGCTCGGCCGGATGGCCGCTCCGCGGGAGATCGCCGAGGTGGCCGCATTCCTGCTCAGCGACCGCGCCTCGTTCGTCACCGGCGCGATCGTGCCCGTCGACGGTGGCGCCGGGGCCTAAGCCGAGTTGATCCACTCCTCGGTGCCGTCGTCGTAGTACTGGTGCTTCCAGACCGGCAGGCGCGCCTTCACCTCGTCGACGAGCCGCGCGCACGTCTCGAAGGCCGCGCGACGATGGTCGGCGGCGACGGCGACCACGAAGGCGACATCACCGATCTCGAGCTCTCCGACGCGATGCGAGACGGCGACCGCGCGGACTCCGTCGACCGCCGACACCTCTTCGACGACCTCGGCGAGCACCTTCGGCGCCGTCGGATGGGCGGAGTAGTCCAATTCGGCGACGGTCCGGCCGCCGTCGTGATCGCGGACCGCCCCGACGAAACCGACGATCGCGCCGGCCTTGCCGTCCGAGGCGTCGGCGACCATCGCCTCGTGGTCGGCGAGCCCGATGGGCTTATCCGACACCGCGGTGTGTACGACTACGGTCATTCGTCGATCCTGTCTTGTCGCGGTGATCGGGGGACGATCAGTGATCCCCGCCGCGGATCTGATCGAGGGCGTGGTGCACGACGCCGGAGAGGACGCTCAGGCCGTCCCGCACGCCGCCGGTCGAGCCGGGCAGGTTGACCACCAGTGTGGTCCCGGCGACCCCGGCGAGGCCACGCGAGAGCACGGCGGTCGGCACGTCGGGCAGTCCGGCGGAGCGGATGGCGTCGGCCAGGCCGGGGATCTCGACGTCGAGCAGCGGCCGCGTCTCCTCGGGCGTGCGGTCGGTGGGTGACAGACCCGTTCCGCCGGTGGTGAGCACCAGGTCGACGCCGGCGTACACAGCGGCGCGGATCGCGGCGCCCACCGGTGGGCCGTCGGCCACCACATCGCGTTCGGCGACGCGGAAACCCTGCTCGGCGAGCCAGTCCTCGATGATCGGGCCGGTGCGGTCGGGATAGACCCCGGTGCTCGCCCGCGTCGAGGCCACGACGATCTGCGCGACGCGTTGCCGCGCGGGGTCGGACGAGGGGTTCTCAGCCATCGGCCGGGTCGTCCCGCAGCCAATCGCCGGATTTGCCGCCGGTCTTCTCGAGCAGACGGATGCCGTCCATGTGCGCACGCTTGTCCACGGCCTTGACCATGTCGTGCAGCGTCAGCCCGGCGACGGCGACCGCGGTCAGTGCCTCCATCTCGACGCCCGTCTGGCCGGAGGTGGCTACGGTCGCGGTCACGTCGATGGAGTCGGTGCCGATGGTGAAGTCGACCTCCACCGACGACAACGCCAGCTGATGGCACAGCGGGATCAACTCATCGGTGCGCTTGGCCGCCATGATCCCGGCGATGCGGGCGGTCGCCAGCACATCGCCTTTGGGCAGCTTCGACTCACTGAGGAGACCGATCACCTCGGTCGTGGTGTGAAAGGTGCCGCCGGCGATCGCGCGACGCTTCGTCGGCGCCTTGTGCCCGACGTCGACCATGCGCGCCGTGCCGCTGCTGTCGATGTGCGACAGGCGGCCGGCACCTTCCCTCGGAGATACCGACCCGCCGCTGTTGGTTCCGGTGGTCGGCATCGGCGTCAGCGGTTGACGACCGTCTTCGACTGCACGAACGGCAGGTCGTCGACCGGGAGCGGGAACTGGGTGTCACCGAACGGGGACAGCGCACCCGAGATGTGCGTCGCGAGCTCGGAGACCGCGTGGTCGGGATGGTTGCCGTCCTCGTCCTTCGGCCAGCCGTTGTCGACGTAGTGCTTCTTGTCGGCTTTGTCACCACTGTTGTTTGCCACGGGAGCATTGTGCCACGCCATTCGAATGTAAGAAGTGCGGTGTCCGGGCATGGCGGCCGGACCGGGGCTATCGTCGTCGCATCACAGGTCACGCCACCAGGAGGCGCTGATGGCCCACCACCCGGAAGAGGTCGCCGGCTACCGCGTGATCAGCCGCCTGGGCACGGGCGGCATGGGCACGGTCTACCTGGTGGAGAACCCGCAACTCCGACGCCGCGAGGCACTGAAGGTCATCTCGGTCGCCGAGACCGTCGACGAGGAGTTCGTCCGCCGGTTCAGCCGGGAGGCACAGACCGCGGCATCCCTCGACCACCCGAACATCGTCACGATTTATCACTACGGCGTCACCGACGACGACCCGTGGTTCACCATGGCCTACCTCGACGGACGCGACCTGCGGAGCAGCTCGTTCCGGCCGGACGAGATCCTGACGATCGTCGACCGCGTCGCCGACGCCCTCGACTACGCGCACGCCCACGGCGTCGTGCACCGCGACATCAAGCCGGGCAACATCCTCGTCACCCGGCGGGCGATGGACGACGCTCTCGACCGGGTCGTGGTCCTCGACTTCGGGATCGCGAAACTGGCCACCGCCACCACGCTCACCGCACCGTCGTCGTTCGTGGGCACGCTGGTCTACGCCGCGCCGGAGATCCTCGACGGCAAACCGGCCGGTCCGGCGTCAGATCAGTACGCGCTCGCCTGCACCGCCTACGAGCTGTTGTCCGGCACGACGCCGTTCGAGGCCGACACCCAGACCCGGCACATCGTCGCGAAGCTGACGTCACCGCCGGAGCGGATCAGCCGGTACCGGCCCGACCTCACCGCACTCGATCCCGTCTTCGACCGCGCCCTGGCCCGCGGGCCGCTGGACCGCTACCCCACGTGCACCGACTTCGCCGTGGAACTGCGGCGGGCACTCACCGCGGCCGGCGTCGGCACCGCGGCGACGCAGATCGTCCCACCGCCCTCCGGTACGGAGACCCTGCCACCGGAGACCCAGCAGCGGCGGCCGTATCCCGGTCCGCCGCCGCCTCTGTACGCGCAGGGCCCGCCGCCGGATACCCATCACCTCTCCGCACCGGGCTTCACTCCCCCGCTGCCCGCCCACTCCGCACCCACCCGGGCCGCGACGCCGGGCCGCCGACGCCGCCTGCCGTTGCTCGCCGGCGCGATCGGCGTGGTCGCGCTGCTGGCGGTGGTCGCGGCCGTCGTCCTGCTCACCCGCGGCGACGACAAAGGCGGCGACGGTGGTTCGAGCCCGCAGGCAGCCGCGACCGAGGAGATGCGACTCAGTGCCGGTCTCGGTGCCTCCTGTTCGATCCGGGACGGCACCGCCTGGTGCTGGGGTGACAACCAGGCCGGACAACTCGGCGACGGCACCACGACAAACCGCTGGACACCCACCCGCGTCGCCGACCTCACCGGCGTCACCTCGATCACCACCGGCGGCCCCAACACCTGCGCCATCGCCGAGAGCGTCGCCTACTGCTGGGGCAACAACGACTACGGACAGATCGGCGACGGCACGACGACCAGCCGCTGGAAGCCGGCCCGGGTGGCCGACCTCGCCGACGTCACCGCGATCTCCACCGCGAACTGGGCCACGTGCGCCATCGCGGCCGGAACCGCCTACTGTTGGGGCACAAACGATTTCGATCAGCTGGGCGATGGATCGACGGCCAACCAGTACCGTCCGGTGCGCGTCGCCGGGCTGGCGGACGTGACCTCGATCAGCGTCGGCGTCAACTTCGCGTGTGCGGTCGCCGGCGGCGACGCGTACTGCTGGGGACTCAACGACAACGGGCAGGTCGGTGACGGCACCACCTACAACCAGTCCAAGCCCACCCGCGTGGCCGACCTCGACGCCGCGACCTCGGTGTCGGCGGGCGATCAGGCTGCCTGCGCCGTCGCCGGCGGCAGCGCGTATTGCTGGGGCAACAACGCTTTCGGGCAACTCGGTGACGGCACCAAGGACTCCCGCACCTCCGCGACGCTCGTGTCCGGCGTCGACGACGTGACCGCGATCAGCACCGGAACCGGGCACACCACCTGCGCGATCGCCGGCGGCGTCGGCTGGTGCTGGGGCGCCAACGCCTGGGGGTCGGTCGGAGACGGCACCCTGGAGGACCGCCCGAATCCCACGCGGCTCAACGGGTTGTCCGATGTCACCGCGATCTCGACGGGCGAACGGACGACGTGCGCACTCGCGTCGTCGAACGTCTGGTGCTGGGGCTTCAACGCGACCGGTCAGCTCGGCATCGGCACCACCGACGACAAGCTCACACCCACGCAGATCGGGTACTAGACATGGCCGTCATCGGATCGGCAGTCATCCGGTTGAAGGGTGCCCCGCACCAACGCCGCTTGGGTATCGTCCCAGCGTACGTCCGCCAGGAGTCCGAGTTCTCCCCGTAAGTGATTCTCACCGTAAGAAAGAGGTGTCGCCGTGCCACTGAGTCCGGGCACCCACATCGCCGGCTACCGCGTGATCTCCCAGCTGGGTGCCGGTGGCATGGGCGAGGTGTATCTCGTCGAGAACCTGCAACTCGAACGGCGAGAGGCGTTGAAGGTCATCTCGACCGCCGTCAGCGCCCAGCTCGGGTTCAACCAGCGCTTCACCAACGAGGCGAAGACCACCGCGAAACTCGACCACCGCAGCATCATCACGATCCACCAGTACGGCATCGAGGACGGTTCGCCGTGGTTCTCGATGAGCTACGTGGAGGGCAAGGACCTCACCGAGGAGCGCCTGAAGCCGGCCGAGGTCTCGACGGTCGTCACCCAGGTCGCCGACGCCCTCGACTACGCGCACCGTCATCAGGTGGTGCACCGGGACATCAAGCCCGCCAACATCCTCGTCACCCGCGACCCCGCCTCCGGCACGATCGACCGTGCCCTGGTGCTCGACTTCGGCATCGCGAAACTCGCCGGCTCGGCCAACCTGACCGGTACCCACTCGTTCATCGGGACCGTCGCGTTCTCCGCACCGGAAACCCTCGAAGGTGCCGACGCCACAGCACGTTCCGACCAGTACTCGCTGGCGTGCACAGCCTATGCACTGCTCGCCGGACAACCGCCGTTCGTCGGGCAGTCCGAACCGTCGGTGATGCTCGGCCACATCCAGCGGCCGGTCCCCCACATCGGCCAGTTGCGCGGCGACCTCGCGCACCTCGACCCGGTCTTCCAGCGCGCACTCGCCAAGGACCCGGCGGCCCGCTACCCCGACTGCCGCAGCTTCGCCGCCGCCCTGAAGTCGGCGATCGAATCGCCGTCGGCACAGGGCAACACGATCGCGGCCGCACCGGTTCCCCCACCCACGCTCGTCGGCGGCAGCACCGGCGCACCGTCGGCACCGCAACCGCCGTACGGCCGGCCCTACGGGCAGTACACCCCGCCGCCGCAGCCGACGATGACCGGACCGTCCGGCCCACAGCCGCTGATGAACCACCCCTCGGGGCCCGGCGCGACCGCGAACATCTCCGGGCCGCAGCCGCTTTACAGCTCACAGCCGCACGGCGCGATGCCACACGCGCCGGCCGGCCATCCGGGCGCACCGGGTACACCGCCGAAGAAGAAGCGCACCGGCCTGATCATCGCCGGCGTCCTGGGCGCCGTGCTGATCGTCGTCATCGGTGCGATCGCCGGGCTGGTCCTCCTGAGCAGCACCGCCGACGATCCCGAAAAGGCCACCGTCGCACAGCCGTTGGTCAGCACCAACTTCGGCACCAGCTGCGCGATCGTCAACGAGGCCGTGAACTGCTGGGGCGACAACACGACCGGCCAGCTCGGCGACGGGACGACCACTCCGCACAGTCGCCCGGCCACGGTCGGCGGCGTCACCGACGCGACGTCGGTCTCCGTCGGCGGCTACCTCACCGGTGAGAACAAGTACGTCGGCACGGCGTGCGCGGTCGCCGCCGGCGAGGCGTGGTGCTGGGGCAACAACCACTACGGCGAGGTCGGCAACGGCTCCGACGGCAACACCGTCGAGACCGCGACCAAGGTCGGCACCCTCTCCGACGTGAAGGCGATCACCACCGGCTGGGGCACCAGCTGTGCGGTCGCCGGTACCGACGCCTACTGCTGGGGCAACAACGAATACGGACAGCTGGGCACCGGCGGCACCGATGCCGTCTCGGTCCCCGCCAAGGTCCCGGGCCTCGGAGTCGTCACCGAGATCACCACCGCCTACGGCACCACCTGCGCGGTGTCCGACGGTTCGGCGTTCTGCTGGGGCAACAACGACAGCGGCCAGATCGGCGACGGCAGCACCACCGAACGGTCGGCGCCGGTGAAGGTCGGCGGGCTGGGCGAGGTCACCGACATCTCCCTCGGCGGTTACCACGAGTCGGCCCCCGACGACGACAACGACCCGAGCACCAACACCAGCACGTACTTCCAGACGGCCTGCGCGATCGCCGGCGGAGACGCGTACTGCTGGGGCGCCAACGCCTACGGCCAGATCGGCAACGGCACCGCCGAACCGCGCAAGACACCCACCAAGGTGAACGACATCTCCAAGGCCTCGGCCATCTCCACCGACTGGGGGACCACCTGTGCGGTCGCCGACGGAAAGGCCTGGTGCTGGGGCGACAACGACCGCAGCCAGCTCGGCTCCAGCGGCGGCTCGGTGAAGATCCCCCGCGAGGTCAGCAGCCTGACCGACGTCACCTCGATCTCGACCGGCAACGGCACGTCGTGCGCGATGGCTTCCGGGTCGGTCTGGTGCTGGGGCTTCAACAACGACGGCCAGATCGGTGACGGCTCGAGCGGCGACTCGGCCAATCGCACGACGCCGACGAAGCTCACCATCTGACACCACCGCGCGATTCTGCGTCGGCTACGACTCCTTCGCGCCGACGAGGGCTTCGGAGATGGTCTCGGCCGCTGCTCGCAGGGCGCCGACCGCCCGCGTACGCAGGCCCTCGTCGAACCGGGCGACCGGCCCCGAGATGCCGACCGCCATGGGCGTCGGCGCACCGGGCACCGCGACGGCCATACCGCAGACCCCGACCTCGTACTCCTGTTCGTCGGTGGCGACACCCTCTGCGCGCACCTGTTCGACGGCCGCGAAGACGCCGGACAGCGAGGTGACGCTCCACTCGGTGGCGGGCGTGAGGCCGGCCTGGGTGACGTGCTTGAGGATTCGCGCGTCGTCGAGTTCGGCGAGGACCGCCTTGCCGACCGCGGTGTTGTGCATCGTCACCCGACGCCCGACCTCGTTGTTGGTGCGCATGCTGTGTGGCGACGGGACCTGCGCCACGTAGATGACCATGTCGCCGTCGAGCACGGCGAGACTCGCGGTTTCACTGAGTTCGGCGACGAGCGAGCCGAGTACGGGCGCGGCCACCGCGCCGAGTTGCCGGTTGGCCACCTCGCCGAGTCGGATGAGGCGCGGGCCCAGCGCATACGACCGGTTCGGCAGTTGCCGGACGTATCCGATGCCCACGAGAGTGCGCAGCAATCGGTGGATGGTCGGTGGCGGCAGCGGCGACTCCGACGACAGATGGCTCAGGGAGCACTCACCACCGGCGCGTCCGATGAGTTCGAGCAGCTCGAAAGCCCGCTCGACCGACTGGACACCACCCGAGTTCCCCGCCATTGCCACCTCCACAGTTCGGCGCAAGATTACGTTCCATGATGTGAAACCACAATCGGAGTCCATGTCCACCTGCGACTGGCGACGTGGACTCATTCAGGTAAACTCCACTCTGCGGAATTATTTTTCCATCAGACCGACGGAGGACTCCTCATGAGCGTGCAGCCCGGCCGCCTCGGTGCGGCCTTCCTGGCCGAGGTCGAGGCAGCCCTCGCCCCGGCGGACGCCCTCCTGTCCGCGAGGTATCCCGGCGACGACGGGAGCCGGCAGCCGGTCCACACCGTCTACGTCCCTGCCGACCGTTATTCCGCGGACCTCGCCCGGTCGTGGGGTCGCACGGCGCTGGATGCCGCCGCCGACCACGGCGGCCTCGACGCGATCGCCCGCGCGACCGTCGCCCGGACCGATTCGACCGCAACCGAACTCGCGACCCTCGTCGAGGCGAAGCTGCGCACCGAGCCCATCGAGGATCTGCGCGTCGACTTCGAGGACGGTTACGGCGTCCGCGCCGACGACGAGGAGGACGCAGCCGTGGCGGCTGCCGTCGCCGCGATCCGCGACTCCGGCGACAGCTCGCCGCCGTTCCTCGGTATCCGCTTCAAGTGCTTCGAGGCCGATGTGCGAGCTCGTGGCCTGCGCACCCTCGACCTGTTCATCTCCGGACTCGCCGACACCGGCGACCTCCCGGCCGGCCTGACGCTGACACTGCCGAAGGTGACCTCGACCGATCAGGTGGCCGCGATGGTCACCGTCGCCCGCGAGCTCGAGCGCGTCCATGGACTGCCGGACGGACGGATCGGGTTCGAGATCCAGGTGGAGACCCCGCAATCGGTGATGGGCATCGACGGTTCGGCGCCGGTCGCGAAGATGATCCACGCCGGCGAGGGTCGAGTGACCGCGCTGCACTACGGAACCTACGACTACTCCGCGTCCCTCGGCATCGCCGCCGCCTACCAGTCGATGGAACATCCGGCCGCCGATCACGCGAAGGCCGTGATGCAGCTGGCCGCAGCCGGCACCGGTGTGCGCCTGTCGGACGGATCGACCAACATCCTCCCGGTCGGCGACCGCGAGGCCGTCGAAGCCGGTTGGGCATTGCACTCGCGACTGGTCCGCCGCCACCTCGAACGCGGTTTCTATCAGGGCTGGGATCTCCACCCCGCCCAGCTGGTCACCCGCTTCCTGGCCACGTACGCCTTCTACCGTGACGGATTCGATTCCGCCGCAGAGCGTCTGCGCAACTACGCCCACCAGATCTCGTCGTCGGTGCTCGACGAACCCGCGACCGCCCGCGCCCTCGCCGGCTTCATCCGCCGCGGTGAGGTGTGCGGCGCGCTGACCGTCGACGAGGTGGAGACCGCAACCGATCTGCCCATCGCGAAGGTGCGTGAACTCGCACTCCACCGGCCGCCAGCACCGAGTAACTGAGCCGAGACCAACAGCCCGACATGACCATTGACCCATCCATCGAGAAGGACACCCCGATGACCGCGTCGCCGTACTACACCCCCGCGGGCGGACTCCCGCCGCAGACCGATCTGCTCTCCGACCGCGCAGTGGTCACCGAGGCCTACACCGTGATCCCGCGCGGCGTGCTCCGCGACATCGTCACCTCGGTCTTCCCCGAGTGGACCGGCACCCGCGCGTGGGTGCTCAACAGCCCGGTACCCGGTGGCGCGCAGACCTTCTCGCAGTCGATCGTCGAGGTCGCGCCGGGCGGCGGATCGGAGGCACCGGAGCCGCAGCCGGAGGTCGAGGGATTCCTCTTCGTCACCGCGGGCACGCTGACCGTCTCCGTCGACGGCGTGGAACACACACTGACAGAGGGCGGGTTCGCCTTCCTGCCCGCGGGCACCGCGTGGTCGGCGCACAACCGCAGCGACGCCACCACGACCTTCCACTGGATCCGCAAGCGCTATCAGCCGATCGCGGGCCACGCCCCGGCCCCGAAGTTCGGCAACGAGCGCGACATCGAACCCTCCCCGATGCCCGACACCGACGCGTGGAGCACCACCCGGATGCTCGACCCGCAGGATCTCGCGTACGACATGCACGTCAACGTCGTCACCTTCAAGCCCGGCGGCTCGATTCCCTTCGCCGAGACCCACGTGATGGAGCACGGCCTGTACGTCCTCGAGGGCAAGGCCGTCTACCGGCTCAACGAGGACTGGGTCGAGGTCCGGGCCGGCGACTACATGTCGCTGCGCGCCTTCTGCCCGCAGGCCTGCTACGCCGGCGGGCCGTCGAACTTCCGGTACCTGCTCTACAAGGACGTGAATCGGCAGATCGTCCTCTGAGTCAGGCGATTGAAGAACAATGAGGCGCCCCGGTGTGGGTCGACGGCCAGATCGTCGCGGTGGGCGAGGTGACGGTAGTCGCGCTCGGTGTCGAGGGCCTGGCGAGCGTGTTCCCGGGGTCGTTCACGACGTTCTCCCCTTCGTCCAGGTATGCAGCGCCACAGTCAGTCAGGTGCGATATGCGTGGGCACGGTGGTCGATTCTGACGACGACGATGGTGTGGTTGGGGTCGTCGATGCGCAGCAGGACCCGGTAGTCACCGCGGCGGGCGCTGTGGAGGCCTCCGAGGTCGTCGCGCAGCGGTTTGCTGAGCCGGTGCGGGTTCTCGGCGAGGGGTCCGGAGATGAACTCGATGACGGCGTGGACGATCCGGGATGGAAGGCGTTGAAGGTCGCGGCGAGCTGGGGATGCGACCTCGACCCGGTAGGGGGCAGGCGAGTCTGTCGGAGCGTCGTTCATTTCGGCGGCAGGCCGTGTTCGGCGCGCAGGTCGTCGATGGAGACGGTGTGGCCGGCGGCGTACTCGGCGTCGGCGGTGGCGACGTCGTCGCGGAGACCGGCACGTGAGAGCCAGTAGATCGTCTCGTGCAACGATTCGAGGTCGTCGGCCGACATCAGCACCGCGGCGGGTTTGCCGTGCTTGGTGATCGTGATGATGTCGTGCGTGGTCTCGGCGCTGTCGATGAGCGCGGAGAGCTTGTCCTTGGCCTCGCCGAGTGGCACTGTAGTCATGGCTACAGCGTAGCCGCAATAATGGCCTTTCAATAGCCAGACTTCTAGCCGGGCTGTGCGGCGTGTGGCTGGCGGCGAGCGGCGGCCGCCGCGCCCACCTGTGACAACAACAGTTCGCGGCGCATCGGTCCGAACTCATGCGCATGAGGGATCTCACCGACGAACCCCACTTCGTGGTCGCCAGGATCGGCGGTTTGGACCGACACCGTTATCGAGCTCCCGTAGAGGGTGTCGAGAGCGTTGGATCGTCTCGCGCAGCGATTCGAGGTCGTCGGCCGACATCAGCACCGCGGCCGGTTTGCCGTGCTTGCTGATCGTGATGATGTCGTGGGTGGTCTCGGCGCTGTCGATGAGCGCTGTGAACTTGTCCTTGGCTTCGCCGAGTGGCTGTGTCGTCATGGCTACAGATGGCTTGTCTCGAGAGACAACGACAGCGCCCCGGTGTCAGGTCACCGGGGCGCTGTCGTGTTCAGATGTCCGTCAGATCTTGAACGGCCACCCCGTGACCTTCTTCTCCCGCGGCGTCGCGTAGGTCCTGACCTTCGACGTCGAGAGTCCCATCCGGACAAGCCCTTCGGCGATCGTGACGGCCGAACGCACACCGTCGACGATCGGGACGCCGGTCGCGGCGCGGACCTGCTCCTCGAGCTCGGCCATGCCGCCGCAGCCGAGGCAGATCACCTCGGCCTTGTCGTCGGCGACCGCCAGCCGCGACTGTTCGACGATCGCCTCGACCGCCCGCACGGGATCCGACTCGAGTTCCAGCACACCGAGTCCCGACGCCCGGACCGACGCACATCGCGCATCGAGGCCGGCGAGCTTGAGCCTGTCCTCGATCAGCGGGACCGTGCGGTCCAGCGTCGTCACGACCGAGAACCGGTGTCCCAGATACATCGCCGTCGACGCCGCGGCCTCGGTGATGTCGACGACCGGGACCTCGAGGAGTTCCTGCAACCCTTCCCGGCCGTGTTCGCCGTACCCGGCCTGGATGACGGCGTCGTACGGTTCGGGGTAGGCGAGGATCGCGTCCATCACCGCGATCGCCGCGAGATAGGACTCGAAGTTGCCTTCGCACGAGTCGGCGCCGAATCGCGGTGTGATGCCGACGATCTCAGTACCCGGTGAAGCGACCGAACGAGCCGAGGCGGCGATCGCCTCGGTCATCGACTCGGTCGTGTTGACGTTGGCGACGAGGATGCGCATCGGGATCTACCTCCTGGCGATCAGTGGGTGCTGGCGACGGAGATCGGCTCGCCCGACACCTCGGCGAACGGTCCGCGACGGTCGGCGACCAGCAGGTAGACGACCGCGCCGAGACCGGCACCGATGAACCAGGAGAACTCCGAGACCACTTCGAAGGCCGGAACGAAAGCCATCACCAGGGCGAAGGCTGCCGTCGGGACCAGCGCGACGATGGCCCGCAGGTTCACGCCGTTCCGGTAATGGTAGGCGGCGTCGGGCGCTTCGGAGAACAACGCGGGCACGTCGATCCGCGAACGGCGGACGAGCCAGTAGTCGGCCATGACGATGCCGAACAGCGGTCCGAGCAGCGCACCCAGCCCGCCGAGGAAGTAGTTGATCACCGCAGGCGAGTTGTAGAGATTCCACGGCAGGATGACCAGTCCGATGATGGCGGTCACGAGCGCCGCGCGGCGGAAGTCCAGGTAGCGCGGGAACAGGTTGGACAGTGCGTAGATCGGCGCGACGAAGTTGGCCATCAGGTTCACCGCGACCGTGAGGATCAGCAGCGCCAGGCAGGCCAGCACCAGCAGGAAGGTGTTGGGCACGGTCTGGACGATGTCCGACGGCGACTCGATGACCCGGCCGTCGATCCGGAACTGCGCGCCGGCCAGCACGACCACGATGCCGCCGAAGAGCAGCATGTTGAGCGGGATGCCCCAGAAGTTGCCGCGCACGATGGCTTTTCGCGATTCCGCGTTGCGGGTGAAGTCGCAGAAGTTCAGGACGAAGGTGCCGTAGATGGCGACCCACAGGCTCGCGCCGCCGATGATCTGCAGCCACATGTCCACGCCGGTCAGCGAGTCGGGAGTGGTCCACGCGATGGTCCAGTCCGCGTTGCTGAGCATCCAGATGGCCAGCGCCACCATCGTGAACAGGATGACCGGGCCGGCGAAGGCCTCGTAGCGGCGGATCATCTCCATGCCGTAGCTGACGATGATCACCTGGATGACCCACAGCGAGACGAAGGAGATCCAGCCGAGGGTCGAGAGGCCGAGGAAGCGGTTGGCGTCCAGGTCCTCCGCGCCGGGGAACAGCGCGACCAGCATGATCCGGAGGACGACCGACGCGAGGTAGGTCTGGATGCCGAACCAGGCGATCGCCACGCCGCCGCGGATGAGGGCGGGGATCTGCGCACCGCGGATGCCGAACGAGATGCGGCTCATGACCGGGAACGGGACGCCCGTCATCTCGCCCATGAAGCCGGACAGGTTGAGCAGCAGGAAGAGGAAGACACCGCCGAGCACCAGCGCGGTCAGGATCTGCCAGCCGCCCAACCCGAGCGCGAAGAGTCCGATGGCGAAGGCGTAATTGCCCAGACTGTGTACGTCGTTGGCCCACAGCGTGAAGATGTTGTAGCTCTTCCAGCGACGACCTTCGCGGCTCGTGGGCGCCAGGTCGTCGTTGTACAGCTTGGGACTCAATCCGGCCGGGACGGTTCCGGTCACGCCGTGGCTCTCCTCGCCGGCGGACACGCCGATCGTGGACGTCATCGGCGTCGCCTCGTCACGCTGGATCGTGGGCGGTTCAGTGCTCATCTCTGCACTTTCGTCGGACGGTCATCGATGACCGCGCTCCTACACTCGTGGAACTTCCGTGATGTGGAATCAGGGTTCCGCGTTGGTGAAGGTTAGCGCCCGCGTGCGGGGCGTTGTCAATAGCATCGCTCAGCGCTACTCGCGAGTCACGTTTCCGAAATCGCGACGCGACATTCCACGATGAGGAATCTGCTGGGTTAGTCTCTGGAACGAACCCAGGACACGGCGATCAGCAAGGAGTCCCGCCCCATGACCTCAGAAACCGGTGCCCCGGCCCCTCTCTCCGACGCCGCCACGGACTCGACCGCTGCGCCGTTCGACCTGGTCGTGCGCGGTGAACAGACCCTGACGACCGCGGGCATCGTGGCGCGCGAGATCGGTATCCGCGACGGCCGCGTGGTCGCCATCGAGCCGCTCGGCAGCGGGCTCGTCGGCACCGAGGTCATCGAACTGGCCGACGACCAGGTGATGATTCCCGGATTGGTGGACACCCATGTCCACGTCAACGAGCCCGGCCGCACCGAATGGGAGGGCTTCGACTCGGCCACCCGCGCGGCCGCCGCCGGTGGCGTCACCACGCTCATCGACATGCCGCTGAACTCGATCCCGCCGACCGTCAACGTCGACGCCCTGGCCGAGAAGCGCGCCGCCGCACAGGGCAAGACCCACATCGACGTCGGCTTCTGGGGTGGCGCCATCCCCGGCAACTCCGACGACCTGCGCGGCCTGCACGACGCGGGCGTGTTCGGCTTCAAGTGCTTCCTGCTGCATTCGGGCGTCGACGAGTTCCCGCACCTGACGGCCGACGAGATGGAAGCCGACATGGCCGAGCTCGCCGAGTTCGACTCACTGATGATCGTGCACGCCGAGGACTCCCGCGCCATCGACCACGCGCCGTCCCCCGAGGGCGACGAGTACGCCCGCTTCCTCGCCTCACGCCCGCGCGGCGCCGAGAACCTGGCCATCGCCGAGGTCATCGAACGTGCCCGCTGGACCGGCGTCCGCGCACACGTGCTGCACCTGTCGTCGTCGGATGCCCTGCCGATGCTGGCCAGCGCCAAGCGCGACGGCGTGAAGATCACGGTCGAGACCTGCCCGCACTACCTCACCCTGCTGGCCGAGGAGGTCCCCAACGGCGCGACCGCCTTCAAGTGCTGCCCGCCCATCCGCGAGGCCGGCAACCGTGAGTTGCTGTGGGAGGGACTGCTCGACGGCACGATCGACTGCATCGTCTCCGACCACTCGCCGTCGACCATCGACCTCAAGGACCCCGAGAACGGTGACTTCGGCGTCGCCTGGGGCGGGGTGGCCTCATTGCAGCTCGGACTGTCGCTGATCTGGTCGGAGGCCAAGAAGCGCGGCATCGGTCTGCCGCAGGTCATCGAGTGGATGGCGTCGAAGCCCGCTGATCTCGCCGGCCTGCCGACCAAGGGCCGCATCGCCCTCGGCTGCGACGCCGACTTCGCCGTCTTCGAGCCGGAGTCCGCGCAGATCGTCGACGTCAACCGACTGCACCACAAGAACGCGATCAGCCCGTACGACGGCCGCGCACTGGCCGGCGTGGTCAAGGGGACCTGGGTTCGCGGGCAGAAGGTGGACTTCGAAACGGCTCGCGGCCGGATGCTGCGCCGCGGCGACGTCTGAGGGCTGCCGCACCGGAGGTGGCGATCACACACCGACCGGTAAAGTCGATCGAATGAGTTCGGATGACCAGCACGCCGGCCTGGCCGAGGAGTTGGCCGCGCGTTCCGACGACGAGCTCACCGAGCTGCTGATCGAACGCCCCGACCTCGCCTCCCCCACCCCGCAGGGCACGCGTGTGCTGGCGCAGCGTGCGCTGTCCGCGGCGTCGTTGGCGCTGGCCGGTGAGGATCTCGACGTCTTGGCGGTCGCCGTCCTCGAGCAGGCGATCGCCCTGGGCAGCCGCAAGGCCACGAAGACCAAGCGCCCGTCGGAAACCATGATCGTCAAGTCGTTGTCCGGGCGCGCCGCGGCCAAGGACGTCCGCGCCCGCATCGACCTCCTTCGACGCCGCGCGATCCTGTGGGGCGACAAGACCTCACTCTGCGCGGGCGAGCACGTCGACTCCGCGATGCCCTGGCGGTCACCACATCTCACCGGACCGCTCGCGGGCCGGAGCGGCGAGGAGATCGCCGCGATGGTCGCCGACCTCGACGAGCGGCCGAAAGAACTCCTGGAGACCCTCGCCCGCGGTCCGGCGCTGGGCCGCAGCCGCGACGCCGATCCCGACGCCGACCCGAGCACACCCGTCGCGCAACTGATCTCGTCGGGTCTGCTGGCCCGCGTCGACAATCAGACCGTCGAACTCCCGCCGATGGTCGGCGCGGTGATCCGCGACGAACCCGCTTGGCGCACCGACGATCTCACTCCCCCACCGCTGCACGAGGCCGGCCTCAAGCCGCGTTTCCCGGCGAAAGCGGTCGACGCCGCGGCGGGCGGCGAGGCACTCGAACTCATCCGTCACCTCACCTCGCTGATCAACATCCTCGGCGCCACCCCCGCGACGGTTCTGCGGTCGGGGGCGCTCGGTGTCCGCGAACTCCGGCGCCTGTCGAAGCTCTCCGGGATCGAGACGCAGCGCGTCGCATTCCTGATCGAGCTCGCCGGCTACCTGCGGATCATCGACGCCGGGTTCCCGGAACCGCCGCCGCCCAACGACTCCGGCGAACAGTCCTTCGCGCCGACCTCCACCGCGGACACCTGGCTGCACCAGCCACGTGAGCGTCAATGGTTGTCCCTCGCCGACGCCTGGCTGCACATGCCCCGACGCGCCTGGCAGGTCGGCGACCCCGACCGCGACGGCAACGCGACGGCCACTCTGTCCGCCGATCTCCACGACGCGTACGCGCCGATCCAGCGGCAGCTCGTCCTGTCGACGCTGGCCCACGCCGACCCCGCGGTCGCGGTGACGCCCGACGCCGTGCTGGCGAACCTGCACTGGCACCGTCCCCGCCAGATCCGACGCTTCAGCAAACGCCTCGTCGCCGAAACCCTGCGTGAGGCACGCGAGATCGGGCTCGTCGCACACGATGCGCTGACCACCGTCGGCCGGGCATACACCGTCGATCCGCCGGCCGATGCCGATCCCGCCGACGCCGACGCAGCGGTGCTGGCGGCGATGCGCGCCGTGCTGCCCGAACCGGTGGACCACTTCCTCACCCAGGCCGACCTGACCCTCACCGTGCCGGGTCCGATGACGCCCGAACTCGCGGAGCAGGTCGAACTCGTCGCCGACCTCGAATCCGGCGGCGCCGCATCGGTGTACCGGATCACCCCGGAGAGCGTTCGACGCGCCCTCGACGCCGGACGCAGCAGCAACGAGCTGTTGTCGATGTTCACCACGCACTCGAGAACTCCGGTGCCGCAGTCACTCTCGTATCTCATCGAGGACGTCGCCCGAAGACACGGGCAACTCCGCGTCGGCGTCGCGTCGGCGTTCATCCGCTGCGAGGACCCGACGGTCCTGGCCGCGGTGCTGCGCAGCCCGGCCGCCGAGCCGCTCGCACTGCGGGCACTCGCCCCGACCGTGGCGATCTCACCGTCCGAGGTGCGCGAGGTCATCGACCAGTTGCGTGCCGCGGGTTTCGCTCCGGCAGGCGAGGATTCGACAGGCGCCGTCGTCGACCTCCGCGAACGCGGCAGCCGCGTCACCGTGTCGCGGGCCCGCCGCCAGGCCCAGCCGCGTCGCAGCGCGCCGTCGGAGGAACAACTCCGGTCGGTGGTCGGCCGCATCCGTTCGACCGACCGCGCCGCCGCGGCCACCCCGGTTCGCAGCACCTCGGCGTCGACGCCGGTGCGCGCCACCGGCAGCGGCGAGTCGGCCACCGCACTCATCCAGCTCGCACTGCGCGCCAAGCGCCGGCTTCGCGTCGGCTATGTCGACGCCCAGGGATCGGCCAGCCGCCACGTCGTGACCCCGAAGGTCCTCGGCGCCGGTCAGCTCGTCGCCGTCGAAGAGGGCAGCGACACCGAGCAGCGATTCTCGCTCCACCGCCTGACCAGCGTCGAACTGCTCGACGCGTAGCCTCCGAGGGCCGGTCCTCACCCGCTGCCCACCCAACCACCGGTCGACTTCAACCCGACCTGCAGACTTCGATCGACGTCTGCCGGTCGAGTTGAGGTTCGGCAGTCGGGATCCCCACCGCAATGACACGACCTGTGACATCCGTCTCACAATCTTGGTAGGCTCGCGGATACTCAGCGCCGAGGAAAGCTGGCCCGTCATGACCGCTGTACGCCACCTCACCGACGCCTCCGCCGGGGTACCGGACACCTACCAGCACGATCTCGTACATCGGATCAAGCCACCGTCACGACGCCGCCGCGTGAAACGTCCGGTCGACCTCGTCACCGTCATCGGTCCGACGCTCTCCGTCGCGAACGTGATCATGCAGCTGTCCAACCCTAAGGTCGGGTACGGCGTGCACGAGAGCCGCGTTCCACAGGGCAACGCCATCAAGCGCCCGGTCAAGCGGGCCCGCACCACCGGTACGTACCTGGCCGTCGCGCTGGTGGGCAGCGACTCCGACAAGGAGTACATCCACAACTGCGTCGGCCGTGTGCACGACCAGGTGTATTCGACCGGGACCAGCCCGGTTCGCTACAGCGCCAACGACTCGCGCCTGCAGCTGTGGGTGGCGGTGTGCCTGCTCAAGTACTTCATCGACCAGTACGAGCTGATCTACGGACCGCTCTCCGCCGCCGAACGGCACATGGTCCTCACCGAGGCGCATCCGCTCGGCACCGCGCTCAACGTGCCCCGGGACAAGTGGCCGGCCACCTACGACGAGCTCCTCGTCTACTGGAACAGCCAGCTGGCCGAACTCCGGATCGACGAGCCGGTGCGGCAGGAACTGCAGAGCCTCGCCGACCTCTCGTTCCTCGAGTTCCGCGCCGGCGTCGTCGGCACCATCGCCCACAAGACCCTCGGTGGTTTCCTAACCTATGCCATCAACGCCGGGCTCCCACCGGAGTTCCGGTCGATGATGGGCTGGACGTGGACCGAGGACGACGCCCGTCGCTACCAGGCACTTCTCTCCGCACTGCGCGTCGTCGACCCGGTCGTGGCGCCGGTATTGCGCGGCATCTTCCGGCTGAACATCGTCGACCTGCGGGTGCGCCGCCGCCTCGGCATCCCCGTGTTCTGACCCACAAAGAGGCCCGTCGCTGACAATCACCGCTCCTATCTGGACAATGGAGCGGGTGACCGATGGACCCCTGATCGTGCAATCCGACAAGACCCTGCTGCTCGAGGTCGACCACCCCGATGCGCAGGCGGCTCGTCAGGCGATCGCACCTTTCGCCGAACTCGAACGTGCCCCCGAGCACGTCCACACCTACCGGGTCACCCCGCTCGCGCTGTGGAACGCCCGCGCCGCCGGTCACGACGCCGAACAGGTCGTCGACGCGCTGGTCACCTTCTCGCGCTACGCCGTCCCGCAGCCGCTGCTGATGGACGTCGTCGACACGATGGGACGCTTCGGCCGGCTGCAGCTGGTCAAGCATCCCGCGCACGGACTGACCCTCGTCAGCCTCGACCGTGCCGTGCTGCTCGAGGTCATGCGGCACAAGAAGGTCGCGCCGATGCTCGGCGCGCAGATCGACGACGACACGGTCATCGTGCATCCGTCCGAGCGCGGACGCCTCAAACAGGTCCTGCTGAAGGTCGGCTGGCCGGCCGAGGACCTCGCCGGGTACGTCGACGGCGAGGCGCACCACATCGAACTGGACCAGGACGACTGGCACCTGCGCGACTACCAGGAGATGGCGGCCGACTCGTTCTGGGCCGGCGGCTCCGGTGTCGTCGTGCTGCCGTGTGGTGCGGGTAAGACGATGGTCGGCGCGGCCGCGATGGCCAAGGCCGGTGCCACCACCCTCATCCTGGTGACCAACACCGTCGCCGGCCGGCAGTGGAAGCGCGAGCTCATCGCGCGGACCACGCTGACCGAGGAGGAGATCGGCGAGTACTCCGGCGAGCGCAAGGAGATCCGTCCGGTCACCATCGCGACCTATCAGGTGATGACGCGAAAGTCGAAGGGCGAGTATCGGAATCTCGACCTCTTCGACTCCCGCGACTGGGGTCTGATCATCTACGACGAGGTGCACCTGTTGCCCGCACCGGTCTTCCGGATGACCGCCGACCTGCAGTCGCGCCGACGCCTCGGCCTCACCGCAACGCTCGTTCGTGAGGACGGCCGCGAGGGTGACGTCTTCTCCCTCATCGGCCCCAAGCGCTACGACGCCCCGTGGAAGGACATCGAAGCGCAGGGCTGGATCGCACCGGCCGAGTGCATCGAGGTGCGCGTGACCCTCACCGACGAGGAGCGTCTGCAGTACGCGGTCGCCGAGCCGGAGGAGAAGTACAAGCTCTGCTCCACCGCGCACACCAAGGTCAACGTCGTGAAGGCGATCCTGAACAAGCACAAGGGTCAGCAGACGCTGGTCATCGGCGCCTACATCGACCAGCTCGAAGAGCTCGGCCGCGAACTCGACTGCCCGGTCATCCAGGGGTCGACGAAGAACAAGGAGCGCGAGATCCTGTTCGACCGCTTCCGTTCCGGCGAGTTGCAGACCCTCGTCGTGTCGAAGGTCGCCAACTTCTCCATCGACCTGCCCGAGGCGTCCGTTGCCGTCCAGGTGTCGGGCACGTTCGGCTCGCGCCAAGAGGAGGCCCAGCGTCTCGGTCGCCTGCTGCGACCGAAACACGATGGCGGACAAGCACACTTCTACTCGGTGGTCTCTCGCGACACCCTCGACGCCGACTACGCCGCCCACCGGCAGCGCTTCCTCGCCGAACAGGGCTACGCCTACCGCATCACCGACGCCGACGACCTCCTCGGCCCGACCATCGGGGACACCACCCCGGCGGACTAGCGGGGTTCCCCCTCCCTGACCTGCTGAAACACGCCCCTGGGAACCACCCTGCACAGGCGGGCCGGTGACATGGTGTCGCCGGGTCGCCTGCGCAGGGCGGATCCTGGGGGCGCTTTTCGGTGGCCCCTCACACCTCCATCAAGCAGTACCCGATCGACTCGGGCTGGAAGAACGTCCAGCGGGCCTCGCCGGCAGCGCAGGTGACGGTCGACGCGCCTCGCCTGGTCACCTGCGCGAGCACCGTCCGCAACGCGGGTGCACTCGTGCACGGGACCTCGCGATAATCGGCCAGCGATCCGTCCTCATTCGGGATCAGGTAGCAGAGTCCTTCGTAGAAGTTCGGGGTGAGGCACAGCTTCCGGGTGCTGTTCGGGAAGGTCAGCGTCGAATTCTGTTCGCTGGCACAGGGAGTCGCGGTGGCGATGATCGACGCGGTGTAGAAGTTCATGCCCGACGAGTCGCAGTCCACCTCCGATGCCAGCACCGTCGCCGACGACCCGGCCTGCATGGCGATGG
This sequence comes from Gordonia alkanivorans NBRC 16433, assembly GCF_000225505.1. GTDB lineage: Bacteria > Actinomycetota > Actinomycetes > Mycobacteriales > Mycobacteriaceae > Gordonia > Gordonia alkanivorans. The sequence continues at coordinate 20,118 of NZ_BACI01000110.1, read as the reverse complement.
TGACGCACTCGCCGACCTGAACGTCGTCGGGACCCGTGACCGACAGCGGCGTCGTGTCGGTGGTGCGCGCCGCGGGGCTCTGGCTCGGAGTGGTCGCGGTGGTCACCACCGGCGCCGAAGCGGTCGTCGACGTCCCGGCGGCTTCCGGTGCGGACGACACCTTGGTCGCCACGTAGACGACGCCGGCGACGATCGCGAGCACGAGGACCAGCGCCAGCGCACCGAGCGCGATCAGCACCCCCGACCCCTTCTTCTCGGGCGGCGGCGGGTAGCCGGGTTGGGACGAATAGCCCTGGTAGCCGCCGGGATACGTGCCCGGCGGTGGTTGCCCGGGCGGAGTGCCCTGCGTCCCCGGTGGAGAGGCGGCGTACGACGGCTGCCCCGCATACGGCGGGTGCGATGGGCGCGCGGGTTGGGGTGGCTGCTGAATGCCCGGCTGCCGATAGGGGGCGCCCGGCGGTGGTGGCGCCGGTTCGCGGGTGGTCAGTGCATTTTCGAGTGCGACGCCGAACTCCCGGCACGACGGGTAGCGACGCTCGGGCTCCTTGGCCAGCGCGCGACTGAACACCGCGTCGGCGGCGGGTGAGATCCCGGGACGCAGGCTCGACAGTCGCGGGGGCATCGACTGCAGGTGGTGGGCGATGATCGACGCCGTGCTCGCGCCCTGGAACGGCGGCCGGCCGGTGAGGAGTTCGAAGACGGTGGCGGCGAGCGCGTACTGGTCGGCGCGGGCGTCGACCGCGTCGCCCAGTAGTTGCTCCGGCGCCGCGTAAGCCACGGTGCCGAGGAAGACGTTCGTCGACGTCAGGTGGCTGACGTCCTGCTCGGACTTGGCGATCCCGAAGTCCGCGAGCAACACTCGCGGTTCCGGACCGTCGAGGCCCTGCAGCAGGATGTTGGCGGGTTTGACGTCGCGGTGCAGCAGACCGGTCGCGTGGGCACGGTCGAGGGCGGCGCCGACGGACCGGACGATGGCGATCACGATCTGGGGATCGAGGCCCTGCGGGGTCTTCCGCAGCAGTTTGAGGGCGTCGATACCGTCGATGAACTCCATCGCGATCCACAGATGACCGTCGTACTCACCGGAGTTGAAGATCGTGACGATCGACGGATGCACGACGCTCGACGCATGTTCGGCCTCTTTGACGAAGCGCTGCCGGTACATCGGGTCGCGGCTGAGTTCTGCGGGAAGGACCTTCAGCGCCTCGTTGCGCGGCAGATGCGGGTGCCGGGCCAAGTAGATCTCGCCCATACCGCCTCGACCGATGAGTCGGATGATCGTGTAACCGGCGAAGTGCTCGCCGGGATTCCGCGGCATCGCCCCTCCTCATCCTCCTCGGGCAGGTTCGCTCAGTCTGCACCGCCAGATCGTGCGCGGCGACCACAATGCGTCCCGACGTCACGCAACGCCCACCACCCCGGGCCGCCGGCTTCAGACGGCGACGGCGTCAGGCACCCGAGAGCGACGCCAGGCAGAACACGCGCGGTTCGGGCTTGTCATAGGTGGCCTTGACCTGGCCTTCGGCGCATTCGAGGGAGCCGTCGCCGTCCGTCTCGACGCGATAGATCACCGCTTCCGAGCCGGCATCGGCGTTGCAGTCGACCTCCTTGAAGTCGACCAGCGAGCCACCTGCCGACTGCGGGATCTCGTAGCACTGGCCCTCCACGAAGTTCGGCATCAAACAGAGGCGATCGGAGGTGTCCGGGAAGGTCAGGTAGTTCTCGAACTCGCCGCACTCGCCGGGCACGACCTGCGACGCGATGAAGGTCATCCCGTCGGCGTCACACTCCGCCTTCGTCGCCTCGACGTTCGACTTGTCTCCATCGGTCGATCTGACCTGCACACATTGCCCGATCGCCACATCCGTGGGCTTGGAGACGTTGTTGGTCACGCGGTCGACCGAGGAACACGCGCCCACGAGGAACAGCGCGGCACACGCCACGATCGCGATGACGGTACGTCCCGCACGACCATGCTGGTGACCCACTACCGGCGCTGCCATGCGAGGGATCGTACGCTGCAGCGACGTTGCAAAGCGCGGAAATCGGGCAGGTCGGATCGAGTCCCGATTCTGCGCCCCGGCCGATGTGCCACCCTGGACGCATGTCATTCGAGAGCAGGACCGCAACCCGCTTGCGGCCGTTCATGACCACGATCTTCGCCGAGATGTCGGCCCTCGCCGTCGAGCACGGCGCCATCAATCTGGGGCAGGGCTTCCCCGACACCGACGGGCCGGAGTCGATGCTCGAGGCCGCCCGCCGCGCCATCACCGACGGCCACAACCAGTATCCGCCCGGGATCGGCGTCCCGGAGCTGCGGCATGCGGTCGCGCGCCATCAGCGCGAGCAGTACGGCCTCGACTACGACCCCGACCGCGAGGTGCTGATCACCGTCGGGGCCACCGAGGCGATTGCCGGCGCCGTCGTCGGGCTCATCGAACCGGGCGACGAGGTCATCATGATCGAGCCCTACTACGACGCCTACGCGGCGACCGCGGCAATGGCCGTAGGTGTTCGACGCGTCGTGCCACTCATCCCCGACGGCGACGGTTTCCGCCTGGACCGCGAACGCCTCGCGGATGCCTTCGGACCGAAAAGCGCGGTGTTCATGCTGAATACACCGCACAACCCGACCGGGACCGTGCTCTCCGACGACGATCTCGCCGAGATCGCGCGACTCTGCATCGAATTCGACGTGATCGTGGTGGCCGACGAGGTGTACGAACACCTGGTGTTCGACGGCCGCATCCACACGCCGATCGCGACACTGCCCGGAATGAAGGAGCGGACGCTCCGGATCTCGAGCGCCGCCAAGACTTTCAACTGCACCGGCTGGAAGGTCGGCTGGATCAGCGGACCACCCGAGCTGATCGCCGCGACGAAAACGGCCAAGCAGTACATGTCCTACGTCGGGTCCGGGCCGTTCCAGCCGGCCGTTGCGCACGCCCTCGACAACGAACTCGGTTGGGTCCGGGCGTCGGCCGCCGCGCTGCAGAGCAAGCGCGACATGATCACCGCCGCCCTCCTCGACGCCGGTTTCGACGTCCATCGCAGCGAGGCAACGTATTTCGTTTGCGCCGACCCACGCCCCCTCGGTGTCGACAACGGCATCGAGTTCTGTCGGTCCCTACCGGAACGGATCGGCGTCGCCGCGGTCCCGGTCAGCGTGTTCGCCGACGACCGCGAGCCCTGGCACCACCTCGTCCGCTTCGCCTTCGCCAAACGCGACGACGTCATCGCCGACGCCGCGGAGCGGTTGCGCAAGCTGTGAAGCCTGCTCCTCTGGTAGAGAGCCCCCACTGCTCCTTGAGTAGCGAGCTTGCGAGCGTATCGAAAGGGAGCGACACGGCCCCCGCTCCCTGAGGTGCGAGGAGCGCAAGCGACGAGCCTCGAAGCGCCGGTGAGACACCGTCGCCCACCCAACCACCGGTCGACGTCAACCCGACCCGCAGACTTCGATCGACGTCTGCCGGTCGAGTTGAGGTTCGGCAGTCGGGGCTCCGGACGTCCCAGCTCACCGCAACGCGGGCACCACGTGCTCCTCGAACAACTCGAGGTCCTCGCGGTCGTGGGCGATGTTCGGGAAGTAGAAGATCCCGTAGGTCATACCGGCTGCCCTGAGCCCACGAAGGTTGTCCGCGACCTGCTCCGGGGTCCCGACCGCAGGCATCCCGCGAAACGCGCCCATGCTGCCCGACGCCGCTTCCGGCCCGACGATCTTCGCCATCCCCGCCTCGAGGTCGGCGAGCTTACGCTCGACGTCGGCATCGGTCTCACCGAGTATGACGTTGTAGTTCGCCGAGCGGACGATCGCGTCGAAGTCGCGTCCGAGGTCGGCGCAATGCTGTTGCAGCACCGACGATTTGTGGGCGAATCCTTCGGGAGTGCCGTCGAAGTTGGTGTAATCGGCATACTGCGCCGCGATCCGCAGCGTCTTCTTCTCACCACCGCCGGCGATCCACAGCGGCAGCTTCCCGGCGGTCGGTTGCGGCTGACAGATCGCGTCGTTGACGGTGTAGTGCTTGCCGTCGAGGGTGGCGCGGCCGGTTTCCCACGCCTGCTTCATGATCTGCACGCCCTCGTCGAGCCGGGCGAGACGCTCACCGGCCGAAGGGAATCCATATCCGTAGGCGCGCCATTCGTGTTCGTGCCAGCCGCCGCCGATGCCCATCTGCACGCGTCCACCGGAGATCAGGTCCGCGGTGGCGGCGACCTTCGCCAGGTACATCGGGTTGCGGTAGCTCATCGCGGTGCACATCTGTCCGATGTCGACGCGACTCGTGGTCGCGGCCAGCGCGGAAACGAGCGTCCACGCCTCATGCGTGGCCTCGTCGGTCGGCAGCGGGACGGTGTGGAAGTGGTCGTAGACCCAGACCGAGTCCCAGCCGGCGGATTCAGCACGGTTCGCCACCGACGACATCACCTCCCACTGGTTCGCCGGGTCGATGCCCACGAGATCAAGCCGCCAGCCCTGGGGAATGAAGAGTCCGAATCGCATGAGGTCGAACTTACTCCGACACCGACCCGTCCGAAGGGACGGACAGAACGACTACGGCGGCATCTTGTCGATGGTGAGTCGCACGAATCCGAGCGCTTTCTCGCACAGCAGATTCACCCCCGGGCCGTCGCGAAGTAGATCGCGCATGGTCGTGACGACGACCGCAGAACCGGACTGAACAAACGCGTCACACGAGCCGCGCTCGACACTTACCACCACCGTCCTACCCGAGATCACGACATCGTCGAGCCACTCGTTGTACTCGGTGGATTGCAGCTGCTTGTAGTCCTTCAGGTTGTCGACGCCCATACCCGTGAGATTCCCGACGAACTGACTCAGCGACGGACGAAGAATCTCATCTCCTTCGAGGAGGTCCCATTGGCAGCCCCTCGCGGTTTGGTGGTTGGATGCCGCGACATCCTCGACTGTCGCTGGGTCCAATCCGAAGGCCCTCACCTGCGCATAGTCCACGGCAGTGCACGGTTCATAGGTGGTTCCGTCATTGTTGCGACTCCACCGATCAGGGAACTCGGTGTCGAAAGGCAGCCGCTTCCCGGCATCATCGGTCTGACGGATCGGCTCGGTTGCCGCGGACGAGGAGACCGAGGCGACGGCCTCGGGTTGCGCACTCGGTACGCCCTCGACATCACAGGCCACCATCGTCACGCCGAGGACGGCGACCACCGGGATCAATGCCAGCTTCCAGAACCGGCGCCCGACACCGACTCCGCGGTTGACCCCTACGACCCGACGGCATCTCACGAGTTCCAGAGGCTACTCGACAGAGCGCGCCCGGTCGCTCTGCAATCCCAAGCCTCATTTACAAGCAGTCCGGACTGTTTGTGTGTTACGCTCGCCACTGTGACCGAGCCCACCAGCACCCCGCGACGGCGTACCCAGGCCGAGCGCACCGCGGCGACCCGCACCCGGGTCCTCGACGCCGCGGTCGAAGCACTGGTCGAGGTCGGCTATGCGGCCACCACCACCCAGGAGGTCAACCGGCGTGCGGGTGTCTCCCGCGGCGCGCTGCTGCACCACTTCCCCACCCGGGAATCCCTCGTCGTCGCGGCCGTCGGGCACCTCGTCGACCGCCGCCTCGAAGAAGTCCTGTCTCGCCCGCGCACCGGCGACGAGGGACTCGAGGTCCTGATCGAGTCGTTCAGCGGACCGCTGTTCGACGCCGCACTCGAACTCTGGGTGGCCGCACGCTGCGACGTCGAGCTGCGCACCGCGCTGATCCCGCTCGAACAGCGGGTGTCCGACGCCCTGGCCGTGGGTTGCGCCGAACTGTTCGGCGACCGCTACACCCCGGCCGAACTCGAACTCTCCATCGAACTCGCACGCGGCCTCGCGGTGTCGCGCATCCTGCGATCCCCCGACGCCGACCGCGAATACCTCGACCGACTTCTGCCCATCTGGAAGGACCTGTTGAACCGTGGCTGACATCAGTTCGCTGCCCGAACACATCGACGTTCTCGTCGTCGGCGTCGGATTCGGCGGCCTCGCCGCACTTCACCGGCTGCGCAAGGACCATCCCGGCCTGACGACCCTCGCGATCGAGCGCGCCGAGGGCGCTGGCGGGGTCTGGCGCGAGAACGACTACCCGGGTGCGGCCTGCGACGTCCCGACCTCGCTCTACTCGCTGTCCTTCGCCCCGAACCCGGACTGGTCGCACACCTACGGTCGACGCCACGAGATCCACAACTACCTGCGTTCGGTCGCAGCCGATTACGACGATCAGATCCGCTACAACTGCGCCCTGACCGCCGCCTGTTGGGACGGTGCCGCGCAGGAGTGGGTCGTCGACACGACGCAGGGTCAGATCCGGACCCGCTTTCTCGTCGCCGCGCCGGGCGCACTGTCCGAGCCGGGCCTGCCCGAGGTTCCGGGTGCCGACGAGTTCACCGGCACGATGTTCCACTCCGCCAAGTGGGATCACACCCACGACCTGCGCGGACGCAAAGTCGCCATCGTCGGCACCGGGGCGTCGGCGATCCAGATCGTGCCCGAGATCGTCGACACCGTCGAACATCTCACCGTCTTCCAGCGCACCCCCGCCTGGGTGGTGCCACGCCTCGACCGCAACATCGGCCCGATGGAACGCGCCCTCTACAAGCGCGTCCCCGGCGTCCACCGCCTGGTCCGCAAGATGGTGTGGGCCTACCGCGAGGCCTACGTGCTGATGATGGCACGCAACCCCAAGCTGCTGCCGATCGCGAAAACCCTTGCCCTGGCGCAGCTGCGGGTCCAGGTCCGCGACCGCGCCCTGCGCAAGCGTCTCACCCCCGAGTACACGATCGGCTGCAAGCGGATGCTGTTGACCAACAAGTGGTTCCCCGCCCTGCAGCGCGACAACGCCACCGTGACCGGCGCCATCACCCGCCTCACCGCGAACGGCGCCGTCGACGATCAGGGTCGTGAGCACGAGGTCAACACCGTCGTCTTCGCCACCGGGTTCACCCCCACCCAGCCGCCCATCGCGAAGGCCGTCACCGGTCGCGACGGACGTACCCTGTCCGAGGCCTGGCAGGGATCGCCGCGCGCCTACCGCGGTGTCGAGGTCCACGGCTTCCCGAATCTGTTCTTCCTGTACGGCCCCAACACCAACCTGGGCCACAGCTCGATCGTGCTGATGCTCGAGCCGCAGGCGTACTACATGTCGAAGACGATCGCCGAGGTCATCGGCTCCGGACACTCGACGTTCGAGGTCACCCAGGCCGCCCAGGACGCCTACAACGCCGACCTCGACCCCGAACTGGAACGCACCGTGTGGAATTCGGGCGGCTGCTCGAGCTGGTACCTCGACTCCACCGGCCGCAACTCGGTGATGTGGCCCAAGTTCACCAGCGACTTCCGCCGCCAGATGGCGTCCTTCGAAGCCGCCGACCACCGCTTCGACGACGCCATCCCGGCCGTCGCCGACACCGTCGAGACCACCGCCACCGACACCGATCCCGAAAGGACCCTCGCCCAGTGACCAGGACCGCGCGCGCTGACGCCGACCACTACGACGCCATCGTCATCGGTTCCGGTTTCGGTGGCTCGGTGGCCGCCCTCCGGTTGACCGAGAAGGGATACCGAGTCGCGGTCGTCGAGTCGGGCCGTCGTTTCGCCGACGCCGACCTGCCCAAGACCAGTTGGCGCCTCAAGGATTACGTGTGGGCGCCGGCGCTGGGCATGTTCGGTGTGCAGCGCATGCACCTGCTGCGCGACGTGCTGGTCATGGCCGGCGCGGGTGTCGGCGGCGGGTCGCTGAACTACGCGAACACGCTCTACCGACCGCTCCCCGCATTCTTCGACGACCCGCACTGGGGCAAGATCACCGACTGGGCCGCCGAACTCGACCCCTACTACGACCAGGCATCGCGCATGCTCGGCGTGACCACCTATCCCAAGGTCACGCCCGCCGACCGCGTGATGCGCAAGGTCGCCGAGGACATGGGCGCCGGCGACACCTTCGTCCACACCCCCGTCGGCGTCTTCTTCGGCGAGCCCGGCAAGACCGTCGAGGACCCGTTCTTCGGCGGTGCCGGACCCGCCCGCACGGGTTGCACCGACTGCGGCGCCTGCATGACCGGCTGCCCGGTCGGCGCGAAGAACACCCTGGTCAAGAACTATCTGTATCTCGCCGAACAGGCCGGTGCCACCGTCATCCCGCTGACGACCGTCGACACCGTCCGTCCGCGCGCCGAGGGCGGGTACACCGTCGGCGCGCATCGGACCGGTCGACGCTGGTCACGTCGTGGCCGCCGCTCGTTCACCGCCGACCACGTGGTGTTCGCCGCCGGCACCTACGGCACCAACAAGTTGCTGCTGGACATGCAGCAGAGCGGCAACCTGCCCGGTCTCTCGTCACGCCTGGGCAAGGTGGTCCGCACCAACTCCGAGGCCGTCCTGGCCGCGACGGCCACCGACCTGAAGGTCGACTACACCGAGGGGGTGGCGATCACCTCGTCGTTCCACCCGAACGAGCACACCCATATCGAGCCGGTGCGATACGGCAAGGGCAGCAACCTGATCGGGCTGCTGCAGGCGATGCTCATCGACGGTGACGGCCGCTTGCCCCGACCCCTGGCGGCTCTGGTCGAGATGATCAAGCACCCGCTGGTCACGCTGCGCGGTCTCTCGGTTCGACGCTGGTCGGAACGGACGATCATCGCCCTGGTGATGCAGACCGCCGACAACTCCCTCGAATTGTTCTCCCGCCGTGGCCGTTTCGGTCCGATGCTGCGCAGTAGGCAGGGTGCCGGCGATCCCCCGCCGACCTGGATCCCGGTCGGCCACGACGCCGTCCGCAAGATGGCCGACGAGATCGACGGCGACGCCGGGGGTTCCATCGTCGACTGGCTGAACATCCCGATGACCGCGCACTTCCTGGGCGGTTGCTCGATCGGCCGGTCCGCCGCCGACGGCGTCGTCGACCCGTATCACCGCGTGTTCAACCACCCCGGCCTGCACATCGTCGACGGTTCGACGGTGTCGGCGAACCTGGGCGTGAACCCGTCACTGACGATCACCGCTCAGGCCGAACGCGCACTCGCGATGTGGCCGAATGCCGGTGAGGCCGATCCCCGTCCGGAGCTCGGTGCGTCGTACCAGCCGATCGCCCCGGTGCCACCGGTCCACCCGACAGTGCCCGAATACGCACCCGCCGCGCTGAGATTGCCGATCACGCCGATCTCCAACGCCGGCTGAGGTTCTCGTAGAAGTTGTGGGCGTATGACGTCCACAACTTCTACAAAGCCCAGTGAGTCACCACACCCCCGGCGGCCGCAGCTGGATGCTGATCCGGGCGCCGACGCCGCGCACCTTGGGAACCGCGTGTTCCCAGGTGCGTTGGCAGCTGCCACCCATGACCAGCAGGTCACCGGTCGACAGCGTGAACTTCAACGACTTCCCGCCGCCCCGCGGCCGCAGCATCAGCGGTCGCGGGGCGCCGAGGGAGATGATCGCGACCATCGTGTCGTGCGTCGACGCCCGCCCGATGCGGTCCCCGTGCCATGCCACTGAATCGTTGCCGTCGCGGTAGAGGCTGATCCCGGCGGTCGCGAATCCTTCGGGCAACTCCTCGCGGTAATGCCGCGACAGCGATGACCGCATCTTGGTGATCAGCGCATCCGGAAACGGGTCGTCCTTCTGGTAGATCGACACGAGCCGCGGGACGTCGACGACGCGGTCGTACATCTGACGCCGCTCGGCCCGCCACGGGACGTCGCGTCGAAGCCGATCGAAGAGTTCGTCCGGCCCGCTGATCCAGCCTGGGCACAGGTCCACCCACGCGCCGTCGGTGAGCGGACGCCGCGTCGTCGAGGTCGACAGGTCCGACAGCGCCGGCTCCGCGGCCATCTCGGCGAACAACGATCCCTGGATGCCGATGGACATACACCCCACCGTACACCCGGATCGAACGCCTGTTCGACGGACGGCATGTCCGTGCCGTTCGCGCCCACCCTTCGAACGTGAGCGGAAACGGATCGAGAGAGCGGGTAAGGACCTACGGGACCCCCGTCCGCGCACGAGGCGTCCCTCACATTTTCGAGTAATGCTCGGACCATCGTCGACGCAGCTCAAGCAGCCCCTGGCCCGACGCGGCAGTGACGAAGCGCACATTCGGCTCACCACGAAAGGGCCGCGATGTGAGGTGGCCCACAGCACGGTCGCCGGGTCGATGCTTTAATCAATTCGTTATAAATCGTTACAAGGGGGAACTCGATGAAGCGCACCGGTATCGCCGGTCTGTTTGCTGCCGCCGCCATGCTGATCCCGATCGCGCCGGCGACCGCCGATCCGGTCGGCGATCTTTTCGGTAGCGCCAGCGGCAGCCTCGACTCCGGAAGTTCCGCGTTCGGGTCGTCGGGCGACAAGGTCACCCACTACGGCAAGCTCGGCCGCGCGGGCGCACGCAACGGCGTGAAGTCCATCAACGTCTGGGTCTACAACCCGAAGGGCGCCCGGGAGATCACTCCGGGAACCTTCGGCAAGAACTCGCGGCTCGGCGTGCGCTGGAACTCCATCATCGACGCCGGCCCCATCGTCGACGGCAACGAGTGCCGCATGGAGGTCCGCCTCGCCGGACCGAAGGTGCCCAAGGAAGCCGCGCTGTACAAGACGCAGGACTGCACCGCGGTGAAGTCCTACTTCTTCAAGGGCGGCGGCAACTTCACCATCCGCGTCACCGACCTGGTCTCCGGCGCGTCGAACAGCATCGCGTTCTCGGTCCAGTAGTCACGCGAACCGCAGACACGAAGTGCGGGATGGATGCCGGTTTCCGGCACTCATCCCGCACTTTCGTCGTCAGGCGGTCAGCTCCCTGACACGTCGAACTTCTCCCCGGTCAGCTTCTCCGACTCCGCCCAGAGCGCCGCACGGAAGTCGGCGTCGTCGGCCGCCTTCTTGTACTTGTTCCGTCCGGGCGCGCCGTGCAGCCCGAAGAATTTCGTCGGTCCGTAGTAGGTGCCGGACGGCAGACCCGACATCGTCGCGGCGTACAGCTGCGGCAGCGCCCCGTCGGCAGCCGACTGCGCGATGGGCAGCTTGTTCGACAGCTTCGCCAGGACATCCATGAAGTTCTCGCTCCGACCCTGCAATTCCGTTGCGGCGTAACCGGGATGGGCGATGAACGACTCCTTCGACGACCCGGCCTCCGCCAACCGCTTGGCGAGTTCGAGGCCGAACATGAGGTTGGCCATCTTGGAGTCCCCGTAGGCCTGCCAGCGGCGATAGCGGCGCTTCTCCCAGTTGAGGTCGTCGAGCGCGATGTTCCCGATCTGGTGCACGCCCGACGACACGGTGACGACGCGGTCGGTGATCTTCGGCAGCAGCAACGCGGTGAGCGCGAAGTGGCCGAGATGGTTGGTGCCGATCTGCATCTCGAAGCCGTCGGCGGTGCGTCGCAGCGGTACGGCCATCAGTCCGGCGTTGTTGATGAGGACGTCGGCGCCGGTGAAACTCGACGCGAACGAGCGAACCGACGCGAGATCCGCGAGGTCGAGTTGGGCAACGGTCGCGTTGGGCCCCAGTTTCGACGCCACGGCGTCGGCCTTGGCGGTGTTGCGGCACGCCAGGATGACGTTGGCGCCGGCACCGACGAGCGCTTTCGCCGTCTCGGCACCGAGGCCGCTGTTCGCGCCGGTCACCACGAAGGTGCGACCCGTCTGATCCGGAATGTTCGCTGACGTCCAACCGTTCATCGCAGCCCCCAGGGATGGTGTGTCGGTCCGGCGTCCTCGCCGCGACCCTGCGGCCCACGCTATTGACGACCCCGGACGGCGTCAACGATTCGTCTCGGGCAGCCGACTTCGGTGGCGCGGTCCTCAGCCGCCGAAGAACGTCGTGAGCCGCAGCGGACCGGCGCCGACGATGCGTCGGGCCGGGCGTAGCAGTTCGGCGATCAGGTTGCGCGACGACCCGAGCCGTTCGACGAGGTCGGACGGGGCGTAGAACTCGGTCGGGGCCGACCGGCCGCGCATGATGCGGCTGCCGAGGAGTTCCCATTCGTCGGCCTCGGCGCCGGCGGAGTCGATCGCGGCGCCGCTGGCGAGGGCGGGGACGCGACCGGTCTTGGCCATGTCGGACAGTCGGGCGCATTCGTTGACCGGATCGCCGATGACGGTGTACTCATAGCGCCGTTCGGCGCCGATGTTGCCGGCGAAGACCTCACCGAAGGAGACGCCGATCCCCCACCGGATGTCGAGGCTCTTGGCGAGCCGGTCGGCGAGGTCGCGGGCGGCGGCGAGCGCGTGTCCGGCCGGGTCGTCGAGTTCGACGGGCGCCCCGAAGACGGCCAGCGCGGCGTCGCCCTCGAACTTGTTGACGAAGCCGGAATGCTGGTCGACGACGTCGAAGACGATGCTGAAGAACGCGTTGAGGAGTTCGGCGACGTCGTCGGGACTCCGGTCCTGGGACAGTCGCGTGGAGCCGACGATGTCGACGAACAGCACACCCACCTCGGTGTTGGTGCCGTGCATGCCGACGCCGTCGGAGAGGGCGAGGTCGGCGACGGTGTCGCCGACGTGCCGGGCGAAGATCTCGCGCATGCGGTCACGTTCGGCGAGTCCTTGCACCATCACGTTGAAACCGTGTTGCAGCACACCGAGTTCCGACGAGTCATAGACGGGGACGCGGGCGTTGAAGTCGCCGTGGTCGACGCGGTGGACGGCACGACGCATCTCGGTCAGCGGATCGGTGATGGCCTGCCCGACCAGGACGATCACGCGTGCGCCGGCGGCGAGTCCGACGACGGTGAGGATCACGGTGGTCCAGTCGACCGCGCCGTAGACGTCGGGCAGCATCCCGGTGAAACGACCGGCGTTCACGGTCAGCAAGCCGATCATCGGCACCGCCGAACTCACCGCCCACACCGCGAGCAGGCGGATGCGGACGCCGTTCATCACGTGGTTGGCCGGGAAGTCCTCGAGGACCACGATCGCCAGCGGGCGGGCGGCGCGTTCGACGAACAGATAGGTCAGACACGCGCTCGACAGACCGGCCAGCGTGAACGCCACCGCGACACCGGCGACGGTCGCGACGCTCAGGTCGTCGGCGACGAAGACGTAGAACAACGCCGCGCTGCACCAGGCGCCCACGGTGACGAGGAGCTCGAAGGCGGGCAGGCGTTGCACGGCACGTCGTCGGGCATGGTCGGCGGGTCGGCAGCTGACGAACCAGTCCAGCTGGGGCCGGAAGACGAGCAGGCCGAGTAGCAGATTCACCAGGATGCCGGTGACGATCGCGCCGACGACGGCCGGGAAGTTGGGGGCGCCGAGGGTCTCGGCGAAGGTGAGCTGGCCGCCGTTGAACGCGAGCTGCACGAGCAGGAAGGTCTCGACACCGACCAGCGCGTTGCTGGCGACGACAGCGGTCATCGCCGTGACGGTCGCGTGGCGGGCGATCCGGTTCCGCATGTCCGGGCCGACTCGCGCCCACGCCCTCGGGCTCGGCACCGTGGGCAGGCCCCACAGCATCCCGGCGGTGCGGCGTCTCAATCGCATCCACGGCACGACACGGCGGGTGCGACGCCTGCGTCCCATGGGCCTCTCCTGCCTGAAGGCGATACCCGCAGACTACCGAACCGGTTGTTACCGAGGACACGTCGAAAGTCCCTGTACCGGCGGCACCGCTCTCTGCATCAGGAGCGGCGTCGGAAGAACACGACCGGCGCGTGGTCCGATCGAGCGAATTCCGCCCCACAACTCCGTTTCCACACCGCCTCTGAGCTGGGCCGATGTTTCAATAGCTCGTCCGGATCGGAAGGAGCGCCCACATGCGTCGGTTCGCCGTCGTCCTCATCGCAGTCGCCTTGTCGGTGTCGGCGTGTTCGCTGTTCTCATCGCCCGACGACGACACCTCACCACGTCTCGAGTCCGGGCCGGTGACGGAACAGACCGTCGATGTCGCGCCCGACACCACGACCGAGGTCGCGGTCTCCGACAACTGGGCCATCTCGATCCCCCCGGGCGCAGCAACGCCGGGTTCGTCGTTCACCGTCCGGCCGGCCGAACAGTCGACTGCTGCCGGCAAGTCGGTGACCCCCGTCGCGGGCGCGGATCTGACGCTGTCGTCGGGGCAGCCGGTGGCCCCGCTGACCTTCCGGTACGAGTTGGACGAACCGCTGCCGGAGGGCACCGACCTGTATCTCGTCGGGAAGGAGGCCGATGCGCCGGGTTCGGCAGCTCCCGCCACCCCGATCGCTGCTGCGATCGATGGCGACCGCCGGGTCGCCACCGCCCAGGTGCCGCATCTGAGCACCTGGGAGTGGTTGGCGGTGGAGGCCAATCATTTCGTGACGTCGACGCTGGGATTGCGGGGCGGCGCACCACAATGCCCGACGCAGCCACGACCCGGATGGTTGGACGAAGCGGTGTTCCTCGACAGCAAGGAAGCGCCGATGCGCGTCTGCACAGGCGCTGATCCTGCGGACAAGAACATCGCGGTGGTGAAGATCCGTAACAACCGCGGGATCGCCATGATCGTCACCGCTCCGGTGACTCCGCGGTGGGCGCACCTCGATGTGTTCTCCGGTCAGCCGACGAATGTGGCTGCGGAGATCGAGAGCGCCACCATCTCGATGCTGGGAGTTCCGACGAGCGTTCGGTCCAGGACGTGGGTTCTGCCACCCGGCGGCGGCGTCGACATCGGTTTCACCGCGAGTTCACTACCTGTGATATCGAAGATCACCGCAACCGCGACCGTGTCCACGGTCCTCTACGGCGTCCTCTGGACTCAGCTCGGAGACCTGGTCGACGACCCGTTGACCCTGAGCGCGATGGAACTCGGCTTCATGGCCGCCTGTTTCGGCCAAGCGGTGGACTCGGGCCTCGCCGGAATGTCGGACTCGCAGGTCAGGGCCGCGGCGACCAGCATGACAGCGGTCGGCATGTGCTTGGCGCAGAAGGCGCCCGATGTGGTCGGGGAGATCGCCGGACATCTGTCGGAGCAGGCGTTCGAACAAATGCAGAACCGCAAGATCGCCGAGAAGGTGGGCCGAACCTACGCTCGCTACCTGCCGCTGCTCAACACGGTGACCACCGGACTCGTCGTCGCCGATGCGGTAGCGAGCGTCAACCTCGGTGCCGGGGCATGGGAGATCAGCCTGTTCAAGAAGATCGATCCGGAGTATTCGCTGAACGCCGCGTGCGGCCGCATCGACGATCGTCGCACAGTCGATCACCCTTCGCTGGGCACGGTCACCATCGGGTTGCGGCGCGGGGAGAACAGTCTTGCCGGAGAGGGGTGCATCGTCGCGGTGGACTCCAAGGGCAAACGGCTTCTCGTGCAGACCGTTTCGGTGTACGGCAACGCACTCGACTTCGCCGACCCCGCCACGGATACGACCGAGAACGTTTTCATCACGTACAACCCGGGCCGGTACGACGGCGTGATCACGCTTGTCCCCACTGCCACCGGGTATGCAGACATCGGTTGGGAGAAGGGCGGGTTGGCGTACCAGAGCACAACGCACGCCTACTACTTCGCCGAGGTCGTGGGTCCTGGTAGCGACGGCCGCTATGCGATAAAGACCTTCGACAACAACTGCGAACCGGACTGCGCCGGCGGCACTGTCACCACCAAGATCCTTCGCTGGAACGGCCAGCGCTACGTCTAGGAGCGCACACCAGACCGGCACCCACGCGGGGGATGCGCAGGTGCCGGTCGGTGAACCGTCCGGACTCTGGGGTGTCGAGTCCGGTCGGAGGGTATGCGGGAGATCAGGCCTGCAGAGCCTCGATCTCGAGCGTGATGGTGATCTTGTCGCCGACGACGACGCCGCCACCCTCGAGCGGCATCTCGATGTCGATGCCGAAGTCCTTGCGGTTGATGACGGTCTTCGCGTCGAATCCGGCGACCGCGCCCTGGCCCATGCCCGGGCTGGTGCCGTTGTACTCGAGCTCGAGGCTGACCGGCTTGGTGACGCCCTTGAGGGTGAAGTCGCCGTCGAGGACGTAGTCGTCACCGTTCTGGCGGACGCCGGTGGAGACGAAGGTGGCCTTGGGGAACTGCTCGGCGTCGAAGAAGTCGGCCGACTTGATGTGGCCGTCGCGCTGCTCGTTCTTGGTGTTGATGGAGGTCACGTCGATCTCGGCCTGCACGGCGGGGGTGCCGTCCTCGGTGACTGTGATGGTGCCGGAGAAGTTGTCGAAGGTGCCGCGCACCTTGCTGACCATGAGGTGCTTGACGGAGAAGCCGACGGCCGAGTGAACGGTGTCGATGGTCCAGGTGCCGGCGGGGATCGGTGCCTTGACGGTGGTGGCTGCGGTCATGATTGCGTCCTTCCAGACGAGGTCGAGGTGGTCTCGGATTCTCGTGGGTCTTCGCGACCCATCGATACTGTAAACGGACCGCGGTCCGGATTCATTCCCCGGAACAGACTTTCCCGTGTGATCCGCACCACAGACCCCGATGGGCCCTCAGTGGAGGACCCCACCCCACCGACCTGTGGAGTTCACCGGGACCGGCCTTTCGGTCAGCCTCGCCCGATGATGAGCGCGGCCACCACGAAGGCGATCACGACGAGCGAGATCGCGCAGCCCAGCAACACCTGCTTGCGCGTGGACATCGGCGCGTAAGGATCGTTGTACTCGTAGCGGTACACGATCGCAGCCGGTTCGATCGCCGGCTGCCGCGGCGTCGACGCCGGGGCCGCAGCCCGATGAGGTGAGCGACCTCCGGCCGACGAATCCGCCGCCGACTCCGACGAATTGGCATTGTTCACACCGGTAATCATGCCCAACCGGCGAGTGACCTGCCAGACAAATCAGTGTCATTTGTTCGATGGAAATCCATGTCGCAGAGCATATCTGAGAACATCGAAGTTTAGATGGGACGATCGTACAGGTCGGTCAAACGACCCGAATCGTGCCTATTTCCAGGCGAAGACGGGCTGCTCGAACTCGTCGACCCGGGTGTGGCGATCCCGCAGTACGACCTCGGCGAACTGGTAGATCACCGCCGCTGTCGGCGCATGCACCAGCGAGTCGACGATGGGCAGCTGGATCACCGGACGTTCCGACTGCGGGATCGTCAGGAACCGCGGCGCCACCGCCAGCTCCTCGAAGGTCACGAAGAACAGCTGCGACACCTCGGCCGGATTCGGGGTCGGTTCCTGAAAGTCCTCCGCCCAGCAGACGATCGGGGTGATCACGAAGCCCGACCGGGTCGGATAGTCGTCGAGCGTCCCCAGCACCGAACGGGGAGACAGTTGCACACCGAGCTCTTCGTCGAGCTCCCGCAGCCCCGCGGTGATGTGGTCCTCGCCCGGATCGAGCCGACCACCGGGAAGGGCGAATTGCGCCGCGTGGCGTCGCATGGTGGGTGGTCGTTTGCACAACCAGATGCCCTGTCGTCCGTCCTTCTCCGCCACCGCCAGCACGACGGCCGCGGCCGCCGCTCCGGGAACGTCGACCGTCCGGTGCTCGAACCGTTCGACGCGTTCGGCCGCCACTGCCCGCTCAAGGTGAGTCACACCCTCAGTTGATCATGTCTGCCGTTCGACGCCGTGACGGCCTGGCCGAGGTGGTAGCTGACCACGCTCAGCGCGAACAGCCCGATCGCGAGGTTCAGCAGGGCGCCGAAACCTTCCATCGCGAAGTCGACGAGAGCGTTGCTGAGAAGGAACACCAGCGACGCGATGCGCAGTGTCCGCAGCGGCCACAGCCCGGCGGTCCCCCGCCGGCGGGCGAGCATGGCGGGCAACGCCAGTGCCAGCGTCGCGATCGCGCTCAGGAACAGGATCCAGGTGGCGATGCGGTTGTCGGCGAGCTCGATGTAGATGTCGAGGTCGTCGAAACGGTCCTTGGTGAACACGAAGCTGAGTGCTCCGACGACGACACCGGCGGCCGAGGCCACCACGAGGAACCATCCCACGATCGGCACCCAGCGCGGGCTGCGCAGGAAGTCCGGGATGAGGCGCACGGCCCGGTCCCGCAGGATCATCAGCCGGTCGGGGGTGTCCTTGCTCGATTCCAGCAGGGCCCGCACATTCGCGATGGTGCGGGCATCGAAGCCGTCATCACCGGCGGCGACGAGGAAGTCCTCGGCCTGTCGTCGTCGACGGTCCGGCAGCCCGTGCGCCACGCCGTCGGCGGCGATCGACGCCGCGTTGGCGAGCGCTTCGGCGCCGGTCGGCGGGGTGAAGTCCCGCACGATGCGGCTGATCAGCAACACCACCACGACGAGCACGTACATGATCTCGGCGGACGGCCCGTAGAAGTAGTCGTTGTCGCGGGTGACGAACTTGCCCACCTCGTCGAGGAACAGACCGAAACCGATGCCGCCCAACACAACGGCAGTCACCCGCGCGGTGGCTCCCAGGAACAGCCAGCCGGTGACGAGCGCCAGCATCATCAGCGCACCGCCCCACAGGGCGTGGGCGATGTGGAGGGTGCCGCCACCGACCTGGGGGTAGCCGGTCAGTTGCAGGTACAGCCGGGTGATGAGGATCGTGGCGATCGCGATGATGAGGAACCACTCGACGGCCGCGGTCCCGTAGGTGCTCCGGACGATCACCGAGGTGGCGCGATTTCTCATGGGGAGAGTATTACGGGTCGACGACCCTCTACCGCGGCAATCACCGCGAGCGGCACGAAACAGACGACACCGCACCGCGATGAGCCGACTCTCTCGGGGGCTCGTCGTGGTGCGGGTCGTCGATCTCTCAGGCCTCGAACAGGTCCGGGTCGGGGTCGCGCCCGCCGGCCGGGCTGCCGATGCCCCGGACACCGACACCGGTGTCCCCAGAGGCAGTCACGACCGAGTCAGGAAGCGCCTCGTCGTCCGATACCACGTGCCCGACCCGACGATTCGGCCGACCGGATCGACTCGGGCGTCACCGGCGACGGCCGCGAATCCGCTGTGGGCGTGCCGATCTCGTCCGCCGACCGCGCACGGCGGCGCGGGTGGTCGGCAACCACAGCACGCACCGCAGTTCTCCGGGGGACTCCCCCGGCGGGAACCGCGCGCCCTCCGCATGCGTCTCAGTGTGGACAGACCGCCCACCCACGACGGGTAAGGAGGGATCCCCATCCCCGCAGACCTGACCCCCAGCCGGCCCCGATGAGCGTCACCAAGTACCGGACGGCCGCGGGCGCACCGCGCTGGCGGGTGACCTGGCGGCTGCCCGACGGGCGCAGCCGCAGCAAGGTGTTCGGCACGCTGCGCGAGGCCCGGGCCTTCGAGGCCGAGGCGATCACCGCGCGCACCCGGGGCGTGGTGTTCGACCCGCGGCGCGGCGACGCGGTCACCGTCGCGTCGGTCTATGCGTCGTGGCTGGCCACCCGCCAGGATGTGACGCCCAAATCCCGGCGCGGCTTCGAGGACAACTGGCGGCTGCACGTGCAACCGGAGTTCGGGGCGTGGCCGGTGACCAAGGTCGACCGCGAGTCCATCCAGACGTGGGTGAACGCGATGGACTGCTCGCCGCGGACCAAACGCTGGCGGCACTCGCTGCTGCGGATGATCCTGGCCCACGCCGTCGCCGACGGTCTGCTGCTGAAGAACCCGGCCGAGCGCACGGTGTTCCCGCCGCTGGATCTGGCCGAGCACCTCTACCTCACCCACGCCGAGGTCGACGAGCTGGCCAGACGCTGCGGCCCGCAGGGCGACATCGTGCGCATCCTCGCCTACACGGGGCTGCGCTGGGGTGAGCTGACCGGACTGAACGTCGCCGACGTGGACCTGGCGCGCCGGCGGATCTCGGTCCGCCGCTCGATGACCCAGGTCGGCGGCACGCTGATGACCGGAAAACCCAAGAGCCGGGCCGGGATTCGCACGGTGCCGCTCCCCCGGTCGCTGGTCGCGGTGCTGGCGGCCCGCGTCGAGGGCCGGGCCCGCACCGCGCCCGCGGTCACCTCACCCAAAGGGGCGCGGCTGAGCCGGGAGAACTGGGTGCGCGCGGTGCGGTGGCGGGAGCAGGTCACCGCGCTGGGCTATCCGACGCTGCGGGTGCACGATCTGCGTCACACCTATGCGAGTCTGGCCCGCGCCGCCGGCGCGGATCTGCGGCTGCTGCAGGTGGCGATGGGGCATGCGTCGATCACGGTGACCGCCCACACCTACGCGGACCTGTTCGACGGGGAGCTCGACGCAGTGGCCGCGGCACTCGATGCGCGCCCCACCGGGATCGA
>NZ_BACI01000111.1 GCF_000225505.1 Gordonia alkanivorans NBRC 16433 | reverse complement strand
CGCGTGACACTGCCGCGCATGACCTGCGCATAGCAGCTCCGCTTGGCCAGGTTCGTCGTACGACGTTCCCGGCCAAGCGCTTGCTAGGGTGATGGGCAGACTCTCCAGGAGGATGCGTGTCCCCACGTGGCCAGACGAAGACCAATGACAAAGCCGGCGCCGACACCGCCGTCCGTTCGTCGCGCCGCGACGAGTTGCTCGCCACCGCCGGGCGGATGTTCGCCGAGAACGGCCTGCGTTCGACGACGGTTCGCGACATCGCCGACGCCGCGGGAATCCTGTCGGGAAGCCTCTATCACCACTTCGACTCGAAGGAGTCGATGGTCGACGAGATCCTGCGCCGATTCCTCGACGACCTGTTCGCCCGCTACCGCGAGATCGCCGGAGCGGGACTCTCGGCAAGCGAGACGCTCCGCGGACTCGTCGTGGCGTCGTTCGAGTCCATCGACGCGGAACGCAACGCGGTCGCGATCTACCAGGACGAGGCCAAGCGGCTGTCGGGGCAGGAGCGCTTCGGCTACATCGGCGAGCTGAACGTCGAGTTCCGGCAGTTGTGGCACGCGGTCTTGCAGCGTGGTGTCGACGACGGTGAGTTCCGTCCGGATCTCGATGTCGAACTGGTCTACCGCTTCATGCGCGACACCGTGTGGGTGGCCGTGCGCTGGTACCGCCCGGGAGGTCCGATGACCGTCGAGTCGATCGCCGACCAATACCTGTCGATCGTCCTGGACGGCATCCTGCCCCGCTGATCCCAGGAAGTTAGGGTACCTTTCCCTACGTCTCTCGGGTGTCGCTAAGGTGCGGATATGACAATTGGCGGAACACAAGTGGCCGCACCCACGCCGACTCCGGAACCCGAGCACGCGCCCGATGATCCGAAGGCCGCGCGGGTCAAGGCCCGGGCGGAGGCCAAGGCCAAGTCGGCGGCTCTCGCCGATGTCCTGGCGCCGGTGAAGACGCGCACCGTTCTCGCCCAGTTCGTCCAGATCCTTGCCTCCGCTGCGACCGTCGTGCCGTTCATCGGCATCGTCGAACTCGGTCGCACCCTGTTGGCCCCGGGACCCACCGACACCGGGCGGGTGTGGCTGGTGGTGTGGCTCGTCGTCGGCGGGCTCGCGGCGCGCGCCCTGTTCGCGTTCCTCGCGCTGGCGATCACCCACTTCGCCGACCTCGACCTCCAGGCGCAACTCCGAATCCGCATCGCCGACAAGCTCGGCCGGCTGCCGCTCGGCTGGTTCAGCCGCACCAGTTCGGGCGCGGTGCGCAAGTCGGTGCAGAACGACGTCGCGGACCTGCACTATCTGGTCGCCCACGCACAGGTCGAGGCGACCGCGGCGGTCCTGTCGCCGATCTTCGCGCTGATCTACTGCTTCATCCTCGACTGGCGCCTCGGTCTGCTGGCCATCGCCACCGTGCCGCTGTACGCCCTGACCTACTCGTACATGGCGCGAGATCTCACCGCCGAGATGGAGAAGATGGACACCGGAGTCGCCCGTATCAGCGCCACCATCGTCGAGTTCATCGCCGGTGTCGCGGTGGTCAAGACGTTCGGGCAGACCGGAAAGGCCCACCGCCGCTTCATCGATGCCGCCGACGAGTTCAACGACGACTTCGCCGGGTACATGGGTCCGATGCTGCGCGTGCAGGCCATCACCACGGTCCTGATCTCCGCTCCGCTGATCCTGCTGGTCAACCTCGGTGTCGGCTACTGGCTCGTCGACAAGGGTTGGGTCACGCCGATCGAGCTGGTCGGTTCGACGCTGATCGCGATGATCCTGCCGACCGCGCTGCTCACCGTCTCCACTGCGGTTCACACCCGCCAGCAGGCATCGGCTGCGGCACTGCGCATCGCCGACCTGCTCGCCGAACCCGAGCTCGCCGTCCCGGAGAACCCGCAGGTTCCCGCCGGCCACGACGTGCGCATCGAGAACGTGCACTTCACCTATCCGCCGCGTCTCGGCATGCCGTCCGGGGTGAAGGCGCTAGACGGCGTCAGCGTCGAACTCGCCGAGGGTACCGTGACCGCGCTCGTCGGGCCGTCGGGCAGCGGTAAGTCGACGCTGGCGACACTGCTCCCGCGCTTCGGCGATCCCGACTCCGGCTCGGTGCGCATCGGCGGCGTCGACGTCCGCGACATCGCCCCCACCGAGCTCTACCGCCACGTCGGCTTCGTGCTGCAGGACGTGCAGCTGCTGACGATGTCGGTGCGGGACAACATCCGACTCGGCCGGCCCGAGGCCACCGAGGAGCAGGTCCACGACGCCGCCCGCGCGGCCCGGATCCACGAACGCATCCTGGAACTGTCCGACGGCTACGACACCGTCGTCGGCGACGGCGCACACTTCTCCGGCGGTGAGGCGCAGCGCGTCTCGATCGCCCGCGCCCTGCTCGCCGACACCCCGATCCTGGTTCTCGACGAGGCGACCGCCTTCGCCGACCCGGAGTCGGAGGCCCAGATCCAGCAGGCCATCGGTGCGCTGATGGTCGGCCGGACGGTCCTCGTGATCGCACACCGGCTCGGTTCGATCACCCACGCGGACAACATCGTCGTGCTCGATCGCGGGCGCGTCGTCGAACAGGGACGTCAGGACGAACTGGTCGCCAACGGCGGTCTGTACGCGTCGATGTGGGCCAGTTACGAGGCCGGCACCACCCGGCAGGACGAGAAGATCGCGCTCGGCGCGGTCGGAAGTGACGAGGTGGCGCGATGATCCGCGGTTTCTACACGATCCTGGGTTCCGAGCGCGCCCGGATGGTCGTCTTTCTGAGCTGGGTCGTCCTCTACGGCGTCGCGCAGGGCCTGGCGATGCTCACGCTCGTCCCGATCACCGAGAACCTTCTCGACGGTGACCTCTCGGCCGCCGCGAAGTGGTTGTGGCCGTTGGCCGTTCTGGTGTTGATCTGCACGGTCAGCGCCTACGTCCAGTCCCTCAAGGGCATGACGATGGCCCTGTACGCGATGCGTATGCTGCATCACCGGCTCGGCGATCACATGGTGACGCTGCCTCTCGGCTGGTTCACCCGCGAACGCATCGGCGACGTCTCGCAGATCGCCGTCAAGGGAACGATGTTCGTCGGCAGTACCGGTGCGCACTACATCACGCCGGTCGTCGTGAACACGGTCAGCTCGGTGGTCGTGGTGATCGGGATCTGCCTGTTCGACTGGCGCATCGGCCTGCTGATGGTCGCTGGAACGCTGGTTCTCATGTACATCGGCAAACTGTCCAGCCGGTTCCTGGCGAAGGCCGAGCGCCGCAAGCGGGCCGAGGCCGTGAAGGTCAACAACCGGGTGCTGGAGTACGCGCGTTGCCAGGCGGTGTTGCGTGCCTTCGGCGCCGCCGACTCCGCTCACGCACCGCTGGCCGAGGCGCTCGGTCAGCAAGCGCGCGTGGGCAAGTCGATGCTCTGGCGATCGATCCTCGGCATCCTGCTCAACGGCCTGTCGGTCCAGGTCGTGTTCAGCGCGGTCCTCGCCCTCGGTGCCTGGCTCGCGGTGGCCGGCCACATCGAGCCTGCCCTGCTCGTCGCGGTGTTCGGACTCGCGGCCCGCTTCTTCGGCCCGATCGGCGAACTCGCCGAGCTCGGTTCGACGCTGCGCATGTCGACCGACGAGATCAACCGCATCACCGGTGTCCTCGACACCGACCGCATGCCCGTCCCGGATCAGCCGAAGCCGATCACCGAGCCGGGCGCGGTCGAACTGTCCCACGTCGCTTTCGGTTACGAGAACGGCACTCCGGTGCTGCGGGACGTGTCCGTGCGGGCGCAGCCGGGCACGATGACCGCACTCGTCGGACCGTCCGGTTCGGGCAAATCGACCATCTTCCGGCTGATCGCCCGGTTCTACGACGTCGACGGCGGTTCGGTGAAGGTCGGGGGCACCGATGTCCGCGACCAGGAGACCGGCGCACTGATGGGCCAGCTGTCGCAGGTCTTCCAGGACGTCTACCTCTTCGACGACACCCTCTGGGAGAACATCAAACTCGGTCGCCCCGACGCCACCGACGACGAGATCCGCGCGGCTGCCGAGACCGCCGGCGTCACGTCCATCGTCGAGCGTCTGCCCGATGGCTGGCAGACCGTGGTCGGCGAAGGCGGGTCGGCCCTGTCCGGTGGTGAGCGCCAACGTGTCTCGATCGCACGCGCGCTGCTCAAGGACGCCCCGATCGTGCTCTTCGACGAGGCGACATCCGCCCTCGACCCGGAGAACGAGGCGCACGTCGCGGAATCCATCCGCCGCCTCGCCGACCGCAGCACCGTGCTCGTCATCGCGCACAAGCTGTCGACCGTGACCGCCGCCGACCAGATCGTCGTCCTCGACGACGCGGGCGGCGTCGACGACATCGGCACCCACGACGAATTGCTCAGCCGCGGTGGCCGTTACATGGAGTTCTGGAACCAGCGCACCGCAGCCGCCGGCTGGACGCTCACGGCGGCGAAGTAGCCCGACCCTCGCTGCCTGAGGTGCGAGGAGCGAAAGCGACGAGCCACGAAGGCCTGCTGACATGACGTCGGCGGCCCTTCGTGGCTCGCTCCGCTCGCACCTCAGGCAGCAGAGGGGTGGCCCGAAGTAGCGATTCTGCTCAACCCAGCGACCCGAGCGTCTTCAACCGCTCGTGGGCCTGGTGCATGATCGACTGGATCAGCTCGTCGCAGCTGGGCAGGTCCTCGATCATGCCGACGACCTGACCCGAGGCGAGGACACCCGCGCGGGTGTCGCCCTCGACGAGACCGGCCTTCAGCAGCATCGGGGTGTTCCCGGCCATGATGACCTGCTGCCACGTGCGTTCGCCCGACTTCTTCATCGTGCGACCGTCTCTGAGCATGGTGGTCCAGCGCATGCCGGTCATCTGCTTGAACTCGTTGGCATTTCGCGCGGCGGCGAACAGCGCCTTCACCGGGCTGCCGCTCTCGAGTGCCTCGACGAGCGGGGTACGCAGCACGCGGTGGGGCATACCGTCGACCTTCACCGAGACGACGGTGTCGTTGAGCCCGCGCTGCAGATACTCGTGCTTGACCGAGTCGGGGACCGCGCTGTCCGACGTCAGCAGGAAGCGGGTACCCATCGCGACGCCCTGGGCGCCGTAGGCGAGCGCCGCGGCCAGTCCGCGACCGTCGAAGAAGCCGCCGGCCGCGACGACCGGCATGTCGATGTTCTTGGCTGCCAGGGCATCGAGCACCGACGGCAGCAGCAGGGTGGTCGCGACCGGGCCGGTGTGGCCGCCGCCCTCGCCGCCCTGCACGATGACGGCGTCCGCGCCCCACGACGCGACCTTCACCGCGTGCTTGGCCGCGCCGATCGACGGGATCACGACGATGCCGTGGTCCTTGAGTTTCGCGATCAACTCGGGCTTCGGGGCGAGCGCGAACGACGCGACCTTGACGCCTTCACGGATCAGGAGATCGATCCGTTCCGGTGCGTCGGTGGCGTCGGCACGCATGTTCACACCGAAAGGCTTGCTGGTCAACGACTTTGTCTTGGCGATGGCCGCCTCGAGCTCGCCGTAGGTCATCGTCGCCGACGCCAGGATGCCGAGACCGCCGGCGTTCGACGTCGCCGAGGTCAGCGACGGCCCGGACACCCAGCCCATACCGGTCTGCACGATCGGGTACTCGATCCCGACGAGTTCGGTGAACGAGGTGGACAGGCCCGCAGCCCTGGCCGGACTCATCGGACTTCCTTGTTGCGAACGCCCCTGGGATCGAGCACGTCTCGGATCAGGCTCAGTTCCTCGGCGGTGGGCTGCCGCGTCTCCGGCGCGTCGGCCAGACCCTCGATCTCGAAGCCGGTGTTCTCTGCGACCTCGTCGGCGGTGACCCCCGGATGCAGCGACAGCGCGCGCATCGTGTGATCCGCCCCGCCGAAGTCGAAGACGCCCAGATTGGTGACGACGCGGTGGATGTCGAGATCGTCGAACGCCGGGTTGGCCGGGTCGACCTTGTCGAAGCCGACGCCGGAGACGATGTCCACCGAGTCTCCGAAGACCCGGGCGGAGTGGCGGGGCACCCAGTAGCTCGTCGGGTGGTTGATCGTGTTGCCGGGCGCGCCGCGCACACCGAACATCTGGCGTGTCGGCTTCTGCAGCGGGCCGAACGCGGAGAGGTTCTGATTGCCGTACCGGTCGATCTGGTTGGCGCCCATGACCACGTGGCGACGGCCCGACGCCACGACGTCGAATACCTTGCGGAACGGCATCCAGCCCTCGATGGGGCCCGACTTGCCGATGCCCGGGGTGTCGGCGAAGATCAGCGCCTCGCCGTCGGTGATCAGCAGGTCTGGTTCGGTGGTGAGGCGCGCCAGGCGGGCTCCCAGCAGGGGCACCGGCGCCATCGGCGACGCCATGATCTCGCCTGCACCGGAGAAGATGTCGGCACACGAGATGACGCAGTACTCGGCACGACCCACTTCTGCGGGGGCCTGGCTCTCGACGGTGCTCACTGTCCGTCCTCCTTCTGCTCGTCCTGCCATGCGCTGACCTCGCGCTGGTAGGTCTCCTCGTCGACCTGGAGGAACCTGCGGGAGAATGCCTCCCAGGTGTCGGGTTCCTTGGCGCTGGCGACGTAGAACTGCTGGAACTTCTCATCCCGCCCGTAGTCAGCTGTGACATTGGGCCCGCTCGCTGCGCTCCCGGCACCCGCGAAGGTGAAGTGGGCGCCGTTGGGCGTGTGCACCACCCGGTCGACGTTCATCCGGTTCAGCAGGAGTCGCTGATGCGGAACGGTTTTCACGAGCACCTCGGTCGACACGAGCTGGTCGGTCTCCAGGTAGCGGCGCTCGGCGGCCGCGCAGTAGAGGTCGTCGAAGTACGGGTCGACGCCGGTGTAGGCGGCGTTGCCGTGGGCGTCGGCGAGATCGAGGTGGACGAAGGCGGCGTCGAGCTTCAGCGCGGGCATCGCGATCAGCGTCTGGGTCCGGCCGTCGGCATCAGGGTAGGGCGACTGGACCGTCTTGAGTTCACCTTCCCAGAACTTCAGGACGTCGGAGCCGAGTCCGGCGCGGATCGGGAGGAACGGTAGACGGGCGGCCGCGGCCTCGAGGCCGCACTTGACCATGCCCTCGTCCATCTCGCGCACCTCGATCTCGCCGTTGGTGCGTGCCTTGGCGAACCACGGGTCGTAGAAGGGGGCGGAGTCGAGGGAGACGAATCCGTAGTAGGCGCGACGCACCTTGCCTGCGGCGCAGAGTAATCCGAGGTCGGGGCCACCGTAGGTCACGACCGTGAGGTCCTTGACGTCCGAGCGGGCGATCGCGCGGACCAGTGCCATCGGCTTGCGGCGCGAACCCCAGCCGCCGATGCCGATGGTCATGCCGTCGCGGAGTTCAGCGACGACGTCGTCGAGGGTGCTTGTCTTGTCGGTCGGCATCTCAGGCGTGTCCTCCGTTGTCAGAAGCGTTCGAGGCGAGGGGCTTACCGGTCGAGACGAAGGCGTCGCGATGTTCGTCGGCGACGCCGGCCAGGTTCAGCTCGAAGGTGAAGCCCTGTTCGAGGCGGTAACTGGCCTTCACGTCGACCGGGTCGATGTGGTTGATGGCCTCCTTGGCCGCCCGGATGACCCGGGTGTCCTTGGCGGCGATGGCCTCGGCGACCTCGAGCGCGGCGTCGAGGAGCTCCTCGCGGGGCACGACGCGGTACACCGAACCGAAATGCTCGAGCTGCTGGGCCGTCACGTTCTTCGCGGTGAAGTAGAGGGTGCGCATCATGTGCTGCGGCACCAGGCGGGCGAGATGTGTTGCTGCACCGAGTGCTCCGCGATCGACCTCGGGAAGGCCGAAGACCGCGTCGTCGGAGGCGACGATGACGTCGGCGTTGCCGACCAGGCCGATGCCGCCGCCGACGCAGAAGCCGTTGACCGCGACGATCACCGGGACCGCACAGTCGTAGACGGCGCCGAAGGCCGCCGCACATCCGCGGTTGGCGCCGATCAGGGCGTCGAAGCCCTCGGTGGCCTGCATCTCCTTGATGTCGACGCCGGCGTTGAAGCCGCGTCCTTCGGCGCGCAACACCACGACATGCGTCGCCGGGTCGACGCCGGCTGCGGTGACCGCATCGGCGAGTTCGAACCACGCCGCCGATGGCAGCGCGTTGACCGGCGGGTAGTCGACCGTGATGGTCACGATGCCGGATTCGGTACGTGTCGTGGTGATCGGCACGCGTGCTCCTCTCGTGGCTGCCTTGGCAACCTCGTGGGCTGCGCAAGCATTGAACCAAGCAAGTGCTTGGTTGTTTGGTAGGGTAGCACCCATGCAGACGCAGTCACAGGCCGAGCTGGGCCTGGTCGGGAAGGTTGTCCTGGTCACCGGAGGCGCGCGCGGCGTCGGGGCGGGTATCACCCGGGTGCTCTCGTGCCTGGGTGCCCGTCCGGTGATCTGCGGTCGCAACGCCGACAGCCTGGCCGACGACCTCCGCGAGTTCGATTTCTTCTCCTGCGACGTCCGCGACGCCGCCGCCGTCGAGGCGATGGTCGACGGCATCGTCGGCCGGGCCGGACGCCTCGACGGGGTGGTCAACAACGCCGGTGGGTCGCCCTTCGCGCTGGCCGCCGACGCCTCGGTCCGCTTCGCGAGCAAGATCGTCGACCTCAACCTCCTGGCGCCGCTCGCCGTGGCCAAGGCGGCGAACGCGGTCATGCAGACGCAGCCGGACGGTGGCGCGATCGTCAACGTCTCGAGCGTCAGCGGGCACCGACCCTCGCCGGGCACCTCGGCCTACGGTGCGGCGAAGGCCGGCCTCGACAACCTGATGACCTCGCTGGCCGTGGAATGGGCCCCGAAGGTGCGGGTCAACTCCGTCGTCGCCGGACCCGTCGAGACCGAACAGTCGCACCTCCACTACGGAGACGATGCCGGGGTCGCGGCCGTCGGCGCCACCATCCCGCTGGGCCGGATGGCGACGCCCGTCGACGTCGGGAACGCCGTTGCCTTCCTGCTCTCGCCGCTCGCCGGTTACATCAGCGGTTCGACGCTCACCGTGCACGGCGGGGGCGAGAAGCCCGCGTTCCTCGACGCCGCGACCGCCGGCAATGCCGTTTGATTCATCTGATCCACAAGTCTTTGCAGTTCAGAAAGGAAACACCGTGAGCAGCAAGTTGAATGAGGGCCGCGTCGTCATCGTGACGGGTGCCGGACAGGGCATCGGTCGGGCTCACGCCCTCGCCTTCGCCGCCGACGGCGCCAAGGTCGTGGTCAATGACTACGCGGAGAACCTGGCTGCCGGGGTCGTCGACGAGATCCGCGCGGCCGGCGGCGAAGCCGTTGCATCGGTGGGCGATGTCGCGGACTGGGCGAGCGGCGAGACCATGGTCGCCACGGCGCTCGAGACGTTCGGTCAACTCGACATCCTCGTCAACAACGCCGGTTTCGTCCGCGACCGGATGCTGGTGTCGCTCTCGGAGGATGAGTGGGACGCCGTCATCCGCGTGCACCTGAAGGGGCATTTCGTCGGACTGCGCCATGCCGCGGCCTACTGGCGCGCCGAGGCCAAGGCCGGCCGCACCCCGCAGGCGCGGATCATCAACACGAGTTCCGGTGCCGGACTGTACGGCTCGGTGGGCCAGGGCAACTACGTCGCCGCGAAGGCGGGAATCTCCGCGCTCACCATCCAGGCGGCCGCCGAGCTGGGTGGCTACGGCGTCACGGTCAACGCGATCGCGCCCGCGGCCCGAACCCAGATGACGATGGGCGCCGGCGACGAGATGGCCGCACAGATGGCCGCACCCGCCGATGGCTCCTTCGACGCGATGGACCCGGCGAACATCTCGCCGCTCGTGGTGTGGCTGGGTTCACCCGAGGCGGGGTCGGTGACCGGCCGGGTCTTCGAGGTCGAGGGCGGCAAGGTCTCGGTGACCGACGGCTGGCAGCGAAGTGTGGAGCGCGACAAGGGTTCTCGCTGGGAGGTCGCCGAGCTCGGCCCGGTGATCGAGGAGATCCTGGCCAAGGCGCCGGTCCCGATGCCGGTCTACGGCGCGCGGTGACCTCGGCGGACGACAGAGACCAACAGCGGGTCGCGGCGGCCCGGGCGTATGTCGACGCCCTGGTCAGCCACGACCCGTCAGCGGTGTCGCTGCATCCCGACTGCACCCGCGTCGAGTTCGGCGTGCGTACGGGGCGCAACGGACCGCACATCGCCCGCAGCCTCGCGAAGGGTCCGCAGTTCCGCCTGATCCATCGCGTCTCGGACTTCACCGCGACCGTCGACGGGCACAGCGTCACCACTCGCTACGTGGTGCACGTCCGCCCGCGGGCACTGCGCCTCGGTGCCCCGGTGTCGGAGACGTTCGTCGTCGACGAGGAGAACCGGATTCGCGCGATCGTCGCGCGGTTCGGGCTGCCGCGGCCCCAATCCGCCTGACCTGCAACGGAGAACGACGACGAAACGGCCGAACCCACCACCCCGTCGGGCAGTGGGTTCGGCCGTTTCGTGCTGTGAGACTAGGCGCCGGGTGCGCGCACGACCATCGGCACTCCGGGGAAGTACGCGGCCATCTCCGAGCGCGACTTGCGCAGGGCGGCGGTTCCATAGCCGGACTTGCGGTACTGCGGGTGAATCCAGATGCGCAGGTCGACCTCGCCGTTCTTGAGCTCGCCGAAGACGAAGCCCACCTTGGAGTCTCCCTCGACGGCGACGAGCCACACGGCCTCCTCGGCGTCGACGCGGTCGGTGGCGGCGCTGATCTCGGCGGCGACGTCACCGGCCGGTGCTCCCGAACCGTCGCCTGCGGTGCCGAGTTCGTCGGTACGGGCCGCGAACAGTTCGGCGTCGGCCTGCGGGTCGAACGGACGCAGGTCGAGGGTGTCCCCGCTACTGGCCGGACGCTCCACCAGGGTGAAGGTCAGGGCGTTGTTGAGGTCGTCGAGCTCAGCCTGATTCTTGCGGCGCTCGTCCTTGGTCAGCTGGTTCAGCTTCATGTCCAGGATCGCCTTCGCACCCAGCTGCGACTTGCCGAGCAGCTCGACGATGGCGGTGACGGCCTCGTCGTGATTCTCCGCGTCGACGATGGCGTCGAGGACCTCGTGTCGCCGCTCAAGCGCGGTGAGCAGGGCGTCGGCGATGTCGCGGCGAGTGGTGGCCAGGTCAAGATCAGTCATGCTTCGATCCTAGGACACCCCCGGCCCTTCCGGGGCTCGGCATCGTGGGTTCGAAACCGTGCCGGCGGCGTCGAGTTAGAACAGGTTCTACGCATCAGAACCGCCATTTTGGTGGAGGTTCTTTCGAGAACCTGTAACACGTCCTAGTCTTGTGGCATGACGAACGAGGGCACGACGACCGCACCGACCGACTTCGATCACCTTCGCGGGGGCACGCACATGGGCGACCTGATGGTCGCCGCGCTCAAGCGCCATGCCGATCGCACGGTGTTGTCCCTGGGGGACACCGAGATGACGGGTGGTGAGATGGCCGCCGCGATCAGCCGGTACATCCAGGCCTTCGAGGGTCTGGGCGCGGGCACCGGCACGGCGGTCGGTCTGCTGGCCCTGAATCGTCCGGAGGTGCTCTTCGTCATCGGGGCCGGCCAGACGCAGGGATGGCGACGCACCGCGCTGCACCCGCTCGGCTCGCTCGACGACCATGCCTACGTCCTCGCCGACGCCGGCGTCTCGACCCTCATCATCGACCCCGTGCCGATGTTCGTCGAGCGGGCGGCCGCCCTGCTCGAACGCGTCCCCGGCCTGAAGCAGGTGCTGACCCTCGGTCCGGTGCCCGAGCAGTTGTCGGCGCAGGCCCGTGACGTCATCGCCGAGGCGGAGAACTTCGAGCCGAAGCCGCTTGTCGCCGCGCATCTGTCACCCGAGCACGTCGTCTCGATCACCTACACCGGCGGGACCACCGGAAAACCCAAGGGCGTCATCGGAACCGCGCGTGCGATGGCGACCATGACGCAGATCCAGCTCGCCGAATGGGAGTGGCCGGAACACCCGCGGTTCCTGCTCTGCACCCCGCTGTCGCATGCGGGTGCGGCCTTCTTCATCCCGACTCTCATGAAGGGCGGGTCGATGGTGGTGCTGTCGAAGTTCGACCCCGCCGAGGTCCTCAAGACCATCGAGGAACAGAAGATCACGGCGACGATGCTCGTGCCGTCGATGCTGTATGCGCTGATGGATCACCCGGATTCGCGGACGCGTGATCTGTCGTCGCTGGAAACCGTGTATTACGGTGCGTCGCCGATCAATCCGGTGCGTCTCGCCGAGGCGATCGAACGGTTCGGCCCGATCTTCGCCCAGTACTACGGTCAGTCCGAGGCGCCGATGGTGATCAGCTACCTCGCCAAGGGCGATCATCCGGGTCCGGGGGAGGACCAGCGTCGCCTCAGCAGTTGCGGCCGGCCGTCGGCGTTCCTGCGCACGGCTCTCCTCGGCCCCGACGACAAGCCCGTCCCCCAGGGCGAACCGGGCGAGATCTGTGTCGCCGGACCGCTTCTCGCCGGTGGTTACCTCGGCCTCCCGGAGCAGACGGCCGAGACCTTCCGCGACGGATGGCTGCGTACCGGCGACGTCGCGCGTGAAGACGAGGACGGCTTCTGGTTCATCGTCGACCGCACCAAGGACATGATCGTCACCGGCGGCTTCAACGTGTTCCCCCGCGAGGTCGAGGACGTCGTGGCCGAGCATCCGGCCGTCGGCCAGGTCGGCGTGATCGGTGTGCCCGACGAGAAGTGGGGTGAGGCCGTCACGGCGATCGTCGTCCTGCGTGCCGATGCGGACGCCGACGACGCGGCCAAGGAACGCATCACTGCCGAGATCCAGCAGACGGTCAAGGACCGCAAGGGTGCGGTGCAGTCGCCGAAGCGGGTCATCTTCGCCGAGTCGTTGCCGCTGACCGCCCTGGGCAAGCCGGACAAGAAGGCGCTGCGGTCGCAGTACTGGGCCGACTCCGAGCGCGGGGTCGGCTGACCTCAGACGTCCACCTGAGAACCGCTCCTGACAAGCACCCCTGAAAACGCCCGCTGTGGCCGGGCCGTCGACATATTCGCCGAACCGCCTGTGGAGGGTCGACTCCAGGGGCAGATCGCATGGGCGGTTCTCAGTGGCGTGCGAGGACTGCCCGGGCGCGGTCGGCCAGGGTCTCCCGGACCCACTCCGGTTCGAGTACGACGATGTCGCGGTCGAACATCAAGCCCCACAACGCACCGGCGGCATGCCGATGGTCGGCGAACCGGAGTCCGACGCGCTGCCGATCTCCGGCATCACTCAGCGTCTCTGCGGAGAGTGCGGTTGCCCGGAGCGTCTCGACGTCCGCGGGGGCGCAGTCGACCACCACGTCGACCGGATCGAACGAGGACCGGAACGCCGCGCGCCGACGCTGCCAGATCTCGTCGAGATCCACGTCCTCGTCGCGTACCGCCGGCTCGTCGAGGACCTCGACCTCGCTCATCCGGGACAACCGGTACATCCGTTCCTCGGTCCCCTCACGCGACCCCGCACCGTGTGCGACGAGGTACCACGTGTCGCCGGCGATGATGAGTCCGACCGGATCGAGAAGCCGTTCGCGTGCCTCGTCGGCGTCGCGCGGGCGGTAGCGGGTGCGGATACGCCTGCCCGCGAAGACCGCGAACTGCACCGGATCGAGCGCATGGAGTTCTTCCGGCCTGCGCACGAATCCCTCGGGACGGACGAGTACCCGCTGTGCGGCCCTGACCGCGGTTCCCCGGTACGCCTCGGGAATGGCCGCGGTGACCTTGCGCATCGCACTGGCGAAGGCGGGGGAGTCGAGCCGACCCGTTCCGGCGAGCAGTGAGGTCGCCTCCTCGACTGTCAGACCGGTCAGGTCGGTGCGGTAGCCGGGGACCAGCGAGAAGCCGCCGTGCCTGCCGCGCTCGGCGTACACCGGGACCCCGGACAGCGAGAGTGCCTCGATGTCGCGCAGCACGGTCCGCTCCGACACCCCGAGTTCGGCGGCGATCGTCGACGCGGTCACCCGATCGTGTCTCTTGAGCAGCATCAGGACCGCGATGAGGCGTTCGGCGCGCATGCCCAATCATCTCGCAAAAATATGACAGAAGATGTCAGGTTTCACGGTTTGACTGGACTCGTCAGTCAGCGAGAGAGGAAAGAACATGAACGCACCGACCACCCCACCGGATCCCCGCCCGGCCTTCGCGGCCGCCACCACCTGGGTCACCGGACTGCTCTCCGAGGTGACCGCCGAGCAGCTGGCCGCGCCGACGCCGTGCGACGAGTTCGACGTCCGCACGCTCGGGGCCCATCTGCTGGCGACGGCCCAACGAGCGGCGGCGCTACCCGAGGGGGTCGACGTACGGGCCATGCCGTTCATCGCCGACCGTTTCGACGCGCAGGAGTACGCAACGGTCGTGGCGCGGGCGGTCGGCCTCTGGTCCGACGACGCCGTGCTCGCCAGGATGGTGCAGGTGCCGTGGGGTGAGGTGCCCGGCGCCGGCGCGTTGTGGGGTTACGTCAACGAGACGATCGTGCACGGATGGGATCTCGCGGTGGCGACCGGGCAGCCGTCGGAAGCGGTTCCGGAAGCCGCCACCGCCACCCTCGCGATCGTCCGCCGGTTCATCCGGCCCGAGATCCGCCAGGACCCGAACGTCCCCTTCGGCGTCGTCGTCGAACCCCGCGACGGGGCGGGACCCGTCGAGACCCTGGCGAACTGGTCCGGACGAGATTCTGCCGCATGGGTTTCGGCGGCAACCCGGTGAACCCGGTGATCAGCTGCGATACGCGACGTCGAGCTGTTTGACCCCGTTCAGCCAGCCCGATCGCACGCGACGCAGCTCGCCGAGTCGTGCGATGTCGGGCAGGGTGTCGGCGATGGCGTTGAAGATCAGGTTGAGTTCGAGCCGGGCGAGGTTGGCGCCGATGCAGAAGTGGGCGCCGTTGCCGCCGAAGGACAGGTGGGGGTTGGGATCTCGCGTGATGTCGAAGGTGAACGGGTCGTCGAAGACCTCTTCGTCGAAGTTCGCGGAGCTGTAGAACAGCCCGACGCGCTGGCCGGCCGCGATGTCGACGTCGCCGAGTCGGGTGTCGGCCAGTGCGGTTCGCTGGAAGCCGTGAACGGGTGTCGACCACCGCAGGATCTCTTCGATGGCGGTCGCGGGACGTTCGCGTTTGTACAGATCCCACGTCTCCGGGTGGTCCAGGAAAGCGTTCATCCCGTGCGAGGTCGCGTTGCGGGTGGTCTCGTTGCCGGCGGTGATGAGCAGGACGACAAAGAATCCGAACTCGATCTCGGTCATGCCCTCGCCGTCGATGTTGGCCTCGATGAGGGTGGTGATGAGGTCGTCGGTGGGGTTGTTGCGTCGTTCCTCGGCCATCGCATAGGCGTAACCGAGTACCTCGGCATTCGCGGTTGCCGGGTCGATCGTTTCCTCAGGATCATCGTTGTTGATCATCGCGTCGACGAGCACATGGAGGCGCTCGCGATCGGCCTGCGGGACGCCGATGAGGTCCAGGATCGACTGCAGGGGAAGGTGTACGGCGATGTCGTCGACGAAGTTGCCCCTGCCCTTCGCGGCCGCGGCCTCGACGATCTCGTGCGCCGAGGCGGTCAGCTGTTCCTTGAGCAGCGCGACGGAGCGCGGAGTGAACATGCGCGACACGATCTTTCGCAGTCGAGTGTGCTCCGGCGGATCATGGTTGATGAGCAGTGCCTTGGTCAGTTCGATCTGGTCCGGGGTCACGTAGTCGGGCAGGCACAGGATCGCGCCCTTGGCGTTGGTGGACCACAACTGGTGGTTCTTCGAGATCTCACGGATATGCGCGTGCTTGGAGATCACCCAGAATCCGCCGTCGGTGAAGCCGGACGTACCTTCCGGTTGCGCGTTCCACCAGACCGGCGCGGTGCGTCGTAGCTCGGCGAACTCCCGCACCGGCATGCCGTGCTGC
Source organism: Gordonia alkanivorans NBRC 16433 (assembly GCF_000225505.1). Lineage (GTDB taxonomy): Bacteria > Actinomycetota > Actinomycetes > Mycobacteriales > Mycobacteriaceae > Gordonia > Gordonia alkanivorans. The sequence goes on along the minus strand of NZ_BACI01000111.1, from coordinate 15,796 downwards.
TGGAGCAGGTCGGGATCGGTGAAGTCGAAGCCGTCGTGGAACGGGCCGGCCCTGGTCGGTGTCGTCATCTCGAACCTCCGGTCGACGGGCACGCGGGTGCACTGTGTGCCACGTCACCACACCATACACCAACTATGAAATCGTATGGTCAGTCGAAGCGGTCGCCGGAAAACTGCTGGTCCAGCTGCCTGAGGAGCGAGCGCAGCGAGCCTTGAGGGGTAGGCTCGTGAGCTGATGCGCACACATGGTTGGAGTGGTCGGGTACCCGTCAACGACGCCGAGGCGGTCGCGCGGATCCTCGCGGCGACCCGCACGACCATCGATCGGCGCGGCACGGCCACCAGCATCGCCGACGTCGCACGCGAGCTGGGAGTCACCCGGCAGACGGTGTACCGCTACTTCTCCGGGATTGAGGAGTTGTTGTCGGCGACCGCATTCGACGCCGTCGAAGGGCTTCTCGAACGAGTGATGACGCGGCTGGCCGGCATCACCGAACCCGACGCGGCGATCGTGGAGGGTATTGCCGCAGTGCTCGAAGAACTCGCCGAAGACGACTACGTCGGCCTGCTGCTACGAGCGGACAAGTTGAGCGTGCCGGTGGTCGGCGGATTCACCTCCGACGACGCCCGACGATTCGCACGCACGATGGTCGACCGGCTCGAGGCCAGTTGGACCGACCATTGCCACGACGACGCCGCACTCGACCTCATCGCCGAGATCGTGTTGCGCACATTGCAATCCATGGTGCTCGACGCCGTGTCGCACCGGAGCGGCGACGAACTCAGGGCGTTCCTCGACGCCTGGACCGGTGCGGCGGTGCGGGAGCTGGCGCGACCGGGTTAGCGCTGCGCCGGCTCACAGATGACGACCGGGATCGTTCGGTCCGTCCACGCGACGTAGGTGTCGAAGTCCGCGTAGACCTCGACCAGTTCCGGCCACACCTCGGCGCGTTCGGCCTCGGTGGCGGTACGCGCCGTGAGGTCGAACGTCTCCTTGCCGAGCTGGACTGTGACGCTGGGGTTGTCGCGCAGGTTGAGGTACCAGGCAGGGTGTTTCGCCGAGCCGCCCTGCGACGCGACGACGACGAACTGGTCGCCGCGCCGGAGGTAGACCAGCGGCACGGTCCTGGGTTCACCCGACTTGCGGCCGATGGTGGTGAGCAGGCACACCGGCGCGGGCTTCTTCAGGCCCGCGCCGACGCGCCAGGTGCCACCGATCCGGCCGCCGGTCGCCTTGTACAGCCGCGTGTTGATCCGCGAGCCGACCTTGATGAGTGTGCCGACGATCGGCGAATCGAGCTGTGCGGGCTTCTTGTCCGGGTCGAGGAGGGGCATCCGATACTCAGATGCGCTCGAGGATGGTGCCGGTGGCCATGGCGCCGCCAGCGCACATCGTGATGAGAGCGGTCTGGCCGTCGCGGCGCTCGAGCTCGTGCAGTGCGGTCGTGATGAGGCGGGAACCGGTGCTGCCCACGGGATGTCCGAGGGCGATGGCGCCGCCGTTGACGTTGACGCGATCCATGTCGGCGTTGTGGACCTGGGCCCAGCTGAGCACGACCGAGGCGAAGGCCTCGTTGATCTCGACGATGTCGATGTCGGACAACGACATCCCCGACTTCGCGAGGACGCGCTCGGTCGCCTGGACCGGGCCGTCGAGGTGGAAGTGGGGTTCCGAACCGACGAGCGCCTGCGCCTTGATGCGGGCGCGCGGGGTCAGTCCGAGTGCGCGGGCCTTCGCCTCGTCCATGATCAGGACAGCGGCTGCGCCGTCGGAGATCTGCGACGACGTTCCGGCGGTGTGGATGCCGCCCTCGATGACGGGCTTGAGTGCAGCGAGGGATTCGAGGGTGGTCTCACGCAGGCCCTGGTCGCGGCTGACGTCGATGATGTTGCCGGTGAACTCGCCCTCCTTGGTCCGTTCGGGCGCCTTGAACGAGAGGATCTCGCGGCCGAAACGGCCTTCGTCCCAGGCTTGACGGGCGAGGCGCTGGCTGCGCTCACCGAGTCCGTCGACGTCGGCGCGGGTGATCCCGCGACGCTTCGCGATGCGCTCGGCCGCCTCGAACTGGTTCGGCAGGTCAACGTTCCACGAGTCCGCGTGGTACGGGCCGGCGCTGGTGCCGACATTCGCACCGAGCGGCACGGTGGTCATCGTCTCCACGCCGCAGGCGATGCCGACCTCGATGGCGTCCGAGGCGATGAGCCCGGCGATGAGGTGGTTGGCCTGCTGGGCCGATCCGCACTGGGCGTCGATCGTCGTGGCGCCGGTGTGCTCGGGGAGTCCGGCGGACAGCCACGCCTTGCGGGAGACGTTGCCCGCCTGTGAGCCGGCCTGCGTGACGCAACCGCCGATGACCTGCTCTACGAGTGCCGGGTCGATACCGGCCTTCTCGATGAGACCGCGCTGTGTGATGCCCAGCAACTCCTCTGCATGGAGGCCTGACAACCACCCGGCGCGCTTGCCGATCGGCGTGCGTACTGCTTCCACGATGACCGGAACGCCCATCTCAACTCCTTCGTTCACCCGGCGGAACCAGTCCGTCGTCTACGGGTCGACGGCGCTTCGACGGATGTGCCGAGGCCGTGTATTCAAGCTAGAACATGTTCTATGTTTGCGTCCATGGGCGGCATTGGAAGGCTGGTCGCGACCGCCTCGAGCGGCGATTCGAGCCCTCCCGCTGCCTACTGGAACGTAGTGGATGTTACTTGTTCCATGGATTAAGTCCGCAGGTGGGGGACCATCCGGTCATCCAAAACTAGAACAAGTTCTCATCGGGGGCTGTCGCGTGTGTCACAATGTGGTCTAATGAGAGTGAAACAGGTTCTAAATCTCCAGCGAGGTGGTGTGACGTGACCCAGGCCCAGAGTGCCCCGATCGGCAGTGAGCCGACCACGGCGGATTCTGCGCGCACGAGCCCTTCCGACGTCGTCGGCAAGTGTGCGTTCATGGAGCAGGAGGGGTGGGATTTCACCAACCCGGACCTGCTCGAGCAGGGAATCCCAGTGGAGGAGTTCGCGCAGCTCCGTAAGACCGCGCCGGTCTGGTGGAACGCCCAGGCACCCGGCAAGGGTGGTGGCTTCCACGACGGCGGGTACTGGGTGATCTCCAAGCACGCCCACGTCCGCGAGATCTCCAAGAACAACGATGACTGGGAGACCAACGCCAACGGCGTCATCATGCGTTTCGAAGACGACATGACCGCCGAGCAGATCGAGATCACCAAAGCGCTGCTGATCAACCACGATCCGCCGGAGCACACCCGCCTCCGCAAGCTGGTCTCCAAGCTGTTCACCCCCCGTGCGGTGCACTCGCTGGAGGAGAAGCTCGACGACGCCGCCCGCGAGATCGTGTCGCGTGCCGCGGAGAAGGGCACCGGCGACTTCGTCAAGGATGTCGCCGTCGACCTGCCGCTACTCGCCATCGCAGACCTCCTCGGTGTGCCCCAGGAGGACCGCGAGAAGCTGTTCGACTGGTCGAACTCGATGATGAACGCCGACGATCCGGACTACACGACGGATCCGCAGCAGGCCAACGCCGAGATCCTCGGTTACGGCTACCAGATGGCCGAGGAGAAGCGTCGCAATCCGGGCGACGACATCGTCACCACTCTCGTCAACGCCGACATCGACGGCCAGCATCTCGACGAGACGGAGTTCGGGTTCTTCTTCATCCTGCTGACCGTCGCCGGCAACGAGACCACGCGCAACGCGATCAGCCACGGTATGAACGCCTTCCTGGACAACCCCGACCAGTGGGAACTGTTCAAGAAGGAGCGTCCGGCGACCGCGGTCGACGAGATCGTCCGCTGGGCCACCCCGGTCAACTGCTTTCAGCGAACCGCCAAGCGCGACACGCAGATCGGCGGCGTCGACATCAAGAAGGGCGAGCGCGTCGGAATGTTCTACGGCTCGGCCAACTACGACGAAGATATCTTCGACGATCCGTTCTCGTTCAACATCCTTCGCGACCCGAACCCGCACGTCGGCTTCGGTGGCAACGGTGCGCACTTCTGCGTCGGCGCCAACCTGGCACGCATGGAGATCAACCTGATGTTCAACGCGCTTGCCGACCTCGTCCCGGACATCACCAAGCTCGACGCGCCTCGTCGTCTCCGCCACGGGTGGATCAACGGTGTCAAGGAACTCCGCGTCGACTACGGGACGAAGTGACCGCAGCTGAAGAGGCACCCGCCTACCTGAACATCGACCGCGAGAACCATCCCGCTGTCGTGGCGGGGCGTCGTTCCCGAGAGTTCGTGGAGTCCCGCGACAAGCAGGCGTGGATCGACAACTTCGCGCCGGACGCCATCGTCCAGGATCCGGTGGGCCCCTCGATGTTCGACCCCGAGGGTGTCGGATTCCGGGGATACGACCGCATCTCGGAGTTCTGGGACAAGTCGATCGCAGCCACCGAGAGCATCGAGTTCCGCTTCGACGAGGAGATCATCTGCGGGAACGAGGTCGCCTACATCGGCAGCATCGTCACCCACATCGCAGGTCACGTCTCCGAGGCACGCGGCGTGTTCACCTACCACGCCGACTCGGAGGGCCGGCTCTCGGCGCTCCGGGCCTACTGGGAGGTCGAGAGGACGATCAACTCGGTGCGCAAGGCCTGACCTCGCACAACGATCCGCCGCGGGCGGGACCGGTGACCACGTCACCTGTCCCGCCCGCGGTTTCTTCGTCCGATCCGTCGTTACAGCCGGCGGTGCCGGGCGGAAGATGAGTCGAGGGAACGTCGACACGAAAGGTGTGAGGACTCGGAGTCCGGCGCGATCGACCAGTTCGACGCGGTGTACCGCGAACACGTTGCGGGGGTCTGGCGCTACGTGCGTACACGCGTGCCGGGAGACGCCGACGCCGACGATGTGACCGCGGAGGTGTTCGCCAAGGCGATTCGTTCGCGGGGCGGCTTCGACGACCGGCGCGGCACGATAGGCGGGTGGCTCATCGGGATCGCCAGACACGTCGTGGCGGACTGGTGGGCACGCAATGCCCGGGAGGTGCCCGTGGCCGAGGTGGATGTCGACATCGACCGGCGCGGGGCCGCCGCGGATGATCCGGAGACGGCGATGCTGCGGGCCGCAGACGTCGAGGATGTCCGAAGCCGGTTGTGGGTGCTCACCGCCCGGGAGCGTGAGGCGGTCACGCTGCGATTTGCCACCGAGCTGACCTCGGAGGAGATCGGAGCGGCGATGGGTATCTCGGCGACCGCCGCCCGGATGCTCGTCTACCGAGGCGTGGCGAAGCTGAGGGAGGTGATGCCACAGTGACGTCGCCTGATCCGTACGAGGCCGACGTGGCCTTCGACCCTGTCGAGATCGCCGCCGCTGCGCGTCTCGACGACGACATCGCAGCAGTCCTGGCCGGCTCCGCCCGGCCGGGGTCGGTGGACCCCGACCTGGTGGTGCTGGCGAACGCGTTCCGGCGCGAGCCGTCCGCGTCGACGTACGCCGCCGTCGAACGACGGGTCGCCGAGGCGAGGCCGCGGGACAGTCGGTGGCGATGGTCGCTCGCGCAGGTTTCCGCAGCCGTGCTGGGCATCGTGCTGGTCGTCCACGGTGTGGTGAACATGGTTGCAGGCGAGTGGATCTCGACCTCGCTCGGCGAGCCGTACAACCAGCACGCGATGATCGACGGCGGCCTCGCGTTCATCGCGATCGGTGCCGCGATCGCGGTGGCGTCGACGCGTCGGCGTGGGCTGCCACTGGCGGTCATCGTCGGGGTGCCGCTCGGGCTGGTCATGGGCGGCCGTGGCGTGCACGAGATCGGGGTCTTCGCGTGGGGGGCCGTGGCGCACGGGTCGGCGGGGCTGGCGGCGATCGTTCTGCTGGTCACATACTTGATCGCGTGGCGTTACAGCCACCGGCGAGGACGGGAAGAACCGGTATGAGATCACTACATCGAATCCGACACTTCATTCGCGCATTCGGACGGGCGAAACGCAATCGCGCCGACCTCGTCCGGCACATCGGACGCCGTCCGCTGCTCGCCGGGGCGACGGTCGGGGTGGAGACCGCCATGCTGCTGTCGAACAAGGTGGACCCGAAGCTGAAGGATCTCGCCGAGCTGAAGGCCGCCGGAATGGTCAGCTGCGAGTTCTGCCTCGACATCGGGTCGGTGCTGGCGGCGAGCTCCGGCGTCACCGAGCAGCAGCTTCGCGATCTCCCGCGGTACCGGGACTCGCTGGCCTACAACGAGGTGGAGAAACTCGTCATCGCTTACGCCGAAGCGATCACCCTGACCCCGGCGGTCGGCGACGATCTCGCCGACCTGCGCCGGCGCCTCGGTGAACACCTCACGGAGACTCAGATCGTCGAACTCGCGATGACCGTCGCCTGGGAGAACCAGCGGGCACGCCTCAACCAGTCGCTGGGTGTCCGCCCGACCGGAATGTCAGATGGCGCGACCTGTGCTCTGCCCGAACGGATTTCGTAGCATTCATGCGCAGATGGCGCGCAAGAATGCTACGAAACGCCGGTCAGTGGAGCGGCTTGTCGGCTCCGACGAGCCACATCGAGAAGTACTGTGAGCCACCGCCGTAGGCGTGACCCAGGGCCTTACGGGCACCGTCGACCTGGTGGTCGCCGGCCTTGCCCATGACCTGGATCGCGGCCTCGGCGAAACGGATCATGCCCGACGCGCCGATCGGGTTCGACGACAACACGCCACCCGAGGCGTTGAGCGGGATGCGGCCGCCGATCTCGGTGTCACCGGATTCGGTCAGCTTCCAGCCCTGGCCTTCGTCGGCGAACCCGAGGTTCTCCAGCCACATCGGTTCGAACCAGGAGAACGGCACGTAGATCTCGGCGACGTCGATCTCGTCGAGCGGATTGCTGATCCCGCCCGACTTCCACAGTGCGGCAGCGGCATCGCGGCCGGCCTGCGGACTCACCACGTTGCGGTGGGCGAAGGACAGCGGTTCGGTGCGCATCGCGGTGGCGTGGATCCAGGCGACCGGGTTGCCGGCGGCGACCGCGTCGTCGGCAACCTGTTCGTCACCGATCACGACCGCACACGCGCCGTCCGACGACGGGCACGTCTCGTCGTAACGGATGGGGTCCCAGAGCATCTGCGAGCTCATGACCTTCTCGACGCTCTGATCCGGCTGGTGGAGATGCGCAAGGGGATTGAGGGCGCCGTTGCGACGGTCCTTCGCCGCGACCATCGCGCCGATGTGCTCCGGGGCGCCCGACTGGCGGATGTAGGAACGCACGTGCGGCGCGAAGAAGCCGCCCGCGCCGGCGCCGACCGGTTTGGTGAACGGCACCGGGATCGACAATGCCCACATCGCATTGGACTCGGACTGCTTCTCCCATGCGACGGCGAGCACGCGCTTGTGGACGCCGGCGAAGACCAGGGACGCGGCCACGTTCGCCGTCGAACCGCCGACCGAGCCGGCGGTGTGCACGCGGATGAGCCGCTTGCCGACCGCGCCGATCGCCTCCGCCATCGCGAGCTCGGGCATCATCGACCCCTCAAAGAGGTCGGGGGCCTTGCCGATGACGATCGCGTCGATGTCGTCGAGGGAGACCTTGGAGTCGATCAGTGCCGCATCGATGGCCTCGCGGACCATCCCGGCCATCGTGACGTCGGATCGCTTGGCAACGTAGCGGGTCTGGCCGGTACCGAGGACCGCCGCACGGTTCTTGTGCCCCATCAGTTTCCGCCTCCCGCGTTGTTCTGTGCGCTCAAGGTGACCACCATGTTCTGCTGCAGCAGTGGACCGCTCGTCGCGTGGGCGACGGCGGTTCCGGCGTTGCCGCTCAGGATCTCGTGGGCCGCGTAGCCGATACGCTGCAGGCCCGCAGAGAACAGCGAGTTGCCGGCCAGTGCGCCGCCGGACGGGTTGATCCGCACCGAATCCGGGAGACCCAGAGCGTTGCGCACGATGATCTCCTGGTGGGTGTACGGCGCGTGGATCTCCGCGACGTCCACGGCGCGACTCGCATCGCCGAACGCGGTGTCTCCGGCGAGCTTCGTCGACGGCGAGATGGTCAGGTCCCGAGCGCCGAAGTTCGGGGTGTCGATCCGGTGGTCCCAGCCGGTGACGAACGCCGGATTGGCCACCAGTTCACGGGCTTTGCGTTCGCTGGCGATGACGACCGCGGCGGCGGCGTCGGTGTAGGGCGCGATGTCGTGGCGGCGCAGCGGACTCGCGACGTAGTCGCTCGCCAGCAGATCGTCGACGGAACCGCCGGACGTGCGGGCCCCGATGGCGGCCATGTCGGCCTCGGTCCAGGTTCCGGCGTCGACGCCGGCGCGCGCCTGCAGGGCCGCGAGCGACCGGGCGTCCGGACGCAGCGGGGCGACCGTATAGGGGTCGGTCTGCAGCGCCAGGGTCTGGTCGGTGTTGCCCGCGGAAGCCTTGCCGAAGCCGTAGGCCAGCGCGAGGTCGACCTCGCCGGTGGCGATCTTCACCCACGCCTCATACAGCGCCCAAGCGCCGTCCATCTCGACGTGGGACTCGTTGATCGGCGGCATCGCCCCGATCGAGTCGATCGCGGAGATGAACGAGAAGGCGCGTCCGGCAAGGTAATCTGATGATCCGCTACACCAGAACTCGATGTCGGTGCGGGCGATGCCCAGTTCGGCGTAGAGCTTGTCGAAGCAGGGGATGAGCATCTCGACACCGTTGGTGGTGCCGTGGCTTCCCTCGATGTTGGGGCTGTGGGCGAATCCGATGATCGCGATCGGTGGCAGTGTCATCAGAGGTGATCCTTGTAGGTTTCGTAGTCGGCGTCTGGTTCGCCGGTGGGCGCGAAGTGGCTGATGTTGCCGATCGAGTACTCCCACTCGTCTTCGGGGAGCCAGACGGCCTTGACTCGCATGCCCATTCGGACATCAGCGGCCTCACAGTCGAGGATCAGGTGCAGGAACGGGATGTCCGCGCCGTCGAGGAGCACGTAGGCGGCCACGTAGGGCGGCTTGATCCGCTGGCCCTGGAACGGCACGTTGACGATGCAGAACGTCGTCACGATACCGGTGTGTGCGAGTTCGACGCGTTCGACGGCCCGTGACCCGTCGGCGGGACTCACCCCGCGGGGCGGGAAGTACACGCGACCTTCGTCGACGCCCGAACCGATGCGGGTGCCGATCAGCTTGCCGGCCTTCAATCCTTCGAGGTAGACGGACTCCTCCTCGTTGGCGGAGTGCGTGATCTCGGTGGTGACGGGGGTCGGGATGACGACGAGGCCGGTGTCGGCGCCCTTCGGTGCGTCCGCGGTGTTCTCGGGTGCGGCGTCGGTGCTCTCACCCGGGGCGAAGTACGCGATGTCGTCGATGCGGCCGATCCGTGCCGCGGAGAACACCGCGTGCACGCGCAGGCCGGTCGAGATCTCCGACGGGGAGTCCACCGAAACCGCGTGCAGCAGTGTGGTGTCCGCGCCGTCGAGTTTGATCAGGGCCCAGGCGAAGGGCTTGTCGAGCGGCTGTCCGGGCACCGGGGCGTCGTGCCAGGTCCAGCTGGTGACGGTGCCGACGGTCGAGACCTCCACGATCTCCGTCGACTGTTGTCCGGTGACGGGATCGAATTCGACCGGCGGCACAGACACTGCGCCGTCGCTGCCCTTCGACCCCACGATCCGGCCGTCGCGCAGTGCGAGCGCGAACTGGCTCAGCACCGGGCCCAGTGACCGGGTGTAGTCGAAGGAGTTGATCAGGGGAGCGGTCAGGATCGGGGACTTCGGCTCGGGCACCGTGGCAACGGGACTGGCGATGGGGTTGCCGGCGGCGGGAGACGTTACGCTCATGCTCACGACTTGAGTAGAACACGTTCTAGTATTGGACACAAGATGCATGTCAGGCCGCGAGATTCCCGACGGCCCGGCGAGAGGGGAGTGGAGTGAAACTCGGTCTGCAACTCGGATATTGGGGTGCCGATCCGATCCCGAACGCGCCGAAGTTGATCGCGGTCGCGGAGGAGTGCGGGTTCGACGCGGTGTTCACCGCGGAGTCCTGGGGATCGGACGCTTACACACCGCTGGCGTGGTGGGGCGCGGCGACGTCGCGCATCCGGCTCGGCACCGCGGTGGCCCAGCTGTCGGCACGGCCGCCGACATCGCTGGCAATGCATGCGTTGACCCTGGATCACCTGTCGAACGGCCGGCATATCGTCGGCCTCGGTGTCTCCGGGCCGCAGGTGGTGGAGGGCTGGTACGGCGAACCGTTCGGAAAACCGTTGGCGCGCACCCGCGAATACGTTCAGGTGGTCCGCGACGTGCTCGCGCGTGCCGACAAGGTGACCAACGACGGGCCGCACTATCCGCTGCCATATCCCGCCGACGCGCCCGGTGCCACCGGACTCGGCAAGCCGCTCAAGCCGATCACGCACCCGCTGCGCGCCGATTTGCCGATCTGGCTGGGCGCCGAAGGTCCGAAGAACGTCGCGCAGACCGCCGAGATCGCCGACGGCTGGCTCGCCATCTTCTTCAGCCTCGGACTCGCCGATCAGTACAACTCCTGGCTCGACGAGGGCTTCGCCCGCCCGGGCGCCCGCCGCAGCCGTGAGGACTTCGAGGTCGCCGCCACCGTGCAGGTCGTCATCACCGACGACGTCGCGTCGGCGATCGAACTCTACCGGCCCTCGACCGCGCTGTACGTCGGCGGAATGGGCGCCAAGGAGAGGAACTTTCACGCCGAGCTGTACAAGCGGATGGGTTACGGCGAAGCGGTCGACGAGATCGTGAGTCTGTTCCTCAGCGGCAAGAAGGCCGAGGCGATGGCCGCGGTGCCCGACGAGATGGTCCGCGAGACGATGCTCGTCGGCACCGCCGACGAGGTCCGCGCACAGATCAAGGAATGGGAGGCCGCCGGCGTCACCATGCTGATGGTCACCGCCCGCGACACCGACACCATCCGGCAGCTGGCGACGCTGGTGTGATCCGTGTTTGGGGCGCTACGCCTCGAGGCCGTCCATGATCTCGGCGAGCGTCTCGTCGGCGAGCGGGAACGGTTGGTAGATGGCGACATCCGTGGCGATGTCATCCGATCGTGCGCGGATCGTCGCGGCCACGTCGCGGGGGCTGCCGTGGGCGACGATGAGCTCGAGGAGCTCGTCGTCGACGAGTCCGACCATCTCGGCCCAGCGGCCCTGCTTCGACAGCAGGTTGAGTTCGGTCTGGAGGTCGCCGTAGCCGTGCAACTCCAGCACCGGCCGATAGGCCGGTGTGGAGCCGTAGAACGACAGCAGGCGCCGGGCCGCGTCGACCGAGGTCTCGAACTCCTCCTCGGTACGACCGGTGGCCACGATGATCTCCGGCATCACCGAGAAGTCCTCACGACGACGCCCCGACGCCGCCAGGCCGGCGTCGACACGCGGCAGGATCGATTCGCGGACGAACCGGTCGGTGGTGAACGGCATGACGAGCAGGCCGTCCGCATGTTCGGCGACGGCGCGGGTGAGGCGCGGTCCCAGGGCACCGACGAAGATCGGTGGCAGCCCGTGCGGATTCGGTCCGGGGTTGAACATCGGCGTCATGAGCCGATGGCGGTAGAACTCGCCGTCGAAGTCGAGGCGGGCGCCGTTCTGCCAGCAGTCGAAGATCGCGCGTAAAGCGGCGACGAATTCGACCATGCGGTCGACCGGACGCTCGAACGGCACCCCGAACCGCTTCTCGATCTGCGGGCGGATCTGAGTCCCCAGTCCGAGCGTGAACCGGCCGCCGCTGAGCAGCTGGAGATCATTGGCCTGATGGGCGACCGTGATCGGATTGCGTGGGAACGCGATCGCGACGTTGGTCATCAGCGCGACGTCGTCGACGCCGGACGCGCCGAACAGCGGGCTGAAGACGTCGTGCGGGCCGTCGAACGTGAACACCCCGTCGACTCCGACGTCCCGTAACGCCCGGGTGCGTTCGGCCGCGTGCTGTGGACCGAAAAGTGCGGTGTGGATTCTCACCGGCGGTGGGTGGCTCTCACTCTCCGGTGAACTCCGGGGTGCGCTTCTCCGCGAACGCGCGGGGTCCGACCTTGGCGTCCTTCGACTTGAAGACCGCGACGCCGATCTTCGCGTCGAGCTCGAAGGCGTCGAGTTCGTGCAGACCCTCGGTGTCGCGGATGGTCTTGAGGATGCCCTGGACGGCGAGCGGACCGTTGGCGGCGATCTTCTCGGCCAGCTCGAGCGCCTTGTCGAGTGCCTTGCCGTCCTCGACGACGTGGCCGATGAGGCCGTACTCGAGGGCCTCGTGCGCGGTGACGTGACGGCCGGTCAGCAGGATGTCGCAAGCGACGGTGTAGGGAATCTGGCGGACGAGGCGGACCGCGCTGCCGCCCATCGGGTAGAGGCCCCAACGCGCTTCGGACACACCGAACTTGGCGCTCTCGCCGGCGATGCGGATGTCGGTTCCCTGCAAGATCTCGGTACCGCCTGCGATGGCCGGGCCCTCGACCGCGGCGATCAGCGGCTTGGTCAGGCGACGGCCCTTCAGCAGCGCCGGCAGCGACGCGGGGTTCCAGGCGCCGGAGTCGACGGTGTCACCGGGGGGCTTCTTGTTCATGCTCTTCAGGTCGGCCCCGGCGCAGAAGTAACCGCCCGCGCCGGTGAGGATCGCGACCCGGATGTCGGGATCGGAATCGACCTGATCCCAGGCTTCGGTCATGATCCGCATCATCTCGGTGGAGAGCGCGTTGCGCGCCTCCGGACGGTTCATCGTGACGATGAGAATGTGTCCGCGCTTCTCGACGAGGCACTCGGGAGCCTTGTCGGTGACGGACTCGGTGGGGGTGGCTGTGGTCATCGCTGTCTCCCGGTCATATTCCGCACTTGCCCAGAACGATAACACGTTCTAATTTTGAGCCATGGCCTATACGATCGCCGATCTCATCGAGCATGCCGTCGACCTGGTACCCGAGCGCGTCGCGCTGGAATCCGGCGACCACAGCCGGACATATGCGGAGCTCGAGGCGCGGTCGAACGCGCTCGCCCACAAGCTACGCGCGCTGGGTGTGCAACCCGGCGACCGGGTGGGTCTGTACAGCAGAAACACCATCGAGTCGGTCGAGTCGATGATCGCGATCTTCAAGGCCCGGGCGGTCATGGTGAACGTGAACTACCGCTATGTCGAGGCCGAATTGGAGCACATCTTCACCGACTCCGGGATGAAGGTCCTGATCCACGAGCGCCGCTACTCGCCGCGGGTGTGCAACACGTTACCGAAATCGCCCTCCATCGAGTACCGCATCGCCATCGAGGACGGGACGTCGGAAGACCTGTGCTGTGAGGGCCACGGCGACGCGATCCGCTACGAGGACGCCATCGCCGAGTCGTCGTCGGAACGCGATTTCGAGGAGCGGTCGAACGACGACCTGTACATGCTCTACACCGGCGGTACCACCGGGAAACCGAAGGGCGTCGTCTGGCGTCAGGAGGACGTGTGGCGCGTCCTCGGCGGCGGAATCGACTGGTACACCAGCGAACCCATCCCCGACGAGTGGCACCTCGCCAAGACCGGCGCCGACGGCGGCCAGCTGGTTCGGTACCCGATCCCGCCGTTCATCCACGGCGGCTCGCAGTGGGCGATCTTCCAGTCGCTGTTCGCCGGCGGAAAAGCCGTGGTGTACCCCGAGTTCAGCGGGTCGTCGGCCTGGGAGATCGTCGAGCGACACAAGGTCAACGTCGTGTTCATCACCGGAGATGCCATGGGGCGCCCCATGGTCGAGGCGCTCGGACAGGGCGAGGAGTACGACCTGTCGAGTGTCGTCTCGATCGCCTCGTCGGCCTGTCTGTTCTCGCCGAGTGTGAAAGAGCAGTTCCTGGAACGATTCCCGAACGCGGTGATCGTCGATGCGATCGGCTCGTCGGAAACCGGCTTCGGCGGTCTGGGCATCGTCGCGAAGGGCACCCCGCACACCGGTGGCCCGCGCGTGAACGCCGACAGCGAGACCCACGTTCTCCGCGAGGACGGTACGCCGGTGGAGCCGGGCAGCGGCGAGGTCGGGGTGCTGGCGCGGTCCGGGCATGTGCCGCTGCGCTATCACAACGATCCGGAGAAGTCGGCTAAGACGTTCAAGGTCTTCAACGGCGTGCGCTACTCGCTGCCGGGTGACAACGCCGTGCTCGAGGCCGACGGCAGCATCACGATGCTCGGTCGCGGCTCGGTGTCGATCAACACCGGTGGCGAGAAGGTCTTCCCGGAAGAGGTCGAGGGCGCGCTCAAGGCACATCCCGACGTCTTCGACACCGTCGTGGTGGGCGTCGCCGACGACCGTTGGGGTCAGCGCGTCGCCGCGGTGATCGCCGCGCGCGACGGAGCCCGACCATCCCTGGAGAGCCTCAACGACGTCGTGCGCAAGGAACTCGCGGGCTACAAGTGCCCGCGCAGCGTCTGGTTCGTCGATGAGATCAAGCGTTCGCCCGCAGGAAAACCCGACTATCGCTGGGGGGCGGCGGTCACTGCCGAACGACCCGCCGACGAAGCGCTGTAGCGCCGAAAATCTGACAGAGGCGCTGTAGAGCGCCGGAAACGAGTAGTAGCAAAAATGCGTACAGAACTCGCCGACAAGTTCGGCATCGAATACCCGATCTTCGGGTTCACGCCCAGTCAGGATGTCGCGGCCGCGATCAGCCGTGCCGGCGGACTCGGCGTGCTCGGGTGCGTGCGGTTCAACGAGGCCGAGGAACTCGACGAGGTCCTCGAGTGGATGCACGAGAACACCGACGGTAAGCCGTTCGGCGTCGACATCGTGATGCCGGCCAAGATCCCGACCGAGGGTTCCAAGGTCGACCTGGATTCGATGATCCCGCCGGAACATCGGGCGTTCGTGGAGCGCACGCTCGACGACCTCGGCGTTCCGCCACTGCCCGGTGAGGACCGCGTCAATGCGGGCGTGCTGGGTTGGCTGCACTCGGTGGCCCGCTCGCATGTCGACGTCGCCATGGAGCATCGTCGTAAGTACGGGCAGATCAAGCTGATCGCGAACGCTCTCGGTTCGCCGCCGTCGGACGTCATCCAGACCGCACACGACAACGGCGTGCTGGTCGCCGCGCTCGCGGGCGCGAAAGACCATGCGCTGCACCACGTCGAGGCCGGCGTCGACATCGTCATCGCCCAGGGATACGAGGGTGGCGGACACACCGGCGAGGTCACCTCGATGATCCTGTGGCCCGAACTCGTCGACGCGGTCGGCGACACCGCGCCGGTGCTCGCCGCCGGCGGCGTCGGTAGCGGCCGCCAGATCGCAGCTGCGATCGCGCTGGGTGCGCAGGGCGTGTGGATGGGGACCTACTGGCTCACCGCTGCCGAGTACAAGCTCGGAGTGCCGGAGGGATCGGACAAGCCGTCCACCGTGCAGCAGGCGCTGCTCAAGGCGACGTCGCGGGACACCGTGCGTCGTCGTATCTACTCCGGCAAGCCCGCCCGCCTCCTGAAGACCGCCTGGACTGACGCCTGGGACGCCGACAACGCACCCGAGCCGTTGCCGATGCCGTTGCAGAACCTGCTCGTCGCGGAGGCGCACGCGCGGATCTCGGCTGCCGACAACCCAGACGTCGTCGCGATGCCGGCAGGCCAGATCGTCGGGCGCTGCAACGCGATCACCCCGGTCGCCGATCTCATCGCGGACCTCGTGAGCGAGTACGAGGAGGCCGTCGGCCGGATGAACAAGACGCTCCACAGCTGACCCGCTCCACAAACCCATCCCTTTTCCTCAAACACGCCCCGACGACGACGGGCGGGTATACGGAAAAGGGGTGGGTTTGTGTCAGGGGCGGTAGGTACAGCGCCGGCCGCCACGATTTTGACGGACGCAATCATCCCTTGTTAGCTGGTTGCCCTCGGTGCCAGGGGGCCTGGAAAAGC
>NZ_BACI01000112.1 GCF_000225505.1 Gordonia alkanivorans NBRC 16433 | reverse complement strand
CCCGGCGGTCGGGACATGTGGTCAACGTGACCTCGATCGCGGTGCAGTCCCGCGGACCGCGCTTCGGTGCCTACGCGGCGTCGAAGGCGGCACTGGAGGCGTTCAGCGACGTCACCGGCACCGAGACCGTCTCCGACCACGTCACATTCTCCAATGTGCGTCTGCCGCTGGTGAAGACGCGGATGATCTCGCCCACCGAGGCCTACGACAACCAGCCCGGCACCTGGGATGTGGACAAGGCCGCGTCCCGCGTGTTGCACGCGATCGTCGACCGGCCCAAGCGGGTCAGCTCGGTCGTCGGGACGATCGCCGAGATCGGGCACCGCTTCACGCCCGACCTGACCACCCGCATCCTGCATCTGGAGTACCTGCTGTTCGGCGAGTCGGCGGCAGCGATGGGGCGTGCCCGCCGTTCGGGTGGTCGCGACGCGTGATCGACACCCCGTACCTCGAGGTCGACGTCGACCGTCTGGACCGCAACCTCGCCGCCCTCGCCGGAGCAGCCCGGAGCGTCGGGGTCGACGTGCGGCCACACGCCAAGACTCACAAATGCGCCGAGATCGCCCGCCTGCAGATCGAGCACGGCGCGGTCGGCCTGACCGTGGCGACCATCGGCGAGGCCGAGGCATTCGCCGATGCCGCGGATGTCACCGGGTGCACCGACATCTTCATCGCGTACCCGTTGTGGCCGACCGCTGGCCAGGCAGCTCGACTCCGCGCCCTCGCCGAGCGGGTCACCCTGCGATTGGGGATCGATTCGCTCGCCGGCGCACGGCATCTCGCCTCCGCGGTGGGTCCGGCCCGGTTGCAGGTGCTCGTCGAGGTCGACTCCGGCCAGCACCGCACCGGCGTCACCCCCGAACTGGCCGGTTCGGTCGGCGCGGCGGGTGTCGCGGAGGGACTCGACGTGATCGGCGTGTTCACCTTCCCCGGCCACTCCTACGGCCTCGGCGACACCCGACGCGACGCGGCCACCCAGGAGCTGGCCGCACTGGCGACGGCGGCAGACGGATTGCGCGCCAACGGAATCGAACCGCGGGTACGCAGTGGTGGCTCGACCCCGACGGTCGGCCTGCTCGACGCCGAGCAGGCGAACGTCCTGACCGAGATCCGGCCCGGCGTGTACCCGTTCAACGACGCACAGCAGGTGGAGATCGGCTCGTGCGGCTTCGACGAGGTCTCGTTGACCGCGGTCGCGACGGTGGTGCGCCGTGACAACCACCGGGTCGTCCTCGACGCGGGCAGCAAGATCCTCGGTGCCGACCGCGCCGCCTGGGCGACCGGGTACGGCCGGCTCCTCGATCATCACGACGCCCGCATCGTGATGCTGTCGGAACATCATGCGGTGGTGGAGTTCCCGGCCGGGTCGTCCGACGAGCGCATCCCCGGTATCGGGAGTTTTGTTCGCGTGGTGCCGAATCACGTGTGCAACGCGGTCAACCTCGTCGACGAGCTGGTGGCGATCGACGGCTCGGACACCCGTTGGCCGGTGATCGCGCGGGGCCGCAACAACTGAGGCCCTCACTCGTAGACCCCTTCGACGATCCACTCACCGCCGCGGTAACAGAGCAGCAGGGCGCGTGAGTCGTCGAGCAGCACCTGAGCCCGCGCGATCAGTTCGGTTCCCGCCGCGGATGCGCGGTCCATTCCGACCGGCCACGGACCGGCCCACCAGCACAACCCCCAGCTCGTCTTCCGGCCTTTTCCGCCACCCGTCGTCTCCGACAGCCGGACGGTCACCGGTTCGGCGGTGAACGCTCCCCGGTCGGTCACCCGCACGGGTTGACCGAGGGCGTCGAGCACGCTGATCGCCGTCTCCACCAGAACCGTCGGGGTGGGTTGCGGCAGGTGCCCGGGCCACGGCGCGGACGGGTCGCGACGCGGTGTCCGTTCGTCGCCGAGGGACACCATCGTGATCCGTTCGGCTGGTCCGCGGCCACCGCTGAGCACCGGGATGCGCACGGCATCGCCGCCCAGCAACCCCTGGATGCGGACCAGGGAACGTCGAGCGCGTTCTTCGACGTCGGGGTCGACCGCCGAGCCACCCGCGAGCGTTTCCGTGAGCTGGTAGTGCAGGGCACCGGCCTCGACGACCTCCACCGGCTCCAGCCGCAGGCGCACGATCGGCGAGTCGGGGCGGGTGTCCTTGACCTGCCCTCTCGCCCGGCTGTTCCCTCGCCGGCCACCGGTCAGCCAGCCCTCCAACTGCCATCGGATACGGTCCGCGGTGGTCTCCGGGGTCAGCGGCTGCGCACAATTCCACGTCCTCGAATGCTGTTGTCCGCGTTCGGTGGTCGCCTCGATGGTGAGTCGGGTGCAAGCAACGGCGGCGTCGCGCAGTCGTTGGTGGAGCTTCTCGGCGAGGGTGCGGCCGATGAACGCCGCGGCATCGATGCGGTCGACTGGCGGATCGCAGGTGTGGTCGACATCGAGTTCGGCCGGCAGGTGGCGGCCCGACGGCACGCGGCCCGGCAACGCGTTGGCCAGACGGTGCGCGAGCACCGCGTCCCGGGCGAAGCGGGTCGCCACGTCGGCGATGTCCATCTCGGCGAATGCGCCGATGGTGCCTATCCCCAGACGCCGCAACAGATCCACCAGCTCGACACGCGACGGGTCGCTCATGCTCGGTTCGAGGGCGAGATCGGCGATGGGCCGGCCGGCGAGATAGGCCCGGTCCCCACCCGGCTCCACCTGGTGGCCGCGCCGCGCGGCCAGGACCGCGGTGAAGATCTCGTCGGCGATGCCGACCTGCGATTCGATGCCGCAGGCCGACACGACGTCGACGAGCTCCTCGGCGAGCGCCTCCATGCCGCCGAAGTAGCGAGCCGCCCGATCACCGGGGATCACCAGCAGACCCGGCCGGAGCACCTCGAGGGTCGGGATCACGTCGGCCACCGCGGCCACCACCGGATCGAACAGCCGGCCGTCGCGGACCTCGTCGGCCGCGACGACGGTCATCTCCGGGCACAGCGCCTGCGCCTGGCGTTTGCGCATGCCGCGCCGGACGCCGACGGCCCGGGCGGTCGACGAGCAGGCGACCACCCGGTTCGCCGACAGCACCGCCACCGGATGCAGCGGCGGCAGGTCGGCCTCGGCGGCCGCCGCCATCGCCGGCCAGTCCGGGCACCAGAGCGCGAGAGTCCGCCTGGTGAGTTCCTGCCGTGTCATCAGTTCGCGACCGCGAGGACCGGACGAGTGCTCGTCGTCGAGACCATCTCCACCGAGCGGTCGGCACCCTGACCTCGTGCCAGGAGGTCGACCTCGGTGCTCTGGGTCTGTCTGCCGCGTCCTGATGCCGTGACCTGCAGTCTCATTCCGCCGATGCGGCCGTATCCGCTGCGTGCGGAGTCCAGGTCGGTGGCGCCGGACAGCAGCGGACTGTGCCGGTAGGTGAGCACTCGCGCCTCGATGGTCAGCTGCGCACCCGGCCAGGTACCACCGGCGACCAGCAGG
Source organism: Gordonia alkanivorans NBRC 16433 (assembly GCF_000225505.1). Lineage (GTDB taxonomy): Bacteria > Actinomycetota > Actinomycetes > Mycobacteriales > Mycobacteriaceae > Gordonia > Gordonia alkanivorans. The sequence goes on along the minus strand of NZ_BACI01000112.1, from coordinate 27,703 downwards.
ACCGACGACTGCTTGCGGACGCGTCCCATCACCACGCGTGCACGCGACGGGGCGACCGCATCCGCCGTACCCGGCCCCACACGGCCGAGCACCACCAGGTCCATGCCGTCGAGCAGGACCGCGGCGACCTCCACCGGATCGAGGCCGGGATCGGGAATGGTGGCGATGCGCGAGAGGTCCGCACCCATCTCCACCGCCGACAACAGGCTCAGCCGGGGCATCCCGACGATCCCGACCTGGCCACCCGCACGGGTGGCCGACGCGATCATCGCGATCAGCAACGAGTTGGCACCGTCGAACCGGGCGACCGTTCCGCGAGGAATCCCATTGTGCGGCAGTATCTCTGACAGCGGCTCCGGAATCGGCAGCACGCCGGTGGCCGGATCGCGCGTCTCCACTGCATGCCGGTCGGGACGTCCCGACATCGCCGCCATGCGTCGGCGGAGGCCGGCCAACTCATCCGTACGGGACGACACATCCATGACACTCTCCAGTCGCGTGGTGGTTCTCGAGCGAGCCGGGAAGGTGCTGCGCCATCTGGTTCTCGAACCGCCGTGGGAATGATCCGAGAGGGTGATCTCGTCCGCCGATCATTCGAACATTGTTTCGATGATCAGAGAGTAGGACCACCCACCGACAAGCGTCAACCGAGACCGATCGGCGACCCGCGACCAGACATAACACGTTGCACTGGAGCATCTTTCGTCACAGAAGAAGGCGAACAGCTGCGTATCCCCGCCTCGCTGCTTCAGGCGCGGGGAGCAAGGGCCGTCAGAACAGGGTGAGTGCGTGCTGCAGTTCGGGTGCGGCCACGGACCCGGGCGACCCCGCGTCCGAGCCGGACTGCCGCAGGCCACCAGAGCCGGCCAGCCCGTGCCGCTGAACCATCGGTTGCATCCGCTCCCGCAACCACGACGAGTACTCCGGCGTCACGTAGGCACCGCGCCCGTAGAGACCGCGGTACCTACGGATCAGCGCCGGATGTTCCTCGGCCAGCCATTCCAGGAACCACGGCTTGGTCGAGGACCGCAGGTGCATCGGGAACGCGGTCACGCCCGCCGCCCCCGCGTCGGCGAGCGCCCCGAGCAGCTCGTCGAGATGAGATCTCGCATCCGTCAGATACGGGATGACCGGTGCGACCATCACGTGCGGGGCGAGGCCGGCGTCGGCGAGGTCGCGGATCAGCGAGAGCCTGGCCTGCGGCGACGGGGTGCCGGGTTCGACCTTCCTCTGCAGATCCGGGTCGATGATCGCCAGCGAGATGCCGATGCCCACCGGGACCTGACCCGCCGCCTGTCGCAGCAGCGGCAGATCGCGCCGGATCAGCGTCCCCTTGGTGAGGATCGAGAACGGGGTCCGGGACTCCGCGAGCGCGGCGATCACACCCGGCATGAGCTTGTACCGACCCTCCGCGCGCTGATACGGGTCGGTGTTGGTCCCCAGGGCGACGGTCTCCCGCGTCCACGAGCGGCGTTTGAGCTCCTTGCGCAGCACCGCGGCCACGTTCAGCTTCACGACCACCTGGGAGTCGAAGTCCTTGCCCGCGTCGAGGTCGAGGTACTCGTGCGTCGGCCGGGCGAAACAATAGCGGCACGCGTGAGTGCATCCGCGAAAAGTGTTGACAGTGAACTGAAACGGGAGATGAGATGCTTCCGGGACACGATTGAGAGCACTCTTCGCCAGCACCTCGTGGAAGGTGACACCCTCGAAGTCGGGCGTCCGCACCGACCGCACCAGGCCGGAGCGGCTCAGCCCGGGGAGCGCCCCGTCGTCAGCCTCGACCGCCTGCTCGGACCATCGCATGAGAGCGAGTCGAACACATGTGCGATCCGGCTGTCAAGCGGAGTGCCCGCCGACGACCCCTCGCGGCTATCATCGCCGTATGCCACCGTCCGTCGGAACCCATCATGCCCCAGGTCCCCAGTACCTGGTGGCCGGCCGATACCGCCTGAAGTCGCGGATCGGTGGCGGCGGCATGGGCACGGTGTGGCTGGCCCGCGATCAGCTCCTCGATCGCGAGGTGGCCGTCAAACAGGTCATCTCCACCGAGGGCCTCACCGAGGATTCCGCGGACAACGTCCGCAAGCGGGCCATGCGCGAAGGTCGCATCGCGGCGAAGCTCTCGCATCGCAACGCCATCGCCATGCACGACGTCGCCCTCGACCGCGGTGAGCCGTGGCTGGTGATGGAATACCTGCCGTCGCGCAGTGTCGCGCAGATCCTGCATGCCACAACGACACTCGAGCCGAGGGAAGCAGCCCAGATCGGCGCACAGGTTGCCGATGCGATGGTCGAGGCCCATGCGGCCGGCATCGTGCACCGCGACATCAAGCCGGGCAACATCCTGATCGCCGAGGGCGGCCGTAACGCCGGGCTCGTCAAGATCACCGACTTCGGGATCTCGCGGGCCAAGGACGACGTGACCCTCACCCAGACCGGCGTGATCACCGGCACCCCAGCCTATTTCGCGCCCGAGGTGGCCCGCGGCGCGGAGCCGATGGAGGCCTCCGACGTCTACTCGCTGGGCGCCACGATCTACACGATGGTCGAGGGTCAACCACCGTTCGGCGTCGACGACAATTCGATCACCTTGCTGCACAAGGTCGCTCGCGCGCGGATCAATCCGATGACGAAGGCCGGCGAACTCGAACCCGTCCTGCTGCGCCTGCTCGAACCGAGTCCGACCAAGCGGCCGACGATGGCGGAGGCGCGCGATGCCCTCACCGCGTTCGCGGCGGGTTCGCGCGGTACCAAGGACCAGGTGCTCACCGGCCTCATCACCCGCCCCGGCACCGGTACGCCGGTGTGGGCACAACGTAACAACCGTTCGTCGACGACGGGACCTCACCGCCCGGTGGCGGGCGCGACGCTGCCGCCCTACGCCCCCACGATCGCCGGCGACCGCGGCTCACGCGATGTCCCGCACACCCGGCAGGAGCACCACTCCCCGACCCTGATGTCGACGCCGCCGCCGTATTCGGTGACGTCCCGGTCGTCTTCGTCCCACCGTCAACCGATGAACCCCGGCTACGGGGAACCGACCCGGACCCCGGTGACCTCGAGCACCGCGCTCGCGGTGTCGGTGTTCGTGTTCTTCGCGGTGCTGGCGGTGCTCGTGGTCCTCGCCATCGCACTGTTGCGGTAATACGCAATCCCGCGGGACCATTTCCTTCCCGCTTTCCGGCTAGCGCCCGCGGGAGGGAAATGGACCCGCGGGAGGTCAACGCTCCCGCGGGGTTACCCGATGTGGCGCGTGGCCGCCCAGCGGGTCAGCGCGTTCCGGTTGGACTGCTGGGTCTTGCGCAGCACGTTCGACGCGTGCGTCTCCACTGTCTTGATCGAGATGAAGAGTTCCTCGGCGATCTCCCGGTAGGTGTAGCCGCGGGCGAGCAGCCGCAACACCTCGAGTTCACGGCGGGTGAGGGAGTCGAGTTCGGGGTCCAGCGGCGGTTCGGGCGCCGACGACTTCCCGGTGAACGAGTCCAGCACGAATCCGGCCAGCCGGGGGCTGAACACCGCATCGCCCTCGGCGACCCGGCGCACCGCGTCGGCCAGTTCGGCGCCGTCGATCGTCTTGGTGACATACCCGCGGGCGCCTGCCCGGATCGTCGCGATCACGTCCTCGGCGGCATCGGAGACGCTGAGGGCGAGGAAGACCGGCGCCGTCTCCGCATCGGCGCCGACCCGGTCGAGGACGCCCCGCAGCACCGCGACCCCGCCGCCGGCGGGCATGTGGACATCGAGGAGCACCACATCCGGTGCGGTGGCCACGATCCCGGCGATCGCCTCCGGCACGGCGCCCGCCTCCCCGACCACACGTAGCCCCGACTCGTCGGCCAGTTCCGCGCGCACCCCGGAACGGAACACGGCGTGGTCGTCGACGAGGTACACGGTGTAGGTCGACGCCGCGGCGTCGGCGTTGTACGACGCTGCCGCGTCGGCCGTCGTGTCCGTCGGGTTCGGGGTCTGCTCGGGGGTCGTCATCTCACCTTCCGGTCGTCCGTCGGTTCGTTCTCTGACTGCAGCTGTTCCACCGGGGACGCCGCGACCTCGCCCGCGACCTCGGTCCCCGCCACACCGTCGATGCGCGGCATCGTGAGCGCGACGTTGGTGCCGCGCCCCGGTGTCGAGGTGATCGCCACGCGGCCACCCATCCGTTCCATCCGCGCCCGGATCGACCGGGTGATGCCCTGGCGATCGTCGTCGACGACGTCCGGGTCGAAGCCGACGCCGCGGTCGCGGACGAACACCTCGACCTGATCGTCGGTCACCTCGCTGTACACGTCGACCGTGCGCTCACCGGAATGTTTGGCCGCGTTGACCAGCGCCTCCCGGGTCGCGCCCGCCAGCGCCGACCAGCGCTTCGCATCACGTGCGTCGCTGGGCCGCAGGTCGCCGACGGTGATGATCTCGACCTCGACCCCGTAGGCGTCCTCGACCTCCGCGCCGACGCTGCGCAGCGCCGCGGCGAGCGAGCCGCGCTCCTGGGCGGGGTCGCCGAACAGCCACGCACGCAGCTCGCGTTCCTGGCTGCGGGCGAGGCGCGCGACCTCCTCCGGGCGATGGGCCTTCTTCTGGATCAGTGCGAGGGTCTGCAGCACCGAATCGTGTAGGTGCGAGGCGATCTCCTCGCGTTCGGCATTGCGGATGCGTGCGGCACGTTCCTCGTTGAGGGCGCGCCACATCCGCATCCACAGCGGCACGGTGAGCAGCACGACGCCGATCAGGGTCGCGATCACCGCGAGGATCGTCGAGTTGAGTCCGCCGAAGCTGCGATCGCCGGCGAGGACGATCACCACCAATCCGCCGACCACCAGCAGCACCCCGCCGATGAGCCGTGTCCAGGTGAGCAGCGGGGCACGCGGCGCGCGGTGAGAGGTGTCGAACTCGCGCCACACCAGGCTCGCGCCGATGGCGACGAACACGAAGGGGACGAGGTATTCCGCGGGCGTGCCCGACGCGGCGAAGCCGACGACCGACATCGCCACGAGCCCGATCACCGCGAGTCCGAGTGACTGCCGGCGCTCGCCCGGTGCGGGCGGTGCGGTGTCCTTGCCGGGTGGGCAGAAGAACCACAGCAGCCCGTAGGCCGCGACCCCGGCACCGGCCAGCGCGGCGAGCACCACGAACACGATCCGGACGCGGAAGACGTCGACCCCCAGATGGTCGGCTATGCCACCGGCGACCCCGGCGACCACCCGGCCGCCGTCCCGTCGTACCAGCCGCGGGGCAGGCTCCACCTCCGTTCCACTCACCCCTCGATGTTCCCACGGGCGACGAATCCGGACATCGGGGTTCACCCCTGTTTCTGTGCCCGCGGTCTCGGGGTGGAGGTTCGTCCCCCCGATCACCCCCGGGCGGAAATCAGGGGATCACCCGATGTGCTGCGGGTGCCCGGGAGAGCACGATGATCGCCATGGACACCAAGGAGTTCCAGAATCAGCTCAGGGAGATGTGGTCGACACGCCCCTACCGTCCGGAGAACCGGACCATCGCCGGCGTGTGCAGTGGCATCGCGGCCCGCTACCGCGTCGATCCGACCCTCGTGAAGATCGCCTTCGTGGTGTCCGCCTTCTTCGGCGGCAGCGGGCTGATCCTGTACCTGGCCGCGTGGATCGCGTTCCCGGGCCGGCAGCGCGCCCACACCGAGGCCCTTCGCGCCGCCCACTCCGGTGGTCGCGGCGGTCACCGCGGCCACGGCTGGGGCAACCCGCAGTTCATCGTGCTGGCCGTCCTCGCGATCGTCATCGTCACCTCGGTCGGCCCGAACCGCACCTGGGGATCGGGCGGACTGGTCGGCGCGATCCTCATGCTCGGCGGGTGGTACCTGCTCCACCTGCGCACCCCGACGCCCCCGCCCGGCACCAGCATCGACACCGTCGCCGTCACCGACGTCGTGGTGCCGCCGCCGACGGCGGGGCAGTTCGAACGCTGGGTCCCGCGCGCCATGGCCGGCACCGAGACCACCGGTGTCCCGGCGAACACGCCGACCCCGACGAACACCCCGGGCGTCGACTTGCAGAAACCCACCCACGGCCCCGGAACGCAGCCGAGTCCGGCGACGAACGTGACCCCCACCACCGAGCCGGCCGTGAACTTCGCGGCGACAGAGGAGACGGGCTTGAGCCAGAACGACGTCGACACCGCTTCGGCCGGCACGCAACGCTGGTCTCCCCTGCCGACCCCGGTGCCCGCCTCCGACGACATCGACACCGCCCCGCCGGCCTGGGATCCGCTGGGAGTCGCCCCGTTCGCCTGGGATCTGCCCGAACCCGCCACACCGGTGAAGCCGGTCGAGCAGCGTCGTCGCCGGTCACCGTTGACGCTGATCGTCCTCGGGCTCGCGGTCATCGTCGGAGCGATCGGCACGGCCCTGCATCAGGCTGGAGTCGATTGGTTCACCGTGCCACGCATCCTCTCCCTGTCTCTGGCGGTCGTCGGTGCCGGCCTCGTGCTGGCCGCGACACTGCGCCGGCGCACCGGCGAGCACAGCACCGGCCTGCTGCCCGTCGCCATCCTGCTGGGTATCGCGACCATCGTGACCACCACGGTCTCCGGTGTCACCCTGCCCACCGGCGGGGTCGGCGATCGCAACTGGAAGCCGCTGAGCGAGAACGACATCCAGACCGAGTACACCCTCGGGATGGGTGAGATGACCCTCGACCTACGGGAGATCGACCTCACCGCCGACCGGCGGGTGGAACTACGGAACGGGATCGGCGTCATCGAGGTCGCGTTGCCCGAGAACATGAACGTCCGCGTCACCTGCGACACCGGCGTCGGCGACATCGAGTGTCCCGCCGGACTCGACGGCGGCCGTGACGGCACCGACGGGCCCGTTCTCGAGATCGACGCACACACCGGCATGGGAGAGGTTCGGGTCACCCGATGAACGAGCAAACCGACAGCGGCCCGAACGCCGCCGACGACTACGCCGAATCAACCCATCGTGCACCGGGATTGGGGATCGTGGGCATCGCGGCCCTGGCGGTCGCGGGCTGGGGACTCGCCGGCGGACCGGCACTCCCCGACGCCGCCGACCTCGGCTGGGCCGCCGTCGGCGTCGGACTGCTGATCGGCCTGATCCTCATCATCTCCGGAACGCGTAGCCGGGGATGAGGGACGAGGGGTGAACGCAATCAGGCCGGCGCGATGATCACGCCGGCCTGATTGCGTTCGGTCATTCCCACTCGATGGTGCCCGGCGGCTTGCTCGTCACGTCGAGGACGACGCGGTTGACGTCGGGAACCTCGTTGGTGATGCGCGTCGAGATGACCTCGAGGACCTCGTAGGGCACGCGGGTCCAGTCGGCGGTCATCGCGTCCTCGCTCGAGACGGGACGCAGCACGATCGGGTGTCCGTAGGTACGGCCGTCGCCCTGGACGCCGACGCTGCGGACGTCGGCCAGCAGCACCACCGGGCACTGCCAGATCTGGGCGTCGAGGCCGGCGGCGGTCAGCTCCTCGCGGGCGATGAGGTCGGCCTTGCGCAGCATCTCCAGGCGATCGGCGGTCACCTCGCCGACGATGCGGATAGCCAGACCCGGGCCCGGGAACGGCTGGCGTGCCACGATCTCCTCGGGCAGGCCGAGCTCGCGACCGACGGCGCGGACCTCGTCCTTGAACAGCAGGCGCAGGGGCTCGACGAGGCTGAACTCGAGGTCGTCGGGCAGGCCGCCGACGTTGTGGTGGCTCTTGATGTTCGCGGTGCCGCTGCCGCCACCGGATTCCACGACGTCGGGGTACAGGGTGCCCTGGACCAGGAACTCGACCTTCTCCCCCGACTCGGCCTCCTCGCCGAGGACCTCGCTCACCGCGCCCTCGAAGGAACGGATGAACTCGCGGCCGATGATCTTGCGCTTGGTCTCCGGGTCGCTGACACCGGACAATTCCTTGAGGAACGTGTCGGCGGCGTCGACGGTCACGAGCTTGGCGCCGGTCGCGCCGACGAAGTCGTGCTGGACCTGCTCGCGCTCACCGGCGCGGAGCAGTCCGTGGTCGACGAAGACACAGGTGAGGCGGTCGCCGATGGCGCGCTGCACCAGCGCGGCGGCCACCGCGGAGTCGACACCGCCAGACAGACCGCAGATCGCCCGGCCGTCGCCGATCTGATCGGCGACCGCGTCGATGAGGGCGTCGGCGATGTTCGCCGCGGTCCAGGTGGCCTCGAGACCGGCGACCTCGTAGAGGAAGCGGGTGAGGATCTGCTGGCCGTGCGGGGTGTGCAGCACCTCGGGGTGGTACTGGACGCCGGCCATGCGGCGCTCGAGGTTCTCGAACGCCGCGACGGGGGCGCCGGGCGTCGAACCGGTGACGGTGAAGCCCTCCGGCGCCTGCTGCACCGCGTCGTTGTGGCTCATCCACACCGGCTGGGTGTCGGAGAGACCCTGGTGCAGGATGCCCTCGCCGTTCGCCGTCAGGGTGGTGCGGCCGAACTCGCGACCACCGGTGTTCGCGACCTCGCCACCGAGCTTCGCGGCCATCGCCTGGAAGCCGTAGCAGATGCCGAAGACCGGGATGTCCAGGTCGAACACGGCGGGATCGAGTTCGGGGGCGTCTTCGGCGTACACCGACGCCGGTCCGCCCGAGAGGATGATCGCGACCGGGTTCTTCTCCTGGATCTTCGCCAGCGGCGCGTCGTGGGAGATCACCTCGGAGTAGATCCGGGCCTCACGCACTCTCCGTGCGATCAGCTGCGCGTACTGCGCTCCGAAGTCGACGACGAGTACGGGCCGCGGGCCCTCGAGGAAATCCTCTGCAGAAGAGTCTGTCACCCGGCCGAGTCTAGTGGTCGACCACGACGTGAAATACTTCGACACCGACATGACTGCATCTCCCCGTACCACCGCATGGTCGCTGAGCATCGGCGATCTCACCCAGGCCGCCGTTTTCGCCGCGCTGATCGCCGCACTCGGCCTGCCCGGGACCATCAACATCGGCACCAGTGGCGTGCCGATCACGTTCCAGACCCTTGGTGTGATCCTGGCGGGAGCCGTCCTGGGACCCAGGAAGGGCACCCTCGCCGTCGTCATCTTCATGGTGCTGGCCATCGCCGGACTCCCCATCCTGTCGGGCGGACGCAGCGGCCTCACCGCGCTGGCCTCCCCGACCGCCGGCTACTTCGTCGGCTTCCTGCCCGCGGTCATCGTGATCGGCGTGCTCACCGCGGCGATGATGTCCGTCGGCGACAAACCGCGCTACCGCGTTCTCTGGGGCATCGGGATCAACGCGCTGGGCGGGATGTTCGTCCTGTACCTGTTCGGGGTGATCGGATTGGTCCTGCGCACCGACCTGACGGTGTGGGCGGCGATCACGTCGAACGGCCCGTTCATCATCGGCGACGTCATCAAGGTCGTCGTCGCCGCGGTGGTGGCCGCGCAGATCCATCGCGGTCGCCCCGGCCTCATCGAGCCGCTCCGACTGTCCCGGCGCGCCGGCGCCGGCAGCTGAGCCGCTCCGCGATCGCCCCGCTTCGATGATCGAGTTCACGAACGTCTCGCACGCCTACGACGACCGGGTCGTGCTGCGTGACGTCTCGCTGAATCTCACCGAGAACCGGATCGGCATCGTCGGGGCCAACGGCAGCGGGAAGTCGACCCTGGCGCGGATGATCAACGCGCTCGTCGTGCCCGGGACGGGCATGGTGACGGTCGACGGTCTCGACGTCTCCCGCAACAAACGTGAGGTCCGTCGCCGCGTCGGGTTCATCTTCTCCGACCCCGACCGGCAGATCATCATGCCGACGGTCATCGAGGACATCGAACTGTCGTTGCGCCGCACCGACCTAGACAAGAAGCAGCGCGCGATCCGGGCTCTCGAGGTGCTCGAGCGTTTCGGGCTGGGCGAGCACGCCGACCATCCCGCCCAACGGCTGTCCGGCGGGCAGAAACAGCTCCTCGCGCTCGCATCGATCTTCGTCACCGACCCGGCGATCATCGTCGCCGACGAGCCGACGACACTGCTCGACCTCCGCAACACGCGCATGCTCACCGACGTCTTCGCGACGCTCGACGAGCAACTCATCGTCGTCAGTCACGACCTCGACATCCTCGACGGCTTCGACCGCGTCATCGTCATCGACGACGGCCGGGTGGTCGCCGACGACGAGCCCTCGCCGGCGCTCGCCTACTACCGCACACTGATGTCGTGAACGTCCTCGGCGTCTACCGTCCCGGGAACACCCTGGTGCACCGGCTCCCGCCGGGGGTCAAGTTCGTCGCGATGGCCGTGGCGATCCTGGTGATGTCGCTGACCGTGCGGACGCTGCCCGCGTTGGGGATCGCGACCCTCGCGGTCGCGGCGACGTTCGCGCTCGCCGGGATCGGCCCGGTCGAGGCCTGGCGTCAACTCCGCCCGCTGCTCTGGATGTTGTTGTTCATCTTCGCTTTTCAGGTGATCTTCACCGATTGGCGACGCGCCGTGGTGATCTGCGGCGTGCTGGCGTTGTCGGTCGCGCTCGCCACGATCGTCACACTGACGACCCGCACCACCGACATGCTCGACGCCATTGTCCGCGGCCTGGGTCCGCTGCGCCACGTGGGCGTGCGCACCGACCTGATCGCCATCGCTCTGGCACTGACGATCCGAGCGATCCCGCTGATGGTCGAGGTGGTGCGCGAGGTCGACGAGGCACGCAAGGCGCGTGGGCTGCGGCCGGGTCCGCGCATCCTGGTGGCGCCGGTGGTGCTCGCCGCGCTCCGCACCGCGGACGGGTTCGCCGACACCCTCACCGCCCGCGGGCTCGACTAGCCGCAACCCGTAGAAGTCATGCGTGCCATGCACAGCCACATTTCTTCTCCGGAGTCCGGTCAGGCGGTGACGCCCGGTCGGGTGATCGGCGTGATCGGCAGGCGCAGCGCCCCGGGCGCATCCGCGGGGACGACCGGCGCCTTGGGCGTCGAGGGATCGATGCGCTTGTACGACTGCCCCTGCGACGGCCGGCGGTCTTCCTCACCCTTGTTCGGCCACAACGCGATCGCGCGCTCGGCCTGGGCACAGATCGTGAGAGACGGGTTCACACCGAGGTTCGCCGAGACCGATGCACCGTCGGTGACGTGCAGCGTCGGGTAGTTCCACACGCGCTGGTAGGGGTCGATGACGCCGGTGGACGGGTCGTCGGAGATCGCACACCCGCCGAGGTAGTGGGCGGTCAGCGGCATGTTGAAGATGTCGCCCCACGTGCCACCGGCGATGCCGCTGTTCATCTTGGCGGCGATCCGGCGAGTTGCCTCGTTGCCCTTGGGGATCCACGTCGGGTTCGGCTCGCCGTGCCCCTGCTTGCTGGTGACGTAGCGCAGCGGTCCCCGCTTGCGCACGAAGGTCGTCAGCGAGTTGTTGTTGTTCTGCATGACCAGCGCGATCACCGTACGTTCGCTCCACTGCTTCACGACGAGCAGCCGAACCAGCAGGAACGGGTTCTTCGCGACCTGCTTCAGGAACTGCCCGAACCGGTTGCGACGCGTGCCACCATCGGTGAGCAACGTCTGCAGATACGCGATCGCGTTGGAGCCCTTGCCATATCGCACCGGCTCGATGTGGGTGTTCGGCTCCGGGTAGAACGACGAGGTGATGGCGACGCCACGCGAGTAGTCGTTCTCCGGATCGATCCGCGAACCCATCGCGCCCAGGATGGACTCCGAATTCGTGCGCGTCAGTTGTCCCATCGCATCCGAGATCTGCGGCAGCGTCGAATACTTCGCGTGGTGCAGCAGACGCTGGGTGTTGAACGTGCCGGCGGCGAGGATGACCTGGCCGGCGGTGAAGGTGCGCTTGCGTTGTCCCAGCGGCCCCCACGACGACGAGTGGTGCGTCCCGACCTCCCACGAGCCGTCGGCGCGCTGGACGAGCGAGTCGACCGTCGTGCGGTCGATGATGGTGGCGCCGTTGCGTTCTGCCAGTCCGAGGTAGTTCTTCAGCAGCGTGTTCTTGGCGCCGACGCGGCAGCCGGTCATGCAGGCACCGCACTCGGTGCAGGCGGTGCGATCGGGTCCGGCGCCACCGAAGTACGGGTCGGGCACCGTCTCGCCGGGTGCGCCGGCGAGGCCGGTCTTCGCGCCGAAGAACACGCCGACGGGCGTGGGGGTCACGGTGTGACCGACGCCCATCTCCTCCGCCACCTCGGCGACGATCCGGTCCGAGGAGGTGATGGTCGGGTTCTCGACCACGCCGAGCATCCGCCGCGCCTGGTCGTAATACGGCGTGAGCTCGTCCTCCCAGTCGGTGATGTGGTTCCACTGGGGATCGGTGAAGAACGGCGTCGGCGGCTTGTACAGCGTGTTCGCGTAGTTCAGCGAACCGCCGCCCACACCCGCACCGGCCAGGATCATCACGTCCTTGAGGGCGTGGATGCGCTGGATTCCGTACAGGCCCAGCTTCGGCGCCCACAGCCAGCGGTTGAGACGCCAACTGGTCTTCGCGAACTCGTCGTCGGAGAAGCGGCGACCCGCCTCGATGACGCCGACGCGGTAGCCCTTCTCCACCAGGCGCAATGCGCTCGCGCTGCCGCCGAAACCGGAGCCGACGATGAGGACGTCGAAATCCGGAGTGCTGTCGGATCGCTTCTTCACACCCATGCAGACCATGCTAATGGTTGTTGTCACATGGGATGAGCCAGGTCACCCTAACTACGCGTGGACGGACAGCCCCACTCGCTGGAACTCCTTGAGGTCGCAGTACCCGGCCTTGGCCATCGCGCGGCGCAGGGCGCCCACGAGGTTGAGCTCGCCGAACGGGTCGTCGGACGGACCGTTCAGGATGCGCTCGAGGCTGGGACGGTCGGCGTTGCCGGCCACCTGGAGCAGTGCGCCCCGCGGGGTGTCGGGGTGGGCCGCGGCCGACGGCCAATACCAGCCACCACCGGGCGCCGACGCGGAGGCGGCGAGCGGCGTGCCGAGCACGGCGGCGTCGGCACCGCAGGCGATGGCCTTGATCAGGTCGCCCGAGTTGTGGATGTCGCCGTCGGCGATGACGTGGACGTAGCGTCCGCCGGTCTCGTCGAGGTAGTCGCGGCGGGCGGCAGCCGCGTCGGCGATGGCGGTGGCCATCGGCACGCCGATGCCCAGCACCTCACCGGTGGTGGTCGCACCCGCGGCCGAGCCGTAACCGACGATCACGCCGGCCGCACCGGTACGCATCAGGTGCAGTGCGGTGCGGTGGTCGTGCACGCCGCCGGCGATCACCGGGATGTCGAGATCGGCGATGAAGGTCTTGAGGTTCAGCGGCTCGCGGGCACCCTCGCCGTCGACCTGGGCGACGTGCTCGGCCGAGATGATCGTGCCGTGCACGACGAGCAGCTCGACACCGGCCTTGAGCAGTGCCGGGGTCAGCTCGGGTGCGTGCTGTGGGCTGACCCGGACCGCGGTGGTGACACCCGCGTCGCGCACCTGCGCCACGGCCTCGGCGAGCAGTCCGCTGTCGAGGGGTGCGGCGTGCAGCTTCTGCAGATGACGCACTGCGGCATAGGGATCGGGATCGCCGGCGGCGACGGCGGCCAGCTCCTCGAGCTTGGCGTCGACGTCGCGATGCCGTGCCCACAGTCCCTCGCCGTTGATCACGCCGAGTGCACCGAGCTTGCCCAACTCGATGGCCACCGACGGCGACACCAGCGCGTCGGTCGGGTGGCTCAGGATCGGTGACTCGAACCGGTAGGCATCGATCTGCCACGCGGTGGAGACGTCCTTGGAGGAACGGGTCCGACGGGACGGGACGATGCTGATGTCGTCCAGTTCGTAGGTCCGTCGGGCCGTCCGGCCCATGCCGATTTCGACGAGGTCACGCACCAGTGCGCCTTTCTGAGTGTTCAGGCTCCGGGGAGTTCAGCTGCACAACGACCCTACGGTGTCCCCGGTCCGGGCGGACCGGCGGGAACGACCACGGGGATGTCAGCGGGAATAGTAGTTGGGCGCCTCGGCGGTGAGGGTGATGTCGTGCGGATGCGATTCCTTGAGCCCGGCCGCGGTGATCTGGACGAAGCGCGCGGACTGGAGGTCCGTGATCGACGACGAACCGGTGTAACCCATCGCCGCGCGCAGGCCGCCCACCAGCTGGTGGATCACCTGGGACAGCGGGCCGCGGAACGGCACCCGACCCTCGATGCCCTCGGGGACCAGCTTCTCCTCCTTGAGGACGTCGTCCTGGAAGTAGCGGTCCTTGGAATACGACTTGGCCTGGCCGCGTCCCTGCATCGCGCCGAGCGAACCCATGCCGCGGTAGCTCTTGAACTGCTTGCCGTTGACGAGCACGAGTTCGCCGGGAGCCTCGGCGGTCCCGGCGAGCAGCGAACCGAGCATCGCGGTCGACGCACCGGCCGCAAGGGCCTTGGCGATGTCGCCCGAGTACTGCAGACCGCCGTCGGCGATGACCGGTACGTCGGCCTTCTGGCAGACGGCGACGGCCTCGAGAATCGCGGTGATCTGCGGTGCGCCGACACCGGCCACGACGCGGGTGGTGCAGATGGAGCCCGGTCCGACGCCGACCTTCACCGCATCGGCACCGGCGTCGATGAGGGCCTGTGCGGCCTCACGGGTGGCGACGTTGCCGCCGACGACGTCGACGCGGTCGCCGACCTCGGCCTTCAGCTTGGCGACCATGTCGAGCACCAGGCGATTGTGCGCATGGGCGGTGTCGACGATGATCACGTCGACCCCGGCATCGGTCAGCGCCATCGCGCGGTCCCACTGGGGTCCACCGGTGCCCACGGCCGCGCCGACGAGCAGACGGCCGTCGGAGTCCTTGGTGGCGTTCGGGTGCTGCTCGGTCTTGACGAAGTCCTTGACGGTGATCAGACCGGTGAGGCGACCGTTGCCGTCGACGATCGGCAGCTTCTCGATCTTGTTGCGACGCAGCAGCCCCAGGGCGGCCTCGGCGGAGACGCCCTCCTGCGCCGTGATGAGCGGCGCCTTGGTCATGACCTCGGCGACCGGACGGTTCTGGTCGACCTCGAAGCGCATGTCGCGGTTGGTGATGATGCCGATGAGCTCGCCCTTGTCGTCGACGACGGGCAGGCCGGAGATGCGGTACCGCGCGCACATCGCGTCGACCTCGGCGAGGGTGTGGGTCGGCGAACAGGTGACGGGATCGGTCACCATGCCGGCCTCGGACCGCTTGACGGTCTCGACCTGGGCCGCCTGCGCCTCGATGGACAGGTTGCGGTGCAGCACGCCCATACCGCCGGCGCGCGCCATCGCGATGGCCATGCGAGACTCGGTCACGGTGTCCATCGCCGAGCTCACCAGCGGCACGCGAAGGGTCACGTTCTTGGTCACCCGCGAGGAGGTGTCGACCTCGCTGGGGATCACGTCCGAGGCCGAGGGCAACAAGAGGACGTCGTCGAAGGTCAGGCCGAGCATTGCGACCTTGCCGGGATCGTCTCCACCGGTGCGAACATGCGTCATCGGTCCATCGTATCGACTCGATGGATGCGGCGATCGTCACACGTGCACTGTGCGCCGGGGACGCGTCCGGGAGGCCGTGTTCCCGCCTCCCCGGCGCCTGCCGTATATCGCCTGAATACCTTCGGATGCCTGCGGCGTGACAGCCCCGGGATCGGCTACGGTGGTGGGGTGCGTGACCACCTGCCACCCGGCCTCCCGCCGGACCCGTTCGCCGACGACCCGAGCGACCCCGCTTCCGCATTGGACAGCGTGGAGCCGGGCATCCCGTTGGACGAGAACGAGCGGCTGGCGGTCGAAGAAGACCTGGCCGACCTCGCCGTCTACGAGGCGCTGCTCGCCCACCGCGGCGTCCGGGGCCTCGTCGTCGTGTGTGATGACTGCCACGAGGACCACTACCACGACTGGGACATGCTCCGCGCGAACCTGATCCAGCTCCTCATCGACGGCACCGTCCGCCCCCATGAGCCGGCCGTCGACCCGCGCCCCGACGCCTACGTCACCTGGGACTACTGCCGCGGCTACGCCGACGCCCGCAACCACTACGACGAAGGCCGCTGACCCCCTCGGGGCCCACAGACCACCGATCCCTCTCACACGACTGCGCCCGTACCGATCTCGGTACGGGCGCAGTCGTCTGTGGTCGCGCGGGTCTAGCGGGGACGACCCTCGGACGCGTCGACGCCGGGCGGCGGCGTCCACGGGAACGCCGGGAAGTCGGCAGGTGTCCGCGTCATCGAGGAACTCGTGGGCGGCACCTCTTCGGTCGGCTCGCTCGGCGGGCTCGACGGCACCGGCTCCTCGCTCTGACCGGGCTCCTCGACCGGGGTGGGCACCTTGGTCGTGGGAGTCGTGGTCACGGAGGTGTCGGAGGGCGACGGCTCCCCGGACCGGTTGCGCACGTCCGGATTCGTGGTCGGCTCACCCGACTCGGTCACCGCGGGCTCCGACCGATCGGCCGACGACGTGGCCTCCCTGGTGGTCGGCAGACCGGCCCCGGCGCGCAGCCGGTTCATCCAGTCCGACATCTCCTCGCGGGTGTCCTTGTCGCGCATCGGCCCCATGCTGCCCTGGGCCTTGGCGATGAAGCTCGCGGCCGCCGCGGTGTCGCCGGCGGCGATGGCCGCCTCGGCGCGTTCGAGGTTGGCGCGTACGTCGTGGGCCGCCTGGGTCTCGGAGGCGGCCTCGGCGAACACGACCTGCTTGACGCCCCACAGCGGGTCACCCGGCTGCGAGCCCTCGGACAGGACGGTCAGGCCGGCGGCCGCCACGATGACGATCGCGGCCGCGCCGGACACGACGCGGAGGTGGCGCACCATGCGACGGCCACGACTCGCGCGTTCGGTGCTCTCGATGGCCCGCTCGACGTCGTCGACGGAGACCAGCTCCGGCACCGGGGCCGACACGGTCTCGTTGCGCCAACCCGAGAGAAGTTCGGCGAGTTCATATTCCGCGTCGTCACGCGTGGGGACGGGAACGTCGTGGGAAAGCGCCTCGAGGAAGTTCTCGTCGAAGCCGACCTCGGCGAGGTCCAGCGACTCCCCGCCGAGCACGCTCGCTTCGCGCTCGAGGGCGTCGTCGCCGGATACGGGACCACCGGTGGACGGGCCACTCGGACCGGGTCCCCGACCATGGGCCGGCGGCCGGCCGGGACGGCCGAGCTGCTCACGCCCGTGGACGGAGCGACGATGACGCCAGTCAGATCCTCCGCTCATCGTGACCTCCTGTCCGTTTCAACTCGTCCTTCAACTTGGCCAGCGCCCGGTGTTGGGCGACTCGAACCGCACCCGCGGTGCTTCCGATCATCTGGGCCGTCTCCTCGGCTGACATGCCGACGACCAGCCGGAGTACCAGCACCTCGCGCTGCTTCTCCGGAAGTATGTCGAGCAATGCGCGCATCCGCCTGCTGCTGTCGGCGTCGAGAGCCGACTGCTCCGGCCCACCGGTGACGTGTCCGACCTCGGGCACGTCCTCCACCGGATCGGCCTTGACCCGGGCGGCGACCCGCATGGCGTCGGCGACTTTGTGTGAGGTGATGCCGTAGACGAAGGCCATGAACGGCTTGCCCTGGTCCCGATAACGGGGCAGCGCGGTCATCACCGCCATCAAAGCCTCCTGCGCGATGTCATCTGCGGAGAACAGATGACGTTCTCCGATTCCGATTCGCCCTCGGCAATAGCGCAGGATCGGTTCCTGCACGCTTTCGAGAACTGATGTGAGAGCTGCACGATCGCCCTGGCCCGCGGCCCGGACGGCGTCGTCCAACTCACCACCTGTCAGCTTCATCGCGCGTAGGAATCCCCGTGTTACAGATCGGTTGACCGTTTGTGAGCCGGTCCTGTTACGGGCCCCGACACCCCGGAACGTCGTGACAACGCCGAGGCAGACCCTCAAACACCTTAGCCATCAGCCCTCGGGCATCAGTGCCATGCCCTTGCCGATCAGCGTGGCGCGAAGGTCCCGGTGCCTCTTCTCCTCTGAATCAGACGCCGCGACCATCCCGGTGAGCAGGCTCAGTCCCGCCCACTCCAGCGGCAGCAGACCGTGTTCACCTGCGTCGACGACTACGTTGCGGGCCCGGGCGGCCGACGCCTCGACCTCCCCCACACCCGCGAGGGCTGCCGCATGGATGAGAGAGGTCTTCACGCGGTGCCGCGCCGGTACGTCGGAGGTGTCGGACAGATGCCGGACCAGCAAGTCGCCGGCCTCCGCGTGGGCCAACCCCGCCGCGACGTCTCCGGAGTACAGGCCGAGTTCGGCGCTGACCCACTCCCAGCGAAGCCGGCACCGGCCGTGGGTGGGCCAGTCGACCGGCGGTGCCGAGACCCAGTCTTCGGCGGGATCGGACAGCAGTGACCGCGCACGATCGAGGACTCGCGCCGACGCTCCGAAACGAAGGAGACCGAGGTTGTCCGCGGCCAGCCCGATGAGGGCGTCGGCGCGTGCGGCCCGCACCGGGTCGACACCTGCCTCGCCGCCCGGTGCCGGATCGATCCCCGCGACGGTCGCGAACGCGAGACCGTCGAGCCCCAGCGAGAGGTCGTGGCGTCCGCCCTGACGCAGTAGAGAGGCCGTCGTGCTGCGGCACAGTGACAGCAGTGCCGCGGCCCCCGGTCCGCGCGGCATCGACCCGTGCGCGGACCGCACGTCCTCGCCCAGCCGGGCCAGCTCGGTGAGCGCCGCGGCGTACTCACCGCGTCCTCCCGCCTCCACGGCCGACTTCCAACGCAGTTCAGGGGCCATGTCGAGGCCCTGCGAAGTGGTCTTGATCACTACGTCTCTTTTGGTTTGCATGAATTTAACGAACGATTCCCAACGTTAATCCTGAGACCAGATCACCGGCGGATAAGAAGCAGATTTCCTCGGTGTTAACCGTTGACATGGTCGTCGTTTGATGGTCGTTGCGTTCCCACCCTCCAGACAAACGCCATTTTGCTGAATACTCGCAGCTCATCGATCGTTCCTTTCGTCCGGTCGGAGGGCACGCCGACCGCTGGGCAGCACTGTGCTATCGCCTTCCGTTCATCTAACGCGCCGTTAACATTTCCGAGACTTTCACCCGGCGGATCGCCGATTTCAACGGTATTGACGCCATTTCTCACACCCGCTTAATGTGAGCCCCAGCGTTGCAGGAAATCGACGTTTCTCCACCGAGCACCTCGGTGCGGCCCTAGACAAGGAGCAGCTGCCATGCCTCAGCCCAACCATCTCCCCGGCCCCAACGCAGACATCTGGGACTGGCAGATGTCCGGCCTCTGCCGCGGCGTCGACTCCTCGATGTTCTTCCATCCTGACGGTGAACGCGGCCGTGCGCGCGCTCAGCGTGAGCGTCGGGCCAAGGAACTGTGCCACCAGTGCCCCGTCATCGCCCAGTGCCGCGAGCACGCGCTCGCCGTGGCCGAGCCCTACGGGATCTGGGGCGGGCTCTCGGAGTCCGAGCGCAGCATGCTGATGAAGCGCGGTGTCGGCCGCCGCATGGCGAGCTGAGCAGTCCGTAACCGCCGGCGGAGAGGGACCCGCCGACGATCAGGGCCACCGCGGCACCACCGCACACAACACAGGAGCCGGGCATCCGCAGAGGATGCCCGGCTCCTGTGTTGTGTACTACCGGCGCGATGCGCTCAGCTCAGTGCGCGTGACCGTGTCCGGCGTGACCGGCCGGCTCCTGCGCGGGCTGATCGGTGATCGCGGTCTCGGTGGTGAGCACCATGCGGGCGACCGACGCGGCGTTGACAACCGCGGAACGGGTCACCTTCACCGGGTCGATGATGCCCTCGCCGACGAGGTCACCGTAGGTGAGGCTCGCGGCGTTGAAGCCCTCGTTCTTGCCGAGGTCGACGACCTTGGACACCACGACGGCACCGTCGAGACCGGCGTTGGAGGCGATCCAGAACAGCGGGGCCTTGGCGGCGTCCCGGACCACGCGGACGCCCAGCGCCTCGTCGTCGGTCAGCGAGGCGGCGAGCTCGTCGAGCACCTTCGATGCCTGGACGATGGCCGAACCGCCGCCGGGGATGATGCCTTCCTCGACCGCGGCCTTGGCTGCGGCGACGGCGTCCTCGACGCGGTGCTTGCGCTCCTTGAGGGAGGTCTCGGTGGCCGCACCGACGCGGATGACGGCGACGCCGCCGGCCAGCTTGGCCAGACGCTCGGCGAGCTTCTCCTTGTCCCAGTCGGAGTCCGACGCCTCGATCTCGCGACGCAGCTGCGCGGCGCGACCGGCGATGGCCTCCTTGGTGCCCGCACCCTCGACGATGGTGGTGGCGTCCTTGGTGACGACGACACGACGCGCCGAACCGAGAACCTCCAGGCCGACGGTCGACAGGGTCAGGCCCACGTCGGAGGTGACCACGGTGCCGCCGGTGACGACCGCCAGGTCCTCCATGAACGCCTTGCGACGGTCACCGAAGAACGGCGACTTCACCGCGACGGCGCGGATGGTCTTGCGGATCGAGTTCACCACGAGGGTCGACAGCGGCTCGCCCTCGACGTCCTCGGCGACGATCAGCAGGGACTTGCCCGCCTCGACGACCTTCTCCAGCAGCGGCAGGAACTCCGGCAGCGAGCTGATCTTGTCGCGGTACAGCAGCACGAGCGCGTCCTCGAGGACCGCTTCCTGGCTGTCGACGTCGGTGACGAAGTACGGCGAGAGGAAGCCCTTGTCGAACTGCACGCCCTCGGTGATCTCGAGTTCGGTCTGCAGACCCGAGCCCTCTTCGACGGTGACGACGCCGTCGGCGCCGACCACGCTCATCGCCTTGCCGACCATCTCGCCGATCTCCTCGTCACGCGAGGAGACGGTGGCGATCTGGGCGATGGACTGCTCGCCGTCGACCGGGGTCGCGGCGGCCAGCAGGGCCTCGCTCAGTGCGTCGGCGGCCTTGCTGATGCCCACGCCGAGTGCGATCGGGTTGGCACCGGCGGCGACGTTGCGCAGTCCGGCCTTGACCATCGCCTGCGCGAGAACGGTTGCGGTGGTGGTGCCGTCGCCTGCGACGTCGTTGGTCTTGGTGGCAACCGACTTCACCAGCTGGGCACCGAGGTTCTCGAAGGGGTCCTCGAGGTCGATGTCACGAGCGATGGTGACGCCGTCGTTGGTGACGCTCGGTCCGCCGAATGCCTTGGCCAGCACCACGTGCCGGCCGCGCGGGCCCAGGGTGACCTTGACGGTGTCGGCGAGCTGATCGATGCCTCGCTCGAGCGCCCGCCGCGCGGTTTCGTTGAATTCAATCTGCTTGGCCATGAATCTCTTTCTTCACGGGAGTCGTCCGACACAACGCACACCGCCCCGGTACCCCTGCACGGGGAGCCGGGGCGGTGCGTCGAGTCGCGAGACGACTCGCGGGGTCTGTGTGGCCCGAGTCCTACTTGCCGATGACGGCGAGGACGTCGCGCGCCGACAGGATCAGGTACTCCTCGCCGGCGTACTTGATCTCGGTGCCGCCGTACTTGCTGTAGATGACGGTGTCACCTTCCTTGACGTCCACGGGGACGCGGTTGCCCTGCTCGGTGACCCGGCCCTCGCCGACGGCGATGACGGTGCCTTCCTGCGGCTTCTCCTTGGCGGAGTCCGGGATGACCAGGCCCGAGGCGGTGGTCGTCTCGGCCTCGACGGCCTGCACCAGGATCTTGTCCTCAAGCGGCTTGATGTTCACGCTCGCCACGATGTGAGTCCTCAACTTTCGTACTGAGAAAGAATCTGCACGTTCATGGCCCTGGGACAAAACCTCGTCGTCGCGGGTGTCCGAGGCTTCACTCAGCGCCGACTAGCACTCTATACGTGCGAGTGCCAGCACTCAAGGGTGGAGGGTGCAAAATGCCGGAGTTTCGCTCGCCGCGAATACAGCTCGGCGCGTCGGGGCCCCCGAAGAGGCCTCAGAGCTGACTGACCCGCACCGACATCGCCGGGTCGGATGCGACCGTGAGCGGCGACGGCGCCGCGCCTCCGGCGATCACGTGCGCGCCCAGCGTCGCGATCATGACCCCGTTGTCGGTGCAGAGTCGCGGCTTGGGCACGCGCAGCGTGATGCCGGCGGCCGCGCACCGCTCCTCGGCGAGCGACCGAATCCGCGAGTTGGCGGTCGCACCACCGCCGAGGACGAGCGTGTCGACTCCCAGATCACCGCACGCACGAACCGCTTTCATGGTGAGCACGTCGGCGACGGCCTCCTGGAACGACGCCGCGACGTCGGCCACCGGGACCGCCACCCCGTCGCGCTCACACTTCTCCACGTACCGCGCGACCGCCGTCTTGAGACCGCTGAACGAGAAGTCGTGGCGGGCGTCGCGCGGGCCGGTCATCCCGCGGGGAAAAGCGATGGCCTCAGGGTCGCCGTCGCGGGCGGCACGGTCGAGGGCCGGGCCGCCGGGGAATCCGAGGTCGAGGAGTCGGGCGACCTTGTCGAAGGCCTCCCCCGCCGCGTCGTCGACCGTGGTGCCGAGTTCGACGATCGGCTCGGCGAGATCGGTGACGTGCAGCAGATGAGTGTGTCCGCCGGACACGAGCAGGGCGACGCACTCGGGCATCGGGCCGTGCTCGAGGGTGTCCACCGCGACGTGCCCGCCGAGATGGTTCATCGCGTACAGCGGCACATCCCAGGCGAGCGCATAGGCCTTGGCCGCGGCGACGCCGACGAGCAGCGCGCCCGCGAGCCCGGGCCCGATGGTGACGGCGATGGCGTCGGGCCGGTCGATGCCGGCGGCCTCACGAGCACGGCGCATCGTCGGCACGATGGCCTCGAGGTGTGCGCGCGAGGCGATCTCGGGGACGACGCCGCCGAAACGGGCGTGTTCGTCGACGCTCGAGGCGACCTCGTCGGCGAGCAGCGTCGCGTGGCCGGGGGTGTCGCCGTCAGCCGGCGTCCAGCGCACGATGCCCACTCCGGTCTCGTCGCAGGAACTCTCGATGCCCATGACGATCATGCCGGGCCCTCCTCGGGGTCGAGCGGCCGTCCCGAACTCGGGACCCGCAACATCGTGTAGGCATCCGCACCGGACGGCTGATAGTAGTTCCGGCGGATTCCGGCGGTGCTGAAGCCATGCCGGGAGTACAGGGTGATCGCGACGTCGTTGTCGGTGCGGACCTCGAGGAACACCGGGGCGTCGACGGCGTCGGCCACCGCCAGCATCGCCTCCAGCAGGTCCTTGCCGATCCCCCGCCCGCGATGGGCGGGATCGACTGCGATCGTGTGGATCTCGCATTCGTAGGCGTCGGGCTGACCGAGCGTGGAGATCCCGGCGTAGCCGATGACCTCGCCGCCCGCGCGTTCGCGCGCCGCGAAGTAGGTGTTGTAGGGCGCGTTCAGTTCGGCCCGGAACGCCGACGCCGGCCACGGCGAGTCCTCGGCGAACATCAGCTTCTCCAGCGCCGCGCACTGCGGGATGTCGCCGTAGGTCAGCGCATCGATGATCAGCTCCGGCGCCGTCACCGCGCGGCCCCCAGTTTCCGGGCCTTCTGCTCGACCGCATCGGGACGTCGGAGATACAGCGGCACAAGGGGTTCGGGGATCTCACCGGCGATGATCGCGGGAGCGGCCGCCGCGACGAGTCCGCGAGCCGACGGCACGGTGGCCTGCGGCGGCGCGCCCGTCCAGCCGACCAGTTCGAGATGGGACGCCGAGCCGTACGCCGCCCCGACCTCGCCTGCGGTGAATACCGGGGACAGTTCCTCGGCGACCGTCGCCGGGGCGGTGACCTCGGGTCCGCGCACCCGCGCACCGTCGCGGTACAACGCCCAGTACACCTCTCGGCGCCGGGCGTCGGTGACGACGAGGACGTCGGAACCCTCGCCGGGCGGGGTCGTGTCGAGGGCGAGCGCGTCCAGCGAACACACGCCGTGGGCGGGGATGCCGAGTGCGTCGGCGAAGGCCGCGCCGGTGGCCATGCCCACGCGCAGACCGGTGAACGGCCCGGGGCCGCATCCGACGACCACCGCGGCCAGCGAGTCGCGGGAGATCCCGGACTCGGCAAGGCATTCCGCGATCAGGGTGGTGAGCAGTTCGGCATGCCGACGGTGGTCGGTGACCACGCGTTCGGCGAGCACCCGCACATCGGCGATCGTGTCGCCGGTCAGTTCGACGACCCCGGTGACCACCGAGTCGGTCGCGGTGTCGATCGCGAGCACCGTCCGGGCCGCGCCGAGACCCCCTTCACCGGAACTCATTCCTCACCTCACCCACTCCCACTCCACATGTCGCACATCGGTGTCCACATCCCGGCGCAACCGCACCACGAGATAGCGCTGCGCCAGCCGCTCGGCCACACCCTCACCCCATTCGACCACGACGACCGCATCCGTCAGCTCCGTGTCCAGGTCCAGGGCGTCGAGCTCGTCGAGACCGCCTCGCGCCAGTCCCCCGTCCCCGTCGCCGCCTGCCAGCCCGAGCCGGTACGCGTCGACGTGAACCATCGCCGGCCCTCCGGGACGGCCCGGCCGGTGCTCGCGCGCGATGATGAAGGTCGGCGAGGTGACCCGGCCCTCGATCCCCAGACCTGCGCCGATGCCGCGCGCCAGGGCGGTCTTGCCCGCACCGAGCGGGCCGTCGAGGATCACCAGGTCGCCCGGCGACAACACGGTGGCGAGTTCGGCGCCGAACGCCTCGGTGTCGGCGACCTCCGGTAACTCGCGGGTCCCGGTGCGGTCGGTGACCGGCGTCGGGCGGGTTCCGCCGGCGTGCGGCCTCTCCGGGCTCATGCCTTCGCCCGTCGCTTCCACCAGCGACGCCGGGGCGCAGGCAGCGCGACCCGGGCGCGGTCCACGAGATCGACGATCGCGTCGCTGACCAATCGGGGTTCCTCCATCTGGACCATGTGACCGGCTCCCTTGACCACCACGAGACGAGAATCCGGGCCGAGCTGGGAGTACATGCGCACCGAGTTCGGCAGCGGCGTCAGCCGGTCCTTGTCGCCGCACACGACGGTCGTGGGCACCTGCGCCAGCGCCGGAAGCGCCGTCGACTCGTCGTGGATCTCCAAGGCGTGCAAGAAGTTCACGATGGTCTCGATCGGCGTGGACTGGATCATCTTCTCCACGGCGCTACCGAGCGCCGGACTGAAGAACGCCGGGCCGAAGCTGGCCGCGACGAGCACCGGTTCGAGGGCCTGGCGGGTCAGTCCGCGGCCGGCCTGGACCAGGCGCGGTGCGCGGCGGACGCTCAGGCGGAAGGCGTCGATCACCGGATTGCCCAATCCCTCACCGAGTCCCGCCTCGGTCAGGCCCCGCGAGGCGGTCGCGACCACGCCGACCCCCGCAACCGGTCCGATGGACGAGAACAGCGCCGGGTGCCGGCGCGCCAGACCCATCACCGTCATGCCGCCCATCGAATGCCCCACCACCACAACGGGTCCGCTGGTCACCGTCGAGCGGATCACCGCCGCGGCGTCGTCGGCGAGTTGCGCGATCGTGCAGGTCTCGGCCGGCGCGGGATCGCTCTCGCCGTGGCCGCGGTGATCGTAGAAGACGAAGCGGTAGTTGCGGTCGGCCCACTCGGCGGCAAGCTGTTCACATTGGAAGTGCCAGCTCGCCAACCGCAGGCTGAACCCGTGCACGAAAACGATGGTGAGCTCGGGATATGCGCCGTTCGGGACGTCACCGAGGTCGATGGTCCGGACCGCGAGATCGAGGCCGTCGTCGGTGGTCACGGTCCGTGCGTGCTCGTCGTACATCGTGGTGAGGTCGATGTCGGCGTGGGGATCCGACCTGCCGACGACGCTCTTGCGCGCCATGTTGCGCGCCGCGCCGATCGCCGCCAGGCCGCCCAGTGCCGCGACACCCGCCAACCCGGCCAGCAGCCCGACGCGTTCGGAATCGTCCACCACGCTCACCCCGCTCACTCGTCGGCCACCGCGTCACCGCGGGCCGGGCCCGCGTTCAGGTAGCGCCGGACCGCACGGTTGCCGACCTGGGAGACGATCTCGTAGTCGATGGTGCCGATGGCGTCGGCCCAGTCCTTGGCCGTGACGCCGCCGCGGGCGCCGGTGCCGAAGAGTTCGACCTCGTCGCCCTCCCGCACCCCGGCCCCGTCTGGTCCGAGGTCGACGACGAACTGGTCCATGCAGATGCGCCCGATGCCGTCGAACAGGCGATCGGCGATGCGCACCCGGATGCGGCCCGACAGCAGTCGCGGCACCCCGTCGGCGTAACCGGCCGGGACGATCGCGACGACGGTGTCGTGCGGTGTGATCCAGGTGTGACTGTAGGAGACGCCCTGCCCGGCAGCGACCTTCTTGACCAGGGCCACCCGCGCCGACAGCGTCATCGCCGGGATGAGCCCGAAGTCGCCGAGTTCGGGGACCGGGGTCCGGCCGTACAGTGCGATACCGGGGCGGACGAGGTCGCGCGCCAGGTCCGGACGGGTCAGTGCCGCAGGAGAGTTCGCGATGTGCATGATCTCGGGCGCCGCGCCGAGGCGGGCGAGGTCGGCGGCCGCGGCGTCGAGCCGGGCGGCCTGCTCGCTGTTGAGGGGATGGTCGGGTTCGTCGCCGCGGGCGAGGTGACACATCACCGCGCGGACGGTGACCGCTCCCCCGGCGTGCGCCTTCGCGAGCTTCTCGGCGAAGTCGTCCCATTCGTCGACGGCGACGCCGCTCCGGTTGAGGCCGGTGTCCACCTTGGCCGTCACGCTCGCCTCGACACCGGTGGCCCGGGCGGCGGCGACCACCGCGTCGAGCTGCGCGGCGGAAGACAGGGCGATCTCGATGCGATCGGTGACGGCACCCGAGAAGTCCGCCCCCGGTGTGTGCAGCCAGGCGGTGATCGGCGCGTCGATCCCGGCGGCGCGCAGTGCGCGCGCCTCGGTGATGTGCGCGACGCCCAGCTCGGCGGCACCCGCGGCGATCGCGGCCTTCGCGACCGGCACGGCGCCGTGGCCGTAGGCGTCGGCTTTCACGACCGCCATCACGGCAGCGTTCGAAGCAGTACGCAACACATCGAGGTTGTGCGCGATGGCGCCGAGGTCGACGGTCGCGGTCAGGGCAGCGGAAGTCATCGCCGACCATTCTCCCAGATCGTCACCACCGATTTGTGCGCGGCGACCCGCGGAACGCCATGACCAGCCATTTCACCCGGCCGTGTATGAGTAATCACACCGATGCGGCCGTCGCGGGGACGCGGTTGGCTGAACGACAGATGCAGCTCACCTCTTCAGAAAGCGGCCATGTACGCCACCATGAATCCCGTGTCCGGTCACCCCGACCCCGGTTTCCCCGATGACTTCGTCCCCGTGGACCCGCTCGTGTACGGCCCCGCCGATCCCGCTCTCCCCGCCGGCCGCACCCCCGGCATGCGCGAATCGGTGACGGCCTGGGTGTCGAACGGCCTCGCCTGGGTCTCCCTGTTCACCAGCGCGGTCCTGTTCTTCGTCGCGATCCTCGAGGCGCTGGGTGAGAACGACGCGGACGGCTGGGTGTTCGCGGCGATGGTCCTGTACGTGGTGGGCGTCGTCGCGACCGTCGGCGCGGTGGTCGGGCTGCTCGTCTCGTTTGTCAGACGTCTCGGCGCCGACGAGCTGCACCGGGCGGGGCCGATCGTCGATCTGGTGCTGCTCTCGATCGTCACGCTGATCAGCGTGGCGGGGTCGGCGTCTCCGCTGCTGTTCTTCCTGTAGCGAACTCGCGGATCGCCGGGCGCAGCGCGGCGAGCAGCGCGGACGCACCGATGGGGGCTCCCCGGCTCGCCAGCAGCGCGGCGTGGGCGTGGACGCGAGCCGCCCAGGCACCCGCCTCCTGAGGTGACCGGCCGGCGGCGAGCAGCGAGCCGGCGATCCCGGCGAGCACGTCGCCGGCGCCCGCGGTCGCGGCCCAGGACGATCCGGCGTC
>NZ_BACI01000113.1 GCF_000225505.1 Gordonia alkanivorans NBRC 16433 | reverse complement strand
CGGCGAGAGCTCCTGCGCCTCGTCGACGATCACATGACCGAAGGTCCAGGTGCGGTCGCCGTAGGCGCGTTCGGCGGTGGTGGCGCGTCGGGTCTCGGTCTGACGCGACGCCAGTTGTTCGGCGTCGATCAGGTCGTAGGCCATCAGGATCTCGGGATCGAGCTCGTCCTCGAGATCCTGTGGGGCCGAACCGGTCAGGATGTCGAGAGCATCCTGCGCCTCGGCGAGCTGACGCCGCCAGCGTGCACGTTCGGCACGTTCGGCGTCGTCGGTGCCGTATCCGATGAGTTCGGCCAGCTCGTCCAGTAGTGGCACATCGGCGGGGGAGAAGTCCTCCCCGGTGATCGAGAAGGTGCGCGGTTCCCGCAGTAGCGCAGCCCGGTCGTCGTCCGACCAGCCGGGGGTGGCCCTACGAATGGCGCGCTCGTCGGTCAGCAACTCGCGCAGCATGTCCTGTGGCGTCAGCGTCGGCCAGAACTTCAGCAGCGCCGCACGGATGTCGGGGTCCTGGCTCATGTCATCGCGGATGTCGGCGATGTCGGCGGGGCTCAGCAACTGTGATCCGTCGAGCAGGCTGGAACCGATGGTCGAGGCATGGCGCCGGGCGAGTTCGGCGAGACCGGCCTTGAGGAAGGCGTTCTGGGACTGGTTGTGGGCACGCCGCGTCGAACGGGCCTTGGCCCGTGCGGCTTTGACCAGTTCGGAGTCGATCTCGACCCGGTAGCCGTCGAAATCCACCGGCTCCGGCCGGGACGGCAACGACTGCTTCGCCCGCACCGCCCGTTTGAGGACGTCGACCATTCGCAGGCCGCCCTTGACACCGGTGGTGACACGCCGGTCCTCACTGCGGGCCCGGACGCCGGGGAACAGGTCGCCGATCGTCGAGAGAAGTACGCCGGACTCACCGAGCGACGGCAGGACCTGACCGATGTAGCTGAGGAAGTCGTCGTTGGGTCCGATGATGAGAATGCCGCTGCGCGACAGGATCTCGCGATGTGTGTAGAGCAGGTAGGCGGCGCGGTGCAGCGCGACGGCCGTCTTGCCGGTGCCCGGCCCGCCCTGGATGACCGTCACACCCCGGTGCGTCGACCGGATGATGAGGTCCTGCTCCCGCTGGATGGTCTCGACGATGTCGGTCATCTCGCCGGTCCGCGCAGCATTCAACGCGGCGACGAGGGCGGATTCGTTGACGACGTCGCCGTGGCCGAAGTCGTCGAGGAGGGCATCTCCTGCGGTCAGCGATTCGTCGCTGACCCCGCGGACCTTGCGGCTGCGGGTCCGGATGTGGCGACGACGGGCAACCTCTTCGGGCGCTGCCGGGGTGGCGAGGTAGAAGGGACGCGCGAGCGGTGCACGCCAGTCGAGCAGCAACGTTGCGTCGGTTGCGGTGTGGTCGTGCGTCCCGTCGTCACCGAGGCCGTCGTCGAGGACACCGATACGGCCGATCCGCCGGATCTCACCGTCATCGAGGTCGAGGCGGCCGAAATACAGGTTGTGTTCGGCGGCATCGAATTTCGCGAGATCTTCGTTGTACATCCGCTCGTAGGACTCGCGCTCCGAGAGTGCCTGCGGGGTTCCACCGCGCTCGCTCAGGGTCGAGGACAGGCGGCGCTGTGTGGTCTGGCGCATCCGGTCCAGACGGCCGTAGACGCGGTCGAGGTGTTCCTGTTCCTCGCTGATCCGAGGGTCGGTGTCGGGGGACAGTGCGGTCACGCCACAACTCCTCGCGCGTCGACGGGCCACGCCGACCATGACAGTCGGGCATCCCTGATCTGCCCCGTCATCCGGGCTGCGTGATCGCCGGTTGCCAGTCGTGCGCAGACCTCGGCCGCCGTGCCGTGCAGGGCAGGGTCGTCGAGATGCCGCTGCAGCCAGCCGAACACGCCGGCCTGGCTGCCGAACGGCAGCGGCGCGCGGGTCGCGGGGTCGGCGAGGACTCCGTGACGCGACACGTAGATGTCGAACTCGTCCGGAGTGGCGGGAGCGTCGGCGGGCAGCCGAGGGTCACCGAGAAAAATGAGGGGATGGTCGTGCGTGTTCACTGTCCGTCGATCGTAGTTGGGTTCGGTGAGGTCCAGCGCCTCGGTCTGCGGGGGTGAGAGCCAGGCGGCCACCGTCTCCAATGTGCCGTGACCAGTGCGAACGGGTGCCGCGGGAACGTATCCACGTGCCGCGACGTGGGCGGAATGACCGACTGTGATGTTGGCGACGCGTACCCGTGTCAGGTGCAGGACGCCAGCGGGGTCCAGGTGGCCGAGCTTCCGACGCAACACGCTCGGCGCCGCATTCGAGCCGACCGCCACCACCAGGCGCGTACCGGGTGGGGGAGCAGACTGCGGGTCCCGCTCGACCACAACGGACGCGGACACCCAGGGATAGTTCTCTGGTGGGTGTGCCGCGTCCGTGTGGTCGTCGGTGGTGCTCAGCGTCGTCCTCGCATCGGGCTACCGGGCGGGACGGTCAGCCGCGGGCCTTGCGCCAACGCTTGCGACCCTCGTCTGCGGTGTGCGCCGCGGTCTCCTCGGCGGCGGCCGCGAGATGCCGGGCGGACTCGGCGAGTTCGGCCGACCGGGCGCGTGCGAGTTCGGCGAACTCAGCCGAACGATCACGGGCGATGTCGGCGAACTCGGCCGAACGGTCGCGGGCGACATCGGCGAACTTCGGCGCGTTCTTCGCGGCCTGCTTCTTGGCCTTCTTCGCGCGCTTCTGCGCCTGCTTCGCCAGCTTCGGTCCGCGCTTGCGTGCGGTCTCGGCCAGTTCCGACGAGCGATCGAGCGCGGCGTCGGCCAGGCTCGACGAACGCACGATGGCGGCGTCGGCGAGAACGGGTGCACGGTCGCGCAGGCGGTCGGCGACCTCGGCTGCGGTGTCGGCGGCCCGCTCCGCGATCTCGAGCGAACGCTTCTGCGCGGACTCGGCCAGTTCGGGGGCGTGCTCGCGGAACTTGGCGGCGGCCTCGGCCGTCCACTCCGCGGAACGCTCGGACAGCACGTGGGCACCCTTGCTCAGCAGGTCACCGGCCTCGGCCGACCGCTCGCCGACGATCTCGGCGCCCTCGTGGCCGCGCTCGACGAGGGTGTCCCAGGTCGAGTGGCCGGCAGCGGCGCCGATCGGGAGAGCCGCGGCGACGGCGCTGGCCTTCTGCTTGCCGCGCCACGCGAGCGACGGCTTGCCCTCGGTGTCCACCGCGGCCAACAGCACGCCGCCGAGCAGGCCGATGTTCTTGATGAACGCGTCGCGCTGGGCTTCCTTGCGGACCGGGTCGGCCTCGTTCCAGAAGTCCGTGCCGGCGGCCGTCGTCGGGATCAGGGTTCCGGCCAGGACCACCGAGGCGAGACGCGGGAACTTGCCGGTCGCCAGCAGGATGCCGCCACCGATCTGCGCCGCGGCGTTGATCTGGACCAGCGTCTCGGTGTTCTCCGGGACCTTGTCCGCGACCTCCGGCGGCAATGCGGTGCGCGCCTTGTCGACGAGCGGCGCCGCGGACTGCGCGATCGGTTTCGGGCTCCGGATGGCGTCGACGCCACTGGCGACGAACGCTGACGCAAGGAGCGGGCGGGCGATACGGCGGAGAATCATCGGTCACAACCTTCTTCGATCGAGTGCGGTTCGAGATCCGTCGGGGTACAGCGCATTTCTGGCCTGATCAACGCTACCCGCCCTCCGGATACATGCAGGTGAATCGACTCTTCGTGATCCGTTCGGGAACTTCGGGAGCACCGAGGTCACGATCGGGAGAGCGTTTCGGGTGTCAGATATCCGGAGAGACCCATGCCCAAACCTGAAGCAAACCCGCCTCTTTTCCGTAAACCCACCCCGGCACGAGGGGGCGCGTTTACGGAGGAGGGGTGGGTTTTGCGGATGTCACCAGCCGCGTTCGCGCCACTCCTGCAGCGACGGACGCTCGGCACCGAGGGTGGTGTCCTTCCCGTGTCCCGGGTAGACGACGGTCGAGTCGCCGAAACGGTCGAACAGCTTGGTGGACACGTCCTCGATGAGGGTGTCGAAGTCCTCGGACTTCCAGGTCTTGCCGATGCCGCCGGGGAACAGACAGTCGCCGGTGAACAGGTGGACGGTGTCGCCATCGGTCAGGGCCAGGGCGATGGAACCCGGGGTGTGGCCGACGAGATGGATCGCCTCGAAGCGCAGGTCGCCGACCTCGATCACGTCGCCGTCGTCGACGAGACGATCCGGTGTGACCGGCAACTCGGGGGCGTCGAACCGGCCGGCAGCGGTGGGGACACCGGTGTGTTCGGCGACGGCGGCGAGCGCCTGCACGTGGTCGAAGTGCTGGTGGGTCGTGAAGATCAGTGCGGGCTTCCCGCCGATGGCGTCGAGGGTGGCGATGATCGTGTCCGCATCGTTCGCGGCGTCGATGATCAGCTGGTCGCCGGTGGCCTTCGAGGTCACCACGTACACGTTGTTGTCCATCGACCCGACGGACAGTTTGACGATGGTGGCCGAGTCCAGAGTGCGTCGCTGCGGGGTCTTCGATTCGGAGAGATCGCCGGTGTAGGAGTCGCTGATCGGTGTCGCTGAGGTCATGCGACAAGGCTATGACACCGCTCGGCGGGTGTGTGACGCTCGCGACGGTCGGGCGTGGTCGGGGCGCGGGTATCGTGGACTATCGGTCCGATGGTGTATGCGCGGATGGCGAGACCGATCGTCCGGCCCGCGGGCCTCGAATCCTATCCGGGCCTACGCATGCGGAACAGAATTGTCGGTGCCTGTCGTTACGGTGCCCATGCGCCACCCGTGCGCCCCGGTGAGTTTGAGAAGACTTTGACTCGAGAAGAATGTTAGGACTGCAGTGGTTGATCGTCTGATCGTCCGAGGTGCCCGCGAACACAACCTGCGGGGCATCGATGTCGACCTCCCTCGGGACAGCCTCATCGTGTTCACCGGGTTGTCGGGATCGGGCAAGTCGTCCCTCGCCTTCGACACGATCTTCGCCGAGGGCCAGCGTCGCTACGTCGAGTCGCTCTCGGCGTACGCCCGGCAGTTCCTCGGTCAGATGGACAAGCCCGACGTCGACTTCATCGAAGGTCTTTCGCCGGCAGTGTCCATCGACCAGAAGTCGACCAACCGCAACCCGCGGTCGACGGTCGGCACCATCACCGAGGTCTACGACTACCTCCGTCTGCTCTACGCCCGCGCGGGTAAGGCGCACTGTCCGATCTGTGGCGAGGCGATCGCCAAGCAGACGCCGCAGCAGATCGTCGACCAGGTCCTCGCCATGGAGGAGGGCACCCGCTTCCAGGTTCTCGCACCGGTGGTCCGTACCCGTAAGGGCGAGTTCGTCGACCTCTTCGCCGAACTACAGACCCAGGGCTTCTCACGCGCCCGCATCGACGGCGTCGTCCACCAGCTGACCGACCCGCCGAAGCTGAAGAAGCAGGAGAAGCACGACATCGAGGTCGTCGTCGACCGCCTCGTCGTCAAGGCCGGCGCCAAGCAGCGTCTCACCGATTCGGTGGAAACCGGTCTGCGTCTCGCCGACGGCATCATCGTGCTCGACTTCGTCGACCTCGAAGAGGACGACCCGAATCGCGAGCGCCGGTTCTCCGAGAAGATGGCGTGCCCCAACGCCCACCCGATCGCGATAGACGACCTCGAGCCGCGCTCGTTCTCGTTCAACTCGCCCTACGGTGCCTGCCCCGAGTGCGACGGCCTCGGGATCCGCAAGGAGGTCGATGAAGAACTCGTCGTGCCCGACCCGGAGATGAGCCTCGCCGAGGGCGCGATCGCGCCGTGGTCGACCGGTCACAACGCCGACTACTTCCTGCGCCTGATGTCGGGTCTTGCCGACCAGATGGGCTTCGACATCAACACCCCGTGGAAGAAGCTGCCGGTCAAGGCTCGTCGAGCGTTGCTCAACGGCAGCGACCACCAGGTGCACGTGAAGTTCCGCAACCGCTACGGACGCACCCGCTCGTACTACACCGAGTTCGAGGGCGTCATGTCGTTCCTCGCCCGGCGGATGGACCAGACCGAGTCCGAGCAGATGAAGGAACGCTACGAGGGGTACATGCGCGACGTGCCGTGCCCCGCCTGCCAGGGTGCGCGTCTGCGCCCGGAGATCCTCGCGGTCACCCTCGACCATCCCGAGTACGGCCCGAAGTCGATCGCCGAGGTCTGTGCGCTGTCGGTCGCCGACTGCGCGAACTTCCTCGACAACCTCCACCTCGACGAGCGTCAGGCCGCGATCGCCGGCCGCGTGCTCAAAGAGGTCCAGGCACGTATCCGCTTCCTGCTCGACGTCGGACTGGAGTACCTGTCGCTGTCGCGTGCGGCCGGATCGCTGTCGGGCGGCGAGGCCCAGCGCATCCGCCTCGCGACGCAGATCGGCTCCGGACTCGCGGGCGTCCTCTACGTCCTCGACGAGCCGTCGATCGGTCTGCACCAGCGCGACAACCGTCGACTGATCGAGACCCTCACCCGACTCCGCGACCTGGGCAACACGCTGATCGTCGTCGAGCACGACGAGGACACCATCCGGTCCGCCGACTGGATCGTCGACATCGGTCCCCGAGCCGGTGAGCACGGCGGTCACGTCGTGCACAGCGGCAGCTACAAGGACCTGCTGAAGAACCGCCAGTCGCTGACCGGTGCGTACCTCTCGGGCCGGGATTCACTCCCGGTCCCGGAGATCCGCCGGCCGATCGACCGCAAGCGTCAGCTGACCGTCGTCGGTGCACGTGAGCACAACCTGCGCGGGATCGAGGTGTCGTTCCCGCTCGGCGTCATGACGGCGGTGACCGGTGTGTCCGGCTCCGGCAAGTCGACGCTGGTCAACGACATCCTCGCGACCGTGCTCGCCAACAAGCTCAACGGCGCACGTCAGGTGCCCGGCCGCCACACGCGGATCAAGGGACTCGACAACCTCGACAAGCTCGTCCAGGTCGACCAGTCGCCGATCGGACGCACCCCGCGATCCAACCCGGCGACCTACACCGGCGTCTTCGACAAGATCCGCACACTGTTCGCGGCCACCACCGAGGCCAAGGTGCGCGGCTACCAGCCGGGCCGGTTCTCGTTCAACGTCAAGGGCGGCCGCTGTGAGGCCTGCACCGGCGAGGGCACGATCAAGATCGAGATGAACTTCCTGCCGGACGTCTACGTCCCGTGCGAGGTCTGCCACGGTGCCCGCTACAACCGGGAGACCCTCGAGGTCCACTACAAGGGCAAGACCATCGCCGAGGTGCTCGACATGCCGATCGAGGAGGCCGCCGACTTCTTCGAGCCGGTCGCCTCGATCCATCGCTACCTCAAGACCCTCAACGATGTCGGTCTCGGTTACGTCCGCCTCGGACAGCCGGCCCCGACCCTGTCGGGCGGCGAGGCGCAGCGCGTGAAGCTGGCTGCAGAGCTGCAGAAGCGGTCGATGGGACGCACGGTCTACATCCTCGACGAGCCGACCACCGGCCTGCACTTCGAGGACATCAAGAAGCTCCTCGCGGTGATCAACGGCCTCGTCGACAAGGGCAACACGGTCATCACCATCGAGCACAACCTCGACGTCATCAAGACGGCCGACTGGGTCATCGACATGGGACCCGAGGGTGGTAGCGGCGGCGGCACGGTCGTCGCCGAGGGCACGCCCGAGGACATCGCGGTCGCGCCGGGCAGCCACACCGGCAAGTTCCTCGCCGAGATCCTCGAGGTCGACGAGACGGTCGCGTCAGCGGGCTGACAGGCACAGCAGAATCGCCACTTCCATTGCAGCAGCGCTGGTTCAGCCAGCACCTCTGCTCGAAAGTGGCGATTGTGCGTACGGCTGGGCTACTGGCCCATCGACTTGCGGATCTCCTCGAGACGCTTCTTCGCTGCCTCGTCGCGCTTGCGCATCATCTCGTCGACGCTCTGACCCTCGGCACTCGCCTCGGCGAGATCCTGGGAGCCGATGGCGGTATTGATCCGGTTCTCGATCTTGTCGCGGACGAAGTCGAAGGTCGGGACACCGCTGTCGGTGTAGTCGGGATCGGGGAGGGTTCCCGGCACCGGACCGGTGTGCACGATCTCCGCGTCGATGACGTCGTCAGACGGGGGCGTGTTCGGTGCGTCGGACTCTCCGGGATTCGTCATGAGTCCAGGTTAGTGGTTTCGACACGGCTCGTCGCTACGCTCCTCGCCTGCTCAACCAGCAGAACCCCGCCGGCCGAGTAGGGACGACCGAGCGAAGCGAGGACGCCGCAGCAGATTCGTTCAGCAGAACCCCGCCGGCCGAGTAGGGACGACCGAGCGAAGCGAGGACGCCGCAGCAGATTCGTTCAGCAGAACCCTGCCGGCCGAGTAGCGACGACCGAGCGAAGCGAGGACGCCGCGTATCGAGGTCCGCCTACTTCTTCGGGGCCCTCACCGGGCCGGTGTACTTCTCGCCGGGTCCTTCGCCGGGCTCGTCCGGGTATGCGCTGGCCTCACGGAAGGCGAGCTGCAGGCCCTTGAGGCCGTCGCGGATCGGGGCGGCATGGATGCCGAGGTCGGCCTTCGACGCATCGACGAGGCCGGCCAGGGCGGTGATGAGGGTACGGGCCTCGGGCAGGTCGATCCGGTCCTCCGGGGTGCCCTCGGCCAGGCCCAACTTCTCGGCGGCGGCACTCATGAGCATCACGATCGACCGGGTGATGACCTCGATGGCCGGAATATCTCCCAGGTCACGGACGTTGTCGAAGTCAGTGCGTGCCGCATCATCGATGTCGGCGCCACTGCCCGTCGCACCCTCCTGGGGTGTCGGTGCTGGTGACGAATTGGGGTTCTCGGCCATGGCTGTTAGACTCCCATAGCACGACCGCCCTGGTATGCGCCGGGGTCGTAAGTGGAGTTCCGCTCCCACCGTTCGACGCGAGTCCTCGCCTGGCGAGTTCGCCGCAGTCGCACGGTCCGGTTCACGCCGATCGTCGCAGATCGCATCCTGGTGATGCGACTGGGAAGATCGGCCGCGCTGTGCCCCCGGGGTGCAGTGAAGAGAATCGGTCGGTATCGGAGCCCCGCGGACATTGTCCCGGGGCTCGTTTGCTGAGGTTTGCGCTCGTTCTCCTGCACACGACCCTCGCCACGACGCGACGGTTACCACTGCAGGATTGAACTAGGAGGCCCCATCAGCACTGAGACCCGCATCAACGAGCGCATCCGCGTCCCTGAGGTCCGACTCGTCGGACCCAACTCGGAGCAGGTGGGCATCGTGCGTGTTGAAGATGCGCTTCGCTTGGCTTATGAAGCCGACCTCGACCTCGTCGAGGTGGCTCCCGACGCCCGTCCGCCGGTCTGCAAGATCATGGACTACGGCAAGTTCAAGTACGAAGCGGCCCAGAAGCAGCGCGAATCGCGTCGCAATCAGCAGATGACCGTCATCAAGGAGCAGAAGCTCCGACCCAAGATCGACGACCACGACTACGAGACCAAGAAGGGTCACGTCGTCCGGTTCCTCGAGGCGGGGTCAAAGGTGAAGGTGACCATCATGTTCCGCGGCCGCGAGCAGTCCCGTCCTGAGCTCGGCTACCGCCTGTTGCAGCGCCTGGGCAACGATGTCGCCGACTACGGCTTCGTCGAGACCTCGGCCAAGCAGGACGGTCGCAACATGACGATGGTCCTCGCCCCGCACAAGGGCGCGAAGACCCGCCAGAAGGCGCAAGAGAGCCGCGAACGTTCCGGCGGCCCGAAGAACGCGCTGGACGAGAGCTGAGCCGTTCGGCCGGACGCGGGCGAAGGCCCCGTCCCGGCCGAGATCACGAGACGTGAACCCGGATGCCAGCCGGACCTGATCAGGTTCGGCTGCCGGAGTTCGCCCGACAGAAGGAAAGACATGCCTAAGAGCAAGACCCACAAGGGCACCGCGAAGCGATTCAAGGTGACCGGCAGCGGCAAGATCGTCCGTCAGAAGGCCAACCGCCGCCACCTGCTGGAGCACAAGCCCTCCAAGCGCACCCGTCGTCTCGACGGCACCACCGTCGTCAGCGAGAACGACGCCCCTCGCATCAAGCGCCTGCTGAACATCTGACGCGCGCGAACCCTGACCTCTGACAAGCAAAAGGATTTAACACATGGCACGCGTGAAAAGGGCAGTGAACGCCCAGAAGAAGCGTCGGTCCACCCTCGAGGCCTCGAAGGGCTACCGCGGCCAGCGGTCGCGCCTCTACCGCAAGGCCAAGGAGCAGCAGCTCCACTCGATGACCTATGCCTACCGGGACCGTCGCGCCCGCAAGGGTGAGTTCCGGAAGCTGTGGATCGCGCGTATCAACGCTGCGGCCCGCGCCAACGACATCACCTACAACCGCTTCATCCAAGGCCTCAAGGCCGCTGGTGTCGAGGTTGACCGCAAGGTGCTCGCCGACATCGCGGTGACCGATCCCGAGGCCTTCACCGGCCTGGTCGAGGTCGCCCGCAAGGCCCTGCCGGCCGACGTCAACGCCCCGGCTGCCTGATTGCGCCACACCACACACGACCCGCGAGTCGCCCGAGGGATGATCCGATGACGGAGATCCTGTCCGAGCGATCCTCGCGGGTCGTGTCGTATGCGAAGCTCCATCGCGCTGCCGAGCGGCGTGAGCAGGGGCGTTTCCTCGCCGAGGGGGCCAACTCGGTGTCCTCGGCTCTCGCGGTCGACCGCGCCGAGGTGGTGCTGGTCGCCGACGAGGACCAGCTCCGGCATCAGGGGATCACTGCCGCCGCCGAGGCGGCCGGCGTCCCGGTTCTCGTGATCTCCGCCCGTGCGGCGTCGAAGCTCGCGGAGACCTCGACCCCGCCCGGGATCTTCGCTGTCTGCCCGCTCCTCGACGTGCCGCTCGAGGCCGTCCTCGCCGACGAGCCGCGGCTCCTCGCGATCGCCGTCGAACCGCGGGAACCCGGCAACGCCGGAACCCTCATCCGATGCGCCGACGCGATGGGCGCCGATGCGGTGGTGCTGCTCGGTGACGCCGTCGATCCCCACAACGGCAAGTGCGTCCGCGCGAGCGCCGGGAGCGTGTTCACCGTGCCGGTGGTGCGTCAGCGCGCCCTGACCGAGGGTCTCGACGCCATCGCCGGCGCCGGCATCTCGCTGCTCGCGACGGCCGCCGACGGCGAGGTGAACCTCGATCACGCCGCCGAGGTGCTGTCCGGCCGGGTCGGCTGGCTCTTCGGTAACG
Source organism: Gordonia alkanivorans NBRC 16433 (assembly GCF_000225505.1). Lineage (GTDB taxonomy): Bacteria > Actinomycetota > Actinomycetes > Mycobacteriales > Mycobacteriaceae > Gordonia > Gordonia alkanivorans. Next base: position 22,792 of record NZ_BACI01000113.1, on the reverse strand, counting down.
AGGCCCACGGCCTGTCCGCCGACATCCAGGCGGCCGCCGACCACCGGGTGTCCATCCCCATCCGCGGTCGCGCGGAGAGTCTCAACGTCGCCGCCGCGGCAGCGATCTGTCTGTACGAGAGTGCGCGTGTCCACAATGCGGTGGGTCGCGGCTGACAGCTGTCCGAGGCGGCCGGTAGGGTCGGCGATCGTGTCAGAAACCGTGTCACCCGCGTCCGTGCCCCAGCCCGAGTCCGCTCCCGCAGTCCCCGCCCCATCGGATGCCGCGACCCCGCAGACGGTGCCCACCCCCGACCCCGCGGTCGTGAACGCCCGCATCGCGTCGGCGATCGCCACCGAACTCGGCGTCGGCGTCGGACAGGTCCGGGCCGCGATCGAACTACTCGACGGCGGGTCGACCGTCCCGTTCGTCGCCCGGTACCGCAAAGAGGTCACCGGCGGTCTCGACGACACCCAACTGCGCACCCTCGACGAGCGTCTCGGATACCTGCGCGACCTCGAGGCCCGGCGTCAGTCGGTCCGCGAGTCGATCGCCGCACAGGGCAAGCTCGACGCCGAACTCGACGCACGAATCCTCGCGGCCGACACCAAGGCCCGCCTCGAGGACATCTACCTGCCGTACAAGCCCAAGCGCCGCACCAAGGCCCAGATCGCCCGCGAGGCCGGGCACGAGCCGGTGGCCGACGCGCTGCTGTCGGATCCGCCCACCGATCCGTCGACCTTCACCGCCGAACAGCTCGACGGCGCCCGCGCGATCGCCGTCGAGCGGTTCGCCGAGGATGCCGACCTGGTCGGTGAACTGCGTGAACTGATGTGGCAGACCGGCGTGCTGCGGACCGCCGTCCGTGAGGGCAAGGAGTCGGCCGGCACCAAGTTCGCCGACTACTTCGACTTCTCCGAGCCCTTCACCTCGATCCCGTCGCACCGGGTGCTCGCCGTGCTGCGCGGTGAACGCGAGGAGATCCTGACGGTGACCCTCGACGCCGATCCGGAGGCGGCCGACCGCCCGGCCGGACCCGGCCCCTACGAGCAGCGCATCGCCGCCCGGTTCGGGATCCCCGATCAGGGTCGTCCCGCCGACCGCTGGCTCGCCGACACCGTGCGTTGGGCGTGGCGCACCAAGCTGTTCGTCGGACTCTCCCTCGACGTCCGGATGCGGTTGCGTCAGGCCGCCGAGGCCGACGCGGTGGCGGTCTTCGCGACCAACCTCAAGGACCTCCTCCTGGCCGCACCCGCCGGTGCCCGCACCACGATGGGACTCGACCCCGGCCTGCGGACCGGTGTGAAGGTCGCCGTGGTCAACGAGACCGGCAAGGTCGTCGACACCGCCACCATCTACCCGCACGAGCCACGCCGCGACAAGGCCGGCGCGCTCGCGGTGCTGGGAGCGCTCGTCCAGAAGCACGGCGTCGACCTCATCGCGATCGGCAACGGCACCGCATCCCGCGAGACCGATGCGCTCGCCGGCGAGCTGATCGCGGCCATCAAGGACTCCGGCAAGAAGCCGCCGACCAGCGTCGTCGTGTCCGAGGCGGGCGCCTCGGTGTACTCGGCGTCGGCATACGCGTCGAAGGAACTGCCCGACCTCGACGTGTCGATCCGCGGTGCGGTATCGATCGCCCGCCGCCTGCAGGACCCGCTCGCGGAACTGGTGAAGATCGATCCCAAGTCGATCGGCGTCGGCCAGTACCAGCACGACGTCTCCGAGACGCTGCTCGCCCGGTCGCTCGGCGCCGTGGTCGAGGATGCGGTGAACGCGGTGGGTGTGGACGTGAACACCGCATCGGTGCCGCTGCTTTCCCGCGTCTCCGGAATCACCGCCGGACTTGCGGAATCCATTGTCGCGCACCGTGACTCGAACGGGGCCTTCCGCAGCCGCAAGCAGATCACCGATGTGCCGCGCCTCGGGCCCAAGGCGTTCGAGCAGTGTGCCGGCTTCCTCCGGATCACCGACGGCGACAACCCGCTCGACGCGTCCAGCGTGCACCCGGAGGCCTACCCGGTCGTCACCCGCATTCTCGACAAGGTCGGCGCCGACGTCCGCTCGCTGATCGGTGACACCGCCACCCTCACCAAGCTGCGTCCCGACGACTTCGTCGACGAGACCTTCGGTCGTCCGACCGTCATCGACATCATCGCCGAGCTCGACAAGCCGGGTCGCGACCCGCGCCCCGAGTTCAAGACGGCGACCTTCGCCGCCGGGATCGAGAAGGTCTCCGACCTCACGCCCGGCATGGTGCTGGAAGGTCAGGTCACCAACGTGGCGGCCTTCGGCGCCTTCGTCGACGTGGGCGTCCACCAGGACGGCCTGGTCCATGTGTCGGCGATGGCCCACCGCTTCGTGTCCGACCCGCACGAGGTCGTGAAGTCCGGCGACATAGTGAAGGTGAAGGTCATGGACGTCGACGTCGAACGCAAGCGAATCGGACTGTCGCTTCGCCTCGACGACGAGCCGGGGACCGGCAACGCCGGCGGCAAGGGCGGCACTCGTGCGCCGCGCAGCGACAACGGCGGTAATCGAGGTGGCGGTCAGCGCCGCAACGAGCAGCGTGGCGGCCAGGGTGGCCAGGGCGGCCAGGGCGGTCGCGGCAACCAGGGCAACCGCGGCGGCGGCAACAACCGCAACGACCGCCGGCCGGCGCCGAGCGGTGCGATGGCCGACGCGCTCAAGCGCGCCGGCTTCGGCAAGTAGTTCTCACGTCGACGGTCCCGGCGCTTCGCGTGCCGGGACCGTTGCGTTTCAGCGGGATTCGGTGCTCACGAGATCGTCGAGGAACTCGATCAGACCGCTACTCAGGACGTCGTTGTCATCACCGCTGACCATGTGGCCGGCGCCGGTGACGTCGATGTAGCGGGCACCGGGGATCAGTTCGAGGAGTTCCCGTGCGCCCTCGTCGCTGACGACGTCGGACTGTTTGCCCCGGATGAGCAGGGTCGGCACCCGCACCGCCCGAGCGGCCTCCCGTGCACGTTCCTCGCGTTCGGCGGCCGTCCGCTCCATGTGGTCGCGCGGCGCGAGCATTCGCGGGTCCCAATGCCAGTACCAGCGGCCGTCGCGCTCGCGGAGGTTCTTGCGGAGCCCCTCGATCCGGGGCGGGCGACTCCGGTGCGGGTTGTAGGCGACGACGGCGTCGAGGGCGTCCTGGAGACTGTCGAAGCCGGTGAGTCCGTCGCGCATGAAGCCGGTGATCTTGGCGATCCCCTCGGGTTCGGCGGTGGGCGTGATGTCGACGAGGACCAGCGCCCGTGCGATGGACGGGGCGTGACCCGCAGCGTGCAGGGACGCCAGCCCGCCCATCGAGGCACCGATCAGTACCGGCGGTTCACCCAGGTCGTCGACGATCTGCCGCAGGTCGCGGGCGTGCGCACCGTTGCTGTAGTCGGCGTCGTCGGGCCATTCGCTGTCGCCGTGGCCGCGGGCGTCGATGGTCAGAGCGCGCCAGCCGTGCTCGGCGAGGCGGGCACCGGTCCGCTGCCACGAGTGCCGGGTCTGTCCACCTCCGTGCAGCAGCAGTGCGGTGCCGGTCGGCGGGCCGGAGGGTTCCCAGATGTCGGCGGCGAGCCGGATACCGTCGCCGCGCAACTGGGTGATGCTGGAGGGCTTCATCTCTCCGTCTCTACCCGTGCGCGTGGGCAACCGGACAGCTTTCCGGCGGCCCGTGACATGTGCCACACGCGAGTGCTGCGGGGATTGCCGCCCCCGACCGAGTAATTCTGCTCAGGCCCGGCGGGACGCTCCTGGCGAGACTCGATGAATGCTCACGACCTCCGCTCGACCGACCGCCGGAAAGCCGGCGGAAAGGCTGCCGACGCCACACGAACTGGCGGCGCTCACCGGCGACCGCGACCGGGTCGTCGACCTCATCCGCATCTGCTCGTTGCTCGTGGTGGTCGTCGGTCACTCGATCATGCTCACCGTCGACGCCTCCGGCGGTTCGATCCGCCTCGGCAACACGCTCGGCGACGTGCCGATGCTGCAACCGGCCACCTGGCTGCTCCAGGTGCTGCCGCTGTTCTTCTTCGCAGGCGCCGCGGCGTCGACGCATGGCTGGATGTCGCGGGCATCCGACGACCCTCCCGCCGCGGGGCACTGGCTGTTCACCCGCACCCAGCGTCTTCTCCGACCGCTCGGCTGGTATCTGGGAGTGGTGCTGGTGGTGCTGGCCGGGCTGACGACCGCCGGCCTGGACGCCGCGGCCGACGTAGTCGCGCGACTCGGCGTTCAACTGCTGTGGTTCCTCGGTGCGTATCTCCTCGTGCTGGCCGTCGTCCCGCTGCTACAGCGGATCCGCACGCCTCTCCACGTGTTCTTGGCGCTCGGAACATGCTGGGGGAGTACGGCACTCATCGACGCCATCCGGCTCCACGCCGGCCCGTCGTGGCTGGGCTATCTGAACTTCCTCACCGTGTGGACGATCCCCGCCGTGCTCGGAGTCGCCTACGCCAAGCAGATCCTGCGTCCGGGGACCGCCGCGGCCGTGTCCATCGGTGCCCTGATCCTCGACACCGGGCTCGTGCACCGGGGTCCGTACGAGATCTCGCTCGTGACCGTGCCGGGGCAGCAGCTGTCCAACATGAGTCCGCCCAGCCTGCTCCTCGCCGGTCACGCGATCGTGCTCTGCGCAGGTGCCGTTGCCGTCCGCCGGGTACTGGCGACGATCGCCGGACGTCCGCGGGTCTGGTGGTGGGTCGTCCTCGGCAATCGCGGCGCGATGACGCTGTACCTCTGGCACCTGCCGGTGCTCGCCGCGGTCATCGTCCTGGGCGCGGTGACGGGCCTGGACCGTGCCGACGTGCAGTCCGCGTCGTTCCCGATCGTCGTCGGCGTCCAGACGATGCTGCTCCTCGCGCTCATGGTGCCCGTCGTCGTGATGCTGTCTCCGCTGGAGAACCGGCCGCTGCCGTGGTGGGACGGCCCCGTCGCCCGGCGAGCGGGACGCGCGCGGGACCTGACCCTGCTGGCCGCGCTGGTGTGCCTCGGCATCGCGGTCCTGATGGTGTCGCGGTACGGCCTGCTCGGCGACGGCATCGGGTGGCTGATTTCCGGGATCGGATGTGCGGTGACGGGTCGTGTCCTCGCTCTTCGACCCGCTGCGCGAGGCGGGGGAGACGCGGTTCCCGGAGACGACGCCTCCCTGCAGGTCAGCGCGTCGCGGCGGTCGACTACCCTCGATGAGAGTCATCGCCGCCGTTGACGGTCGTCCCGAGCCGGTTTTCCGCGCCCGAGCAGCCCTGGCGCGTGACGAGGACGCGTCCATCCACCGACCCACGCATGAGGAGCTCGCCGACCGTGGCCACTTCCGCCGACGAAACGGTATTCCCCGGACCCGACGACCTCGAGGCGGCCGCGGCGTCGGCCATCGAGGCCTTCGAGGCGGCGGCCGACCTCGAGCAGCTGTCCGCGGCGAAGTCCGCGCACCTCGGCGACCGCTCACCGATCGCGCTGGCCCGACGCGCACTCGGCAGCCTGCCGAAGGAAGAGCGCTCGGCGGCCGGCAAGCTCGTGAACCAGGTTCGCGGGCGGGTCACCGCGTCGCTCGAACTCCGGACCGCGGTCCTCGAAGCCGAACGCGATGCGGCGGTCCTCGTCGCCGAGTCGGTCGACGTCACCCTGCCCAGCGGCCGCCGCCCGGTCGGCGCGCGCCATCCCATCACCGTGATCGCCGAGCAGGTCGCCGACGTCTTCGTCGGCATGGGCTGGGAGATCGCCGAGGGCCCCGAGGTCGAGACCGAACACCACAACTTCGACGCTCTCAACTTCCTGCCGGATCACCCGGCACGGTCGATGCAGGACACCTTCTACATCGCGCCCGAGGGCTCGCGTCAGGTGCTGCGCACGCACACCTCGCCGGTCCAGGTGCGCTCCATGCTCAACCGCGACCTGCCGATCTACGTGGCCTGCCCGGGTCGGACCTTCCGCACCGACGAGCTCGACGCCACTCACACCCCGGTGTTCCACCAGATCGAGGGACTCGCCGTCGACAAGGGTCTGACCATGGCGAACCTGCGCGGCACCCTCGAGACCTTCGCCCGCGCGCTGTTCGGGCCGGAGACCACCACGCGGATGCGTGCGTCGTACTTCCCGTTCACCGAACCGTCGGCAGAGGTCGACGTCTGGTTCCCGGCCAAGAAGGGCGGACCCGGCTGGGTCGAGTGGGGCGGCTGCGGCATGGTCAACCCGAACGTGCTGCGCGCGAGCGGAATCGACCCGGACGTCTACTCCGGCTTCGCCTTCGGCATGGGCCTGGAACGCACCCTGCAGTTCCGCAACGACATCTCCGACATGCGCGACATGGTCGAGGGCGACATCCGGTTCACCCTCCCGTTCGGTCCGGCCGCCTGAGCGGCCCGGCACGCATCCTCAGACTTCCACGACGCGACGAAAGTAGTTGATACACAGTGCGTGCACCACAGTCCTGGTACACAGAGGTCCTGCGCTCGGGCGACCCGGAGTGGTCGGCGACCACCGAGGAGATCGACGCGGGATTCGTCCGCGTCGGTTTCGAGATCGAGGACATCGAGAAGTTCCCGGAGATCACCGGACCGCTGGTGATCGGTCGCGTGGAGACGATCGAGGAGCTCACCGAGTTCAAGAAGCCGATCCGCTTCTGCACCGTCGAGGTCGGTGAGGCCGAGCCGCGCGGCATCGTCTGCGGCGCCCGGAACTTCGCCGTGGGTGATCTGATCGTCGCTGCACTGCCCGGTGCCGTGCTGCCCGGCCCGTTCGAGATCGCCTCGCGCAAGACCTACGGCCGCGTCTCCGACGGCATGATCTGCTCGGTCTCGGAACTGGGCATCGGCAACGACCACAGCGGCATCCTGGTGCTGGCCCCCGGAACCGCCGAGCCCGGCGCCGACGCCCGCGAGGTCCTCGGACTCGACGACGCCGCCATCGACGTCAACGTCACCCCCGACCGCGGATATGCCTTCTCGATCCGCGGTCTCGGCCGCGAGCTGGCGAGCAGCTTCGAGGTGCCCTTCGTGGATCCGGGCGTGGTCGACGCCGACGTGACCGGCGAGGGGACGCCGTGGCCCGTCGCCATCGAGGACGGCTCCGGTGCCACCCGCTACACCGCGCGCGTGATGAGCGGCGTCGACCCGGCTGCCATCTCGCCGTGGTGGATGCAGAAGCGACTCATGGTCGCCGGTATCCGGCCGATCTCGGCGATCGTCGACGTCACCAACTACGTGATGATCGAACTCGGTCAGCCGCTGCACGCCTTCGACGCCGATCGCATCACCGGCACCGTCACCGTCCGCTCGGCGAAGCCGGGGGAGAAGCTGCGCACCCTCGACGAGGTCGACCGGGTCCTCGACCCCGAGGACGTCGTCATCGCCGACGAGAGCGGTCCCATCGCCCTCGCGGGTGTCATGGGCGGCGGTGCCACCGAGGTGGGCGATCAGACCACGACCGTTCTGCTGGAGTCGGCGACCTTCGACCCCGTCCGCGTCTTCCGCACCGGTAAGCGCCACAAGCTGACCTCCGAGGCCAGCAAGCGGTTCGAGCGCATCGTCGACCCGGAGATCACCGCGGTCGCCTCCGATCGCGCCGCGCAGCTGATCGTGGAGATCGCCGGCGGCACCATCTCCTCTCCGCTGTCCGAGGCCCGCGTTTCGACCCCGCTCCCGTCGGCGATCAGCATCGCCGCCGACGAACCCGACCGCGTCGCGGGTATCAGCTACCCGGCGGGCACCACCGCCGCGCGCCTCACCGAGGTCGGTTGCGTGGTCACCGGCACCGACACCCTCGACGTCGTCCCGCCGTCGTGGCGTCCCGACCTCAAGCAGCGTGCCGACCTCGTCGAAGAGGTGCTGCGGCTCGAAGGTCTCGAGGACATCCCGGCCGTCGTGCCGCGCGCTCCGGGTGGCACCGGCCTCACGCCGGTGCAGCGGCGCCGTCGCAGCGTCGGACGCACCCTCGCCCTCGACGGTTATGTCGAGGTTCTGCCGTACCCGTTCATGCCGGCCGGGGTCTTCGACCTCTGGGACCTGCCCGCCGATGACGAGCGCCGCCGCACCGTCAAGGTCCTCAACCCGCTCGAGTCGGACCGGCCCGAACTCAACTCGACGCTGTTGCCGGGCCTGCTCGAGATGGCCGCGCGCAACATCGCCCGTGGTCAGCGCGATCTGTCGCTGTTCACCATCGGTCAGGTCGTCATCGCCGGTGACCACGTTGCGCCCGTCCCCGCGCTCGACGTGACGCAGCGCCCCACCGATGAGGACATCGAGGCGCTCGACGCCTCGCTGCCGCATCAGCCGCTGCACGTCGGCGTCATCCTGACCGGCCTGCGCGACCCCGCGGGGCCGTGGGGTCCGGGACGTGCCGCCGACTACCTCGACGCCTTCGAGGCGGCTCGCACCATCGCGCGTGCTGCGGGAGTGGAGGTCGAACTCTCCGCCGCCGATCACCGGCCGTGGCATCCGGGCCGCTGTGCCCGACTGACCGTCGACGGACGCACGGTCGGCTACGCAGGCGAGCTCCATCCGGCGGTGCTCGAACGCGCCCACCTGCCCAAGCGTGCCTGCGCGGTCGAGATCGACATCGACGCCCTGCCGCTCCGCGAGGTGCTGCCCGCTCCGGCGGTGTCGGTGTTCCCGGCCGTCCTGCAGGACGTCAACGTGGTGGTCGCGGCCGACGTGCCGGCCGCCGACGTCCGGTCGGCGCTGCGCGACGGCGCGGGTGAGCTGCTCGAGGACATTGCCCTGTTCGACGTCTTCACCGGCGAGCAGGTCGGCGACGGCAACAAGTCGCTGACGTTCTCGCTGCGCTTCCGCGCGAGTGATCGCACGCTCACGGAGGACGAGGCCAACGCCGCGAAGCTGGCCGCGGTCGACGCCGCCGCCGAACGAGTGGGCGCCCGCCTCCGCTGACACGAGGGCCGGACCGCCGACCCACTCCACCCCGTCTATGAATTGATTTGCAGGCTGCTGCATAATGATTGCATGGCTTCGACAAGCTCAACCAGCAAGGTGAAGGTCGCGGTGGCCGGCGCGAGCGGCTACGCGGGCGGTGAGATCCTCCGACTCCTGTGCGGGCATCCACGTCTGCGATCCGGCGAGCTCGAGATCGGTGCGCTGACTGCCGGCGGCAACGCCGGCACCACGCTCGGATCCCACCATCCGCACCTGTTGCCGCTGGCAGATCGGGTTCTCGAGGAGACCACTCCGGAGATCCTGAGCGGCCACGACGTGGTCTTCCTGGGGCTGCCGCACGGCGCATCGGCCGTCATGGCCGACGCCCTGCCGCCGACCACGCTGATCATCGACTGCGGCGCCGACTTCCGGCTGCGCGATGCCGGTGACTGGACCTCGTACTACGGCGGCGATCATGCAGGCACCTGGCCGTACGGCCTGCCCGAGCTACCCGGCAATCGGGAGGTCCTCAAGGACGCCAGCCGGATCGCCGTTCCGGGTTGCTACCCGACGGTGTCGATCCTGTCGTTGCTCCCGGCGATCGCCGCGGGGCTGGCCGAGCCGCACGTGACCGTGGTCGCGGTCAGCGGCGCGTCGGGTGCCGGTCGTTCGCCGAAGGTCGATCTGCTGGCCTCCGAGGTCATCGGGTCGGCCCGGGCCTACGGTGTCGGCGGAGTCCACCGGCACACCCCGGAGATCTCGCAGGCACTGTCGGAGGCGGCGCAGCAGCCCGTCACCGTCTCGTTCACCCCGATCCTCGCGCCGATGGCCCGGGGCATCCTCGCGACGTGCACCGCACGGACCACCGCAACCGGTGACGAAGTGCGCGCGGTCTACGAAAAGGCCTACGCCGACGAGGAATTCATCCACGTCCTACCGGAAGGCCGCCTGCCGGCGACCGGTTCGGTCATCGGTTCCAACGCCGTCCAGCTCGGGGTGACCGTCGACGAGCGCGCGCAGACCCTCGTGGTCGTCGGCGCCGTGGACAACCTGACCAAGGGGACCGGTGGCGCCGCGGTCCAGTCGATGAACCTGGCGCTGGGCTGGACAGAGAACGAGGGACTGAGCACCGTGGGAGTTGCACCATGACAGGCGTTGACGGAACCGGAATCCCGAACGCGCAACCGGATCCGGAGCGCATCGAGGGCGGGGCCCCCGGCGACACGCCGCGGCTCCTCCGCGAACAGGGTGTCACCGCGCCGCTGGGTTTCCGTGCTGCGGGAATCGCGGCCGGTATCAAGGAATCCGGTAACCCCGACCTCGCCCTCGTGTTCAACGAAGGTCCGGACCACTCGGCCGCCGGCGTCTTCACCAGCAACCAGGTCAAGGCAGCACCGGTGCTGTGGTCCCAGCAGGTCCTCACCACGGGCACGCTGCGCGCGGTGATCCTCAACTCGGGCGGCGCCAACGCGTGCACCGGGCCCGGCGGATTCCAGGACACCCACAAGACGGCCGAAGCCGTCGCAGAGGCCCTGAGCAACTGGGGGACCAGCACCGGCGCCGTCGAGGTGGCAGTCTGCTCGACCGGCCTCATCGGCGACCGCCTCCCGATGGACAAGGTCCTCGCCGGCGTCACCGAGATCGTCCAGGAGATGGGCGGCGGACTCACCGGCGGCACCGACGCGGCACACGCCATCATGACCACCGACACCGTGCCGAAACAGGCTGCGCTGCACCACCCGCAGGGATGGAACGTCGGCGGCATGGGCAAGGGCGCCGGGATGATGGCGCCGTCGCTCGCGACGATGCTCGTGGTGCTCACCACCGACGCCGCAGCCACCACCGACCAGCTCGACACCGCACTGCGCCGCGCGACCGCGCGGACCTTCGACCGGCTCGACATCGACGGCTCCATGTCCACCAACGACACCGTCCTGCTGCTGAGCTCGGGTGCCAGCCAGATCCCGGTCGACCAGGCCGATCTCGACGAGGCCGTCTTCGCGGTCTGCGACGACCTGGCCGCCCAGATGCAGGCCGACGCCGAGGGTGTCACCAAGCGGGTCACCATCACCGTCACGGGCGCACCGACCGAGGACGATGCCCTGGTCGTCGCCCGGTTCGTGGCCCGCGACTCGCTGGTCAAGACCGCTCTGTTCGGCTCCGACCCCAACTGGGGCCGGGTGCTGGCCACGGTCGGCGCGTCACCGGTCCGGATCGATCCGGACGTGATCGCCGTGTCGTTCAACGGATTCCCCGTGTGCGAGAACGGTTGTGGCGTCGAAGGAGCGCGCGACGTCGACCTCTCCGGTGCCGACATCGACGTCCTCGTCGACCTGAAGCTCGGCGACGCCTCGGCATCCGTCCGGACCACGGACCTCTCGCACGCGTACGTCGAAGAGAACTCGGCGTACTCGTCATGAGCGACACGACACCGGATTCCGGTGCCCACCAGATCGATCCGGCCGCCGGCCTCGTGAAGGCGAAGGTCCTCGCCGAAGCGCTTCCCGCGCTGCAGGAACTCGCCGGCGCCACGATCGTCGTCAAGTACGGCGGCAACGCCATGGTCGACGACGAGCTGAAGAAGGCGTTCGCCGCGGACATGGTGTTCCTCCGGGCCTGCGGGATGCACCCCGTCGTCGTGCACGGTGGCGGACCGCAGATCTCGGCGATGCTGAAAAAGCTCGGCCTGCAAGGAGAATTCAAGGGAGGATTCCGGGTCACCACACCCGAGGTGATGGACGTCGCCCGGATGGTTCTCTTCGGTCAGGTCGGTCGTGAACTGGTCGGTCTCATCAACGCCCACGGCCCTTACGCCGTCGGCATCACCGGTGAGGACGCCCATCTGTTCACCGCAACGCGGCGGACGGTTCTCGTCGACGGCGTCGCCACCGACATCGGACTCGTCGGCGACATCTCCTCGGTGAACACCTCCGCGGTGCTCGATCTCGTTGCGGCAGGGCGCATCCCGGTGGTCTCGACCATCGCCCCCGACCGCGACGGCGTCGTCCACAACATCAACGCCGACACCGCGGCCGGTGCGCTCGCCGAGGCGCTCGGCGCATCGCGGCTGGTCATGCTCACCGATGTCGAAGGGCTGTACACCGATTGGCCCGACCGCGGGTCGCTGGTGTCCCGGATCGACACCGATTCCCTGGCCGAACTGCTGCCCTCGCTGGATTCCGGCATGGTCCCGAAGATGGAGGCCTGCCTGCGTGCGGTGACCGGGGGAGTCGAACGCGCCCATGTGATCGACGGCCGCGTCGCCCATTCCGTGCTGGCCCAATTGCTGACCGAGAGCTCCACCGGCACCACCGTCGTCGACCCGCGTGAGGAGGACCAGTGACCGCACCGCTGCAACAGCGTTGGGGCCAGTCCCTGATGAAGAACTACGGCACCCCGCCGATCGCCCTGGTCGGCGGTTCGGGACCGTACGTCACCGATGCCGACGGCAAGCGATACCTCGACCTGCTCGGTGGGATCGCGGTGAACTCCCTCGGCCACGCGCATCCCGCGATCGTCGAGGCCGTCACCACCCAGTTGCAGACGCTCGGGCACGTGTCGAACCTGTACATCTCGCCGCCCGTCGTCGAACTCGCGGAGAAGCTGCTCGACCGCTTCGGCCACCCGGGTCGCGCGTTCTTCTGCAACTCCGGCACCGAGGCCAACGAGGCCGCCTTCAAGCTCGCGCGCCGGACCGGCCGGCCGGAGATCGTGGCCGCCGAGAAGGCCTTCCACGGCCGCACCATGGGTGCGCTCGCCATGACCGGGCAGCCGTCGAAGCGTGCGCCGTTCGAGCCGATGCCCCCGGGCGTGCGGTTCGTGCCCTACGGCGACACCGAGGCACTCGACGCCGCGGTCACCGACCAGACCGCCGCTGTCATCCTCGAACCGATCCTCGGTGAGGCCGGCGTGATCGTCCCGCCCGCCGACTATCTGGCCGCCGCCCGCCGCATCACCAGCGAGCGCGGCGCGCTGCTGATCCTCGACGAGGTGCAGACCGGCGTCGCACGGACCGGGACCTTCTTCGCCCACCAACAGGTGGGTGTGGTGCCCGACGTGATGACACTGGCCAAGGGCCTCGGCGGCGGACTGCCGATCGGTGCGTGCATCGCCACCGGCCCGGCCGCCGAGCTGTTCGAACCCGGCCAGCACGGCACGACCTTCGGTGGCAATCCCGTCACCGCGGCGGCCGCGCTCGCCGTGCTCGGGGTCATCGAGTCCGAAGGCCTCACCGATCACGTTGCCGCCGTGGGAAAGACGATCGCCACCAGCATCGAGGACCTCCACCACCCGCTGATCGCCGGCGTGCGAGGCGCCGGTCTGCTCCTCGGCATCGAACTGACCGAGGCGCTGTCCGGACGCGCCGAGGCCGCGGCGCGCGACGCCGGATTCCTCATCAACGCACCGGCACCCGACGTGCTGCGGCTCGCACCGCCGCTGATCATCACCGAGGAACAGGCACAGTCCTTCGTCGGCGCGCTGCCGGCGATCCTCGACACCGCTGCCCAGAACGACAAGGGAGACCTCGTGAACAAGGAAAACAGGGCATGACGCGTCACTTCCTACGCGACGACGACCTCACCCCCGACGAGCAGGCCGAGGTGCTCGCCCTCGCCGCCCTGGTGAAGGCCCAGCCGTTCGCCTTCCGCCCGCTCGAGGGACCCCGCGGGGTCGGGGTGATCTTCGACAAGAACTCGACTCGTACGCGCTTCTCGTTCGAGGTGGGCATCGCCCAGCTCGGCGGTCACGCGGTGGTCGTCGACGGTCGCACCACCCAGCTCGGCCGCGAGGAGACCCTCGAGGACACCGGACGCGTGCTGTCGCGCTTCGTCGACGCCGTCGTGTGGCGCACCTTCGGGCAGGACCGCCTCGAGGCGTTGTCGTCGACGGCAACCGTGCCGGTCGTCAACGCGCTGTCGGACGAGTTCCACCCGTGCCAGGTGCTCGCGGACCTGCAGACGATCATCGAGCAGAAGGGTTCGCCCAGCGGTCTGAAGATGACCTATCTGGGCGACGGCGCCAACAACATGGCCCACTCGCTCGGCCTGGGCGGCGTCACCGCCGGGATGCACGTCACGATCAGTGCTCCCGAGGGTTTCCAGCCAGATCCGGCGATCATCGCCGACACCGAGCGTCGTGCCGCGGAGACCGGGGGATCGGTACACCTCGTGACCGATCCCGTCGAAGCCGTCACCGGTGCCGACGTCCTGGTCACCGACACCTGGGTGTCGATGGGTCAGGAGGAGGACGGCAGGGACCGCACGGCACCTTTCCGGCCGTACCAGATCAACGACGAGTTGCTCGCCCACGCCGCCGACGATGCGATCGTGCTGCACTGTCTGCCGGCGCATCGAGGCGACGAGATCACGGCATCGGTCATCGACGGTCCGCGCAGTGTCGTCTTCGACGAGGCCGAGAACCGTCTGCACGCGCAGAAGGCCCTGCTGATCTGGCTGCTGGAGCACCAGTGAGATGACACCAGAGAGTCAGGACGAGTTGTGACCGCCGGAGCCGAACCCACGGAGAACCGCCTCGCCGCGACCCGAGCGGGCCGGCATGCGCGGATCATCGACATCCTGTCGACCCACCAGGTGCGCAGCCAGTCGGAGCTGCAGCGGTTGCTGGCCCAGCACGGAATCGATGCCACGCAGGCCACGCTGTCGCGTGATCTCGACGAGCTCGGGGCCGTGAAGCTGCGGGCCGCCGACGGCGGCGCGGGTGTGTACGTGGTGCCGGAGGACGGTTCGCCAGTGCGCGGCGTGTCGGGCGGGACCGATCGCCTCTCGCGCCTCGTGTCGGAACTGCTGGTCTCCACCGACAGCAGCGGCAACCTCGCCGTGCTGCGCACGCCGCCGGGCGCCGCTCACTACCTGGCGGCCGCCCTCGACCGCGCCCGGCTCCCCGACGTGGTGGGCACGATCGCCGGTGACGACACGATCTTCGTCGTCGCCCGCGAGCCGCTCGACGGCGCCGAACTCGCCAAACGGATCGAGGGCCTCGTGTAACCCCCCGTCCCGCTGCAGAACCACCGGCCGCGCCCGCCGACGGCCGGACAGCACAAGTACCGCAACCGAACACACCGCCAACCGAGACCCGGACGGTGTGGTCGGAACCCCGGGGCCGATGATGGACTCGGGTCATCGCTTAGAACAGGAGCTTCACCTCATGGCAGAACGTGTCGTACTCGCATACTCGGGCGGCCTGGACACCTCGGTCGCTATCAGCTGGATCCAGAAGGAGACCGGCAAGGAGGTCGTCGCCGTGGCTCTCGACCTCGGGCAGGGCGGCGAGGACATGGACGTCATCCGCCAGCGCGCCCTCGACTGCGGCGCGGTCGAAGCCGTCGTCGTCGACGCCCGTGACGAATTCGCCGACGAGTACTGCCTCCCGGCGATCACCTCGAACGCCCTCTACATGGACCGCTACCCGCTGGTCTCGGCGCTGTCGCGTCCGCTCATCGCCAAGCACCTCGTGACCGCCGCCCGCGATCACGGCGGCACCGTCGTCGCCCACGGCTGCACCGGCAAGGGCAACGACCAGGTCCGCTTCGAGGTCGGCTTCGCCACCCTCGCACCCGATCTGGAGGTCATCGCGCCGGTTCGCGACTACGCGTGGACCCGCGAGAAGGCGATCGCCTTCGCCGAAGAGAACAACATCCCGATCAACGTGACCAAGAAGTCGCCGTTCTCCATCGACCAGAACGTGTGGGGTCGCGCCGTCGAGACCGGCTTCCTCGAGGACCTGTGGAATGCACCGACGAAGGACGTCTACAGCTACACCGAGGACCCGACCGTCAACTGGAACACCCCCGACGAGGTCATCATCGGCTTCGACAAGGGTCGCCCCGTCAGCATCGACGGCCGGCCGGTCTCCGTGCTGGAGGCCATCGAGGAGCTGAACCGCCGCGCCGGTGCACAGGGTGTCGGACGCCTCGACGTCGTCGAGGACCGTCTCGTCGGCATCAAGAGCCGCGAGGTCTACGAGGCCCCGGGCGCCATGGTGCTGATCCGCGCCCATGAGGAACTCGAGCACGTCACCATCGAGCGCGAGCTCGGCCGCTACAAGCGCGGCACCGACCGCAAGTGGGCCGAGCTGGTCTACGACGGTCTCTGGTTCTCGCCGCTGAAGCGTTCGCTCGACGCCTTCGTGGACTCGACCCAGCAGCACGTCTCCGGCGAGATCCGCCTGGTCCTGCACGGCGGCAACATCGCCGCCACCGGACGTCGTAGCTCCGAGTCGCTCTACGACTTCAACCTCGCGACCTACGACGAGGGCGACAGCTTCGACCAGTCGGCAGCCCGTGGCTTCGTCGAGCTGCACGGCCTGTCCTCCAAGATCTCGGCCAAGCGGGACCTGAATCTGTGAGTGGCGAGCAGACCGGCGGGACGACCAACGCGGGTTCGCTCTGGGGCGGCCGTTTCGCCGGCGGTCCGGCCGCGGCGATGGCCGCCCTGAGCAAGTCGACCCATTTCGACTGGGCCCTGGCACCCTTCGACATCCAGGCATCCAAGGCCCATGCCCGAGTGCTCAACAAAGCGGGGTTGCTCACCGATGACGACCTGACCGGCATGCTGGACGGCCTCGACCGTCTGGCGGCCGACGTGGCCGACGGGACCTTCGGTCCCGCGGAGTCCGACGAGGACGTCCACGGTGCGCTCGAACGCGGTCTCATCGAACGGGTCGGCCCCGAGCTCGGCGGGCGACTCCGCGCCGGCCGGTCGCGCAACGACCAGGTCGCCACGTTGTTCCGGATGTGGCTGCGCGCCGCCATGCGCCGCGTCGCCCTCGGACTGCTCGACGTCGTCGACGCGCTGACCGCCCAGGCGGCTGCGCATCCCGACGCGATCATGCCCGGTAAGACGCACCTGCAGGCGGCCCAGCCGGTGTTGCTCGGCCACCACCTGCTCGCCCATGCGCAGCCGTTGCTCCGCGACATCGACCGGCTCGCCGACGCCGACCGCCGAACCGCGGTCTCGCCGTACGGCTCCGGCGCCCTGGCCGGTTCGTCGCTGGGCCTCGATCCGGCCGCCATCGCGGCCGACCTCGGGTTCGACGCCCCGGCCGAGAACTCCATCGATGCCACCTCGTCCCGCGACTTCGCGGCCGAGGCGGCGTTCGTGTTCGCGATGATCGCGGTCGACCTCTCCCGGTTGTCCGAAGAGGTGATCATTTGGAGCACACCGGAATTCGGGTACGTGACGCTGGCCGACGCCTGGTCGACGGGCAGCTCGATCATGCCGCAGAAGAAGAACCCGGACGTCGCGGAGCTGATGCGCGGCAAGGCCGGCCGCCTGATCGGCGACCTGACGGGTCTCCTCGCGACGCTCAAGGCGCAGCCGCTGGCGTACAACCGCGACCTCCAGGAGGACAAGGAACCGGTCTTCGACGCGGTCGCGCAGCTCGAGATGCTGCTGCCGGCCGTCACCGGACTGGTCGCGACGCTCGAGTTCCACACCGACCGCATGGAGGAGCTGGCCCCGGCCGGCTTCACCCTCGCCACCGACATCGCCGAGTGGATGGTCCGGCAGGGTGTGCCCTTCCGCGTCGCCCACGAGGTCGCCGGAGCATGTGTCCGCGAGGCCGAGTCGCGGGGCATCGGCCTCGATGAGCTCGACGACGAGACGCTGACCGGCATCAACCCCTCGCTCACCCCCGCGGTCCGCGAGGTGCTGACGGTGCGCGGTTCGGTCGAGTCGCGCAACGCGCATGGCGGTACCGCGCCCGATCAGGTACGACGTCAGATAGACGTGGTGTCGGCGCAGTCGGCCGACCTGCGGACACGCTGGGGCGCCGGTCCCGGAGGACGAGGCTAGAACCACTTCCGAGTGGGTAGAGTGACATGTGTCACCGACGTGTCGGTGGTGGACGTTTCGCTGACAACGGGGAGGAATCGACGCGATGGTGGGTTTGGACGGGCTCCCGGATCTGGGCGGTGTGGTCAGCCGGGTGGTGGCGACCGCTCAGAACGGACTCGAGGTGCTCCGCTTCGGCGGTCTCGAGACCGGGACCGAACCGGCCCCCTTCGCGATCGTCGAGACCCACAAGATGTTCCGGCTGCGCCGATACTTCCCGAACGAGCCGTCCACCGGCCCGAACATCGTGCTCGTGCCGCCGATGATGGTGTCCGCGAACGTCTATGACGTGACCGAACACAACGGCGCGGTGTCGATCCTCCACCGCAACGGCATCACCCCGTGGGTGGTCGACTTCGGGTCCCCGGACACCGAAGAGGGCGGGATGGAGCGCAATCTCGCCGACCACGTGGTGGCCATCAGCCGCGCGATCGACCTGATCGTCGAGGCCACCGGCCGCGACATCCACCTCGCCGGGTACTCCCAGGGCGGCATGTTCGCCTACCAGACCGCGGCGTACCGGCGGTCGAAGGGGATCGCGAGCCTCATCACCTTCGGTAGCCCGGTCGACGTCCTGGCCGCGCTACCCCTCGGGTTGCCGGCGGGGCTGGTTGCGCCGGCCGCGGAGTTCCTCGCCGAACGCTCCTTCGTGCGGAACCTCTGGGTCCGGGACTGGATGGCGCGCACCGGCTTCCAGCTCCTCGACCCCGTCAAGACGGTCCGCAGCCGCATCGACTTCCTGCGTCGTCTCCACGACCGTGAGGCGCTGCTCCCACGCGAAGACCAGCGGCGGTTCCTCGAGGCCGACGGCTGGGTGGCCTGGTCCGGTCCGGCGATCGCCGAACTGCTGCGCCAGTTCGTCGCGCACAACCGCATGGTCTCCGGTGGCTTCGTCATCAACGGTGACCTCGTGTCACTCACCGAGATCACCTGCCCGATACTGGCTTTCGTCGGCGAGGCCGACGACATCGGCCAGCCCGCCGCGGTGCGCGGGATCGTGCGCGCCGCACCCGACGCCGAGGTCTACGAGTCCACCCTGCCCGTCGGGCACTTCGGTCTGGTGGTCGGTTCCTCGGCCGGTCAGCACACCTGGCCCACCACGTCGGACTGGGTGAACTGGCTGTCGGCCAACGGAACCCGCCCGGAACTCATCAGCGAGATGTCGCTGGTCGAGCCGGGGCACGGCGGTGGCGTCAGCCTGTCGTCGCGCATCACCCACGGCGTGGGGTCGGTCGCCGACGCCGGCACCGCGGCCTCCCGGGAACTGCTCACACTGGTCAACTCGCTGCAGCGCACGTCGCGGGCCGTCGCGTCGGAGTCGGTGCGCACGGTGCCCCGCCTGCTGCGCCTGGGCCAGATCCAGAGCGGCACCCGGATCTCGCTGTCGAAGCTGATGGCCGAGAACACCAAGAAGCACGGTGACAGCGAGCTCTTCCTCTTCGAGAACCGTGTACTCACCCACGCCCAGGTCGACACCCGCATCAACAACGTCGTCGCCGGCCTCATCGACTGTGGCGTGCGGCCGGGGCAGCACATCGGCGTCCTGATGGACACCCGCCCGAGCGCCCTGGTCGTGGTCGCGGCCCTGGCCCGGCTCGGCGCCGTCTCGGTGCTGCTGGCCGCAGACGCCGACGTGCGGGAGATGATGCGTCTCGCCGACAGTTCGGTCATCGT
Source organism: Gordonia alkanivorans NBRC 16433 (assembly GCF_000225505.1). Classification (GTDB taxonomy): domain Bacteria; phylum Actinomycetota; class Actinomycetes; order Mycobacteriales; family Mycobacteriaceae; genus Gordonia; species Gordonia alkanivorans. Next base: position 3,414 of record NZ_BACI01000113.1, on the reverse strand, counting down.
CACCGACCCCACCAACCTGGACCTCGCCAGCGCGGCGTCGGACCGGGTGCTGGTGCTCGGCGGTGGCAGTGGCGACTCCCGCGCCATCGACGGTGTCGACGGCGCGACGATCATCGACATGGAGCAGATCGATCCCAACGCCGTCGACCTGCCCACGTGGTACCGGCCCGATCCCGGTCTCGCGGGAGATCTCGCGTTCATCCTGTTCAGCCGTGCCCGGGGGAAGCTCGTGCCGTGGCCGGTGACCAACCACCGATTCGCGATGTCGGCGTTCGGTGCAGCCTCGGCGGCGGCGCTCTCCGACCGCGACACCGTGTACTGCCTGCCGCCCCTGCACCATGCCTCCGGCCTGCTGACGACCCTCGGCGCGACGGTGGTCGGCCGGTCCCGTATCGCGTTGTCCAACGGCATCGACCCGGAGACCTTCGCGACCGAGGTGCAGCGCTACGGCGTCACCGTGGTGTCCTACACCTGGTCGATGCTGGGCGACGTCGTACGTGATCCCCGTTTCCGGATCAACCAGCACAACCCGATCCGGCTGTTCATGGGTTCCGGGATGTCGGCGGGTCTATGGGAAGACGTATGCAGCAGCTTCCCCCGCGCCCGGATCCTCGAGTTCTTCGCGACCGCCGATGGCTCGGCGATCCTGGCCAACGTCTCCGGCGACAAATTGTCCTCCGTCGGGCGGCCGCTCCCGGAGACCAACCCGGTCGAGGTCGCGGCCTACGACATCGCAAACGATCGTCTCCTGATCGACGAGTCCGGATTCGTCCGGCGTGCCGAGGTGGGCGAGCCCGGGTTGCTGCTGGCCAAGGCCCGGCACAAGTTCGACACCAACGGCACGGTGCTGCGTGACGTCTTCACCAGCCGTGACCGGTGGGAGGTCTCCGGGCACCTGTTCGTCCGCGATGCCGACGGCGACCTGTACTTCCTCGGCGCCACCGACCGGGTGGTCCGAACCGAGGCCGGACCCGCGTTCATCCCGCCGATCACCCACGCGCTGTCGCGGATGCAGGGCGTCGACCGGGTCGTCGCCTACGGAGTCGGGGAGCCGGGACACCAGGTGCTCGTTGCCACACTGACCCTGCGTCCGGATGCCAAGCCCGAGTCTCTCACCGTCACCCAGTTGCGCATCGCACTCGGGGAGTTCCCTGCTGAGATCCGACCGCACCTCATCCGCGTGGTCGACGAGATCCCGCACTCCGCGTCATACCGTCCGTTGAGCACCGTCTTCGCGGCCGAAGGGCTGCCCAAGCCGGGAGCGCGGATCTGGTACCGCGACGAGGAGGGGCGCTACCGGCGGTACACCAGGACGATCGCCGAGAAGCTGGACTGGGGCGGGTCGTCGGTCGACGATGCCCTAGGCTGAGCCGCGTGACGACACGCGCTGAGGCCATCGACCCGATCGTGCGCGAACGGCTGGCCTGCCCGCAGGACCACGGCCCGCTGATCAACGCCGGCGACGAGCTCTACAACCCGCGGCTGCACGTCGCGTACCGGATCGATGCCGACGGAATCCCCGTCATGCTCATCGACGAGGCACGCAAGGTCGACGACGCCGAGCACGAACGGCTGGTCTCCGGGCAGTAGCCCGACGCACCGGTCTCGACGCCCATACGTGTCACCTCGTCCGAGCGCCGATCTCGATGGATGACAAGATCGAGGGGTGAGTGCTGAGACTGAGGGAACCGCCAACACGACCGAGGGAACCGTCCGGACCGGGAACGCTCCCGTCGACATCCTGGACGAACTCGGCTGGCGAGGTCTGATCGCGCAGTCCACCGACCTCGACGCACTGCGCGAGGCTTTGGCGGACGGGCCCATCACGCTGTACGCGGGCTTCGACCCGACGGCGGCGAGCCTCCATGCCGGCCACCTCGTGCCGCTGCTGACCCTCAAGCGATTCCAGCTCGCCGGTCACCGACCGATCGTTCTCGCAGGTGGCGCCACCGGCCTCATCGGTGATCCGCGTGAGGTGGGGGAGCGCACCATGAACGCTCCCGACACGGTCGCCGAATGGGCCGGCCGGATCGACGCGCAGCTGCGCCGCTTCGTCGACATCGACGAATCGCCGACCGGTGCACTCGTCGTCAACAATCTCGACTGGACCGGACAGCTCACCGCCATCGAGTTCCTCCGCGACCTCGGCAAGCACTTCTCGGTGAACGTCATGCTGGCCCGGGACACCGTGAAGCGGCGCCTGGAGGGTGACGGGATCAGTTACGCCGAGTTCAGCTACCTGCTCCTGCAGTCCAACGACTTCGTCGAGCTCAACCGCCGGTACGGCTGCCTGCTGCAGATCGGTGGCTCTGATCAGTGGGGAAACATCATCGGCGGTGTCGACCTGGGACGCCGTCTCGACGGATTGTCGCTGCATGCGCTGACCGTGCCGCTCGTGACCTCGTCGGACGGCAAGAAGTTCGGCAAGTCCACCGGCGGCGGGAGCCTTTGGCTCGATCCCGAGCTCACCAGCCCGTATGCCTGGTACCAGTACTTCGTGAACACCGCCGACGCAGACGTGATCCGCTACCTGCGGTGGTTCACCTTCCTCGGTCGTGAGGAGATCGCCGACCTCGAGCAGGCGACGGAGGAGAAGCCGCACCTGCGCCTCGCGCAGAAGAAGCTGGCCGCCGAGATGACCACGCTGATCCACGGGGAAGAGAGCACTCGCGCCGTCGAGCTCGCCAGCCACGCACTGTTCGGACGCGCTGAGCTCGACGAACTCGACGAGGCCACGCTGGCAGCAGCTGTGGGGGAGACCGTCATCACCGAGTACTCGGAGGAGCGACCCTCCATCGTCCAGTTGCTCGTCGACACCAAGCTGTCCGAGAGCAACAAGGCCGCACGTCGTGCGGTGTCCGAGGGCGGCGCCTACGTGAACAACACCAAGATCACCGATCCGGAGTGGCAGCCGGCCGCCTCCGACCTGCTTCATGGTCGCTGGTTGGTCGTGCGACGAGGCAAGAAGAGTTTTGCCGGAGCAAAGCTGAGCCTCTGACCAGGGGATTTGACGCGTTGTTCGCGGCTGTGTAACTTAATCGACGCACCGCAGAGAGCAACTGCCCCGGAGCCGCAAGCACCGGGGAGCCAGAAGTGCCCGAACCAATCGCTCGGGCCGCCTGTGCGGGGCCACTCCCAAGAACAAGATCGCGAGTACATCTCGTGCTCTGGGAGAGCTCATCGGAGCCGGACTCATCACGAGGACGTCCGGTGGGTGTGTGTTCTTTGAGAACTCGATAGTGTGATGATGAATTGTCTGATGCCATTTTTGGCATCGTGCATTCTTTATGGATGTTGATGTTTGTTTTTTGTGTGGCGCTCGGCTTTGTCTGGGTGTCACATGTTTTGCTAGTTTTGGATTGGTCAGGTTTTGCTTTCCTGATTGTGTTGAAACGCTGGCACCTTGTGGGTGTC
>NZ_BACI01000114.1 GCF_000225505.1 Gordonia alkanivorans NBRC 16433 | reverse complement strand
CTGAAGCTGGTGCTGCTGGAGAATCCCGGCCAGGGCGGCACGATCAACCATCTCGGCGTCGAGGTCGAGTCGAGCGAGAAGGTGCACGCCGAGATCGCCCGGTTGTCCGGGGAGGGCCTGTTCACCCAGGAGGAGATCAACTCCACCTGCTGTTTCGCGACGCAGGACAAGGTGTGGGTGACCGGACCGGCGAAGGAGAAGTGGGAGGTCTACACCGTGCTCGCGGACTCCGAGACGTTCGGGACCAGCCCGAAACTGCTGGAACAGAACGCCACCGAGGACGCCGAGCAGGGCTCGGTGTGCTGCGGTGGCAGCGCCGCAGACCAGGCCGAGGCGCGCACAGCCTGCTGCTGACAGCCTCGGTTCGCGTTCTCGCCTACCCCGTGATGCGGTCGGCGAGAACGCGAATCCGGGCGGTGATGTCGTCGCGGATCAGGCGCATCCGCTCGACGCCGTCGATGCCTCGCGTCGAGGGTTCGTCGGTCTTCCACACCTCGAGGGCGACGCCTTCCGGTGGGGTGACCCCGGCGGTGCCGACCACCACGACAAGATCAGCGGCGCGCATCAGTTCGTCGGTCAGTTGCCGCGGCTCGTGTCCGGCGACATCAGCGCCGACTTCGGCGAGCACCTGGGCGGACAGTTCGTTGACCTGACCGCCGATCTTCGCACTCGTTCCGGCCGAGGATGGGGTGATCCGGTCGGTGACCGTGGGCGTGAGATGTTCGGCCATCACGGATTTCCCGCGGTTGCTCACGCACACGAACAACACCTTCGGTGGTGTGCTCATCGGCCGACCTGCTGGTCGGCGGGGACCAGTTCGTCGAGCAGGTCCTCGACGAGCCCGCGGATCTGATCGCGGATCGGGCGGACCGCATCAATGCCTTGACCGGCCGGGTCGTCGAGGACCCAATCGCGGTAGCTGACGCCGGGGAACACCGGGCACGCATCGCCACAGCCCATGGTGATCACCACATCGGAGGATTCGACGGTGTCGGGGGTGAGGATCTTCGGTGACTGCGCGGAGATGTCGATACCGACTTCAGCCATCGCCTCGACAGCGGCAGGGTTGATCGAGTCGGCAGGTGCGGATCCGGCGGAGCGGACCTCGACGCTGTCCCGGCCGAGAGCGGTCAGGAAACCGGCGGCCATCTGCGATCGGCCGGCATTGTGGACGCACACGAACAGCACGCTAGGTCGAGAGGAAGGCATGGAACACAAGCCCTTTCAGCTGTGAGAGAAGGTCGGAAGTCATACGCGTTCGGCCGCGAGCTCGGCCGCGAGCTCGCGAACTCGGGTATCGAGATGGTCGCGGATCGCACGAATCTCGTTGAGTGGTCGGCCCTCGGGTCAAGCATCGGGGCTGACAGCGGCAGGGGAGGAGAAGCGCTTCCGCAACGCCAGAGACACGTAGACCAGAGCCACGAGGACGGGGACCTCGATGAGCGGTCCGATCACTCCGGCCAGGGCCTGGCCGGATGTTGCACCGTAGGTGGCGATCGCTACGGCGATGGCGAGCTCGAAGTTGTTGCCCGCGGCGGTGAACGCCAGCGTGGTGGTTCGCTCGTACCCCAGCCCCATCGCGGCGCCGAGCACGAACCCACCGCCCCACATCACCGCGAAGTAGATCAGCAGCGGCAGCGCGATCCGCACGACGTCCCACGGCTGCGACGTGATCTGCTCCCCCTGCAACGCGAACAGGATGACGATGGTGAACAGCAACCCGTAAAGGGCCCACGGCCCCAATCGCGGCAGGAACGAGGATTCGTACCAGTCGCGGCCTTTGGTTCGCTCGCCGATGCGGCGGGTGAGGAAGCCGGCGACCAGAGGTATACCCAGGAAGATCAGCACCGACTTCGCGATCTGCCACGGCGAGGTGTCGATGGTCGTCTGCTCCAGGCCCAGCCATCCGGGCAACACCGAGAGGTAGAACCAACCCAACACGGCGAACATGACCACCTGGAACACCGAGTTCAGGGCGACGAGAACAGCAGCGGCTTCGCGGTCACCGCACGCCAGGTCGTTCCAGATGATGACCATCGCGATGCATCGGGCCAGACCCACGATGATCAGTCCGGTCCGATACTCCGGCAGGTCCGGGAGCAGGAGCCAGGCCAGCGCGAACATCAACGCCGGTCCGATTATCCAGTTCAACGCCAACGACCCGAGTAGCAGGCGACGATCACCGGTGACCGAGTCGAGTCGGTCGTAGCGCACCTTGGCCAGCACCGGATACATCATGATCAGCAATCCGAGGGCGATCGGCAGCGAGATGCCGTCGAGCTCGACCGCCGCCAAAGTGTCACCCAGGCCGGGGACGACTCGACCGAGCAGCAGTCCGGCGACCATCGCTGCGCCGATCCACACCGGCAGAAACCGGTCCAGCGTCGACAACTTGCCCGCGACCGCGGTGTCGGTGGCGGTCACTGGTCCGCCTCACACGAGCGCGTTTCCCCCACGACCGCGGCGAGATCCCGCAGCAGGTCCGACAGTTGTTGCAGCGCTTCGGTGTTCACCCGGTAGTACACCCAGGTCGCGCGGCGCTCGCTGGTCACCAGACCTGCCTGGCGCAGCACCTTCAGGTGATGCGAGATCGTCGGCTGTGACAGTTCGAACGGTCCGGAGATGTCGCAGACGCACGCCTCGCCGCCCGGATGTGCGGCGACCTCGGACAGCAACCGCAGCCGAACCGGATCCGCAAGCGCCTTCAACAATGGGGTGACAGCCCCGGTCTCGTCACCACTCAGGCCGCGGCCCGGTGACAGCAGGAGATTCTTATTCGACACGCGTCAATATTGACATACGTCGATTCAGGCGACAAGACGCCCGCTACCGAGGCGGGCGCGCATGCCCAGAACGATCGGAGTGCTGATCCGGGTCGCAGCTTCTGACGCACGCACGCCGATTCCCTGAACGAGCGTCGTCGTTCAGGGAATCGGCGCGTGGTCTCACATTGCCGGGTTGCCCGGCCGGCCGGTGTATCGGCTGGTCATCGGTGTCCGCGGAGTCCCGACTCATCCGCGTCCGGGGCGTGTCAGCCCACCGATGTCGTTGCTGTCGTGGGTCTTACGAGGCCGGCGGGGTCAGCACGGCGTCGATCAGGTAGACCTGGGCGTTCGAGGTGGTGACGCCACCGCACACGATGCCCGCGTCGTTGACCTTGAGGTTGTCGCCCTCGCCGCTCACAGTGAGCTTCTTGCCCTCGAGGGTGGTGTGCTCGCCGAGAGCCTTGTCGGGGGTCGCCTGGCCCTCGACGACGTGGTAGGTCAGGATGCTGGTCAGCAGATCCTTGTCGGTCTTGAGCTGCTCGACGGTCTCCGGCGGCAGCTTGGCGAACGCATCGTCGGTCGGGGCGAAGACGGTGTACTCACCGTTGTTCAGCGTCTCGACGAGGTTGACGTCGGGGTTCAGCTGGCCGGACAGAGCGGCGGTCAGCGTGGTGAGCTCGGGGTTGTTCGATGCGGCGGTGGCAACCGGGACGGTGGCCATTCCGGCGATCGACGCCGGGCCGGACGGATTGGCTTCGGCGTAGGCCGCGCAACCCGGGCCGACGAGGTTCGCAGCCGGGTCGGCGGCGGCTGCGCTCGTGGTCATCGAGCTCATACCGGTTGTTGCGCTGGTGGTTTCGCTCGACGAGTCGGAATCGTCACTCGAACAGCCGGCGATCACGCCGACGGCGAGGACCAGTCCGGTCACCGCTCCTGCGATACGGGGAACACGCTTGATCATCGTTGATCCAATCTCTTCGAGAAGGTTTCGGCTGCATTGAATGGCAGCCTCACAGGTGCATTCGGCACCGTGTGAGAACTGGATGGGTCAGATTGCCCGTCATTTCTGGCGTCCACGCCGCAGGCCGGCCCTGGGACTCGGGGCTTGGTGCCATGGAGGTCTGGCCGTAGCCGGATGGTCGAGTGCTGAACGCACACATGACGGTTCCCTGGAGGAGGGGCGTCCTCATCCAGGGAACCGGCAGATTCTATCTTGGCAGCGGTACGAGGTTCGGGGTGCGTAACCCGTTGCCCGCGAGCCGATGTACTCCGAAAACTACTCTGCAGCAGGCGGCGTAAGGACCGTGTCGATCATGTAGACCTGCGCGTTGGCGGTGGCGACTCCACCACAGACCACGCTCGAGTCGTTGACCTTGAGCATGTCCGGCGATCCGGTCACGGTCACGGTCTGACCCTCGAGGGTCTTGTGCTCACCGACGATCTTGTCCGGCGTGGCCTGGCCCGAAACCACGTGGTAGGTAAGGATCTTGGTCAACAGATCCGAGTCGGTCTTGAGCTGTTCGACGGTTTCGGCCGGCAGCTTGGCGAAAGCCGCGTCGGTGGGTGCGAAGACCGTGTACTCACCGTTGTTGAGTGTGTCGACCAGGTTCACATCCGGATTCAGCTGCCCGGACAACGCCTGCGTCAGTGTCTTAAGTTCGGGGTTGTTCGATGCCGCAGTGGCGACCGGGTCCATTGCCATCCCGGAAACCGAGCCCGCGCCAGACGGATTGGCCGAAGCGTAGTCCGCGCAGCCGGGGCCGACCGGTCCGCTCGCGGTGTCGGCGGACTGGCTGGTCATCTCCGACATGGCAGTGGTGGTGGAAGCGCTGCTGGCCGAGTCGGTGTCGTCGCTGGAACACCCGGCGATGACGCCGACGGCCAGCACCAGCCCGGACGCCGCGACCACGAGGCGCTGAATTTGTTTGATGGCCATGGTCCATCCAATCTAGTAGGTCGTTGTCCGACCGTCCGGCCGAACTCAGGTGTCATTCGCGGCTCGAGTCGTCGCGGATTGGTCCGGTGCCGGATTGATCCAATCCGACCGCTGTCGCCGCGCGAACTCCCCTCGGAGGAAACGGAGCTGACAATGGTGCAAGTGTTTCGAGAGTCGACGGTGCGGGCAGCGGTGTCCGGGGTTGTCGCCGTGGCAGGAGGCCTGGCCGTCGGCGAACTCGTCGCGATCGGTATCTCGCAATTCGCGTCACCGTATCGCGCGGTCGCGGCGTTCCTCGTCGACCATGCGCCTGCATTTGCCCGCGAGTTCGCGATAGACCGGTTCGGAACCGCCGACAAGCCAGCGTTGCTGGCAGGCATGGCGTTGGCGATCCTGCTGATCGCCGTGGCTGCCGGGGTGTTGCAAGTCAAGCGCCCGCCCGTCGGGGTACTGATCGTCCTGGCCTTCGCGGCCGTCGGCGTGGTTGCCGCGTTGACCCGACCCACGGTGGAGGTGTCCTACGCCGCGCCGCCGGTCGCCGCCGGCCTGGTGGCCGTGGGTGTGCTGGTGGTGCTGGGGCGCGGGAGTGCCGTCGGAGACGAGTCCGAAGAGGACGCGTCCCGTTCAGAGGGGTGGTCTCGCCGCCAGTTCGTCGGTGCGGTCGGGATCGTTGTCGTGACGGGCGCGGTGTGCGCCGGCCTGGCCCGGCGTGCCGCGGACACCGGTGGCGCTCTCGCCGAACGCGTGCGGCTTCGGCTGCCGCGCGCGATTTCGGCGAGCAGACCGGTTCCGCCGGGTACCGAGTTGCGGATCGATGGGGTGACACCGTTCGTGACCGGCAACCGCGAGTTCTACCGGATCGACACCGCGCTCCAGGTCCCGCAGCTGACCACCGCGGATTGGCGGTTGCGGATTCACGGGATGGTGGACCGCGAGATGACGCTGAGGTGGGACGATCTGCAGTCGATGCCCGCTATCGAGCGGATCATCACGCTCACATGCGTGTCCAACGAGGTGGGCGGCGACCTCGCCGGGAACGCTCGCTGGCTGGGATACTCGATGCGCGACATCCTCGCCGAGGTCGGGGTACACGCCGAAGCCGACATGCTGCTGGCCACCAGCGTCGACGGATGGACGTCGGGAAGCCCGCTCGAGGCGATCCGGGACGGCCGCGATGCGCTGCTCGCCGTCGGGATGAACGGAGAACCGCTACCCATCGAGCACGGATACCCCGTGCGGCAGTTGATCCCCGGTCTCTACGGTTATGTGTCGGCGTGCAAGTGGGTCGTCGACTGGGAGATCACCCGCTTCGATCGTGCCGAGGCCTATTGGACCCAGCGGGGCTGGGGCGTGCGCGGACCGATCAAGACGGCGTCGCGGATCGATCGGCCCGCGCCGCTGTCGACGACGCCCGCGGGGCCGGTGGTCGTCGCGGGCACCGCGTGGGCGCAGCATCGGGGAATCCGTTCGGTGGAAGTCCGCGTCGACGACGGACCGTGGAACCCGGCCGAGCTCGCCACCGAGTACTCGACCGACACCTGGCGGCAGTGGACATGGACCTGGGACGCCACGCCCGGGCGGCACACGTTGTACTGCCGCGCGACCGACGCCACCGGCGCGACGCAGCCGGAGGAGCGGGTGCCGCCCATCCCGGAGGGCGCCACCGGTTGGCACAGTCGGGCGGTGACCATCGAGTGAGCTACTGCATCCACTCGGCGTCGGCCCAGTCCTGACCCTCGGAGATGGCGCCCATGGTGGTCTGCCCGTCGAGGGCTTCGCGGATGATGTCGGCGTGTCCGCAGTGGTGAGAGGTCTCGCGGAGCAGGTGCAGGATCATGGTGCGGATCGTGGACCACTCGCGCTCGGGCGCCCAGGGCGCGGTGGGCTGGGGGATGACCTCGTCGAGGCTCTCGGCGTCGGCGATCACGCGGTCGAATCGAGCGGCGTTGCGGTCGTAGGCCTCGAGCCAGCCGGCGAGGGTCTCCCCCTCGACCAACTCGTACTCGGTTGCCGCGCGGCTCATGTCGAATTCGGCGTTCTCGTCGCGTTCGGTGATGATCGTGGCGGCGTTCTCCTCCCCGTTGGCGAGGTGCTTGATCAGAGCGCCGATGGTCGGTGTGCTGACCGTGGACTGCTTGCGAGCCTGCTCGTCGGAGAGATTGCGGGCGGAGATCTTGAGCAGGTTGCGCTGGTCCTGCAGTAGCGTGAGGAGTTCGAGCTTCTCGCCGGTGACGTCGACGCTGAGTTCTGCGGTGGTGTAGGTGCCCATGGTGTTCTCCGGTTCGTCGTTGATGATCATTCGTGCTGGTGAGAACCACGTTACGACCCATTGCGGACAGCTTCGGTCCTCGTTACAGAGGGATATGGCGGCTATATCGGTTGAGCCGGCGGCGACCGTGCCCGACGATGGGCGCCATGACATCTCCGCTCGACGCGCTCACCCGGAAGCCCGCCCGTGCCACCGACCGCGCCGCACTCGACGAACTCCTCGACCAGGCGAAGGTCGGAACCCTCAGCACGGTCGTCGACGGGCTGCCGTGGTCGGTGCCGATGCTGTTCGCCCGCGACGGGGACGACATCCTGCTGCACGGATCGACCGGGGCCGGCGCGCTGCGGCACGTCGCGACCGGTGCGCCCGTTGCGTTCACGGTGTTCGTGATGGACGGGCTCGTCATCGCCGACACCCTCTTCGACCACTCCGCCAACTACCGGTCGGCAGTCGTGCGGGGTGTTCTCGAGCCGGTCGACGACGCGAAGTCGGTGCTGGAGGTGTTGTCGGACAAGCTCATTCCGGGCCGTGTCGCCGAAGTCCGGAAGACGACGCGCAAAGAACTCGCTGCCACGGTCGCACTGCGGCTGCCGATCGTCGACGGCCAGTGGATCGCGAAGGCGCGGACGGGCGCACCTGGTGTCGAGTCCGCGGACTGGACCGGCGTCGTACCGATGAGAACGGTCTACGACGCGCCGATCACGTATTCCGGTGCGACTCCCCCGGATTCGGTTCTGGCGTTGGCAGAACCTCCGGCCGGGTAGCGTCGACCGTCGCACGTCGTGGGAGCCGGCCGACGGGTCATCCGGGGGCGAATGACCCGCCGGCCGAAGGTTCGCGATATTGCGAACCGAGATCGAGGTCACCGGGCCGACCGGATTGCGGTAGCCGGCCGCGATGCTCGATGGTGACGCGGCCCAGCGGAAGGGGGGCACCCGCTGGGTCGCGCGCGTGGAAGACCGCGTCCCGGGATCGCCGGGACGCGGTCGGCTCTATCCCTTGCGCAGCAGGAACCGCTGGATCTTGCCGCTGGGGGTCTTGGGGAGAGCGTCGACGAAGTGCACGGTGCGCGGGTACGCGTGCGCGGCGAACTCGGTCTTCACCAGCTGCTGCAGCTCCTTCTCCAGGGCCTCGGTGCCCTCGATGCCGGGAGCGAGGACGACGAACGCCTCGATGACCTCGCCGCGCAGTTCGTCGGGTCGCCCGACCACCGCGACGTCGATCACCGACGGGTGCGTGATCAGTACGCTCTCCACATCGAAGGGGCCGATGCGGTAGCCGGCCATGATGATCACGTCGTCGTCGCGCGCGGAGAAGAAGTAGCGGCCTTCCTCGTCGGCGCGGCCGGTGTCGCCGGTGAGGTACCAGCGGCGGTCCTCGGTGAACCGGGCGGCGGTCTTGTCCGGGGCGTCGAGGTAACCGCTGAACCACATGAGCGGGCTGGCGGGGACGTCGATCGCGATCTGGCCGTCGACGATGCCGGCGGCGAAACCGGGCATCGGCTTGCCCATCGAGCCGGGGACGAGCGTCTCGTAGACGTCGGAGTGCCAGTGGTTGTTGATGAACATGCCGTGCTCGGTCTGGCCGTAGTGATCGCGGACTTCGGTGCCGAGTGCCTGCTGGGCCCAGCCGATGACGTCGGGGGTCAGGGGCTCGCCGGCCGACGACGCGCGTCGCAACGCGAAGCCGGTGATCCGCGGGTCCTTGCTCAGGGTGCGGTAGACCGTCGGTGCCGCGGCGAAGTTCGTGACGCCGAGACCGCCGAGGATCTGCGCGGTGAGCTCGGGGCTGAAGCCGGCGTGGAGCAGCAGGTTGCGGTGTCCGGTGGCCAGCGGGCCGAGGACGCCGTAGTAGAGGCCGTAGGCCCAACCCGGGTCGGCGGCGTTCCAGAAGACGTCGTCGTCGCGGACGTCGAGGCCGTAGTGCATGTAGGCGACGAACGAGGCGAGTGCCTTGACCGGCACCGGCACACCCTTGGGCGCACCGGTGGTACCGCTGGTGAAGAGCAGGATCAGCGCGCCGTCGCCACCGACGGCCACCGACTCGGCGATCGGCTCGTTCGAGGAAACCAGCTGCTCGAATTCTTCGCCGGCGACGATCGCTCGAATCCCGTCGATGCCCTCGAGCTTCGACGCCTGGCTCGGTTCGGTGATCACGACCTTCGCCTTGCCGGACGTCAGGCGCATCTCGATGGCCGGGGTGGCGAAGGCGGTGAACAGCGGGATGTAGACGGCGCCGAGGCGGGCGATGGCCAGCAGTGACACGACCAGCTCTTCGCGCTTGCCCATGAGGACGCCGACGGTGTCGCCACGGCCGACGCCGAGATCGGCCAGCGCCGATGCGAAGCGCTTGGACCGCTCGGCGAGGTCGCCGTAGGTCACGTCGGTGGTGATCGGCGCGGGGGCCGAGTCGGCGTCCGCGGAGGCCTCGACCTCGATCACGGTGAACGCGACCGCGTCGGGATCGTGGTCGTCGACGAGGAGTGCCGCCGCGTTGGCATCGGGCGCCCCGTAGATTGCCAACCAGCGGTCGACCATGTGGGTGGGGGTCATGGTGGCCTGTGTCATCGTGAACCTCGCTCTTGACTGAGTAAGCTGAGTCACAGTGTGATGCGCTGTATGTAGTCCCTGCCACCCTCCGAAGAGGGGGATAGAGAGGTGAGATGCCCGAGCCGTTGAGCGGGATCGTCACCGACGCGTTGCGACGGGTGCGCAAATCGAGCGGAGTGCCCCTGGCCTTCGCCGGCGTCGTCAACAATTCGACGAGCCTGCGCCTCCAGCATTTCGCCGGTAACCATGCAGGTGCGCTGGCCGGACTCTCGGTCGACGTCGGGCACGGGCTGGGCGGCAAGGTCGTCTCGCTGAACCGGCCGATGGTGGTCGAGGACTACCTACGCACCCCGCACATCACCCACCGCTACAACACGCTCATCGAACGTGAGGGACTCCGCGCGATGATGGCCGCGCCGATCATCGTCAACCGGACGCCGGTCGCGGTCATCTACGGCGCGCTGCACACCCCCGATCCGATCGGTGGCCGCATGCTCGACGTCCTGGCCGCCGAGGCGCGCGCCGTCGAGCAGGAGATCGTGGCCTCGCGGGCCCGGCTGGAGCACGGAGCCCAGAGCGAGGACGAGCTGCGCGACCGGATGACCGCCGCCTACGCGCGGCTGCGCTCGCTGGCCGACACCGTCGACGACGCCCGTCTCGCCGAACAACTCGCCGCCGTCACCGACTTCCTGCTGGCCGAGACCGCCGCCGACTCGGCCGTGGTCGAGCTGACCGGACGCGAACAGGACGTGCTGTCGCTCGCCGCGCTCGGCTACTCGAATGCGCGGATCGCCGAGGCCCTCGGCCTGACCGTGCACACGGTCAAGGGCTACATGAAGGATGCGATGCGCAAGCTCGACGCGTCGTCGCGCCTCGAGGCCGTGGTCGCCGCCCGGCGCGCCGGCCTGCTGCCCTGACCCCAGCTCGGAATCCGTAGAAAAACCGGGGTCATAGCGCGTACTTCTTCTACGGACCGCCGGTGGCGGAGGTCACGTCGGAGGGCCCGGAATAGATCCGCGACGGTCGCAGTTGAAAAGCGGGACGGTGACGGATTCAAGCCCCGGGCCTCAACCCTTTTGCCGCTTCGAGCGGCCACTCGCCGAGAGGCGCATTGACCGGCATCGTCCTTCAACACGCCGAAGCCGCCGACCCCACAAGGGACGGCGGCTTCGGTGCTGTCTGCGTCATGTCAGTGGTCGCGTAGCTTCTCGATCAGCTCGTCCTTCTTCAGGTCGGAGTACCCGCTGATGTCGAGTTCCTTCGCGCGGTCCTTGAGCTCGTCGACGGTCCAGTCCTCGTAGGAACCGGATGTGCCGCCGCTGCGCCCCACGTCCGACCGGGAGCTGTTGGCCGCGGCATTGGCGATGCGCGCGGACTTCTCCTTCGAGTTGCCCTCGTCGCGCAGCTTCTCGTAGAGCTCGTCATCCTTGACCGACGGTCCCGGGTCGCGCTTCTTCTCCGCCATGTCTGCCTCCTCGTGGTCGACACAATCGGTTTCTCCCACGGGCGTGCCCGGTCGCGGGTACAACCAAACCTGAGCCGGGCAGTGCACACCAACCGCGCGACTACCTGCAGTTAACGTTGTTGACCACGAGTGGACGGTAATGGCGGGTACGGATAAGGTTGTGACGATGTGTCCGGTAAGGGCGAATCCTGTCGCCACGGCCGGGAACACAGACGAGCACGAACGCTGACAACGCCGTTTCGGAAGGAAACAGAACGCATGTCTCAGACAGTCAAGGGAGTCATCTCGCGCAGCAAGAAGTCGCCGACGGAGGTCGTCGACATCGTGATCCCGGACCCGGGTGCGCGTGATGTCGTCGTGGCTATCAAGGCCTGCGGCGTCTGCCACACCGACCTCGCCTACCGCGAGGGCGGCATCAACGATGAGTACCCCTTCCTGCTGGGCCACGAGGCGGCCGGCGTCGTCGAGTCGGTCGGCTCGGATGTCACCCACGTCGAGGTCGGCGATTTCGTCGTCCTGAACTGGCGCGCCGTCTGTGGCGAGTGCCGCGCATGTAAGCGCGGTCGTCCGTGGTACTGCTTCGACACCTTCAACGCCAGCGTCCCGATGACCCTCACCGACGGCACCGAGCTGACGCCCGCACTGGGCATCGGCGCCTTCGCGGAGAAGACCCTCATCCACGAATTGCAGTGCACCAAGGTCAATCCCGAGACCGATCCGGCCGTCGCCGGGCTGCTCGGCTGCGGCGTGATGGCCGGCATCGGTGCCGCCATGAACACCGGCAACGTCGGCCGCGGCGACTCGGTCGCCGTGATCGGTTGCGGCGGTGTGGGTGATGCCGCGATCGCCGGCGCCAAGCTGGCCGGCGCGACCAAGATCATCGCGATCGACCGCGACCCGGGCAAGCTCGAATGGGCCAAGGAGCTCGGCGCGACCCACACCATCGACGGCACCAAGGTCGACGACGTGGTCACCGCGGTCCAGGACCTCACCGACGGCAACGGTGCCGACGTCGTCATCGACGCGGTCGGCCGGCCGGAGACCTACAAGCAGGCCTTCTACGCACGAGATCTCGCGGGCGTCGTCGTCCTCGTCGGTGTGCCGACGCCGGAGATGACCCTGGAGATGCCGCTCGTCGACTTCTTCTCGCGCGGTGGCGCTCTGAAGTCCTCGTGGTACGGCGACTGCCTGCCCGAGCGTGACTTCCCGATGCTCATCGACCTGTACGAGCAGGG
The DNA here is from genome assembly GCF_000225505.1 of Gordonia alkanivorans NBRC 16433. GTDB lineage: Bacteria > Actinomycetota > Actinomycetes > Mycobacteriales > Mycobacteriaceae > Gordonia > Gordonia alkanivorans. The sequence goes on along the minus strand of NZ_BACI01000114.1, from coordinate 22,869 downwards.
ACGTCTGCCGCTCGACAAGTTCGTCACCGAACGGATCGGCATCGACGACGTCGAGGCCGCGTTTTCGGCGATGGAGGCCGGCAAGGTCCTGCGTTCGGTGGTGGAACTCTGATGGCCGGGCTGCGCATCGACAACGTCGTCACCTCGGGCACCTTCAGCCTCGACGGCGGCACCTGGGACGTCGACAACAACGTGTGGCTCGTCGGCAACGACGACGAGGTCATCATCATCGACGCCGCGCACTCGGCGGCACCGATCCTCGAAGGCGTCGGCGACCGCACGGTGAAGGCGATCGTGCTCACCCACGGTCACAACGACCACGTCACCGTCGCGCCGGAACTGTCCGAGGCCACGGGTGCGCCGATCCTCCTGCACCCCGGAGACGACATGCTCTGGAACGACACCCATCCCGACGTGTCGCACCAGGATCTCGAGGACGGGCAGAAGATCAGCATCGCCGGCACCGAGCTCACGATCATCAACACGCCCGGCCACTCGCCGGGCTCGTCGGTGATCCACCTGCCCGAAGCGGGTGTGCTGTTCTCCGGTGACACCCTGTTCCAGGGCGGCCCGGGCGCGACGGGACGCTCGTACTCGAGCTTCCCGACGATCATCGCCTCGATCACCGAGAAGATCTTCACCCTCGATCCCGAGACCAAGGTCTACACCGGTCACGGCGACGGCACGACCGTCGCCGCCGAGGCGCCTCATCTCGAGGAATGGATCAAGCGCGGCAGCTGATCCGCGTACAGAACGAACAAGACCCGGCGCGGGTGGCCCATCGGGCTGCCCGCGCCGGGTTCGTCATGTCACGTCAGGGTTGTTGCCGAGGCTGCCCCGGTTGCCCGCCACCGGGCAGGTGCTCGCCCGATTCGTGCCTGCCGGAATGAGTTTCGGGATTGTGGCCGCCGGGACCGGGGGTTCCGTGGCCGGGCGTTTCGTTCCCGGGCGTTCCCGGACCGGGGGTTCCGGCGGGGGCATGGCGGTGGTCGTTGCCGAGGGGTGCGCGGTCGCCTCGGTCACCTCGGACATCGGGATCGAGCTCGTCGGCTCGGGCAAAGGTGCTCTCGACCTCGTCGCGCTTCTCTGCAGCCTGCGTGCCGTGGGCTCGCGCCTGCTCGTTGAGCCGTTTCGCCTCGGCGGCCTTGGCGTCCGCCTCGGCCTGGGCCTTGCGTGCCCGCGCTTCGGACTCCTCGGCGATCGCCTCGCGTTGGCGTAATTCCGACACCTGGCTCGTCGCGTTCTCGCGAATCTGATGAGCCTTCGTCCGGCGGACGTGCTGACGCTTACGCAGGAACAGCAACAGAAGGGCGAGCAGGACTATCACGACGACGACGGCGACGATGATCCATACTGCGGTATCCATGGGGGCCTCCTCGATTCATGGCCGTGGACGGGTACCCAGAACGCGTGGCCGTCAACCTGCGCATGCTTGTGCCAGGACGTGCCGGGTGCGGCTCGGTGCGGGGTCTGCGGGGGTACCGTCTACGACATGATCGCGCTCGGTGCGCTGGTCCCGCCGGCGCTGCGCGGTTACCGGCTCGCGTGGTTGCGCGCCGACATCACGGCCGGCGTGACGCTCGCGGCCGTCGCGATCCCGGAATGCATGGGCTACAGCTCGATTGCCCATGTCCCGGTCGCAGCGGGGCTGTACACCATCATCCTGCCGACGATCGCCTTTGCGCTCTTCGGCGCATCGCGCCTCCTCGTCGTCGGGGCGGACTCCGCGACCGCGGCGTTGTTGGCCTCGGGCATCGCCGGGATCGGTGTCGTCGGAGTGGAGCCCGACTCGCAGCAGTGGCTCGCCTGGGCATCGTTGATCGCGCTGGTCACCGGGGTGTTCCTGGCGCTGGCCCGGATTCTGAGGCTGGGGTTTCTCGCCGACTTCTTGTCCAGTGCGGTTCTGGTGGGCTTCCTCGCTGGAACCGGCGTCACGGTCATCATCGGGCAGATCCCCGGGATGCTCGGTCTGCACCGGACCGAAGGCTGGGTCTGGGAGCGCTGTGCCGCGATCGTCGCCGGTCTCGGATCGATCGACTGGGCATCGGCGGCGTTCACGGCGGCGGTGATGTGCGTGCTCCTGATCTCGCGTCGCACGGTTCCGCGGTTGCCTGCGGCATTCATGCTGGTGGTGGCGTCAATTGCGCTGGTCGCGGTCTTCGGCTGGGACGACGACCTCCCGGTCGTCGGCAATCTGCACGGCACGCTGCCGGATCTCGGCCTGCCCACCGGGCTGGGATGGGACGCGGTGCCGAAGGCAGCGACGGTTGCCTTCGGATGCACGGTGGTGATCTTGGCCCAGAGTGCGGGCACGGCACGAGGACTCGCGCACTCGCACGGCGAGACCACCGATGTCAACCGCGACATCGTCGGCCTCTCGGCGGCCAACATCGTTGCGGGACTGGGCTCTACGTTCGTAGTGAATGGGAGCCCGACCAAGACGCAGTTCCTCGACGAGCAACGCGGCCGCACCCAGGTTGCGAACCTGACGATGGCTGCGTCGGCTCTCGTCGCCGTCGTCTTCCTCGGCAGTGCTCTCGCTTATCTCCCGCACGCGGTGCTGTCGTCGATCGTGTTCCTCGTCGCGATCGACCTCATCGATGTGCACTCGTTCCGCCGTCTGTGGAAGATCCGCCGGGTCGAGTTCGGGATCGCGGTGCTCACCGCGATCGTCGTCGTGGTGTTCGGGGTGCAGGACGGGATCCTGACGGCGATGGTCGTGTCGCTCCTCGAGATCATCCGCCGGCAGTATCGACCGGAGCGATTCGTCGTCGGAGTGTCCGATCACGGACGTACGCGAGAGTATCGGCCGGCCCGACCGGGTCAGCAGTCCCTTCCTGGACTCATCGTGTTTCGTTATGACGCAGACCTGTTCTACGCCAATGTGAATCGATTCTCTGACGATGTGATGGCGCTCGTCGAGTCGGCTCCCGATCCGGTGCGGTGGCTGGTACTCGACTGCACGGTGATCTCCTACGTCGACTATTCGGCGACCGGTGTCCTCGACGACCTCGTCGCCTTCGTGCATTCGCGGGGTGCCCATTTCATCCTTGCCGGCGTCGACCCCGAGCTCGAGCATGTCTTGCGTACCGAAGGGCTCCTCGGGGATTTCGACCCGGCCCATGTCTTCCCGACTGTCGGAGCGGCAGTGCGGGCCTTCGAAACGGAGAACTCCCGGTCCCAACCGGGGGACGACACCGGCGAGACGAGTGGCCGGTGAGTTTCTCCGAGTGTCACCCGCCTGGGTATGTGACCTGACTCGCAGGCGTAACCTGCCACGAATGAGCGAGTCCGCGGTCCGCAATCTCGACCACCCCGAACAGCCTCCGGTGCCCCGGCGCCGGATAGTCATCGCCTCGATGGTCGGTACGAGCGTCGAGTTCTTCGACTTCTACATCTACGCCACCGCCGCGGTGCTGGTCTTCCCGGTGTTGTTCTTCCCGAAGGGCGACGACACGGCCGCACTGCTGGCGTCGTTCGCGACTTTCGGACTCGCCTTCGTCGCACGACCGGTCGGCTCGGTCCTGTTCGGCCACTTCGGAGATCGCATCGGCCGCAAGGCGACTCTCGTCGGTTCACTGCTCACCATGGGTATAGCCACCTTCGTGATCGGACTCCTGCCGACCTTCGATCAGGTGGGTTATCTCGCGCCGGCCCTGCTCGCGCTGATGCGCTTCTGCCAGGGCCTCGGACTCGGTGGTGAATGGTCCGGCGCGGCACTTCTCGCGACCGAGACCGCGGAGAAGGGCAAACGCGCCTGGGCGGCGATGTGGCCGCAGCTGGGTGCGCCGATCGGCTTCTTCTTCGCCAACGGGATGTTCCTGCTGCTGATCTTCGGCCTCGACTTCGACGCGAAGACCTCGCCCGCCGACCATGCGTTCATGACATGGGGTTGGCGAATCCCGTTCCTGGCCAGTGCGATCATGGTTGTCATCGGCCTGTACGTGCGTCTGAAGCTCACCGAGACGCCGGTGTTCGCCAAGGCCGTCGAGGAGGGCAAGAAGGTCAAGACCCCGCTCGCCGAGGTCGTCAGGACCAGCTGGCGTCAGCTGATCGCCGGCACCTTCATCATGGTCGCGACATACACGCTCTTCTACATCGTGACGACGTGGATCGTCTCGTACGGCACCGGCAAGGTGACCGACGCGTCGGGCGTGAAACTGTCGTTCAGCTACGCCGACTTCCTGCAGTTGCAGATCATCGCGGTGCTCTTCTTCGCCGGATTCGTGATGGTCTCCGGACGGCTTGCCGACAAGTACGGCCGTCGGGCGTTCCTCCTCGTGATCACGGTGATGATCATCGTCTTCGGTCTGTTCTTCGCACTGATCCTCGATCCGTCGTCGATGGACAACGGGCGGATGCTGTTCTTCCTCATCCTCGGCATGACCCTGATGGGTCTCACCTTCGGGCCGATGAGCGCGATCCTGCCGGAGCTGTTCCCGACCAACGTGCGCTACACGGGTTCGGGTATCTCCTACAACGTCTCGTCGATCATCGGTGCCGCGGTCGCGCCGTTCATCGCGACGTGGATCGTCGCCGACTTCGGTGTGGGTTGGGTCGGTGTCTACCTCGCCGTCGCCGCGTGCACGACGCTGATCGCACTGCTCAGCGTCCGGGAGACCAAGACGGTCGACCTGAGCGAGGTCTGACCTTCCGGGCCGGGTACCGCGAGGTACCCGGCGGTGTCGGACCCGGCGGGTACCTTCGGAGGGATGAAGCTGATCGACGTGGTGCAGACGTCCTCTGACGTCGCACGCGATCGCTCACGCACCCGCAAGACCGAGGTGCTCGCCGGCCTGCTGGCCACTGCCGCCGACGCCGAGCTGCCGATCGTGGTCGCCTGGCTGTCGGGTGAAATCCCGCAGGGCAGGTTGGGTGTGGGCTGGCGGTCGCTGTCGAAACTGGCGTCCGAACCGGCCGGAGAACCGTCGCTCGAGGTCGCCGAGGTCGACGCCGCTTTCGGTGAACTCGCCGCCGCGAGCGGACCCGGTTCGACGACCCGCCGCGCCGAGATCCTCGCCGCGATGTTCGCCGCCGCCACCGAACCCGAGCAGAAGTTCCTCATCGCCCTGCTCACCGGCGAACTGCGCCAGGGTGCGCTGGCCGGGGTCATGACCGATGCGATCGCCAAGGTCACCGGGGAATCGCTGACCGCGGTGCGTCGCGTCCACATGCTCACCGGATCGCTCCCGGAGACCGCGGCCCTTGCACGTTTCGGCGCCGAGGCGTTGGCCGGCGTGGGACTCGAGGTGGGCCGCGCCGTCGAACCGATGCTCGCGACGCCCGCCGACAACCTCGACGCCGCCCTGGAACTCCTCGGTCCCGACCTCGTCGTCGACTACAAACTCGACGGTGCGCGAATCCAGGTTCACCGCAAGGGCACCGACATCTCGGTGTACACCCGCACGCTCCGCGACGTCACCGGGAACGTGCCCGACCTCGTCGAGGTGATCGCCGGACTGCCCTGCGACTCGGTCATCCTCGACGGCGAGACCCTCATGCTCAGCGACGACGGACGCCCGCGGTCGTTCCAGGACACGATGAGCCGCTTCGGTTCCGGGCCGACCGCCGCCGGTGAGCCGGAGCGGCTGCTCAAGCCGTTCTTCTTCGACTGTCTGCACCTCGACGGCGTCGATCTCATCGACCGTCCGCTGTCCGAACGTCTCGCCGCCATCGACTCCATCGCCCCGCAGTTGCGCATTCCCGCGGTGACCCGTCCGACCGCGGCGGAGGCCCGACGCCACTTCGACGCCGCCATGGCCGACGGTCATGAAGGCGTGATGGTCAAGTCCCTCGACGGTCTCTATGTCGCGGGCCGACGCGGGAAGGCATGGCAGAAGGTCAAACCCACGCACACCTTCGATCTCGTCGTGCTCGGTGCCGAGTGGGGATCGGGCCGTCGGACGGGTTGGCTGTCGAACCTCCATCTCGGTGCCCGGGACCCCGAGACCGGTGGGTTCATCATGGTGGGCAAGACGTTCAAGGGCCTCACCGACGAGATCCTCCGATGGCAGACCGAGGAGTTCCCGAAGCATGCGACGCATCGGGACACCCACACGGTCCACCTCCGGCCCGAGATCGTCGTCGAGATCGAACTCGATGGTGCGCAACGGAGTTCGCGCTATCCCGGTGGCGTCGCACTCCGGTTCGCGCGAGTCGTGCGGTACCGGCCCGACAAGACCCCCGACCTCGCCGACAGCATCGAGGCCATCCGCGCGTTGCTGAAGTAACGGCTCCGGGAATCAGCTCAACGACAACTGTGCGACCGGTGAACTGGTCGGCTGCGCAGAGCCGCCGGGCGGTTCGACGGTGAACGCCAGGGCATCGGCCGTGTTGATCCCGGACAGCACCGCGGTGGTGACCGGTTCGACGTCCTCGTCGGTCATGGTGCCGGCCGAACGCGTGCCGCCGGGCCCGACGAGCCACATCTGGTACACGGTGCCGGGTTCGGGTGGCGGCACCGAATTCATCACCAGCACAGCGGTATCGGTGGACTGCGCCACGTACACAGTGGCACTCCCGGTGGCAACCGGTGCGCTCGTCGACCGCAGGTCGTCGGCGGAGAACACCTGCTCGGCCGGTGCTGCGACCGGTGGGGGAGCGCCCGGTTCGTCGGAGCTCGACAGTCCGACTGCCCAACCGAGGGCGCCGGCCGCGATCGCGGCGACGGCTGCAGCGGTCAGGTAGGTGAACCGACGAGAGCGTCGAGGGCGTCGCGCATCGAGGTCCGCGGGTGGTTGGGCGACCTCTGGCTGCGGGGCTTCTGGCTGGGGGTCTTCAGGTTCCGGGACTTGGGGTTCCGGGACTGGGGTGACCGTCGGGGTCGGCGCGACATCCGGTGCCGGTGCCGACGGCCGGTCCAGGCCGGCCTCGGCGCGTGCCGCGGTCAGTACCCGGTCACGCAGCGAGGGTGGGGGTGGAGTGGCGGTGGCGGCGCTGATCGCGGCCATGGCCTCCCGGGTCGCCCGGACCTGTGTGGCGAACAGCTCGCGGAACTCCTCGTCGGCGGTCGCGACCCGCGCCTCGATCTCGCGTAGCTCCTCGGAGGACAATGCGTTCAACCCGACCACCGGTGCGAGTTCGAGCAGTTCTGCTGCCTCGGGATCGAGATGGTCAGACATCGCACACCTCCTTCCCTCGCCGTCGTACCGCGTTCACCTTCTGCTGCTGTCCTTCCGATGGGCGGCAGGTACCCGCCCGCATCCGCGGACGCAGAGCGGCGACGCTCGAAGGGGCCCGGGCGTGAAGCTCATGCCCTTTCTTCGGAAACGACGACCGACTCGGATGGGTCGGGCGTCTCACATACGTGCGGGGACGCCGCCCGGCATCTGCTGGTCGGTGGGAACGATCTCGGCGCCGAGGGGGAGCAGCGAGATCGGCACCATCTTGAAGCTCGCGATGCCGAGCGGAATGCCGATGATGGTGATGCAGAGGGCGAGGCCGGTGGTGATGTGGCCGAGGGCCAGCCACAGTCCGGCGACGACGATCCAGATGACATTGCCGATCATCGAGCCCGCGCCCGCGGTCGGTTTGCGGATGACGGTGCGTCCGAAGGGCCAGAGTGCGTAGTTGGCCATCCGGAACGAGGCGATGCCGAACGGGATGGTGATGATCAGGATGCAGCAGATGATGCCGGCGATGACGTAGCCGATCGCCATCCACAGGCCGCACAGCAGCAGCCAGATGACGTTGAGGATGGTCTTCATCTGTCCATTGTGTACGCGTCGGGGCGCGGTGGGGACAAAAGCGTGACCAGCACTGACCTGCCGCCGTGCGGGCGGAGCGCACTACGATGGGACCTCATGGCAGGATTGTCGGCTCGGACGCGGGAAGCGGTGTGGGCGTTGGTCGCCACCCTGGTCCTCGTGATCCGCATCCTCGCGACGATCGTCCTGGTCCTGTTCGTGATCGGCTGGGCTGTCGCGGCCGTCCGCGACTCCCTCGACAATGCCTTCCTGTGGCCGGCGATCGGCGCCGGTGTCGCGTTGCTGCTGAGTACGTACATCTACAGCTACCTGCGGGTGCGTCATCCACGACGCAATGGCTGGATTCCGTAGCTACGCCCCCTGGGGACCCGTGTGCGGCAGGATGCGTGCATGGGTCGACTCTGTCTGTGGTTGATGTTCGCGGGAAGTGTGGTCGCGGTGCTGACGACCGCGTTGTTCGACGGACTCTCAGGGCCGGGCTTCGGCGAGTTCTACGCGATCTCCTCATTTGCCGGAGGGCCCGTCACCGTCTCGGAACCCGGCCGGTACCTCGTCGTCGCGGCCGTGGGCGCCATAGTGGGGCTGCTGACCGGCGTGGTCCTGGGTATCGCCGGCGCGCGGATCGACGAACGCCGACGCATGGGCGTCACTGTTGTTGCGGGCCTTGGAGGGTGCGCGGTGGGAGTTCTTCCGGCCTTGGCACTGGCATACAACGCAGCCGAACTGCCCGGCGGGATGACGCCGCTGGTGCTGTACGCGGTGACTAGTGCCGTTGCCTACGGTCTGGCACTGGCCTCGGTCCACTGGGTCCTGCGGGCGGGAGGTGATCCCGCAGCGAGAGCCACAACCCGGACCACGGCCATCGTGCTGCCCGTCGGCGCCGTGATCGCGACCCTGGCCGGCATCGGAAGCGCATGGCTTCTGGGGTTCTCCACCACCACCTCGACGTGGCTCGTGGTGGTGTGCGTCGTCCTCGTTCTCCTCTCCGTGACGCTCGCGGTGGCGCGTGCGCTGGGGATCGGTTGGCACGAATCCGGTCGAGTGTGAGCTGCTTCGGCTGGTCCGCCGGCTCTGATCGGGCGGCTTCGACGCGGCCCTCGATTGAGGCGCTGAGTCAGGCCCGCCTCCCCAGCCGGGCGAGCAGCGCGGTCTGGCGATCGGCGCCGGCCGGGACGTCGATGTGTTCGCAGACCCCCTCGGAGTAGAGCGCATCCCCGAATCCGTCGGCTGCGGCTTCCATCTCGTCGAGCTGCTCGTCGGTGAAGCGGTGGTCGAGGCCGACCGCGGTGGCGATGTCCCATCGATGGGCGATCATGTCGAAACCGTAGAAACGGATCAAGGTCTCGCCGATGGTGGTCGGACCGAAGTGGCCGTCGAAGGCATGGTCGGCGATGGACGGGTCGGCGAGGCGGGCGGCGACGGCGTCCCGATGGCTGTGCCAGGCCGCCGCGGGATCGTCGAGCGCCGGGACGGGACCGAGGTCGACGCCGTGTCCGGCGAAGAAGTCCCGCTGGGTGTCGACGACGTGCCCGACGACGTCGCGGGCAGTCCACCCGTCGCACGGCGAGGGGTTGGTCCAGGCGTCGGCGGGCACGGCCGCGAGGACGTCGCCGAAGCCGTCGGCGTAGGAGTTGTAGCGGTTCAGTAGTGGTGAATTGTCAGTGGTGGTGGTCATGATGACAGTCAAGCTCCACTGCACGGGACGGTGATTGATGAAACCCGACAACTCGGGATCGACGCGACTCGACGACGTCGAGCGCGCGCACCTCGTCGACCCTGCGGACGCGAGTTACCGCATCGGTCGGTGGGCGCCGAGCCCCGACCTCGACGAGATGCTGCGCCGATTCTGGGTGCCGGTCTGGTCGGTACCGCCCGGGGCCGCGGCGCCGCAACGGGTGCTGCAGTACCCCGTGTGCCTGCTCGTCGTGAGCAACACCTACGCCCGTTTCTACGGAGTGGTCACCGGCCTGTCGGAGACGGTCCTCACCGGTGACGGATGGGCGGTCGGCGTGATGTTCACCCCGGGAGCCGGAGGGTTGCTGGTGGGAGACGTCGCGCAGTGGACCGACCGGTTCGATGAACTGTCGGTGGTCTTCGGCGAGTCCGGCACCGACCTCGCGCGGTCGGTACGTGCGGTGATGGAACGTGCGCCGGAGGACGAGGACACCCAGCGCGACGCGACCGACATCGTCGAGAACTGGCTGCGCGGGTATCTGCCGATGGACGACGACGGTCGCCTGGTCAACGCGATCGTCGACTGGGTGGAGAACGATTCGACGGTGATAGCGGTCGCGCAGATCTGCGATCGGTTCCACGTCACCGAACGCAGCCTGCAACGACTCACCCGTCGCCGCCTCGGGCTCACCCCCAAATGGCTGATCCAGCGCCGACGCCTCCAGGAGGCTGCCGAACGTCTTCGCGAACCCGACGAGACCCTGGCCGCCCTCGCCGCCGAACTGTCCTACGCCGACGAGGCCCACTTCGTGCGCGACTTCAAGGCCGTCACCGGCATGACGCCGCGGGAGTTCTCCTCACGGTTCGCTTGACCAGGGCGAGTAGTCTCTACACGCTGGTGAACCCGGATTGTTGCCGGGATCACAGTTTCCCAGGCAGAATCGTCGGCATATGGCGAGTGACGGAGGGCGCATGACTGACGCGGCTGCGGTGGCGACACGCATCCGCCGTGCGTATGAGGAATTCCTCTCCGGTGTCACGCCCCCGACGGACGCGGTCCGCTCCATCGTCCGTGACTCCTGGGCTCGCTCACTGAGCCGAGGCATCGATCCCAGCGACGGCAGTCCGGCCGACGGGTTGCCGACCGGCGAAGCAGTGTCGACGATGACCGCCGACGAGTTCGCCGAGTACCGCGCGACCCACCCGATCACCGCGGTCCGACCCCTGGTCCAGTCACTCATGGTCGACGCGATCGCCGACACCGGAGTCGTCGTCGCGCTGACCGACCAGGTCGGACGGCTGCTGTGGGTCGAGGGGGACTCCGCCGCGCGGGACAAGGCCGGCAACATCAACTTCGTCGAGGGCTCGGTCTGGAGCGAGGAAGCGGTCGGCACCAACGCGCCCGGTCTCGCCCTGGCCGTCGACCGCGGTGTCCAGATCGTCGGTCCCGAACACTTCGCCGGTCCGGTCCAGGAATGGAGTTGCGCCGCGGCGCCGGTGCACGATCCGTTCACCGGGCACGTCATCGGCGTGATCGACGTGACCGGCGGACGCGAGGTCGCGGCCCCGTTCGCGCTCGCGGCGGTCCGGTCGGTGGTCGCCGCGGTGGAGCGGGAACTGCAGTCGAGCGCCGTGGACCTCGCCGACCCGGCGACCTTCCACACGGGTGTCGCGCGGTCGAGCGCCGCCCACCTCACCGTCCTCGGGGACGGTCCGCATCGCTGGCGCCGCACCGCCGACGCGACCAGTGCACGCACCGTGTCGCCGCGGCACGCGGAGATCCTCGTTCTGCTGCAGGCCTTTCCGGAGGGACTCAACACCGAGCAGCTGGCCCTGAAGCTCGCCGAGGAGGGGCTCGATCCGGTGAGCGTGCGCGCCGAGATCTCCCGGCTACGACGCGATCTCGGCGCCGACGTCGTCGCGAGCCGGCCCTACCGCCTCACTCTCGACATCTCCTCCGACATCTCCGACATCCGGTCCCGCATCGAGAGCGGAACCGACCTGGCGTCGGTGGTCGACGACCTCGGCCGCGGTGGATTGCTGGTCGAGTCGACGGCGCCGGGCATCGCGGAGATCTTCGAGGAACTGCGTGAGGACCTCCGGTCACGCCTCATCGCCGGTGGCGACGTCGCCGCGCTGCGCAAGTGGACGTCGTCGGTCCACGGGCGCGACGACCTCGTTGCGTGGCGTCGCCTCGAACACCGTCTGCCGGTCGGGCACCCCGACCGCGCCGTCGTCGGCGGCCGCATCAGGTTGCTCGACAAGCGTTACGGGGTCTGAGGCTTCGACGGAGCTCAGCCGGTGGGGAGTCGCAGCCGGCAACAGGGCTGGTCAGGGCGCATTGCGAACGTTGCAACCCTCGTGCAACGAGCTCACACCTACTGTGTGGAACAGATCACATCGGACGTCCAGGGGTGTCCTACGTGACAGAGTCCAGCGCCCTCGAGAAGAGGCCGACACGCAAGGAGTGACCATGACCGTCTTCGCAAAGCCCGGTGCCGATGGCTCGGTGATGAGCTACGAGTCGCGCTACGACAACTGGATCGGCGGCCAGTGGACCCCGCCGGTGAAGGGCCAGTACTTCGAGAACCCGTCGCCGGTGGACGGCAAGACGTTCTGTGAGGTCGCCCGCTCGACCGCCGAGGACATCGACCTCGCCCTCGACGCCGCCCACAAGGCCGCCCCGGCGTGGGGCAAGACCCCCGTCGCCGAGCGCTCCCTCGCACTGCTCCGCATCGCCGACCGCATGGAGGAGAACCTCGAGAAGCTCGCGGTCGCCGAGACCTGGGACAACGGCAAGGCCGTCCGTGAGACGCTCGCCGCCGACATCCCGCTCGCTATCGATCACTTCCGCTACTTCGCCGGTGCGCTGCGCGCCCAGCAGGGCGGGATCTCGGAGATCGACGAAGACACCGTGGCGTACCACTTCCACGAGCCGCTCGGCGTCGTCGGCCAGATCATCCCGTGGAACTTCCCGATCCTCATGGCCGTCTGGAAGCTCGCCCCGGCTCTCGCCGCCGGCAACGCGGTGGTGCTCAAGCCCGCCGAGCAGACCCCGGCGTCGATCCTCTACCTGGTGAGCCTCATCAGCGACCTGCTGCCCGCCGGTGTTCTCAACGTGGTCAACGGATTCGGCGTCGAGGCCGGCAAGCCCCTCGCCTCGAGCAACCGCATCCGCAAGATCGCCTTCACCGGTGAGACCACCACCGGACGCCTGATCATGCAGTACGCGTCGGAGAACCTGATCCCGGTCACCCTCGAGCTCGGTGGCAAGAGCCCCAACATCTTCTTCAACGACGTCATGGCATCCGACGACGGCTTCCTCGACCGTGCGTTGGAAGGCTTCTCGATGTTCGCGCTCAACCAGGGCGAGGTGTGCACCTGCCCGAGCCGCGCGCTGATCCAGCAGGACATCTACGACGAGTTCATCGCCAAGGCCGTCGACCGCGTCTCGAAGATCAAGCAGGGCAACCCGCTCGACACCGACACCATGATGGGTGCACAGGCATCGAACGACCAGTTCGAGAAGATCTCGTCGTACCTGGCCATCGGTCGCGACGAGGGCGCCCAGGTGCTCACCGGCGGCGAGGTCGCGGATCTCGGTGGCGACCTGTCCGGCGGCTTCTACATCAAGCCGACGGTCTTCCAGGGCAACAACAAGATGCGCATCTTCCAGGAGGAGATCTTCGGCCCGGTCCTCGCGGTCACCACCTTCAAGGACTTCTCCGACGCCATGCACATCGCCAACGACACCCTGTACGGCCTCGGTGCCGGCGTGTGGAGCCGCGACGGTGCGACCGCCTACCGTGCGGGCCGCGAGATCCAGGCCGGTCGTGTGTGGACCAACACCTACCACGACTACCCGGCACACGCTGCCTTCGGCGGCTACAAGCAGTCCGGCATCGGTCGCGAGAACCACCTGATGATGCTCGAGCACTACCAGCAGACCAAGAACCTCCTGGTCGGCTACGCTCAGAACGCGAAGGGCTTCTTCTGAGCCACTCACCAACCCACAGAAGGTGATTGAGAATGACCACCGAACAGATTGCTCCTGATCGGGTGGTCGCCACAGACGCCGCCGTGCAGCTCCTGACCAAGTTGTCGGAGTTGCACGGCGGACTCATGATCCACCAGTCCGGTGGATGCTGTGACGGCTCGGCCCCGATGTGTTATCCGGTGGGGGAGTACCGGGTCGGCCAGCGCGACGTGCTGGTCGGCGAGATCGAACTCCCCGAACCCATTCCGGCAGTGCGGGTCTGGATCAACGGTGACCAGTTCGAGCTGTGGAAGCACACGCAGCTCATCCTCGACGTCGTGAAGGGGCGCGGTGCCGGGTTCAGTCTGGAAGCGCCCGAGGGCGTTCGATTCCTCTCGCGGGCGCGAGCTTTCACCGAGGAGGAGAACCAACTCCTCGCCGCGTCGCCACCCTTGACGGGCGCGACCGCCGGGCCCTGACCGGCCAGTCCACAGAATGCGTCGTGAGTATCGGAAACCGATACTCACGACGCATTCTCGGTTTCCCGGACAGACGTCGTCGAGCGCATACGATCAGAGCATGTCGATGCCCGGCGATGCCCCACCACCTCGACCCCGCGTGGCTGTCACCCCCATGCGGCCGGAGCGGATTACCGAACGCGCCGGCGCCGCCCGCTGGGTCGTCCTCGGGTGGATCGTCACCGTGGCGCTGACCGTGGTCACCGTGCTGCTGATCGTGGCGTCGCTCGACGACATCCGCGCGGTCCTGGCCGCCGATCTGATCCGCGAACATCCCGACAGCGGCACCGACGCCGGGCGCGCGGTCGACGTATCGCTGCTCATCGGCGCGGGTGTCGCCCTGGTCGTCGTGGTGCTCGGTGTGACGGGAGCCGTCCGACTCTGGAACGGCCGACGATCGGGGCGGACGCTCCTGACGGTCGGGGCGCTGGTCGCGACCGCCGGCGCGGTAGGTTTCCACCTCACCGTCGGACCGTCGTCGGCAGGGCTCGGCGACGCCGGGTTGCCCACCCCGGCGCTGTGGGCGCCGACGGCTGCGGCGGTGATCGCGCTGGTCGCCACCGGGGCCGCGTTCACCCGCGCGGTGAGTACATCCCTGCGCTGAAACCGCTTGTCCCGGTGTGCGACCCTGCCTCGTAGAGGCGCGCGACGATGCCCTCGGCGCTCCGGACGGCCACCTGACAGGCAGACGCGACGGCCGGTGTGATCAGCGGGTGGCCGGCGAGGGAGCGCCACGTGCGAGCGGCCTCGATCGCCGACGCACGAATCGTCGGTTCATCCGTCCCGGCGGGGACACCCAGACGTGTCGAGGGATCGATCCCCGAGCCGCCGATCAACCGGGTGAGGTCGGCGATCTGGTCCGCAGGAAGGTCGAGACCGCCGCCGCGGATGCTGGTGAGGAGTCGAAGTTCGCGGAATCCGTGCACGTCGGCGAGTTCGCGCCGGACCGACACCCGCAGCTGCGCCGCCTGCGTCGACGCGGACGCCGCCAGCAGGTGATCGAGAGTGACCAGTGCCGAATGGGATTTGAGTTCGTCTGCGCGCTGGGCGAACTGGGTGTCGATGATGGCACTCAACTCCGGCAGACCGCTGCGATCGAGGAGTTCCGCGGCCAGGTCGGCCGACGACGTCGCACCGAACCGGATGAGCGTGACCGCCAGCCGGATTCCGAAGACGCCGAAACGCTCGGCCAGCGAACGCCGGAGACCGGCGGGGATGCCGGGCAGGATGTCGGGCCGGGCGAAACGATCGACTGTCAGCAGCGCCGCCTCGAGCTCCGGTCCCGGCGTCGAGGCCAGCTGTGCCAGCGCACGGAACTCGACCTCGCGCAGCGTCCGGGCCGCCAAGGCGAGCAGCCCCGCGACGGGGACCACCGCCTGGCAGAGGCCCGTTCGCTCGAGTTCACCGGCGAAGCGGCCCGCGATCTGCTGCGCGGAGATCATCGCGTCCATCCGGCCGGCGCCCAGCTCGTCGGCGCGGGACACGACGCCGATCACCCCCAGCGGACCCGAGGAACCGCCGATCGCGGTGCCGATGCGTCGCAGCATGCCCGTGTCCGTGGCGGTGAGAGAGCGCAACAGGTAGACGACCGCGTCGACCCCCGACTGGCCCCGGTGCTCGCCGGCCCGGGGCGCGAGTAGGCGGATCGTGGAGTCGGACAGCTCCGTCGACAGCGACGCGGTGCCCGGTGTGTCCACGATCGTGGTGGATTGCAGTGCGCGGGCGGGCCATTCGACGTCGAGATGATCCACGCGATCGGCGGTGAGGCGTCCGAAGTCGAAGCCCAGGCGTCCGTCGACACGGGTCACCGGGATCGGTACGGCTCGACCGTCGTCGACGTGTGCGGTCACCGACGGCGACCGTCCGCTGCGGTACCAGGTCACGACCCGCGTGCACTCGGTGGCATCGGTCGGCGCGATGTCCTGTCCGACAAGCGCATTGAGCAGGGTCGACTTCCCGGCTTTCAACGATCCCGCCAGCGCGACCCGTACCGGTTGATACATCCGGTGCTCACAGAGATCGAGTTCGGCCTGGACATGAGGTTCGTCGGCCAGGGCGCCACGAGCGGCATCGAGAAGCGCACGCGCACGATCGATGCCGGCCATCAGTGGGCCTGTCCGGCAGCGTGGCGACCGACCTTCGGTTGGGCCGGTGCGGGGTGAGCGGGCGCGATCTGGTCAGGGTCGAAGTGGTCGGCGGCTTTGCGCAGCGCGGCGACCGCCGACAGCCGGGCCTCGAGCTCGGCGGCGCGACGGGTCCGTTCGGAATCGGTCGAGGTCGCCGCGGACTGCGCGGCACTGAGGGATTCGGAGATGGAGCGAGCGGTCTGCTCGGCGACCGAGCTGAAGTGGTCGCGCAGCACGCGCTGGATCACCCGCAACCGGTCCCGGGACTCCTTACCCACCTGGAAACTGACGTCGTCGGTGAACGCCCGCACCGCCACCTTCGCCTTGGCTCGGCGTTCGAGTACCTTCGCCTGTTTGTCGTCGCGGTAGGCCTTGGTGCCCAACAGGAGTCCCGCGCCCACCGACACCGGGTTGATCAGGGCCATGCCGACCATCGTCGAGATGAGCCCGAACATCAGCACGCCGCCGTACGACCCTCGCATACCGATCAGGAGTTTCTGTGTGACCCCGACCTTGCCGCTGTCGAGTTCGGCGAGTTCGGACACCGAGTCGAGCACACCGGTCAGATCGGCGACGTCGAAGTCGGGAAGGGAGCTCTGCCCGGCGGCCGCGAAATGATCGGCCACCCGTTCGGCCAGCCAGACTGACCGCTCGTGAGCCCAGACGAAGTTGTCGCCGATCACCGTTGCCGTCTGATCGGTGAGCCACTCGCAGAGTTGCTCCCAGTCGACGCCCGGATCGCCCTCGTCGATGGCGCGTTCGGCCTCGCGGGTGACCGCGCGGAGCCGGTCGCGGAGATCGTGGTCGATGTCGGCGGCGAGGTCGGCGACCCCGTCGGCCAGGGTCTGCTGCCACTGCGCCGATTGCCGTCGCATCGCCTCAGCGTCGGCCTTGGCCTCGTGGAGCGCCCGGACGGCTTTGTTCGCGGTGTCCGGATCGCGGAGTGCGGCCAGTTCGCTGCCCAGGGTGAGGGCGAGATGCTCGCTGACCACGCGGAGATCGGTGGCCACCGCTCCGCGGGTCGCCTGTTGGGCGGTCGCAACCACGTGATCGCGGAGGTATCGGTAGAGGTCGAGGAAACCGGCCTCGGCGTTGAGTTGTTCGTCGCCCAGGCGCAGCGCATGAGAACGCAGTACCGATGACACCGGCAACAAGGGGATGTCGATGCCGGCGGCCTGGAGGTGCGAGCGGTCGGCGTCGGCAACGGCCCGCCAGTGCGGGTACAGGTCGGTCTTCGTGAGCAGGCAGGCGACGGTCGGGCACAGCCCGATCACCTGCTGGAGGAAGGACATCTCCGGCGCGGTGAACTCCTGGCTGGCGTCCGACAGCACCAGTACTGCGTCGGCGGCGGCGACCATGCCCAAAGTGGCTGCGGCGTAGGGGTGTCCGTGGCCGCCGACGCCGGGGGTGTCGACGAGGACGAGCCCGTCCGCCAGCAGCGGGCCGGGCGCACCGATCTCCAGTCGCAGCACCTCACGGCCACCGGCGAGGGGCGAATCGGGGGTGACCGCACCGATCGCGTCCATCGGGACCGGGATGCGATTGTCGGCGGACGGACCGTCGACGACGAGGTGGGCCGTGGGCTGCAGAGCGTGCGAGATGACGGTCGGCACCGCGGTCGTCTCGTCGTCTCCCACCGAGCACACGTCGAGGTCCAGCAGAGCGTTGACGAAGTGGCTCTTGCCCTGTTTGAGCTGTCCCACCACGACAATTCGCAGGCGGGGGTCGGAGACGCGGGTCCGCGCGCCGTCGAGGCGGGTGACGAGGTCGGTTCGCCCGGCCTCGCGGGCCACCTCCGACATCGTGCTCAGCAGATCGCCGATCGTCGACGGTGTTGCCTGGGTGCCGGTCGCAGGGGCGCGCGCGACATCGCCCGTCCGTCTGGCGGGCGGGTTCTCGGCGGGGAAACTTGTCATGGTGTCCTCACGGTAGTTCTGAGTCGGCGCACGCGGTCGGCATTGGGGAGGTGTCCGGTGCGCACCGCGGAGACGAGGTCGGCCCCGGCACCGTCCGCGTCCAGTGAGGTACTGGCGTCGGGCGATGCCGGGGCGAAGCCGTCGGGTCCGGGGTCAGCCGGCGTCCGGTCCGGCGTCGACGTCTCCGGATGCGGTGGTACCGGCATCCGAGTCGGCTCCCAACCCGCCGGTGAGACCTCCGGTCAAACCACCCGTCAGCCCGCTGGTCAGCCCTCCGGTGAGGCCGCTCGTCGTGTCGACGACACCACCGACCGTCGAGTCGAGGGCGCCACCGAGTCCGGCGTCGGCGTGCGCGTCGCCGCCGAGGTCGACGCCGCCACCGGCTTCGCCACCGCCCGTGAGTCCGCCGGTCAGGCTGCCCGAGAGGTCGCCCGGAAGGTCGCCGCCCAGGTTCCCGACTGCGTCGGTCGTCGCGCCGAGGGTGCCCCCCAGCGTCGAGTCGACGGCAGCGGTCGCGTCGCCGCCGACAGTGGCAGCACCGCCGGAGACGGCGGTCGCCAGGTCGCCGGTGACATCCGCGGGGAGCGAACTGTCGAGGCCCAGGCCATCGCCGAGTCCGAGTCCACCGCCGAGTCCGAGATCGCCGCCGAGTCCGAGATCGCCACCGAGGGTCGAACCGAGCCCCGACTCCAGCGTCGTCCCGAGTCCGGCGAGTCCGCCGCCGAGTCCCGTCTCGAGGCCGCCGGTGACGTCACCGACGGCACCGCCTGTCAGTCCGCCGGCCAGGATCGGGCCGCCCACGCTGATGCCGTCCTCGGGCGAGATCACGAGACTCGGGTTGAGCACCGCGCCGAGTTCACCGGTCAGCGCCCCGTTGAGACCGCCCGTGGCCTGCAGTGTCGATTCCAGCGTGGTGACCAAGCCGTTGGTGGCCGCGAGGTCGACGTCGAGCGCATTGCTCAGCGTGCTGGTCAGCGCACCGCCCAGGTCCGCTCCGCCGGCCAGCCGTCCGACGAGGTCGCCACCGAGGTCGCCGGTCAGCGCGGTACCGAGGACGGCGCCGAGTGATGCGCCGAGGTCGGCTCCCACGTCACCGCCGGCCCCCAGGACCGTTCCCAGCGTGGCGGTGAGGTCGCCGGCCGTCTCGGTGACCAGGCCCAGATCGGCGCCCGCCCCGAGCGCGGCGTCCAGCGCCCCGCCGAGCTGGGTGATCAGGGCGCCGTCGACACCGAGCGCCCCACCGAGGTCACCTGCCAGTAGCTCGCCGACACCGAGACCGGCACCCGCAGCGGCGTCGAGGATGCCGTCGATACCCGCGGTCGCACCGAGCACACCGCCGAGCGCGGCCCCGAGCTCTGCAGCGAGATCGCCTCCGCCACCCAGTGCGGCACCCAACTGGGCGGCCAGGTCGGTGGCGAGGCCTGCGTCGAGGAGACCGGTCAGGTCGGTGCCGAGTACGCCGCCGAGTCCCAGAGCCCCGCCCAGCGCGGCCCCGAGATCGGCACCGGCAGCTGCTCCCAGGACGCCGCTGAGCACGGTGCTCAGCGCGGTGTCCAGACCGACGCCCGCCGACAGCAGCCCGCCGAGTGCGCCACCCAGCTCGCCGCCCAGACCGCCGACCACGTTCAGCCCGCCTTCGAGGGCGCCCCCGACGGAGCCCTCGAAGACGCTGCCGAGTCCCGCGCCCAGTCCCAGGCCGGTCTCGAGTCCTGCGCCGAGTCCGGCGGTCAGATCGGCCGCGAGGCCGCCGTCCAGCGCGGCGGCCAGGGTGCCGCCTAGTGCGGCGCCCAGGGCGCCCGCGGCATCGCCACCGGCTTCGAGGCCTGCGGTGAGCGCGCCGGCGACGGTCGCTCCCAGGTCGCCACCCGCGGCGAGGACCGCGTCGAGGTCGACCAGACCACCGGCGGCCAGCACCGATTCCAGGGTCGCCGCGAGACCCGCCTGGGCGCCCCCGCCCACTCCGAGAGCGGCGGTCAGCGCACCGCCGAGAACCGCGTTCGCACCCGCCGCACCGGTCAGCGCCAATCCGCCGGCCGCGGCAGCGGTGGAGGTCAGAGCAACGCCCAGAGCGGTGCCGACCGACGCGGCGGCCGAACCGCCCGCCGCCAGGGTCGAGCCGAGGGCGCCGGTCAGGGTCGCACCGAGCTCACCGGACAGGTCGGCGACGGCCTGCGCGTCGAGTAGTCCGGACAGCGTCGCGGACAGGTCACCGGCGGCGTCGAGCGTCGAGGTGAGGGCGGCGGTCAGGTCGGCCGACAGGTCGGCATCGAGGCCGAGCGCGCCGGAGAGGACCGCGGAGATGGCGCCGCCCGCACCGAGTCCGGCGGCGAGCGCGGTGGCGAGATCGGCGCCGAGCGCCCCGCCGGCACCGAGGGTGGCGCCGAGCAGTCCGCCGAGGGTCGCGCCGAACTCGCCCGCGAGTTCGCCGCCCGCACCGAGCGCCGACGACAACTGGGCGGCGAGTCCGCCTCCGAGTCCCAGGCCGGCGCCCGCGGCGAGGAGGGCGTCGAGCGATGCGCCGAGCTGACCGATCAGCGCACCTTCGGCGTCGATCGCGCCGGCCAGCGCACCGGCGATCACCGGGCCGGCGCCCGCACCGAGTTCGAGGCCGCCGGCGACCACGGTGTCGAGGGCGGCGCCCAGGGTGGCGCCGAACTGTGCGGCCACGGCACCTCCGGCGCCCAGCCCGGCGGACAGGGCCGCACCGAGGGCGACGGCCAGCTGGCCGGCCAGGTCCAGGTCACCGAAGGCGATACCGCCGAGGTCCAGGTCGGCGAGGGAAAGGCCGGACAGGTCGACGCCCCCGAGCCCGATACCGCCGAGGAGCCCGCCGAAGTCGAAGTCGCCCAGGCCGATTCCGCCGAGGTTCACGCCACCGAGGTTCACGCCTCCGAGGCCGATGCCGCCCCCGCCGAGGTTGATGTCTCCGAGGCCCAGCCCGCCGAGACCGAACCCGATCCCGCCCCCGGCGTTCGCCCCACCTCCGACGGCACCGCCGATCGACCCCCCGCCGGCACCGATGGCACCAACCAGGCCGCCACCGGCGGCGCCACCGGCAGCCAGGCCGGAGTCGGCGACGAGCGGAGCCGCGGCCGAGATGTGGGCGGGCGTGATCCCGGTGAGCCCGGCGCGGTCGATCGCCGCTTGGGGATCACCGCAGTAGCTGTTGAACGCGTCCTCGTCGCGGAGCAGACCGAGGATGAAGTCGAGTACCGCATTGGTCGGCATGGCGTCGTTCCTTGCGTCGGAGAGATCGCAGTTCGATCCCGTGTCGAGTTCGACGCTAGGCAGTGGCGCGCTCCGGGACATCGGGGCAAATCCCTAGTCCTGTCGGGGACCCGGTGAATAGGGGGCAGACCCCGGGGGTGGCGATGTCGGTAGGGGGCAGGGGAGTTTTCCCCTAATCGCGGCCGAAACGCTAACGGCCGGGTCATGGCCCGCGACACACTCAGTGAAGTGCAGCGCCGGCATCGGTCGCGGCACGCGCCATCAGACGAACATCCACGCTGCGCGAGCGGCAGGTGATCGCCATCGACCACCCCCGCGGGTGGGAACAGGAGTTGACCGACATGGGCATCACGATCGGTGTGAAGGTCGGGAGCGCGAACAGTGTCGCGGTCGTCGCCTCGGAACACTCGTGGGAGAACTCGCTCTCGGTCGGGACCGCCGGCCTGGTGGGTTCCGGCGACTTCCTCGACCGTGTCGGCGATCCGGTGCCGGTACTCGACGACCGCGGACAGAGCCGGCCCGCCGCGCAGATCCACGCAGAGGCGGTCGCCGCCCTGCTCACCCGACTCGAGCTCACCGACACCGTCGATCACCTGACCGTCGTGCATCCCGACACGTGGACGTCGCAAGCGGTCGACGAGGCCCACGCTGCCCTCCGCGCGCGGGACGACGTGCCGACGGGCGAGATCAGCTGGATACCGGAGTCCCGGGCGACGCTGGCAGCCGTCGAACACAGCGAGGGGGCCTTCGGTCAGGGCCTCGTGATCGGCTACGACCTCGGCGCGTCCGCGCTCACCGTCACCGTGCTCGCCACCGGCGATGAACCCCGTGTGGTGAGTCGGCCGCTGCGCCTCGACTCGGTCAGCGGGAACGAGTTCGACCGGCTCCTGCTGGCACACACGTTGCGGGTCACCGGTGTCGACGCCGAACTCGCCGATCCCGGCCGTGCCTCGTCGGTGCTCGACGATCTGACCCGGCTCCGCACCGACTGCCGCGGAGCCAAGGAAGCCCTGTCGGTCGACACCGACGCGGTCGTCGACGTCCGGGTGGGGGAGGTATCCACCGTCGCCCGACTCGTCCGCGACGACGTCGAGGACCTGGTCCGGGGACCGATCACGGAATCGGTGGCCTTGATCCGCGAAGCCATCGCGAGTGCGGGGGCCGACCAGCCGGGAGGACACCCGGTCCCCGTCACGGCGATCATCCTCGGCGGAGGGGGCGCGTCCATCCCGCTCGTCACCGAGATGCTGTCGGCAACCCTGCGCGTCCCGGTCCTCCTCGACCCCCAACCCGGATCGGCTTCCGCCGCCGGAGCAGCCCTGCTCGGCATGGCGGCGCTCGGCGCGCGTGACTCCGCCGCGACCGAGCCGACCGCCGAGATCCCGGGGCTGGTGCCCGCACCGTCGCCGGGGGAGCGTCCGCTGCGGGAAATCGAGCCCGCTCCCAGTACCCCGGTGACGACTCCGGCGCCTCGCCTGTCCCGGCGGCGGCGAGGAATCCTGATCACGGCAGGCGCCGCGGCGCTGGTGCTGGTCTCGGCCACCGGACTGTCGGTGGGGACGGGTCTGGTCGGATCCACCGGGGAGGCGACGCCGCCTCCCGCCGGTGCGGTGACGACGACGGTCGCCGCGACACCGGGCACACCCGGCCGGGCAGCCACCACCGTCGCCGGAGCCGACGCGGGAGGCCGCACCGCCGACGCCGCGACCGGAACGGGTACGCGGG
>NZ_BACI01000115.1 GCF_000225505.1 Gordonia alkanivorans NBRC 16433 | reverse complement strand
TGGTTGACCTCGTCCTTGTCTTTGCCGACCATGCGCTTGCCGAGCCCCGCCGCCGCACGTCCGGCCATACCGATGGGGAGAGAAGCCAACTTCGCGTTGCGACGACCCTGCCCCCGAGTGATGTCGGTCATAGCATCCTTTCCGCGTCACACAATAGACGACTTGAGCTGTTCGTCTCGCATCGCACGACAATCGCAGCTTGGGTGGGGTAACCATTCTCGGCGGTCCACTCGCACAGGATCATCGCGGAACTCCAATACCTGATTCAACAACTGCGGCGTGCCCCGCGCTGCGGCGGGGGAGGGCCGACGCAGCGCAGTGACCAGACGTTCGATCTGCCCGTGCGCGATCGCGGCGGTAGGCCGCACGATTGCGGGGTCGGGATCGCCGGGCGCGCGGATGAGCTGCACCGCCATCATCGGCCATTCCGGGTCGGCGTCCGAGCGATGGTGATCGGCGCACATCAGACAGCTCGACAGTCCCGGCAGGACGAGAGGGCCGACGATCCCGACGCCGTCGCGCGCCCGGACCAGCAGATGCGGAATCCGGGCCCTCGTCAGGGCGAAGACGACCCGTGGGTCGTGGACGAGGAAGTCGCTGAGGATCACGAGTCTGGTGTCGACGGTGTCGAGCGAGCCGTCGGCGCGTCGGCGCATCGTCCGCTGGACGTGCAGGCCCTGCGCCCGCAAGGACGCACCCAAGAGATCCGACAAAGGTCCCTGACCGTGGATCTGTATCCGGAACTCGGTCGGATCCGGACTCGCCGACGATGTGTCGGCCTCGCCACCCGTGATCGTCCGCCCGGCCGCGGTCAGACCGTCGAGGAGCGTCCGGATCTCGTCGTCGGCGAGCCCGGCCGCCGACGCCCGACGGATGAGTAGTTCCGGCGTGCACGGGCGTTCCAGCGTCCGCAGCATCGCCGCGACCGAATGCGCCGAGATCGCGTCGTCGAGCTCGATGATCACGCTGCCGGCCGGATCGATCCCCACATGCACCCGGTTGCCAGGCCGCACCAGGATCGATGTTCCCGGCCGGATGCGCGGGACCGTGATGGACATGACGCAACTCTGCCAGCGAAAACACCTCGCCGAGGTCGGTCGGGCCGGTTATCCACAACATGGGCGCGTACGGCGTCGACTGTGGAGTTATGAGCCGGCCTGACCGCTCTGTCCGTTCGGCCCGTCGTCCCCGGACTCGGTGTCGTCCTGTTCGGCGAGAGACTTCTCGAGCTGCGCGATGGCGTCGTCGAGTTCGGTGTCCTTGTGCAGGAGACGGTCGATGAATGCGGCCGGGTTGTCCAGATCGTCGGAGTCGGGCAGCAGGTCGGGGTGCGCCCAGACGCCGTCGCGGGTCGACAGATCGGTGGCCTCGAAGACCCGGCGCCACAGCTCTGATGCCTCACGCACCTTGCGCGGACGCAGTTCCAGGCCGACGAGGGTCGCGAAGGTCTGCTCGGCGGGGCCGCCCGAAGCGCGGCGTCGGCGGATGGTCTCGGTCAGTGCGCCGGTGCTCGGGATGCGGTCGCCGAGTGCCCGGGTCACGACCTGCTCCACCCAGCCCTCGACGAGAGCCAGGAGCGTCTCGAGGCGGCCGAGCGCGGCCTTCTGCTCGGGCGTGGTGGTCGGCTCGAACGACGTCGACGAGCTGATGAGCTCCTCGAGCTTCGACGGATCCGACAGCAGTTCGGTGGGATCGATGTTCGCCGTGGCGTCGGTGATCCCGCTGAAGTCGATGCTGATCCCGCGTGCGTACTCCTCGACCGTCGACAACAGGCGCTGACGCAACCAGCCGACGTGCGTGAAGAGCCGGACGTGCGCGGCCTCGCGCGCGGCGAGGAAGACGATGATCTCCTGGCCGGGCTGCTCCAGACCTTCGGCGAACTTCGCGATCGCCTCGGGGAGCAGGACCGCGATGCCCTCGGGTGCCAACGGCAGACCGATGTCGGTGGAGGTGAGCACCTCCTTGGCGAGCTGACCGAGACCCTGGCCGAGCTGCGTCCCGAAGGCCATTCCGCTCATCTGCGTCAGCATGCCCAGCATCGGGCCGGCGAACTGCGCGGCCTCGGCGGGGAGGTTGTCCTGCCAGGTGCGCGCGAGCTGCTCGGCGACCGGGTTGCACAGACCCTTCCAGGTGTCCATCGACTCCTCGAGCCACTGCACCGGGGTCCACGCGACGGTCTGGGTGACGCCACTGGGGAAGGTCGTCGCGTCGTCGAGCCAGACGTCGGCCAGTCGCACGGCATCGGCCGACGCCGAGATCTCCTTCTCCAGGATCGGTGTGAACGAACCGATCTGCTGGCGGGCGAGATTGGTGGCGACCTGATAGTTCACCGGACCGCCGCCGCCACCGGCCATCCCGGCGCCCATACCGCTGAACATGCTGCCGAGTTGGGAGAACATCTGGCCGAGCATGTTCGGGTCGAGGTTCGACGGGTCGAAGTCGCCGAAGCCCTGGCCGCCGCCGGAACCCTGTCCGCCCATTGCGAATCCGAACGGGTTGGCGCCACCGAAGGGGTTGCCGGGGTTGTCGCCCGGCTTGTCCTTGTCGCCGCTGTTCTTGTCGCGGTCGTCGTCGCCGTTGCCGGACGCCGAGAAGCCGAAGGGCAGATCACTCATACGTCCACCGTACCGCCCGGACAGGCGCGTTCACGGCGTCGGATGTTCGCCGTGCGCGTAGCGACGCCGGGACCGTCCCCGGAGGTCGGGGCACTATCGTGTGCGGAATGAGTTCGAGCCCTCGCTTCCGCCGGATCGCCACCGCTGCGGTCAGTGCCCTGGTGTTGCTGGCGTTGCTCGTCGTCGGCACGCAGGTGCAGGTGCCCTACGCCGCGCTCGGTCCCGGTCCGACGCTGAACACGCTGGGCATGACGAAGGTCGAGCAGGACGGCAAGGTCGTCGAACGCAGGGTCGTACAGATCGATGGTGCCCCCGTCGACAAGACCACCGGCAACCTCAACCTGACGACGGTGTCGGTCAGCGACGGGCTCACACTCTTCGACGCACTGGGCATGTGGCTGTCCGGGAAGTACGCGCTGACCCCACGTGACGAGGTGTATCCGCCGGACCGCACCACCGAGCAGGTGCAGGAGGAGAACGCCCTGCAGATGACCGGATCGGAGGAGAACGCCACCGTCGCGGCGCTGCGTTTCCTCGACCGTCCCACGGTCCTGCGGATCGCCGGTGTGGGCGCCGAGGGCCCGTCGGCCGGTCTCCTGCAGGCCGGTGACGTGGTCACCCGGGCCGGGGGCGTCGAGGTCGAGACGAGCGAGGAACTGCGCGACGTCGTCTCGAAGAACCCGCCGGGCACGGTGCTGCCGCTGGAGATCGTGCGACAGGGCACGCCGCAGACGGTGAGCGTCACGCTCACCGCGCATCCCGACGACGCGAAGGCCGGATTCCTCGGGGTCGCGGCCGAGGTCGCCAATGCCGACCCGTCGCTGAAGGTCACCTACACCGTCGGCGACATCGGCGGGCCGTCGGCGGGCATGATGCTGGCGCTGTCGGTCATCGATCAGCTGAGCCCGGGCGAACTGACCCACGGCAAGTTCATCGCGGGAACCGGCACGATCACCGCAGACGGGGACGTCGGGCCGATCGGCGGCATCACCCACAAGACCCGAGCCGCGCACGACGCCGGTGCCACGGTGTTCCTCGTCCCGGCCCGCAACTGTGCGGAGGCCGTCTCCGACCGTCCCGACGGCCTCGAACTGGTGAAGGTCGAGACGCTCGACGGCGCGGTCGAGGCGCTGGATGCGGTCGGCGAAGGTCGTCCTGCCCCGACCTGCTGAGTCGGCCGAACTCGGTCCGGCGGTTCAGGCCCCGGGGTCGTCGGGAGTGAAGGTACCGGCGAGCGCCGCGCGCAGCTCGGTCCCGAGCTGCGGATGCGTGAGGGTCTCGATCTCCTCGCCGGGCTGATGGCGTAGCCGCATGATCGCGAGGTCCGGGCCGCCGCGCAGCACGCCCGCCACCAGACGCGCCTGCTCCGACGCGCCATCCGAATCGCCTGCGCGGGGTCGGTTCCGTCCACGACGTAGCGCGGCGTGCCGTCATCGCCGGGCGCCGGGGGAGCGACCACGATCTCGATGGCCACCGCGGCGCCGGCGACCGCCTCCGGCCAGACCGCCGAGGCGAGGAACGCGTCGAGGTCGGGGCACTCCTGCTCGATCGGCGTGAGGACGGAATCGGCGCCGTCTCCGAGAACGTCCGGTGCCTGCTGCGCCAGGACCGCGGTCGGTGCGAGGGCGAACACCGACGGCTCCTGGCCCCAGCCCGCGGCGTCGACGTGGTCGAGGATCTCGCTCAGCGCGCTCCCGAGGTCGTCGGTGGAGAAACCGCGGGGCGTCGAAGGGGGTGTTTTGGGGTCGGACACCCGCCCATCTTGCCCCGACGAGGCCCGTACCACGACCCCGGGGAACCCGTTCCGACCCCGGATCGTTGTCCCGAAGCCCGAGTGTGATCGGCACCCGGGTGGTGCCAGTACAGTGGGCACCACGCCCAGGCTGCTCGTCACGCAGGGCGTTGTCCGGATTGAGAGCTTTGGAGAGTGGGTCTGGTGGGCGTCCGAGGGCCGGCAGGAATGCCGACACTGTCACGCAGGAGCAAGATCGTCATCGGACTAGGCGTTGCCGTGCTGGTCCTCTTGCTCATCGGACCACGACTGATCGGTCTTGCCACCGACTGGCTGTGGTTCCGCGACGTCGGGTATTCGAGCGTGTTCAGCACGGTCATCTGGACCCGCGTCATCCTCTTCCTGATCACGACGCTCGTCGTCAGCGTGATCGTCTTCGCCGCGGTCGCCCTCGCGTACCGGTCACGGCCGGTCTTCGTGCCGACCGCGGGCCCCAACGACCCGCTCGCGCGCTACCGGACCGCCGTCATGACCAAGGTCCGCTGGTTCGCGGTGCTGCCGGCCCTGATCATCGGCGCACTCGCCGGTCTCGTCGCGCAGGGTTCCTGGGCCACGGTCCAGATGTTCCTGCACGGGACCCCGTTCGGTCAGAAGGACCCGCAGTTCAACCTCGACATCGGCTTCTACGCCTTCGACCTGCCGTTCTATCGGTTCGTGCTGAACCTGCTGTTCGTCGTGGTCGTCGTGGCGTTCCTGGCCAACCTGGTCACCCACTACATCTTCGGCGGCATCCGACTCGGTCAGGGCGGGGGATCGGTCACCATGGCCGCCCGCATCCAGCTCGCGGTCCTGGCCGGGACCTTCCTGCTGCTCAAGGCGGCGGCGTACTGGCTCGACCGTTACAACCTGCTGTCGAGTTCGCGGAAGTCCGAGATCTTCCCGGGCGCCAGTTACACCGACATCAACGCGGTGCTGCCGTCCAAGCTCATCCTGATGGCGATCGCGATCATCTGTGCCGTCGCCTTCTTCGCCGCCGTCGTGCTGCGTGACCTTCGTATCCCTGCCCTCGCAACCGTGCTGATGCTGTTCTCGGCACTGCTGATCGGCGTGGGCTGGCCGCTGACCATGGAGCAGTTCTCGGTGAAGCCGAACGCTGCCCAGAAGGAGGCCGAGTACATCCAGCGGGCCATCAACTCCACGCGGGAGGCCTACGGCATCGGGCCGGACAAGGTCATCACGCAGAAGGACTGGACGGCCCAGCCGGCGAACCCCGCGCTCGTCAACAGCGACATCCCGACGCTGTCGAACGTGCGCATCCTCGACCCGAACGTGGTCTCGCCGACGTTCATCCAGCAGCAGCAGCGGCAGAACTTCTACGGCTTCCCGACCCAGCTCGCGGTCGACCGCTACAAGATCGACGGCGAACTCCGCGACTTCGTGGTCGCCGTGCGTGAACTCGACCCGAGTCGGTACCTCGAGAACCAGCAGAACTGGCTGAACAAGCATCTCGTGTACACGCACGGCAACGGCTTCGTCGCCGCGCCGGCGAACCGGGTGAACGAGTCGGTCGACGAGAACGACATCGACGGTGGTGGCGACCCGTTCTACTACGTCAGCGACACCACGAACTACCAGACCGAGGCGTACAAGCGTGACGCCCCGATCAAGGTGACGCAGCCGCGTATCTACTTCGGTGAGCTGCTCGCCAAGATCGATCCCGACTATGCGATCGTCGGTTCCGAGGGCGGCGAACCCCGCGAGCACGACATGGGTGACGCCAAGTACACCTACCAGGGCCCGGCGGGCGTCCCGCTGAGCAACTGGTTCAGCCGACTGCTCTATGCGGGCAAGTACGCGGAGCGCAACTTCCTGCTGTCGGGGGAGATCACCTCGGCGTCGAAGATCATCTACAACCGCGACCCGCGGGACCGCGTCAAGCAGGTCGCGCCGTGGCTGACCGTCGACTCCAAGACCTATCCCGCGGTCATGGAGGACGGCTCGATCAAGTGGATCGTCGACGGGTACACCACCCTCGACAACTTCCCTTACTCGCAGCCGACGTCGCTGCAGAGCGCGACCGCCGACGCCCAGGATCTCAATCCCGGACAGACCGGACGCACGCAGGTCAACAAGACCGTGTCGTATGTCCGCAACTCGGTGAAGGCCACGGTCGACGCCTACACCGGTGACGTCCAGCTGTACGAGGTCGACACCGAGGACCCGGTTCTCAAGACGTGGATGAAGGTCTTCCCGGATTCGGTCGCCTCGCGTGCCGAGTTCGACAAGCAGACCTCACTCCGCGAGCACGTCCGGTACCCGGAGGATCTGTTCAAGATCCAGCGGGCGCTCCTGACGCGCTACCACGTCGACACCCCGGGGACCTTCTTCCAGGCGAACGACTTCTGGTCGGTGCCCTCCGATCCGACGAGCCCCGACGCCGAACAGCGCGGACTCGATCAGCCACCGTACTACTTCGTGGCCTCGGATCCGGAGAGCAGGCAGGCATCGTTCCAGCTCACCTCGGTGCTCACCCGACTCAACCGGCCGATCCTCGGTGCCTACATCACCGTCTCGTCGGACCCGTCGAACTACGGGCAGATCACCGTCAAGGAGCTCCCGAGCAACAGCCAGCGTTCGGGACCGAAGCAGGCCTTCAACCCGATGAAGACCGATGGTCGAGTCGCCGAGTCGCCGAGTCGCTGAAGTCACTCGAGAACACGGCGAAGGTCACGTTCGGCAACCTGCTGACGCTGCCGGTCGGCGACAACGGAATCCTCTACGTGGTCCCGATGTACGCCCAGGCCCAGGGCGAAGAGGCCTTCCCGCGGCTCTTCCGGGTGATCACCCGCTATGAGCCGAAGGAGCGTGAGGCCCGGATCGGTTACGCACCGACAACGGCCGAGGCGCTGCGCCAGGTCGGGATCACGCCGGCCGCCGGTGTGGTTCCAGGTGAACAGCAGTCCGAGGGCGCGCCGGACCAGTCCGAGCAGCAGGGTGGGACGACCAACCCGCAGCTGCCGACGCCGCCGCAGGGCGGAACGCCTGAGCGCGACGCCGCGGTGAAGGCGATCGGGGATGCTCTCGGTGCGCTGCGCGATGCGCAGACCAAGGGCGACTTCGCCGGCTACGGCCAGGCCCTCGATCAGCTGAACAAGGCTGTCGCGCAGTACGAATCACTGCC
This sequence comes from Gordonia alkanivorans NBRC 16433, assembly GCF_000225505.1. Lineage (GTDB taxonomy): Bacteria > Actinomycetota > Actinomycetes > Mycobacteriales > Mycobacteriaceae > Gordonia > Gordonia alkanivorans. The sequence continues at coordinate 1,316 of NZ_BACI01000115.1, read as the reverse complement.
CGAGCAGAACTAGCCGGACAGAATCCGATCGATGCGCCCCGGTGAGGGGCGCATCGATCGGGAGAAGGAAGCCGAGCGCTGCTGCGCCGGGTATCGCTAGCCGCGATACTTGCGCACGTAGCGCTCTTTCTCGTCCGGGGTGTTGTCCGGCAGAACCGGGCTGTGGTGATACCGGTGGCCGATGGTGTAGAAGATCGAGATCGCGCAACCGAACGCGGCGACCATGACCAGCGCGAAGAGGACTGCGTGGCCCGTGTTGCCGGCGGCCATGTGGACCAGCCACAACGCCGCGGACAGGAAGCCGCCAAGTGCGAGTACGAAGCCGATGAAACTCATCGGGTGGTTGCCATGGCTCTCATGATGGAAATGGGCGGACATGGTTCCCTCCTCGGTAGTGGGTCAGCCCGGATCGGGTAGCGCCGAGTGTACGCCCGAGAGTGACTCAGCTCACAACGGTCGGCGCTGCTGTTGCCGGACGTGGCGGCGCAGTGACCTCCCCTTTACCCCCATCGGTGACCGCCATCACAGGTATTCGTGCTGGTCACAGGCGGTTGCGGAATCGATTTGCGTCGCTGACAAACGCGTGTGTAACGTTGTCTTCACCAACGCGGGGTGGAGCAGCTCGGTAGCTCGCTGGGCTCATAACCCAGAGGTCGCAGGTTCAAATCCTGTCCCCGCTACCAACACAAGAACCCCCGCCCGGGACGCCCGGGCGGGGGTTCTTGCATGTGTGCCCAAGGTTCGTGGCTCGCCGGCCTGGGGAGGGCGGACAACTCGGGTGGTTCCCAGCAGGGGATCACCCGTAGAGCGGGTCGGCTTCCGCCATGGCGTGCACGCCGACCTCGCTGTTGGTCCTCGAACGAAGCTACTGACCAGGCGATTTGACGCTGGCGACCCACGTGCGTAACTTATGTCGAGTCAGCGAGCCACGGCGCCGCCCCGGGGGACCTGAGAGGGTCTGACTGGTGGGGAGTGGAGACCGGGTTTTTCGTTGGCCGCCCCTGATCTTCTGGTTTGAGACTTGGTGTCTCGGGCTGGGTGTGTGGGGTTGCTGGACTGTCCTGGTGCGCGGATCTTCGGATTTTGCGGGCGGGGTTTGGGTCTGGTAAGCTGGAAGAGTTGCCCCGGAGACGGGGTGGCGGTGAAAGTCAGAACGAAGTCTGCTGGTGAAAGCCCTTGTGGGGGTGAGTAGTTGGTGGGTGTGTGTTCTTTGAGAACTCGATAGTGTGATGATGAATTGTCTGATGCCATTTTTTGGCATCGTGCATTCTTTATGGATGTAGATGTTTGTTTTTTGTGTGGCGCTCGGCTTTGTT
>NZ_BACI01000116.1 GCF_000225505.1 Gordonia alkanivorans NBRC 16433 | reverse complement strand
CTAGTTCGCGTATGCATCCTCACATCAGTTCAGGAAGTACACACTCGGTCAGCGGCGCGAGATCCGAGGGCAACACCGAGCCGTCGAGCGGCAGCCAGCGCAATTCGGCGATCTCGGCCGCGGGACTCAAGGCGCCCGCATCCCGATCCAGCGGCGTCGAGCAGACGAAGACCGCCGCCTCGACGTCGAATCCGTCCTCGTTGGCGGCGACGGCCCGATAGTCGCCGCGCGGCTGCAGCTGGGAGGGGTCGAGCTCGAGCTGGAGTTCCTCCCGGCACTCCCGGATCGCGGTCTGTAGCGCACTCTCGCCGGGTTCGGGCTTGCCCCCGGGGAACATGAATCGGGTGGTGCCGCGCTTACGCACGGTCACGACTGCGCCGGTGGAATCCCGAAGGACCACCGCACTCACCCGGATGACTGCTGACTCGACCACCCAGCCACTGTAGAGCCCGCGCCCGACCGGGGGCTGACCAGCGGTCGCGTCCGAGTCCCCGGACCGATCCAGACGTCGGCGTAGGCTCGAATCAACAGCGAAAATCATTGAAACGGTGGACTTTCGGAGAGTCGCGTCGAGGAGGTGACCCCGGTGGCATGGACCGGTGACCCGATCTGGCTGGCCGACGTGTTGCGTGCCGAGGGCCTGAAGGTGATCGAACACGCCGGCTGGCGCGGCCGCGGGCACGGGGACTTCCGCGACCTGCGCGGCGTGATGTGCCACCACACCGCAGGCGGCGGCCCTGACGACTGGCGGGTCGTGCAGAGCGGGAGGCCTGGCCTGCCGGGGCCTCTCGCGCAACTCGTCCTCGAGCGCGACGGCACGTTCCGGGTGATCGCCGTCGGGGTGGCGTGGCATGCGGGGGCCGGTTCCCATCCGGGCTGGCCGACCGACAACGCGAACTGGCATGTCATCGGGATCGAGGGCGTGAACAACGGCGTGGGTCAGGCCTGGCCGGCGGCGCAGATGGATGCCTACCGGCGTGGCTGTGCGGCGATCCTACGTCGGATCGGCCGACCCGCGTCGGATTGCGTCGGTCACAAGGAGTGGTCGTCGGAGGGCAAGATCGACCCGAACTTCGACATGGTGTCGTTCCGGGCCGAGGTCGCCCGCCTCATCACCGGCGGCCCACCGGTACCCGTGGAGAACGAGATCGACGCCGAAGCCGTCGTTGCCCGTGCCTGGATCGGCGCCCGGCTCACACATGGGGAGCTCCCGACCGCGGACGGCATCGGACGGTTCGCCCGGTTCGCCAACGGTTCCATCTACTGGCATCCCGATGTGCGGAACGGCGAGGCTACGGCCGTTCCGGCGCACCTGATGGAGACCCACGCGCAGTACGGCTACGAGACCGGATTCCTCGGCTACCCGACGCTGCGCCACACCGTCGTGCCCGGCGTCGGCGACATCCAGGCATTCGAAGGCGGAACCCTGTACCGCCGTTACGGGCACGACGGTTTCCCGGTGCGCGGTGTCATCGGCAGACGCTGGGCGGCGGAAGGCCACGAGACCGGACCCCTGGGCTGGCCGATATCCGACGAGTACGACAACGGCACCGGCGGACTCGCGCAGGACTTCCAGAAGGGGCGCCTGCAGTGGGACCCGTCCGGGGTGGTCAAAGAGATGGGTCGGCGCAGCGACGCCGTGTGATCACCAGACCGTCCAATGGGCATGTGAGACTAGCGCTTTGCGTACCGCACCGCCAGCTCTGCCACACGCGCCGCACGATTCTCGGCCCGCATACGACCGGCGCGTTCCAACAGGTGAATACCGTGTAGGGCGGCCCAGAACGTCTCCGTCGCGGCTCCGTGTGCGTCATCCCCGATGGCCTCGGCGAGGACGTCGAACCCCGCCCGCAGGTCCGCGGGCGTGTCAGCACTGGCGAATTCGGCGTCGATGGCCTGTTGAAACATGGCCTCGTAGACGGCGGGATGAGAACGCCCGAAGTCCAGATACGCGTTGGCGACCGACGCCACCGCCCCTCCGCCGTCACCTCCGCTCAGCGCCGCGCGACACCGTCGCGTGACCTCGACGAACCCCTCGAACGCGACGGCGAGCATGATCTCCGCCTTGCCTCCCGGGAAGTGCCCGTAGAGCACCGGCTGGGAGTACCCGATGGCCTCGGCGAGATGCCTCGTGGTCACGGCGGGCCATCCCTCGTCGTCGGCACGCCGACGCGCGGCCTCGAGAATCGAACGCCGCCGCTCCTCGTAGCGCTTCTGGCGCGGGGTCTGTTCGGCCATCGGCCCTCCTCCATTGCAAGCGGTCGCAACCAGGCCTAGTCTAGCAGTACTAGAAATTCTAGTGCCGCTAGAAGGAGCCGTCATGCCCACCGTTCTCTCAGTGATCACCACCGTCGTCGTCGGACTCATGGTCGGCGTCGAACTCTCGGTCGCCTTCGTGATCAATCCGATCACACTGGCTCTGCCCGCTCCGGCGTCGATGGCGGCCAGATCGCACGGGGCGCGCATGATGGGCCGGGCGATGCCGTTCTGGTACTTCGGCTCGCTGCTCCTCACCGGCGCGCTCGCCGCAATGACATGGGGAACGACGGCGTCGACCGCAGCACTCGTGGCAGCAGCTCTCCTGGCGGCCAGCGTGATCATGTCGATCACGTTGCTCGTACCGATCAACAACCGATCGGCGAGCTGGACCGTCGACTCCTATCCAGAAGACTGGCGCGAACAGACTCGACGCTGGGACAACCTCCACTACCTCAGGGTGGCGATCATCGTCGCGGCATTCGTCCTCGTCGCGGTTGCCGCGGTGTCCTTGTGAGTACCGGAACGAGTCATGGCCGGTGCTGGCGACCGAGACACTCCCCGACGATCAGCTGCCGGTGTTGTCCAGCCACCTCAAAAGCGAGTACAGGAACCGCGTCGAACCAGGCATGAAGTTGTTGCCGTGGTGGTACGTGGGGTCCATGGTGGTGGCAATGATCCGGCCCGGCGTGCTGACGGTGTCCTCGTAGAGGATCGCGCCCGCGTCGGCGCGTGCACCGGTCTCATCGGGCTCCTCCGCGACCACGAGCGGCACGACGTCGGCCTCGTTGTGCAGCAACCCGTGGTGATGCCAGATCACGGACTTGGTGGACAGGTACTCCCACGCCTCGTGCTCGGGGTTACGCGTACGGATCAACGGGTCCGAGCCCTCCAGCCACCACCAGAAGTTGGTCGGACGAGGACTCCACGAGACGCCCGGAAGCCAGGTGTGGGCGGCGTTCTCACCGAGCACGACGAGCGTTCCGCCACGCTGAGGTACCGCGAGGAGCTGCGCGGTGTGCTTGCGAACGAGTTCGGGATGAAGCCGGTCGGCGAGCACGACGGTGTCGAACGCGTCGAGATCCCCGTCGGCGAGATCACCGAGGTAGACGAACTCGGGCTGATGCGCGATCACCGCCGGGTCCTTCAGCGTCTGCAGATGGAAGTGCGAGCCGCCGTGGACGAACGCCAGGCGCCGGCGCGAGCGCGGCGCGCGGTCGGTGCGGGCGAAGGGTTCGGCGACGGGATCGGTGGTCGTGGTCATACCTGGGCCTCCTGCTGGGCGAGCCACGTGAGCAGCTGAGGAAAGATTCGTGCGGAGGTGTTCGGGTCCTCCTGGTAGACACCGACATCGAGGCCACCGTGGACGAGCACCTGGCCGGCGCCGAGCGGATACACGTAGTCGACCGGAAGTGCGTTGCGGCCGATGCGGTTTGCCACCACCGCCCCCTCCGGCAGCTTGTCACTGTAGCCACGGGCATAGAAGCCGGACACCCCGCGTCGGAAGCTGACGTCGACCGGATCGACTCCCTCCCACACGGGATGCGCGTCGCCGGAGACGATCGCGAGGTCCTTGGGGCCGAAGTACTGCAGCTTGCGCCACTTGCCGAGGCCGGGCAGGAAACGGGACAGGGGATGCCCCATGATCGCGACCCGGCCACCGGCGGTGACGAACTCGGCGAGCAGGTCGCGACGTCGTTCGAGGAAGATCTGGTCGCAGTTGCCGTTGACCAGCAGCCCGCGGACGGTGGTCAGATCCACTTCGTCGAGCGAGTACAGGTCGACGGGCGTGACCTGAGCCGAGACGTCGGTGGCGCCGAACATGCCGGCGTTCGATCCCATGGTCAGATGCAGAACAGGTGGAAGTGACTGCGGCGCAGTCGGTTCGGTACTCATCGAGATACTTTCTGTAGGGAGGGCGCCGCGGGGGCTGTATCCGCGAACGTGTCATATCGGGTGTAGAGAACGGTGCGGGGGCCGCCGCGGTCGTCGACGGTCGTACTCACCACGTCGATTCCGTACAGCTCGCTGAGCACATCGTCGGTGACGAGTTCCGGAACGGACCCTACGCGGATGTCGTCGACCGAACGCATCACCACGGCGCGCCCGCCGAGGTGTAGGACGTGATCGGGGTGATGGGTGGTGAGCAGGATGCCCATCCCCTCGGTCGCCAGATTCCGCAGTAGCTCGAGCACGCGGGCCTGGTTCCGTAGGTCCAGGGCCGAGACCGGTTCGTCGAGGATCAGGAAGTTGCAGTCGGACACCAGCGCTCGTGCGATCAGCACGAGCTGGCGCTGGCCGCCGGACAGTTCCGCGAAGCTGCGCGTCGCCAGTTCGGCGATCCCGACCCGCTCGAGGATCTCGCGGGTGCGTGCGGCGTCGGCACGGCTGGGGGTGGCGAACGCCGACACCTTCTTGGCCCGCCCCATCAGGACCATGTCGAACACCGAGTAGGCGAAGTTCGACGCACTCGCTTGCGGGACATAACCGATCGCGGCGTCGTGGGTGACCGTGCCCTCGGACAACCGCGTCAAGCCGGCGATACAGCGCAGCAGCGTGGTCTTGCCCTGCCCGTTGGGGCCGAGGATGGAGGTGATGCCTCCGTCGATGCGCAGGTTGGCGTTCCGGAACACCCAGTCGCAGCGCGGGTAATGGAAGCCGGCGTTCCGTAATTCCAGGGCGCTGTGGTCAGCCATCGATGAACGCCTGTCTGCGCGAGTTGCTCAGGAGCAGAACGAAGACCGGGGCACCGATGATCGCGGTGAGGATACCGAGCGGGATCTCCCCGGCACTGATGGTGCGCGACAAGGTATCGATGATCGTCAGGTATGCGGCACCGAGGACGAACGTCGTGGGCATCGAGATCCGGTGGTCGGGTCCGACCCACAGCCGGGCCATGTGCGGGACGACCAGGCCGACCCAGCCGATCACCCCCGATACCGCCACGGCACCGGCGGTCATGAACGCCACCATCGTCAGCAACACCGCGCGCAGCCGTCCCGGGTTCAGTCCGAGCGCGGTCGCGTCGTCGTCGCCGAGCGAGAGGATGTTGATCCGCCAGCGCAGCCCGATCAGCACCGTTGTGCCGATGAGGATGGGGATGGCGGCGATCAGCACCTTCCCCATGTCGGCCGTGGCCAGAGAACCCATGAGCCAGAACACGATCGACGGCAGCGTCGTGTACGGGTCGGCGACGTAGGTGATGAACGAGACCAGCGCCGAGAAGAAGGCGCTCGTGACCACACCGCCGAGCACGATGGTGAGGATCGGCCCGCCCGCCCGCGTGCGCCCGATCAGCAGGACCATGCCGAGCGCAACCAGACCGAACAGGAACGCCCCACCGACGAGGAAAGCCGATCCGAGCCCGAAGATGAGCGCGAGGACACCGCCGAACGACGCCCCGGAGGACACCCCGAGGATCTGCGGGCTCACCAGCGGATTGCGGAACGCCGCCTGTAGTGCCGCGCCGCCCAGGGCCAGCCCACCACCGACGAGCATGGCGAGCAGGACGCGCGGAAGTCGCACGCCCAGAACCACGTTGGTCTCCGCCTCGGTCCAGGTGCGGGGCAACGCGATCACCTCGTTGACGAGGATGCGGGCGACCTCGTTGACCGGAACGGTGTAGCGACCCACCGACAGCGAGATCAGGCCCACCGCAACGATGCCGATGGTCAGGACCAGCGGCACCACGATGCGCGTCGACGCACGTGTCTTCTCGGGCTCGACGACGAGCTCAGGCGCGGAAGTCGTCATAGTCCGCGCTGCCCGCGTTGACCGGCATGTGCAGGATTCGATCGATGTCGGCGTCGGTCACGTCGTATGCGTACAGCGTCCGGTAGGTCTCGCGGATGCGCCCGCGCAGTTGGTGGTCGACGTCCGGGAAGAAGACCGAGTTGGTCCACATCCACATCAGGTTGGACTCGTAGCACGGCGGGTCCCAGGAGAAACCGCCGAGCGGGGCCTTGTAGACCCGCTTGTTCTTCACCGCCGACAACGACGACCAGCGGGGATCAGCGTAGATGTCGGCGGGTGTCGTCGGTTCGAAGTTGCCGAGGATCACGATCTCGGGATCCCAACCCAGGATCTGCTCACGGGTGACACCGAAGCTCGAACCCTTACCCGCACCCGAGGCAACGTTCTTGCCGCCGGCCAGCTTGATCCAGAAGTCCATGTAGCTGTTGTCGGCGCCGACCTTGAGGTCAGGCGCGTTGTACATGTACATGACGCGCGGAGCCGCCGAGGCATGGGCTGCGGCTGCCTTCTCGACGGTCTTGCGGTCGGCGGCCATCGTCGCGAGGACCGCGTCGGCCTCCGATTTCTTGCCGAGTAATTCCCCGAAGATCGAGATCCACGCCTCGAGATCCTCCTGGGTGCCGTACTTGAGCAGCAGCACCTTCAGTCCGGCGTTACGCAGCGGCGCGACGATGTCGTCGCCTTTGTCGCCCCACTGGATCACGACGTCGGGGTTGAGGCTCAGGATGTGCTCGACGTTCGGCACGAAGTCGTTGCCGGCGACCACCGGGGTGTCGAGGAACGCCGGGAACATCGTGCCCAGCATGCCCTTGGAGGCCATCGAGATCGCGACCTCGTTCACGCCGACGTTGCGGGCGGTGGACTGGTCCGAACCGATGATCATCGACGGAACCGGGATGATCGTCGACGCGATACGGCCGACCGGGGTGTCGAAGGTGACCGTGTTCTGATACTGGTCGACGACGGTGATCGGACCGCCCGCGGCGCCGGTGCCGGCGGTCTCGGAGACGGCTTCGCGGCTCGAGCACGCGGTGACACCCAGGGCGCCCAGGGCAAGCGCGGCAACCCCCATCGAACGCATGAGGTCGCGGCGCGACAAGTTCGCGGCAGGGGTGGACGGACGGGGGCGGGCAGCCATCTGGACTCCAGGACAAGCAGGCGGCGACGCGATGCGCTGCTCAGCGCTCAGGCGTCATCGGAACGGACATCTTCGACAATTAGGGAAGCTTATACTAAGCAAGGTTAGCCTTGGGTTGGCAGCCAATTCTGTGCCGATGTTCTGCGGCACGGAAATGGCTGACCCCGCGCAGACCTGGTGAGCACGAGGACATCTGGTGGTCGTCGGACCCATCGGGGTGCGGATCGACCCGACCCGAGGAACGACAACAGGCCCGGATACGACGAAAGGCGGGCCAGACTCGAAAGTCTGACCCGCCTTACGGGAGTGGAGCTAAGCTCGGCGAAACACGGGATATGCGCTGATGAATCCAGATACCGCCGACCCCACGTCCCAGTGCTCGAGCCTCCACCCCTGCGCCTCGATGGCGGAGATGGCCGGGGCGAAATTCGAGGCGTTAGGTATCTCGGGCACGAAGCACGTGTCTCCGTTCTGCCGGGCTTTGGCGGCAGCCAGTGACAGTTTCTCGATCGGACTCTTGAACATTTCGGAAACGTAGCACCCTCACGGAGCGTCCGACCGTGTCGTAGGAGCGGTCGGTAGACGCGGATGCGCGAGGTCATGGAGATTGATTTGGACGTAGCCGCGGCGTCGATGGTTCCATGACCGGGTGACCGATCGTGACGCCCGGCACGCGAGCGAGGGGTTGCCTACTCTCTGCTTCATGAGAACCGGTTGGCACCTCCACTGGCAGGGCGGGAATCTATGGCTCCTGCGCCCCCGTGTAGACCTCGCTACTGGTCATCGTCGAACAGGAGTCTCTTCACGTCGGCACGGTCGGCGGAACGCCACTTCCGTGGCCTCCTGTCCACCTTCAGCTCTCAGCGGAGCTCGAGCATGACATCGGTCTGCTCTCGACCGTCGAGAGAGAGCACATCGAAACCGATCGCCGCTGGAGTCGCAGTCTGTGACATGTAGTACGTGGATGCCACCCGGCCAGCATCGCCCGGCCGCGCGATCCGCACGCGGTCGCCGACTTTGAACTCGGGTCGGTGCACGGAACGGGGAGGCATGAACCCAGCCATGCTGGGCTTTCATGCCGTCGGCAGCGATCTCGGCAGTGGTAGGACATAGTAAGGACACATCGCCTCGCTCCGAGATCGGCCAGGACATAAAGAAACCCGCTCCGACCGAGGTCAGAGCGGGTTTCTCAACGGTGGAGCTAAGGGGACTCGAACCCCTGACCCCCACACTGCCAGTGTGGTGCGCTACCAGCTGCGCCATAGCCCCGTATTTTGTTGTTCCGCCCTGTTCAAGGGCACTAGGAAAGTTACACCACTGCCACGACAGCAACCAAATCCGCAGGAACCGGGTCCTATCAAGGACCCGGTCCCTCCCGGATCAGGACTTGCCGGCGAGGATCCCGTCGAGCCAACCGGAGCCGTCGAGCAGTCCTTCGACGGGCTTGCCGTCGTGGAGCACGCTCGGGGTGCCCACCTGGCCGGCAGCCTTCTTGAGTTCATCGCTCGACGTGGCGGCGTTCTGCTGCGCCTGCGCCACCTTCTCGTTGTCGGTGATGCATTTGGCGGTCGCCGGCGTCGCGCCCTGCTCGGTCGCGAGGCGGGCGAGTTCAGGGCTGGTGATGTTGCCGGTGCCGTCCTCGGCCGGCTGAGCCGCAAACAGCGCGCTGTGGAACCGGAGGAACAAGTCGGTGTTCTGCTCCTGCGCCACACACGTCAGCGCGCCCGCGGCGCGGGAGCTGTAGTCACCGGTCGCCGACTTCGAGTCCAGGAAGTTGAGCGTGTGGTAGCGAACCCGGAGCTTGCCCTCGTTGACGGCAGCGGTGATCGCGGGTCCCGACTGCTGCTCGAAGAGCTTGCACACCGGGCACAGCGGATCCTCGAAGACATCGATCAGCGGCGCATTCTCCGGTCCGACGATCATCGTCGAACTCGAGGCGAGCGCGGACTGGTCTGCCGTGCCCTTGTCGCGGCCGCTCCACCAGATGCCACCGATGACCAGACCCGCGATCACCAGGATGGCGATCCCCCCGAGGACGTAGGTCATCGTGCTCGACGGCGCGCTCGGCTGATACTTCGACGTGGTGGCACGGGGCACGGAGGCTCCCGACTTACGCTTTTCGCTCACGTAACGACAATATCCGCGCAGCGCTGATAAACGGCTGAGTAGCTGCACCGAACCGGCACCGATTGCGTGCCGTGTCGATGGGGACTTTTTCATGCGACTACTCGCTAAGCCCGCCACCTGCTCGATCAGCAGGATGAGGCTCGCCCAGCGCACCGGTACATGCGTCGTTACGCTCGCCGGGTGACCAACAGCGAGGTCGACGAGGAAATGAACCCGATCAGCCATGAGCATCCGGACGTCTCGGGCGGCCGGGTGCGCGCGGCGACATTCGGCGCGATGGACGGGTTGGTCACCAACATCAGCCTCGTCGCCGGCGTCGGAGGGGCGGGGGCCAGTGCGCACACGATCGTCCTGTCGGGTGTCGCCGGGCTGATCGCGGGCGCGTTCTCGATGGCCCTCGGCGAGTTCACCTCGGTGTCGACGCAGAACGAGCAACTCGACGCCGAGGTGGATGTCGAGCGCTCCGAGATCGCGAAGAATCCCCGTGGGGAACTCAACGAACTCGTCGAGATGTTCACCGAGATGGGTATGACCGAGGAGACCGCGACCACCGCGGCGCACGAGATCCATCGGGACCCCGAGGGTGCGGTCGACGTCCACATCACCCAGGAACTCGGCGTCGCCCCGTCGGACAAGCCGTCGCCGTGGGTGGCAGCGATCTCGTCGTTCGTGATGTTCGGCATCGGCGGCGTCGTCCCGCTGATCCCCTACCTGCTCGGGTTCTCCTCATTGATCCTCGGCCTGTCGGTCGGAGCCGTCGGCCTGCTCATCGCCGGAGGCGTCGCCGCCTACGTCACCCGCCATCCGATCGTCCGCGGCGCGCTGCGACAGCTCTGCTTCGGCGTGATCGCCGCCGGCGCCACCTATCTGGTGGGCCTGGCGATCGGCGTTCCCGCTGGCGGCTGATCAGCTCCCGAGCGCGGTGTCGACGACCTGCTGCGCCTCCTTCTGCACCTGCGCGAGATGCTCAGGGCCCTTGAAGGATTCGGCGTAGATCTTGTAGACATCCTCGGTTCCAGACGGCCGGGCGGCGAACCACGCATTCTCGGTGGTGACCTTCAGACCGCCGATCGCCGCCCCGTTGCCGGGCGCGGTCGTCATGATCGCGGAGATCGGTTCACCGGCGAGTTCGGTGGCCTTGACCTGCTCCGGCGACAGCTTCGACAGCACAGCCTTCTGCTCGCGCGAGGCGGGCGCGTCGATACGGGCATACGAGGTCTCCCCGTACTGCTCGGCGAGTTCGGCGTACCGCTGCGACGGCGTCTTTCCGGTGACGGCCAGGATCTCCGAGGCGAGCAGCGCCATGATGATGCCGTCCTTGTCGGTCGACCACGGCGTGCCGTCGAACATGAGGAACGACGCCCCGGCGCTCTCCTCGCCACCGAAGGCGACGCGTCCGGAGAGCAGTCCGTCGACGAACCACTTGAAACCGACGGGCACCTCCAGCAGCGGCCGCCCGATCCCGGTGACCACCCGGTCGATCAGCGACGACGACACCAGCGTCTTGCCGACCGCCGCCTGCTCCGACCACTGCGGACGATGCGTGAACAGGTAGTCGATGGCCACCGCGAGGTAGTGGTTCGGATTCATCAGGCCGGCGTCGGGCGTGACGATCCCGTGGCGGTCGGAGTCGGCGTCGTTGCCGGTCGCGATGTCGAAGGAGTCGCGCGCGGAGATCAGCGACGCCATCGCGTTCGCCGACGAGCAGTCCATCCGGATCTTGCCGTCGGTGTCGAGCGTCATGAAAGAGAACGTCGGGTCGACGGTCGGATTGACGACGGTGAGGTGTTCGAGGTTGTAACGCAGCCCGAGGTGGGCCCAGTACCCGACCGACGCACCACCGAGCGGATCGGCACCGATGTGGATGTCGGCATCACGGATTGCTTTCATGTCGACGACGTCGCCGAGGCCTTCGATGTAGTCGAGCAGGAACGAATAGTCCTGGACGTATTCGCTGGATCGGGCCCGTTCGAAGGGGATCCGCTTGACGCCGTCGAGTTTCGCCGCGAGCAGGTCGTTGGCGCGGGCGGCGATGACCGACGTGATGGAGGTGTCGGCCGGACCTCCGGTCGGTGGGTTGTACTTGAACCCACCGTCGCGGGGCGGGTTGTGCGACGGCGTCACCACGATGCCGTCGGCGAGCACGCCGGGGTTGTCCTTGTTGAACGTCAGGATGGCCCGACTGACCGCGGGCGTCGGGGTGAACGAGTCGTCCTCGGCGGTCAGCACCGACACCTCGTTGGCCGCGAGAACCTCGAGCGCGGTCCGCCACGCCGGTATCGACAAAGCGTGAGTATCGAAACCGATGAACAGCGGACCCGTGATTCCGGCGCCGCGCCGGTATTCGACGATGGCCTGCGTCGTTGCGAGAATGTGCGCCTCGTTGAATGCGGTGTCGAAACTCGAACCCCGATGACCGGAGGTCCCGAACACGACCTGCTGCAACGGGTCCGACGGATCTGGGACGTTGTCGTAATAGGCACGCTCGAGTGCCTCCACGTCGACGAGGTCTTCGGGCAGGGCCAATGTTCCAGCGCGGGAATGTGCCATATCGGCGATTCTGCCATCAAGATCGGAATTCGCCCGTGCGACGACACCAATTAGCGAGTCTCACAGACCGGTCCATATTCCATCCGGAATCGAATCGCTAGGGTGAAACGATCGTCGACGTGCCGTTGGAGGCCTGCCAGACCATGTTGAATCCCGGTCCACTGCGACTGCTCTCCCCCGGCCTGTTCTCGACCCGGCGTGACCCGGCCGGCCTTCTCGTCCTGGTGCTGCCCGGCGGCACCGACGACAGTCGCAAGCCGTTCAGTCCGTGGCAGGGGTCGGCGTTGCGCATGTACCCGTTCACATGGTCGCTGCGGTTCCGCTACCGACGGACGGTGCGTGTGCACCAGGTGCGGTACCGCGTCTACGGCTGGAACGGCGACGAGAGCAGCCCGATGCTCCCGGCCCGCGCCACCCTCGACGAGATGTGCCGACGCCACCCCGGCGTACCGGTCGTGGCGATCGGCCACTCGATGGGCGGCCGGGTCGCCGCGCAGCTGGCCGCCGACCGCCGGGTGATCGGCGTTCTCGCCCTTGCCCCCTGGTGGCAGCACGCCGACTGGCGACACATCCAGCCCGGTGCCCGCGTGGTTGCCGTCCACGGCGACGCCGACGAACGCACCTTCGCCACGCGCACCCGGAAGGGCATCGACGAGTTGTCCGCGCAGGGCGTCGACGCCGAGTTCGTCAATGTTCCCGACGGCGGCCACGCGATGCTCGATCACATCGGCCTCTGGCAGCGCAGCGCACTCGAGTTCGTCGGCGAGCGCCTGGCCGTTGTGCACCGTAAGTAGACTTCGCAGGCTGAAGTCTCCGGTCCCCGGCGGCCCGCACCACGAAGGAGTCCATCGCATGAGCGCGATCACCGTCACCGATCAGGGCACCCAGATCTCCTTCACCATCGACGACGTGACCCGATACCACGGTCCCGGCTTCCCGGGCGGCGTCGCGCACGCGTTCAAGGTCCTCGAGCGAGCTCTGCCACGACTCGGTGAACCCGGCTCGGTCGAGCGCCGTGACATCGTCGTGGCCACGGCACATACCGGGCCCGGTGTACGGGACACCTTCGAGATGGTCACCCGCGCGGTGACCGAGAACCGTTTCACCGTCGACTCCGCACTGGAGCGCAACGACCGCGGCGCGACGCTCGAGCGCTACGTCTTCGAACTGTCCTGTGGCGACCGGAAGGTCCGGCTGGAGATCCGCGAGGGGTTCGTGACCGATGAGTTCATCGCGCTGGCCCGGCAGGCAGAGCGCACCGCCGAGGAGGAGGCGCGCCTGACCTACCTCAAGCAGGAGATGGCGGATCGGCTCCTGGCCGCGCCGGCCGAGGCGGTCTACGACGTGGTGGACGGCTGACACCGCCCCCACGTCGGTCCCCGTTCACTCCTGTCGCCGAGCTCCGGACAGTTCCTCGACGAACTCCGGGTAGAACTCGACGTAGGTGTCGCCGGAGAGCACGTACATCGGGTCGTCACCGGTCTCGGAGTAGGCCTGCTTGCGAAGTTCGGTGCGCATGTTCTTGAAGGTCGACGTGTGCTCGAGCTGGTCGACGATCCGCACGAACAGCGGCACCGCGTAACTCGGCAGCCCCTTCCGGACGTGTGCGGCGAAGCCCGCGGCGTCGAACTCCTGACCATCGTGGAGGCTCACCGCCGCCATGCCGGCCTTGCCGTCGACGCCGGGCACCGGAACACCGAAGACGACGGCTTCCTCGACCGAGTCGTGCGCGTCCACCACGGCCTCGACCTCCGTGGTGGCGACGTTCTCACCCTTCCAGCGGAAGGTGTCACCGATGCGGTCGACGAATCCGATGTGGTGGAAGCCCTGGTCGCGGACGACGTCGCCACTGTTGAACCACTGGTCGCCCTTCTTGCGGGCATCGCGGACGATCTTCTTCTCGGTGGCCTTCGGGTCGGTGTAACCGTCGAAGGGGACGCGCGAGTTGATCTGCGCGAGAAGCAGTCCCGTGCCGCCCTTGCCGACCTTCTGCACCCGACCGTCGGGTCCGCGCAGCGGTTCGCCGGTCTCCTCGTCGTACTCGACGACGATGTACGGCAGCGGCGAGAAGCCCGCGGTCTTCGACAGCCCGAAGACGTTGACGAAGCCGATGTTGGCCTCGCTGGCCGCGTACAGCTCGACGATGCGGTCGATGCCGAAACGTCCGGTGAAGTCGTCCCAGATGTCGGGGCGCAGGCCGTTGCCGACGGCGAGCCGGACGCGGTGAGCGCGGTCCGTCGGCTTCGGCGGCTGTGCAAGGAGATACCGGCACAGCTCGCCGATGTAGCTGAACGCGGTGGCGTCGTTCTCGATGAGCTCGTCGAAGAAGCGGGACGCCGAGAACTGCTTGCCGATCGCGAGGCAGGCGCCGGAAGAGAGCACCGACGACAGCGAGATCGTGAGCGCGTTGTTGTGGTAGAAGGGCAGCGCCGTGTACATCACGTCGTCGCTGCGCAGACGGATACCGAGACCGCCGATACCGTTCATGGCCACCAGCCAGCGGTAGTGACTCAGCTTGCTGGCCTTCGGATATCCGGTGGTGCCGGAGGTGAAGATCAGGATCGCGGTCGACCCGACCTCGACGGATTCGGTGGCCTTCGGATTGACCGGCGAGCACGGCGCGACCAGCGACGGCAGCTTCTCGAAGGTGAATTCCTTTGCCGGACGGGAGCTCTGCGGCACCGAGTCGAGAGCCTCGACCAGATCTTCCTGGTACAGAACAACCTTGGCGTCGAGGAGCCCCAGGCTGTGCTCGAGCACCGCGCCGCGCTGGTGGAAGTTGATCATGCCGCAGATGGCGCCGATCTTGACGATGCCGAGCATCGCGATCACGACGTCAGGGTGGTTCTTCGACAGCACCGCCACCACGTCGCCCTTGCCGACGCCCTCTCGCGTCAGGAAGTCGGCGAGGCGGTTGGCCCGGGCGTTGGCCTCGCGGTAGCTGATCGACGAGCCCTCGAAGCGCAAGAAGTCGCGGTCGGGGTACTTGTCGACGGACTGCTGGAAACGCTTGCCGATCGACATCTTTGTCGTCGGCGGCTTGGGCAGCATCTCCGGCAGCACACGCAGAACGGCCCCGATGTCCTTGCGCAGCGATGCGACGCCCGCTGCCATGTCGGCGAGACGGATGTCGGGCAGGAGCCCGGTCCCCGAAGCGTGATCAACCATTCAAAGCCTCCCCAGTCTGTGTTCGACGACACACACCATAGCCGGAGATCCGCCACAATGGAACGCAAGGATCGATTCGTTCCAACCAAAAACCGACCCTTCGTCTTGGCGTTGCAGTTGTGACCGGCCACACTGTCTCCCATGACCGACAACACCGTTGCCGCGCCGAACCGGGCAGGAGCCCCGGCGGGCCCGCTCGAGGGCGTCACCGTGCTCGAGCTGGGCACCCTGATCGCGGGTCCGCATGCCGCCCGACTCCTCGGCGACATGGGCGCCGACATCATCAAGATCGAGCCGCCGGGCAAGCCCGACCCGATCCGCACCTGGGGCCAGGCGGAGGTCGACGGCCACCGCTTCTACTGGACGGTCCACGCCCGCAACAAGAAAGCGATCACCCTCGATCTGCGCTCCGACCGCGGTCGCGAGATCTTCCTCCGGCTCGCCGACCGCGCCGACGTCGTCATCGAGAACTTCCGCCCCGGCACCCTCGAACGGCTCGGCATCGGCCCGGACGTGCTGTCGGAGCGCAACCCCGGCCTCGTCATCGTGCGGGTGTCGGGTTACGGCCAGACCGGACCGGACTCGACGCGCGCCGGCTATGCGTCTGTCGCCGAAGCCGCAAGCGGTCTGAGGTATCTCAACGGTTACCCCGGGCAATTGCCTCCGCGACTGGCACTTTCGATCGGCGACACCCTCGCCGGCATGTTCGCCGCGCAGGGCGCACTCGCCGCTCTGTACCGCCGCACGGTGACCGGCAAGGGACAGGTCGTCGACGCGTCACTCATCGAATCCTGTGTTGCCGTGCAGGAGTCGGCGATCGCCGATTACGACGCGGGCGGCGTGGTGCGCGGACCGTCGGGTACGCGACTCGAAGGCATTGCGCCGTCGAACCTCTACCCCACCAGCGACGGCACGCACGTCATCATCGCGGCCAACCAGGACTCGGTGTTCGCCCGGCTCTGCCAGGCGATGGGCCGGCCCGAACTCGCCACCGACGAGCGGTTCGCCGACCACACCGCCCGCGGTCGCAACCAGGACGAACTCGATGTGATGATCGGCGAATGGTCGGAGCAGTACTCCGCCGAGAAACTCACCGAGGTCCTGAGCGCCGCGGGAGTCGTTGTGGGACCGGTCAACACGGTCGCCGAGGTGGTCGCCGACCCGCACCTGCGGGCGCGCGGCATGATCGCCGAGCACTATGACGAGGGTGCGCAGCGCACCGTCCTCGGCCCCGGCGTCGTCCCGCAGTTCAGCGATACGCCCGGCGGCATCCGAAATGCCGGCCCACCGACGCCCGGTTGCGACAACGAGGCCGTCTACGGCGAGATGCTGGGGTTGTCGTCAGCCGACCTGACCGAATTGCATGAGGGCGGGGTCATCTGACTCGACTATGGTCGGGGGATGTCATTGGTCGCGACCGGGCTCTCACGCACCTTCGGCCGGCACCTCGCTGTCGCCGACGCAGGCCTGGAACTCCGCCCCGGTCGGATCTGCGGCCTGGTCGGCCCCAACGGGGCCGGGAAGACCACGCTGCTCCTGCTCCTGGCCGGACTCCTCGCACCGGACGACGGCACCATCGTCATCGACGGGTCTCCGGCGTCGCCCGAGGACACCCGGCGACTCATCGGCTGGATGCCCGATGTCTTCGGCACGTGGGAGAGCCTCACCGCACACGAGATCCTGACGACTTTCGGCCGGCTGTACGGCTTGCGCACGGCTTCGGCACGTCAGCGGGCCGACGAACTGCTCGAACTGGTCCACCTGAGCGAGTTCGCCGCCCGGCCGGCGCACGAGTTGTCCCGAGGCCAGAAGCAGCGACTCGGCTTTGCCCGGGCACTGGTCCACAGCCCGCAATTCCTCCTCCTCGATGAACCGGCCTCCGGCATGGACCCGCGGTCGCGGATGGACCTACGCAGCCAACTCCGCCGACTCGCCGATGACGGGTGTGCGGTTCTGGTGTCGTCCCACATCCTTTCCGAACTCGACGAGATGGTCGACGACGTGGTCCTCATGACCGGCGGACGTACTCACCGACCGCCACCGGCCGCGGGCCACGTGTGGCGCATCAGGCTCGCCGGCCAGTCGATGTCCGACGCCGAGCAACGGCATTTCGATGACGAGCCCGCGGCCGCGGGATATCTGCGCGAGTTGATCCGCTCCGGGGCCGCGGTCGCGGAGTTCGCACCCACCTCGAGCGGTATCGAAGATGCCTATCTGGCCCTGGACCCGGAGCGCCGATGACGACCCCCCTTCTCGAACAGCCGACTCGACCCGAGACCCGCACGACCGCATTCACCACCTGGTGGCGGATGGTCTGGGTCATCGTCGAACTCGAACTACGCCAACGCCTGCGCACGACCCGGTGGAAGGCCATTCTCGCGATCGCATTCGCGGTGGTATCCCTGGTCGTGCTGGGATCCCTGTACTTGTCGGTGGTCGCATTCGGCGGCACGTACCGGGGGTGGTCATCGGCTCTGTACGAGATCCTCGTCGGGTTTCTGCTGTTTCTCGGCATCATCGTCGCTCCGACGTTGGCCGCGACGACGATCAACGGCGATCGCAAGGACGCCACGCTGGCCGTCGTCCAAGCCACGTCCATCACGAATTCGCAGCTGGCACTGGGGAAATTGATCGGAAGCTGGCTGGCGAGCCTGGCTTTCGTGGGAGTCGCGGCCCCGTATGTCATCTGGGGCATCGTCGAGTCGCCCAATGGAGTCGCACACGGTCTCGCGGGCGTGACGGTGCTGATCGTCCTCTTCGCCTGCTATGCGGGCATCGGACTCGGTTTCTCCGCGATGACGACGCGGCCCGCAGGGTCGGCGGTCCTCACCCAGGCGAGCGTGCTGTTCCTCATCCTGGGTCTACCCATCGTCTTCGGTCTGCTTTTCCCGGCAACGACACAGACGCATACGGTCATCCGGCCGAACACGACGTTCGTCGACAACCCTCCGCAGCCCCCGACGTCGACGTGTCGTGAGGTCCGCGAGGACCGCGAGTTCCACCATCACGAACACATCTGGTGGCTGTTGGCACCCAACCCGTTCTTCATCGTCGCCGATGCCGCCGCCCCTCAGCGCGACCCTCTCGACCGCGAGGCAGCATCCAGCGTCGCGTCGGAGATCTCGCAGGTCTTCTCCGCGGTGCGCGCGGGCCCCTACATCGGCTCGAGGTATTGCTCGGACACGACGTACACCTACCCAGCTGTCGACCCGGCCGATTACAGCGTCCGCGAGACGGCACACGAGACGTCGAAGGTCGGTGACTCGTGGTACTTCGGACTCACGTTCTACTTCGCCCTCGGAGGCATCGGATTCTGGGTGGCCGCACGACGATTGCGAGTCCCCGCGGGGAAACTGGCACGCGGGGTCCGGATCGCCTGAGCGCCAAGACTATTCCGCCGGCCGGGTAGCACCCGTGGTCGCGGGGACAGTGCCTTCTCGCAGACTTTCGGCCACCCTCGGCTGGAAAGTTCGGACGCCCGAAACTATAGTGTCGGCATGCCCAAGGTGCGCGCTCGTCGACTGCTGTCCGTCGGGGCGCTGATCGTCGCCCTGTGCACGGTCGTCTCGGGCTGCACCCTGTCCAGCCGGCTCCCCGACGAGAAGGTGGTGCTGACGACCTTCACCGTGCTCGCGGACATCGCGTCGAATGTCGCGGGTGACCGCCTCCGCGTCGAGTCGATCACCAAACCCGGCGCGGAGATCCATGGCTACGAGCCCACTCCAGGCGATGTACGACGCACCGCGACGGCCTCACTCGTCGTCGACAACGGGCTCAACCTCGAGGCCTGGTTCGGGCAGTTCGTCGACGGACTCGACGTCAAGCACGTCGTGGCCAGCGAGGGCATCGATCCGATCGACATCGCCTCGGATGCCTATGCGGGCAAACCGAATCCGCATGCGTGGATGAGTCCGGTGAATGTCGGCGTCTACGTCGACAACCTGGTCGACGCGTTCACCGACCTCGACCCGGAGGGCGCGGAGATCTTCGCGGCCAACGGCGCGGCGTACAAGCGGCAACTGCAGCAGGTGCAGACCGACCTGGTCGCGGCGTTGGACCGCCTGCCGCCCAACGAACGCGCACTGGTCACCTGCGAGGGCGCCTTCTCCTATCTCGCACGCGACGCCGGACTCACCGAGCGCTACATCTGGCCGGTCAACGCCGAGCAGCAGGCCACACCGCAGCAGGTCGCCGCGACCATCGACTTCGTCCGCACGAACCGGGTGCCTGCGGTGTTCTGCGAATCGACCGTGTCCGACGCCGCGATGCAGCAGGTGGTCGGGGCCACCGACGCCCGCTTCGGCGGCACCCTGTACGTCGACTCGCTCTCCGAGGCCGACGGCCCGGTGCCCACCTACCTCGATCTGATCCGCCACGACGCCCGGACCATCGTGTCGGGACTGACGGGAGACAACCGATGATCACCTCGCACGCCATCGAGGTCGACGACGTCACCGTGCGCTACGGCCGAATCCTCGCACTCGATCACGCCTCCGTACGCGTTCCGACCGGCCGCGTCTGCGCGCTCGTCGGCATGAACGGATCGGGAAAGTCGACGCTGTTCAAGACCATCGTCGGAGCGGTCACCCCGACCACCGGCTCAGTCACGCTCGCCGGCAAGAACCCGACAGCTGCCCGTAAGTCCGGCCTCGTCGGATACGTTCCGCAGTCCGAGGTCATCGACTGGTCGTTCCCGCTGTCGGTGCGCGACGTCGTGATGACCGGTCGCTACGGCCATCTCGGCTTCACCCGACGACCCAAGCGTGCCGACCACGACGCCGTCGACGAGGCTCTCGCCCGCGTCGAGCTCACCGAGTACGCCGACCGCCAGATCGGCCAGCTCTCCGGCGGCCAGCGCAAGCGCGCCTTCGTGGCCCGCGGCATCGCACAGGAGGCCTCGATCCTGCTTCTCGACGAGCCGTTCGCCGGCGTCGACAAACGCACCGAGGCCACGATCACCGCGTTGCTGCGCGAGCTCGCCGACTCCGGCGTGACGATCCTGGTCTCCACGCACGACCTCGCGGTCCTGCCGACCCTCGCCGACGAGGCGATCCTGCTGATGCGCCGGGTCGTCGCACAGGGCGATCCGACCGAGGTCATCACCACCGACAATCTGATCCGCGCGTTCGGACTCGACCCACTGGACCGAACCGAACAGACTCCCCGCGACCGGCAGGAGGAGGCGTCATGAGCATCGTCGACCACCTCCTCGACCCGTTCGCCTACGCCTTCATGACCCGGGCGCTGTGGGCCACGTTGATCGCATCGGTGGTGTGCGCGCTGTTGTCGTGCTGGCTGGTGCTCATCGGCTGGTCACTCATGGGTGACGCCGTCTCGCACGCGGTGCTGCCGGGTGTCGTGCTCGCCTACATCGTCGGAATCCCCTTCGCCATCGGGGCGGTCGTCTTCGGGTTCCTCGCGGTGGCGATGATCGGCGCGGTCCGCGACGGCGGCCGGGTGAAGGAGGACGCCGCGATCGGCATCGTCTTCACGACACTGTTCGCACTTGGCCTGGTTCTGATCTCGGTGACGCCGAGCCAGACAGACCTGAACCACATCATTTTCGGCAACCTGCTCGGCGTCTCGACGTCCGACCTGATCCAGATCGCCATCCTCGGTGCCATTGTCGCGGTGATCCTGCTGCTCAAGCGTCGCGACTTCACCCTTTACGCGTTCGACCCGACACACGCCTTCGCGATCGGCCTCAGCCCGAGGCTGTTGGGCGCGGCACTTCTCGCCCTGCTGGCTCTCACGGCCGTGACCGCGCTGCAGGTCGTCGGCATCGTGCTCGTCGTGGCGATGCTGATCATCCCCGGCGCCACCGCGCAGTTGCTCACCAACCGCTTCACCCGGATGCTCGTCATCGCGCCGACCACCTCGGCTCTGTGCGGTGTGATCGGCCTGTACGTGTCCTACTACCAGGACACCTCGCCCGGCGGGATGGTCGTTCTGGTGCAGGGGATCCTGTTCCTGCTCGTCTTCCTGTTCAGCCCGACCCACGGCGTCATCAGCAAGCGCCGTCGTCACCGCGAGAACGCCCTGGCCGACGCGGCCGCGGCCTGAGGACCGTTCCCAGCAGATGTACAGGTAAGCAACAGCGTCGCTCCAGACAGCGTGCGCATCATGGCGTTCACTTCCCGGGAAGAACCCGGTTTTTCCTTGAAGGAGAGAGCCATGAACACAACGCCGAACAACCCGACGCCCGAGGCGCCCGAACCGGGTCGCGCTCCCGATGCCCATGAAGACGCGGCGACGACCCCGGTCACGCCCGCCGACGACCAGCCGACCGAGCGGATGTCCGAGGCGCCCCCTGCCCCATCTACTCCGGCAGCCCCCGCAACCGCTGATTCCCCGACGATCACCGCGGCCAAGTCGAAGACACCGATCCTCGTCGCCGGCGGTCTGGGTGTGGCGATCATCGCCGGCGCACTCGGCTTCGGCGCCGGATACATCACCGGCGACACGACCTCGGACCACCACCCCGTCGGGGTCTCGCGCCACGGCGGCGACTGGCACCGCATGGACGGTCACGGCGGCCCGCCCCCGCGCTTCCGCGGCGGACCCGACGGGAACGGAATGCCCGGCCCGAATGGCCAAGGACGTCCAGACTTCCAGGGACCGCGCGGTCAGCAACCGGGTGGCGCTTCGACAGATGCACCGGGCGGCCAGACGCCAAGCCCGCAGCCGTCGGCCGGGCAGCAATCCCAGCCCAGCTGACCGATCGGGCCCCAACGCAAAGCGCCCCACCTGCGAACAGGTGGGGCGCTCTGCCGTGGAGCTGCCGGGAATTGAACCCGGGTCCTCCGTCGTGTTGGTAGGGCTTCTCCGTGTGCAGTCCGCTATGTCTCTACTTGGATCTCTCGGTCACGCGAACAAGCCGAGATGACGATCCCAGTCGCTGTTTGATTTTCCGACCTCGCCCGCGACCGGCGAGGACGGTGAGCCCCCTGAGATGATGCCGGCATCCGGATTCGGGAGCACAATCCGGGCCGACAGACTAGCCGTCGCTACTTAGGCAGCGAGGGCGTAGTCGCGCTGATTGGAATCGGCGCTTAATTGGTTGCTGCGACGCTTATACGGTGGTCTCCAGCCTGCACCGACACGCTTCCCCTACCTCGACGCACGTAGTCGAAACCGATCAGCCCCGAGGAGGTACCCACCGACCGAAGTCGGCGAGCACTTAAGTCTAACAAGTCGGACAGCGGACTTCATTCCCGTTTCGACCGCACGAGCACGATGGGGGCGTACATCTCGACGACGCGGTCCTCCCAGTCGTCACTGACACGCCCTGACCTCGCCTTCTCCGCCACAAGCGTCCCGACGATGCCGTCGATCAGGGTGTCGGGGTCCACAGTCGGTCCGACGAGGCCACGACGCTTGCCGTCGTCGACGACGGCCGCGAGATCAGCTCGGTGCTTCGCCAGCGCCGTGCGGAAGATCTCGGTGAACGCGGGGTCGGCGTCGGTGAGCAGCGCCGCCATCCCACCGAACCCGATACCGTCCGACACCATCGATGCCGCTTGCCGGGCCACCCAGCGGAGCCGCTGCTCCCCCGACAGCTCCTCGTCGATGGCCGGCGGCGTCCCCACGGCGACGAGCGCCGCGGTCAACATCTCGTCCCGGTTCCGATACCGCCGGTAGATGGTCGTGCGCGCGACGCCGGAATGTGCCGCGACCGCCTCGATCGTCACACCGGCCGGACCTTTCGCGCGCAGCAGTTCCAGCGCAGCCGTGATGATCTTCGAGCCGCTGTCAGCAGGCACCTGCAGACACCCTTCGTCGCCGTAATCGATGCATCAGGAATAGCACGGAGCACTCAGGTGCTACACATCGTGTAGCGCTACAGTGAGCGTAGCGCTACATAGGATGTATCGATCGTTTCGAGGAGGATGAATGCGCACCAATACCCAGCCGAAGTCCCACGGGTTCATCGGCTACCTGATCCTGCTGCTCGGGTTCGTCAGCATGGGGGTGTTTCTCTTGACTCTCGCCGGCCAGTTCGGCGGTTCCGCGTGGCCGTCCGGGACTGCGATGGTCGTACTGTTCGTACTCGCGGTTGCAGCGTTTCGTCTCCAGCTGGCGCAGGCCGCCGAGAGTCAACGAGGTGGCGACGTCCGGGTGTACACGGACCCGATGACGCCTCCCCTTTACCGCGCGCAGGTCGAGCGGTACGAGCGTACCTACCGGCGGAAAGGACATGCGGTGACGCCCGAACCCACCGAGGGCACCCGCCTGTACAAGGCCGCCTGAGCCGTCACGGCCCGGTCGGTCAACCCATTCCCTTCACGCGCCGGCCGACCTCACGCTCAACCTCACGCTGCGCGGTCCGCTTGGCGATGTCGTGACGCTTGTCGTGGGCCTGCTTACCGCGGGCCAGCGCCAGCTCGACCTTCACGCGT
>NZ_BACI01000117.1 GCF_000225505.1 Gordonia alkanivorans NBRC 16433 | reverse complement strand
GATGCGCCGGAAAGACACGTCCACCAACGACTTCCGGCGCCTGCTGAACGAGATCTCCACCCTCATGGCCTACGACGTGCTGCGGGACATCCCCATGCACGAGATCACCATCGACACACCGCTGGAGACCACCACGGCGAGCGTGATCGACGGCAAGAAGCTGGTGTTCGCGGCGGTCCTGCGTGCCGGCGCCGGGATCGCCGACGGCATGCTCACCGTCGTGCCGGGCGCGCGGGTCGGCCACATCGGCCTCTATCGCGACCCCAAGACGATGGTCGTGGTCGAGTACTACTTCAAGATGCCGCCGGATTTGGACGAGCGCGATGTAGTGATCGTCGATCCCCTTCTCGCGACCGGCTTTTCGGCGGTCGCGGCGATCGACCGGATCAAGGAGTACGCGCCGCGATCGATCAAGTTCATGTGCCTCGTCGCCTGTCCGGAAGGCATCGACGTCCTGCACCGGGCACATCCCGAGGTTCCCGTCTACACCGCCGGGATCGACCGCGAACTCGACGCCGACGGATTCATCCGACCCGGCCTCGGGGATGTGGGTGATCGGGTCTTCGGGACGGCGTGAGCGCACGCCGGTCAGGAGACCTGCCACGCCACCGCGGCACCGATCGCGCCGGTGGCGTTGAGGGCCCAGTGCAAGGCGATGGGGGCGAGGAGACTCGTGGTGCGCTGCCGTAGCCAACCGAGAACGAAGCCCGCGAGGCCGGTCGCGACAACCGCACCAGCGATCCCGGCGACCTGCGCGACGGTGCCCGACCCGAGGGTGTCGCTGAGTCCTTCGTTTCCTTCGGTGAGTCCCGTCGAGGACAGGATGTGCCACAGTCCGAAGGCGACGGCGCCGTAGACAAGGGTCCCGGTCGGACCGCACAACCGGCCGAGGGTTCCCTGCAGGACGCCGCGGAACATCAGTTCCTCGGGGATGGCGGTCTGTAGCGGGATGACGACGAACGCGGCCAGCAACGCCTCGGATGTGTCGTCGTAGCGGTCCGAGAGGAAGAAGTCACGGGTCGCCGGGATCGCGACGGCGGTCGACACGATCGCCGCCACGACGATCACCGAGGCGACGGCGAACGGGACACCCGCGCGCAGTTCGGCGCGGCTCAGTCCCAGTTCGCGCCAGTCGAGTCCGCCGAGCCGCGCTATGAGCAGCAAGAGGATCGCAGCCACCGGGATGATCAGCACCGCGAACACGCCACTCGAGCGGTGAGCCGCGACGTTGACCGCGATCAGGGCCGCGACGATCACGACGAGCAGAGCCACGTCGTGGCGTCGGGACGGTGCGGTCATCCGTCGAGTGTCGCGCAGTACCGCGGCCCGTGGCGCCGATCGACGCCCGGTGGCCCAGAATGGTGCCGTGCCCGACACCGTCCGCGTTCCCGAACGTCTCGAACGACATCAGGTCGCGCTGTATCTCCTCGCGATCGGCGTGGGCCTGACGTTCGGGCTGACGGTGCCGTCGGCGGCCGAGTCGATGGACGTGGCGGTCACCCCGTTGCTGGCCGCTCTCCTCTTCGCCACCTTCCTCCAGGTCAGGGCGACAGATCTCGTTGCCTCGCTGCGCGACCGAAGGTTTCTGGCGGTGGTGCTGGCGGTGAACTTCGTTCTCGTGCCGCTCGTGGTCTGGGCGTTGTCTCCCCTTCTACCGGCTGATGACGCCATCCGGATTGGTGCGCTGCTGGTGCTGTTGTGTCCGTGCGTCGACTACGTCGTCGTCTTCGCCGGTCTCGCCGGGGGTGACCGGCAGCGCCTGCTCGCGGCGACGCCGCTGCTGTTGCTCGCCCAGATGCTCATCGTCCCGGTGTATCTGACACTCCTGCTCGGCGAGGACCGGGCAGCGCTCGATCCGGAGCCGTTCCTGTGGGCATTCGCGGTTCTCATCGCCCTCCCCCTGGTCTTGGCCTGGCTCTCGCAGGCATGGGCCGTCCGGAGCGATGTCGGGCGTCGTACCGGCGACGCGGTGTCGGTGACGATGGTCCCGCTGATGATGGCGGTGCTTGTCACCGCTGTCGGATCGCAGGTCCCGCGGATCGATTCCCGTTTCGACGACATCGCCGGCGTCATCCCGGTCTACGTCCTGTTCCTGATCCTCATGGCGATCGTCGGGCTCGGCGTCGCCCGCGCCCTTCACCTCTCACCGGCGTCCGGGACAGCCGTCGTGTTCTCTGGCGCGACCCGCAATTCGCTCGTGGTGCTCCCGCTGGCACTGGCGCTTCCGGTCGGCGCCGAGCTGGCCGCGGCGACGGTGATCACCCAGACGCTCGTCGAGCTGATCGGGATGGTGCTCCTCGTGTGGGCGTTCAGCCGTGCGGCACGTCGGGGCGCTCTCAGACCACTCCGGCGTCGTGCATGAGGATCGCGACCTGGACGCGGTTCGAGGCGTCGAGCTTGGTGAAGATGTGCGAGATGTGCGCCTTGACCGTCGCGAGGCTCATGTAGAGCCGGTCGGCGATCTCCGCGTTCGACGCCCCCCGCGCGAGTTCGACGGCGACGTCGTGCTCCCGGGCGGTGAGCGACTCGATACGGGTTGTGGCAGAGAATGATCGGGCTCCCCCGCCGTCAACAACCTGCTTGATCAACGCGGCGGTGACCGAGGGACTCAGCGCGGGTTGCCCGGCGAGCACGTTGTGGATGGCTGCGACGATCTGGTCGGGCGCGGTGTCCTTGAGGAGAAAGCCGTCGGCGCCCATGGCGAGCGCGCGTACCACGAAGTCGTCGGCGTCGAAGGTGGTCAGCACGATCACCGCCGGCGGCGCCGGCAGTGCCTTGAATCGTCCGGTGGCCTCGATGCCGTCGAGAACCGGCATGCGCAGGTCCATCAGGATCAGGTCGACCGGATCGTCGCGATGGCTGTCGAGGGCTTCCTGCCCGTTGCCTGCTTCGGCGACGATGTCGAGCTCGGCGTCGCCCCCGAGGAGGAGCCGGAGTCCCGATCGGACGAGCGGGTCGTCGTCGACGATCATGATGCGTGCGGTCATGACTGCCACGGTAGCCAGACGTGCAGCAAGAATCTCTTGTCGTCGCTGACGGTCGCCGACTGCCGCCCACCGTGCAGGCCGACACGTTCGGCGAGTCCGACCAGGCCGTAACCCGGGGCGGGTGAGGCGGATCCGGCCGTCAGCGGCAACGGGTTCTCGACGAGGAGGTCGACGCCGTGGTCGGGGCCACCGCGGATGTGCATCGTGACCGGCGCGCTCGGCGAGTGTCGGCGGGCGTTGGTCAGGGCCTCCTGCACACAGCGGTAGAGCGTGCGGGCGATCGCCGGAGACAGTGCGGCGACATCGATCTCACACCTGGCGTCGACCCGCATCCCCAGCCGCTGTGCCTCGTCGACGAGCGCCATCAGGTCGGGTGCGTTCTGCGGTTCTTCCGGCGCGGCGTCGCCCGGGCCCTCCCGTAGTACTCCGAGCACTTCGCGCAACTCGGTGAGCGCGAGGTGTGAGGTCTCCTGGATCGTGCGTGCCGTCTCGCGCACCTGCTCACCGGTCAGGTCCGTCCGGTAGGCCAGTGCCCCGGCCGACATGCTCATCGCCGAGATCCGGTGGGCGAGAATGTCGTGCATCTCGCGCGCGATGCGCGCACGTTCCAGCGATCGCGCCTGCTGCACCTTGGCCTGCTGCTCGGCTTCCGACGCGAGCGCCCTGGCCTGCCAGCTCGCGAGGAGTTCCCGCCGCGAACCGATGTACATGCCCCAGGACACCATCGCCGCGGTGAGTGCGGCAATGACGGCGTAGACCACGAGCGCCGGGTCGTCTTCCTCGGCGGGGGTTGAGAAGAACTGCGACGCGACCACATTCGCGACCACGCACAGCAGCGTCAGCGGGATGATCTCGACCCATCGCCGGCGGGTCGCCATCGACACCAGCGAGAGAGTCGCCGGCCCGAGCGACGTCGTCGACACGATCCCCGCGAGGTTGGTGAACACGGTCACCGCAACGGGATACCGACGCCGCCACCAGACCGCCGAGTACGACGCCACCCCGAGTGCGAGGTCGGCGAAAAACCACCAGCGCACCTCGTTCCACAGGTATCCGGCGCGGGTGCTGAACACGGCCGCGGACACCAGCAGCATCAGCGCGAGTCGCCACGCGTGACCGGCCCAGGTGAGCGGGGGTTGGTACTGCTCGGGTTTCACATCCGTTCACGCTAGTCGGACAGTTCCGGCGCGACCTCCGACCATCGGATACGACACGTCTACGACTTTCGGCTGATGTAGCTGTGGACCGGTGACCGATGCGGGTGATCACCTGCGCCGACGACCATGAGACCCATGATCACAGTGCAGAACCTCACGAAAAGGTATGGCGACCACGTAGCGGTCGACGACGTGTCCTTCACCTGCCGACCGGGACAGGTCACCGGCTTCCTCGGCCCGAACGGCGCCGGCAAGTCGACGACCATGCGCATCATCGCCGGGCTCACGCCGGCCAGCGCTGGGGTCGCGCACCTCTACGGCGTCGACTACCGGACCATCCCGAACCCGGCCACGCAGGTCGGCGTTCTGCTCGACGCCTCTGCGCAGCACGCCGGACGGACCGGCGCCGAGATCCTTCGTCTGGCCGCGATGACGATGGGGATCAGCGGCGACCGGGTCGAGGAGATGCTCGAGAAGGTGAGTCTCACACCAGAGGAGGCGGGCCGTCGGGTGCGCAACTACTCCCTCGGAATGCGCCAGCGCCTCGGTATCGCCGCCGCGCTGCTCGGTGACCCGAAGATCCTCATCCTCGACGAACCGGCCAACGGCCTCGACCCCGCCGGTATCCACTGGATGCGAACTCTGTTGCGCAACTATGCCGATCGTGGCGGCACGGTCCTGCTGTCCTCGCATCTGCTCCACGAGATCGAGATCATCGCCGACGACATCGTCGTCATCGGCAACGGGCGGATCGTCGCGCAGGGGCCAAAGGCAGAACTGCTGGCCGGCGCCGGATCGCGCGTCCGCTCGCTCGATGACGAGGCCCTGCTGCGAGCACTGACCGCAGCTCAGATCGTGGCCCGTCCCAACACATCCGGAGGACTCGACGTCGACGCAGACCCGGTCGACGTCGGCCGCGCCGCGGCGGCGGTCGGTGTCGTCCTCACCGAGTTACGTCCCGCCGACGGTGCACAACTCGAAGCCATGTTCCTGCAGCTGACCTCCGACACGCAGCGCGAGCAGCCCACCCTCGAAGGAGCCCTCCGATGACCGTCGCCGACTTCCGCGCACCCCTCCCGACCACCGGCGGGATCGACGTCGACCGCCCCGGTATCCCGTTCGGGCGCCTCGTCGGAGTCGAACTCCGCAAGCTCGTCGACACCCGGGCCGGCTTCTGGTTGACCGCGTCGATCGGCGTCATCGCCGCGGTCATCATGGTCGCGATGCTCATCGCCAACCGCAACGATCCCGAGAACCTCAACCTCGGCGAGTTCTTCGGGCTGATGAACATCCCCACCGCGATCATCCTGCCGATCCTCGCGATCCTGCTGGTCACCGGCGAATGGAGCCAACGCACCGCGCTCACGACCTTCACGCTAGAACCCCGCCGGAAACGGATCATCGGCGCGAAACTCGTCGCGTCGTTGATCACCGGAGTGGCCGCGGTCGCGGTGGCACTGGTCCTCGGGATCATCGGGAACAGCATCGCCGCCATCGCCTTCGCCGACCCGGCCGGCGCCTGGGGACTGGGCGTGGCCGGATTCGTCAATTCCTTTGTCATCCAGGCATTCGGTCTGCTGCTCGGATTCGGTTTCGCCGCCCTGATCCTCAACACCCCGGGAGCCGTCGTCGCCTACTTCGCGCTCCCCACGGCCTTGTCGGTGGTCAGCGAACTGGTCCCGTGGTTCAAGGACAACCTCGGGCAGTGGGTCGACACGACGCTGACCCACATGCCCTTCCAGTCCGGGGAGTGGGCCACCGGCGGCGAGTGGGCGCGGCTGCTGGTGTCCGGCCTGATCTGGATCGCGCTCCCCCTCGGCATCGGGCTGGTTCGCGTGATGCGGTCCGAGGTGAAGTAGGGCATCTCGACCGAACCGGGCACGGACGACCACCACCGGCGGTAACCGTGCGGGAGCAGTATTGGGCCGAAGTGGGCACACGCCATGTCGCCGACCGTCATCCGCTGCTAGGTTTGCCGGGTTCTCGAGAAAAGAGGAACCCACGTGTCGTCGTCGACCCCTGCCACCGACCCGGGTATCGAGCCCCCTGCCGAACCTGCCGCCGAACCGGTCGCGGAGGCGCCGGCCCCTGCCGAGGGCGGTGCCGATGGCGCCCGCCCGGGGTGGTGGCGGCGGCGCCTCGACCGCTTCTCCTGCGTCGGGCTGAGTGTGGCATTGGTGTTCCTGTGGTTGTCGATGACACCGTCGCTGCTTCCCCGAGGCGCACTGTTCCAGGGTGTCGTCAGCGGCGCGTCGGCGGCGCTCGGATACTCGCTCGGCGTGTTCTTCTCGTGGCTGATCCGATTCATGATCTCCCGCGACAAGCCCTGGCCCGCCCCGATGCACCGGGTCTGGGTGGCGCTCGGCCTCGCCGCGATCGCCGGCACCCTGGTCATGCTCGTGATGTTCCAGCGGTGGCAGGATCAGATCCGCACCATGATGGACGTCGACCTGTTGTCCTGGACCGCATACCCGCAGATCGCGGTCATCTTCATCGTGGTCTTCTTCCTGCTCATCCTGATCGGCCAGGCGTGGGGCGACGGCGTCGTCTGGCTGGTCCGCAAGATCAACCACGTTGCCCCGCCGCGTATCTCCGCGGTCGCGGCGATCGTCGTCGCGATCCTCGTCACCGTCTTCGTGCTCAACGGCGTGGTCGCGAACTACGGTATGAAAGCTCTGAACTCGTCGTTCGCCGCGGTCAACGACGAGACCACCGCCGACTCCACGCCGCCGACGTCGCCGCTGCGGTCCGGTGGTCCGGGCTCGCTGGTGACCTGGGATTCACTCGGACGTCAGGGCCGGATCTTCGTCTCGGTCGGTCCGACCGTCGAGGAGCTGTCGGCGTTCAACGGCACCCCCGCGATGGAGCCGATCCGCGCCTACGTCGGCCTCGGCTCGGGAGACGACCTGCGCGCCAACGCGAAACTCGCCGCCGAAGAACTCGAACGCACCGGTGGGCTGCAACGGCAGGTCGTCGCGGTCGCCTCGACCACGGGCACCGGCTGGATCAACCAGGCGACAGTCGACTCCCTCGAGTACATGTACAACGGCGACACCGCCACGGTCAGCATGCAGTACTCCTATCTACCCAGCTGGCTGTCGTTCCTCGTCGACAAGGAGCGGGCGCGCCAAGCCGGTCAGGCCTTGTTCGAGGCCGTCTCCGAACGGGTCCGTGCGATCCCGGAGGCCCAGCGGCCCAAGCTGGTGGTCTTCGGCGAGAGTCTCGGTTCGTTCGCCGCCGAGTCGGCCTTCGGCACGATTCCGTCCCTCAACGCCCGGACCGACGGCGCGTTGTTCGTCGGCCCGACGTTCAACAACTCGCTGTGGGTCGACACAACCACCAACCGCGACCCCGGCACGCCCGAGTGGCAACCGGTCTACGAGGACGGTCGGCAGGTCCGCTTCATCGCCGACGCTCCGGATCTGTACAACGCCAAGGGCGAGTGGGTCCCGGGCCGCGCGGTCTACCTGCAGCATGCCTCCGACCCGATCTCGTGGTGGTCGCCGCGCCTGATCCTCCGCGAGCCCGACTGGCTCAACGAAGCGCGTGGACGGGACGTCCTGCCGGCGATGCACTGGATTCCCTTCGTGACCTTCCTGCAGGTCAGCGCCGACATGGCGGTGTCGACCGGGGTTCCCGACGGCCACGGCCACTTCTACCTGGCCGCGATCCCGGCGGCGTGGGCAGAGATCCTGCAGCCCCCGGGTTGGACACCGGAGAAGACCGAGAAGCTCATCCCCTTGCTCAGCCGCGACTGAGCAGGAAAGCCGACCGCAGCAAGAACGGTCGGGTCAGATCGGTGTCCGGCGTTCCATACTCGATGCGTGACCTCGACTCCCAGCGACCGGACCTCCGGCGACCGTGATCGACTGCGCGAGTTGCTCGACGCCGTACTGGCCGACAAGCACTCGAGTCTGGACGAGATGGCAGGCGGCGCGTTCTCGTCGCCGTTCCACTTCTCCCGGCAGGTGAGCCGGGGTGTGGGCGAGTCGCCGGTGGCGCTGCGTCGACGGGTGCTCCTCGAGCGTGCCGCCTGGCTGCTGCAACACGGCCGGACGGTCACCGAGGTCGCCTTCGACTCCGGCTACGAGTCCGTCGACGGGTTCGCCCGGGCCTTCACACGCGCCTTCGGACACAGCCCAGGACGAGCGGCGTCGACCACCACGCCGGCCGAGCACAGCCACTGGCTACCCGCGCCCAACGGCATCCACTTCCACTCGCCCACAGTGCTCTACGTCGACAGCGGCACCCCCACCACGGAGAGTGCCGGCGACGTCCTGATGCTCATGGTGCGACACGACCTCGACGACGTCGGGGTCCTGCTCGACGCCGCCAAGGGAATCGACGACGACGAGTGGAACCGGAGACTGCTTCCCGGCCACGAACCGCTGCACTGGAACGGACCGGAAGAGTCACTCGCGCAGGTGATGTCACATCTCGTCGTCGACAAGCAGCCGTGGCTGGCAACAATCGAGGGCGCCGACATGCCGCCCGACCCGCCGGTGGATCTGCCCACCCTCGTCGAACTGCACCGCGAACTGACTCCCCGCTGGCTGGCGCTGATCCGCGACATCGACCGCCGCAACGCCTGGCAGGACCGCGTCATCGATGCATTGTGCGACCCGCCCGAATCGTTTCTGCTCTCCCAGATCGTCGCGCACGTACTGACCTTCTCCGCGCATCGTCGTCAACTCGCGCGGTGGATGCTGCGCGCGGCCGGCGTCGACGTCGCGGCACTCGACCCCGACCCGATCATGTGGCACCGCAAGCACTCCGGAGGTTTCTAGATGTCCTTCCGCTACTACACCGCGACCACGCTCGACGGCTATCTCGCCGACGACCACGACAGCCTCGACTGGCTTCTGACCCAACCGCTCGAAGAGGGCGGTCCGATGAACTACGACGACTTCTACGCCGGGATCGGCGCCGCGGTCATGGGGTACACCACCTACCGGTGGCTGCTCGACAACGAACTCGCCGACGGCAAACCGTGGCCGTACGAGATCCCGTCCTTCGTGTTCACCCATCGGACGATCACCCCGGTGGCCGACTCCATCACCGTCATCGACGGAAATCCCGCCGACCACCGCGATCTGTTGACCGAAGCAGCGGGTGGCCAGGACGTGTGGGTCGTCGGCGGAGGTGATCTCGCCGCCCAGTTCGCCGAGGCCGGGATGCTCGACGACATGATCGTCTCGATCGCGCCGGTCACCCTCGGGGCCGGACGCCCCCTCTTTCCGCGACGCTACGATCTCGAACTACAGGATTTCGCCCGCAACGGCGCATTCCTCTGCGCGCGTTACTCACTCATCGGAGCACGGACTCGGCTCGGCGAGGTCTGAGGCACTACGCGCAGTTCCGGACACTCAGCCCTCGCCCACCGACTTGCGCAACACGTCGGACACCTCACCGCGAGCCCACTTGGGCAGGATGAAGATCCCCTCCGCTTCGGCGCTGACCTTGCCGTTGCTCGAGATCGTGCCGGTGACAAAGGTTTTCACACCTTCGACGCGGTCGACCCGCGCCTCGCCACGGATCTTGCCGAGCGGCGTCGCACTCCGGTAGCGGACGCTGAGGGTGCCGGTCATTCCCGGGACGCCCTGGAACTCGGCGGTCGAGCCGAGGAGCTGGTCGAGGATCAGGGCCAGGACACCACCGTGGACGAGCCCGGCCGGGCCCTCGTAGGCGGCCCCGAGTTCGACCTCGGTCCAACTGAACTCGGACTCGTGGTGCAGCTCGACGGGCGGTGCGATCGGATTGCGCCGCCCCAGAATGGCATTGCCCCACGAGCGCTTGGTGCCGTCGGAGTTGAACCGGATGCCGTAGGCGCCGGGCAGCTGGTCCCTGCGGAGGATCTCGGTGGCGGCCTCGATGAGCCGGCGCGCCTCGGCGATGTCGGCCTCCCCGACCTCGGTGCGCACGGTCGCGTCGATCAGTTCGCGCACGCTCCCGGCGATCGACGACGCGAGCTCGGAACGATGCGCGAGCTCCTCGGGGTCGATGTCCTCCTGGATGTATCCGCTCATGGGTTTCATCTAACAGGGCGGCTCCGGCAGTCCGCCCATCGGACGTCCTGACTGCCGAGTAAGCTCCCTCGCATGACAGCGCAAGCCTGGAATGAACGCGACTGGACCGCGTTCGACGTCACCGTTGCCGACCACATCGCGGAGGTCGTGCTCACCGGCCCCGGCAAGGGCAATGCGATGGGCCCCGACTTCTGGCGCGAGCTCCCCGAGATCTTCGGCCACATCGACACCGATCCCGAGGTGCGCGCCGTCGTGCTGACCGGCGCCGGCAAACACTTCTCCTTCGGACTCGACCTCGTCGCGATGGCCGGCACCCTGGCCAACGTCCTGGCCGACAACGCCAAGGCCGCCGCGCGCACCGAGTTCCTGGAGTCGCTGCGCAAGCTGCAGGCCGGGATCACCGCGGTCGCGGACTGCCGCAAGCCGGTCGTCGCCGCGGTCTCGGGCTGGTGCATCGGCGGCGGCGTCGACCTGATCTGTGCCGCCGACGTCCGCTACGCGAGCGCCGATGCCAAGTTCAGCATCCGTGAGGTCAAGGTCGGCATGGTCGCCGACGTGGGCACTCTCGCCCGACTGCCCTACATCATCGGCGACGGCCACATGCGTGAACTGGCGCTGACGGGCAAGGACATCGACGCCGCGCGCGCGGAGAAGATCGGGCTGGTCAACGACGTCGCCGACGATCAGGACGCCGTGCTCGCGCTCGCCCGCGCGACCGCCCGCGAGATCGCCGACAACCCGCCGCTCGTCGTCCACGGCATCAAGGACGTCCTCGACCATTCCCGCAGCGCCGCCGTGCACGACAGCCTGCGCTACGTCGCGGCCTGGAACTCGGCATTCCTCCCCAGCGAGGACCTCTCCGAGGCAATCACCGCCGTCTTCGAGAAGCGCAAGCCGGAATTCAAGGGGCGCTGACCTCACAACTGGCTGCGGTGGACCTCCGCGGCCAGCGGGTGCGACTCGGCCAGCCCGGCCAGCAGCCGCACGCCGTCGAGGGGTTGCCCGTGCGGCGCCCCGATGTCAACACCGGGCGCAGCCTCGCCGATCACGACGACGAAGCGCCCGCGGAGTCGGTGGTTGGCCGTCATCACCGTGCCCATCCAGCTGATCCGCGCCTTCTCGCCGGGTCGGTGACCATTGCGTTCCAGCGCGGTGAGCGCCGACCCGGCGAGTTCGTCCGCGGCGTCGTCGATGATCTGTTGCGCGACCACGTCGCCATCCCGGGCGGCCGCGTCGACCGCGCGGGCGAATCCGGCCACCCGCGCCACGCGGTCCGGATCACCCTGGACGACCATGTACAGCTCGTCGAGCGGACCGAACATCTCGGCGGCCCGATCCCGTAGGACCGTCGCGCTCCCCCGTCCGTCGAAAGCACGCAGCGCGGCATCGATCCCGGCTCGTCCGATCCAATAGGCGCTGCCCGCGTCACCGAACAGATGGCCCCAGCCGTCCACCCGGTGGACCCCGGCGGGTCCGACGCCGAGTGTCACGACGCCGGTACCGACCGCGGTGACCACGCCGAACCCGTCCCGGTTCGCGGCCAGGTACGCGGTGACCGAATCGTGTGCCAGCGCAACCGACGTCACCCCGAGGTCGGCGACCGCGGCGAGCAACGCCGACGGGCGCGCAGCCTCAGGTGTGAGTCCGGAGACCCCGGCGGCCAACGACCACGTGGCCTCCGGT
Organism: Gordonia alkanivorans NBRC 16433; assembly: GCF_000225505.1. Lineage (GTDB taxonomy): Bacteria > Actinomycetota > Actinomycetes > Mycobacteriales > Mycobacteriaceae > Gordonia > Gordonia alkanivorans. The sequence goes on along the minus strand of NZ_BACI01000117.1, from coordinate 113,133 downwards.
ATCCCGGCGTCGTGGACGGCCTGCGCGATCTGTTCCACCACCGGCCGGTCCGTGCGGATCGCTCCGAGCTCGCAGTCGTCGGTACCGGCCGGCGTCTCGACACGCAGACGCGTTCCCGTCTGCCCGCCGTCGATGAGGATGTGTCCCGTCGTGTGGCCGCCCATGATGTGCACGCTATCCGGCACCGTGCCGACGCGGCGACGATGTCATGTCACACTGGGCGGATGAAGGTGCGGCGCAGCCTCGCGATCAAGATCGGGTCGATCCCCTGGATGCCTCGTTTTCTCCCACAGATCGTGGTGGGCGACAACGCCATTCAGACCGTCACCGGTCAACGGATGACCCTGCTCGACATCGCCGATCTCCCGAACATCACCATCCGGGTGGCGGGTCGCAAGACCGGTGCCATCCGGACCACCCAACTCCTCGCAGTTCCCGACGGCGACGACTGGCTGATCGCCGGCTCCTACTTCGGTGGACCCAAAATGCCTGCGTGGGTGTACAACATACGGGCCGCCGACACCATCGAGATCGTCGTCGCCGGAGTGGTGTCCGTCGCGGTCCCGACCGAACTCGAGGGAGCCGACCGTGATGCGGCGTGGCAGAAGCTGCGTACCGTGTGGCCCAACTTCGACCTGTACGAGAAGCGCACCGACCGCCGGATCCCGGTCTTCCGGCTCCGCCCCGCACCGCCCGCCGGGTAGCCGCACCGAGTCGAGGTCAGGACACCGGCTCGGCGGTGAACGACGGTGTGTCGGCGGTGAGATCGACCTCCCCGACCAGGTACTGGATGTCGGTCGTCTCGACGCGGGGCCCGTCCCGGTCGTAGTCCGGGGTGTAGGCCACCCGCCATTCGACCGCACCCGCGACGTCGACCGTGCCGAGGTCCTTCTCGCTCGGCGTCGCATCGTTGCTCGCATCGGGGCGTCGGAGCAGGTACCGCAGACCAGACAGGTCACGAGGGGCGGTCCAGCGCACACTGCCGGCCGCCGCCGACCGGAACAGTCGCTGCGTACAACCGGGCATGTCGGTTCCGGCGTCGGCACGGGTCGACGCCGCGCAACGGGTGAGCTGTGCCGTGACGGCGTCGCTGACCGCCGACACCCCGGTGGGGCTGAGCTCGGCCACCACCATGACCGTCATCGGTGCATGGGGACCGGTCGGCGGGTCGTCCGTCGGCCGCCCGACGAAATCGATGTCCCGGGAACCCCATCGCTGCGGACCCGGGAAGAGGTGGACCGTGTCCCCGGCCTTCACTTGGGCTCCGAACAGCGTCGGCCCGGGCACCAACAGGGACTCGATGCGCACCTTCACCGCGCCGTCGACGACCGCCCAGCCGTCCCCGGCCCGCGTCACCCTGATGGACGTGTCGACCTCACGTGACCCCAGCCGATACCGCGCCCGGACAGTCCGCGCGGACTCCCCCGGATCGTCGACCTCGATGTCGGAGATCGGCGCCTCGGCACGCTGCTGGCGCAACACACCGTCGGTGAGGAACCGGGCGTCCGGACGCGGGGCGACGACGGCGAGGGCCGCCGAGGCATCGGCGCCGGAGAGCGCGGTGAGATAGGTCCGGACGGCGTCGGCGGGCGTGCGGGCCCGCTCGTCCTGGCGGGACAGTCCCACGAGGAGAGCGGACACCAGCACGACCGCCAGGACCAGAGCCCCGACGCCGATGGTGATCGTCCACCCGCGACGGGTCATTCCGGGCAACCTGCCCGGGGCGGCGCGAACCCGATCAGGAATCCGATCCGGCCGCGAACGACTCGGTGAGGCTGCCCGCGAGCAGCTTCGCGAACTCCGCGGGGTCCTCGAGCTCGCCGCCCTCGGCGATCACGGCCATGCCGTAGACGAGTTTCGCGGTCGGCACCAGCTTCTCGTGGTCGCCGTTCGCATACGCCTTGTTCAGCGCCTCGACCAACGGGTGCTCGGGGTTCAGTTCGAGCGCCCGCTTGGACTTCGGGAACTGCTGTCCCGAGGCCCGGTACAGCTTCTCCAGCTGGGGTGACATCGAGAACGTGTCACCCACGAGGCAGGCCGGGGACTCGGTCAGACGCGACGACAGCCGGGTCTCGCTGACGTCGTCGGACAGCGTGGTGGTCAGCCACGACAGCAGGTCGGCGTAGGCCTTCTCCCGCTCGTCCTTGGACGTGTCGTCGGAGTCCTCGTCGTCGGCGTCGAGATCGACCGCACCCTTGGCGATCGACTGGAACGACTTGCCGTCGAACTCGGCACCGGCCGAGACCCACATCTCGTCGACCGGGTCGGACAGGACGAGGACCTCGATCCCCTTGGCGCGGAACGCCTCCATGTGCGGGGAGTTGACTATCTGCTGCCGGGACTCGCCGGTCATGTAGTAGATCGTGTCCTGACCGCTCTTCATCCGGGCGATGTAGTCGGCCAGCGTCGTGAGCTCCTCCTCCGAGTGGGTGCTCGCGAAGGACGACGCCTTGAGCAGCGCGTCGCGGTTGTCCGGGTCGTTGACGAGGCCTTCCTTGAAGACGCGACCGAAACCGTCCCAGAAGGTGCGGTAGTCGTCGGGCCGGCTGTCGCGCATCTCGGTGACGGTCGAGATGACCTTCTTGGTGAGGCGACGACGGATCGCGCGGATCTGCCGGTCCTGCTGCAGGATCTCGCGGGACACGTTGAGCGAGAGGTCCGCGGCGTCGACGACACCCTTGACGAAGCGCAGGTACTCCGGCATCAGCTCGGCGCAGTCGTCCATGATGAACACGCGCTTGACGTAGAGGTGGATGCCGACCTTGCTGTCGCGCATGAACAGGTCGAACGGCGGCTGAGTCGGGATGAACAACAGCGCCTGGTACTCGAAGGTGCCCTCGGCCTGCAGGGTTATGGTCTCCAGCGGCGCATCCCAGGCGTGGGACACATGCCGGTAGAACTCGTGGTACTCCTCCTCGGAGACCTCCGACCGCGACTTGGCCCAGAGGGCCTTCATCGAGTTGATGGTCTCGGCCTCGATGACCGTCTTGGTCTCGGGAGCCTTGTCGTCCTCGGCGGACTCCGATTCGGACTCGGGCTTCTCGACGGGCACCGTCTTCTCGACGTCCATGCGGATCGGCCACGCGATGAAGTCCGAGTAGCGCTTGACCAGCTGACGGAGCTTGGACTTGTCGGCGTAGTCGTACAGGTGGTCCTCGGTGTCGGCCGGCTTCAGTGCCAGGGTGACGGAGGTGCCCTGCGGGGCGTCCGGTACGTCGTCGATCGTGTAGGTGCCATCGCCGGTCGACTCCCAGCGGGTTCCGGTGGTCTCGCCGGCCTTGCGCGTCACCAGGGTGACCTTCTCGGCGACCATGAACGTCGAGTAGAAGCCGATGCCGAACTGTCCGATCAGTTCCTCGGCGGCGGCGTCCGAGACACCCTTCTCGCGTGCCTCGGCCAGCGAGCGGCGCAGCTCCGCGGTGCCCGAGCGGGCGAGCGTGCCGATCAGTCCGACGACCTCGTCGCGGGTCATGCCGATGCCGTTGTCGGCGACGACCAGGGTGCGCTTCTCCGCATCCGGGACGAGCGTGATGTGCAGGTCGGAGGTGTCGACGTCGAGGTCCTTGTCGAGCAACGACTCCAGGCGCAGCTTGTCGAGCGCATCGGATGCGTTCGAGATCAGCTCACGCAGGAAACTGTCCTTGTTGGAGTAGATCGAGTGGACCATGAGATCCAGCAGCTGCCGGGTCTCCGCCTGGAACTCATGAACTTCGGGCTGAGCGCTCATCGCAAACCTCCATGTTCTGTTCTCGTGTGTTCGGTAGTCACGTGTTCAGTTGTGGACGTGGCGTTTCGGTGCTGGGTCCGGTGTCGGACGCGGGTCCGGGCGCGACACGTCGTGACGGACACCGACTTTACCGAGCGCCGGTGTGGCTACCCTGGGTCGGGGACCGACTACCCCGGTTGCGGATGGTGCCCGAGTGAGCGCCGTCCGCGGGGAACGATCAGGAAGCCAGGTGGATGGGTACGCCTCGACTGCTGCTGGTGCATGCACACCCCGACGACGAGTCGCTGTGGACCGGCGGACTCACCGCCCGTCACGTCGACGCCGGCGGCGAGGCCGACCTGGTCATGTGCACCTGGGCCGAGGGCACGGTCCGGCACCGGGAGCTGACCGACGCCGTCGGCATCCTCGGCATGCCCCGCCCACCGATCATGCTCGGCTACGCCGACGACCGGCGGCCCGAATCGGCACCGGACGCCCCCCGGCTGTGCGCGGCGTCCTTCGACGAACAGGTCCGGGCGTTGACCGCCCACATCCGCGAGCTCCAGCCGGACATCGTCGTCACCTACGACGCCCTCGGCATCTACGGTCACCCCGACCACGTTCACGCCCACCGGCTGGCGTGCGCCGCCGCCGACGCCGCGGCCTCGACGAAGCTCTACCACCGGGCCGGGCCCGCCTGGCGGGTCCGCTCGCTGTACTTCGCGACGATCCCCGAGTGGATGATGGACCTGCTCGCCCCCAGCCTCTTTCCCGAGATCCCCCGCGATCAGCTGCCCGGCACACCGGATTCCGAGATCGACGTGACCGTCGACGTGTCGGATCTGGCGGCACGGAAGAAGGCGGGGGTCACCGCACACCGGTCGGAGGTCGACCGCAGCCGCGCGATCGCCGGATTCCTGTCGTTGCCCGACGACGTCCAGCACAAGCTGCTGAGCGTCGAGTGCTACCAGCGCCGCGACCTGGTGCCGGGTGGGTGTGAGCTGATCTGAGGGTCAGATCGCGCTGAGCGTCGACCGCAACCCGCTGGCCCGCTGCACGCGTCGGTTGACGGCCGCGGTGAGCACGTCGGCGGTGCCGACGATGCGCACCCGGCTCCGCGCGCGGGTGATCGCGGTGTAGAGGAGCTCGCGGGTCAGCAGTTCCGAGCCGGCCGGCGGCAGGACGACGGTCACCTGATCGAACTGGCTGCCCTGACTGCGGTGGATCGTCATCGCGTGGACCGACACCACGTCGGCGAGCTGGGTCGGGTGAAGCAACCGGACCTCACCGCCGCGCCGGAACGCCACCCGGACCGCATCCGACGAGTCGGGACGATTCGCGCGCTGCGGCTCCGTGTCCGGGCCGGCGATGACGACACCGGTGTCACCGTTGAAGGTCGAGGTCTGGCGATCGTTCGCCGTCACCAGGATGGGTTGTCCCACATACCAACCCATGTGTTCGGCCTCGGTTGTGCCCAGCCAGTCGGTGATCCGCGTCGTCCATCCGCGAACGCCCCACGAGCCCTCGCGGTGCGCACACAGGACCCGGTGAGAGTCGAGGGCGTCCAGGGCTCCCGCCGCGTCGCCCCGGCGAGCCGCGGTGCGCAGGCCACGGCCCCACGACAGGATGTCGCCGGCCACCCCGTCGAGGTCGTCGGGGGCGACCAGTTCGACGTCGCCGATCTCCGGTGAGGTGACCAGTTCCAGGACCGCATCGGGATCGCCGGCGTTGACGGCGGCCGCGACCTGCGAGATGCCGCCACCGAACCGGAACTGCCGCCGGAGGGTGATGACGCCGTCGGCCATGCGTGCCACGTCGTCGGGATCGAGATCCTCGGCGGCGGGATCGAGGCCCACGGCGTCGAACGCCTGCGTCGGTGTCGTCGGCGACCCGTCTGTTTCGGCGGTTGCCGGGACGTCGGTTCGTTCGACGAGATCGGCCAGTACGGCGCCCGCCTCCACCGAGGCCAACTGGTGCGGATCGCCGACGAACACGACCCGTGCGTCGGGACGAACCGCGTCGAGCAGCCGGCTCATGGCCGTCATCGACAGCATCGACGTCTCGTCGACGACGATGACGTCGTGCGGCAGGGTGCGCCCGCGTCCGTACCGGGGATTCGAACCGGGGCGCCAGCCGAGCAGAGAGTGCAGGGTGACCGCGTGGGCGGTGACCGGGAGGGTGGATTCGGCCTCGACGGAGGCCTGGAGCTGTGCAGCGGCTCGCCCGGTGGGTGCGCAGAGTCCGATGCGGAGGCCGGGTCCCTGGAGACGGTCGAGGACGGCGAGGATACGGGCGACGGTGTAGGTCTTGCCCGTTCCCGGACCACCGGCGAGGACCGTCGTCCAGCGGGTCGCCGCGACCGCGGCGGCAAGCTTCTGGAGGGCGCCGTCGTCGGGCGAGGAGTAGACCGCCGCGATGGCCTCGCGGAGTGCCGCCGTGTCCACGGAGGGTGCGGTCCGAGACCGCCGGTCGAGGATCTCCCGAATCGTCTGTTCCTGCCGGAAGTACTTCTGCAGGTAGACGAGCGGGCCGTCGACCGAGTCGCGAACCACCAGCGGGCACAACGGTCCGGCGTCGCTCCCGGCGACGAGCGGACTCGCCGCCAACGCGTCGAGAAGGTCGCCGGGCGAGGGCATCTCGATCTCCGCGGTGTCCTCCCCCGCCGCCAGCTCCCCGATCCGGTCGAGGGCGAGGCAGGTGGAGCCGAGGCGGACGGCGCGAACGGCGAGAGCCGCACCGAGACGGGCGTCGTCGGACACGGATTCGCCACACATCCGGACCAAGCGGTCGGTGATGTGCAGATCCGCAGCGGCGAGAAGGCCCGCGGCGTTCCAGTCGGCGAGCGTGCCCGTCGCCGAGTCGACACGCTGGACATCGGGTGTGCTCATCGGATCTTCCCTCCGGTACCGGCGCTCGACTCCGCACCGGCCAGTGCGTCGGACAGGTCGACGACGAGCCCGGCGGGCAGCATCCACTCGAAGACACCGCAGCCGGGCGGGGTGTCGGGCCCGGCCATGCCGCGCACGAAGTGGTACTGCACCGGTCCGAGATGCCGGGCCGGCTCGTAGTCCGGCACCCGCCAGCGCAGATACCGATGCAGCGCAACCGAATACAGCATGGCCTGGAGCGGATAGTGGGCAGCGATCATCTCGCCCGCCATGGCCTCGGCGTCGAAGTCCTCCACCACCAGGTCACCCGGTCGGATGCGGTTGGTCTTGTAGTCGACGATCACGTAGCGGCCGTCGGGGATCCTCAGCACCGAGTCGATACTGCCGGTGAGGAATCCGCGGAGGCGGCGGCCCGGCACCGCACGCAGGTGGTCGGCGTAAGCGCGCAACGGGTCCGACTCCGGCAGATGCTCTTCCATCAGGTCGGCGAGACGGTCCAGGGTCGTGCCGCCGTCGGATGCCGCCTCGCCCGCAGGGCCGAGCGGCAGTTCGAAATCGAGTTCGGCCAGGCGATCACGAGGGTCGATGCTCCAGAGATTCCCGAAACCGAGGGGCGTGGTGAGCACACCGATCAGGGCGGCGACGAGCCGGTCGGGGTCGATGTCGCCGGCGAGCGCGCCGAGTGCTCGCGAACAGAGCTCGCGGACATGGGCGTCGATCTCGGGCGCCGAGGTGTCGACGTATTCGAGAACCTCGTGGACGAGGGTTCCGAAGGCCGCACCGAACGGCAGACCGTTCATCAGCGATGGCATCCCGTGACGCATTGTGGCCGAATCGGTTTCAACATCCTCGGCGACGTCGCCGGGAAGTGCGACGGGTTCGTCGTCGAGGATGTCGGTCACCTCGTCGTCGGGTTCGCTGCCGGTCTCGACGACCGAGGTCGACGGCCCACCGGGTGAACCGTGCGCCCCGTGGGCGACATCGGCGGTGAGGGCCGAGTACGAGGTGCGACGCCAGTCCTGGTCGATCCGACGGTCGAAGTGCGCGATGTCCAGGGCGGCGGGGTTGTCTCCGTCGCCTGCGGCCGGAGGCACGGTGTCCGTGTCGAGTCGGCCGGCCGGTTCGACGGAGATCGACGGGTCCCGCTCGGCGAGGGTGCGCATGATGCCCACACAGTCGGCATCGGCCTCGGGGATCGGCACCTCTCCGGCGACCGTCCATTCCGGGTCCCCCGTCGAGGACCGAATGGCGTTCTCGCGACCGAAGATCAACCGATGCAGCGGTCCGGTCGTGGTGTTCCGCGATGGCGCCCACCAGGCCACGACCTGTGACTGGGCGCGGGTGAGCGCGACGTAGAGCAGACGCAGATCCTCGCCCGCGACCTCGTCGGCGTAGCGACGGCGTCGCGCGGCCCGGTCCGGTGCCTGCTGGCCGCCCACGTCGAGCCGACGGGTTCCCGATTCGTCGTGGTAGGTGATGTTGCCGCGGTCGTTGACCCAGGTGCCGTCCCACCCGTAGGGCACGTAGACGATCGGGAACTGCAACCCCTTGCTCGCGTGGACGGTCATGATCTGGACGGCCTGGGTGTCGCGGTCGAGGCGTCGGCTCTGGTCCTCGTAACGTTGCCGCGACGAGGTGTCGGTGATCCGTTCGGTCAGCCACTCGACGAGTGCGCTCAGCCCTTCACCGGTCTCGACGACGTGTTTGTTGCACAGCGCCGACACCTGGATGAGGTCGGTGAGGGTGCGTTCGCCGTTCTCGACCGTGAGAACGCGCGCCGCCACTTCGTGCGCGTCGAACAGGCGCTGGGCCATCGCGGCGAATCCGCCCTGCGCGAAAACCCGGGCGAGCATGGACAGTTCGGCACCGAGCGAGGCGACCTCCGGCTCGGCGGCGGTCGCCACCCGTGCGGTGGACCACCCGAAGAGGGCGGTCAGGGCGGCCATGCGCACCCGGTCCGGACGGGACGGTTGTTCGACGGCACGCAGCACCCACAGCCATTGCTGGGCAGCCGATGTCGAGAAGACGTTGACACCCGACCCGATCACCGAGTTGATGCCGCGTTCGGCGAGCTCCCGCTGCAGCGGTTCGATGGTGCTGTTGAGGCGCACGAGGACCGCGATGTCGCCGGGGTCGACCGGCCGGGACACACCGTTCAGGTCGATATGGTCGCCCACGGCCAGGACGTTGGCGATGTCGTCGGCGACGTCGGCGGCGATGCGTGACCGCACCTCCTTGACGCCCGGGAGGTTGAACGAGTTGAGGGCGCCGAAATCCCGGCGCAGGAACGCCCGGAGTCGGAACGGTGGACGGCCTTCGAGCCGGCTGCCGGCGAAGGCGGCCTGGACCGGGCGCGCCACGATGTCCGGATGCCCTAGTGTCGCTTCGCCGTACAGGTGCTGAAGGGCTCCCACGAGTGCACCGTCAGAGCGGCGGTTGACGTCGAGCGCTTTCAGCGTGTCGGCGGACGACACCGCGGCGAGGTAGCTGAGCACCTCGGCACCACGGAATCCGTAGATCGACTGCTTCGGGTCGCCGACGAGGATCATCCGACGATGGCCGTGGAAACAGCGGCGGAGGATGTCCCACTGCAGCGGATCGGTGTCCTGGAACTCGTCGACGAGCACCACGGAGAAGGTGTCGCGAATCCGTTGGCACGCACGGTCGCCGACCACGTCGTCGTTGACGATCCGGTGCAGGATCGCCTGGAGGTCGTCGTACGTGCGCACGCGGGCATCCCGCTTGCGGGTCTCGACGTGCTGCCGGACCGCCTTGGCGAAGCTCACCCGGCGCGCGGCGACATGGTCCGCGGCCGGCCCGTCGGCGAGTGCGCGCTCGTCCGGGGCGAGTGCCACCGACGCCTGGCGGACGGCGTCGCGCGCGATCTCCCGTGCCTCGGCGAAGCTGAACTCCGGTGAGTCACTGGCCCAGAAGCCGCGCAGGTAGAGGTCGAGCGCGACCTCCTCGGTGAGTTCATCGACTTCTTCGACGATGGAGTGGACGAGCTCTCGTTCGCCGAGGAAGCCCAGTGCCTCCAGCATCCGGTTGCAGAACGTGTGCGTGGTGGCGATCGTCGAGGCGTCGAAGTCGCTCAGTGCGCGGGCGAGGTTCCCGCGGCGCGTGCGGACCTCCTCCGGTGTGCCGCTCGCCAGCTGTCGCAGCAGTGCGTCGTCGTCGGCCTGCGCGGGCCCGGACAGGACCTCGGCGGGATCGGCGAGGACGTCGAGCAGTTCACGCACACGGGCGCGCATCCGTTCCCGGAGTTCGGCGGTCGCCGCCCGGCTGAAGGTGACGAGCAGCATCTCCGAGATCGGTACGCCGTCGGCGAGATACCGGGCCGCGAGCCCGACGATCGCATAGGTCTTCCCCGTCCCGGCACTCGCCTCCAGAACCGTCGTGTGCTCCGGCAGTCCGGCGGTGATGTCGAAGGGTTCCGGGCGTCTCATGTGCCCTCCCGGTGTTGGCCGACGGGAACCCAGACCGCGCGGGCCAGCCCGGTGAACAGCGGTTCGTCCTCTGCCAGAGCGAGTTCCACCCCGCCGAGGACGCGGTCGGCCGGTGCCGGCTCCTCGAGCAGGACGTCGAACTCGACGTCGGCCAGGACATCGCCGCCGAAGGCGAGCTTGAGGTACCGGTCGTGGCGAGGACCGAAGGTGTCGTCGAAGACCTTGCGCGCACTGTTCAGTGCCCAGTGGCTCCGTCGACCGGGCCCGTCGTTGTCGACGAAGGTGAACGCCGGTTCCAGCGGCAGCGGCAGCGGGCGGCGCAGACCCTCGTCCCGCAGCCTCACGAGCTGATCGAGCAGCGGTACCGGATCCTCCGGGCGCCGGAGCGTGAGCGTGGTGGTCCCGCCCCTCGGGCTGCGCGACCGACCGACACCGCGGAACCGACCCGTGCCGCGCCGGCATTGCCCTGGGTCGCGGCCGCCGCGACGGCGAGCAACGTGATCCAGGCGCTCAGCTGCTGTTTGGCCTTGAGGCGCGAGTACGTGGCGCGGACGAGGCGGGCCTGTCCGTCGCCGGTGAAGACGTCGCCGACCGTACCGTGCACGCGTCGCCCGTCCGGCAGTGTGACGAGGATGTCGAGGGTCTCCGGCGATCCCGGACGCAGCGGTGCGACGACGCCGTGCAGCCGGGTGACCGCACGCGAGATGGCCTGCAGTTCGCGGGTGCCGAAGGCGAAGGGCGGCAACGTGCCCCGACGGAGTTCGGCGGCCTCACAGTCGCCGAGGGGCACACCCGACAGCATCCGGGTGAGGAAACGGTCGCCGATCCCCCACTTGTCGAGCGGGTCGAGCTCGACGTCGAGCTGGTCGTCGTGCGGTGTCTCGTCGTCGGGAATCCGGGCGCCCAGCCGTTGGCGGACGAAAGCGGTGATCGGGTCGACGTGGAAGTCGATGAGCGACGCGAGGTCGATGTCGGCGAGCTCGGGCGTCGGTTCGGGCGCGGGGAGGGCCTCCCGGGCGGCGGGAACGACCGGGTCGGCCGGTCCGCGCAGGGCCTTGGCCCCCGCGAGCAATGACGCGTCGTGGCTGAACGGTCCGGCGATGCCGGGGACGCCGCCGTCGATGAAGTTGCGGGCGTCGAAGCCGTGCAGGGAATGTCGCCGCACGATCGTCGGCCGGTCCGGGCCGGTGAGACCGTCGAGGATGTCGATCAGTTCGCTGACCACCACGGCGGGTGGGATGTGCCGGCCCGACACGGGGTCGGCACCGCTGTAGAAGACGAGCAGATTGTCCCGCGCCGCGCCGATCGCGTCGAGGAAGCATTGCCGGTCCTCGTCCCGCGGATTACGTTCCCCTACGAGCGGATCGACGCCGAGCACGTCGTCCCCGTCGATGCGCTGTACGCGCGGGAACACCTCGGCATCGATACCGAGCAGCACGATGACGCGGTGGGGCACCGAACGCATCGGGACCATCGTGCACACGGTGAGCTCACCGGTCCGGAAGTTCGACCGGGTGGGACGTCCCGCGATCAGGGCGGACAGCAGGTCGCGCACGTCGGCGAGACGAAGTACCTCCTCGGTGGTGCCGAAAGCGTCCTCGAGCATCCGGATGGCCTGTGCGCGTTGCCAGTCGTCGGCGGGTGCGGTCGCGGTGAGCGACCCGACCGCCTCGACGAGCGTCTCGGCCCACCGATGAGCGGGTGCGGTCGTGGTCAGCTCCGCGAGTACGCGCCCGAGGCGATCGAGGAACTCGTCGAGCCGGCCGACCAGGTCGATACCGGTGCTCTCCACACCCGCGAGAGGTAGTGCGGTGCCGAGCCATTCGTCGTCGGTCTCCTCGGCGACCACCCCGAGCGCGATGCGGTCGAGACCGGCGTCGAAGGTGCCCTGGCGGAAACGTTCGAGACCGAACCGGGCACGTTCGGCCGTGCCGAGTCCCCAGCGGACATTGCTGTGGCCCAACCATTCCCGGACCAGGTCCAGGTCGTCGTCGGTCATCGCGAACCGCGTCCGGACGGGTTCGGTCCCGAGCAGATCGAGGACGTCGCCCGCGGTGACCCGGCCGGCCGCGAGTTCGACCACGCCGACGACGGTGTCGATGACCGGGTTCACGTGACGCACACCGCGATCGGCGAGGCGAACCCGGAGATCGAAGGCGGGGTGCGGCAACCCGGCCTGTCCGAAGGCACCCCGGATCAACGGCGCGAAGGTCTCGACGTCGGGGCACATGATCAGGACGTCGCGGGGTTCGAGGGTCGGGTCGTCGGCGAAGAGGTGCAGCAACCGGTCGCGCAGCACCTCGATCTGCCGTTCGGGACCGTGGCACGCGTGGACCTCGACCGACCCGTCGTCGGTGAGTTCGGCAGACGGTGCCGCGCCGGGGTCGGCGTCGTCGCGGATACCCGACTGGAGAGCACCGAGCAACGTGTCGGGCAGCGGCGTGCTCGGCTGATGACGGACGTCGCGGTCGACGACGTCGCCCAGCCGCAGCTGGAGTTCCTGGAGGTCGCGGGACAGCCCGGCCAGCAACGGGTTCCGGAGTTCGGGAACCGGACGTTCGCGCCGGCGCGGCGGGACGCTCACGCCGACCGCTCCCCCGGCGGACTCTCCCCCGGCGGCGGCTCGGAGTTCTTCCCACAGACGGGGACTCGCGTGCGGGACGAACAGATGGACGTCGTGGTGCACGCTCACCGCGGAGATGATGTTCCGGAACGACTCGGTGATCCGCGTGGGGCCGAACACCGAGAAGCGGTCGGGAAGGTCGGCGACCCCGGGGTCGGACCGTAGACGGTCACACACCTCGCCCAGGACCTCGGCCGGATGGGGCTGTCCGATCTCGGCTCGCACCGCACGCCAGAACCCCGCCTGCCAGGCCAGGTCGTCCCGCAGCGGCCCACCCGCCCCGTCGAGATCGTCGCCCGCCGCCCAGCCGGCGATCATCGACGGACGGGATCGTCCGTATCGCTCGAAGAGCTCGGCCAGATGTCGCGCGGTCGCGTAACGGCGGCCGATCCGGGGTGACGCGTCGTCGCCCGCACCGACGTGACGGGCGATCACCGTCAGCTCGGGGTCATCGATCCGTTCATCGAGGACTCGGAGCACCGGCCAGGTCAATTCCGCAGCGCGCCAGGGATTCCCGGTCGACAACGGGGTGTCGGTCGCGAAGCGGTCACCGGTGAGGACCGCCGCCGAGATCGCGTCCGACAGCCGTCCCGGACCGGTGAAATCGATGTTGGCCGCGATGCCGTCGGACAGCTCGGGACCGGAACCGAGCCGGCGGGCGAGGTGCTGGGCGAGCCAGCGTTCGACACCGGCCGCCGGTACCGAGATGATCTCGGTACGCATCGGATCGTCGAGCGGCGTGGCCAGCACCTCGGCCAACGTGTCGGCCAGGGTGTCGGTGCGCTCGGCGCGATGAAGGATCAGCACCAGGCTCGGTCAGCCGGCGGTGTTCGCGCGTGCCGAATGGAACTTCACCGGTTCGCCCAGGCTGTTGAGGAGGACCTCCCGCAGCTGATCCGGAATCGGCGTCGGCCGGCCCACCGCCGGGTCGACGACCACCAGCGTCGTCTCCGCCGTCGCGCAGAGGACGCCCTCCTTGTCGAACAGGCGCAGCGCCATCGTGAACGACGATCGACCGACCCGCCCGATGCACGAACGCACGGTCACGGGGTGGGTCGAGTAGTGGACGGGTGCGGAGAACTCGATGTCCTGGCGTGCCACGAGGAAGGAGAAGTTCCGCGGCCCGTCGGGAATCCACTCGTGGAAGGAACGCACACGCGCCTCCTCGAAGAGGCGGGAGATCTGCACGTTGTTGATGTGATTGTTGATGTCCATGTCGCCCCATCGGAGATGGACGGGGATCTCGAGGACATAGTCCGGTGCAGATCGTTCAGAGGCCACGGCAGCAACCATAACGGCGGGACACGCCCGCTGCGTACTGCGGTACCGACCGTGTCGAGACCGTAGACTCGCCTCCGGGGAAACGGCAGAGATGCGCAGGCAGGCAGTCGCCGCCCGCGTCTCCGCCACGGTGCGTCCGCGCGATTCGCGGGCTCAAGTCGGGCAGTGAGGGGCCTCGGGTGAACATCGACACGGCACGGGCACGTCTGCGCCCGGTGTCTGCGATGGACATCGACGACCTCGTCCACCTCGACAGCGATCCCGAGGTCATGCGTTTCGTCAGCGGCGGCACCCCGACCCCCCGGGCGGTCATCGAGGACTGGGTGGTGCCCCGGGCCGAGTCCGAGCGCCGGATGTACGGGACCGGCACCTGGGTGCTCTGCGATCCCGCCACCGACGCATTCCTCGGCTGGGCGTCGCTGCGTACTCCGCGTCACAGCCGACGCCCCGAACTCGAACTCAGCTACCGCATCCGCCGGACGGTCTGGGGACGCGGCCTGGCCACCGAGGCCGCATTCGCCCTGATGGCATTCGCCTTCGACCATCTCGACACCGAACGCGTCTTCGCCGGCACCGTCGCGGGCAACATGCCCTCGCGGCGCGTCATGGAGAAACTCGGCATGACGCTGTCGGGAATCCACGTGGGCGAGGAAACCGTTGGAGCAGGCATGCCCACGCATCCGCTCCATCTCGGTCCCGACCGGTACGAGGTCGAGTACCAGATCCTCAAGACCGAGTGGCAGCGACGATCTCTGCGCTGGTCATCGGCCAGCGATCTGACAGCCTGACCCCTGTGGCGACACCGTCCGCACGGCCGTGACCGCGCTCAGGGCGTCGCGCCACGCCGTCCTGGTCGCGCCCGGTCGCGCATCATTGACTACCGTTGTGGGCAAGTACGGTTTTGCCTCGATCCCCGTCACGTGGTTCGGCCACGTCACGACACGAATCCACACGGTACCGAAGCACAAACCGTCCCCCATCGAGCGAGAAGGAGATGTCTGGAGATGAGCAGCCCCGCCGTCCAGGCCCCCGCTGTAGCGGCCACCGACCGCAGGAAAGTGGTCATCATCGGCTCCGGCTTCGGCGGATTGTTCGCCGCCCAGCGTCTGGCGAAGGCCGACGTCGACGTGACGCTGATCGCCAAGACCACCCACCATCTCTTCCAGCCGATGCTCTACCAGGTTGCGACGGGCATCGTCGCCGAGGGTGAGATCGCCCCGGCGACCCGCGTCGTCCTGCGCAAGCAGAAGAACACCTCGGTACTCATGGGCGACGTCTTCGACATCGACCTCGAGGCCAAGACGGTCTCCTCGCGACTCCTCGAGCGCATCACGGTCACGCCGTACGACGACCTGATCGTCGCGGCCGGCGCCGATCAGTCGTACTTCGGCAACGACCACTTCGCCGAGTACGCGCCGGGTATGAAGACCATCGACCACGCCCTCGAACTGCGCGGCCGTATCCTCGGCGCCTTCGAGCAGGCCGAGCTGTCCCACGACCCCGCCGAGCGCGCCAAGCTGCTCACCTTCGTGGTCGTCGGTGCGGGACCGACCGGTGTCGAGCTCGCCGGCCAGATCGCCGAGATGAGCGACAAGACCCTCAAGGGCGCGTTCCGCAACATCGATCCGACCGAGGCGCGGGTCATCCTCCTCGACGCCGCCCCGGCAGTGCTGCCGCCGTTCGGGCCGAAGCTCGGCGGCAAGGCCGCAGCCCGTCTGGAGAAGATGGGCGTGGAGATCCAGCTCAACGCGATGGTCGTCGACGTCGACTACGACGGCCTGGTCGTCAAGGAGAAGGACGGCACCACCCGTCGCATCGAGTCGCAGTGCAAGGTGTGGTCGGCCGGTGTGCAGGCCAGCCCGCTCGGCCAGCAGCTCGCCGAACAGTCCGGCGTCGAACTCGACCGCGCCGGCCGCGTGAAGGTCGGACCGGATCTGACGATCCCGGGTCACCCCGAGGTCTTCGTCGTCGGCGACATGATGGCCGTCGACGGCGTGCCCGGTGTCGCCCAGGGCGCCATCCAGGGCGGCCGCTACGCCGCGGACGCGATCAAGGCCGAGCTGAAGGGCCAGACGCCGGACCAGCGCAAGCCGTTCAGCTACTGGGACAAGGGTTCGATGGCCACCATCTCGCGGTACTCCGCGGTGATGCAGGTTCCGGTCCCGGGCTTCAAGAAGCCCTTCGAGACCGAGGGCTACTTCGCGTGGCTCGGCTGGCTCGCGCTGCACCTCGTGTACCTCGTCGGGTTCCGCAACCGACTGAACACACTGATCAACTGGTTCTTCGCCTTCACCACCCGAGGCCGTTCACAGCTCGCCGTCACCGAACAGCAGGTGTACGCGCGCACCGCGATCGGACAGTTGTCGGCGCTGGAGAAGCAGGCCGCAGAAGGCAACGGCAGCGGACCCGATGCCGAGGCCGCCGAGACCGACTCCGGAACGGTCGACTCGAAGGCCACCGACGCCTCGGGATCGGTACCGACAGAAGGCAAGGACGCTGTGGGCAAGCAGTCCGAAGCGGCCAGCTGACGCCAAGACCGGCAGACCCGCAACAGCGCTGGTTCCCTATCCGCTGGGGACCAGCGCTGTTGCGTCGAGGGCATCGGTGAGGCGGCGAGTGGCCGTCACCGACGAGCCGAGCGCACTGGTGAGGGTCGCTTCGCCGACCAGCCGTAGGCGGGCCGCGAACTCGCTCGGGTGCACGTCCTCGGCGCGATCGTCCGGATAGCGGAAGACACTGCTCATCGCACGATGGCCGATCGCGGCGGCCGGTGTCGACGCGCCCAGCGCCACGCGATGTGCCAGCCACACCTCTCCGCCGACCGCCACCCGTAGACCTCCGGTCCAGGCGCCGGTGCGGTCGCGCTCGATCCGGTCGAGATCCGTGGTGGTCGCCCCGTCTATCTGCACGGATCGGCCGATCTGGACGTGTTCGTACAGATCGAGGACCGCGGACGGATCGAGGGCGGCGACGATGTCCGAGGTGTGGATCGCGCCGCCGGCGACCACCGTCGGTTGCGGATCGAGGCGCAGGCGGCCACCCGCACCCACCTCGATCTCCCATCTCACCCGGGAGTCCAGGCGGTCTCGTGCGGGCAGGGCGATCGTGGCGGCGACACTGCCGACGCTCAGATGCGCTCCGGGCTCCACGCGAATGCGGACCACGATCTCGTCACCACCCAGCGGTGTGGCCGCGGTGCCGATCAGCTGGGCGTGGCCGGGTGAGGTCACCCGGACGGCGAGACCACCCGTCGCGCGGTGCCGCACACCGCGGTCGGCGGTCGCAACGATCTCGACGTCGGTGCGCATCGCTACCTGGCCGTCACGGGCGCGGCGAGCTGCTCGCGCACCCAGGCCAGCACATCGGTCGCCGCCGGATCGTCGGTCAGCGAGATCATCGCCGTCGGACGCCCCTCGCGAACCTTGTCGGCATCGCGACGCATGACCCCGAGGTCGGCGTTGACGCGCTCGGCGAGATCGGTCTTGTTGATCACCAGCAGATCCGAGAAGGTGACGCCCGGACCGCCCTTGCGCGGGACCTTGTCGCCGCCGGCCACGTCGATCACGAAGATCTGGACGTCGATGAGGCCCGTCGAGAACGTCGCGGTGAGGTTGTCACCACCGGACTCGACCAGAATGAGGTCGAGCGGCGGGTTCGCCTCGACGAGGTCGTCGATGGCATCGAGGTTCGCGGTGATGTCGTCGCGGATCGCGGTGTGCGGGCATCCGCCGGTCTGCACGGCGGTGATCCGCTCGTCGGGCAGAACCGCGTTGCGGCGGAGGAAGTCCGCATCCTCGGTGGTGTAGATGTCGTTGGTCAGCACGGCCACCGACAGCTCGTCGCGCAGCTGGCGGCAGAGTGCCGCGACGAGGGCGGTCTTGCCGGACCCGACGGGACCGCCGACGCCGATGCGCAGCGCCTCACCGGGTTCACGCTTCCGGCGGGGCCGGTCGTGGTCGTGGCTGTGGGGCTGCCCGTCGATGAGATGCGGGGGCATCGTTGACTCCTCTTGGTCGGACCCACAAGTCAGGTACCTGCGGGTAGTTCAGGACATGAAGAGCGGCATCGGTTGCCGCTCATGACGTTCGGCGAAGATGTCGAGGACCGGGTCCGACGTATCGGCGAGGCCCACCGCCGCCTCGGCCGCGACGCGTTCACATTCGGCGCCGAGATCGGCGATCATGATCGACACATCCGCCGGGTCCAGGGCGAGCAGGCGCTGGCCGGCGGTCGCCGACCCGCTCATCGTCGTGTACACGAGGACCAGTGCGGTGTGGAATCCGGACAGCGACGACGCCGCGCCGATCGATCCGCTGATCACCGGCAGATGTGTCGTCGGCCGATGCGCCGACCAGTCGTGGTCGGGGAACATCCGGCGCGCGAGCCGGACCATCCCGCGACCCTGCGCGAGCGAGGCCTTCCGGGCCGCGGCCGACGGGGTGCGGGCGTCCATCTCTCGTTGCGCCGCGCCGACTTCGATCACGCCGTCGGCGACCGCGGCGGCGACCGATGCCGCGACGAGACCGCTCGTCGTCACGCGGCGGTACAGGAAGTCGGCGAGATCGGCTGCCGTACGGATGAATCCGTCGGCAATCGCCTGCTCGACACCACCGGAGTGCACGTGCCCGCCGACCGGCAGCCGGGAGTCCGCCAGCGACAACATCATCGCCAACGGGGCGGGCGCGGGCGAGGACGGCGGCGGTTCCGGACGGTCGGACATCAGAACAGGAAATACCGCTGTGCCATCGGGAGTTCGGACACCGGTTCGGCATCCCACACCTCGCCGTCGACCTTCACCGTGAACGTGTCGGGGTCGACCTCGATCGTCGGGCACGCGTCGTTGTTCACCATGTCGGCCTTGCCGACGCCTCGGGTGTTCTTGACCGGGACCAGACGACGATCGACGCCGATCCGTTCGGCGAGGTCGGGGTCCGCGCCGGGGGCGACGAAACTCACCGATGTCGCGGCCGCCAGTTTCGGTGCGGCACCGAACATCGGGCGAGGCAGGACCGGTTGCGGGGTGGGGATCGACGCGTTCGCGTCGCCCATCGCGGCCCACGCGATCGCGCCGCCCTTGATCACCAGATCGGGCCGGACGCCGAAGAATGCCGGATCCCAGAGGACCAGGTCGGCCAGCTTGCCGACCTCGACTGACCCGATCTCGTCGTCGAAGCCGTGCGCGACGGCCGGGCAGATCGTGTACTTGGCGATGTACCGCCGGGCCCGGTTGTTGTCGGCGCGACCGTCACCAGGAAGCGCACCGCGCTTGCGCTTCATGACGTGTGCGGTCTGCCAGGTGCGCAGGACCACCTCGCCGATGCGTCCCATCGCCTGCGAGTCCGAGCCGATCATCGAGATCGCACCGAGGTCGTGGAGCAGGTCCTCGGCGGCGATGGTCGACGGCCGGATCCGGCTCTCCGCGAAGGCCAGGTCCTCCGGCACCGTCGGGTTGAGGTGGTGGCACACCATCAGCATGTCGAGGTGTTCGTCGAGGGTGTTCACGGTGTGCGGTCGCGTCGGATTCGTCGACGACGGAAGCACATTGGGATATGCCGCGACCGTGATGATGTCGGGCGCGTGGCCGCCGCCGGCACCTTCGGTGTGGTACGCGTGGATGCTGCGGCCGGCGATCGCGCCGAGCGTGCTCTCCACGAAGCCCGCCTCGTTCAGGGTGTCGGAGTGGAGTGCGACCTGCACCCCGGTCTCGTCGGCGACCCGCAGGCACGCGTCGATCGCGGCGGGGGTGCTCCCCCAGTCCTCGTGCAACTTGAAACCCGAAGCGCCCGCGCGGATCTGCTCGTGCATGGCCGCGGCGCTGACCGTGTTGCCCTTGCCCAGCAGGGCGATGTTCATCGGCCAGTGGTCGGTCGCGGCGAGGATCGACGCGAGGTGCCAGGCGCCCGGCGTGACGGTGGTCGCCTTGCTGCCCTCGGCCGGACCGGTACCGCCGCCGATCAGCGTCGTGATGCCGTTGCCGAGTGCCTCGTCCATGATCTGCGGGCAGATGAAGTGCACGTGGCAGTCGATGGCGCCGGCGGTGACGATCTTGCCGTTGCCGGCGATGATCTCGGTCGACGGTCCGATGACGAGGTCGGGGTGGATGCCGTCCATCGTGTCGGGGTTGCCGGCCTTGCCCATCGCGACGATGCGTCCGCCGCGGATTCCCAGGTCCGCCTTGATGATTCCCCAGTGATCGAGAATGACGACGCCGGTGATGATCGTGTCGGGCGCCCCGTCGGCGCGGGTCGCCCGGCTCTGGCCCATCGACTCACGGATCACCTTGCCGCCGCCGAAGACCGCCTCCTCGCCCGCACGGCCGGGTCCGCCCGAGAGGTCGTCGGTGACCTCGATGAGCAAATCGGTGTCGGCGAGTCGGATCCGGTCGCCGGTCGTCGGACCGAAGAGCTGCGCGTAGCGGTCGCGTCCGAGTGTCGCCATGTCACTTGCTCCCGTCGGCGTCGGTCGTGCGCGCCGGCGAGCCCACCGGCCCGCATTCACCCGGCGGATCCATCGAGATCCCGTACACCTCACGGGTTCCCCCGAGCGGGACGAGACCCACGGTCATCTCGATCCCCGGCTCGAACCGCACGGCGGTGCCGGCCGGGATGTCGAGGCGCCGTCCGTGCGCGAGCGCGCGATCGAAGTCGAGGGCGGCGTTGGACTGAGGGAAGTGGACGTGGCTGCCGACCTGCACCGGGCGATCACCGGAGTTGACGACGCTCAACTCGACCACGTCCGCGCCGGCGTTCAACTCGATCGTGCCCTCGGCGGGGATCACCTCGCCCGGGACGAGCGAGGAGCGTGTGGCAGTGGGTGGCGTAGCCGACATCTCGGCCTCTCTTCGACAGCTGGAGATCGGTTGGCGGAGCGGAGTTCAGGCGATCGGGTCGTGGACGGTCACCAGCTTGGTGCCGTCCGGGAACGTCGCCTCGACCTGGACGTCGTGCAGCATCTCGGGCACGCCGTCCATCACGTCGTCGCGTCCGAGCACCTCACGACCGGAGGTCATGAGCTCGGCCACCGACCTACCGTCGCGGGCCCCCTCCAGAACATGATCGGTGATGAGCGCGACCGCCTCGGGGTGATTGAGCTTCAGGCCGCGCGCCTGCCGCCGTCGCGCGAGCTCGGCCGCATACGAGATCAACAGCCGTTCTTGTTCATGCGGCGACAGTCGCACCGAGTTCGCTCCTCGCAGATGGCCGACCGGGTGGTCGTCGTTGATGGCAGTGGAGACATCCTGCCACGCCGAGGAGGCCTCGGCTCGCCGACGGCCACCGGGTTCGCCGGTGATCGCGAGATCAGTACTCCGGCGGTGAGACCGTGACCGCTCGGACCGGGATTCGCGAGACGAGCTCCGACCGGTTACCGGGCTTCGATGTTCTGGAGTCGCACCTGGGTCCTGGCGAGCAGCGTGCCATCCTGATCAACCATGTCGACGGCCCACAGCTGCTGACGCCGACCGCGGTGGATCGGCGTCGACGTCGCGGTGACCGTGCCGGCGCTGACGGACTTGAGGAAGTCGGTGTTGTTGTTGACGCCGACCGCGTGACCGCCGATGCCGGTCTCCTGCAGCCAGATGAATCCGCTCATGCTCGCCACGCTCTCACCGATCGCGCAGTAGACGCCGCCGTGGACGATCCCGAACGGCTGATGGTGACTCTCGGTGATCTCCATGGTGGCGACGATCCGATCCGGACCCGCCTCGACGACCTCGAGTCCGAGCACGCCGTCGAGTCCCTTGCCGAAGGAGTTCCGGAGGATCTCGTCCGCACTGTTCGCAGTCATGGCGTCAACATTGGCACGGCCGTCCGGCGTTCGCGATACCGACCCGGGAACACCGATGCCGGCCCCGGCGTTGTCTGTCCAGTGAAAGCGGAAGGCCCCGCACCTCGATGAGATGCGGGGCCCTCCGTGACGTGAACCGGGGGTCTCTGCAGCCCTCAGGACTCTCGCGCGGTCCGACGTGACACTTAATGTAGGCTAGCCTTACCAACGTGTCAAGGGCTCGGGCGTAAGGCCACGTGAAAGGCGAAATCGCCTCCGCGGACGCGACAACCAGATGAAGACGTGAGCCGAGGGCGCACAACGGAAGGCACAGCAGTAAAATGCGAAAGATGAATGGGCTAGGCGACCTCGAGCGCGCGGTGATGGACACGTTGTGGGCGGGCTCCGAACCGAAGACCGTCCGGCAGGTGCATGCCGAACTGTCCCAGGATCGATCCCTCGCCTACACGACGGTCATGACCGTTCTGCAGCGTCTCGCGAAGAAGAACCTGGTGACACAGATCCGCGACGACCGCGCACACAAGTACGTCCCCACCCACCCCCGCGAGGACCTGGTCGCGAGTCTGATGGTCGACGCACTCAGCGAGGCCGACGCGCCCGGATCGCGGCACGCAGCCCTCGTCTCGTTCGTCGGACGGGTCGGTGCCGACGAAGCCGCGGCGCTCCGCCACGCTCTCGATGAACTCGAAGCCGCCCGAGGAACCCGCGACACCGGTTAGATTCGCGGCACAACCCCCAACAGCCCACCCCTGAGGAAGCCCACCGGATGACCGCCCTGCTCTTCGGCATCGTCAGCCTGGTGCTCGCCGGACCCGTACCCGAGGCATTATCTCGGGCGCAGTGGCCGATCCGAGCGCCACGCGCGGCGATGACGCTGTGGCAGGCCATCGCACTCGCCGCCGTGTTGTCGGCGTTCAGCTGTGGCCTGGCGATCGCCGCCAACCTCCTGGTGATCGGGGCCGACGGCACGCCGACGACGCATCCGCTCCGCGAGATCGACCGCCTCGGCCTCCCCCTGTGGCTGACCTGCGTGGGCGTCTTCATCCTCACCCTGCTGGTCGGCGCCCGCCTCTTCTACACGACCATCCGCGTCGGACTGCGCACCCGCGCCCGTCGCAAGGCCCACCGCCAGCTGATCGACATCCTCGATCGCTGCGACCGGACCGACGCCGATGACCCCCTCTACGCCCGCGACGTCCGCATGATCGACGTCGAGCAGCCGCTCGCCTACTGCCTCCCCGGTCTGCGCCAGCGCGTCGTCGTCAGCGAGGGTGTCGTCCACCGACTGACGCGCGACGAGCTCATCGCCGTCATCGCCCACGAACGCGCACATCTACGGGCCCGACACGACCTCGTGCTCGAGGCCTTCATCGCGCTGCACGAGGCCTTCCCGCGGTTCGTCCGTTCCAGGTCCGCTCTCGGCGCCGCCGAACTGCTCGTCGAAGCGCTCGCCGACGACCAGGCCGTCCGAGCCACCGCACCGACGACCCTCGGCCGCGCGCTCGTCGCCTGCGCCGACGCGGTGGCCCCCCGCGGTGCGATGGCGGTCGGCGGGCCGACCACGCTCACCCGCGTCCACCGCCTGCGCGACGACCGCCCCGCCCACTGGATCGCGGTCGGCGCCTACGCGACTGCCGCTGTCATCCTGGTGCTGCCGACCCTCGCGGTCGCGATCCCCTGGCTCACCGAGCTCAACCGCCTGATGTCGGCTTTCTGAGTCCGCCAACCCCCGACCGGTTGAACACCTTCCGCGCGCGGCCCGAATGGTGAGGCAGATCGCCGGATCGGATCGTGAGGCAATAGGCTGTCGGACATGAACAACGTCGAGGCATCGTCACCGTCCGGGAAAGCTCAGATCGGCGTCACCGGTCTGGCCGTCATGGGTTCGAACATCGCGCGTAACTTCGCCCGCAACGGGTACACGGTCGCGCTGCACAACCGCAGCATCGCCAAGACCGACGCACTGCTCGAGAACCACGGCAGCGACGGCAATTTCATCCGCACCGAGACGGTCGCGGAGTTCGTCGCCGCACTCGAGCGCCCGCGCCGCGTGCTGATCATGGTCAAGGCCGGCGACGCCACCGACGCGGTGATCAACGAGCTCGCCGACGCGATGGAGCCCGGCGACATCATCATCGACGGCGGTAACGCCCTCTACACCGACACCATCCGCCGCGAGGCGGCGATGTCGGCGCGTGGACTGAACTTCGTCGGCGCCGGCATCTCCGGTGGTGAGGAAGGCGCCCTCAACGGCCCCTCGATCATGCCCGGCGGACCCGCCGAGTCGTACAAATCACTCGGCCCGCTGCTCGAGTCGATCGCCGCCCAGGTCGACGGCGAACCCTGCTGCACCCACATCGGTCCCGACGGCAGCGGCCACTTCGTCAAGATGGTCCACAACGGCATCGAGTACGCCGACATGCAGCTCATCGGCGAGGCCTACGACCTGATGCGCAAGGCCCTCGACATGCCCGTCGCCGAGATCGCCGACGTCTTCCGCGAGTGGAACGGGACCGAACTCGAGAGCTACCTCATCGAGATCACCGCCGACGTGCTCAGCCAGGTCGACGCCGAGACCGGCAAGCCGCTCGTCGACGTCATCGTCGACGCCGCCGGCCAGAAGGGCACCGGCCGCTGGACCGTGAAGTCCGCGCTCGACCTGGGCATCCCGACCACCGGCATCGCCGAGGCCGTCTTCGCCCGCGCCCTGTCCAGCGCCACCGACCAGCGCGTCGCCGCCCGCGGCCTGTCGTCGGGCAACCTCGGGGACGCGCCCACCGACAAGGCGCAGTTCATCGCCGACATCAAGACCGCGCTGTATGCCTCCAAGGTCGTCGCCTACGCCCAGGGCTTCGACCAGATCGCCGCCGGCAGCGCCGAATACGGTTGGAACGTCGACCGCGGATCGCTTGCCACCATCTGGCGCGGCGGCTGCATCATCCGCGCGCAGTTCCTCAACCGCATCCGCGAGGCCTACGCCGACGATCCCGAGCTGCCCAGCCTGCTCCTCGCCCCCTACTTCCGCGAAGCGGTCGAGGTCGGCATCGACAGCTGGCGCCGCGTCGTCGCCACCGCCACCCTGCTCGGCATCCCGGTGCCGGCCTTCGCCTCGTCGCTGTCGTACTACGACGCCCTGCGCGCCGAGCGCCTGCCGGCCGCCCTCACCCAGGGCCTGCGCGACTTCTTCGGCGCCCACACCTACAAGCGCGTGGACAAGGAAGGCACCTTCCACACGCTGTGGAGCGGCGACCGCTCGGAAGTGACCGAATAGGAGCCTGCGAGAACCGGTGCGATTCATCGAAGGCCATCGGCCGACCCACGACCTGACCTACGACGATGTCTTCATCGTCCCCAACAGGTCTGATGTCAGTTCGCGATTCGATGTCGACCTGTCGACCTCGGACGGCAGCGGGACCACCATCCCGATCGTCGTGGCGAACATGACGGCGGTCGCGGGCAAGCGCATGGCCGAGACGGTCGCGCGCCGCGGCGGACTCGTGGTCCTCCCGCAGGATCTTCCCATCGAGGCCGTCGCGTCGTCGATCGCGTTCGTGAAATCGCGCCACCTCGTGGCCGACACCCCGGTCACGCTCACCCCGTCGGATTCGGTGTCCGATGCGGTCGCGTTGATCCCCAAGCGATCCCACGGCGTCGCGGTCGTCGCCGAGGACGGACGCCCGGTGGGTGTCGTCACCGAGAAGCGGTGCCGCGACGTCGACCGCTTCGCCCGGGTCCGCGAGGTCCTCGACCCCGACATCGTCACCCTGCCCGTCGACACCCCGCCCCGCGAGGTGTTCGACGCGCTCGGCGACCTCCACCTCGGCGTCGCCGTGCTCGTCGACGCCGACGGCAAGCTGGCGGGTCTCCTGAACCGCGTGGGCGCGCTGCGCCACGCGATCTACGAACCGAACGTCGACGCGTCCGGCAAGCTGCGGATCGCCGCGGCCGTCGGGATCAACGGCGACGTGGTCGGCAAGGCCCGCGCGCTCGTCGCGGCCGGTGCCGATGTGCTCGTCATGGACACCGCGCACGGGCATCAGGAGAAGATGCTGACCGCACTGAAGTCGGTCGCCGATGCGGGACTCGGTGTCCCGATCGCGGCGGGCAACGTGGTCTCCGCGGAGGGCACCCTCGACCTCATCGCCGCCGGCGCGTCGATCATCAAGGTCGGCGTCGGCCCGGGCGCGATGTGCACCACCCGGATGATGACCGGCGTGGGTCGGCCGCAGTTCTCCGCGGTGGCCGAATGTGCCGGGGTCGCAGCGAGTCACGGTGCGTCGGTGTGGGCCGACGGCGGTGTCCGTCATCCGCGCGACATCGCCCTGGCGCTGGCGGCCGGTGCGTCGAACGTGATGGTGGGCTCGTGGTTCGCGGGCACCCACGAATCACCCGGCGATCTCCTCGAGGACGAGCAGGGCCCGTACAAGGTGAGTTTCGGTATGGCGTCGAAGCGGGCGGTGGCCGCGCGGTCGACCGGCGACAGCCCGTACGACCGTGCCCGCAAGAGTCTCTTCGAGGAGGGCATCTCGTCGTCCCGGATCCGGCTCGATCCCGATCGTCCCGGCGTCGAGGACCTCATCGACCACATCTGTTCCGGGATTCGCAGCACCGCAACCTATACGGGGGCCAGGAACCTGCGGGAACTGCACGACAAGGTCGTCCTCGGAGTCCAGTCGCCCGCCGGTTTCGCCGAAGGGCGTCCCCTGCCGGGCGGGTGGTGACGTGGAGATCCTGCTTCTCGTCGCCAGCCTGATCGGCTTCATCGCCCTCACGCTGGGCACGGCGCTGTTCGTCGCTGCCGAGTTCTCGTTGACCGCCTTGGAACGCTCGACGATCTCGGCGGACGTGGCCAAGCGCGGGGACCGGCGCGCACGGCTGGTGCAGCGCGCGCATTCGACGCTGTCGTTCCAGTTGTCCGGCGCCCAGCTCGGCATCACGATCACCACGCTGATCACCGGCTACATCGCCGAACCCGTCCTCGCCCGCATCATCAAGCCGCCGCTGGAAGCGGCCGGGGTGAGTCCCTCGGTCGCCTCGGCGACGTCGCTGATCCTCGCTCTCGTCATCGCCACGTCGCTGTCGATGGTCCTGGGTGAGCTGATCCCGAAGAATCTCGCGATCGCCAAGTCGCTGGCCGTCGCCCGTGCCACATCGGGTCCGATGACGGCGTTCTCCGCGGTCTTCCGCTGGGCGATCAACGGACTCAACGGCACCGCGAACTGGATCGTCCGCCGGTTGGGCATCGAACCGACCGACGAGCTCGCCTCGGCCCGCTCACCGCAGGAACTCGTGTCGCTGGTCCGCAACTCGGCCCGGCGCGGCGCGCTCGACGAGCAGACCGCCACGCTGGTGGACCGTTCGCTGCGCTTCGGTGAGCTGACCGCCGAGGATCTGATGACGCCGCGAGTCACCATCGACACCCTCGACCGCGAGGACACCGTCCGCGATCTCGTGATGGCGTCGTCGCGCACCGGGCACTCGCGTTTCCCCGTCGTCGTCGACGGTGACCTCGACGACCTCGTCGGCGTGGTCCACATCAAGCAGGCGTTCACCATCCCGCCCGAGCGTCAGGCCACCACGCGCGTCACCTCGATCGCACGCAGCGTGCCGCGCGTCCCCGCCAGCCTCGACGGCGACGCTCTGATGCAACGCATCCGCGCCGACGGCATGGAGCTGTGCGTCGTCATCGACGAATACGGCGGGACCGCGGGCATCGTCACCACCGAGGACCTCATCGAGGAGATCCTCGGCGACGTCACCGACGAACACGACGACGAGCGCGCCGACGTCGCGATCGACGGCAACGGCTATCTCTGTGCGGGGCTGCTGCGCATCGACGAGCTCTACGACGCGACCGGCTATCACGCCCCCGACGGTCCGTACGACACGCTCGGCGGCCTGATCATGTACTGCCTCGGACGCATTCCCACGGTCGACGACGTCGTCGACCTGCCCCGCCGCTCCCCGGTCGGCGACGGCGACGACGACTCGCCCGAGATGCCCGAAGCCCGCGACGACATCACCTGGCGGGCCACCGTCGCCCAGATGGACGGCCGACGCATCGACGTCGTCGCATTGCGACCGGCCCCCGCCGGCGACTCCCTCGGCGACGAGCCACGAGACACGGAGGCCGGAGATGGGTGACCTCTGGGCTGTCGTCCTCGCCTTCGCACTGCTGGGCGGCAACGCCTTCTTCGTCGGCGCCGAGTTCTCGCTGATCTCGGCGCGCCGCGACCGGCTCGAGGCGTTGGCCGAGAGCGGCAAGAGTCGTGCACGAACCGTCATCAAGGCCGGTGAGAACCTGTCGCTGATGCTGGCCGGCGCCCAGCTGGGCATCACGATCTGTTCGATCCTGCTCGGCCGCGTCGGCGAACCCGCGGTCGCGCACCTCATCGAGAAACCGCTGGAACTCGCGCACGTGCCGCACGCGCTGCTGCACCCGATCTCGTTCGCCATCGCGTTGTCGCTGGTGGTGGTGCTGCACATCCTGCTGGGTGAGATGGTGCCGAAGAACATCGCCCTCGCGGGACCCGAGTCGGCGGCGATGCTGCTGGTCCCGGTGCACCTGATGTTCATCCGCCTGGTGCGTCCGCTCATCTCCTTCTACAACTGGCTCGCCAACATCTCGCTGCGCCTGATGCGCGTGGAACCGAAGGACGAACTCGAGTCCACGGTGTCGCTGGGCGAGCTGGCGCAGATGCTCGGCGAGTCCAAGCAGGAAGGTCTCATCGATGCCGAGGAACACGAGCGCCTCACCCGCGCTCTGCAGTCCATCGGCCGCACCGTCGCCGAGGTGATGATCCCCCTCGAGAAGATGCGCAGCGTCAAGGTCCAGGTGTCGGCGACCGGCGGGATCGGCCCGACACTCGGCGCCGTCGAGAAGGCCGTCAGCGAGACCGGGTTCTCCCGCTTCCCGGTCCGCGGATCCGACGGCACGTTCACCGGTTACCTGCATCTGAAGGACGTCCTCGACGAGATCCTCGACGAGCACATCGGCCCGGACACCATCATCGGTGTCGACAAGATCCGCCCGCTGCCGGTCATCGCGTCCAACACACCCCTCGACGAGGCGACCACCGTGCTGCGCCGCACCAGCTCGCACCTGGGCGCCGTCGTTGACGACAACGGCCGCACGATCGGCATCGTCCCGCTCGCCGACCTCGTCGAGGAGTTCGTCGGCAACGTCCGGGACGAGACCCACCGGGTGTGACGACCGTGACCGCGCACGTGGAAGAGCAGACCGTGTTGACGGGCCGCGAGTGGCGGGCCCGGCGCGACGAGCATCAGGGACGCGTCGACGCGCTCATCGGTCCGTACCTGGAGGCGCGCCGCAAGGGCGGCAAGCATCCCGTCGTCGACTTCCTGTTCACCTACTACTCGTCGCGGCCGTCCCATGTGCTGCGCTGGCATCCGGGCTTCGGCGTGCGTCTCGAGGACGCCGACGAGTTCCTGCCCCTGCGCGGCTACGAACGTGCCGACTCCGGTGTGCACGTGGGCATCGACTACGTCCGACGCCGCCGCGACGCACTGCAGGCCACGGTGGATCTGCTCGACGCCACCGCCGCGCGTCCGGCCCGGCTGGGCTGCTTCGGGCTCCACGAGTGGGCCATGGTCTACCGCACCGACGAGACCCGGCACGACATCCCCTTGCGTCTGGGTGCCGCCGGCACCGACCGGGTCGTCGAACAGATGCCGTTGCGCTGCACGCACTTCGACGCGTACCGCTTCTTCACCGAGCCGGCGCGGCCGCGCAACGAGAACGAGCTGAACCGTGCGTCGCAGATCGACCACGAACAGCCGGGGTGCCTGCACGCGACCATGGACCTCTACCGGCACTGCTTCACCCTGGCGCCGCTGTTGCCCGCCGACCTCACCGTCGACTGCTTCGAACTGGCGCTGCGCGCTCGTGACCTCGACATGCGTGCGAGTCCGTACGACCTGCGCCACCTGGGATATGAGCCGGTCCCGATCGAGACCCCCGCCGGACGAGCCGAATACGTCCGGGAACAATCGGCCATCGCCGACGCCGGAACACAACTCCGCGCGGAGGTGTTGGGGCGGTGTACGCACCTGGCCGAGATCGCTCGCCACGCCTAAACAGGACGCCTGTACGGTTCAGCGTTACCGGCTAGTAGCATGGATGTCGTCTTCATTCGCTCGAGAAAGGCAATCATGTCGGACCGGATCACCGTCAACGGGTTGCAGGTCGCTTCCGTCCTGTACGACTTCATCAACAACGAGGCGTTGCCCGGTACCGGTGTAGAGGCCGACGCCTTCTGGTCGGGTGCGGCATCGGTGATCGCCGACCTCGCCCCACGCAACCGTGAGCTGCTCGCCGTCCGCGACGATCTGCAAACCAAGATCGACGCCTGGCACCGCGATCACCAGGGCGCCGACCTCACCCCGGGCTCTGCGGATTTCGACGCCTACAAGTCCTTCCTGACCGAGATCGGTTACCTCGCCGAGGTCCCGGCCGACTTCCAGATCACCACCGGCAATGTGGACCGCGAGATCGCCGAGACCGCCGGTCCGCAGCTGGTCGTGCCGGTCCTCAACGCCCGGTTCGCGCTGAACGCCTCCAACGCCCGCTGGGGTTCGCTCTACGACGCCCTGTACGGCACCGACGCGATCCCGGAGACCGACGGCGCCGAGAAGGGTTCGTCGTACAACAAGGTGCGCGGCGACAAGGTCATCGCCTACGCCAAGGACTTCCTGGACAAGGCGGTCCCGCTCGAGCAGTGCAGCTACACCGACGTGCGGTCCTTCGCCGTTCAGGACGGCGCCCTGCAGGTGACCCTCGACGGGGGCGCGACCTCGACGCTGGCCGATCCGGCCGCCTTCGTCGGCTACCGCGGCGACGCCGGCTCACCGTCCTCGATCCTGCTGCGCAACAACGGTCTTCACCTCGACATCGAGATCGATCCCTCCTCGCCGATCGGTTCCACCGATCCGGCCGGCATCAAGGACGTCGTCGTCGAGTCCGCGATCACCACGATCATGGACTTCGAGGACTCGGTCGCCGCGGTCGACGCCGAGGACAAGGTCACCGGCTACCGCAACTGGCTGGGCCTGAACAAGGGCGATCTGTCCGAAGAGGTCACCAAGGGTGGCAAGACCTTCACCCGTGTGCTCAACGGCAACCGCGAGTACACCGCTCCCGACGGCACCGGCTTCGACCTCCACGGCCGTTCGCTGCTGTTCGTGCGCAACGTCGGTCACCTGATGACCAACGACGCGATCCTCGACGCCGACGGCAATGAGGTTCCCGAGGGCATCCTCGACGGCCTGGTCACCTCGCTGATCGGCATCCACGGCCTGAGCGCAGAGGGTCTGCAGAACTCGCGGACCGGTTCGGTCTACATCGTGAAGCCGAAGATGCACGGCCCCGACGAGGTCGCCTTCACCGTCGAGCTGTTCGGTCGCGTCGAGCAGGTGCTCGGCCTGCCCGCCAACACGCTCAAGGTCGGCATCATGGACGAGGAACGCCGCACCACGGTCAACCTGAAGGCATGTATCAAGGCCGCCTCGGAGCGCGTGGTGTTCATCAACACCGGCTTCCTCGACCGCACCGGCGACGAGATCCACACCTCCATGGAGGCCGGCGCCATGGTGCGCAAGGCCGAGATGAAAAAGCAGAAGTGGATCGCGGCGTACGAGGACTTCAACGTCGACACCGGCCTGCACGCCGGCCTGCAGCACAAGGCGCAGATCGGCAAGGGCATGTGGGCCATGCCGGACCTGATGGCCGACATGCTCGAGCAGAAGATCGGTCACCCCAAGGCCGGCGCCACCACCGCATGGGTGCCCTCGCCGACCGCCGCGACCCTGCACGCGCTGCACTACCACCAGGTCGACGTCTTCGAACGTCAGGACGAGATCGCCAAGCGCGACCCGGCGTCGGTCGACGACATCCTCACCGTGCCGCTGGCCGCGAAGACCGACTGGTCCGACGAGGAGAAGCAGCAGGAACTCGACAACAACTGCCAGTCGATCCTGGGCTACGTGGTCCGCTGGATCGATGCCGGCGTCGGCTGCTCGAAGGTGCCCGACATCCACGACGTCGCACTGATGGAGGACCGCGCCACCCTGCGTATCTCCAGCCAGCTGCTGGCGAACTGGCTGCGCCACGGCATCGTCTCCGAGGCCGACATCGTCGCATCGCTCGAGCGGATGGCCCCGGTCGTCGACCGCCAGAACGCCGGCGACAAGGCCTACAAGCCGATGGCCCCGGACTTCGACTCCAACATCGCCTTCCAGGCGGCCAAGGAGCTGATCCTCGAGGGCACGACGCAGCCCAGCGGCTACACCGAGCCGATCCTGCATCGCCGTCGCCGCGAGTACAAGGCCGCCAACGCGGCCGGCTGACACCTCGGTCACGACGCACTGATACGACCGTGCCGGTCCCCGGTGGACCGGCACGGCGTATCGTCGTACCCTGCGCTGCACATCGACCGGGTGGAGCCCGGGGACAGCACGCTCAGAGCAGGGAGGGCATCGGCGTTGGCACATCATCGGAACCGCGGCGAGAGTATCCGCAACCGTGGCGTCAGCCGAGGTGTCGTCTTCGCACTGCTGTCGATTCTGCTCGTCGCCGCCATCGTGGTCACCTGGCGCGACCTCGGTGACCGCATCAACCGGCAGGCCGACGACGCCGCCGCCCAATGCGTCGAGGGCGCCACGTCGGTGCCGATCATCGCCGACCCCGACATCGCACCCGGGCTCGCCGCGATCGCGACCTCCTTCACGAACACGAAACCGGTGGTCCGCGACCACTGCGTCACCATCGCCGTCCGGCCCGGCGACGCGAAGATCACCCTCGACGGCCTGACCGGGAAGTGGGACGCCGAGTCGATGGGTGCCTACCCCGCTGCCTGGGTGCCGCAGTCGTCGGTGTGGTCGGCGGATCTGGCCACGGCCAAACCCGATCTGATCGAGGGCAACTCCCGTTCACTCGTCTCGACACCGGTCGTTCTCGCGGTCTCGCCCGAACTCGCCAAGGCCGCCGGCGACCAGCTCGACTGGTCGCAGATCCCGCTCCTGCAGCAACGCGACGCCTCGCTCACCGAGTTCGGCCTGCAGGGCTGGGGCTCGTTGCGCATGGCGATGCCGATCGGCGCCCAGTCCGATGCCAGTGCACTGGCGGCGCAGGCCGTCGCCACCCGCGTGACACGGACGACCGGCCCGCTGACCACCGCCGACGCCGAGTCGCCGCGGGTGACCTCCAGCGTGAAGGCGATGCTCGGCGGCGCGCCGCTCTCGCCCGATGGAACCCCGCAGGGCGCGGCCACCGCGATCGCCAATGCCGCCGACCCGGCCAAAGCCGAGATCCACGCCGTGCCGATCACCGAGCAGCGGCTGTACCAGATCACCAAGACCGACCAGCCCGCGCGGCTGTCAGAGGTGATCCCGTCCGGACCGACGCCGATCGCGGACTACCCGATCATCCGTCTCTCCGGCCCGGAGGTCGGAGACGTCGCGGCCGACGCGGTCGCGGACTTCATCTCCTACGCATCACAGCCCGAACAGCTGAAGCTGCTCACCGAACTCGGCTTCCGCGGCGACGCCCCGATGCCGTCGGCCACCGCCACGGTCACCTTCCCGCGAACCCGCGATCCGATGCCCACGCCGGAGGACGGCGCGATCGTCGCCATCAACCGCGTCGTCTACGGACCGACGAGTGTGCCGGCGAGCTCTGCGGTCTCGCCGGCACCTTCGGGAACCGCGGGCGGGTAGCCCTCAGCTGCTGTAGGCCTCGATCGGCGCGCAGCTGCACACCAGGTTGCGGTCGCCGTACACGCCGTCGATACGACGCACCGAGGGCCACACCTTGGCCCGGGCACCGGCCGACGGGAGTCCCTGCGGGTAGACCGCGATCTCTCGCGAGTACGGGTGGTCCCACTCGCCCACCAGCGCCTCGGCGGTGTGCGGTGCCCCGCGCAGCGGGTTGTCGTCGACCGGCCACTCGCCGCTGCCGACCCGGTCGATCTCCTCGCGGATGGCGATCATGGCGTCGCAGAACGCGTCGATCTCGTCGAGATTCTCGCTCTCGGTGGGCTCGACCATCAACGTGCCGGCCACCGGGAAGCTCATGGTCGGCGCGTGGAAACCATAGTCGGCCAAGCGCTTTGCCACATCGTCGACCGAAACGCCGGTCTCCTTGGTGATCGCCCTGAGGTCGAGAATGCACTCGTGCGCGACGAAGCCGCCCTCGCCGGTGTAGAGCACCGGGTAGTGGTCGCCGAGCCGCTTGGCGACGTAGTTCGCCGCGGTGATGGCCGTCAGCGTCGCCCGGCGTAGACCGGCCGCACCCATCATCGCGATGTAGGCGTAGGTGATCGGCAGGATCGTCGCCGACCCGTACGGTGCCGCGGCGATGGTCGCGGTGCCGGGCAATTCGTCGGCGAGGGGGTGCCCGGGCAGGAACGGTGCGAGGTGCTCGCGTACCGCAACCGGACCCACGCCCGGGCCGCCGCCGCCGTGCGGGATGCAGAAGGTCTTGTGCAGGTTCAGGTGGCTGACGTCGCCGCCGAAATGACCCGGACGTGCCACGCCGACCAGGGCGTTGAGGTTGGCACCGTCGACGTAGACCTGGCCGCCGGCGTCGTGGACGGCACCGCAGATGTCGCGGATGTCGTGCTCGAAAACGCCGTGCGTCGACGGGTAGGTGATCATGATGGCCGCGATCCGGCCCTCGTTCGCGGCGATCTTCGCGCGCAGATCCTCGAGATCGACGTCGCCGTTCTCCCGGCAGCCGACCACGACGACGCGCATGCCCGCCATGACCGCCGACGCGGCGTTGGTGCCGTGGGCGCTCGACGGGATCAGGCAGATGTCGCGGTCGATGTCGCCCCGGCTGCGGTGGTACCCCCGGATCGCGAGCAGTCCGGCGAACTCACCCTGCGACCCCGCGTTCGGCTGCAGGCTCACGCGGTCGTAGCCGGTGACGGCGACGAGCCAGTCCTCGAGGGTGGAGATCAGCTCGCGGATGCCGACGGTGTCCTCCACCGGCGCGAACGGGTGGAGACCGGCGAACCCGGGCCAGGTGATGGGTTCCATCTCCGTGGTCGCGTTGAGCTTCATGGTGCAGGAGCCGAGCGGAATCATGCTGCGGTCGAGCGCGATGTCCTTGTCGGACAAGGCCCGCAGGTAGCGCAGCATCGCCGTCTCGGTGCGGTACCGGTTGAACGCCGGGTGCGTCAGGTACTCGCTGGTGCGGTTCTCGATGGGCTGGGCGAAGTCGAGCGGTTGCACACCGGTGGCGCCGAACGCCCGCAGTACACCGTCGAGGTCGGCCTCGGTGGTGGTCTCGTCGCAGGCGATGGAGACGGTGTCGGTGTCGACGCGGCGGAGGTTGATGCCCTCGCGGCGAGCCTGGGCGATGATCACATCGGCCTGGCCGGGAGCACGGACCTCGACGGTGTCGAAGAACGAGCCGTGTGCGACCGAGAAGCCGCCCGCCGCCAGCGAGTTCGCCAGGCGGACCGCGGCGTCGTGGGTGCGGCGCGCGATGGCCCGGAGCCCCTCCGGTCCGTGGTATGACGCGTACATTGCGGCCATCACGGCGAGCAGAACCTGCGCCGTACAGATGTTGCTGGTGGCCTTCTCACGGCGAATGTGCTGCTCACGGGTCTGCAAGGCCAGGCGGTAGGCGAGGTTGCCGTCGGCGTCCTTGGAGATGCCGACCAGTCGCCCCGGCAGCTGGCGGGCGTGCTTCGAACCGACCGCGAGGTAACCGGCGTGCGGACCGCCGAAGCCCATCGGCACGCCGAAACGCTGCGTGGTGCCGAAGCACGCATCCGCGCCCTGCTCCCCCGGCGGCGTGATGAGCGTCAGTGCGAGGAGGTCGCCACCGACCGCGACCAGGGCGCCACGTTCGTGCGCGGCGGCGATGATCGGAGCGGCGTCGACGATGCGGCCCGACGCGCCGGGCACCTGCAGGATGACGCCGAAGAAGTCGCCGTCGGGCAGGCCGTGGTCCGGCCGCTCCGAATCCAGCGACGCCTCGACGACCGCGATGCCGAGCGGCTCGGCGCGGGTCTCGATCACCGCACGGGTCTGCGGGAAGAGATCGGCGTCGACGACGACACGTGGCGACTTGGACTTGCCGGCGCGCCGAAGCAACGTCATCGCCTCGGCGGCCGCGGTGGCCTCGTCGAGCATCGACGCGTTCGCCACCTCCATGCCGGTGAGGTCGGCGACCATGGTCTGGAAGTTCAGCAGCGCCTCGAGGCGTCCCTGGCTGATCTCCGGCTGGTACGGCGTGTACGCGGTGTACCAGGCCGGGTTCTCCAGGACGTTGCGCAGGATGACGCCGGGCGTGTGGGTGCCGTAGTAGCCGAGGCCGATCATCGAACGGGCCGCGGTGTTACGGGCCGCGAGCCCGCTGAGCTCGGCGAGCACCTCGCTCTCACTCTGCGGCTGCGGCAGTGCGCCCAGCACGTTCGAGTCGAGTTCGTCCGCGATGACCGCGGGGATGGCGCGATGGGCCAGTTCGTCGAGCGACGACACACCGATCACCGAGAGCATGCGCTGCGTCTCGTCGGGGTCGGGTCCGACGTGGCGGTCCACGAAGGTGACTGGCGCTGACGACGGGTCGGCTGAGGGCATGATGAGGGCAACCTCTCGCAGGCGCCGGCGCGGTGCCGGCAGGCTCGCCCTCCCCCTCTGTCATGTCGCCGGCCGGTGGCCGGGAGGACGCCTGAGAGATTCGGTGCCACGCGACGTTGCGTGACGACCTTTCACCGTGGGCGGACGACTGATCGTCACTTTCCAGAGACGCCGTCACCACCACGGTCCGGGTGCCTGAGAGTTTGACGGAGAGGTGTTGCTCCTTCGGCGGTCACCCGTACTGCTCGGTGACGCTCTCCCGTGGCGTAGCGACGCGCGCACCAGTGTACGCAGGTCGTTGCCGTGTTGGTCCAGACGACATCGCGAGAGTCGTGAGGATCACGTGACGGGATGCTGTGAGGGGCGGTGCTAACCGGTGCGACGGGTGCGGCTCTTGCGTCGCGCCGCGAGCTCGTCCTCGGGTGCCGTCTCGCTGACGCCGCCGTCGGCGCGTTCCCCCGGGAAATCGGCGATGGTGCCGGTCAGCTCGCGCATCGCACCGCTGACCGCGATGCCGAACACTCCCTGCCCACCCTGGAGGAGGTCGACCACCTCTTCGGCGGAGGTGCATTCGTAGACGGTCGTGCCGTCGGAGAACAGGGTGATCTTCGCCAGATCCTCGACGCCACGCTTGCGGAGGTGGTCGACGGCGACACGGATGTTCTGCAGCGAGATGCCGGTGTCGAGCAGTCGCTTGACGATCTTGAGGACGAGGATGTCCTTGAACGAGTACAGACGCTGGCTGCCCGAGCCGGCGGCGCCGCGGATCGACGGGACGACCAGCGAGGTGCGAGCCCAGTAGTCGAGCTGGCGGTAGGTGATGCCGGCGATCTGGCAGGCACTCGGCACGCGGTAGCCGACGAGCTCGTCGGGCACGGTGTCGTCGGGGAAGAGACCCGGTGCGATCTCCTCGAGGCTGCCCTGGGTCGGGCCCGCGGGGCGATCGGACACAGCGTGGTCGGGTGACGGGTCGCTCGACGTCACTTCACTGTCGACCGGACGATCGCCCACTTGATGTCTCCCTCGCAAAGCTCGGACCGGATGCCGCATCACATGCCTGACATCCACGTCCACAGTACGCGGTCCAGGCCCTGCTCGGGTCAGCCGATCACATCTTCATCGGCCCGTGAGTGGTGCTCGATGTCGGGTTTGACGCTATGCCGCGCGGGACACCGGATCAACGCGACGCGCCATGTGGCTCAACCTCAAGTTGAGATTGAGACATACGGTGACCTCTCGGTTGCCGTTCCGTGACCGGGTACAGCCTCAGGCGCCGCTGGCCTTGAAATCGTCGGGCGAGACGTTGTCGAGGAATTCCTTGAACTTCTCGACCTCGTCCTCTTTGGTCCCGTCGACCGACTCGGCGGTGGCGTCCTCGGGCTCCTCTTCCGGGATCAGCAGACCGGCCTCGGCGAGGACCTCTTCGTCGGCGATGATCGGCACCTCGGCACGCATCGCGACGGCGATGGAATCCGACGGCCGCGCGGACACCCGGAGATCGCCCGAGAAGATCATCTCGGCATAGAAGGTGCCCTCTTGCATGTCGACGATGCGCACCTCGAGGAGCGTCTGGCCGAACTCGCGGATGAGGTTCACGATCAGGTCGTGGGTCAGCGGGCGGGGCGGCTCGATCCCCTTCTGACGCAAGGCGATCGACGCGGCCTCACTCTGTCCGATCCAGATCGGCAGGTAGCGCTCGCCGTCGACCTCACGGAGTAGGAGCACGGGCTGACTCTGCGGGGGCTCGACCCTGATGCCCACCACACGCATCTCGCTCATCTCGCACCTCCCAGACGCCTCGTAGGGCGATCGATTGATGACCTCGACGCTACACCGCTCAGGCGATACACGGCGGCCGACTCGCTGCTGCGCGACACGATCATTCCGGCCCGATGAGGACCCCGGGGAACGCGGAGTGTGCTGGTCGAGGAAGAGTTCAGTCGAGCACGTCGCGGACGGCCGACTTGACCAACTGCGTGTGCAGGGTCACCGACAGCGCCGCGATCTCGCGGACGAGTTCCTCGGCGCGGTCTCGCGCACCGGTCCCCTTGCCCTTGGCTATGGGGTTGGCGATCTGGGCGACCAGACCGGCCTCCCGGTCCGCGGACACCTTGAAGGCACGCAGATGGCGCGTCTCGAGTCCATAGCTGGCCAGCGCCGCGGCGGCCTCGACGAGGCGCACCGCATCCTCGTCGAAGAAGCCGGCCGGTC
Organism: Gordonia alkanivorans NBRC 16433; assembly: GCF_000225505.1. Classification (GTDB taxonomy): domain Bacteria; phylum Actinomycetota; class Actinomycetes; order Mycobacteriales; family Mycobacteriaceae; genus Gordonia; species Gordonia alkanivorans. The sequence continues at coordinate 74,586 of NZ_BACI01000117.1, read as the reverse complement.
CGGGGGTCAGCAGTCCGTTGCGCTGCAGTTCGGTCACGAACGCCGAGTCGACGCCCGTGCGCTCGATCAGCGTCTCCCGGGACACCCGCCCGGCGCGCGCACCGAAATCGGTTGCGGGGGCCACGGTGCCGCGGGCCGTGGACAACGCCACGGTCCCGCCGGAACCGAAGCCACCGTTCCCGTTGTCGATCGCGTCGAGCTGTTCCTTGATGACCTTCAGCGGGAGATACCGGTCCCGCTGGGCGGTCAGTACGAAGCGCAACCGTTCACAGTCGGCTTCGCTGAATCGCCGATAGCCGGACGGCGCCCGCTCCGGGGTCACCAGACCCTCCGATTCCAGGAACCGGATCTTCGAGATCGTGATGTCTGGGAAGTCATCACGCAACTGGGCGAGGACCGTGCCGATGGACATCGATCCCTCGCCGCGGGGGGCTGTGGACGCCGTCACGACGTATCAGGCGTCGGCTTCGTCGCGTGGTCCGCTGAGGAAGACCAGACGGAACTTGCCGATCTGGACTTCGTCGCCGTTGCTCAGCGATGCGGTGTCGACGGGCTCCCGGTTGACGTAGGTGCCGTTGAGGCTGCCCACGTCGACGACCTGAAACTCGTTGTCGCCGAGACGGAATTCCGCGTGACGACGGCTGACCGTCACATCGTCGAGGAAGATGTCGCTGTCGGGATGCCGACCTGCGGAGGTCGTCGGCTGGTCGAGGAGGAACCGCGATCCCGCGTTGGGTCCCCGCTTCACGACAAGCAGCGCGGTCCCGGGAGCGAGTCGCTCGACTCCCGTCTCGGCCGGCTCACTCGAGGTGCTGGTTCCGGCATCGAGTTCATTGATGAACTCCTCCCGGAACACCGAGGTGGTCTCCACCGGCGCCTCGAAGTCCCTGTCGTTTTCGCTCACCACTTCTCCTTCGTCGTCGTCAGTGCAATCGCACTGTCAGTGCACACCGCACTGTTCGGCCAGCCGCACTGTCCGGCCGTCCACGTCTCCGGTCCCGATCGCGGTCTCGCGTCGGCTCGGAGTCGGCTCTCGCCACGATGGCCGGTTGAATCTACATGACATGTGCGGACGGGTAGATCTCGGTGCATGATCGCGAAGTTGGTTCACGTCACGCCTCTTTCCCACTGCCGTAACCGTACCGGTCATGTCGATCGCACCGGCGAGCGAGTCGACTCCGGCACGGTCGATCATATCGTCACCGGGGCGATCAGCCAGGTCGATCAGAGCCACCGGGGCGTATCGGCGGGAAGTCCTACCCTTCGATGACGGCGCGGTAGCCCGCGGCGTCGAGAACATCACCCAGTTGCTCGTCGAGGGTCGCCTCGTCGGCGGCCTCGATCTCCACCAGCCAGCCCTCACCGTACGGGTCCGAATTGACCAGTTCCGGTGAGGCGTCCAGTGCGTCGTTGACCGCGCTGACGGTACCGGTCAACGGCCCGAAGATGTCGGAGACACTCTTGGTCGACTCGACCTCGGCGAAGGACTCGCCGACGGTGACCTCTGCACCGGAGTCGGGCAGCTGCACGAACACCACGTCGCCGAGCGCATCCTGCGCGAAGTCGGTGATGCCGATGCGCACGGCCGTCGGCCCGATCTTCTCGATCCACTCATGTTCTGCGGTATAGCGCAGGTCTTCTGGCACTTTGCTGTCGGTCACAAGGGCCCCTTTCGTTCCCGTCAGACTCTACTGTCTGGGGAGGTGTCGGCCTGACGGCGCGACGGCATGTGTCGCATCACCAGGATCGTCTGATACCAGTACAGGACGAAGGACCACAGGTAGAGCCCCACGCCCCAGATCATGAACGCCCACCCGATCGGGTAGGCGAAGCCGCTCACCGCATCGATCTGTCCGGCGAGCAGCCACGGGAACGCGCTCATCAGCGCGAAGGTCGCCGCCTTGCCGATGTAGAGCACCGGGAGTGCGAACACACCGCGCGAGCGCAGCAGCGGTGCCGTGGCGAACAGCAGTACGTCGCGCCCGATGATGATGCCGATGAGCCACCACGGGATGAACTCCCGCACGCCGAAGGCCAGCGGGATGATCACGATGTACAGCCGGTCGGCCGCCGGGTCGAGCAGGGCCCCGATCCGCGAGGACTGATCGAGCAGCCGCGCGAGTTTCCCGTCGAGCCAGTCGGAGACCCCGGAGAAGATCAACACCGCGAACGCCCACCCGTCGGCCTTCTCGACGAGCAGCAGCCAGAGGAAGACCGGGATGAGGACGAGCCGAAGCACGCTGAGCGCGTTCGGCACCGTCACGATCCGGTCCGGAGCCGGCGTGGGTGCCGCCTCCGGTTCGGTCACCGGAAGATCCCGATGATGCCCTGCAGCGTCTTCGCCCCGCCGGAGGAGAAGAGGTTGTCGTGGACCATGTAGGTCCACGTCGTCGTCGAGCGGTGCAGATCCGAGGAACCGAGGTCGACTCCGTCCGCGGTGATCTCGGCCTCCCGGAACGTCTCCCGTGCCTTCTCGAGCGCCTTGGCGGGCAGATCGGAGAACTCCGCGAGGATCATCCGGTGGAACTCGTCGAGCGGGCTCTCCTTACCCAACGACCGCAGATGGATGCTCGCCCGGACATCGGAGACGAACGCGAGATGGTCTGCCCACGCACGGTCGAGGTGGTAGAGCACGATCTCGCGGGCCGCCTGGCTCAGCACCTCTCGCGGCACGGTCTCGGTGGCGGCCTTCGACGTTTCGTCCGACTTCTCCGCGTCGCCCGACGTCGTGGGCTTCTCCCCCGTCAGTTCGGCGTAGCGCTCCGGTTCGAGTTCGGCGAGCTCGTCGAGCGCGGTGTCCGTGGTGAGGATCTTCATGCGCCGGTCGACGATGATGTCGCGCTGCTGGTTGACGAGCTTGTTGTAGCGCCAGGTGTTGGCGTGCAACTCCAGGCGGACGCCCTCGGCGATCCGCTGCGCCTGCTCGATGAGGTCGATGCCCTTGCTGCCCATCGAGCCGTCCTCGTTGGGCGACACCGGATCACGCTTGAACGCGAGGTTCTTGGTGACGACCGGGTCCTCGAGGCTGGAGAAGAAGACCGACGTGCCGGGGTCGCCCTGGCGTCCGGCGCGACCCCGCAACTGGCTGTCGAGACGCTCGGTGTCGTGCCGTCCGGTGCCGACCACGCACAGTCCACCGAGCTCGACGACCGCGTCGCGGGCGGCGGCGTCGTCGGCCGAGCCGCCCAGCCGGATGTCGGTACCACGACCAGCCATCTGCGTCGAGACCGTCACCGCGTTCAGCGCGCCGGCCTCGGCGATGATCTTCGCCTCCTGCGCGTCGTTCTTGGCGTTGAGGACCACCGACGACACACCCGCCTTCTCGAGGAAGTACGCGAGCTCCTCGGACTCGGCGACGTCGTGGGTGCCGATGAGGACCGGCTGGCCGGTCTCGTGGATCTCCTTGACGTAGGCCACGATCGCCTCGACCTTGTTGGCCTTGGTGTCGTAGACCCGGTCGGGCAGATCGGTGCGGATGTTCTCGGTGTTCGGCGGGATCTGCGACACCCGGAGGTCGTAGAACTGCCGGAACTGCTCTCCGGCGGCGAGCGCCGTACCGGTCATGCCGCACACCTTCGGGTAGCGGCCGATGAGCGCCTGCACCGTGATGGTGTCGATGACCTCGCCCGAGTCGGTCTGGGCGAGCCCCTCCTTGAGTTCGACGGCCGCCTGGACGCCGTCCGGCCAACGCTGCAGCTGGGCCACGCGGCCGCGCGAGGCGTTGATCAGGTGGACCCCGCCGTCGCGGACGATGTAATGGATGTCGCGTTCCAGCAGGTAGTGGGCGTGCATCGCGATGCTGACGTGCACGAGCGTGGAGCCGACGTGTTCCTCGCTGTAGAGGTTGATCCCGCCGAGTTCCTCCTCGACGAAGGCCGCACCCTCGTCGGTGAGCGTCACGTTGCGGCCCTCGGCGTCGACCTCGTAGTGCTTCTTCTTCATCCGCGACACCACGTCGTGGATGGCCTGGTCGGGAACCTCGGTCTCGGTCGATCCGGCCAGCACCAGCGGCACGAGTGCCTCGTCGACGAGCACCGAGTCGGCCTCGTCGATGATCGCGACGTCGGGCTTGGGTGAGACGAGGTCGGCCTCGGACAGGGCCAGCTGGTCGCGGAGGACGTCGAATCCGATCTCGTTGACCGAACCGTAGGTGACGTCGCCGGCGTAGGCGCGTCGACGCTCCTCGCGGCTGGAGTTCTCCGAGATGGCATGCACCGCAATGCCGAAGACGTCGAAGAGCGGCTTCATCCACTCGGCGTCGCGGGTGGCGAGGTAGTCGTTGACCGAGATGACATGGACCTGGTGTCCTTCGAGGACATACCCGATCGCGGCGATCGCACCGGCGAGCGTCTTGCCCTCACCGGTGGCCATCTCGACGATGTCGCCCTCGAGGAGACGCAGCGCGCCCTGCAGCTGGACGTCGAAGGGGCGCAGGTTGATCGAGCGGTCCGCGGCCTCCCGGACGAGCGCCAGGAACTTCGCCCGGTCGCCGGGCTTGGACCCGATGTCGAGCTTCTCGGCCTCACCGACGAAGGCGTCGTCGGCGAGTTCGGCTGCCCAATCGGTGTGGGTCTCGGCCTCCTTGATCACACTCAGCGACTTCGACTGGTTGCGAGTCGACTGGGCGCCCAGAAGTCGCCACATGCTGTTGCTCAGCTTTCCCACCGAAACACTTCTCCTGATCGTTTCCCGGCCACCTACACGACCCGTCGGGCCTCGCGGCGCCGTCAGGTCAGCAACAACGGTACGCGGCCCCTGGTAGCGCAGGGTCGGCGACATTATGATCAGTCCACCGATTTCGCCCCTGACGCATTTCGCCCCTGCTCCCCTCACCCTAGGACGGCTGATGAGCGCGACCCTCTCGAGCAGGACACGCCTACGTCTGGTCCGGGCCGTCCTGGCCGGGATGCTGGTGGCGACCGGTATCGGACTCGGCGCGTTCAACGCCTGGTGGGTCGCCTTGTCCTTCGGTGTTCCGCTGGTCTTCCTGGGGATCGCGATCAGTCCGCGCGCGTCGCGGGTGTCCGAGCTGCCGGAGTTCCGGCGCGGTGTCACGCGAGACGCACCGCAGATCGAGGTCGGGGCGCTCACGCGCAGCAGCCTCGGGGCCGAGGACATGCAGCCGACGATGGTGACCGCGACCGTCAACCCGCCGAATGACACCGCCTACGAGGCGCGATGGATCACCTCGATGAGCAAGGGGCATTTCCAGGCGCTGGCGTCGAGCCCGTTCACGACGCTGCCGCCCGACCAGTTGCCGCCGCGCGATCAGACCGACACCCCCGAGTTCGACGACCACCCCGGCCGGTGGGCGGTCATCTATCCCGCGGTGACCCTCGTGACGGCCGTCGCCCTGCTCTTCGGTGTCGCCGAGAGCTGGACGATCTCGGTCCCGTCGATGCCGTCCTTCGGTTCGGCCGTCGACATCGACGACGCCGACGACGCCGAGGCCACACTCGCCGAGCGCCACCAACGACTCCTCGACGAGATCGTCGACTACCTCGGACCCGGCGCGACCCGAAATCTGTTGCGCCTGAGCTACAATCTCGATTCGACCTCCGATCAGGCCATCGTGTTCGATCCCACGAACGGCCGCGCGACGAACATCAACGTCTGGGACGGGGGTTCCAATGCGTCGGCGACCCGCACCATGGACCGGGCGGACAAGACCTTCGACGCGGCCTCGATCAACCCGGGTTCGCTGGGCGACATCGTCGGGTCCATGCACGCCGAGGTCACGCCCATCGTGCCGGATGCCCAACTCGACGGATTCGAGATCCGACGTCCGGCGGCGAACGAGCCCGTCGTCCTCACCGGTTCGTTCGATCCCGGCGACGCTTTCATCCACGACGTCGAGATCGAGGCGCGCTCCGACGGCACCGTCGCGACGTTCTTCGACCCCGCGGACTTCGACACCGCTTTCGCGGTGGGCCGCGCCGCGCTGCCGCTCGCCGGCATCGCCCCTAACGCAGCGGCCCTCGACCAGTTCGTGATCCGCGGTATCGCCGACAACACCCCGATCATCAGCGCCAGCAGCATCCAGAACAGTGGCGGTGTCCTGATGCAGTACCGGACATCCACCAGTGACGGGCAGATCGTCATCGTGCCGGGCAAGTTCCCGGCGGTCAGCGGCGTCGAGGGAAGCTACCGGCCCGACGGTTTCTCCTTCGACGCGATCTCACCGCGATTGTTCGACCGTGTGCGCGACGACGCGATGAAGCGCGGTTCGGTCCCCGACTACGATCACGGGGCCGTCGCCATCGATGTCATCGAGCCGCATCTCCGCGACGACACGGCCTTCGTGATCCGCATCGAGATGGCGCGGGTCGACGCGTCGAAGGGCATGTATTCACTCGACGGACAGTTCATCAAGGCCGCGCACTACTGACTCGGCACCGGCCGGACTCCGAGTGGGACGGCGCCGTCGACCCGAGGTCACCAGCGATCGCGATGGATGACGGTCTCCGGGTCATACCGGCTGACCGGTCCGAAACGTCCTCGCGGCCAGCCGATCGGGACGATCGCGAACGTCTTGACCCGCCGCGGTATCCCCGCATGATTCCTCCCGAGATCGTCGACGGGTCACGCGTTGGACTTGCCGGCCTCCAGCGCGCGACGCGTGACGGCGCTCAGTTCAGCGACCGCCGCCTCCGGCGGATGCAGGACCCCGCGGTCGGTCATCGTCGTGACGATGTCGCGAACCCGGCCGTAGTACGTCGCCTGCTCTGCCGGGGTGCTGCTCGCCTCGGCATGGTTGTACAGCTTGAGTGCGGTGTCGAGGGCGTTCTGGTCGGCGGGTTCGAGGTAGCCGGCCCCGATGCGTCGTCCGTGCTTCTCACAGGCGATCCAGGCACGCCGCAGGGCAGCCACCGACTGCTGGTAGGCGTCGGCGCGACCGCGATTGCCCGGGTAGGAGTCGGTGCGCAGGGCGGTGGCCTCGTCGAGCGCGAGATGGAAGGTCTGGGTCTGATCGACGGTCACGTCGGTGACCGCGGGATACTTCAACAGCAGCGCCGGATCGAGCTCATAGCTCCCGTACGCGCTGAGCACCTCGTCGTGGCGCCGCGTCGCTTCCTCCCACAACCGCTCGGCGGCCTCGTCCGATCCCGCGTCGGCGATGCGAGGCCGGCGCAGATCGACGGGTGAGTGCTCGTCGTTCGAGGGGTCGTGGTCGGGCGGCACCGTCGCCACCGACGCCTTCTCCTTCGGCGGAGCGGCCTTCGTTTCCGTCGAAACACGTTGCGGCGCATGGACTAGTAGCCTGTCGATCACCGCGGACGCTGCCGGATCGCCCTCGATGATCGCGACCCGCCAGAAGTCGGGGTCGAGATCTTCGTCGGCTCCGGTGCCGGCGCGCGGTTGTTCTCGCGCGAAGGTCAGCTTGAGGTACTTCTGTCCGAAGACGGTGAGGTGCTGGGCCCGCCGGCCGGTCATCGGCGAGGTGTCGTCCGCCGGTCCGCCGATCGCGAACGAGCGCAGCGCGCTCAGGGGGTAGGACACCAGCGTGCGGTCCTCGTTGCCGAAGTAGACGGTGTCGTCGTCGACGGTCAGCAGCACCGCTCCGCGCTCGCCCAGTCGGCCGTATGCAGCCGCGAACAGCGACAAGGCGAGCAGTCCGGCGACCACTGCGGAGATGAGCAGACCGTCGACGCCGGCGATGTTCAGCCCGACGAGCGCGATCATCGCGACCATCATGACGATCCACGCGGCCCCCGCGGAGATGTGGTGGCGCCCCGTCAGATATTCGGTTCGGCAGGTCACCGGAACCACATCTCACCTCCGATGGCCATATCGCATCCCCCATCCGGTCGGCTACCGTAGTGAACGTGAGCCTCGGGGATCGCCGACAGACGGCACGCGTACTCCGCCCAGCCCGCGAACATCGCATCAGCTTACGCATTGTTGCGCTGGTCAGCGCGGTGTTGTTCGTGTCGGGTCTCGGTGCGTTCGCCGCCGGTCGGGGTGACGCCGCGCCTGCGGTTCCGCCCTTCGTCGGCAAGTCCTACTCGTCGACGGCGGTGACCGGCCCCGAGATCCCCGGCGGCGGCCCCCTCCAGTTGACCTTCACCGCCGCCAACCGCATCTCCCTGTTCGCCGGCTGCAACCGTCACGTCGGTGAGATGACCGTGGAGGGATCGGTGCTGCGCGTCGGCTCGCTCGCCTCGACGATGATGGCGTGCCCCGGTCCACGCGCCGGCGCCGACGAGTGGATCACCGCGCTCACCCGAGAGCCCCTCACCTGGTACTCGGCGGGCCACGCACTCGTACTCTCCGGACCGGGAACCCAGGTCCTCCTGATGGAAAAGTACTCGTGAGACGTTCCGCACCGGCTGTCGTCACCGTGACCGGTGCGGCCGGGAGCATCGGGTACGCCAGCGTCTTCCGGATCGCCGCCGGCGCCATGCTCGGCCACGACCAGCCCATCGCCCTCCGACTCCTCGAGCTGCCCCAGTCGGTCCCGGCCGCCGTGGGAACCGCGATGGAACTCGACGACGGCGCGTTCGGTCTGCTGAAGTCCGTGGACGTCTTCGACGACCCGCGCAAGGCATTCGACGGTGCGAGTTTCGCTCTGCTCGTCGGCGCTCGCCCACGGTCCAAGGGCATGGAACGCGCGGATCTGCTCGCGGCCAACTCCGACATCTTCGCGTTACAGGGAGCGGTCATCAACGAGGTTGCCGCCGACGACGTCCGGGTGATCGTCGTGGGCAATCCCGCGAACACCAACGCCGCGGTGGCCGCTGCCCACGCTCCCGAGGTGCCACCCCAACGGTTCACCGCGCTGACCCGCCTCGACCACAACCGCGCGATCGCCCAGCTGTCCCATCGCGCCGGGGTCGAGGTCGGCGAGATCAGCCGGGTCACCATCTGGGGCAACCACTCGGCGACGCAGTACCCCGACATCTTCCATGCACGCGTCGGCGGCCGGAGCGGCGCCGACCTCGCCGCGGACCGCGAATGGCTCGTCGACGACTTCATCCCGACCGTCGCACGTCGGGGCACCGCGATCATCGAGGCGCGCGGCTCGTCCTCGGCGGCGTCGGCGGCCAACGCGACCATCGATCACGTCCGTGACTGGGTGCTCGGAACCCCCGCCGACGACTGGACGTCCACCGCACTCCCGTCACCGGGCGTGTACGGCGTGCCCGAGGGCATTGTCTGCTCGTTCCCGGTGCGCTCGGTCGACGGACAATGGGAGATCGTCGAAGGACTCGAGATCAACGGGTTCTCCCGGGCACGCATCGACGCTTCGGTCGCGGAACTCGAAGCCGAACGCGTCGCTGCTCTGACCTCCTGATCGCCTCCGCAGCCCGTAGTCTCTTCCCATGGCGAAGAAGGACAAGCAGAGGCCTCAGGAGATTCCGAACAATGTCTACGAGGCCGAGCTGTTCCGGCTGCAGACCGAGCTGGTCAAGCTCCAGGAATGGGTGCGCGAGACCGGCGCTCGCGTGGTGGTGGTCTTCGAGGGCCGCGACGCCGCGGGCAAGGGCGGCACCATCAAGCGGATCACCCAATATCTGAGTCCTCGCATCGCACGCGTCGCCGCGCTGCCCGCGCCGACCGATCGTGAACGCGGGCAGTGGTACTACCAACGCTACGTCGCGCATCTCCCGGCGCCGGGTGAGATCGTGCTGTTCGACCGGTCCTGGTACAACCGTGCCGGAGTCGAGAAGGTCATGGGATTCTGCACGCCCGAGGAACACACCCGATTCCTGCGGCAGACACCGATCTTCGAGCAGATGCTCATCGACGACGGCATCATCCTGCGCAAGTACTGGTTCTCCGTCTCCGACGACGAACAGCTCAAGCGGTTCCGGCAGCGGATGAAAGATCCGGTGCGACAGTGGAAATTGAGCCCGATGGACCTCGAGTCGGTGTACCGCTGGGAGGACTACTCGCGCGCCAAGGACGAGATGATGGTGCACACCGACACCGCCCTGAGCCCTTGGTACGTCGTCGAATCCGACGTGAAGAAGCACGCGCGGCTCAACATGATCTCGCACCTGCTCGACAACATCGAGTACGGCGAGGTACCCCGCCCCGAGGTGACGTTGCCGAAGAAACCGATCCAGTCGGGCAACTATCACCGGCCGCCGCGATCGCTGTCCAAGTACGTTCCCGACCACGTGGCGACGCTGATCCGCACCGACCACTGATCGCGTTCTGATGTGGATCGGGTTCGCCGAGTTCGACTATCGCCTCGGTGACGTGCACTCGCTGAAACAAAAACGGTCCATCGTCCGGCCGATCGTCGCCGAACTCCGACGACGGTTCTCGGTGTCTGCGGCCGAGGTCGGTCACCTCGACATGCATCGGCGCGCGGTGATCGGCACGAGCGTGGTGGCGGCCGACCGGACCCACGTCGTCGATGTGCTCGATGCGGTCGAGCGGTCCGCCGCCAACCATCCCGAGGTGGAGCTCCTCTCGGTGCGGCGTCGGATCCTCAACTCAGAAGACCTCTGAGACCCGGCCGAAGGTCCGGCTGAGAAGCGCCCCCGGAATCCGCCCTCCAGAAGCCGACGGACGCTGGGTCGCCCGTGGCACTGTCCAGGGTCGTTTTCGGGCAGATTTCGGCGACGCCCGCTCAGACCACGCCGGCCGCGACCGCTGCCTCCCGATACGCGGCGGCCAGCGAGTCGACGGTCTCGTGCGCGTTGAGTCCGCTGGGGTTCGGGACCACCCAGAGCTGGGCCCCGTCCCAGGTCTCATCCTGGCGACCCGACACCGCGTCGCGACGCCCGAAGGCGCTGCGGTAGGCGGTGATCCCGGCGACCGCCACCACTCGTGGCCGGATCTCACGCACACGTTCCCGCAGCCGACGACCCCCGTCTTGAAACTCCTCGACCGTGAGTTCCGCGGCGGTCGCGGTCGCCCGGGCGACGACGTTCGTGATGCCGACTCCTCGTCCGGTCAGCAACTCGGCGTCGGCCTCGGACATGCCGCGGGACGCGTCGATGATCCGGTCGACGATCCCGGCGCGTGCCAGCGCGGGATAGAAGCGGTTGCCGGGGCGCGCGAAATGGGCGCCGGTGGCGGCGGTCCACAGGCCGGGGTTGATCCCGACGAACAGCAATCGACAGTCGTCACCGACGAGGTCGTCGACGGTGCGATCCCGGAACTCGAGGAGTTCGGCCCTGGTGAATCCCATCCCCCGAGGCTAGACGTCAGTCGAAGGTCCCCTCGGCCTCGTGCCGTCCGGCGACGCAGAACTGGTTGCCGTCGGGGTCGGCCAGCGTCACCCAGCCGAAACCGGGCATCTCACGGTCGGCGATCTTCGTCGCGCCGGCGGCGATGAGTCGTTCGACCTCGGTTTCGCGATCTTCGGTCGTGAGGTCGAGGTGGATGCGGTTCTTCCCCGGGGTCGGGTCGTCGACCTGCTGGAATGCGAGGAGCGGTGCCCCCTCTTCGAGGGAGACGACGACGAAGAACCCCTCGTTCTCCTGGATGATCCGGCCACCGAGGGCCTCGGCCCACCACGTGGCGAGCGGCATCGGCTGAAGGGTGTCGACGGTGATCATGCCCACTGTGAGAGTCATGCGGACAAAGGTATCGCCGCCCACCGACATCTGGCGTCCGCGTCTGTCGGACGAAGGACCGGTCCTGGTCCTCAACCCCTCCCTCGAGGGGTTGTGGAGCATTACACTCACGCTGATGCTCGGACTCTCGTACACGGTCTTGGGCGGGCTCGGCGCCCAGATCGGTTCCGATCCCGTCGAACTCGGCACCCGCAAGCAGCGGGCCACACTCGCGCAGCTCGTCCTCGCCGAGGGTGCACCGCTACGTGCCGACCGGCTGATCGAGGGCATCTGGGGCGACTCACCACCCGACCGCGCCGAAGTGTCGCTGCAGTCCTACATCTCGGGGTTGCGCAAGGCCCTCGAACCCGACCGTAAGCCGCGTAGTCCCTCGACCGTGCTGCTCACCCACGGAACCGGCTACAGCCTGCCGACGACCCCTGACCAGGTCGACCTGCGCCGGCTGACCACGGACCTGGCCTCGGCGCGAACCCTGATGCAGCAGGGCGACACCGCCGCCGCGGCCCCACTCCTGCAGAAGGTACTCGAGTCCTACCGGCCGATCCTCCCGGAGTTCGAGGGACTGGCATTCCGCGACGAGGCCGCCGACCATCTCGACCGCATGCTCGGCGCGGCGCGGGAGATGTCCTTCGAGGCGCGGATGGCCGCGGGCGACCATCATCTCCTCGTCACCGAACTCGACGGCGCCGTCAAGAGATCGCCGCTCGACGAAGGACTGTGGGTTCTGCTCGCCACCGCGCTGTACCGGCTCGGACGGCAGTCCGATGCGCTCGGCGCGATCGCCGGCGCCCGACGCATCCTCGCCGACGAGATCGGTGTCGACCCGGGCCCACGACTCCGTGAGCTCGAACGCGACATCCTCGATCACGCACCGCACCTCGATGCACCGGCAGCGTCGCGCAGGTCCGTCACCGCTGCAACCGGTTCCCTGAGCACCGATGCCGTGGAACCCACCGCGGCGACACACGCCCCCGAACCTCTCGACGACGCGCCGACGCTGGTCGGGCGAACCGACGAACTGGCCGCGCTGCACCGCGCCGTCCTCGCCTCGATGGCCGGGCACGGCGGGGTCGTCGTGGTGGAAGGCGAACCGGGTGCGGGCAAGACGGCCCTGATCGACGAGGCGGGACGGCGAGCGGCCGGGGCCGCCGACCTACGGGTGTTGTGGGGACGGTGCGTGGACGATCCTGCGGCACCGTCGATGTGGCCGTGGGTGCAGATCCTCGGCACGGTACTTCCCCAGCTCGATCCGGCCGACCGGGAACGACTCCTCGACAGCTCGCTGGGCCGAATGGTCACCGAGGGCGTCAACGTCATCCCGCCACCGCGTCAGATGCCAGACGCCGCAGCACGTTTCCAGTTCTACGACCAGGCCGCCGACCTCCTCGACGGCGTCGCCGAGACGACCAAGCTGATCATCGTCCTCGACGACCTCCAGTGGGCGGACGGCGCCTCGCTGGAACTGTTCGCACACATGGCCTCTCGTCGGACAGCGGGCGTCACGTTCTTCGCCTCGCTGCGGTCGCCGACCCACCGGCCGGTCGTCGCCTCGACCCTCGCCACACTGGCGCGGCTCCCCGAGCACCGCCGTATCCACGTCGGCCCCCTCCGCGGGGACGACATCTCCGAGCTGATCCGCCGCGAGACGCAACAGTGGCCGGAGGTCGCGACCGTCAGTTCGATCGAGCGACGCACCGGCGGCAACGCCTTCTTCGTCCGCGAACTGGCACGCATCCTCGCCGATCGGGGCTCGATCGCGGGCAATGCCGTGCCGTCCGGGGTGCGTGACGTAGTTCGCCAGCGACTGCTCGGATTATCCCCGGAGACAACCGAACTCCTCGACATCGCCGCTCTCATCGGCACCCGGGTGGATCTGGTGTTGCTCGCGACCGCGGCCGGACGACCGGTGGACGAGGCGCTCGACACCCTCGAACCCGCCTCCGCCGCCGGGGTCGTCGACCTCGGACCCGCCGACCCGTTCGGATTCAGCTTCAGCCACGACATCATCCGCGAGGCGATCGCCGACGGGATTCCGTCGATGCGCGCGCGGCGTATCCACCTCGCCATCGCCGATGCGCTCGCCGGCAACTCCTCGCCGCATGCGGTCAGCCGGGTCGCGCGCCATCTCTGGTCGGCGGGTCCGCTCGCCGACCGGGAGCGCACGACCAGCGCGCTGCTGACCGCGGGTGACATCGCTCTGCGCACCTACGACTTCGACGGCGCGAAGCGCCATTTCGGCGACGCGTCGACCCTGGCACGGGCCACCGGCGACCAGCAGGCCGAGCTCCGGGCGATCGCCACCCAACTCGCCGGCGAGGTCTCCGTACACGGCTACTTCGCCGCCGATCCCGACCTTCAAGAACGCGCCCGCACGCTGGCCACCACGCTCGGCGACCGGCGGCTGCTGGCCTCCCTCGACTATGCGCGCTGTGCCGCGCACATCCAGGTCGCCGACGCGCACACCGGACACCGGCTCGCGAACGACCTACGCGTCCGCGCCGAACGGTCCGACGATCCCGTCGTCGTCCACCTCGGCATGCAGGCCGCCGGGATCGACGAGTTCACCCGCGGCAATTACGGTGCGGCTCATCGCATCCTGGAGACCTACGGGCCGCTCGACGACGTCGACGGGCTCCGCGACGACCAGCTCACGATGGCACGCGGCTTCCGGGCCTGGGCCGCCACGGTCCACCTCGGCCGGGATGCCGGCCGCACACTGTTCGCAAGCATCACCGACGCACGCCCCGACCCCAGGTCCCGGCTGGGCACCGCCATCTTCGCGGTCGGCGCGGCGGCGACGATCGGCGATGCGGAGTGGGCGCTCCACGCTGGACAGATCATCGACTCCGAGAGTGCGGGCCCGCTCGCCTATCTGCGTCGCGGCGGCGAACGCATGTACTGGTGGGCACGCGCCATGGCCGGCGACATCGACGACGCCCTGGTCCGCATCGACCGGTTGGAGACGGGTGACGCCGGCCCCGACCGACCCGGCAACGCCGACCGGCCGCGCACCGGCGACGGATTCTGGCTCGGACTGCATGCCGAGATACTGGTCACCGCCGGCAAGCTGACCGACGCGGCCGCCCTCCTGGATCAAGCCGACGACTTCGCCGAACGGACCGGGGAACACTACGGGGACGCACACCGTCTTCTCGTTCGCGCCCGCTACGAGTACGCCAACGGTCGCCCGGCGTCGACGTTCGGCACGACCCTCGGACGGGCTCGCGCCACCGCCGTGGCGCAAGAGGCAAAAGCGCTGGTCGAACGGGTCGACGCCGTCGCCTCGGCATGGGGCGTCTCCCCGACCGCGTAGGCCCCAAGTCCGCCTCAAGTCGCCCTCAAGAACCGTCGGTGAATCTGGTCTGACGAACCCGGCCTGCCCGGAACCAGACCGAACGCCCGGCGAAGCCGGCCACACCCGAGGACTCACCGTATGACCGCGACTCCCACCTCACCGACCGGCCGCCCCGAACGGCTGATCGTCCGCACCCGCACCTCGGTGCTCGCACAACTGCGTGACCGGATCGCCGGCGCGGTCCTCGGCCCCGGGGACGCGGGCTTCCGCGAGGCACGCGCCGGATTCAACCGACTCGTCATCCACCGCCCGTCGGTCATCGCCGTTCCCGAGAATCACTTCGACGTCGTCGAGGCCGTGCGGTTCGCCGCCGAGGAGGATCTGCGGATCACGGTCCAGGCCACCGGTCACGGGACCGGGGTGGCGGCCGATGGCGGCCTGCTCATCAACACGTCCCGGCTCACCGCGGTGGCCGTCGACCCTGTCACCAGGACCGCTCGCGTCGCCGCCGGCGCCACCTGGAAGGCGGTGCTCGACGCCGCGGTTCCGTACGGCCTTGCGCCGCTGATGGGTTCGGCAAGCATCGTCGGCGCGATCGGCTACACCCTCGGCGGCGGTTTCGGTTGGCTCGGCCGACGGTTCGGGCTGGCGTCGGACTCCGTGCTCTCCTTCGATCTCGTGATCCCCGACGGGACGCCGATCCGCGTCAGCGACGCGAGTTTCCCGCACATCTTCTGGGCTCTGAAGGGCGGGGGTGCCGGCAGCCTCGGTGTGGTCACCTCGATGGAGATCGCCCTCGCCGATGTGAGCACGGTGTACGCGGGCAACCTCTTCTACCCGGCCGCCGAGGCCGAGGAGATCATACGTCGGTTCCGCGACTGGGCACCGGCTCAGCCGGAAGCCCTGACCTCGGCCGTCACCATCCTGAATCTGCCGCCCACCGACGACGTCCCGGAACCGCTGCGCGGCGGCAGTTTCGCAGTGGTGCGCGGATGCTGGTCCGGAGACCTCGCCACCGGCCGGGCGATCGTCGACGGGTGGCGGAACTGGCGGACACCCCTGGTCGACATG
Organism: Gordonia alkanivorans NBRC 16433; assembly: GCF_000225505.1. GTDB lineage: Bacteria > Actinomycetota > Actinomycetes > Mycobacteriales > Mycobacteriaceae > Gordonia > Gordonia alkanivorans. The sequence goes on along the minus strand of NZ_BACI01000117.1, from coordinate 58,686 downwards.
TGGGACGAGATGCCCTTCGCCGCAACGGACGCGATCAGCATGGACCCCACCGAGCCGATGCCGGTCATGGTCACCACTGAGTGGTTCGACGATCTGCACGACGAGGCGATCGACATCATCGCCGGATGCGCTCGTCCGGCCCCGGGCTCGGCACCGCTCATCATGTCCGCCGAGATCCGTCACGCCGGCGGCGCGATCGCCCGAGGTGCGGCGCACGCCGCCAACGACCGGGCACGCTCCGGACGGTTCCTCCTCGAACTGATCTCGATGGTCCCCGACCCCCAGGTGGCGCTCGCCGTCGAATCGACCCAGCGCGTTACCCGCACCGAACTCGCGCCCTACGTCACCGGCGCCACGTATCTGAACTTCACCTCGGGTGCCGAGCGCGCCGGCCGCGCCGCCGACGCCTACAGCGCCGAGCACCGCCGTCGGCTGCTGGAGATCAAGGCGACGCTCGACCCGTACGACCGGTTCTGTCACGGCGACATCGGCTGACGCGGGCCGTCGATCGAACACCGGTCAGCGCGGATGGTCGAGCAGGCCGAGAAACCGCTTCGCAGCAGGATTGGTCGGTCCTCCGGTCCTCGACAACAACGCCAGGGACCGAGTGGCCGGCGGGGTCGTCTCCAATGGAACGGCCACCACCAGGTTCGCCGCGTGCGCCACCGGAGCCGGTACGACGGCAACACCGAGACCATGGTGGACGAGATCGACCAACCGACCCATGTCACCGACACGACAGGTGATCTCGCGCTGGACGCGCGCGGCGGAGAACAGGTCCGCCACAACGGTCTGCAGTCCGGGACCGGCCTCGAAGTCGATGAAGCCGTGCTCGGCGAGTTCGTCCAGGTCGACGCTGCGTTTCACCGAGATCGGGTGGTCGGGGCCCGCTATCGCGACGAGCGACTCGTCGTATCTCGCCACCTCCGTCAGGGAGGTGTGCAGTGGCGTCGCGTCGAGAGCCACGAATGCCAGATCCAGTTCCCCTTCGATCAGCGCTTCGATGAGTTGGGTGGTGGTCGCCTCGCGGAGTCGCATCTGCACCATCCGATGGTGACGATGGAACAGCGCCATCGTCGCGGGAAGGTCGATCGCGGTGAAGGTCTGCACGGTTCCGATGTCGATCGTTCCCGCATCGACGCCGGTGATGGATTCCACCGCCAGGCGCGCAGCGGCGACCTCACCGATGATCCGCCTAGCGTGATCACGTAACGCCACGCCCGCGTCGGTGAGCAGCACCCGTCGTGTGGTTCTCTCGAAAAGCTCTGCGGACAACTGCCGCTCCAGAGAGCGAATCGAGGAGCTGAGCGCCGACTGCGACATGTGCACGAGAGCTGCTGCGCGAGTGAAGTTTCCCTCGTCTGCAACCACCAGGAAGTGCTCTAACTGCCGGAGTTCCATCGACGGATGGTATCCAGCACGCCATCCATCGGTCCAGTCGCTTGGAACGATCAAGTCTATCTGTTGGACAGCTGAAAAGGCCTCGGCAACGATCGGTGCATGTCACTCTCCACGACGGCAGCACACTCGCTGAGTCGGCGATCCGTTCTCCTGATGGCACTCGCATCCGGACTCGTCGTCGCCAACAGCTACTACGCGCAACCCATCGTCGCCCTGATCGCGAACGATCTCGATGCTTCGACCACGAGCGTGGGACTTGTCGTGACGGCGAGCCAGATCAGTTATGCGATCGGTCTGGCCCTGCTCGTGCCGCTCGGCGATCTACTGGATCGGCGCAAGTTGCTGTGGGCGATGCTGATTGTCACCGGCGTGTGTCTGGCCGTCATGGCGTGCGCGCCGTCCTGGCAGGTGCTCGCATCCGCTGCGGTCCTGGTCGGCACGGGCTCGGTCGTCGGCCAGCTTCTCGTCCCTCTCGCCGCGACACTTGCCGCGGAGGCCGAACGTGGGCGCGTCATCGGGAACGTGATGACCGGCCTGTTGCTCGGGATACTCCTGTCGCGGGTGGTCGCCGGTCTGATCGCGGAGGTGGCCGGCTGGCGTACGGTCTTTCTGACCGCCGCGGTCCTGATGGCGGTCGCGGGCATCGCCGTCGCCGCGCTGCCCACCAGTCCACCGACCACCGAGCTGACCTACGGCGCCTTGCTGCGATCGGTGGTCCACTTGGTGGCCGATGAGCCGGTGCTCCGCTGGAGGATCGGCTACGGCATGCTCACCTATGCGTCGTTCGGCGTGGTGTGGACCAGCATCGGATTCGTGCTCGCCGGACCACGATACGACTGGTCGGACGCCGGCATCGGGCTCTTCACGCTCACCGGGGTCGCCGGTGCACTTGCCGCACGAGGGGCCGGCCGAGGAGTCGACCGCGGATACGGACACCAACAGACCGGTCTCATGCTGGCTGTGACGGCAGCGAGTTTCCTGCTGCTGGCCGCCGGAGAGCGTTCCATCGTGGCGATGGGCCTCGGTGTCGCTCTCCTGGACCTCGGAATCCAGGGCACGCACATCACCAATCAGAGCGTGTTCTACCCATTGCGGCCGGATGCCCGGAGTCGGCTGAACACCGCATACATGACCACGTACTTCACCGCAGGATCGGTCGGCAGCATCCTGTCGGTTCTCGTCTTCGCATCGTTCGGCTGGTCGGCCGTCTGCGTCCTGGGCGCCGCGTTTCCGGTCACCGGAGTGGGACTGTGGTTCGTGGAGACCAGGTTTCGGCGGCGTGATCAACACCGTCGAGGGACATCGGATTTGCGCGACGGCGCCGACCGTGGGCTCATGGGCACATGAACGATCCGACGCCGTCCCGCCTCGACGTCCCGCTGCTCGTCGTCGACGGCGCGAACGTCGTCGGATCCGTGCCGGACGGTTGGTGGCGGGACCGCCGGGGTGCGGCGCAGCGGTTACGGGACCGGCTCGCGCAACTCGCCGAGCCCGGGCTCGACGTGTTGACCGGCCCGATCGAGGTGGTGCTCGTCGTGGAGGGAAGAGCGCGCGGGATCGCGTCGGTTCCCGCAGTGACGGTCGTCGAGGCCCCGGCGTCGGGCGACGACACGATCGTCGACGTCGTCGGCGACCACCCCCGCCGCCGTCGAGTGGTCGTCACCGCCGATCGCGAGCTGCGCGCCCGGGTCACCGAGCTGGGTGCCGAGATCCTCGGACCGTCGTCGATCCCGCGCTGAGTCCCCAACGATGCCGTGCCACATTTACCGAGTACCGCACCGGCATCGGTGGTCCAGCGAATAATCCGGTCCGGGAACACCGCACACGACCACCGACGAAGGGTCTCTGTATGAACGACGTCGACGTACTGATCGCGGGCGCGGGCCCGATCGGCCTGACCGCCGCCATCGAACTCCGCCGACGAGGTGTGCGGGTCCGGATCGTCGACCCGCTCCTCGAGCCTCCCCAGTACGCGAAAGCCGTTGGTATCCAACCCCGCACGCTCGAGGTGTTCGAGGGCATGGGGGTGCTCGAGCACATCCTGGACGCGGGCATGGAGATGCGCGGGCAGTTCGTGTTCGTCAACGGTTCTCAGGTCTCGCGGATCGACCTGGTCACGCCGGCCGACGTGCCCTTCCGGTTCCACCTGCTGCCGCAGTACTCCACCGAGCGCGTCCTGCGGGACCGGCTCACCGACCTCGACGCCGAGATCGAGCGCGGTGTCCGCGTGTCGGCGTTCACACCGGACGACGACGGGGTCACGGTCACCCTGACCGACGCGGCAGGCGCCGAGACCTCGGTCCGCGCGGGCTATCTGATCGGTGCCGACGGCGCCCACAGCACGGTCCGCAAAGGACTTGGTCTGGGCTTCGAGGGCGGGGCTTTCACCGAGCAGTACATGCTGGGCGACGTGGCCGTGGACTGGTCGATGCCCCGCGGCTACGCGATCCGCGCGATGCACCAGGCCGACGACGGCACCACCGACGACCTGCTGGTGTGCATCCCGCTGCCGGGACGGGGCCGGTATCGGATGTCGATGCTCGTACCCGACGAACTCGCGATCGGTCCGACCTCCGGCGGCGACGGTGTCGCCCACGGGTTCGAGGGCACCCGCACTCCCGAGCTGTCGCACATCCAGGCCGTCGTCGACCGGTTGTCGCCCGAACCCGCCACCGTGTCGGACCTCCGGTGGTCGTCGGTCTTCCGCATCAGCCACCGGATCGTCGACTCCTACGGTCGCGGAAGAGTCTTCGTCGCCGGGGACGCCGCGCACATCCATCCGCCCACCGGCGCGCAGGGCATGAACACCGGCGTGCAGGACGCCCACAACCTCGCGTGGAAGCTGGCGCTGGCCGTCGCGGGCGACGCGGCTCCCGGCCTGCTCGAGAGCTACGACCTGGAACGACGCCCCGTCGGAGAAGAAGTCGTCGGGCGAACGGTCCGCGACGCGCGGGAAGGCATCGGATCCGATTCCACCGACGTCGAGTTCGTGACGCGCCGCGAAGCCCAGTTGCTGATCTCCTACGCCGACAGCCCGATCACCGCGGGCTCGACGATCCCCTCCGCGCCGGCCGCACCGCGGGCGGGTGAACGGGCCCCGGATGCCGCCGGACTCGGTCGTGACTCGGTGAATCATCCGCTCCGGCTGTACTCGCTGCTGAGCGGCGTCGACCACGCTCTCGTGCTGTACGCCGACGCCGCCGCGGGGGCCGAGGACGTGGCCGTGCTCGAGAATCTCGCCGCCGAGGTCACCAAGGCGGCCCGCGGGCACATGACCGCGCACGTGGTGGCCGCGCCGACCGCGCAGGTCGGCAGCACCGACCTGCCGCTGCTCCGCGACACCGAGAACCGCTTCGCCGCCGGATATCTCCCCGACGGATCGACGGCCTTCGTCATCCGCCCCGACGGCTATCTCGGCTACCGCGGGCCGCTCGACGACACCGCCACGGTCCTCGCGTACCTCCGTGCCACGTTCGCGTGAGGCGACCCCGGTCCCCGGACCGCCGAGTGGCGCAGCCGAGCCGTCACCGTAATCTCTCACCATGACGAAATGGGGGCAGCTGGAGCGTGTTCGCGCGCTGGCAGGTCGGGTGGAGGCATCGGCGCGACGCCGGGCGAGTGAGTCCTCTGTCGGTCGCGCCCTGGGTTCGGGCGAGGTCATCTACCTGATCGCACCGACCGGCTACCCGAACTACGGAGACGAGCTCATCGCACGCACGTGGCTGCGCCGCCTCGCGCGCATCCGCCCCCAGGCAAAGGTGATCCTGGACTGCCACAGTCCGGGATCGGCGAGCGCGCTCATGGGCGACGCCCACCCCGATCTGCGCGTCGTCGACACACTGTGGCAACTCTCGAACCACGCCGCCGAGACCGAACCCGACGCCCCGTGGTCGTGGGTCGGTCGAGCGGTCCTCGATGCCGGGCTGGCGCCACGTCTCACCGCCGGCATCGACCTCCTGCATTCGGCGACCACCATCCACCTGCTCGGCGGCGGATATGTGAACAGCGTGTGGCCGCACCACGTGTCGCTGCTCGTGGCGGCCGCCGCGGTCTCCGGCCGATCGGGGACGAAGGTGGTGGCCACCGGGCAGGGCCTGGTGCCGACGGTCGAGGAACCGGCGTGGACGGCTCTGGTCACGGCGCTGGGCGCGTTCGACATCGTCGACGTGCGCGACACCGCATCGGCGCAGGCGCTGGAGGGTGCGGTCGACGTGCGGCAGTCCGGGGACGATGCCTGGCTCGCGCTGCACCGGCCGCAACCGGCGGTCTACCGCGACGAGGTACCTGCCGAGACACCCGGGCAGGGCGGCGGCGTCGTGCTCTGCTTGCAGTCGGACCTCACCGAGAAGTTCACCGGGCCAAGCGGATCGGGCGTCGAGGCGCTCGCAGCATTCGTCCACGACACTCTCGACGCCTGGGAGGTCCCGGGATCGGCGGTCACTGTCGTCGAAGGAATCCCGGGTCATGACTACGAGGTGCCCTTCCGTCTGGGCTCGCGTCTCGACGGTGCGCGCGTCCTCAACTTTTGCGACGTCTGGTTCGGCGGGCTGCCCGCCGGGCAGGGCAGCACCTGGATCAGCACGCGTTTCCACCCGCACCTCATCGCGGCTGCGGCGGGAGACCCGGGCGTGGCGATCGTGCCGATGCCGGTCTACTACTCGACCAAGCATCGATCCCTCGTCGAGGCCGGATCGGCCTGGAGCGTCGTCGATTCCGGAGACACGATCCCCGATCGCCCCACCGCCGGCGGCTTCGGCACGACGGACCGCACGCGCGCCATCGAAGCCAAGGTCGCCACCGCACTCGACATCTATCCGGTGGCCCCGCTGTTCGCACACCGCGCCTGACACCTCCGACAGCGCGGAATCTGCGCCGGGATCGCCCGATGTGCCCGCTGTTCCGGCATCCGCGGGAGAGGATCACAAAATGACCCGTCGGCCCGCGCGCCCCACTGCCCTACGACTTCTGGTGTGCGGTGTGACCGCCGTGCTCGGCATCGCCGCCTGTTCGCCATCCCAGACGACTTCGGAGTCGTCGAGCACCACCCCGACCTCGGTGTCCGCCGAGAGCGGCGCGGCCTTCCAGCAGGTGCTCGACGACCTCCGATCATCCGGCGGATTCCCCGGCGTCATCGCTCGCGTCATCTCGCCGGCGGGCATCTGGACGGGCACGGCCGGCACTGCTGTCGAGGGCGAGGACCGGCCGATCACCGCCTCCGATCACACCCGCATCGGCTCGCTCACCAAGACGATGACCGCGACGATCCTGCTGCAACTCGTCCAGGACGGGCGGGTCTCGCTCGACGATCCGATCAGCGAGTACGTCCCCGACGCACCCAACGGGAACGCGACCGTCCGTCAGGTCGCGGACATGACCAGCGGCATCCCGTCCTACACCCTGTCCGACGCCTTCACACAGAGGTTCTTCGCCGATCCCGGATACGACTGGCCGCCAACCCAACTCGTCGACACCGCGAGGTCGTTGCCGCCAGCATTCGCACCCGGGGCGGGCTGGCAGTACTCGAACACCAACTACGTTCTGCTAGGGCTGCTCATCGAAAGGGTTCTGCGGCAGCCGATTCGCGACGCCTTCGACGACCGGATCTTCCGTCCCCTGGGCATGAACGATTCGTCGTGGCCGGGCGGGTCCGTCGAGATCCCGGATCCGCACGTCGACGGCGTGACCAGCCAGGGGCAGCCGGCCGGCAAGACGGTCGACTCAACGAACTGGAACCCGTCCTTCGCCTTCACCGCGGGCGCGGTGATCTCGACCCTCGACGATCTGCAGCGGTGGGGTGACGCCTTGTTCACCGGCCGGGGCGTGCTCAATCCTTCGACACAGCAACTGCGGCGCGACTCGATCCTGACGTCTCCCCCGCCGAACACCGCGACCGCCGGCTACGGCATCGGTATCGGCAACCGGGACGGCTGGTGGGGGCATGACGGCGACTTCCCGGGCTTCAACTCGTCGCTGTTCCACGACTACGACTCCGACACGACGATCATCATCCTTGTCAACAGCGACGACGACATCACCGTCGACGGCAAGCAGGAGTCGCCGGTGTCGGCGATTCTCGCCGGTCTGATCTCCGCTCTGCCCTGAACCGCTGCGGCGTAGGGTCGTCGGCATGGCCAGAACCGTTGCGAAAGCCGATGCCGTCGACCGCGAAGCACTGCTGGAGTTCATCCGGCCACGCCACAAGATGATCCTCGGCACCGTCCGATCCAACGGCGGGCCACAGCTGTCCCCGGTCACCGGCGGAGTCGATGCCGACGGTCGGATCGTGATCTCGACCTACCCCGGCCGGGCGAAGGCCGCGAACCTCCGCAACACCCCCGTCGCGAGCGTCGTCGTGCTGTCCGACGAGTTCAACGGCGCCTGGGTCCAGGTCGACGGAGACGCCGAGGTCCTCGACATGCCGGACGCCGAGGATGCCCTCGTCGACTACTTCCGCAGCATTTCCGGAGAGCACCCGGACTGGGACGAGTACCGCGCCGCGATGCGTCTGCAGGGAAAGTCGCTGATCCGCGTCACCCCGACGCACTGGGGACCGATCGCCACCGGCGGATTCCCCGCCGATGTCGCCGCGAAGCTCGACGCGCAGGACGACTGAAGGTAGTCGCTTCAGATGACACATATTTGTGTCATCTCAGTCATGCGCGCACACTGTGATGCATGGCACTCGACGCCCAGCTGACGTTCGCCGATCACATGGCGCGGTTCTGTGCGCGCCGGTACAGCTATCCGCCGATGGTCGGTCGCGTTCTCGGCTATCTGGCGGTGTGCGAGCCGCCCGCCCCGACGATCGCCGAACTGAGCGACGCCCTGCTGGCGAGTCGCTCGGCGATCACCAACGCCATCACGACGTTGGAGTCCGTGGGCCAGGTGAAGCGGTCGCGCGCGGCCGGTGAACGGATGGATCGCATCTCGATCGACATCACGTCGGCACGCGGCCTCGGGATGGACAACGCCGAGTACGAGGAACTGGGGGCGCTCGCACGCGAGGGACTCGAGGTCCTCCGCGACGCCCCGCCGGAACGTCGCGCGGTCCTGAGTGAGATCGCGGCGTTCACCGAGTTCCTCACCAACCGCATCCCGGCCCTGTACGCCGAATGGCAGAAGGAACGCGAGGTGCTCATCGCGGCCGGCGAGATCCCGGCCTCCCCGCCGGAGGGCACACGGTCATGACCCACAGAGAGACCACCGGCGCCGAGATCCTCATCCGCGGACTGGCGAAAAGCTATGGCGAGCACCAGGTTCTGAGCGGTATCGATCTGACTGTTCCAGCCGGTTCGGTGACCGCACTGCTGGGGCCCAACGGTTCGGGCAAGACGACGACGGTGAGCATCGCCTCGACACTGTTCCCCGCCGACTCCGGCAGTGTGACCATCGACGGCCACGACACGGTGACCGATGCCCGCGCGGTGCGATCGATCATCGGAGTCACCGGCCAGTACGTCGCCATCGACGACCTGTTCACCGGCCGCGAGAACCTGACCCTCATGGCAGATCTCCGTCACCTCGGACGTGCGGCCGGCCGGCGGCGCGCAGACGATCTGCTCGAACAGTTCGACCTCACCGGCGCCGCGGACCGGGCGGTGTCGACCTACTCCGGCGGCATGCGCCGCCGCCTCGACCTCGCGATGACCCTCGTGTCCACCCCGCGCGTCATCTTCCTCGACGAGCCGACGACCGGGCTCGACCCGCGAAGCCGACGGGTGTTGTGGGACATCATCACCGGCCTCGCCGGAGACGGGGTCACGATCTTCCTCACCACCCAGTACCTGGAGGAAGCCGACCAGCTCGCCGATCGCATCGCCGTGCTCGATCACGGCCACATCGTCGCCGAAGGCACTGCGGCGGAACTGAAGAAGCGGGTGCACGATTCCGAGGTGCGTCTCACGTTCCCCGACGACGAAGCCTTCGACTCCGCCCGACGGCTGCTCCCCTCCGCACGGCCGATCGTCGAGTCACACCGGCTCGACATCGCCACCGACGACACGGTGTCCACCATCCGCACCACACTCAATCTGCTCGACGCTGCGGACGTGGAGGTTGCCGACGTCCACGTCCACACCCCCACCCTCGACGACGTCTTCTTCGCCCTCACCGGTGCGCCGGCCGAGGAACCCGTCGAGACCGACGCCGACACGTCCGGAGCCGCGTGATGAGCACACTCACCTATGCCGTGTCCGACTCCCGGGTCATGTTGCGCCGCAACCTCCGGCGGCTCGTCAAGTACCCGTCGCTGACCATCATGCTGGTGGGTCTGCCGGTGGTGTTCCTGCTGCTGTTCGTCTTCGTCTTCGGCGGGCAGCTCGGCGCCGGGATGACCACGTCCGGCGGGGCCACCGGGCGCGCCGCATACCTCGACTACGTCGTCCCCGGCATCATCCTGGTGACGATCGCGTCAGCCGTGCAAGGCTCGGCAATCGTCGTCGCGATGGACATGACCTCGGGGATCATCAACCGCTTCCGCACCATGGACATCGGACGGTCATCGGTGCTCGTCGGACATGTCCTGGCCAGCCTCATCCAGGCGCTGTTCAGCATCGCGGTCGTTCTCGCGGTGGCGATCGCCCTCGGCTTCCGCCCCAACGTCGACCCACTCGGGTGGCTCGGAGCCCTGGGCATCACCGGGTTGTTCTCGATTGCCCTGATCTGGCTCGCGATCTACCTGGGCCTCGCCGCGGACACCGTCGAAACCGCAAGCAACTCGCCGATGTTCCTGACGATCATGCCGTTCCTCAGCACGGGTTTCGTTCCCGCCGACTCGTTGCCCGTCGGCGTCAAACAGTTCGCCGAGTACCAGCCGTTCACCCCGGTGATCGAGGTTCTCCGAGGAGCCCTCACCGCCGCAACGGTTTCCACGAGCAGTGTGATCGCCGCGATCGCCTGGAGCCTGGGGATCGGCGCGGTATCGTACGGACTCGCCCTGCGCACCTACGAACGCCGGGCCATCACCTCCTAGCCGATGACCGGACACTCATGATCATGATCCCGGAGTGGTTGCCCGACGACCTGATCGCCGCCGCGATCGAGACCGTCGGCGCGACGAGATCTACTTCAGCGATAGGGGTCAGTGACCTCACGCAGGCGCATCAACGACTTCTCCAGAGCCGCGAAGTCGTCGGCACCCAGGTGATCGCGCCACTCCTGTTCGATGGCCTCGACCTCCCGCGCCGCGATCTCACACAGCTCGACGCCACGGTCGCTGAGAGTCACCAGCCGGGCCCGGCGGTCCGACGGGTCGGGGACGCGGACGAGGTATCCCGCGGCTTCGAGCTGGTCAACGATGCCACCGGCGGTCTGCTTGGTGACGCCCGCCTGCTCGGCGAGGTCGGTCAGCCGCATCGGCTCGGGCGCGAGCCGTTGCACCACGCGACTCTGCGCGAGGGTGATGTCGTCGGCCCCGACGGCGGCGAGCCGTGCCATGACCCGCCGTTCGATGGACCGGTGGGCCACGAACATCAGGACGCCTAGGGCCGGTCGTTCGTCGGTCACGCCGTTGACGTTAGTACGGATTCCTGACTAATATGGTCAGGCACCCTGACTAATTCGGAACGGGAGCCCGTCATGGACAGTGACACCCTGTGGAAGCACATCGACGAGCAGCGGATCGACCTCGCCGCACTGATCGAATCCCTGTCCGAAGAACAACTCGCGACACCGTCGCTCTGTGCCGGATGGACGGTCCGCGACGTTGCAGTGCATCTCACCCAATCACACGCGGGCGCCCGCCAGGTCATCCCGGCAGCCGTTCGGTACGGCTTCCGGTTCAACACGATGATCCGCGAGATGGCCGTCCGCGATCAGACACCACCGCGCGAGGCCGCGGACAAACTCCGCGCGATGGTCGGCTCACGACGTCACCCGTTCGCGACCAACGAGCGGGCGCCCCTCATCGATTCCCTCCTCCACGGCCAGGACATCGCCGTTCCGCTCGGGATCGATCGACCGATGCCGGTCGACGCCGCCGCGGCCGCGGCACAGGAGATCTGGGATGTCGCCTTCCCGTTCTTCGCCCGACGCCGCAACCGCGGGCTCCGGTTCGAGGCCACCGACGTCGACTTCGCAGCCGGGTCGGGTCAGGTCGTCGAGGCTCCGATCCGCGACATCCTGATGTGCTTCAGCGGGCGCGTCCCGGCGAGTGCACCTCAGCCGTCCGATGGTTCGGACTCCGGTTCGCGCGCGGGCTGACTCCAGCTCGCCAGGATCGCGATCGCTTGGCGGGACGACGATCCCGGCTCGGTCGTGTAGATGTAGAGGGCCTGTTCGTTGTCTCCGGGCAACTCGAAGGTCTCGTAATCGACGGTGAGGTCGCCGACGACCGGGTGGACGAGTCGCTTCGAACCGAAGGTCCGCTGGTGGACCTGATGTTCCGACCACCACCGCCGGAACTCCGGACTCGACACCGACAGCTCCCCGACCAGTTCGATGAGGTCGCGATCCTCCGGCGCGCGTCCGGCCTCGAGCCGGAGCGCCTCTACTGCGTTGCGGGCCTGCACCTCCCAGTCCACGAAGAGGCTGCGCGCGTCGTCGGAGAGCAGCATCCAGCGGGCGTAGTTCCGTTCGCGTCCGGGCATGCGCTCGAAGTCGGCGAACAACGCACACGCCATCCGGTTGGCCGCCAGCACTTCGGTCCGGCGGCCGAGGACCAGCGCGGGATGCGCGTCGAGTGAGTCGAGCAACCGGCGCAGTCCGGGTCGCACGCGCTGCACCGCTGAACGCGACCGTACAGCCGCCCGCGAAGTCCGCGTCGCCGAGACGAGGTCATGCAGGTGGGTACGCCCCACGTCGTCGAGCCCGAGGGCACGCGCGACCGCGTCGATGACCTGCGTCGACGGGACGATGCGCCGGCCCTGCTCGAGACGCGTGTAGTAGTCGGTGGACACCCCGGCGAGCACGGCCACCTCTTCGCGCCGCAGTCCCTTGACGCGGCGAACCCGCCCGTCATCGGGGAGGCCGGCCTGTTGCGGATCGCGCGCGGCCCGAGCACGGCGGAGGAAATCCGCGAGTTCTCGATTCAGATCGGCCATGACCACATCATGCGCGTCCGGTGCGGACCGTGCCTGGGTCTCTCAATCCCAGGTTGCGCGGTCCTGGGTTCGACGTGATCAGTTATGACGTCCCACAGGGCCTTTCGCGGCGCGATTCTGGTGCCACCGGTTCGAGAGACGAGCCGGAGCACACAGGAGGCAATCATGAGCTACCCCACCGATCGTCCGGCCACCTGGTTCGTCACCGGCGCCTCGCGCGGCCTCGGCCTGGAGCTGGTCACGCAACTGCTGCAGCGCGGTGACAACGTCGCCGCCACCACACGCTCGACGGATCGACTGACCGAGGCCCTCGCCGGCATCGACACGAGTCACTTTCTCCCCCTGCAGGTGTCGCTCGCCGACGAAGCCGAGGTCACCGCTGCGGTCGCGGCCACGCACGATCGGTTCGGCGGCATCGACGTGGTGGTCAACAATGCGGGCTACGGCTTCCTCGCCGCAGTCGAGGAGGTCACCGACGCCGAGGCCCGCGACATGTTCGACGTTCAGATCTTCGGGGTCTGGAACGTGCTGCGGGCAACGCTCCCCCAGATGCGGGCACGCCGCGGTGGCCACATCATCAACGTGTCGTCGATCCTCGGCCTGACCACGTTCCCCGGTTGGGGCCTGTACAGCGCAGGCAAGTTCGCACTGGAGGGCCTCACCGAGTCGCTCGCCGCCGAGATCGCCGACTTCGACATTTCGGTCAACCTGATCGAACCCGGGTACCTGCGGACCGACTTCCTGCGTGCCACCTCGCTGGGTCTGCCCGAGTCCACGGTCGACGCCTATCCCGCCATCCGCGAGATGACCCGGGCACACCAGGCCATGCCCGGCACCCAGCTGGGCGATCCGGTCCGCGCCGCGGCGGCCATCATCACCGTCGCCGTGGAGGGCGACGCGCCGCTGCACCAGCTCCTGGGTTCGGACTCACTCGAGTTCGCCGACGCCCGGCTGAACACTCTCCGGGCAGAGTTCGACGCCGCGAAGGACCTCGCGGTGACCTCGGATCACCAGGGCTGAGTCCATGGGACTTCGTTTCGGTGATGCGACCTCGACCGAGGACGCATCACCGAAATACTGTCTGCCGGCGAGCAGGCGTGGTGATCAGCTCGCCACGGCGTACTCCCACGCGTCGGCTCTGCGGTTGTAGGCGACCCGGATGATGACTCCGGGATCGAGTTGCGCGGCCAGCACCAGCGTCGGCACCAGCAGCTCGAGGGCGTATGCCGCAACCGGGTCCGCCGGCTCTTCGGGCACGACATCGGACCTGAGCAGATCGGCCCATCCTGCGGACTCCAGATATCCGAAGGCGGCCGCCACCAGATCCTCGACGGTCAGGTCGAGGTCGCGGACCATGATCGTCGTGGTGGCCTGGTGAGAGTTGAGTCCGCCGAACGCGCGGTCGCATCCGCAGGTCCGGGAATCGCACACCACCGACGGCAGCACGATCTCGCCCTCGACGGCGTGGCAGAAGTCATCCTCTCGGGTGGCACCGGAGGAGGTGGCGGTCAGGACTTTCATGAGCGACTCCCGTGTGTCGATCCACCTCGCAGAACACGAGGCCCACGCCGCCCGGCGTGGTGCGATCCACTGTGACGACGGACCCCGACGAGAAGCGTCGTGGCCGACGACGCCATCCACAGCCCGGCGGCATCCACAGGCGCCGGGGCTACCCCGCCAGCACAGGTCCGAGTCGTCGGGCGAGGTCGCCGAGTCCGTGGGATGACGACGAGACCCTGGGACGACGCGATCCTTGGAGAAGTTCTCGATGTCATGGGTTTCCGGGTGGAGTGGGGCCTGAAATCGTCGTAGCGCATCGAAACACTCACGGCGACGCCGGGATTGAGGCGTCCGCCGCTGAGGAGGTCGACGGAGTCTCTGCAGTGGTTCACCGCGCTGTGCCGGACAGCTGGTGTCATCGGCGAAACCGAACGCCACGCCGCGAATCATCGCGCACGAAAGTTGAACCAGGTCGGTACCGCTGGCGTCGCGTCTATAGTCGGGGTTCACACGGACTCGACCGAATGGATCGCCATGTCGACAACAGTCGCCGAGAGGATCGTCGAAGAGCTCGATCGTTCCGGAGTGCAGCGTGTATACGGGCTTCCGGGCGATTCCCTCAACGGTCTCACCGACGCCCTACGCAGCGCCGAGGCCATCACCTGGGAGCATGTCCGCCACGAGGAAGCCGCTGCTTTCGCTGCCTCCGCCGAGGCTGCTCTCACCGGCGAACTCGCGGTCTGCGTGGGCAGTTGCGGTCCCGGCAACCTCCACCTGATCAACGGACTCTTCGACGCCCATCGCAGCCGCGTCCCGGTGCTCGCCATCGCCGCCCACATCCCCGGCCCCGAGATCGGCAGCGGTTACTTCCAGGAGACCCACCCCGAACAGCTCTTCCGTGAGTGCAGCGCATTCTGCGAGATGGTCAGCACCCCCGACCAGATGCCGCGACTGCTCGATGTGGCGTTGCGGACCGCGGTCGAGCGACGCGACGTGGCGGTGCTCGTGATCCCCGGCGAGCTGTTCCTCAAGCCGTGCCCCAAACGCCGTGCGGGAGCCCCGATCCGGCAGGTTCGGCGCGTCGTGCGGCCCACCGATGCCGACCTGACGCGCACCGCGGACACCCTGAACGCCGCCCAGCGCGTCACCATCCTCGCGGGCGCCGGCGTGCAGGGCGCCCACGATGAGGTCGTCGAACTGGCCCGCACACTACAAGCACCGGTCGTGCATGCGTTGCGCGGCAAGGAGTTCATCGAGTACGACAATCCCTACGACGTCGGAATGACCGGGCTGCTGGGCTTTTCGTCGGGCTATCGCGCAATCGAGAAATGCGACACCCTGCTGATGCTGGGCACCGACTTCCCGTACGAGCAGTTCTACCCGTCGAAGGCGACCATCATCCAGGTCGACATCCGCGGCGAGCAGATCGGCCGCCGGTGCCCGGTCGACGTACCGCTGGTCGGAGACGTCGGCGACACCGTGCGCGCGTTGATCCCGCTGGTCTCGACCGGCCGCGATCCGGAACACCTGACGTCCTCTCTCGCGCACTACACCAAGGCGCGTCGACGTCTGGACGAACTGGCCGACAACGACCGCAACCGGGCACCCATCCACCCGCAGTACCTCACCCGGCTGATCAGTGAGAAGGCCGGTGCGGATGCCGTGTTCATCCCCGACGTCGGCTCCCCGGTCGTGTGGGCGGCGCGCTATCTGGTGATGAACGGCGCCCGCCGCCTGATCGGTTCGTTCACCCATGGGTCGATGGCGAATGCGGTCTCGCAGGCCATCGGTGCGCAGACCGCCTTCCCCGGGCGCCAGGTCATCGCACTCGCCGGCGACGGCGGACTCGCGATGCTGCTCGGCGAGCTGTTGACCATCACCCAGAACAAACTGCCGGTGAAGATCGTCGTCTACAACAACTCCTCACTGAACTTCGTCGAGGTGGAGATGAAAGCGGCCGGGTTCGTCAACTACGGGACAGATCTGGAGAACCCCGACTTCGCGAAACTCGCCGAGGCCGTCGGGATACGCGGACGCAAGGTCGAGCAGCCCGACGATCTCGCCGGGGCCATCGACGAATTCCTGGCCCACGACGGACCGGCGCTACTCGATGTCACAACCGCCCGCCAGGAGCTCTCGATCCCGCCGACGGTAACTGCCGCCCAGGCCAAGGGATTCACGCTCTACGCCCTCCGCACCGTGTTGTCGGGCCGGGGCGACGAGCTGGTCGATCTCGCCGAGACCAACGTGTTCCGGCGACTGTTCGACTGACTGCCACCAGTTCTGGATACTCGGCAGGCCGTCTCAGTTCAGGTAGGCAGCATTCAGCAACACCGAGGCAATGGCGAGTTCGGCGGGTGACGCCTCCTGCAGATCGATGACCTGCCGTAGTTGTGGGCGTGGTGCATCGACGGACAACGGTTCGAGTTGTCCGTGGATGGCGTCACGAATGTCGGTGAGGACTTCGCGGAACCGTCCGGCTATGTCGGGTCGCCGGTTGATGCGTTCGGGGTTGGGTGGCGCCCCTGGTTCGGCGTTCAACTGCCAGACACATCTGCCTTCGTCGGCGCCGTCGGCGATCATCCGGGTCGAGTATTGACCGGGTTGGTCACCGACCATGTGGTGGTGGCGGGTGCAGGCCGGAGTGAGATTGTCGATGTCGGTGAATCCGCCATCACCCCAATCGGTGTGGGCGTGATGCATTTCCACGTGTGTGGTGGGCATGTCGCAGTCCGGGTTGGAGCACATCTCGCCGTCAGGTCTGGCAAACGAGACGAGCCGCTGTTCCATGGTGGCGAGTCGTTTGCCGCGTCCGAAGTACAGCGGGACCGCGGTGGCGTCTCTGAACACCGCCAACCAGGGCTGCACGTCGGCGCCGATGGCGATGAGGTCTGCGATGGGGATCAGGGTGCCGTCGGCGCTGGTGGCGGACCCGGTTTCGCGGATGAGGTCGTCGAGCTCGGCTTTGGCGATCAGCTGGACCGGCAGGCCTCGGTGGGTCTTGCCGAGCATTCCGTCGTCGAACACCGCTTCCAGCAGTGCGTTGAGGGCGTCGTGATTGCGCTGTGCGGGGGTGCGGTGGTCGCGGTCGGCTGCTGCCGCGACCACCTCGGGGTCGGCGTCCTCGATCGAACCGCACGGCGATTCGGGATCGGTGGGGTTGTTCATGCCCGGTCGGGCCCAGACGGCCAGGAAAGTCATGATCCGCGCCCGCGCCAGAGGGGTGAGGTTGGCGATGAGTTTGGAGGTCCCGTCGGCGCGTTGCCGGTTCACCTGCAGGTTGCGGCGGCGTACGCGGTCGTCGTGGTCGGTGAGGGTTCCGTCGGGGTCGAGGTGTGCCAGCAGTCGGGCACCGACCTGACCGATCTCGGCGGGCGTGAGCGTGGCGGCGTATTCGGCCAGGGTTTGCTCGGCGGCGGCGCGCACATCGTGTGGGACGGCATGTGGGATCTGGTCCACGACGTCCATCACCGCATGAACGTGGGCAGACCCCACCCGGCCGTCGGCCAATTCTCGGGCGAGCGTCGGCAGTTCGGGTTCGAGTGGTTGTCCGGTGGTGAGGTCGGTGTAGGTGGCGGTGGCTTTCACCTCGGCGTGGCGTCGGCCGGGGAAGGCGATCCGCAGGCGGTGTTGCATGTACTGGATGATGCTGCGGTGACCGGTCTTTCGGGCCAGGCTGCGGTTCTCGACCTCGACGATCTGCTGGTTGCCGGCGTAGGTCAGGCGGGCGATCAGACGCTCGTTCTCGGCGGCCACCTGGTCGACCTCGACATCGGACAATCGAGAGAGGTCAACATTCTGCAACCGGTCGGTGAGGGCGTGCATCTGCTCGATGATCGCGACCGCGTCAGAGGGTGCCGGGTCGGCGGCGTCGACAGTTGCAGCAACGGCCACGACGGTCACCCCCCAAGATTCCGCGGTTCGAATGCATGTTCGATGTTACACACGAATCCGTCGTCACGCAGGAAAGCTCCACAGGCTTCACCAGCAGATCACCCGCACATCAACGTGTTGTTCCGGACGCGATTGCCAATCTTTCGAGCGCCTGCTCGATGTAGCCCGACCAGTCCTGCGCGGCAACCTGATTCACCGCCGACTCCCCGGCGAATGCGCTCGAGATGACCACGTCGGGAGCGAGGGTCGCCAGCAGATGCAGGCTCTCCGCGAGGGTATTCGCATTGCTGAACGGTAGGTATCCGGCGGCCCATTCCCCGGATGCGCTCAGATACAGGGTGTCCCCGGTGAAAAGGTACCGAAGACCGTCATCACCAGGCACCAGGTAGCACGTGCTGCCGGGCGTGTGCCCCGGAGTCGGGATCACCTCGACCCCGTTGTCGTCGACGTACCGTTCCGCGACCGCGATGTCCACGCGCGCAAAGCGGCCGATCCGCTCGGCCTCGGGAGCGGGCGCGTGCAGCGTCGCCCCGAACCGGTCTTCGACACGACCGAGAATCGGGCCGGCCTCGTCCTGATGGGACAGGTACTGGTCGTCGACACCGCCCAGCTTCTCCAGATCGTCGAACTCGGCATCCGATGCCATCGAGTAGAACAGCGCGTTGCGGTCGGACGTCCACAGATACGCATGGGTGGTGAGACCGGGGAACGGGTTGTCGGTCGTTGTCTCCCAGAGGTCGGGTAGCACCTGTCGCATCGGATCTCCTCGTTGAGTGGTGACGGCTCCGCCCCCACCGTGCAACTTCAAGTGAACTTCAGGTCAAGGGCGAACGTGCGCTGGTCAACCCTCGAGTGATACACATGATTCGATTCGTCTCAAACAGTTGGGGGTTCCCGTGTCCGCAGTGCTGCCGAGTCGACCGATCGACGACGCCCCCGGCTTCCCGAGGGCCGTCAGCTACGACGCCGCGATGTCGAACCGAAAGCTCCGGCGTACGCGCGCCCTCGTCCGCAAGGTCACCGGCAAGGACCTCTACCCCGAGCCCGAACACCTGCACACCTTCGCCGAGGACATGTTCCGCACCGATCCCGTGGCCGAGCGGTTCGTCGACGAGGTCTACGGCACGCTCGGCCCCGAAGCCGCGCGCACACTGCTGGACAAGGCCCTGACCGACGGACTCGACAGCGTCGAGAACCCGCCGCCCGCACTCGTCGAACTGTTCGAGGAGTTCGAGACCGTTCCCGACTGGGTCGATCCGCATCTCATCGCCGAGGGTGAGGCGATCTGGCGCCGCTGGGGTACCGGCCTGTTCAGTGTCGCCGGTGGGATCACTCTCGAGATGTACACCGAGGCCGCGGTCGCCAAGCCGTTGTCACTGGCAGGCGGATATGCCGGCGACAACGCGCTGCGCCGATTCCTGGAGACCTCCCGTTTCTGGATCGACGTGTCCCAGCCCGGCGCGCTGCTCACCCCGGGATCAGCCGGCCGGGCGACGGCGATGCGGGTCCGCGTGATGCATGTGTGGGTCCGACGCACCGTCGCGAAGCACCCCGAGTGGGACGTCGAACGGTGGGGCGAGCCGATCAGCCAGTCGTATCAGCTGCTGACCCTGCTCGGCGGCAGCGTCGTGCCGGCGTCGGCGCTGTGGCTGACCGGGGTCCAGACCACACCCCGAGAGATCCGGGTGCTGCTGCACTACCAGCGCTACCTCGGGCACCTCCTCGGCGTGCGGACCCAGTGGTTCCCCGAGACCATCGCCGACTCACTGCGATTGCTGGCCCTCGTCAACACCACCCGCAGCTACGACGCCGGCGCCGACGGCGCCGAACTCATCGAATCGTTCCCGGCCGCGTTCGCCAACGAGAGCGCGACGGGCCTCGAGCGCATCCGCGGCAAGTACAACGCCATGATGTACGCCGCCTACTCGACGATCTACATGATGCCGACGACGCGCTTCCGCTACGACATGCCCAACCCGATCCCGGGACTCGCACTGATCCTCCTGCGGTTGCCGGCCGTGACGCTCGTCGAGACGCTGCGCCGGATCTCCCCGACGTTCCGTCGGCTGCACGAGAAGGTGATGTGCCGGCACCGGGAGAACTGGCACGCCTGGCAGTCCTCGGGACGCCCCGCGGAGTTCGCGCACGGCAAGGGATTGCGACGGTGACCTTCCATCCGACACGGTCGAGTACGTGACAGGACACCGACCACGGTTTTGCCGACGGAACCCGCGCGATTAGCGTTGTCAAAATGACCCAACCCCCGATCACGGAACCGACGGCAGCCGGCGAGGCGCCAGACCTCGAGACGCGCGTCGGCCACTACTACGTCCTCGACGGCTCCTATGAGGTGGGACGCGAGAAGGTCCGCGAGTACGCCCGCGCGGTGCAGGACTACCACCCCGCCCACTGGGAGCCCGAAGCTGCTGCCGCACTCGGGTATTCGGGACTCGTCGCGCCGCTGACGTTCACCTCCATCCCGGCGATGGCGGCGAACCGCGAGCTGTTCGAGTCCGTGATCGTCGGCTACGACACCTACGTGCAGACCGAGCAGGCCTTCGAACAGCACCGGCCGATCGTCGCCGGCGACGAGCTCGTCACCGACGTCGAACTGTCGGGCGTGCGCAAGGTCGCGGGCCGCGAACTGATCACGGTGACCAACACCATGACCGACGCCGCGGGCGAGAAGGTGCACACGATGCACACCACCGTCGTGGGCGTGACCGCCGAAGAGGTCGATCCGGGCCTCAGCGCCGCGGTACGCAAGGTGATGATGCACGACG
Source organism: Gordonia alkanivorans NBRC 16433 (assembly GCF_000225505.1). GTDB lineage: Bacteria > Actinomycetota > Actinomycetes > Mycobacteriales > Mycobacteriaceae > Gordonia > Gordonia alkanivorans. The sequence goes on along the minus strand of NZ_BACI01000117.1, from coordinate 38,069 downwards.
TCAACATCTTCAGCCACGAGGACACCCACCACCTGTACGAGAAGACCGTCCGGCCCGAAGGCGAGATCCGCGTCGCCGACGGCGCGACGCGCCCGTCCGGCGCCCGCTCCTTCGACGATCTGTCGGTCGGCGACGAACTGCCGATCCACACCGCCCGCATCTCCCGCGGCGACCTCGTCAACTACGGCGGTGTCGCCGGCGACGCCAACCCGATCCACTGGGACGAAGCCGTGGCCAGGCTCGCCGGCCTGCCCGACGTCATCGCCCACGGAATGTTCACCATGGGTCTCGGTGCAGCATTCGTCGCGTCGTGGTCCGGCGACCCCGGCGCTGTCACTCGCTACTCGGTCCGCCTGTCGCAGACCGTTCCCGTGTCGGCCGTCGACGGTGGCGAGATCGAGTTCAGCGGACGCATCAAGTCGCTGGACCCGGAGACCCGGACCGGCGTCGTCATCATCGTCGCGAAGTCGGGCGGCCGAAAGGTGTTCGGCCTCGCGACCATGAACATCCGCTTCTCCTGACGCCGGTTCCGCCCCTCATCGGAACCCGCTACTATCTGCATATGAATGCAGATAAGCATTCACCGAACGCCCACCCTCCCATCGCGGAGGACCAGGTGCGATTGGTGGTCGAGGTCTTCCGGATGCTTGCCGATCCGACCCGTATCCAATTGCTATGGGCGCTGGCCGACACCGAGATGTCGGTCAGCGAACTCGCAGAAGTGGTCGGCAAGCCCGGGCCTTCGGTGTCACAGCACCTCGCCAAGCTCCGGATGGCGCGGCTCGTCCGGACCCGACGCGCCGGGACCACCATCCACTACTCCCTAGAGAACGAGCACGTCCGACGGCTCGTCACCGATGCGGTCTTCAACGCCGAGCACGCCGGGCCGGGTGTGCCGCCGCACCATCGTGGTGACGCCGCTCTGCGCGCCGTCGATCACGACACCGAGCGGGAGGCCTGAGCGATGACGCACCTTCGCCGTGAACAGGATTCACACGATCACCCGCATGACCATGCCCACGGCCATTCGCACGACCACGGCCACTCGCACCGCCGCGGACTCGCCGGAGTCGTACGCGAGATCTTCGCGCCTCATTCCCACGACGCCGCCGACAGCCTCGACTCGGCGCTCGAATCGTCGCGAGCGGGTATCCGGGCCGTGAAGATCAGCCTGGTGGTCCTGGGCGTCACCGCGGTGGCGCAGGCCGGGATCGTCGCCGCATCGGGCTCGATAGCGCTGGCCGCGGACACGATTCACAACTTCTCGGATGCGCTCACCGCGCTACCGCTCTGGATCGCGTTCGCGATGGGCACCCGGCGTGCCACTCGCCGCTACACCTACGGGTTCGGACGGGTCGAGGACCTGGCCGGTCTGTTCGTCGTCGCGATGATCGCGCTGTCGGCCGTGATCGCCGGATACGAGGCCGTGGGCCGACTCGTCGATCCCCGCCCCATCGACCACGTCGGATGGGTGGCACTGGCCGGACTCGTCGGCTTCATCGGCAACGAGTGGGTGGCGCTCTACCGCATCCGGGTCGGCCGACGCATCGGCTCGGCCGCACTCGTCGCCGACGGACTCCATGCGCGCACAGACGGTTTCACGTCGCTGGCGGTGCTGCTCAGCGCAGCCGGCGTGGCACTCGGGATTCCACTCGCTGACCCGATCATCGGCCTGCTGATCACCGTCGCCATCCTCGCGGTGCTCCGCACGGCAGCGCGCGACGTCTTCCGCCGCCTCCTCGACGGCGTGGACCCGGCCCTGGTCGAGACCGCGGAGAGAACCCTCGCCGAACGTCCGGGAGTGCTCGCCGTCCGGAGCGTCCGCATGCGTTGGATCGGCCACCGTCTCCATGTCGACGCCGAACTCGACGTCGACCCGAATCTACGGCTGACCGAGGCGCACTCCATCGCGCACGACGCCGAACACGAACTGACCCACGCCGTTCCGAAACTCGCCGGCGCTCTGATCCATGCTTATCCCGCACACGACGATCATGAGAGCGCGGTCAGTACTCACCCTTGATGACGAAGTACGACCCGCGGATGGTGCCGGCGAGTTTCGACTTCTGGCGCGCGAACTCGAGCCTCGATTCGAGTTCCGCGGGGACGTCCGTGCCGTCGGACAGTGTGAAGCCGACGGCGCGTTTTGATAGCCGGGTCGATGCTGTACACGACGTTGATCGCGAGTCCCGAGTCGTAGAACACGTACGACACGTGGAGGCCGTCGACCTCGAAGTCGCTGACCTCGAGCGGACGTGAGGCGATCATCATGTCGCCCTGCGTGGAGACGTTCGTGAAATCGACGACGTGTCTCATGCCCACTCCCGCTTCGCTGACGCACACTCGGTGGCCACAACACCAGAGCCCCCGACGTCGTGGGGGGCTCTGGTGCCTGCGGGCTGCAGAAGGATCACTCCAGGATGAAGACCGGGATCTCTCGGTCGGTCTTGGTCTGGTACTCGGCGTAGGGAGGGAACGCCGCCACCGCGAGCTCCCACCAGTGAGCGCGCTCGTCGCCACTGATCTCGCGCGCGGTGAGTTCCTTGATCTCGGTGCCGTCCTGCACGGTGACGTGCGGGTTGGCCTTGACGTTGAAGTACCAGGCGGGATGTTCGGGGGCGCCGCCCTTGGAGGCGACCATCGCGTACTTGCCGTTCTCCTCCACCCGCATCAACGGGACGTACCGCTTCTTGCCGGACTTCGCACCGGTGGTGGTGAACAGGACGATCGGGCGGTCCATGACCTGGACCCCGTCGGTGGTGCCCTGCTCCAGGATCTTCTCGGTCTGCTCGCGGACCCAGCCTTCAGGACTCAATTCAGCGTTGGCACTCATGGGCTCGGAAACGCCGCAGAGTCCGCGCTTATTCCCGCGAGCACGGCTCCGGACACTGCCATGAATGTCGGGGTGGCCGGTTACCGTGGGTTCGCACGCTCGCGAAGGGCAGACCCATGACCTCACCTCGGGTAGACCGCGACCCCACGTCGACGGCCACCGTCTCGACTCCGGTCGGCCCGGTCACGATCACCGGAAACGGACGGGCAATCGTTCGTGTCGCCTGGCGGGAGACACCCGAGCCAGGAGATGGGGCACCGACGGAACCACTCCTCGTCGAGGCGGTCGGTCAGCTCCACGCCTACTTCGACGGCTCGTCGACCACGTTCGATCTCCCGATCGATCTCTCCGGGGTGTCCGGAGCGGCCTGTGCGGTCCTGAACGCCCTCCACCGTGACGTCCCGTATGGCGCGACCGTCACCTACGGGGAGCTCGCGACAATGAGTGGCGCCGGCATCCCGGCGCGTAGCGTCGGCTCGATCATGGGCGTCAACCCGGTCCCCCTGCTGATCCCGTGCCACCGCGTCGTCGCGGGCGACGGCCTGGGCGGTTTCTCCGGCGGCCTCACCGGGGAAGGTCCGGCGACCAAACGATGGCTCCTCGAATTCGAAGGTGCGCTCCCGCCGACGCTGTTCTGAGCGGGGCGTGGTCTCACGCGATGGGCTCCCCGTCACCGATCGTCGGAACCGCGGCGAGCAGTTCCCGCGTGTAGGGATGCTCCGGGCTGCCGAAGACGCGATCGGCCTCGCCGTATTCGACGACCTCTCCCCCGCGCATCACCAGGATGTCGTCGGCGACGTGGTGGATGACCCCGAGATCGTGCGAGATGAAGACCAGCGAGACACCGGTTTCCACCTGCAACATCGCGAGCAGGTCGAGGATGCGGGCCTGGATCGAGACGTCGAGAGCCGACACCGGTTCGTCGCACACGATCACCGACGGTTCCGGAGCCAGCGCACGGGCGATGGCGACTCGTTGTCGCTGCCCGCCGGACAGGTGCAGCGGGTGACGCCGGCGGAACGCGTCCGACAGTCCGACGCTGTCGAGCAACTCGGAGATGCGGTCGTCGAGTGCTGTGCCGCGCAGATTCCGCGAACGCAGGCTGTCGCGCAGGATGCGTTCGACGTTCCAGCGGGGATCGAACGAGCTGAGCGGGTCCTGGTAGATGACGGAAATCTGGTGACGGTTCGCGCGTCGTCGGACATCGGACAATGCGCTCCACGGTCGCCCGTTCAGCTCGACGGTCCCGGTGTCCGGGGTCGTGAGCCCGAGGACCATGCGGGCGGTGGTCGTCTTGCCCGATCCGGATTCGCCGACGATGCCCAGTGTCTTACCGGGCAGGACGTCGAAACTCACGCCGCGCACCGCCGGTCGTGCCGTCTTGTCCTTGCTGTCGAACGACTTTCGGAGATCCCGGACACGCAGCGCGGGCGGCGCCTCGGTATGCGATGGCACGAGGGTCTCCGGGAGCGTCTCACCGCTCGTCAGGAGCGTGCCCTTGGAGGTGCGCGACGGCACCGACGCGAGCAAGCTCTTCGTGTAGTCGTGGGTGGGATTGCGCAGCACGTCGTCGGTGGAGCCGTACTCGACGATCTCACCGTGCCGCATCACCGCGACGCGGTCGGCGAGACGTGCGACGACCGCGAGGTCGTGGGAGATGAGGATGACGCCGTTGCCACGATCCTTGGCCTCGCCGAGGACGTCGAGGATCTGGGCCTGGACGGTGGCGTCGAGGGCGGTGGTCGGTTCGTCCGCGATGAGCAGCTTCGGGTCCTGCGCGAGAGCCGACGCGATCAGCGCGCGCTGACGGAGACCACCGGAGAGCTCGTGCGGGCGCTGCGCTGCACGGACTCCGGGCTCGGGAACCCCGACCAGGGTCAACAGTTCTTCGATCTTCTCGTCGCGTTCGGCGCGTCGGCGCGGTGATCGATTCCGGAAGAGACCGCCGCCACGGGAGTCTGAATGGGCGGTCAGGGCCTCCCCGATCTCGCTGCCGACGGTGCGCAGCTGATCCAGCGACACCAGGGCGTCCTGGAGGACGAATCCGATGTCCCGGCCGCGCAGACGGCGCCAGTCCCGGTCCTTGTACCCGAGCAGCGACCCACCGTCGAAAGCGATTGTCTCGGCGCTGATACGGGCGCCCTCACCGGTGAGCCCGATGAGCGTGCGTGCGGTGACCGACTTGCCCGACCCGGATTCTCCGACGATCGCGAGGCATTCGCCGGCGCTCACCGAGAACGAGACGCCCCTGACCACCTCGCGGCCGCCGAAGGACACGTGCAGGTCCCGGATCTCGGCGAGTGGGGCCGTCGAGTCGTCGGTGCCGGTGGGGTCGGCGACGTCGTCGGTCCGGTCCTCGAGGGGAGTCGCGACTACGGTCATCGGGTGGTTCCTTCCAGACGGGCGCCGAGGTGGCGTCCCACGGTGGTGAATGCCAGGGCGGTGATCACGATGACGAGACCGGGGAAGATCTCGAGCCACCAGGCCACGGTGATGTAGGTGCGTCCGGCGTCGAGCAGGGCGCCCCACTCGGGCGACGGGGGCGCAACGCCGAGACCGAGGTAGGCCAGCCCCGACGCCCAGATGATCGCCTGACCGATACCCAGTGTCGCGGTGACGATCATCGGCCGCAGCGCGTTGGGAGCGATGTGCTGCAGGAGGATTCGCGTCCGCGAGTGCCCGAGCGCCGTCGCCGCCTCGATGTAGGCGGCATTTCGGACCGTCAGGACCTGGCCGCGGATGATCCGCGCATATCCCGGGGCGATGCCGATCCCGATCGCGAAGATCAGCGTGTACGGCCCTGGGCCGAACACCGAGGTCAGCAGGAGTCCGAGCAGGATCGTCGGGAAGGCGAACAGCACATCGATCCACCGATTGGCGAGGGCCTGCGCGATCCGTCCAGACAGACCGGCGGTGATTCCCAGCACCACGGCGAGGACGAGTGCCACCGCCACCGCGCCGAGGCCGATCGCGAGGGACTGCTTGGTGCCGAAGATGATCCGGCTCAGAAGATCTCGGCCCGACAGGTCGGTACCGAACGGATGCGCCCACGTCGGCGGTGACAGCGTCACATCGAGATCGATGGCGAGCGGGTCGTACGGAGCGATCAGCCCCGGCACGACCGCTGCCAGGAGCAGCAGGACGAGGAAGCCGAACGCGGCGATCAAGGTGGGTGGCAGCGCCCACGGCCGGCGCGACGCCTCCGGGAGCGCGGTGACCGTGCTTCGTGAGGTCTTGATCGACGAGGTCCTGTGGGATGACGTCGAGTCAGACGACGCCGCGTCGGGTGCCGTCCCGGCGGACGGTTTCTGGATGGTCACGGGACCTCGATCCGGGGGTCGATGACGGTGTAGAGGAAGTCGACCAGCAGGTTGGCGACCGTGTAGATCGCGGCGACGAGCACGACGATGCCGCTGACCAGTGGGACGTCGCGCGAGCTGGCGGCTGCGACGAGGGTCTGTCCGATACCAGCGCGGGCGAACACGGTCTCGGCGATGACCGCACCCGAGAGCAGCGCACCCATGGCCCAACCGGAGACGGTGACAGCGGGAATGACCGAGTGTCGCAGGACATGTCGAGCACGAACCGCCAGGTCGCCGAGACCACGGCTCCGCGCGGTGAGAACGAACGGCTGGTCAAGTGTCCGGGCGAACTCGTCGCGAGCGATGCTGCCCAGGAATCCGGCCAGCGGTATCGCCAGCGTGAGCACCGGCAGGACCAGTCCGCGCAACGAGTCACCACTCTCGACCGGGAACCAGGCGAGATTGATCGCGAAAACCACCAGCAGGATCGACCCCAGCCAGTACTGCGGCAGTCCGGCGCTCACGGTCTCGAGCAGGGCACCGAACGCTCCGCCCGGGCCGCGGCGGCCGGCGGTCAGCGTCGTGGTCACCAGGACCAGCAACCAGGCCACGATCAGGGCGCTGATGGTCAGCACGAGTGTGGGACCCAGCTGCGCGGCGATCACCTCGGTGACGGGTTCACTCAGCTGGTACGACGTCCCGAGGTCACCGCGCAGCAGACCCTGTAGGTAGTGCAGGTACTGCTGCCAGATCGAGTCGGTGAACCCGAACTGCTCGTTGACCGGCCCCAGTTCGTCGGGGGTGCGCTCGCGACTCTCCCCGGACGACAGGTTCAGCAGCAGCGTCGCGCGGTCACCGGGTGCGAGCACCTGCAGGAGAAACGTGATCGTCGCAGCCGCCCACAGCACGAACACGGCCGAGCCGAGTTTGCCCAGCCACCGCAGCCACACCGCAGAACCCCCACGGCGTCGACTCCGGGCCGGATCGGTCGCCGACTCCGGGTCGATGATCCTCGTCTTGTCGACCTGAATGGTCATCGAACAAACCTCGCATCCGCGAACACCGGTTCACCTTGGGACTTCTCGACCCACACGTCGTGCAGCTTGGGGTTGGCCGCGATCGAGGTCGTCTGTGTGTACAGGCCGATCGACAGCGCCTGGTCGCCGATCAGCTTCTGGGCCTTGCTGTAGAACTCGCGCTGCTCCGCCGGGTCCGCCGAACTGTTGGCCTTCTCGATGAAGCCCTGCAGGATCGGGTCGTTGTAGTAGGCCGTGTTGTGCGGGTTGGGCGAATCCTCCAGACGCTGACGCCAGTTGATGTGGAGCAGCCCCGGGGTCGGACTCGTCCAATACCCGACGTAGGCGTCGTAGGTGGGTGCCTTTGCGTAGTTGCCGCCGAAGTACTCGCTCTGCGTCGCCGGGACGAGTTCGATGTCGAACCCGACGTCGCGCGCCTGGTAGGCGATGTTCTGCAGGATCGCCGCCCCCTCGGGTCCGACGATGGCGTCGGCCGCGTAGACGACACGTGCGATGAGACGTCGACCGTCCTTGGTGCGTATGCCGTCGGAGTCGCGCGCGGTCCAACCGGCCTGGTCGAGCAGCGCGTTCGCCTTGGCCGGATCACGGGCGTAGGCGCCTGCGGCCGGGTCATAGTCGGGGGTGCTCTGGCTCAGCGCGCCGTTCGAGTTGAACGGCACGACACCGAGAAACGCGGTCTCCACGGCCTTTTCACGATCTGCCGAGTAGGCGAACGCCTGACGCACGCGGACGTCGTCGAACGGTGCGTGATCGACGTTGAGCGTGATCGCGTTTGGACGTCCCGGCGTCACATACTGCTTGGTCTGGAACCGCGTTGTCGCGTCGGCCCAGTTGATGGCCGGGACGTTGTAGATGACGTCGGACGATCCGCTGGTCAGCGAACCGTACCGCAGCACCGGGTCCTTGAGGAACTTCCAGATCACCTTGTCGACGTAGGCCGGCCCCTGGTGCTTCGCGTTGGCGGGCGCCGAGTTGTAGTCCGGGTTCCGCACAAAGGTGATGCTGCGGTTACGATCCCAGCGCTCGATGATGAACGGACCGGACCCGACGGGTTTCGAGCAGTTCTCCTTCTTCCCGCGCGCGAGAGCGGTCGGCGACTGAATCCCGAAGTACCCCTGGGTGAGAACCGTCAGCAGCGGACTGTACGGCCGCTTCAGATGCAGCGCGTAGGTATTGCGATCGAGAACCTCGCCGCCGGCGTAGTACTGTCCGATGTAGGCCATGACCGTTCCGTTGGGAGCGTCCGGATCGAGGTACTTGTCGAAGTTGGTCTTCACCGCGGTTGCGTCGAGATCGGTTCCGTCGCTGAACTTCACATCGGGCTTGAGGCGGAAGGTGTAGGTCTTGCGGTCGGGAGAGATCTCCCAGCTGGTCGCCAGCCACGGCACCGGTGTCCCGTTGTCGTCGAGCGAGACGAGGTTGTCGAGGTACTGCCGTGCGAGATAGGCGTTCTGGACCCAGCCGCCGTGGATGCACGGCGGTTCCTGCTCATGCCCGTATTCGATGACGCCGCCGTCGACGTAGTCACCGGCCGCCGCGGGCACGCCCGTCGACGTTCCGTCTCCGGTGGCCGGGCGCCCCCCGCACGCCGACAGCAGCGCAGCGGCCGACAGGCCGACTGCCAGTAGGGCTCGGGTCCGTCTGGAACGGACAGATCTGAACACGCCAGGTACTCCTCGATATCGAGAGTCGTGATTCGACAGTGATGGAAAGCAGAAGAACAAGCTCGGACCACGGGGGTCGGCGGGTCGGCGCCGATGTCGCGGCACGCTGAATCAGCAGTGATGACCCGCGGTCAGCTCGTACGGTAGCGATCGACGCCGTCGACGTCAGTCATTGGATTCACCCTGAGCACAAGGACGCACGGATCGAGGGGCGAAAGTACCGTCGTCCGGGTGTCAGAGCCAAAACCCTTGCGTTTCGCCGCATTTGTGATGAACACGACGTCCCACATCCTGCACGGGGCGTGGCGTGCCCCCGATGCGCGACAGACGGACTTCAACTCCCTCCAGCACTGGATCGACCTCGCAAAGACGCTGGAAGAGGCCAGATTCGATTTCATCTTCTTCGCTGACGTCGTCGGACTCTACGACGATTACCAGGGCGACTGGAAGAAGTTCGTCGACACCGGCCTGCAGATCCCGAGCAACGATCCGCTGGTTCTCGCCTCCGCGCTCGCGTCACACACCGAGAACCTGGGCATCGCCATCACCAGTTCGATCCTGCAGGAACACCCCTTCGATTTCGCCCGCAAGATCTCCACGCTCGATCACGCCTCCAACGGACGCATCGCGTGGAACATCGTCACCAGCCTTTCCCAAAACGCCTGGCGCAACTTCGGATACGACGGCATCACCGCGCACGACGACCGCTACGCGTGGGCCGAGGAGTACGTCGATGTCGTCTACAAGCTCTGGGAGGGCAGTTGGGATGACGGTGCCCTCATCCAGGACAAGGTCCGTGGCATCCACGCCGATTTCGACAAGGTCCACAAGATCCATCACGTCGGCGACCGTTACCGCGTCGAGGGACCGCATCTGGTCGCACCGTCGCCGCAACGCACACCGGTGCTGTTCCAGGCCGGCTCGTCGCCCACGGGCCGTCGGTTCGCCGCACAGAATGCCGAGGCGCAGTTCATCGTGTCGCCCGCACCGCAGGCGGCCAAGGGCCTCGTCGAAGACACCCGTCGTTTGGCCGCCGGGGCAGGTCGCGATCCGCAGGACATCCAATTCTTCCAGGGTCTTTCGTTCGTCATCGGGAGCACCGAGGAGGAGGCACGGCGGAAGGCTGCCGAGCTCGATGAGTACATCGACCCGAGCACGATCATCGCCCACTCGGCGGGTGGTCTCGGCTTCGATCTCGGGTTTTACGACCTCGACACCCCGATCGGCGAGATAAAGACCGAGGGCACGCAGAGCACGCTGCTGTGGCTGCGCGAGGCCGTACCCGATCGTGAGCCGACCGTCCGCGACCTGGCCGAACTGCGTAGCCGCAGCGGACGCGTCGTCGGCACGCCGGAGCAGATCGCCGATCGACTGGCGGAATGGCGCGACGCCGGCGTCGGGGGCATCAACGTCATCAACGCGACGATCCCGAACAGCTACATCGAGTTCGCCGAGCATGTCCTGCCGGTGCTGCGAGAGCGCGGACTTGCCCAGCACGAATACGCGCCGGGCACGAGCCGGCGCAAGCTGACCGGCCGGGACACCCTTCCGGACACGCATCCCGCCGCGGCGTACCGCGGCGCGTTCGCCGAGAAGGTCGAGGTGCCGGCATGAGTGTCCTGACCCGCGTCGTCTCCGATCGTTCGACGATCCTGTCCGAGATCGCAGCCGATGCCGCCGTGCGCGAACTGACCGGCATCGACCCGCACGCCCAGGTGCGATTGCTGAGTGAATCCGGTTTGACCGCTGTGGCTCTCGACGAGTCGTCCGGCCCCGGTGCCGGCGCCCCCGAGCTGTTCGATTTCCTCATCGATCTCGCCCGTGCCGATCCGATCGTCGCCCACATCCTGCGGGCGCACTTCTGGTTCGTCGAGCAGATCCGCCGGTTCCCCGACGGCCCCGTCCGCGACCGCTGGGTCGCAGAGATCGCGGCGGGCAGGGTGTTCGGCAACGCGACCAGTGAACGCACCGGCAGCGCGGGTTCGCTCTCGTTCCAGACCGAACTGCGTGCGGTCGACGGCGGGTGGTTGCTGACCGGGGCCAAGTTCTACAGCACCGGCACCGCATTCTCGGACTTCGTGTCGGTCACCGCGACGGTTCGCGGCGGCGAGTTCGACGGTCAGGTCGCTCGGATCGTCCTGCCCGTCGACCGCGACGGCGTCACCATCGTCGACGACTGGGACGGGATCGGACAGAACCGTACCGGTACCGGCACCACCACCTTGGACAGCGTCCGGGTGACCGCCGACGACATCCTGGCCTTCACCGACCCGGCGTCGACCGCCGCGATCGCCAACGACGGACCGTTCCTGCAGCTCTACCTACAGGCGCTGATCACCGGAATCCTGTTGTCGGTCAGCGACGATGCGACCGCACTCCTGCGGTCACGGACGCGGACCTTCGAACACGCGCCCGCCGAGTCGCCGCGCCACGACCCCGTGCTGCTCGGCACCGTCGGTGAGATCGACGCGGCCGCCCACGTCGCGCGGGCCGCGGTCCTCGATGCCGCACGGACGATCGAGGAGGCGTTCGCGCCGGCACGCAGCGGCGTGATCGAGCCGGACCTGTTCGTCCGGGCATCCACGGCGGCCGCGCGAGTGAAGGTCCACGTCGACCGCGTCGGGTTGCGTGCTGCCGCCGATCTGTTCGACGTCGGCGGCGCGTCGTCGGCCAGCCGGGCCAAGAACCTGGATCGGCACTGGCGCAACATCCGCACGGTCACGCTGCACAACCCGACGTCATACAAGGCGATCGCGCTCGGTGACCTGCTGGTCAACGGCACTCCCCTCCCGGCGAACGGGTACTTCTGACATCTTGCCTGCAAGAGAGGGAACGGCAGCAACAATCCCTCGCTCCCTGCGGTGTGAGGAGCCATAGCGACGAACCTCGAAGGGCCTGGTGACATTCCGTCACCAGGCCCTTCGTGCTGTCATGCCGAGATGAGGTCGCGCGCGATGTCGATCAGGGTTCGACGACTTCGGCCGATGACGCTCAGCCGGATCCGCGTCGGCGACCGGGCCCGGATGCAGTCCAGCCCCCAAGGTCACGTCTCGAAACTTATGAGACCCCTATTTTGCGACAGACGATCTCGAAATGGCTCCTATCGCGAGACTTTTGCAACCGACGTCTCGAATTCCCGGCGCGTCTCAGAATCAGTATCGAGACTTTTGAGATAGAGTCCCTCTCGTGACGGACCAAGCGAGAGGTGGCGCACCGGGGATGTCCCTCGGATACGCGCGCGAGACCCCGGGAGCGCACGCTCTCGGACCACAGATCGATGCACTGACCGAGGCGGGGGTGGATCCGGGTCGGATCTACACCGACGCCGCCGATCGGGCGCAGCCCGCGGACCGTCGGGCGGGGATGAACGCCTTACTCGACTATGCGAGAGCCGGTGACACGACGGTGGTCGTGGGCATCGACCGACTGGGCCGTAACATCCGCGAGGTCATGGCCATCACACGTGAACTCGCGAAACGACGCATCGGTCTCCGCTCGTTGCGCGAGGGCATCGACACCGACGATCCGACCGGCGCGATGGTCGTCGGCGTCCTGGCTTCACTGGCCGAACTCGACGACCCCTCCCCCGCGCTCACCTCGGCGCGACCACTGACGACGCGCCGGCGGTCGGAGTCGACGGTCGGACGGCCCCGCGTCCTCGACGACGAGCAGGTGCTCCGCGCCGAACAGATGCGTGCCGCAGGCGAATCCGTGCCGCGGATCGCCCAGGCACTGGGGGTCAGCCGTGCGACGCTCTACCGCACGCTCGCCGAAAGGCGCACGGTCCGTTGACGAACCACGAAAACGAATTTCCCGAACTCGACATCGTCACCGAATACGGAGTCGTCACCCGGCTACCCACCTCCTTCCCGATCTACGATGCCGACCTCGACGAGCACCTCGATCCCGATCTGTTCCAGAAAGGATTCGAGGATGCGGAGGCCGCGCTGTGCGCTCTCCCGGCACCGTGGGCACGTCAGCTCGCGTCGTCGACCCTCGACTGCCCGCCCGACCCGGACGACGAGGAACCCAGCTACACCCGCGGCTACCGCGCGGCCCTGTACGGGCACCTGCGGCACGCCGGCAGGTGAGCATCGACGACACGGAGGACGCAATGGGCACGGGTTCACACGCCGAGGTGCAGCAGGACGACGGACGGTTCCGAGTCACCCGGTGGACCATCGAGCCGGGTGGAGCCATCCCCATGCACCGGCATGAGCACGACTACGTCGTCGTACCGCTCGTCGACGACACGATGTATGCCGTCGCACCGGACGGTTCGGAGATCGCCGCAGAACTCCGGATCGGCGAGAGCTACACCCGGATCGCCGGTGTCGAACACCGCGTGGAGAACCGGGGTTCGACGAACACGATTGTCTTCGTCGAGGTCGAGCGGCTCTGACGATCTCCCGGCGAAAGTCCGGCACACATCGCGCGGCGCTGCGAGTCGGTGCCGTGTCCCTCGACGCCGTATTCTTCAGGCGTGGTTCAGCTGACAGTGGGAAGCCATCGCGACGACGCGACGTCCGACGTCGTCCTCTCCGCACACAAGTTCAACCGGCACACCTTCTGGTGCGGCCAGAGCGGTTCGGGAAAGACCTACGCACTCGGGGTGGTGCTGGAGCAGTTGCTGCTGAACACGCGCCTGCCACTGCTCATCCTCGATCCGAACGCCGACTTCACCCGGCTTCCGGAGACGCGTGACACCACCGATCCCGAACTCGCCGCGGCCATCGCCGCATCGGACATCCAGGTGCTGCATTCGACACGACGCGATCTCCCGCAGTTGCGGGCGCGGTTCACCGATCTGCCGTTGACCGCGAAGGCCGCCGTCCTGCAGCTGGATCCGATCGCCGATGCCGACGAGTACAACGTCCTGCTGCACGCCGACGCCACCCTCAGCGGCGGCGCCGGCGACACACCCGACCAGAGCACCTACATCTCGGCGCTGCGGGCGTCCGACGATCCCGGTCACCAGCGACTGGCCAAGCGGATCGAGAATCTCCAGGTCCTCGACTGGGACCTGTGGGCTCGAGGCGAGGTCGCGGCCACCGACATCATCGACGAACGCCCCCAGGCGACCGTGCTCGACCTGGGCGGTTTCGCCCACCCGGCAGAACCCAAGGTGGCCGCCCTCTCCGCGCTCGAACACCTGTGGGCGCGTCGCGAAGAGCGGCGACCCGTGCTCATCGTGATCGACGAGGCCCACAACATCTGTCCTCCCGTCGCCACCAGCGCGGTCGAGCAGGCCCTCATCGACCGCGTCGTGCAGATCGCCGCCGAGGGACGCAAGTTCGGACTCTGGCTCCTCCTGTCGACGCAACGGCCGACGAAGATCCACCCCAACGTGCTGTCCCAGTGCGACAACCTGTGCCTGATGCGGATGAACGCGCCGCGCGATCTGGCCGAACTTGCCGACACCTTCGGGTTCGTCGGTGAACACATGCTGGCGGAGTCGCCCGAGTTCCGTCAGGGCGAAGCGCTCTTCGCGGGCGGGTTCATCACCACGCCCACCTTCACCCGGATGGGAGGCCGGATCACCGAAGAGGGCGGAGCCGACGTCGGGGTGCCGCTGCTCGCCTGAGCGTCTTCTCCCTCTGTCACACCGCGAGCGGCGCGCGATCGGAGCCGGATCCCGGGCCGTGACACAACGTTGCCGTCGGTGGAGGGTGGACGGGATCGTCGAGGACCGAGTGCGAAAAAACGGGCATCCAACCATCCGAACGGATGACGGTGACGGCAGTGTCGTTGGTGAATCGTGATCTCCTGGTGACGCTTACGCCCTCGTGGTGCGCATGGTCGGTGCGACCATGGACCGAGTCGGGGTTGCGGTTCGCGAGCGCGGACCGGGCGCAGTGTCAGTTCGGGCCCGCGTCGCGTTTCAGCGGTTCAAGTCGGCGGGCCGCACTTCCCTTCGGACAGTGCAAGGTGGTCGAGCGGTGAGCGAATCGACGGGCAACAACGGACAGACGGTGACCGAGGGCGACCTCGGCGAGCGCGAGCTCGCCGACCTCCGAGCGGAACTGGACACAATCGACAACCGGCTGCTCGACGATGTCCGCGCCCGGCTGGAGGTCTGCACTCGCATCGCGTACCTCAAGGAGCGCCACGCCATTCCCGTGATGCAGCCGCGCCGCGTCGGAGCGGTGCACGATCACGCCCACCGTTACGCCCTCGACCACGGACTCTCCCCACAGTTCCTGCACGACCTCTACGACCTGCTCATCTCGGAGACCTGCCGGGTGGAGGACCTCATCGTGGCGACCGATGAACTGCGGACGAACGGGGCTCCGGTCGCGCATGCGGGCCCTGATCGCGTCCTCGTCCAGCGGACAGCCGTGGACGGCGCCGCCGACGCCAGCGTGGACTGAGGCGGACGCGGTGCGGACACTTCTGATCGACAACTACGACTCGTTCACCTACAACCTCCATGCCCTGTTGACGGAGGTGAACGGCTCGGAGCCGGTGGTCGTCGCCAACGATGCGCCGTGGTCGTCGGTGAACCTGACGGCATTCGACAACGTGGTGGTCTCCCCCGGTCCGGGGCGTCCGGACTGCGCCCGCGACTTCGGGATCAGCGGGCGGGCCCTGACCGACAGCGGACTTCCCGTCCTCGGAGTCTGCCTGGGCCACCAGGGACTGTGTCACCTGTTCGGCAGTCCGGTTGTCTCGGCCCCGGAGCCTCGGCACGGACGGATCAGCGCGGTGCACCACGACGGGCAGGGCCTGTTCGATGGTCTTCCGTCCCCGTTCCGGGCAGTCAGGTACCACTCGCTGGCGGTCCTGGAGGTCCCGGACGGGTTGGAGGCCCAGGCGTGGTCGGACGACGGCGTCCTGATGGCGGTGCGTCATCGGAAACTCCCGCTGTGGGGGGTGCAGTTCCATCCGGAGTCGATCTGCACCGAGTACGGGCGGGAGCTGCTCTCGAACTTCGCCGCGGCCACCCCGGTGCGGATGCGGCGACCGATACCGGCGGCGCCGAGGAACACCTCCACGGAGCGGCCGGCCGAGGCGGCACCGATGAGGCCGGAACACGACTACCGGGTGCGGTCGGAGCGGGTGGACCGGGTCGTCGACCCGGCTGCGGTGTACGAGCGACTGTTCGCTGATGGACCGAACAGCTTTTGGCTCGACGGGTCGGCGGCCAACGAATCGGGGAGCCGGTTTTCCGTGATGGGTGACTGCTCGGGCCCGCGCGCCGAGTACGTGACCTACCGGATTCCGGAAATGACCGTGCGAGTGGAACATTCGGACGGGGCCGAGGAGGAGATCCGCAGCACCTTCTTCGACTATCTCGACGCCCGGCTACGGGAGCGGTCGGTCGCGCCCCGGCCGGATCTGCCATTCGGGTTCTGTCTCGGCTACGTCGGTTATCTCGGCTACGAACTCAAAGCGGACACCGGCGGCCAGTTGGCCCACGCATCTGAACAGGCCGATGCGGCACTGGTGTTCGCGGACCGGGCCGTCGTGATCGATCACGAACGCGGGTGCGCATACCTGCTCGCACTCGAACCGGTCGATGACGCGGAGCCCGGCACCGTGGACCCTGCGACCGCGCGGTGGTTGCGCGACACGGCGTCGGCCATCCGGGAGCTGCAGGATCATGCCTCCGAACCGATGGTCGCCGCTCCCCCGCTGGTCCAGGAGTCGCACGAGGTGCCGATCGTGTTCCGGCACGACCACCCGACCTACCTGAGGCTCATCGAGCAGTGCTTGGCGGAGATCCGGTCCGGGGAGTCGTACGAGGTGTGCCTGACGAACTCGGCAACCGTGCACCGCGGCCTCGACCCGGTGTCCGGGTACTCCTGCCTCCGCGAGATCAGCCCGATGCCCTACAGCGCGCTGCTCCAGTTCTCGGGGTTGTCGGTGCTCAGCGCATCCCCGGAACGGTTCCTGAAGGTGGGGGCAGATCGCACGGTGGAGTCGAAACCGATCAAGGGCACTCGGCCACGGTCCGCGGATCCCGTGCAGGACGAGGGGTTTCAGTACGACCTGCGACACAGCGAGAAGGACCGGGCGGAGAACCTGATGATCGTCGACCTGGTCCGCAACGACCTGTCGCGGGTCTGCGAGCCCGGCTCGGTGCACGTGCCGTCGTTGTTCGCCGTCGAAACCTATTCGCCGGTACACCAATTGGTGTCGACGGTGCGCGGAACGTTGCGCGCGGGTGTGTCCGCGGTCGACTGCGTGCGGGCCGCTTTCCCGGGCGGCTCGATGACCGGGGCGCCGAAGATCCGCACGATGGAGATCATCGACAAACTCGAAGCCGGTCCGCGCGGGGTGTATTCGGGAGCGATCGGCTACTTCTCGCTGACGGGAACCGCCGACCTGTCGATCGTGATCCGCACGATGGTCGCGACCGATTCCGAGGTGACGTTCGGGGTCGGGGGCGCGATCGTCGCCTTGTCGGATCCGGACGACGAGTTCGAGGAGACGATGGTGAAGGCACTGTCGATGCGGCGCTGCCTGTCCGTCGCCGATGAGAAGGAGCCGTGACCGGGTCGCCCGCCCCCGGTGCTCGGTCGGTGGTCGTCGCCGGAGGCGCGGGGGCCGTCGGGACGATGCTCGCCGACCGGTGGCGCGCTGACGGGAACACCGTGCACGTCCTCGATGCCCGCTGCGGCGACGACATCCGATGTCCGGACCGGGGGGCGGAGTCACGACTGCGGGAGGCCGATGTCGTGGTGCTTGCGGTCCCGGAGGGTGTGGCGTTGGAGGCCGTGAAGTCGGTGATCCCTCTGCTGAACGCGGCGGCGCTGCTGGTGGAGACGTTGTCGGTGAAGACGCGGTTCTCCTCGGCCGTCGCCGAACTCGACGGGGACGACGTAGACAGGGGCGGTCCGATCGTCGGGATCAACCCGATGTTCGCTCCGTCCCTCGGTCTTTCGGGCCGGGCGGTCGCGGTCGTCGTCCATCGTGACGGTCCGGGTGCGGATCGCTTGCGCGACGACCTGTCTCGGTGGGGCGCGCGGGTCGAGATCACGACCGCCGATCGGCACGACCGGGTGTGCGCGGCGGTGCAGGCCCTCACCCACGCGACGATCCTGGCGTTCGGGTGCGCGCTCGCCGACCTGGGAATCGATGCCGACGAGGCAGCCGCCCTGGCCACTCCGCCGTTCACGACGATGTCGGCACTACAGGCACGGATCACCGGCGGGACACCAGAGGTGTATCGGGACGTGCAGGCGTCAAACCCGTGTGCACCCGCCGCACGAGAGGCGTTGGCGCGGGCCGTGTGCCGGGTGTCCGCTGCGTCCGCGGGCGACACCGACGACTTCACGGCACTGCTCACCGAGGCCGGTGGTCCGTTGGGCGGCCACGCGGACGACTACGCGCGACTGTGTGCGCGGATGTTCGAGAGGCTGTCCACGTGACCGGCCACCTGCCCGAGCACGACGCGTCCGACCCGGTGGAGTCGGCGGTCATCGACGGCCTCGTGCGGAGCTGGCCACGGCGGGCGACGGTGCGGCGCACCGAACCCGAGCTCGACATACCGACGATGGACGACCTCTACGACGACACCCGCGAGGACTATCCCGAGGTGCTGCTCCCGTTCGCCGGGCATCCGAGCTGGGAGCGGCTCGACGAGGACGTCCGGACCCGGGTCCGGGCCTGGGCGTGGATCGCCTACAACAAGAACGTCGTCGACATCGAACAGGACGTCGTGACACCCGGTTTCGGGTTGCTGTTCCGGGACGTGTTCGGCACCGGCTTCTCTGATGCGGACCGGGCGGCGGTGGTGCAGTCGATGGTCGACGAGGAGTACCACACCCTGATGCACCTGAACGCGTCCGCGCTGACTCGTCGTCGTCGCGGCTGGGCGTTGCCGGACACGACATTGCCGGAGTCGTCGACGGTGCGGCGACACCGACAGGCCCGCGCACAGGCGGAGTCCCCACGAGCGGCCGCGCTCACGACACTGGCGTTCGCGACGGTCGCGGAGACGTCGATCGCGGACTACCTGAGCCTGATCGCCGGGGACCAGACGATCCAGCCGGTACACCAGGCCACCATCGCGCTACACCGCCGCGACGAACGCGCTCACGCCTCGGTTGCGACCGAGATGATCGCGATGGTGCACGACAAGCTGGATTCGGACGACCGGAGCTTCCTGGCGCGCGCGCTGCGGGACGGCGTCGACGCGTTCACCGCCACCGATGGGGCTGTGTGGTCGGCGATCCTCGCCGCCGAGCAGGTCCCGGATGCAGATCAGATGCTGCGTGACGTCGCCGAGGACCCCGACCGCCGGCACTTCCTCCAGGACTGCAGCGCGATCAACCGGTTGCTCGCCCGGTTCGGTGAGCTCGAGCATCGCTGAGGCCGGAGGCACAAACGACAATGGCCAGCACCGTCGGTGCTGGCATATTGTCGGGCTGACAGGATTTGAACCTGCGACCACTTGACCCCCAGTCAAGTGCGCTACCAAACTGCGCCACAGCCCGTTGTCTTCGGACCTCTCGGTCTTTCGACTGCCCACCGGAGCGGGCGGATTAAAGACTAGCCGACGAGTGCTGTTCTGTACCAATCGCCTGGTCAGAAGGGGTGTTCCCCGACTCGTCGGCCGCCGCCGGTCAGTTGGTCGAGGAGCGCTTCTTGAACCAGATCCAGCCGCCGGTGACGATGAGCGCGCCGACGAGCGAACCGATGATGCCGCTGGCGTGGAGTTCGATGCCGTGACCGGTGATCAGGCTGATCAGCAACCCGCCGATGAAGGAGCCGACGACGCCGGCGACGAGCGCCAGACCCCAGTCGATACTCCACATGTTCTTGCCACCGATGATGAGCTGAGCCAGAGCACCGATGACCATTCCGAAGACGATGATTGCCAAGATGAGCACGAGAGGCAGTATCTCACAGCGCCTCCCACATCAGTCACAGCCGCACCAGGAACGCACAAACCCACCAGTTTTCGGCAAACGCACCACCCGACGCGGTGGTGGGTATGCCGAAAAAGGGTGGGTTTGTGGCGGCGGTCAGCGCTTGCGGCGCTGCTCCCGCTTGTCGCGGACACGCACGTTGATGCGCACCGGCGAACCGTCGAAGTTGAACTCCTCGCGCAGACGACGCTCCAGGAAGCGGCGGTAGCCGGCCTCGAGGAAGCCAGTGGTGAACAGCACGAAGGTCGGCGGACGCACTGACGCCTGGGTCGCGAACATCACGCGCGGCTGACGACCACCGCGCAGAGGCGGCGGGTTGGCCGCGATGACGTCCTTCAGCCAGCTGTTCAGCGGCCCGGTCGAGATGCGCTTGTCCCACGCCTCGAGCGCGCTCTCCATCGCCGGCACCAGCTTCTGCACCGAACGACCGGTCGACGCCGAGATGTTCACCCGACGCGCCCACGGCACGCGGGCGAGCTCGCGGTCGATCTCCTTGTCGAGCTGATAGCGACGATCCTCGTCGACCAGATCCCACTTGTTGAAGGCGATGACCAGGGCACGGCCGCTCTCGATGATGAGCGAGAGCACGCGCAGATCCTGCTCGGTGATCGGCTGCGAGGCATCGATCAGCAGGATCGCCACCTCGGCGGCGTCGAGGGCCGCCCGCGTGCGCAGCGAGGCGTAGTACTCGTGACCACTCGCGGTACGCACCTTGCGGCGCAGGCCTGCGGTGTCGACGAAATTCCAGACCTTGCCGCCCAGTTCGACGATCTCGTCGACCGGGTCGACGGTCGTACCGGCGACGTTGTCCACCACCGAACGCTCGGTGCCGGCCAGCTTGTTCAGCAGCGAGCTCTTGCCCACGTTCGGCTTGCCGACGAGTGCCACACGACGCGGGCCGCCCAGCACCGGGGTCTCGCGCGGAGTCGCGGGCAGCTTCTGCAAAATGACGTCGAGCAGGTCACCGGCACCACGGCCGTGCGCCGCCGACACCGGGTGCGGTTCACCGAGTCCCAGCGACCACAGGGCAGCCGTGTCGGCCTCCATCCGCTCGCTGTCGACCTTGTTGGCGCACAGGATCACCGGCGTCTTGGACCGGCGCAGAACGCGCGCCACGGCTTCGTCGGTCGCGGTGGCACCGACGGTCGCGTCGACGACCACGACGATCGCGTCGGCGGTCCGCATCGCGAGTTCGGCCTGGGCCGCGACGGCCTGCTGCAGGCCCTTCGCGTCGGGCTCCCAGCCGCCGGTGTCGACGACCGTGAAGCTGCGTCCGGACCAGCTCGCCGAGTAGGACACGCGGTCACGCGTGACACCCGGGATGTCCTCGACCACGGCCTCACGCCGGCCGAGGATTCGGTTGACGAGAGTGGACTTGCCCACGTTGGGGCGTCCGACGATCGCCAGCACCGGCATGTGCTCGACCTCGGCGGCGCCGTCGGCGCCCTCGATATCGGTCAGCTGCCAGTCGGATTCGTCCGACCAGATACCGTCTCCGGGCAATGCCGCCAGGTCGGTCTCGAAGTTGTCGCTCACCGTTCTGATACTCCGATCCGGGTCTCGACGAGGCCGCTCAGTTCGTCGAGCACCTCCATGAGGGTCTTGTCACTGGTGTCGACGACGACGGCGTCAGCGGCGGCACGCAGCGGAGACACCGCGCGCGTCGAATCCAGATGGTCGCGGCGGTTCACGCTGTCCAGGACCGCTGCGTAATCGCTGTCGCGTCCCGCGGCCAGATTCTGCTTGTGCCGCCGGTCGGCTCGTGCCTCCGGCGTGGCGGTCAGGAAGATCTTGACGTCGGCCGCCGGGAACACCACGGTCCCGATGTCGCGACCCTCGACCACCACGAAGCGCCCCTGCGCGTTCTGTCGCTGCAGCGCAACGAGTTTGGTGCGCACCTCGGGAACCGCGGACACCGCCGACACCGCACTGGTGACATGGTCGGTCCGGATCGGCCCGGACACGTCGCGACCGTCGAGCAGCACCGTCGACGACCCGTCGCCGTTGGGGATCAGCTCGATGTCGACCGCGTCGACAACCCGGGCGATACCGGCCGGATCGTCAAGTGCCACACCGGCGTCGAGAACCGCCAAGGTCACCGCGCGGTACATCGCCCCGGTGTCGAGATAGCTGGCGCCGACCTTGTCGGCGAGCAGCTTCGACACCGACGACTTGCCCGTACCGGCCGGCCCGTCGATGGCGACGACGCGCGTCGTGCCAGCGGTCACAGTCCGACCGCCTTGTACAGGCCGCCGACCTCGTCGCTGCCGAGGACACGCAGGCTGCCGGGTCGCTGCTCGCCCAGCGCGACCGTACCCACATGGGTGCGAACGAGTTTCGTGACCGGGAAACCGACCTCGTCCATCATGCGGCGCACGATGCGGTTGCGTCCCTCGTGCAGGGTGATGCGCACCAGCGACTGTCCCTCGTGGACCTCGATGACGGTGAACTTGTCGACCTTTACCGGGCCGTCTTCGAGTTCGATGCCCTCGCGCAGGTGACGAGCGATCCCGCGCGGCACCTCACCCTTCAGGGTCGCCAGGTAGGTCTTGGGCACCTCGAACGACGGGTGCATCAGCCGGTGGGCCAGCTCGCCGTCGTTGGTCAGGAGCAGCAGGCCCTCGGTGTCGGCATCGAGCCGGCCGACGTGGAACAGGCGCTGTCCGGCCATCACGCGTTCGGCGACCACGTCACCGACGCACGGCCGGCCCTGGTCGTCGGCCATGGTCGACTGCCAGCCCTTGGGCTTGTTGAAGGCGAGATACTGCTTGGTCTCGTCCATGATCACGCGCGCATCGTCGACGTGGATGATCGCGGTGTCGGGGTTGATGCGCAGACCCTGCTCGGTGACGACCTTGCCGTCGACCTTCACACGTCCGGCGGCGATCATCTCCTCGGCGCCGCGGCGCGAGGCCACACCCGCCTGTGCCAGGACCTTCTGGAGTCGGACACCGTCGGCAACGAATTCCGGCCCGTTGCCGCTCACCTGCTCCGGTGCCACCTGGTGGCGTGCGGGCCGGGCGTTGTTGAGCCGGATCTTCCCGACGTCGGCGTTGGGTTTCGACGACCCCTTGCGGTGCGTCTTCTTCGTTCGCGGTTGCTGTGCGGGGGCGCCCTTACGGCGTTTTCCCGGTGAGCCATCTCGGCCAGCGGAAGCCATTGTTCTCAATCCTGTGTTCGGCAGATCCATGCGGATCTAGTCATCGTTCAGGTCACCGTCGGTGACCAGTACCTTCGAGTCTGACGGCTGAGGTGACAATTTGGCGAATCGGGGATCCGACAACAACTCCTCGTCGAGGTCGTCGATGAGGTCGACGTCGGGCAGCAGCGGCGCCAGATCGGGCAGTTCGGACAGCGAGGCCAGGCCGAGCCGCTCCAGGAACATCTCGGTGGTCGCGTAGGTCGTGGCGTTGGTCTGCGGGTCCTGGCCGACCTCGTTGATCAGGCCGCGGGCGACGAGCGTCCGGATCACACCGTCGACGTTCACACCACGGATCGCGCTGACACGCGCACGCGTCACCGGCTGCCGGTAGGCGATCACCGCGAGCGTCTCCAGGGCCGCGCGCGTCAGCTTGGACCGCGCTCCGTCGAGCAGCAATCGCTCCACATACGGCGCGTAGTCGGCCCGCGTGTAGAAGCGCCAGCCGTCGCCGGCGAAACGCAGGTCGAAACCGCTGCGCGCCGCGGTGAACTCCGACGACATGGCATTGAGCATCTCGCGCACCCGTGTCCGGTCCTGGTCGACGGCATTGGCCAGCTCCTCGGTGGTCACCGGGGTGTCGACGACGAGCAGCACGGCCTCCAGCGCCGACCGCAGGGTTTCATCGTCGAGGACCTCGGCCTCGTCGGCCACCGCCTCGTCGTTCACGTCGTCCGCGTCGTCGATCGGTCCGTCGGTCATCCGTAGTCCTCTGCCTTGTCGATGCGCAGGTCGTCGATCTGGCGCTCACCGGTCCACATCACGGCGAGATCGCCGAGCGCCTCGGGTTGTTCGAAGGTAATGGCCTGCTCGCGGTAGAGCTCCAACAGACCCAGGAAGCTACCGACGATCTCCAGCCCACTTTCGCAGTCGGCGGTGAGATCGCGGAAGTGGACCCACTCCCCGACCGACGCGCTCAGCAAAGCCGCCATCCGCCGGGCCTGACCGGGCACCGACACCGACTGGACGTCGTGGAGATGGTCGAGTCCGACGGTCGGCACCGGCCGCGGGGTCAGCGCGGTCGCGGCCACCTGCACGAACCCGTTCGCGTCGACGCCGAGCGTGACCTCCGGCAGCAGGTCCTCGAACCGCTGCTCCAGCGAGACTGCGCGCGGATAACGTTGCAACGCAGCGGCTTCCAGCTCGCCGAACAACTGTGCCACCTGCTTGTACGCACGGTACTGGAGCAGTCGCGCGAACAGCAGGTCACGGGCTTCGAGGAGTGCGAGGTCCTCGGGGTCGTCGACCTCGCCCGACGGCAGCAGCCGTGCCGCCTTGAGATCGAGCAGCGTGGCCGCCACGACGAGGAACTCGGTGGTCTGGTCGAGCCCGACCTCCGGTCCGAGCTCGCGGGTGTAGGCGATGAAGTCGTCGGTAACCACGTGCAGCGCGACCTCGGTGACATCGAGCCGGTGCTGCGAGATCAGGTTCAGCAGCAGGTCGAACGGGCCCTCGAAGTTGCGGAGTTTGACGCGGAAACCGGATTCGGGGGCCTCGGATTCAGCCGCGTCGTCGTTCTCCGCGGGGGTGTCGCCGACCGGCTCCGACACCTCGACCGGAGCCGGCGCATCGGGTCCGTCCACCTCGGGTGCAGAAGGATCGGACACGGCCGGGTCGGTGTCGACGGTCATGCGCCCTTGAGGTTGCGCGCGATCACCTCGCGCGCCAGCGCCCGGTACGCCTTCGCGCCGGCCGAGCGGGGTGCCCAGGATGTGATCGGTTCACCGGCGACGCTCGTCTCCGGGAAACGGACCGTACGGGAGATCACGGTGTCGTAGACGGCCTCGCCGAACACCTCGACGACACGTGCCATCACCTCGCGGGAGTGCAGCGTGCGGGCGTCGAACATGGTGACGAGGATGCCGCCGAGGTCCAGGCGCGGGTTGAGTCGGTCGCGCACCTTGTTGATCGTGTCGGTGAGCAGCGCCAGACCGCGCAGTGAGAAATACTCGCACTCCATCGGGATGAGCACGGTGTCCGAGCAGGCGAGGGCGTTCACGGTGAGCAGGCCCAGCGACGGCTGGCAGTCGATGAGCACCACGTCGTAGCGGTCCAGGACGGGGTGCAGCGCACGGCCCAGGGACTGTTCGCGCCCCACCTCGGTGACGAGCTGGATCTCCGCTGCCGAGAGGTCGATGTTGCTCGGCAGGAGGTCGAGTCCCTCGACGCGTGTCCGCATCAGCACCTCGTCGGTGGCCACCTGCGGCGGGACGAGGAGGTTGTAGACCGTCTGCTCGAGTTCGTGGTGCGGCACACCCAGACCCGCGGACAACGCACCCTGCGGGTCCAGGTCGACGAGCAGGACGCGACGGCCGTACTCGGCGAGCGCGGCACCGAGGTTGATGGTCGAGGTGGTCTTGCCGACCCCGCCCTTCTGGTTGCAGACGGCGATGACCGTCGCCGGACCGTGACGGTCGAGGGGTCGCGGTTCGGGAACCTCGCGATAGGGACGTCCGGTGGGGCCGATCTCGTCGGCCGCGTGGTGGTCGACCTCGTCGGCGTCATGACCCGGTGAGACCTGGATCCTGTACTGATCCCCCGCGGAGGTCACGACCGCGTCCCCGAACACTCGAGGCGGGTGCCAGACCGCGGTGCGCTCGGAGTGGTCACGTGCCCGCCGCTCCCTTCACTCTTCGGTGTCCGATGCGTGTCGGCCGGGCGGCGGATGCCGGTCCCTGGTCGACGACTCGTATCAGCCTAGGACATCGCGGACGTTCACCCGCGGTCGGCGCGCGGTCAGCGGGCACGCGGATGTGCGACGGCATAGACCTCACGCATCGTGTTCACCGTCACGAGTGTGTACACCTGCGTGGTGGTCACGGATGCGTGCCCGAGGAGCTCTTGGACGACGCGGACGTCGGCGCCGCCGTCGAGCAGATGCGTCGCGAAGCTGTGCCGCAACGTATGCGGGGAAACCGCCTTGTCCAGCCCGGCACGTTCGGCGGCGGTGACCAGTACCTGCCAGGCCGACTGCCGGGAGAGGCGCCCACCCCGGGCGTTGAGGAACAGGGCCGGCGTCGCCCGCGACACCAGCGCGGGACGACCGCGGACCAGGTAGGCGTCGATGGCGTCGATCGCCGGTCCGCCGAGCGGGACGAGACGTTCCTTGCCGCCCTTGCCCCGCAGACGCACCGCCCGAGTGTCGAGGTCGAGGTCGTCGATGTCGAGTGAGGTCGCCTCGGAGATGCGGGCTCCGCAGCTGTAGAGGAACTCCAGCAGGGCACGGTCGCGCAGGGCGCGGGGATGGTCGTCGGCGCCGGCGGCCTCCAGGATCGCCAGCACCTCGTCGACCGGTAGCGACTTCGGCAGACGCCGCGCCGGACGCGGCGGACGGACCGCATGCGCGACGTCGGTCGTGACGATCCCCTCCTCGACTGCGAACTTGTGAAAACGCCTCGTCGCCACCAGGGTTCGCGCAATCGAGCTGTCCGCGAGTGGCGTGAACCCGGCATCGGGATCACCTCGACGAAGATCGACGAGGAACTCGCGCACGTCCTCCTCGGCCACCGCGTCCAGCGACGCGATGTCGCGCGATTCGAGATACCGCTTGTACCGCTCGAGGTCCCGGCGATACGAGGACACCGTGTTGGCCGCCGCACCCCGTTCGACGGTGAGGTGATCGAGGAAACGCGAGATGTCGGCGGCGATCGTCACAGGCGACCCACCGCTCGGGTACTCACGGCTGGGGTACTCACGAGCGGCGCCGACGATCGCGAAGCGCGGTGGGTTCGTCGGTCCACGGCGCGTCGACGCCCCGTAGACCGGTCCCCGACCGTTCCGCCGCCGTGGCGGCCAGGATGCCCGCGACGCTCGTGGCGTTCACGATCTCCCCGGCCAGCACCATCGCGACGGCGTCGTCGAGCGGCACCCATTCGACCTCCAGGTCGGCTTCCTCGTCGACGCGCTCCGCCTCGTCGAGGTGATGCAGGTCCTCGGCGAGGTAGAGACGGAGCGCCTCGTCGGTGAACCCCGGCGACAACGCCAGGTCGACGAGCACGTGCCAGGTGCCGGCGGCCAGGTCGGCCTCCTCGGCCAGTTCGCGCTGCGCCGCCGTCAGCGGTGCCTCACCGTCCTGGTCGAGAAGGCCGGCAGGCAACTCGAGAAGTCGACGGCCGATCGGATGCCGGTACTGACGCACCATCGCGATCCGGCCGTTCTCGTCACGGGCGAGGACCGCCACCGCACCGAAGTGCTCGACGACCTCCCGCTCCGCGATACGTCCCCCGGGCATGGCCACGTCGTCGACGCGCAGCGTGATGATCGCCCCGTCGTAGACGGTGCGGGTGCCGGTGACGTCGAACTCGTGGCCACCCAAGCCCGTCAGCCCTCGGTGCCGGTCTGGTCGATCCCGGCGACCGGCTCGACGGTGACGTCGTTGACCGCCGCGACGGTGTCGGCGGGCGCGTCGTTCGACTCGTAGTCGTCACCGAGATCCACCGGAAGCCGTTCGGCTGCCTTGTATTTCAGTGCCGCCTCGATGAACGAGCGGAACAGCGGATGGGGACGGGTCGGCCGGCTCTTGAGCTCCGGGTGCGCCTGGGTGGCGACGAAGAACGGATGAACCGACTTCGGGTACTCGACGAACTCGACGAGGTGCCCGTCGGGCGAGGTGCCCGAGAAGACCAGACCCGAATCGGCGATCTTGTCGCGGTAGGCGTTGTTGACCTCGAAGCGGTGACGGTGACGCTCGGACACCTCACGGGAGCCGTAGGACTCGGCCACGACCGAACCCGCCTTCAGGACGGCGTCGTAGGCGCCGAGGCGCATCGTGCCGCCCAGGTCCGCCTCGCCGGCGACCGCGTCGGCCTGGTCGGCCATGGTCGAGATGACCGGATGCGGGGTGTCGGGATCGAACTCCGTCGAGCTGGCCTCGTCGAGACCCACCGAGCGTGCCGCCTCGATGACCACGCACTGGAGACCCAGGCACAGACCGAGCAGCGGGATGCCCCGGCGGCGTGCATACGAGATCGCGCCGACCTTGCCCTCGATGCCGCGGATGCCGAAGCCGCCGGGGATCAGGATCGCGTCGACGTCGCCGAGTGCGGCCTGCGCACCCGCCGGGGTGTCGCAGTCATCCGACGGCACCCATTTGATCTCGGTGCGCGCCTTCCAGGCGAAGCCGCCGGCACGGATGGCCTCGGTGACCGACAGGTAGGCGTCGGGCAGGTCGACGTACTTGCCGACCAGCGCGACCCGCACCGTCTCGCGCGGCTCGTGGACGCGGTGGAGCAGCTCGCCCCAGACCGTCCAGTCGACATCGCGGAACGGCAGCCCGAGCTTGCGGACCACATAAGCGTCGAGGTGCTCATTGTGCAGCACCTTGGGGATGTCGTAGATCGACGGCGCGTCGGGGGTCGAGATCACGCCGTCGAGCTCGACGTCGCACATCAGCGCGATCTTCTTCTTGAGTCCCTCGGGCACGTCGCGGTCGCAGCGCAGGATCAGCGCGTCGGGCTGGATACCGACGTTGCGCAGCGCGGCGACCGAATGCTGGGTCGGCTTGGTCTTCAGCTCACCCGACGGCGCGAGGTACGGGACCAGCGAGACGTGGAGGAAGAAGACGTTGTCGCGACCGACCTCGTGGCGCACCTGGCGCGCAGCCTCGATGAACGGGAGCGACTCGATGTCGCCGACCGTGCCACCGATCTCGGTGATGACGACGTCGGGAACCTCGCCGTCGGCGTCGGGCTCGCCCATGGCCAGCACACGGGACTTGAGCTCGTCGGTGATGTGCGGGATGACCTGCACGGTCTCACCGAGGTACTCGCCGCGTCGCTCCTTGGCGATGACCGTCGAATACACCTGTCCCGTGGTCACATTCGCCGACTGCGAGAGATTGCGGTCCAGGAAGCGCTCGTAGTGTCCGACGTCGAGGTCGGTCTCGGCGCCGTCCTCGGTCACGAAGACCTCTCCGTGCTGGAACGGGTTCATCGTGCCGGGATCGACGTTCAGATAAGGATCGAGCTTCTGCATCGTGACCCGTAGGCCCCGAGAAGTGAGAAGTTGACCCAGGCTCGAGGCCGTGAGGCCCTTACCCAGTGAAGAAGCGACGCCACCAGTGACGAAGATGTGCTTGGTGTCGTGAACGTGTCGCAAAGGTCGCAAAAGCGTGTCTCCCGTCGGCCGAATCGGGGCGGATGCCCTGATTACCTACGGGACTCCAGGGTAACACCACTGTGCCGCCGCGCTGTACCGCCACACCGACGCGCGGCGTGGCGGTACTCACTCCGACGACGTGATCGGCTCGATTGCGGCGGTCCCGATGGTGTCAGGCGGCCGGCTTGCCGTCGGCCCCGACGGTGACCGCGGTGGCGCCGGCGCCGGTTCCGTAGGACCCGGTCGCACCCTTGCCCTCGGCGGCGAGCGCCAGGACGGTGGTGATCAGGCCGGTCGGCTGATCGACGTTGTCGACGGTGGACACGGCGTTGGTCAACGACGGGTCGGCGCGGACCACGGCGATCGGTGAGCCGCCGTTCGCCGAACCGGTCCGACCGACGAGCACTCCGCCCACGCCACGGACGGATGCCGCCGCGGCCAGGCGTGCGACCACAGCACCCTGGGCGCCCGAGTCGGGGCCGAACTCGTCGCCGGTCACGACAACCATCAAATCGGCCGGTGTGACGGCGTTGTTGGCGTAGTCGATGAACCCACCGTCACGCAGGGCGGCCAACCCGGTCCGGCGGTCCGCGGACGACGCTGGGCGGGTCGTCTTCCCGGAGAGCACGAGTGTTCCGAGCAGGTCGCCGGCCCGGCTGCCCGAGTCGGTCAGCTCGGCACGCAGGATCGCTCCCGGCGGGATCGTCTGGTCAACGATGGTGCGCAGCTGCTCGGCGTTCTGTTCGCTCAGGAGGGACTCGGTCAGCGCGATCTGACCGGCGAAGCGCGCGCCGGCGCCCGAGATGTTCTCCTTCACGGCGTCCACGTCGGCCTCGGCCGCGTTCGGCGCGGTCACCACGAGAACCGACTGGCCGCGCAGAGTGTTGGCGATGAGCCGGGGCCCGATCGCCAGGTCGAAACTGTTGGCCGCGTTCAGTTTCGCGTTCAGGTCGTCGCGCTGGTTCTCGAGATCACCGATGCGGTCCCGGCTGGTGCCGGTCATCGAGTTCACGCGATCGCCGACGAACCCCGAGCCGAGGAACAGTCCGAGCGCCAATGCCAGGAATACCGCGACCAGTGAGATCGCATGCTGTCGTAGCGAAATCATCGCCTATCGGTTCCAGACCTCTCGTGCCCAGTCGAGCAGCGCATTCCACTGCGTGACAATCCAATCGGTGACGTCGGCGCCGGTGTTGGACAGCAGCAGCGCCGCGATCACGGCGACCAGTGCGGCCAGGACGACACATGCGATCGCGGCACCTGAGACGCGGCTGCGGTACAGCGTCGCAACGGCTTTCGCGTCGACGAGCTTCTGTCCGACCTTGAGGCGGGTCAGGAACATCGACGGGTTGCTCTCGCGACGCGAACGGTCGAAGAAGTCGTCGAGCGTGCCGGGGTAGCCGACGGTGACGATCAGGTCGGCACCGTGGTAGTCGGTCAGCAGCAGGGCGAGGTCTTCCGCGGAACCGGCCGCGGGGAAGGTGGTCGCACCGATACCGAGATCCTGGATGCGCTCGAGGCCTGCGGCGTGGCCATCGGTGTCGGCCGGAAGGACCAGCTGGGCACCGGATTTCAGCGTCGGGGTCTTGATGTTCTCCGGATCGCCGACGATGATCGCGGGCTTGTAGCCGGCCTTGGTCAGGGTGTCGGCACCGGTACCGACGCCGACCATCACCGGCTGGTACTCCTTGATGAACGGCTTGAGTGCGCGCAGATCTGCGGCTCGGTCGGCGCCTTCGCCGACGATGATCACGTGCCGGCCGGCGAGGTCGACGTCGATGTCCGGCACGCCGACACCGTCGATCAGCAACGGGGACTCGCTGCGGATGAACTCGATCGTGTTGCCCGAGAACGCTTCCAGATGATCGACGAGGCCCGCCTTGGCGCCGATCATGATGTCGGCGATGTCGCGCTCGTCGAGCTCGGTGCCCAGGGCCAGTCGACGCTCACCGACGAACAGGCGGTCGTCGTGGACGCGCACCTTGGCGCCGTCCTTGACACGCTTGAAGATCTCCGGACCCACATCGTCGAGGAGCACGATGCCGGAGGCGACGAGCACCTCCGGGCCGAGGTTCGGGTAGCGGCCGGTGATCGAGCGGGAGACGTTGACCACCGCGACCACGTTGGCCTCGACGAGGGCGTCGGCGGTGACGCGGTCGAGGTCGACCTCGTCGAGGATGGCGATGTCACCCGGGCCGACCCGACTGAGCAGCCGCTTGGTGTTCTTGTCGATCCTGGCGATACCGGTCACGCCAGGCAGTTCTTCGGTGTTACGCGCGAGCAGTGCAGGCATCTTCATGCCCGCAATGATTGACCGAGGACACGACGGAGCCCGGGAGGCGCGCCGTAACACGAGAAACTTTTGTCACACAAGCAACACGGGCACCAGCCCGTCCGAGGTCAGTGCGCGGCCCGTTCGGCCTCCGCGGTGGCCAGCAGTTCCTCGGCGTGGGCGCGTCCGGTGTCGGACTCCCCCAGGCCGGCGAGCATCCGTGCCAGTTCGGCGACGCGCTCGTCTCGGTCGAGAGTCCGCACACTGCTCGTGACCAGCGAACCCTTCTTGGACTTGCCGATGACGAGGTGGTTGTCGGCGAAGGCCGCGACCTGCGGCAGGTGGGTGACGACGATGACCTGATGAGCTCGGGCCAGCCGAGAGAGACGCTTGCCGATCTCCACGGCCGCACGACCGCCGACACCGGCGTCGACCTCGTCGAACACCATGACCGACCCTGACGTCGGCGCCGCGAGGACCACCTCGAGCGCGAGCATCACCCGCGACAGTTCACCGCCCGACGCCGACTTCGCGATCGGGAGCGGCGTGGCCCCGGGGTGCGCGACGAGCGCGAACTCCACCTTGTCGGCGCCGTCGGCACCGGCGTGGGCGCGGGTGCCGTCGATGGTGATTGCGAGTCGGTCCTCGGGTGAGGCGGGGTCAGGGCTGACGGAGACCGCCAGAGCAGAGTCGCCCATTGCGAGGCCCTTCAGCTCCTTGGACACCTTGTCCGCCATCGACGACGCCGCTTTGACACGCAGCGTGTGAAGTCTGGTCGCGGCGGCCTCGACCTTCTCGAGCGCCGTGGCGGCCGCTGATTCGAGTTCCTCGATGGATGCCCGTGGGTCCTCGATCTCGGCGAGCCGGGCCTGCGCCTTGTGCCGCCAGTCGATGACGCCGTCGACGTCGGGTGCGTACTTGCGCACGAGCGACTTGAGTTCTGCCTGACGTGCCAGGAGTTTGTCGAGCTCGTCGGCGTCGGCCGGGAGGCTCGAGGTGAACGCGGTCAGTTCGGCACCGACGTCGGTGATCACGGTGAGCGCCTCGGAGACGCGTGGGACCAGTCCTCGCAGGGTGTCGTCGGCGGCGCCCTCAAGGAGGGTGCGCACGGCGCCCAACCCCTCGATGACCGACGATCCCGAGTCGCCGGCGACGATGTCGTGGGCCTGATCGGCGGCCCCGCGGATGGATTCGAGGTCGGACAGGCGCCGGATCGTGGCGGTGAGTTCCTCGTCCTCGCCCGGGACCGGGTCGACCGCGGCGATCTCGTCGATGCCGAAGCGGAGCCGGTCGGCTTCCTGGGCGAGCTCGCGGTAGTTGGCGCGACGGGCATCGAGTTCGTCGAGGATGTCGACCCACGCGGTCCGCGCCTTGCGGTAGGCGTCCAGCGCGGCTGTCGCCTTCGTCCCGCCGAACGTGTCGAGAGCTGCACGCTGATGCTCCGGGCGCAGCAGGCGCAGCTGATCGTTCTGACCATGAATGGCCAGGACGGCGGTGGTCAGCTGACCCATGACCCCGACGGGGACCGAGCGGCCACCCAGGTGAGCGCGGGAGCGTCCGTCGGCGCGGACCGAGCGCACCGCGATCACGGTGTCGTCGTCGTCGAGTTCGGCTCCGGTGGAGTCGAGGATGTCGGCGACCACCGGGTCCTTCTGCACACCCTCGGCGTTCGCCAGCCGGAAGCGACCTTCGACGATCGCCTTGGCGCTACCTGTTCGGACGCGGGTCGCGTCGGCGCGCGCACCCGACAGCAGGTGCAGGCTGGTGACGATCATCGTCTTCCCCGCGCCGGTCTCACCGGTCAGCACCGTGAAGCCCGGGTGGAAACGCGCCTGCGCCTCCTCGATGACACCGAGTCCGGTGATCGACAGTTCTTCGAGCACCCCTATGCCTGCCTCCCTCGCCATCCCGTGACCGGGAGGGCGAACTTGGTCACGAGCCGGTCGGCGAACGGATCGGAGTCGATCCGGATCCAGTTGACCGAACGATCGCTGCGTACGACCTCGACTCGGGCGCCGGCCGGCACGTCGAGTGCTCGACGGCCGTCGCACAGCGCGACCGCCGAGCGTCCGTTCTTGTCCACTTCCACGGCGATGCGCGACCGCGGGCTCGTCACCATGGGCCGAGCGAACAGCGCGTGGGCGTTGTTGGGCACCACGAGGATGGCCTCGAGGTCCGGCCACATCACCGGGCCGCCCGCGGAGAATGCGTAGGCCGTCGACCCGGTCGGGGTCGCGACCAGCACGCCGTCCGCGCCGAATGCCGATACCGGGCGACCATCGACCTCGGTGACGAGTTCGAGCACACCGTTCTTGCTGGTGTTGAGGATCGCGACCTCGTTGAGCGCCCAGCTGCTCGCCGTCGGCGGGTCGGGGTCGGCCGGGTCGACGATGTCGATCTCGAGCGTCATCCGCGGTTCGATGCGGTAGTCGCGGGCGATGAGCTGATTCATCACCTCGTCGACCTTGTGCGCCTCCGATTCGGCGAGGAAGCCGATGTGCCCGAGGTTGATGCCCAGCACGGGCACCCCCGCCGGACATGCCAACTCGGCGGCGCGGAGAAACGTCCCGTCGCCGCCGAGGACGATGACGAGCTCACATCCCTCGGCCGAGGCGGACTCGGCGGTGGTCACCTCGACCACGGCGCCCAGGGACCGGAGGTACTCGGGATCGACGGGTACGTTTCCGGGTCGCGACTGCTGATCGTCGCGGTTGCGGTAGATCACGTCATGATCGGGGGCGTCCCGGTCGAGGGTGTCGTGGTCGACGACGCGCAGCGCGACACCGGCGGCACCGCAGTGGCGGGCGATGGCCTCGATCGTCTCGAGGACGTTCTCGCGTCCGGTGTGGGCGACCACCAAGAACTCGCGGGCACCGGCGGACTCGGCTACCGAATCGTCGGTCACTGGTGGTTCCCTCCCAGAGAAGTGTGGTCGGACGTGTGTGGTCGAGCAGGAACGAGATGAGCAGGCGCCGGCCGATTCGGACTCAGCTCGGCCCCTCCGCGACCGCACGCTCGATCATGGAGCGGAGTTCGTCGGACGATGCCGACGGGTCGACCCTATCGCTCTCCCCCGACTCCTCGCCCGTCCGGCCACCGGGCTCGTTGCGCAGCCAGAGGAAGAACTCGACGTTGCCCGACGGGCCCGGCAGCGGACTGGCCACGACGCCACGGGTCACGAGCCCGAGTGCGGCCGCCTCTGTCGCCACCGCCAGCACGGCCTCGGCACGCAGAGCGGGGTCGCGCACGACGCCGCCGGAACCGACGCGGTCCTTGCCCACCTCGAACTGCGGCTTGACCATGGGCAGCAGATCGGCACCCGGCACCGCGCAGCGCGCGAACGCCGGCAGGACGAGTCCCAACGAGATGAAGGACAGGTCGGCCACCACGACGTCCACCGGACCGCCGATCGCTTCCGGTTCGAGGTGCCGGACGTTGGTGCGGTCGTGTACGTGAACGCGGTCGTCGTTCTGCAGACGCCAGATCAGTTGTCCGTAACCGACGTCCACGGCGACGACCTCCCGGACGTCGCGACGCAGCAGGACATCGGTGAAGCCGCCGGTCGAGGCACCTGCATCGAGGCATCGGCGACCTGCCAGGGACAGCCCTTGGGGCTCGAACGCCTCGAGAGCACCGAGGAGTTTGTGGGCGCCGCGCGACGCCCAGTCGTCCTTCGGTGCTTCCACCACGACGATCGGGGTATCCCTGGTGACACCGGTCGCGGCCTTCGCCGCCACCGTTCCGTTGACCTTCACGACGCCGGCATCGACGAGTTCGCGCGCCTGCTCCCGGGATCGGGCCAGGCCACGCCGGACGAGTTCCGCGTCGAGTCGTGCTCTGGTGGCCATCGTCAGTGCCGCGTCCGGAGTCGGATCATCGGCGGTCCACCGCGTCGAGCGCCGCGGTGAGGGCGTCGTGAGCCTGCTCGAGGAGGTTGGCCTGACGCTCGAGGGCAGCGAGCGAGAAGGTGTCACCGACCGACTCCCGGAGATCGTCGACCTGCACGAGGAGCTCGGAGACGGTGGCCTCGACGTCGGGCAGGTCGAGTGCGGCGTCTGCGCCCGACGAGGGATTGTCGTCGAGTGCTGCCATCGGGTCGTACTGACGACGCGGCATGGCGCCCGGACCGGGTCGGGGCGCCATGCTGTTCGGTGTCGGAACGCTGCTCAGGCCCGAAGGACTGCTCTCGTCACTCGGATAAGTCATCGTCACCCACGCTAGCCGACGAGGGTGACACCCAGCGACGCCAGCTTGTCGCGCGCCGGGCCCTCGGCACGGATCCGCAGTTCCTCCGGATCAGCGGTGCCCGCATCGACCGCGGCCCAGGTGGCAGCTGCCAGAGCGGGAACGAGTCCGATCACGTCGCCCGAGCCGGAGACAGTCACGGTGGATGCCTCCACGCTCACGGTCCAGCCCGGCTGATCGGCCACGCGAACCGCGTCGATCTCGTCGAACACGCCGGCCAGATCTTCGATGACGTAGGTGGGACGCTGCTCCGGCGGTGCGGCCAGCAGGTCGGTGACCGTGCTGACGCCCGTGAGAACCAGTGCACTCTCGATGCCGACGGCGTGTGCGCCCTCGATGTCGGTGTCGAGACGGTCGCCCACGACGAGCGGTGAATTCGCCGCAGCACGGGCGATCGCGTCCGCCATCAGCGGGGCAGCCGGCTTGCCTGCGACGAGCGGCTCCTTGCCGGTGGCGTTACGCAGTGCGGCGACCATCGAACCGTTGCCGACGAGCAGACCGCGCTCGGACGGCAGTGTGGCGTCGACATTGGTGGCCACCCACAGGGCGCCGGCCCGGATCGCCAGCGCGGCCTCGGACAGCTGGGCCCAACCGGTGTCGGTGGAGTGTCCCTGGATGACGGCTGCGGGACGGTCGTCGGCACTGCGCGTGACGCCGATGCCGACCTCGCGCACCTCTTGCGCCAGCCCGTCGGTGCCGATGACCAGCGCCCGCGACCCCGGAGGGAGATGCTCGGACAGCAACCGCGCCCCCGACTGGGCACTGGTGACGACGAGGTCGTCGGTCGCATCGAAGCCGAGTTCACGAAGGTGGGCGGCGACCTCTGCGGGACGACGACTCGCATTGTTCGTCACGAAGAAGCGGGGGATGTCGAGCCGGTCGAGGGTGTCGACTGCGTTCGGCAGTGCCTGGTGGCCCGCGAAGACGGTTCCGTCGAGGTCCAGTAGCAGCGCATCGTATCGATCGACGAGTGCCTGCGACCCGGTACTGCCCTCTTCTATGTAACTCGACGTCGCCGACAGATCGGCAGTGCCTTCCAGGCTGTCGATCGTGTCGGTGTCGGCCGGCTCCGAAGAGGCGACCCGTTCGGGTGCAGTAACCGGCTCAGGAGCAGCGATCGGCTCAGGTGCGGAGACCGGTTCAGGTGCAGCCACCGGCTCAGGAGCAGCAACGGACTCGGGAATCGCGCTCGTCTCGGCCGGAGCAGGCTCGGCAGTCACAGGCTCGGCAGTTACCACCTCCGGCTTGGCCTGCTCGGAGGCCGCCGGAACCTCGGACACCGCGCTGTCGGCGAGAACATCGACTCCGTCGACGTCCGGCTCGCCGTTCCCGACGGGTGTGTCGTCGTTCGCGAGCTCGGTCAGGCGGAACTCGGCGTCGGTGACGTCGTCGATGTCGGCGGCGGCCGCATTCATGAACCAGGTGATGGCCTCGTCCCGACGACCGGACGCGTACAGCGCCGATGCGTAGGCGTAGAACAGGCGTGCGGGACCGGTTCCCACCTGTCCCGGCTTGAGGTTCTCGGCCTGCAGCGTCACCACGGCCTTCTCCGGCTCGCCGAGGTCGATACGCGCACCGGCTTCGACTATGCGCATCTCGGTGGCTTCCTCACCGGTCAGCGCACGGCCCTCGTCCCCGCGGGCGATCTCGACGGCACGTTCCGGACGTCCCAGCCCACGCTCGCAGTCGGCGATGAGGGGCAGCAGCGCGTTGTTGCCGGTGATACGACGGGCAGCACGCAGTTCGGTGGCGGACTCCTGCCACTCGCCGGCGTTGTACGCGGCGATACCGGTGGTCTCCCGGACCACGCCGACACGGGACGCACGGCCTCGTGCGGCACGGGCATGCTCGAGGGCGAGAGCCGGCTCTTCGAGAAGTAGACGCGAGGCCATCACCAGGTGTTTCGCGACGATCTCGGCATTCGCCTTGTCGAGGGTCAGCAGGTCGCGACGAACTTCCGGATCGAGATCCGACGCATTGAGGTCATCGGGTAGCGGCGGACCCTGCTGCCGTCGGCCACCGTCGCCGCGCTCACGCCCCGGACGGTCCGGGCGGCGCCCCCGGCCCGAATCACCACGGCTGGAGTCGCCCTGGCCACGGGATCCCCGCTGACCTCGGGGGCCACCCTGGCCCCGCGACTCGCGCTGATCTCGCGTATCACGTTCACCGCGTCCGTCACGACGCGGACGATCACGATCACTCATAGCTGCCAATCTATGCCCTCGAACCTTGATGGGAAGCATCGCCGGCCACGTCGAGACGACGTGCGCGAACGAGAAAAGCCCCGTATTCGACGAAAGAAATCATCGAATACGGGGCCCTTCTGAAATTGTGTTCGGCGGTGTCCTACTCTCCCACACTGATTAAGGTGCAGTACCATTGGCGCTGGAGGGCTTAGCTTCCGGGTTCGGAATGGGGCCGGGCGTTTCCCCTCCGCTATGGCCGCCGTAACTTTATGAAACAACCACACACACAGTTGTTTATTTATGTGTGTGTTGTTTCAGAAGTGTCATAGTGGATGCGAACACACCAGAAGTTTGAATT
>NZ_BACI01000118.1 GCF_000225505.1 Gordonia alkanivorans NBRC 16433 | reverse complement strand
CCGGCACGGGCAAGACCAGCGAGGCCGCACGCACGGCGCGCTCGCGGGCGGCGGGCACGTCGTCGGCGGTCGCGGTGACCACACCCATGCGCCGGCGATGGAAGCTCTCGGGCTTGCCGAACAGGCGGATGTCGGTCTCGGGCACCGCGAGTGCCGCGGCGACGTTCTCGAATCCGATGGCGGGCTGGTCGAGCTGTCCGTAGATCACCGCAGACGCGCCGGGCGACGCAAGGGTGACGTCGACGGGCAGGCCGAGGATCGCGCGGGCGTGCATCTCGAACTCCGACAGCCGCTGGGTCGCCATGGTGACGAGACCGGTGTCGTGCGGACGCGGACTCACCTCGGAGAAGTAGACGTCGTCACCCTGGACAAACAATTCGACGCCGAAAACGCCACGGCCGGCGAGCTTTCCGTCACCGAGCGCGGTGGCGATGCGGGCCGCGATCGACGTCGCGGAGGCGTGCGCATCCGGACTCATCTCGTGCGGCTGCCAGCTCTCGACGTAGTCGCCGTTGATCTGCCGGTGACCGATGGGGGCACAGAAGTGCGACGTCAGCAACCCGGTTCGCGGGTCGATCGCGCGCACCGTGAGAAGCGTTATCTCATAGTCGAATTCGATGAATCCCTCGACGATGACGCGGTTGCCCTGAACGCGGCCGCCGGTGTTCGCGGTCTCCCACGCCGACGCGACGTCGTCGGGTCCGCGCAGGACCGACTGCCCTTTGCCGGAGGAGGACATCACCGGCTTCACGACGCACGGGAAGCCGATCTGCCGGGCGGCGACCGTCAGTTCCTCGAGGGTGTCGGCGAAGAGATACGGAGACGTCGGGAGGCCGAGTTCCTCGTCGGCGAGGCGTCGGATGCCCTCGCGGTTCATCGTGGCGACGACGGCACTCGCGGTCGGGATGACCTCGGCGAGGCCCCGCTCGGCGACATCGACGAGGGCCTCCGTCGCGATGGCCTCGATCTCCGGCACCACATAGGCGGGCCGGTGCTTGTCGATGACGGCGAGCAGCGCCTCCGGGTCGGTCATGTCGATGACCTCCGCGTGGTGCGCGACCTGCTGGCCGGGCGCGTTGGCGTAGCGATCCACGGCGACGACCTCGACGCCGAGACGCTGGAACGCGATCACGACCTCTTTGCCGAGTTCGCCCGCACCGAGCACCATCACCTTGGTCGCCGTCGGACTCAGCGGCGTGCCGATGACATCCGGCGGGCCGATCGTCGGCGCCGGCTGATCCGCGCTGGTCGCGCTCTCGCTGTTCGACGTCATTCCCAAATCCTACTTGTCGTCGGTCCGGGTTCGGCCACGGTGACACCCGGTTGCGCGGTGTCGTGGTGCGGCTCTCAACCGATGACCTCGTGCACGTAACACCACCTCCAGCTCTCGCCTGGTTCGGCGGACCGCATGACCGGATGGGAGGTGTCGTGGAAGTGCGCGGTCGCATGCCGGCGCGGACTGGAGTCGCAGCACCCGATGTACCCGCATCGCAGGCACATCCGCAGGTGCGCCCAATGATCCTCCCCGATCGCC
Organism: Gordonia alkanivorans NBRC 16433; assembly: GCF_000225505.1. Lineage (GTDB taxonomy): Bacteria > Actinomycetota > Actinomycetes > Mycobacteriales > Mycobacteriaceae > Gordonia > Gordonia alkanivorans. The sequence goes on along the minus strand of NZ_BACI01000118.1, from coordinate 61,042 downwards.
ACGCAGCCCTCGCAGCCGAGCTTCTCGCCCGCCGCGGGTTCCGGCACGGGTATCGATTCACCCGCGACCGCGGCCAGCTCGGGGCAGCGCGCGGACGGAACCGACGCGTCGTCGGCGTCGGGTGCCGGCCCCGACGAGGCGTCGCCGCGGGACGAGGATCGACGGAAGATCTGCATGTTCACCATTATCAACGGCGCCTGTCGCGATTACAGTCGCTCGGATGAGTGCATCGCTTCTGGTCATCGCGGTCGTCGCGTTGGCGGTCGCCGCACTCTGCCGTCGCCATGGGCTGTCCTCGCCACTGATCCTGGTCACCGTCGGCCTGGCCATCGGCTGGATTCCCGGTCTGCCGACGCCCGAGCTGAACCCCGAACTCGTGCTCTTCCTCATCCTGCCGCCGCTCCTGTACTCCGCCGCCCAGGAGAGCTCCTACCAGGCGATCCGAGCACGCTGGCGAGGGATCGCGGCACTCGCCGTGGGTCTGCCACTCGTGACGACGGTCGTCGTCGGGTTCGTGGCCCATCTGACCGTCCCCAACCTCCCACTGTCCGCGGCACTCGTGCTCGGAGCCGTGGTCGCTCCTCCGGACGCGGTGTCGGCGCAGGCGATCGGCCGTCGCCTCGGACTCCCGCGGCCGGTCATGACGCTCCTCGGCGGGGAGAGTCTCCTCAACGACGCCACGGCGCTGACCGCGTTCCGGATCGCCCTCGCCGCCGCCATCGGCCTGACCGCCTCACTGAGCGAGGGCTTGCTGACCTTCGCCGTCGCGGCGGTCGGCGGACTCGTGGTCGGGCTCCTCTTCGGCGTGGCCGTCTCGTGGGTGCGGATCTGGTTGACCGACCCTCCGATGGAGACCGCGATCGGGATCATGGTGCCGTTCGCCACCTATTTCGTCGCGGAACAACTGCACTGCTCGGGCGTGATCGGCGTGGTCACCGCCGGACTGTTCCTCGGTCAGCGTTCGGTCCGCCTCGGCTATGCCACCCGACTCCAGGACGAAGCGGTGCGCAAGTCCATCGACGTCATCCTCGAATCGTTCGTCTTCCTGCTCATCGGCGTCCAGATGCCGTTCATCATCGAGGGTGTCGAAGGTGAATCGTGGGTTCAGGTCGCCATCGACGCGGCCGCGGTGCTCACCGCCACGATCGTCATCCGGTTCCTCTGGGTCTACCCGGCGGCCTACTTGCCGGGTGTCATCTTCCGCGGAAGACTCGGCCCCGATCCGCGCCCGACGCCGGCCTCCGTCTTCGTCGTCTCCTGGGCGGGGATGCGCGGAGTGGTCTCGCTCGCCGCCGCCTTCGGCATCCCGTTGACGACCCAATCCGGCGAACCCTTCCCGGCGCGCGCCGAGATCCTGCTCCTGACGTTCGTGGTCGTGGTCGGCACCCTCCTGATCCAGGGCACCACCCTGCCCTGGGTGATCCGGAAGCTCGGCGTCACCGGCGACGAGCGCGCGCAGGATCGTCTCGCCTACGCCGCCGCCCAGGACCGGGCCTCACGGGAGGCGGAGCATCGACTCGAGGAGATCGCCGCCGGCCTCGCCGACGACGATCCCAGGCGGATGCAGGTGGTCCTCATGCGCAAGTGGATCACCTCTCAGCGCGATGTGGCGTGGGAGGAACTCGGCCGTGGCCCCGAGACGATCGGCGAGAGCCCCACCGCCGCCGGCTCCCGGATCCGCACCGAACTCCTGCACCTGCAACGCAAGGTCTTCATCGCCGAACGCGACGCCGGCCGCATCGACGACGAGGTCCTCCGAATCGCACTGCGCCGCCTGGACTTCGCCGAGGGACAGGGCGACCGCGGCGTCTGACTCTGCTCCGTGAGCAGCCCGGAGCCTGCGGAGGGCGTATCGAAGGGTCATCCGTCCGAACGATGGCGGGGAGTTCTACCCATGTTGCAGACGAAAACTCTGCTCTAGCTTCGGTTCTCATGACAGCAACGCACATCCGCCTGATTACGGCCGGCGCAACACTCGTCCTCGCCGCCGGCGCACTCGCCGTCGGCACCTCCACGGCCACCGCGGCCCCGGTCACACCGTCGTGCGACGCCGATCAGTACACCGTCACCTCGGTCGTGACCGCGAAGTCGGCGGCGACCATCTGCCAGTGGGGCAACGGTGACCTCGAATACCGTGGCGTCGCACGCAGCTCCGGCAACACCCTGTGCATCCCCGTCTCCGGGGTGTTCGAGCAGGAGAACGGCAGCGGCCGTTACTACTACGTCGCCTACAACAACGGGTACAAGTACTCGGTCTTCGACGGGCTCGGCCTGAGCATCGTCGGCCCCGACGGCATCCTCATCAGCTCCGAAGACGCCATCTGAGCACCTAACCGGTCTCGGTCTCCGCGGTCGCTTTCTCCCTGGCCGCCGTCTTCTTCCCGGTCGTCTTCTCCGCGGTCGCCGTGTCCTCCCCCGCGGCGGCCGCGTAGACAACCGTCTCGGCCGTCCGGCCGCGCAACGGCAGGGTCTCCTGCTGCGTCCAGCGACGGGCCTCGGCGGGGTCGGCGGCCTCGACCGCGCGCCCCGATGCCAGCGGACTCGACGGGTCGCGTTTGGCGAGTTCGGATAGCCGCGCACTCTCGTTCACCGGGTCGCCGATCACCGTGTACTCGAAACGTTCGATGGCGCCGACGTTTCCGGCAACGACGGTCCCGTAACTCACCCCGACCCCCGCGGACAGTTCGGGCACCTCGACCGCGAGGTCGGCGACGATGCGCCGCGCGGCCGCGAGTGCCGCGCCGGCCGGGTCGTCGAGTTCGATGGGTGCGCCGAAGATCGCCAGGACCGCGTCGCCCTCGAACTTGTTGACGAGCCCGTCCTTGTCCTCGACGGCCCGGACGATGACGGCGAAGAACTTGTTGAGGATCTCCACGACCTCGGTCGGACGGCGTTGCGCGGCAAGGGTCGTCGAGCCGATCACGTCGACGAAGAGGGCGGCGGCCACCCGCTCGGTACCGCCGAGTTCGGGGTCCGACGACAACGCCGCTTCCGCGACCTCGCGGCCGACGTGACGCCCGAACAGGTCGCGCATCCGTTCCCGTTCGCGCAGCCCAGACACCATCGAGTTGAAACCCACCTGCAGGTCACCGAGTTCGGTGCCGTCGTAGACGACGAGGTCGGCGTTCTCGAGATCGCCGGAGGTCACGCGGTTCATCCCGGAACGCACCGAGCCGATCGGCCCGGTGATGCTCATCGACGAGAGCAGGGTCAGCAGAAGACCGGTGAACAGGGCGGTGAGGCCCAGGACCGTCACCCCGATGAAGAGATCGAGCTTGGACGTCTCGTCGCGCCCCACCCCGAACGCCACGACCAGCAGGATGCCGATGATCGGGATCGCCGAACCGACCATCCACGACACCACCGCCCGTGACTTCACACCGGTGCGCTTACGGCGGTGGAATCCGGCCGAGATCAGTTCGGCCACAATGGGCCGCAGGGTGAAGTCGATGAAGAGGTAGGAGATCCCCACCACCACGACGCCGCTCATGCCGACGACGAAGAGCGTCTTGGGGATCAGCTGCGGGTCGACGACGCCGTACATGATCGTCAGCATCACCGTGGCGCCCGCCCAGAGCAGGCCCTGCACCAGCGACAGCCGCCACGGCAGGCGCATCGTCCGGCGTGCGTCGCGCTTGGTCGGGGCCTCGTCCCGGATGGCCCACCGGAGGTTCCGGACGCCCACCAGGGTGCCCCAACCGATCCCGATCACGAACGCGCCGAGGATGTACACGGGTACGGCGATGTAGTTCACCCACCACAGTTCGGCGGTGAAGACCGTCGGTTGCGGGATGCCCACGGCGGCCAGGGCGGTCGCGACGACCGCGCCGAAGATGTTCGCCACCACGATCGAGGACGTCAGCAGCGTCTGGATACGGACACGCTGCTTGACCCCGCTCTCCTCGACCGAGCCGAGCAGAATCGACCCGTAGTCGCGGCTCCCCCGCCTCGAACGCATGCCCAAGCTAATCACGACGACCGCGTCGATCGCCCGTCTCTGGCCCCGCCGATTCGGGACGAACCGGACGATCGACGGACGCGACCTGCGTCAACGCCCTAACCTGAACCGAGATCATCGTCATCCACGGCTCGCCGAAAGCAGCGCCATGACCGCATCCGATGTCCCGACCCGCCCTGCTCCGGTCGACATGTCCCGCAACCCGTTCCTCACCGGCGTCTTCGCCCCGCAGCGCGACGAGGTGGACGCCGTCGACCTACCGGTGAGCGGCGAGATCCCGGCCGACCTGCGGGGCAGCTACCTGCGCAACGGGCCCAACATGCGCTTCGACCCGATCGGTTCGTATGTCTATCCGATCGACGGGGACGCGATGGTGCATCGCATCAGCCTCGACGGCGGCCGCGCGTCGTATCGCAACCGCTTCGTCCGCACCCCGATGGTGCTCACGGAAGAGGCTGCCGGACATGCCATCTGGTCGGGCATCACCGACGGTTACACACCGTCGGCGGCGGAGGTCGGCGACGAGCTGGCGGGGACGACCCGCGAGCTGCCCGACATCAACATCGTGCGGCACGGCGGGCGGCTGCTGGCGATGGCCGAGGCCGACCGGCCCTATCAGCTCGCTCCCGAGGATCTCGCGACGCTGGCCCGCACCGACTGTGACGGTGCGATGTTCGTCGGCAGCACCGCGCACCCGAAGATCGATCCGTCGACCGGGGAGATGGTGCTGTTCAACTACGTACTCGAGGCGCCGTACCTGACCTGGGCCGTCGTCGGCCCGGACGGCCGGGCGATCCGCACACCGACCCCGGTCGACGGCGTCGACGCCCCGATCATGATCCACGACATGGCACTGACCAGCCGATACGTCGTGCTGTTCGTGTGCCCGCTGATCTTCGATATCGAGTCGGTGATGAGCGGCGGGTCGTTGTTGTCGTGGCAACCCCGGCGCGGGACCCGCATCGCGCTGATCCCGCGGGACGGCACGGCGGTGCGCTGGATCGACGCCGACCCGTTCTGGGTCTGGCACTTCGCCAACGCCTTCGACAATCCCGACGGTTCGGTCACCGTCGACTACGTGGAATGGACCTACCCCGGCGGGTTCTCCGACCAGCCCACACCAGCGGCGTCGTCCCTGACGCGAGCGGTGATCCGTCCCGACGCCGGGATCACCAAGACCGTCCTGAACAGCTCCGAACCGGACATGGAGTTCCCGCGCATCGACGACCGGATGCTGACGCGGGAACATCACCGCATCGCCAGCGTCGCGAAGGGCCCCAGAGACAGCGGTGATCTCGACAGCCTGTGGTTCCACGACCTCGCAGCCGGGACGGAGACGGTCTGGACCCCGGGTGCCGCGATCGGTGAACCGATCTACATCCCGGGCGCCGAACGCGACTACTGGGGTGCCATCGGCACCGACCCGACCGATATGACCTCGCACTTCTACCTGCTCAGCGCCGACGCGCCGCAGGACGGCCCGATCGCCACCGTGGACCTACCGATCCGCGTTCCCGCCGGACTGCACGGGGCGTGGCTGCCGGACCCTTCGCGACGCCCCTTCGCAAGCTCCGGGGCTCCTCAGGGATCGGATGGGTTGCTTCCTGATCCCGAAAGAACGCGAGCACCCGGCTCCGCTACCTGACCCCCGAACCTCAACTCGACCGGCAGACGTCGATCGAAGTCTGCAGGTCGGGTTGACGTCGACCGGTGGTTGGGTGAGCGACGGTGTCTCACCGGGCCTTCGAGGCAGGTCGCTTGCGCTCCTCGCACCTCAGGCAGCGGGCCTGGGTGCGTCGCGCTCTTTCCCATCAGGCAGAGGAGCTGGGTGCGTTGCGCTCTTTCGGATCAGGAAGCGACAGGTCAGACGATCGCGCGACGCACGATCGTCTGCTCGCGCCCCGGACCGACGCCGATACACGAGATGTGGGCGCCGGAGAGCTCTTCGAGCCGAAGGATGTAGTTCTGCGCGTTCGGCGGCAGTTCCTCGAAGGTCTTGCACTGGGAGATGTCCTCCCACCAGCCGGGCATCTCCTCATAGATGGGCTTGGCGTGGTGGAACCCGGTCTGGGTCATCGGCATGTCCTCGATGCGCTCGCCGTCCACCTCGTAGGCGACGCAGATCGGGATCGTGTCGATGCTGGACAGCACGTCGAGCTTGGTGAGGAAGTAGTCGGTGATGCCGTTGACGCGGGTGGCGTAGCGGGCGATCACGGCGTCGAACCAGCCGCAACGGCGCGCGCGGCCGGTGGTGACGCCGACCTCGCCGCCGGTCTTCGCCAGGTAGGCACCCCACTCGTCGAACAGCTCGGTCGGGAACGGGCCCGAGCCGACGCGCGTGGTGTAGGCCTTCAGGATGCCGAGGACCGTGGTGATCTTGTTGGGGCCGATGCCCGCGCCCACGGCGGCGCCGCCGGCGGTCGGGTTCGACGAGGTCACGTACGGGTAGGTGCCGTGGTCGACATCGAGCAGCGTGCCCTGCGAACCCTCGAGGAGCACGGTCTCGCCGCGCTCGAGGGCCTGGTTGAGAAGCAGGCGGGTGTCGGCGATGCGATGTTTGAAGCCTTCGGCCTGACCGAGGACCTCGTCGACGACCTGCGCCGGGTCGAGGGCCTTGCGGTTGTAGATCTTGACCAGGATCTGGTTCTTCAGCTCGAGGGCAGCCTCGACCTTCTGCGTGAGGATCTTCTCGTCGAGCACATCGGCGACGCGCACACCCACGCGGGCGATCTTGTCCTGGTAGCAGGGGCCGATGCCGCGACCCGTGGTGCCGATCTTCTTGTTGCCGAGGAAGCGCTCGGTGACCTTGTCGATGGCCACGTGGTACGGCATCAGGAGGTGGGCGTCGGCCGAGATCAGCAGACCGGTGGTGTCGACGTCGCGGTCCTCGAGTCCGCCGAGTTCGGTGAGCAGCACACCCGGGTCGACGACGACGCCGTTGCCGATCACGTTCTGCACGCCGGGGGTCAGGATGCCGGACGGGATGAGGTGCAGGGCGAAGGTCTCACCGGACGGGAGTACGACGGTGTGGCCGGCGTTGTTGCCGCCCTGATACCGCACAACCCAGTTGATCTGGCCGCCGAGCAGGTCGGTGGCCTTCCCTTTGCCCTCGTCGCCCCACTGGGCGCCGATAAGCACGATCGCGGCCATGATTCAGGTACTCCTTCGTGTGGCGCGCTTGAACTGATCAGAACAAACCTCACCAACACTACTGTGTTCACGCCCCCGATACCCTATCCGCGTGTCTTTCGCCCTGATCACCCAAGCCGGTCGCGCCGACGACAAGAAGGCGATCCGCGCCGCCGTGGCCGACGCCCTGTCCGATTCCGCCGTCACGCGCCTCATCGTCGAACCTCGTGTGGCCGAACGCTTCGCACCCACCCTCGCCGAGGAGGCCGACACCTTCCTGGATCAGGTGGTCGCCGCCCTCATGACCTCCGAGCGGCTCGACGTGGAAGTGGCGTACGTCTCGGCGGAGGCGACCGCGGCGACACGCCGATACTGCCTTCCGCATGGGCCGGCCGCGCGTGAGCTCGCCGAGAACGGCACCGCGAGTCCGGTTCCCCTCATCCGCGACGACGCCGCGACGGTCATCTTCGGCAGCGCGCGCCACCTCGGCGCCGAGGGCGCCAAGCTACACGGCGAGTCCTACGTCGACAGCGAACGGCTCTTCGATGGCGAAGTCCGTTCGGTGCTCATCGAACCCACGCTCGACGCCCCCGGCCTGCGCGCCCAGGTCGAGCGATTCCTGCTGCCGGGCAAGTGGTTCGCCGGCCGCGCGGTGCAGACCGGCGGCACCAACATCGTGGTCGAACGTGAGGGCGTGGTGAACGAACGCGTGCTGAAGCGGTCGACGTTCTACCGCCACGTCACCGATCTGCTACTCGTCCGCCCCTGAACGAAAACCCCGTCAGCCGACCGGGATCGGCGCCGGCGTCGGGGTGGTCTGGTTGCCGGCGGCCTCGATCTGGGCGTCCTTGCCGGTCGTCAGGTGCAGGTCTTCGCGACGGATGAGCGACGTCGCCACGACGCTGATGACCGCGGTGAGCGCGAGATAGCCGGCGGCCAGCCACGGCGACCCGGAGGCTGCACCGATCAGTGCGGTCAGGATCAGCGGGGTCAGGCCCGAGGCGTAGATGCCGGAGAACTGGTAGACCACCGACAAACCGGTGTAGCGGACCCGGGTCGGGTACAGACTCGCGAACAGCGTGCCCTGCGCGCCGTAGAAGAGGGCGTGGATCACGCCGAACACGATCACGAGCGCGACGGTGAACCAGACCAGGTTCTCGGTGCCGAACAGGGCGAACACCGGATAGACCGACAGCCCGTAGGCGGTCATGCCGGCGAGGTAGACCGGTTTGGCGCCGTACCGGTCGGTGAGCTTCCCGGAGACCGGGAGGAGCACCGCCATCACGAGCGAGGCGATGGTCACGGCCACCAGGACCGGGACCTTCTCCATGTCGAGTTCGCTGGTCGCGTAGGCGATCGCGAACACGCCCCACGTGTTGAACGCCGACCCCTCACCCCAGCGTGCGAGCAGCCCCAGCACGGTGTTGCGGGTGTTCGGCGGGAGCACGACCTCCCGGATCGGCGCCGTCGACTTCTGCGCGAGTTCGGCGACCTCGGCGAAGGCCGGCGTCTCGTCGACCTTGAGCCGCACCACGAATCCGATGACCACGAGCACGATGCTCACGAGGAAGGCGATGCGCCAGCCGTACGTCAGGAACGCGTCGTCGTCGAGCGCGACCTGGAGCAGGGCGAACACACCCGTGCCGAGTGCGAGACCGAGGGCGAGTCCGATCTGCGGGATGCTGCCGAACAGCCCCCGCTTGCGATCGGGACTGTGCTCGACCGCGAGCAGCACGGCCCCGGCCCACTCGCCGCCCAGCGCGAAGCCCTGCACGACGCGCAGCAGGAGAAGGAGGATCGGGGCGACGACCCCCACGGCCTCCGCGGTCGGCAGCACACCCATGAGCGCAGTCGCGATGCCCATCATGACCATCGTGATCGCGAGGGTCCTCTTGCGGCCGATCCGGTCGCCGATGTGCCCGAAGATCACGCCACCGATCGGCCGGACGACGAAGCCGACCGCGAAGGTCGCGAACGACAGCAGGGTCCCGACGAAGGAACTCTGGTCCGGGAAGAACAACTGGTTGAACACCAGGCTCGCGGCGGTCGCGTAGAGAAAGAAGTCGTACCACTCGACCGTGGTGCCGAGGAGACTCGCGGCCACGACCGTGCGGAGTCGCTTGCGGCGCTCGGCGTCGGTCTCGTGAGCCGTCGGGGACGCGGAGGTCTGCAGAGAAGAGGCCATGACCGGCCCCACGGTATCGGCGACCCACCGTGCCTCGTCGACTACGAATCAGCGTGAGCGAAAACCGCCGCCCACTTGCGCGCCGACGGCGTGTGCCGTTCCGCGGAATCAGGACGCGAAGTAGTCGTCGAGGGTCACCATGCGCAGCTTTCGCTGACGGATGATGTCGACGAGCTTCGGATAGACCTTGGTGACGGGATCGTGGTTGGCGTGGCCGATCACGACGGTCTGCGGCCGGAAGTACTTGCGCGCGCACTGCACGAGGTACTTCTCGGTGATGAGGCCGGAGTCCGACAGTGAGCCGTACCAGAGCGTCGGCATGGTGTAGCCGAGGTCGGCGGCCACCGCGTCGACCGACGCGTTGTGATAACCGAAGGGCGGCCGGTAGTACGGCGTGCCGTCGACGCCGTACTGGTTCTTCAGGAACCGCTTGGTCCGGCCGAGTTCGTCGGCGATGCCCTTCGCCGAGAGCTCGGTGAGCGCCGGATGCGTCCAGGTGTGATTGCCGAGCTGGATCTGCCCGGATTCGACGAGCGGCCGCAGTTCCGCGCGGTGGTCGGTCCAGCCGTCGAACGATCCGGTGACGAAGAAGGTGAAGCGAGCGCCGGTGTCCTGGGCGAACTTCACGTAGGCGCCGATGACGTCGGAGCTGGCACCGTCGTCGACCGTGAGGGCGATGTGCCTGCCCTTGCCCGGCAGACCGGTGATCGGTGCGGCGGGCAGCGGGCGGCGCGTGCCCACCGCCGGGGGCAGCAAACCTGCCGGTGACAGCGACGGCGCGATCGAAGTGGGCACTGACGGGGTGGTCGGTGTGGGCGGGGTCGAGGGCGTGATCTCGGCGGCCGGGACCGGCGAGGCGCACCCCGTCATAGTGCTCGCGGTCAGGGCCCCCACCGTGCCAGCCGCGAGTATCGCGAGGAAGTCGCGTCGTTCCATGCGGCGAATTTAAGGCATAACCGACATTTTCGGCTCATCGACGCGGGCTCACCACGTCATCTCGTCACGACATCGTCCCTGATCGTCGTTGTCCACCTGAACCGTGGCGTGCTCGAGCCCGTGGCGCGCCAGGATCGCCTGCGCGGCGGGCAGCACCTCGGAGTTGGGCCGGGTGCTGCCCAGGTGCACGGTGGCGACGTCCATGCCGGTGGTCAGCGTCCAGACGTGCAGGTCGTGGACATCGTCGACGGTGGGGATTCCGGCGAGATCGGAGCGCAGGGACTCGACGTCGATGTGCGCCGGCGCCTGTTGGTTGAGGATGCGCAGCGCGTCGATCGCGAGCCGGAGCGCACGCGGCACCACCCACAGGGCGATGAGGACCGCGACCACGATGTCGGCATAGCCCCAGCCGGTGGTCAGCGCGACGATGCCGGCGATCAGGACCCCGACGCTGCCGACGGCGTCGGCCAGGACCTCGAGGTAGGCGCCGCGGACGGCGATGGACTCTTTCGCGTCGGCACGGAGCAGGAGCATCACGACGAGGTTCACCGCCAGGCCCAGCAGCGCCACGATGATCAGCGTCAGCCCGGGGACCTGGGGATCGTTGCCGATTCGTTCGATGGCCTCGATCAGGACGAAGGCCGCGACCCCGATGAGCAGGACCGCATTGGCGACGGCCGTGAACACCTCGGCCCGATGCCAGCCGAAGCTACGGGCGTCGGTGGTGCGGCCGTGACGACCCAGCAGCAGCGCGATCAGGCCCATGATCAGTGCGACGACGTCGGTGAGCATGTGCCCCGCGTCGGCGATCAGCGCGAGCGAGTTGACCAGGATGCCGGTGACGAGCTCCACGACGAAGAATCCGCCGATGAGCGCGACCGCCAGCACCATCGGCCACAGCCGCCGCTCCCCCGCGACGCCTGTCCCGGGGGTGTGGGAATGCGAGTGTGAATGACCCATGATGGCGGTCAATATATGCAGAAGTCTGCATATGAGGCAACACCGGCGCGCGTCAGCTCCGCAGGGTCGCCAGCGCCGAGGAGCGCCGCAGCCCGGCGATCATCAGCAGGTCGACGAGGAGGGAGCGGATCTCCGCGAGCAACGCGGCCTCGGAGAGATCGCTGTTCGCGGCCAGCTCGATGCGCGCCTTGCGGACGATGGACCGGACGACGCGGGCCGCCTCCACCGGATCGGGATCGTCGCCGGGATCGGCCATCATCATCGCCCGCAGGACCTCGAAGGCGCCCCCGATGTCGTCGATGATGTCGATCAGCGCCGGTTGCACCGTCTCCCCGCGCTGGGTGATGGCGAGCGATCGCCGCGCGATGATCCGCAGGTTGCGGACCGCATTGTCGATGGGATCGGCCGTGGCGACCAGCCGGTCCAGGCGGGTTCGAGAACTCCAGTACAACGGGGAGATCCGGGTGACCTCTCTGCCCCCGGACATGTCGGCCCGCATCATGTTGATCGCCGACTGGGTACCGCGTGCGGATTCGAGCGCGGCGGCGATCGTCTCCGCATCTCCGCTACGCAAACCCGCGGCGACCGACCGCGCCGCATCACGAACCGTGACGAGTACCCCCGCGGCATCCTCGCGCGCCCGTGCCGCGGGATTCACGGGAAAGAGTGCGCCCACCAGGATTCCGACGAGCCCACCGATCAACGCGTCGATGGCCCGGTGGAATCCGGCGACGCCGCCGGGCGGCAGGAGTGTCGCGACCAGGACGGCCGACGACGCCGCCTGCATCGGGATCAGCGGGCCGTCGTCGAGCAGCACGGCGAGTGCCATCGCCAGCACGACCACCACGATGATCTGCCAGGCACCCTCTCCGACAGCACCGATGAAGAGATCGCCGACGAGGATGCCGATCGCGACACCGCCGACGAGTTCGACCGACCTGCGCCAGCGCCGCCCGAGGCCCAACCCGAGTGAGATCACCGCGGCGATCGGCGCGAAGAACGGGTCCGGGTGATCGAACACGTGCATCGCGATCCACCACGCGAGGCCCGCGGCGAGTGCGCACTGGACGATCGGAACCAGGGAGACCCGGAGTCGACGGAGGCGTCGTTTCAGCGCACCGGGCAGGGAGTCGTAGACCCTGCGCGGGAACGAGTCGCTCGCGGCTGCCGACATTCGACGAGTCGCGGGTCGGTCAGACCAGGCCGAGCTCGGTGGCCGCCCTGGGATCGCTGTCGTTGAGGAGGTCGAGGCAACGCAGGTGCTCGTCCTCTTCGCCGATCAGTTCCGCGGCCCGGGCAAGGGCACCGACGCATCGCAGGAATCCGCGGTTGGGTTCGTGGCTCCACGGAACGGGACCGAAGCCCTTCCATCCGTGACGACGCAGCTGGTCGAGCCCGCGGTGGTAGCCGGTCCGCGCGTAGGCGTAGGCGGCGATGACGGCACCGGTGTCGCCGGCCTCGCCGGCTGCGGTCGAGGCTGCGAGCGCCGCCTCGGCGAGATACGCCCAGGCGATGGAGGCGGTGGGATGGGCGGCCGCGACCTCGGCCGGGACGGCCCCGTTGAGCAGGTCCGACTCGGCGTCGTCGTCGCCGGTGAGCAGAACCGGCTGCGGGCCGAGGAGATCTCCGAAAGACGTCATGTACCCATTCAAGCATCGAGCCCGCTCCTGTGACCGCATCGACCGAACGCCGTAGTGCTGGACCTGCCGACGATTCGCTAGGGTGAATGGCGCAATCGGTCCTGTCGCCGAGCTACTCGGTGGCCGGACCGAAACCATGCGATGGGCAGAATGCGGGGTGATCAGTCGATGGCTCGATCCGACAAGCCGAGAGCTGCTGTCACCAAAGCACTTTCGACGCTGCGCCAGGCCCGGGACGAACGTCGCTCACGGCGGAGCGGCCGACCGGGCGCCGGCGCCGGGCCCGCTGCGTCCGCTCCTGGTGGCGCGGACGCGGGTCGGGAGCTCACCGGCCGATCCGACGCAGGCCCCGGCGACACACCGGGCACCGCCCCGTCGAGGCCACCCGCAACGAAATCCGGCCAGAATTCCCGATCTCGTCCGGACATCGCGGACATCACCCCGGATACTGTTCCGACCGGCGACGACGCCGAGAACCAGAGCACCAGCAGAGAGGGCCACGAGCCAGCCGTGGACGATCCCACCCAGAACGACACCGCCGAGAACAAAGCCGACGACGCGGCAGACACCGGCACCGACGCTTCTGATGCCCAGACCCCCGCGAAGAAGGCCTCGGCCAAGGCTCCGAAGCCGAAGGGCGGGCGCGGGATCGACGGTGCGACCCAGATCATCAGCCGGGACAACCTGCCGTCGCTGGAGGATCTCGAGGATCTGGACTCGATCGATCCCCTCGGCACCGACGCCGCGGACACTCCCGATGCCGACACATCCGACGCCGAAAAAACCCCGGCCGAGCCGGAGAGCAAGCCCGCCCGCCTGGGTCCGAGCGACTCCAAGACCACCGTGATCCGCCGCGAGGATCTCCCCGACCCGAGCGAACTCGAAGATCTCGACGACATCGACGCGACCTCTGCGGCGCCCGAGCCGGCTGAGGCAGATGCCGAGGCAGATGCCGAGGAAGCCACCGAGCCGGTGGCCGATGAGCCTTCGGCGCTGGACGAGGCCGCCGAGCCGGCGGATGCCGAGGAGCCGGGCACGGACTCGGACGCGGTCGAGTCGGACTCGGCTGACGCCGAGTCGGAAACCGCCGAAGCCGCCGAGCCCGACGTCACCGACGAGTCCGGGGCGGGCGCAGCTGCTGCCGCCGTCGCGGCGGGCGCCGTGGGTGCGTCAGCCGCCGGTGCTGCCGTGGCCGGCGACGACGACGAGACCACGGGCGAGGATGTCACCGACCGGGCCGGCGCGGAAGCCGAGTCCGAGGATTCCGTCGCCGACGGCGAGGCCGAATCCGCCCCTGCGGCAGGCGAGGCCGAGGACACCGACGCCGAAGCCGAACAGGCTGCCGAGCCCGCCGACGAGGCCGCCATCGCGACCGAGGAGCCCTCCGACGCCACTGACGGGGTCGAGGCAGAGGAACCCGAAGCGGAGCACGAGCCGACCGAACCCGAGGGTGCGGAGTCCGAGGGTGCGGAGTCCGGGGGCGCCGAAGTCGAAGAGGCCGGGGCCGGAGACGCAGGCGCCACCGCGACCGACGACGAGGCACCGGCCGCCGACGCCCCGACCGAGGCGATATCGCTGGCGAAGGGCGAGGACGACCCCGCGACGGCCACGCCGGAAAACGAGCCGGCCGACGACTCCGATGCCACCACGAAGGTGATTCCGGCAGCAGCCGCTGCCGGTGCAGCAGCCGCGGCCGGCGCGAAGGCTGCGACGCCGGATGAGCGCACCGACACCGTCCCCGAGCCCGCGGTCACCGCGCCGTCGACCGGCGAGTGGACGACCACGACACAACAGCCGCAGGTCATCCCCGGCAGCAGGCCGACCAGGACCACCAAGAAGCGCGGCATGGGCCCGCTGATCGCCGTCGCCGCGATCCTCGTGGTGATCGCGGCGGTCATCGGCGGCATCTTCGCCTACCAGAACATGACGGCGACCCCGCCGGCCGACGAGGCCGCCGAGGTGGCGCTCGACTACACGACCGCGCTGTACGAGGGCGACCTCGAGACCCTGCGTTCGGTCACGTGTGGCGAGCTCCATGCCTTCTACGAGGACTTCGACGACGCCGCCTACCAGAAGACCTACGACGCACAGAAGGCACGCAACGAGCTCGTCCAGACCCAGGCGATCAACGCCGTCCGAGTGGTCGAGGGCGGCGAGCTGGCCGTGGTGGAGGTCGTCGCGGTACACACGAGTGCCCCGGACGCCCCCGAGACGGTGACGCTGAACCTGCAGCGCGAGGGTGATGACTGGAAGGTGTGCAACCCCACGTGACCGGCGGTCAGGGGTGGGGTCCCCCGTCGACCACACCCCCGCCGCCGCAGCATGTCCCGGATGCGGTCCGGTATGACGGCCCGCCGGAACAGCGGGATCGGCCGTCGGATGTCCCCGCCTATTTCACCCCTCGGCGCCCCACACCTCCGCCCGTGTCGAGCGGTCCGTCGCGGCGTATCCGGCCCACGCATCCCCGGAGCACCGGTGCACGCGCCGGCTCGGGGTCCGGTTCACGCACCGATCCCGCGGTCCTCGTCTCCGCGCTCGTGATGATCGCGCTGGCGGTGGCGGTGATGGTCGGTTTGCTCACCTCCTGACGCGCTGCGGCCGTTCCACCTCCCCGGCGTGAGGTCACCGCCGGACGACCCCACGTCGAGTCCGACCAGGGCTCGAAAACAGTTCTGCCCGCACCCTCGCGGGGGTGCGGGCAGAACTTGTGTCAGACGATCAGGCGGTCAGCGACTTGCCGTTCGACTTGAGGTCGTTGCACGCCTCGACGACGCGCTCACTCATGCTGGCCTCGGCCTTCTTCGACCAGCTGCGCGGGTCGTAGACCTTCTTGTTGCCCACGTCGCCGTCGACCTTGAGGACGCCGTCGTAGTTGCCGAACATGTGGCCGGCGACCGGACGGGTGTAGGCGTACTGGGTGTCGGTGTCGACGTTCATCTTCACCACGCCGTAGCTGAGCGCCTCGTCGATCTCGCTCTTCAGCGAGCCCGAGCCGCCGTGGAAGACGAAGTCGAAGGGCTTGGCACCATCGGCCAGACCCAGCTTCTTGGCGGCGACCTCCTGGCCGGTGTTCAGCACGTCGGGACGCAGCTTGACGTTGCCCGGCTTGTAGACGCCGTGGACGTTGCCGAAGGTGGCGGCGAGCAGGTAGCGGTTGCCCGAGTCGCTGGCGCCCAGTGCCTCGATGGTCTTCTCGAAGTCCTCGGGGGTGGTGAACAGCTTGTCGTTGATCTCGTTCTCGACGCCGTCCTCTTCACCGCCGACCACGCCGATCTCGATCTCCAGGATGATGTTGGCCGCGCCCGCCTTGGCGAGGAGCTCCTTGGCGATCTCCAGGTTCTCGTCGAGCGGCACGGCACTGCCGTCCCACATGTGCGACTGGAACAGCGGGTTGCGGCCGGCGTCGACGCGCTCCTGCGAGATCTGCAGCAGCGGACGCACGTAGGTGTCCAGCTTGTCCTTGGGGCAGTGGTCGGTGTGCAGGCCGATGAGGACGTCGTACTTGGCGGCGACGACGTGTGCGAACTCGGCGAGTGCCACGGCACCGGTCACCATGTCCTTGACGCCCTGGCCCGAACCGAACTCGGCACCACCGGTCGAGAACTGGATGATGCCGTCACTGCCGGCGTCGGCGAAGCCCTTGATCGCGGCGTTGATGGTCGACGACGAGGTGCAGTTGATCGCGGGGAATGCGTAACCACCCTTCTTCGCCTTGTCGAACATCTCGGCGTACTGCTCCGGGGTTGCAATGGGCATCGACGAATCCTCCAGGGTGTTGATGTGCTCTGGTGTTCGGGTTCTCTCGCCCACGGTTGATGCGCCGTGGCGAGCAGCCGGACTTCCCGCGGCCGGACTTCCCTCAGTATGGCAGGTGCCACACCGGCCGGTGCGCCCACCATTCGGGCCCGGACCTGCACCGAGAGACATCGATAGGATCTCGGTGTGGCAGCCTCACGTTCTCCGGTCCGGTCCGACGACTCCCCGCCCGCTGACAACCCGTCCCCCCGACCGTCGGCGGTCACCGTGGCCTCAGATGTGGGCCGCGGTGCCCTCATCGGCGTGGCCGAGACCATCCCGGGAGTCTCCGGCGGCACCGTTGCCCTGATCACCGGCATATACGACCGGCTCATCGCGACGGCGAAGGCGGCGACGACGTTCCCGGCACGTCGCCTGCGGGGCGTCCGATCCGACGATGCCAACCGGGTCGACTGGTGGCTAATGGTCCCGGTTCTGGCGGGAATGGCGATCGCGGTGTTCTCGATCGCCGGCGTGATGGAGGGATTCGTCACCGAGCAGCCGGTGTACTCCCGGGCTCTGTTCATCGGCATGATCGCGGTGTCGGTGGCCATCCCGTTCCAGGAGATCCCGCGCGGTACGTTCACGACCACCTCGTCGAAACTGTCCGCCGTCCTGACGTTCGTGATGATGGCCGTACTCGTGTTCGTGCTGACGTCGCTGCCGCGGTCCGAGGTGTCCGATCCGCCGCTCGTGGCGGTCTTCTTCGCAGCGTCGGTCGCGGTCTGCGCACTCGTCCTGCCGGGCGTCTCGGGTTCGTTCTTCTTGCTCGTGATCGGTCTCTACGCACCGACGCTGGCCGCCGTCGACGACCGCGACCTCATGTATCTGGGGGTTTTCGCCGCCGGCGCCGTCGTGGGCCTCGCCTCGTTCGTCCAGGCTCTCGAGTGGCTGCTGCGCACACACCACAGCCTGGCGATGGTCGGCGCCGCCGGCCTGCTGCTGGGTTCGCTACGAGCCCTGTGGCCATGGCAGGACCCGGCGGACGGTGCGCCGATGCCCATCGGCGACGACTGGCCGGGGGCGTTGGGCATGTTCGTCCTGGGTGCCGCGATCGTCGGCGCGGTGGCGCTCGTCCAACGCAGACTCGGCTCGTCGAACGGCCGGCCCGCCGGGGCTGCGGGCTGATCGCTCCCGGGCGGCGCACCGACGCCGTTCCCGCGCGATTCCACCCTCCTCGCCCGCGCAGGTACTCTGGGTTCCCGTGATCGACTCAGCACTTGCCACCACGACCACCAACCTGGCACTTCTGCCGGGATTCCTGGATCCGGTCAACCTCCTCAACTCGTTCGGCACCTGGATGCTGGCGGGTCTGCTCTTGGTGGTGTTCATCGAGTCGGGCCTGCTGTTCCCGCTGCTCCCGGGCGATTCCCTGCTGTTCACCGCGGGCCTGATCGTCGCCGCGAAGTCGGCCGACATCGAGCCGTTCGCGCCGCTGTGGGTGCTGCTGGTGACCATCCCGATCGCCGCATTCCTCGGTGACCAGGTCGGGTACTGGATCGGCAAGAAACTCGGGTACACGCTGTTCACACCGAACGCGAAGGTCCTCAAACAGGTCTACATCGACGAGGCCCACGAGTTCTTCGAGAAGCACGGCCCGGTCACGATCATCCTGGCCCGCTTCGTCCCGATCGTCCGTACCTACGCGCCGCTCGTCGCGGGCGCCGCCCGGATGCGGTACCCCGTCTTCCTGACCTACAACATCGTCGGCGCGGTGGCCTGGGGCGCGGGCGTGACCCTGCTCGGCTACTTCCTCGGACAGATCGCGTTCATCCGCGACAACGTCGACTACATCTTCCTGCTCATCGTCTTCGTGTCGGTGCTCCCGATCATCTCGGAGATCGGCAAGCGCATCCTGCGGGCTCGCAAGCGTCCCGTCGAGGAGGAGCCGCTGGCCCCCTCGAAGGATCCGGCCCCCACTCCCCCGGCCGAGTAGTCGTCTACCAGGCCTGATCCAGATCGGCGTGCTGCCGGATCCACGCGTGCATGGCGATCCCGGCAGCCACTCCGGCGTTGATGCTGCGGGTCGACCCGAACTGCGCGATCGACACCGTCATGTCGGCCTGACGTTGCGCGTCGTCGCTCACGCCCGGACCTTCCTGACCGAACAGCAGCACGCATTCGCGCGGAAGTTCCACGGTCTCCAGCGGACGCGATCCCGGAGTGTTGTCCACCGCGACGACGGACAGACCTTCTCCGCGCGCCCAGTCGAGCAGATCGCCGACCGTGTCGTGGTGCATCAGGTGCTGGTAGCGGTCGGTGACCATCGCGCCGCGACGGTTCCAGCGGCGTCGTCCGACGATGTGGACCGCCGCGACGGCGAACGCGTTCGCGGTACGCACGACGGTGCCGATGTTGGCGTCGTGGGCGAAGTTCTCGATGGCGACGTGCAGCGGGTGCCGGCGCGTGTCGATGTCGGCGACGATCTCCTCGCGCTTCCAGTACCGGTACGCGTCGACGACGTTTCGGGTGTCGCCGGTCGCGAGCAGTTCGGGGTCGAGGTGGTCGTCGTCCGGGGTCGGCTCACCGGGGTGTTCGACCGACCAGGGGCCCACACCGACCGGCGGTCCCGTCACCCACTCGGTGGGACCGGCGACCCCGGCGTCTGGATCGGGTGCGTCAGGCAAGGCCGAGATCGCTCAGCCCGAGCAGTGAGCGGTAGGGCACGCCCAGCCCGGTGATGACCGCGTCCGCGCCGGTCGCACGGTCGACGACGGTGGCGACACCGACGACGTTGCCGCCGATCTCACGCACGGCCTCCACTGCGGTCGACGGCGAGGCGCCCGTCGTGCTGGTGTCCTCGACGACGAGCACGCTGCGGCCGACGATGTCCGGGCCCTCGATTCGACGCTGCATGCCGTGGGCTTTTGCGGCCTTGCGCACCACGAAGGCGTCGATGTCGCGACCGTCGGCGTGCATGATCGACGTCGCGACCGGGTCGGCGCCGAGCGTCAGACCACCCACGGCGACGTACTCCCAGTCGGCGGTCAGCTCGCGCATGAGCGTGCCGATCAGGCGGGAGGCCTCGTGATGCAGGGTCGCGCGGCGCAGGTCGACGTAGTAGTCGGCCTCCTTACCGGAGGAGAGTGTCACCTTGCCGTGCACGACGGCGAGTTCGCGGACCAGTTCGGCGAGTCGCGCCCGCGCCGCTGGGTCGACCGGGGGCGGCGTGCCGTCGGAAACCGGGCTTGACGAGGACATGCGACCACTCACTCTCGAACTCTCCGGCTGTCGGCCGGTGCACTGGATGACGATTACCCTACGGTGTCCGCGACACCGTTCGGATCAGCCCTGTCGGGTCAGCTGCGGTGGCGATTCGACCGCTCGCCGGTGTCCTCGGGCCGACGCGGCGAGTCCTCGGGTTTGCGCGTCGCGGACCCGCGGACCGGCATCGGGGCCATGCCCCGGCCCGTCGTCGACGAGGTACCGGTCGCCGGCGGCGGCTTACGGACCGGCGGGGCACTCGGCTTGGCGGCCGGGGAAGCCTCTGTGGCGGGAGCCGCCGCGGCCTGCCGGCGACGCTTGTCGCGCATCGACTCGGTCTTCTCGTCGGCGAGCTCGGCGCGCGTGGGTCCGTGCGGATCGCGTGGGTCGGGCGAGTCCTCGGGTTCACGCACCGGCGGGAGAACGCGCAGCAGGTCGGCGAAGCGTCGAACCACTTCGAGGCCGGTGTTGAGCGTCGCGGGATCATTGGTCAGCGGAAGCGAACCGAGCGCCCAGTTGCCCTCGTTCCACAGCACCTCGACGAACGCCGGGGCCTTGTTGGCCAGGGCGACCATGCGCCGGTCGCACACGCGCCGGGCGACGTCGAGGTTGTTGGAGAACATGACCCGCGGCCCCATCGCACCGAGGAGCTCGACGTCCTCCTCGGCGGGCGCGAGCACATCCTCGTGACGCAGGTCGACGACGACGGGCGAGGGCGAGGATCGGCGGACGGCGATCACGGTCGCGGTCTCGGCGAGATCGAAGACAACGGTCTCCACGCCGCCGTAGCGGCCGTAGGCGACGTCGCGGACCTCGACGTGATCGGGGACGTTCATCGTCGCCCGACGGAACACCTTGCGCAGCTTGGTGTCCGTCTCGCGGAACTTGAACTCGTGCTCATCCCCCCAGATCGCACGCTGGTGCCGCGCGACGCTCGACCGCTGCCGGTCGAGCCACAACAGGACGCCCGCACCCGCGAGTGCCACGGCGGCGATCAGGAAATAGACGGTGGTCATCGCGCTACAGCCTACTATCGGCCGCGCCGCGACGACGTCATCCGCCTCCGGTTAGGTAGCCGCGTTCCTTGTCGACGACGTTGACCAGCGTCTCGGCGACGACGGCACCGTCCGCGGTGTCGTCCAGACCGACGTATCGGCGCAGGTTCTCGAGGATCTGTTCCGACAGCGCCTCGCGCCAGCCGAGCGCGTCGCCGCTCATGTGCGCCGAGATCGCGACGCCGGGCAGATCCCACAGCTCGTTGTCGGCGGGCAGCGGTTCGGTCGCGAACACGTCGAGCGAGGCCGCACCGAGGCGCCCCGACCGCAGCGCGTCGATCAGCGCCGGCTCGTCGACGAGTTCGCCGCGGCCGACGTTGATCAGATGCGCGCCCGGTTTCATCGCGGCGAGCACCTCCGCGTCGATCATCCCGGCGGTCTGTGGGGTCAGCGGCGCGATGGTGACGACGTTGTCGAAGTCGCCGACATGCTCGGCGAGTTCGGCGGTGGCGACGACCCGGCCGAAGTCGGGGTCGGACTCCCGCGCGGTTCGCCCGCCGCCGACGACGTGCATCCCCACGGCACGGAGTAGCCGCGCGGTGGCTCGGCCGATTCCGCCGGTCCCGATGACGAGGGCCGAGGTACGCGACGTGCCGACGGTTTCCCGATGCTTCCACACGTGATCGCGCTGCAGGGCCATCGACTCGTGTAACCGCTTGTCCCGGGCGAGGATCGAGGCGAGGACGAACTCGGCGATGGGCCGGTCGAACACGCCGTGCGCGTTGGTCACCACCACATCGGAGGTCTTCAGCTCGTCGAACTGCAGCGAGTCGACACCTGCCGCGCAGACGTGCACCCACCTCAGCGACGCGGTCGTCTCACCCCAGTTGTCGGCGAGCGCCCGAGAGAAGAAGTCCCACAACACCAACGCGTCCGCACCCGGCAGCGCATCCGCGAGATCGTCTGCGACGCAATGGCGTATCTCGGCGAGTTCGGCGAGCTGATCGAGGTTCGATGGCGGCGCGACACCTGGGGCACCGAGGAGCGCGAGGACCGGACGTCGGGTGCTCATGCGGCCACCGTAGCCCGAGAACAACCCCTGAGCACCGCCGACTGTCACATTGTTGACAATCGTACGATCTAGCGTCACGGTGTACCCATGACTGCCGGCGTTGACTCCCCCACCCGCATCCACCAGACGGCCTCACTCAGTCCTGCGCTCAAGCAGGCGACGCCGGTCGTCGTCGACCATGCGCTGGGGTCCTGGATCCACGGCACCGACGGCCGCGACTACCTCGACTTCACCACCGGCATCGGCGTCACCAGCACCGGCCACTGCCACCCGCACGTGGTCGAGGCCGCGCAGGCCCAGTGCGCCAAGGTGATCCACGCCCAGTACACGACCGTCATGCACCCGCCGCTGCTCGAGCTGACCGAACGACTCGGTGCGGTCCTGCCGGCCGGCCTGGACTCCGTCTTCTACGCCAACTCGGGTTCGGAGGCCGTCGAGGCCGCGATCCGCCTTGCCCGCATGGCGACCGCGAAGCCGAACATCATCGTCTTCCAGGGCGGATTCCACGGCCGCACCGTCGCGGCCGCAAGCCTCACCACCGCGGGCACCCGCTTCTCGGCCGGCTTCTCCCCGCTGATGGGCGGCGTGCACATGGCACCGTTCCCCTACGCCTTCCGCTACGGCTGGGACACCGACACCGCGGTCGACTTCGCGCTGCGGGAGCTCGACTACCTCCTGCAGTCGCGCGTCGCACCCAACGACACCGCCGCGTTCCTCATCGAGCCCGTCCTCGGCGACGGCGGCTACCTGCCGACGCCGCCCCGATTCCTCCAGGGCCTGCGCGAGCGCGCCGACCGCCACGGCATCCTGCTCATCCTCGACGAGGTGCAGGCCGGGTTCGGTCGCACCGGCAGATTCTGGGGCCACCAGCACGCCGAGGGCCTGACCCCGGACATCATCGTCACCGCAAAGGGTCTGGCGTCGGGCTTCCCGATCTCGGCGATCGCCGCGTCGACCGAGCTGATGAGCAAGGCGTGGCCGGGATCGCAGGGCGGAACCTACGGTGGCAACGCCGTGGCCGCCGCAGCCGCGGTCGCGACTCTCGAGGTCATCGAGGCCGAGGGACTCGTGGAGAACGCCCGCGTGCGCGGAGAGCAACTGCTCGCGGGGCTTCGCGAGGTGTGCGCGCCGTTCCCGGGCGTCGGCGACGTCCGGGGCCTCGGCCTGATGGCCGGCATCGAGTTCGTCTCCACCGATGCCGCCGGCAACCGGGTGCCCGACGCCCCGGCCGCCGTCGCGGTGCAGCAGGCCACCACGGAACAGGGCCTGTTGACGCTGACCTGCGGGCCGTCGGCCAACGTCGTCCGCCTCATCCCGGCGCTGGTGGTGACCGCCGACGAGATCGACCTCGGTGTCGCGCGGTTCGGCGCGGCGCTGCATGCCGCACTGGGTTAGGCCGGTGGACATCGCAGACGAGCTCGCCGACCTCGGCATCGATGCCGACGCCTCGCCCCGCCGTCTGGCCGAATACTCCTACGACGCCTCGAATTACCGCATCCCGCCGCGGGCCGTGACCTTCCCGCGGTCTGCGCGCGAGGTCGCGACGATCGTCGCGCGATGTCACGCCATCGGCGTCCCGGTGATCGTGCGCGGCGGCGGGACCTCGATGGCGGGCAACGCCATCGGCGACGGAGTGGTCATCGACCTGTCCCGTCACCTGGATCAGGTGCTGTCGGTCGATGCCGAGAACTCGAGCGCCGTAGCGGGTTCGGGCATCGTGCTCACCACTCTGGCGGCGCGGGCTCGTGCAGCGACGGAAGGACGGCTGACCTTTGCCCCGGACCCGTCGTCGGCGTCACGGGCAACCCTCGGCGGGGCAATCGGCAACGACGCCTGCGGAAATCACTCCGTTCGATACGGACGCACCAGCGACCACGTGATCGAACTGCACCTCGTCACCGCCGACGGGATGCTGCTCACCGCGACGCGCGACGGGTTGTACGCCACCGATCCCCACGACCGGAAGGCCGTGGCGCGGGCCGCCGAGATCACCGACGAGTTGCGGAAACTCGCGTCGAGCAACCTCGCGATCCTGCGCACCGAACTGGAGACCATCCCCCGCCAGGTCTCGGGGTATCACCTCGCACGTTTGTTGCCGGAGAACGGATTCGACGTCGCCCGTGCACTCGTCGGGAGCGAGGGGACCTGCGCGATCGTGGTGTCTGCGAAGGTGCGCCTCGTCCCGGTCGCCACCTCGCAACTCCTGCTCTGCGTCGGCTACCACTCCCCCGCCGACGCCGCCCGCGATGTGCCCGCGATCCTCCCGTTCGCACCGTCGGCCATCGAGGGCATCGACCGCAAGATCGTCGCCACGATGGCAGCGCGCCGCGGCCGGGACACGGTCGCCGGCCTCCCCGAGGGTTCGGCTTGGCTGTTCATCGACATCGACTCCGAAAGCGCCCAGACACAGGGCGAATCCGACGTTCCGGCGACCGCCAAGCGACTCCTCGACCACCTGCGTGGCCAGGGCCGGATGATCGATGCCACCGTCGTCGACGACCCGGCACGGCGCACGGCGTTGTGGCGCGTCCGCGAGGACGGCGCCGGCCTGTCGTCGCGCCTGGCCGACCCTGACGACGAAAGCGTCGGGGGCGACTACGAATCCTGGCCCGGCTGGGAGGATGCGGCGGTCGCCCCCGAGCGTCTGGCCGACTACCTCGACGACTTCGCCGAACTCCTCGACCGGCACCGCCTCACCGGTGTCATGTACGGCCACTTCGGTGCCGGCTGCATGCATGTGCGCATCACGTTCGACCTGCGCACCCCCGACGGACGCGCCGTGATGGAACACTTCTGCACCGATGCCGCGGATCTCGTTGTGCGTCACGGAGGTTCGTTGTCGGGCGAGCACGGTGACGGTCGGGCCCGCTCGGCCTTGCTGCCGATCATGTACTCACCGGCGATGATGGCCGCCTTCGCGCGCTTCAAGTCGATCTGGGACCCGACCGGCAACCTCAACCCGGGCAGCATCGTCGACCCGCTGTCCATCACCGCCGACCTCGCCCTCGCCGACGTCCCCCGGCGCACCTGGCCGACCACCTTCGACCTCGGCCACGGCCACGACTCCCGAGATACGACCCCGAGATCCGCCCTCAGCAGCGGCGCCGGCGACGATACGTCGGCGGCGGCTCCCTCGGGGGCGGAGGCCAGGGGCGGTTCTCACGAGCTCCCGCTCCTCGATCCGTTCGTCCACGCCGTCCAGGGCTGCATCGGCGTCGGCCGGTGCCGCGCCGACACCGGCGGCGTCATGTGCCCCAGCTACCGGGCGACCCGCGACGAGAAGGACTCGACGCGGGGTCGGGCCCGCGTCCTCCAGGACATGGTGCGCACGGCCCCATCGGTCGACGAGGGCTGGCGTTCACCCGAGGTCGCCGACGCTCTCGAATTGTGCTTGTCCTGCAAGGCATGTTCGACGGACTGCCCGACCGGCGTCGACATGGCCACCTACAAGTCGGAGTTCCTCGACCACCACTACCGCCGCCGTCTGCGCCCGCTGTCGCATTACTCCCTGGGCTGGATGCCGGCCTGGCTGACGGTGGCCGGAACGGTTGCGCCGCTGATCAATCGCGCGCTGTCGTCGAAGATCAGCGGTCTGGCCGCACGCGCCGGCGGCCTCGACCCCCGTCGCACGATGCCGGCTTTCGCGACCCGGCGCGCCCGCAAGGCGCATCTCGCCGATCTCGCCCCGGTGTCCCCGAGCTCGCAGGTCATCCTGTTCGTCGACTCGTTCACCCACGCCTTCCGCCCGCGGGTGGCCGCCGCCGCCGCGGAGGTACTGGGCGCTACGGGCGAGCAGGTAGGTTGTTCGGCGGACAACTGCTGCGCCCTCACCTGGATCTCCACCGGGCAGTTGGGCAAGGCGCGCAGTACCCTTCGGCGCACCGCCGCGAATCTCGACGACGGCACCGACCGACCCATCGTGGTGCCCGAGCCGAGTTGCGCTGCGTCACTGGCCAAGGATCTGCCCGAACTGATACCGACCGACAGCGCGCGCCGCGTCGCCGCCCGGGTACGCAGCTTCGCCGCCCACCTCCCGACCCTCCTCGACGCAGGATGGCAACCGCCGTCCCTTCCGGACGAGGTGACCCTCCAGACCCACTGCCACGAGTACGCGGTCTTCGGCGCACGCACCGGCACCGCCGCTCTCGAAGCGCTCGGCGTCACCGTGCACTCCGCCGACGGATGCTGCGGTGTGGCGGGCAACTTCGGCTTCGAGAAGGGCCACTACGAGGTCAGCATGGCCGTCGCCGAGAACGGCCTCGCACCCGCGCTACGCGACGACCCGCATCGCCCCGTCGTCACCGACGGATTCAGTTGCGCGATGGCGGTCGAACACCTCGCCGCTGTCGACGACGGACTGACCGACGCACGCGAGATCCGCGGGGTCCACCTCGCCGAGCTTCTCACCTCCACGACCCGACCCCGACCGACCTCCGACCAACCGAGGAGAGCCCGATCATGACGGCCATCGCCACCACCCAGGTCCCCGACGCCATCTCGTCGATCCACACCGATCTGTTCATCGGCGGTGAATGGGTTCCGGCCGCCGCCGGCGACCGGTTCGACGTGCTCAATCCCGCGACCGGCGAGGTGCTCGCCCAGGTGGCCGACGCCGACGCGACCGACGCCCGACGCGCACTCGAGACCGCGGCCGCGCATCAGGCGGAATGGGCGGCCACGTCGCCGCGGAACCGGAGCGAAATCCTCTACCGCGCCTACGAACTCATCATGAGCCGGGTCGACGAGATCGCCTCGGTGATGACGGCCGAGATGGGCAAGCCGCTCGCCGAGGCCAAGGGTGAGGTTGCCTATGGCGCCGAGTTCTTCCGGTGGTTCGCCGAGGAGGCCGTGCGCATCGGCGGCGACCACACCACCACCGGAGACGGCGGGACCCGCATCGTGGTGAGCAGGCAGCCCGTCGGTCCCTGCATCCTGATCACGCCGTGGAACTTCCCGCTGGCCATGGGAACCCGCAAGATCGGGCCGGCCGTCGCGGCCGGCTGCACGATGGTTCTCAAGCCCGCCGAGCTCACCCCGCTGACCACCCTTCTCCTCGCCGACATCCTCGTCGAGGCCGGTCTGCCCGCCGGCGTGCTGAACGTCGTGACCACCACCGATCCGTCGACGGTGGTCACCGAGTGGATGGACAGCGGGCTCGCCCGCAAGGTCAGCTTCACCGGCTCGACCGAGGTCGGCAAGACCCTGCTGCGGCAGGCCGCCGGAACCGTCATGCGCACCTCCATGGAGCTCGGCGGCAATGCCCCGTTCATCGTGTGCGCCGACGCCGACATCTCCCGCGCGGTCGACGGACTCATGCTGGCCAAGATGCGCAACACCGGTCAGGCGTGCACCGCGGCGAACCGGATCTTCGTGCACCGCAGCGTGATCGACGAGTTCACCGAACTGTTCACGGCGAAGATGGCCGCACTGAAGGTCGGCGACGGCGCCGCCGACGGAACACAGGTCGGACCCCTCGTCGAACCCAAGGCCGTCGCGAAGGTTGCCTCGCTCGTCGACGACGCGGTGTCGAAGGGCGCCGCCGTGGCCTGCGGCGGGGAGGCGCCGGAGGGTCCAGGCTTCTTCTACCCGCCTACGGTGCTGACCGGTGTCGGGCTCGAGGCCGACCTGGTGCGCAACGAGATCTTCGGTCCGGTCGCGGCGATCATCCCGTTCGGCGACGCCGACAACCCCCTCGATCCGGCTGCCGACGACGAGGTGATCTCCCTCGCCAACGACACCCCATGGGGTCTGGTCGCCTACTTCTTCAGCCAGGACGTCGACCGTTGCGCTCGCCTGTCGACAGCGCTGGAAGCCGGTATGGTCGGGGTCAACACGGGCATCGTGTCGAATCCGGCCGCGCCGTTCGGCGGTGTCAAGGAGTCCGGCCTCGGCCGCGAGGGTGGCCGCGTGGGCATCGAGGAATTCCTCGACATGAAGTACACGGCGACGCCGATCCGCCGCTGAGTACGCGAACAGAACATCCCCCGACCACCGACGTGTGACCAAGGAGTAGCAAGCCCATGTACCTCGGTGCTCAGCTGTTCACCGACAGCGAGTACGAACAGCGCCTGACGAAGGTCCGTGAACTCATGGACCGTCAGGGGTTGTCGGCGATCATCGTCACCGACCCGGCCAACATCTTCTATCTGATCGGGTACAACGCGTGGTCGTTCTACACCCCGCAGATGCTGTTCGTCCCGATCGAGGGCGAGATGGTCTTCTACGCCCGGGAGATGGACGCCCGTGGTGCGCACCGCACCACATGGCTGCCGGACGACCAGATCGTCGGCTACCCGGAGAGCTACGTACACCGACCCCACGTGCATCCTTTCGACTGGGTCGCGTGGTCACTCCGTCAGCGGCACGCGATCGCGCCGGCCTCCCGTGGCGGATCGGTCGGCCTGGAGATGGACTCGCACTTCTTCTCCCCCAAGGCCTATCGCGCATTGCACAATGCGATCCCGGAGTGGAAGCTGGTCGACAACTTCGAGCTCGTGAATTGGGTGCGGTCGGTCAAGTCCGAGGCCGAGGTCCAGCTGATGCGTCAGGCCGGGATGGTGTGTTCGGAGGCCATGCGCGCGGCGATCGACACGATCGACGTCGGTGTGCGGCAGTGTGATGCGGCGGCGGCGATCTCACAGGCACAGATCACCGGGACACCCGACTACGGCGGCGACTACCCGGCGATCGTGCCGATGATGCCCACCGGCGCGGCGGCCGACACCCCTCATCTCACCTGGCATCAGGGAACTTTCGTCGAGGACGAGGCGGTGGTCATCGAGCTGACCGGCGCCCACAACCGGTACCACTGCCCGCTCGCACGGACGGTCTCGCTGGGCACTCCGCACAAGGATCTCGACTACGTCGCGAAGGCGACCGCCGAGGGCCTGAACAACGTCCTCGAGGCGATCAAGCCGGGTGTGGCGACACGCGAACTCGCCTCCACCTGGAACTGGACCCTGGCCAAGTACGGCCTCGAAAAGCCGTCGCGCCTGGGGTATTCGATCGGCATCGGGTACCCGCCGGACTGGGGTGAGCGCACCATCAGCATCCGCTCCGAGGACGAGACCATCCTGGAGACCAACATGACCTTCCACATCGTCTGCGGAATGTGGATGGAGAACTACGGTTTCGAGCTCTCCGAATCGGTGCGGGTGAGCCCCACCGGCGTCGAGTGTTTCACGTCGTTCCCGCGGGAATTGATCCAGAAATAGACAACGCCACCTGAAGCCCAAGGAATACACGACAACCCAACTGCTGCCTGAGGTGCGAGGAGCGAAAGCGACGAGCCACGAAGGCCTGGTGAGACGAGGTGCACGACATGACCACAACGACCGAACCCGTGAACGACGTACGGCATTCCGGCCCCACGCTGCCTCTGGCCGGGCGGTCGAAGGACCTGGTCGGGTCGATGATCGACTCGTCGACCTCCCTGCTTGCCGCACAGTCCCACGACATCGTGCGCTTCGCGATGGGTTCACCGGCCGACGAGGCCGTTCCGGCCGACGAGTTCCGTCAGATCGCCGGCGAGATCCTCGACCACACGTCGTTCACCTATGGCGCCACCGAAGGTGAACCGCGGCTGCTGCAGCTGCTCGTCGACTACCTCGCCACGACGCCCGATCCGTCGACCCACGACCGTCTGGTGATCACCACCGGCGGCATGCAGGGCCTCGACCTCGCCTGCAAGCTGTTCGTCGACCCCGGTGACCTGGTCATCGTCGAGTCCCCCACGTACACCAATGGCAGCGCCACCGCGCTGTCCTATGGGGCACAACTGCTGGAGGTGCCCGTCGACGACGACGGCATGCAGGTCGACCAGCTCGCCGAT
Organism: Gordonia alkanivorans NBRC 16433; assembly: GCF_000225505.1. GTDB lineage: Bacteria > Actinomycetota > Actinomycetes > Mycobacteriales > Mycobacteriaceae > Gordonia > Gordonia alkanivorans. The sequence continues at coordinate 31,337 of NZ_BACI01000118.1, read as the reverse complement.
CTGGTGGCGCACACCCACAAGACCCCCAAGGCGATCTACACGATCCCCACGTTCCAGAACCCGTCCGGGGTCACGATGTCGGAGGAACGACGCCGCGAGCTGTTGCGCCTGGCCCACACCTGGGGTTCGGTCATCATCGATGACGACCCGTACGGGCTGCTCCGCTTCGCGGGTACCGACATCCCCACCTTCCAGACGCTGAGCCCGGGCGATCCGCTGATCTTCTCGGTGCGGACCTTCTCGAAGATCCTGGCTCCCGGCTGGCGAGTCGGCTGGGTCGACGCCGACCCGTCGTTGCGGCAGCTGCTCATCAACGGCAAGCAGGCCATGGACACCTGCACCAACGTGCCCAACCAGCACATCGTGGCGGAGTACATCGCGCGTGGTGGCCTCGAGGACCATCTCGCCGGCATCCGCTCGCTGTATCGCGAGCGCAAGGACGCCATGCTCGACTCCATCGCCCGCCACCTCGGCGACCGCGTGGTCACCACGAACCCGGAAGGCGGCTTCTTCCTGTGGGTGACGCTGCGGGAGGAGTTCGCCGAGATCGACACCCGGGAGCTGTTCGAGATCGCCCTGGCCGATGGCGTCGCCTTCATCCCGGGCCCGGCACTGTCGCCGGGCGGCCGATTCCGCAATTCGATGCGCCTGTGCTTCGCGTCGAGCACGCCGGACCGGATCGACGAAGGTATTCGACGCCTCACGTCCAGTCTTGAGAAGATGGCACGGTGAGCGGTGAACACGTAACTGAGCTGAGTCCGGCCGAGCAGTCCCTCGTCGACCTGATCGACGAGGCCGCGATCACCGCGCTCACCACCGCGCTGGTGGAGGCGCCGAGCGAGAATCCGGGCGGCACCGAGGGCGCCGCCGTCGAGATCCTGGAGAAGGCGTGCCGCGCGCTCGGCTTCGACGTCGACACCCACGAGGTGGCGCCACAGCGCCCCAACCTGATCGCCACCCTCCCCGGCGGAGACGGGCCGGGGCTGATGTTCCTCGGTCACTCCGACGTCGTGCCCGCGGGCCCCAACTGGACCGCCGATCCATACACGGTGCGGACGCGTGACGGCCGCCTCTACGGGCGTGGCACCACCGACATGAAGGGCGGGATCGCGGCCGTCGTGGCGACCATGAGCGTGCTGTCGCGGGCCTGTGACTTCGGCGTCGCGCTCTCCGGCCCGGTGCGCCTGGTGTGCACGGTCGACGAGGAGGAGCACGGCATCGGCGTGCGCGACTTCGTCGGCCGTCCCGCCGATCACGACTTCCTCGGCTGCATCGTCGCCGAACCCACCGACATGCAGATCGTCCGCGGTTGCCGCGGTGCGTCGTACATCGAGATCGACGTGACCGGCCGCGCCGCCCATTCCGGCCGTCCCGCCGACGGGCGCAGTGCCATCAATGCCGCCGCGGCGATCGTCGAGATCATCCGCGCCGACCACGAACACCTTCACGAGACGCTCGACGACCTGCTCGGCTGCGGCACCTGGAACGTCGGCACCATCCAAGGTGGACAAGGCATCTCGGTCGTCGCGCCGACGTGTTCCCTCGGCATCGACCGTCGCCTGATGCCTTTCGAGAATCCGCACGCCATCGCCGAGGACCTCCGGAAGACCATCCACGACAACAAGATCGACACCGACGGCATCACCGTCGACGTGCGCGTCACCATGGAGATGCCCGGTTTCGCGACCGCCGCGGACCACCCGCTCGTCACCGCTGCGGTCGGCTCGGTCACCGACGCCGGCACCGCGACCTCGGTGGGCGGCTGGAGCGCCGCGTGCGACGGCGGTTTCGTCACCCGCGACCTCGGTATCCCGTCGATCGTCCTGGGCCCGGGCAACATCAACACCGACGCACATCAGCCCGACGAGTCGGTCGCCATCGCAGATCTGGTCACTGCGGCGAAGGCGTACACGCTCGCCGGGCTGAGGTTGCTCGGCAGCTAGCGCTCTCAGCTTCCGCTCGTCGCGGCCGGCGAGAAGCGGCTGTGCGCCCATGTCGACAAGTCCCGCGCCACCAGACCGCCGGTGAGATCTGTGGCGCCGAAGACCACGATGCGTGGACTCACTCGTCCCACTCGGTCATGGGATCCGTGCCGGTATGCCGGTTCCTGCCGCGAGCACCCGGTCCAACAGCCATGTCGGCGTCACGGAGGTGGCCACGAGCTGCAACCGTGCGCCGCGGCCGACCGGATAGCGCGCTCGCGGCCGCCGGGCGGCGAGCACGGTCGCGACTTTCTCGGCGATCGTCTCCGACGAGACCGTGGAGCGCTGCACGAACCTGATTGTTCGCCGCATACCGCCGATATGCGGGGAATACAGGTCTTGTGTCGATCGGGCCAGCGATTTCGCGGCGCGGGCCAATGTGGACGGCGCGTCGCGCCAGATATCGGTGTCCACCGGTCCGGGTTCGACGACCGACACGGAGATCCCCCAGGGTCTGAGTTCGATGCGCTGCGCATCGGCGAGCGCTTCCACGGCGTACTTCGACGCGTTGTAGGCACCCGTCATCGGTGTCGAGATCCGTCCGCTCAACGAGCCGATGTGGACGATCCGTCCGGTCGCTGCGCGCAGAAGCGGCAGGACCGCGGCCGTCACCGCGACGAGACCGAGGACGTTGACGTCGAACTGCGACCGCAAGTCCTGCGGCGACAACCCCTCAACCGGCCCCGACACCACGATTCCGGCGTTGTTGACCAGAGCGTCGAGCGACTCGGGCAACGCGCCGGGAAGATCCGCCAGATGCTGCGGATCGGTGACGTCGAGAATCACCGGACTGGTACCGGGTGGTGCCGACCCCTCGTCCCGCACCCCGGCGAAAACGGTCCACCCCTCGGATACCAGTCGCTGCGCAATGGCACGACCGATTCCCCGGCCCGCGCCGGTGATCAACACAGAAGGCATGACTCGCCCTCAGCCCCGGGCCTGCACGCCACGCCACGCGAGGAAGGCGACGTACCCCAGCAGCCCGACCAGCCCCACCGGCCGCAGGCGCCGACTCGCGATCGCGACGCCGAGGAGAGCCTCGGTCGTACCGTTGCGAAGCGTCCAGCGCCGCGTGTCGGTCGGAAACGCCCTGCTGGTGAGATCGTCGAATGCCGCCGGCCGCAGCCAGTGGGCGATACCCACACCCGCCAGCACCAGTCCGAATACCCTGGCCGCCTTGCTTTCTCGATCGGTTGATGCCACGCCGCCCACTCCCTCGTCAGTGTCCATACCTGCCTTAGCGCCCGTGCGGATCCGCGCCGACGGGTTCTCCGATATCCGAAAGTACCTCAGCTACCTACGGTAGCCAATACCGACGGTACCGGGTAACCTGTGGCCACCGCCGCACCGATCGTGAACCCGGGGCGAACCGACCTGGCCCAACCGTAGGAGTGACATGGCCGAGGCACCCTTGGCGAATCCGTCTTTCGGCATCGACGACATCCCCGGCCAAACCGGCCGGACCTTCCTGATCACCGGGGCCAACAACGGTCTCGGGCTGCGGGCCGCCGTTGCTCTCGCACGAGCCGGCGGACGCATCATCCTCGCGTGCCGGACGGCGTCGACGGGGCGCGCTGCGCTGCAACGAGTCCGCGAGGCCGGACCCGATGCCGATCATCGTCTCGTGCCGCTGGATCTGGGCGATCTGTCATCGGTCCGCACCGCCGGGGAACGAGTCGTCGACCTGACCGACCGGTTGGACGTCGCGATCAACAACGCGGGGATCATGGCGGTTCCGTTCGGCACCACCGCACAGGGATTCGAACTGCATTTCGGCGTCAATCATCTCGGCCATTTCATGCTCACGGACACCGTCATGCCCGCCCTGCTCCGGGCCGAGGCCCCCCGGGTGGTCACGTTGTCCAGCATCGCTCACCGGCAGGGTTCGATCGATGTCGCCGACCTCGGCTTCGAGCATCGCCCCTACCGGCGGATGACCGCCTATGCGCAGTCCAAGCTCGCCAACATCCTGTTCGGGGCCGAACTCGCCCGTCGCAGCGATGCGTCCGAGAGCCCCCTACGGTCTGTCATCGCCCATCCGGGGGTTTCGGCCACGAACCTCTTCGACCCCATGGTCCCGAGGATTCCGGGCGCCCGGGCGGCCACCCGTCTCGCGCTGCGCGCGGTCGGCAACAGCGAAGCCCGGGGTTCGCTGAGTCAGATCTATGCGGCCACCATGCCGGATGTGCAGAACAACGACTACCTGGGGCCAACCGGCCTCAACGGAATCCGCGGCCCCGTCCGTCGTTCACCACGGTCGCACACGGCCGAGGACACCGCACTCGCGCAACGACTGTGGGAGGTTTCGGCCCGACTCACCGGTGCCGACTTCCATTCCCTGACCCCCTGATCGCCCGATCCCCTGACGACGGACCGTCGCACGCGCTCGGACGGCGATCCCGGCACACCCACCCTCCGGCAACTTGCTGTGACCCACACAACAGCGATACTGTCGGTATCGCATACCGACGGTCCAGGCGAGAGAGGTACCCATGTCCACGAACCCAACACGAGGCAACTCCGCGCCGCGGCGACAAGCCCGCGGACCGAAGCGCGCGGCCCAGATTCACGAAGTCGACGTTCTGATCGTCGGTGCGGGCATCTCCGGGATCGGCCTCGCGTGCCGCCTGACACAGCGGCAGCCGCGGTTGCGCTACCGGATCGTCGAGCGACGCGAACGGATCGGCGGCACCTGGGACCTGTTCCGCTACCCGGGGATTCGTTCCGACTCGGATATGTTCACCTTCGGTTACGACTTCAAGCCCTGGACGGACAGCAGGGTGCTCGCCGACGGCGAAGCCATCCGCGGTTACCTGCAGGAGACTGCCGAGGACTATCAGCTCAGCGATCGCATCGATTTCGGCGTTCACGTCACGTCCGCCGACTGGAGCAGCGTCACGCAGCGGTGGACGGTCGTCGCCGAGGACGGCAACGGCGGTCCGATCACCTACGTGGCGAAGTTCTACGTCGGGTGCACCGGCTACTACAACTACGATCAGGGCTATCGCCCCGAGTTTCCCGACGAGGACACGTTCGACGGGGACATCATCCATCCCCAGCACTGGCCCGAGGACCTGGACTACAGCGGCAAGCGTGTCGCGGTGATAGGAAGCGGCGCGACCGCGGTGACCCTCGTGCCCAATATGGCGCGCACCGCCGGCCACGTGACGATGATCCAGCGTTCACCCACCTACATCGTGCCGCTCGCCGCCGAGAACCAACTCATGATCCGACTGCAGAAACATCTCTCGCCCCATGCCGTGTACCGGATCATCCGATGGGTCACGATGGTCCTCGGACGGGTCTCGTTCTCGCTGATGCGCACCTTTCCCAAGACGGTGAAATCGGCCCTTCTCAAACTGGTCGCCAAGCGCCTGAACGACGATATCGACATCAAGCACTTCACGCCGGACTACGATCCGTGGGATCAGCGCATGTGCGTCGTCCCCGACGGCGACCTGTTCGATGCCCTCAACGAGGGCAGCGCCTCGATCGTCACCGACACCATCGAGCGATTCACCAGTTCGGGAATCCAGCTCGGTTCGGGTGCCCATGTCGACGCCGATATCATCGTCACCGCAACCGGACTCGATGTCCTCTTCAACGGGGGTATCGATCTGACGGTCGACGCAGAGCCGGTACAGGTGTCCGCACGCCTGACCTACAAAGCGGTGCTCATCGAGGGAATCCCCAACGCGGCATTGATATTCGGCTACACGAATGCTTCGTGGACGCTCAAGGTGGACATCGCCGCGGACTACGTGTGCCGGCTGCTGTCGTATATGGACGAGCACGGATACGGCGCGGTCGTCGCTCATGCCGACGGCAATGAACAATCCGACGGCACGATCTTCGGCAATCTGACGTCGGGATACGTCCGGCGAGCCGCCGATCGGTTGCCCCGCCAGGGTCGTCGCGGGGTGTGGAAGGTCAAGCACGACTACCTTGCGGACTACCGGATGCTACGACGGGCGCCGATCGCGGACCCCCACCTGGAGTTCGCCCCACGACTGGTGGCCTCGACCGCGCCGTCGACCGACCCGACTCCCCCGGCCTCGTCGACGGTCACCGCCACCGCCGACCGTACGACGGTGTTGTGACGCGCACACCATGCGTCCGGGGTCGCATCACGCGGCCTCACCCTCAGGACCGACCGCACACATCGCAGGAGTACACGCACAATGTCTGAGGACCCCATCGACGCCGAGTTCTTTCGTCCAGCGGCCCGGGAGTCGGCCCGCATCGCGCGCCGACGGTCCATCACCGACCGGCAAGCAACAGCCCAGCGATTCCTTTTCGAGGCCGCCGACGAAGTCTACGACGGCGAACTCGATATCAACTGGGACGCACCGCCCGATCCGGATCGCAGCTGGCTACCACCACAGGTCGTCACACTGCACGGCACGAGCGACTGGGAGAGGTTGACCACGCAGGAGCGGATCGACTTGTCCCGGCACGAGCTGGTCAACCTCCTCACGCTCTCGACCTATGCCCAGAACGCGCTGGCCATGCTCACCTTCCGCCAGATCGCGGAGGATCGCGATCTGGTGGACGACCGGTCACGGTGGCTGCTGAAATGCGTCAACACCCAGACGCGCAACGTGACGATGTTCGGTCGACTCATCGACACCACGGGAGTCAAACCCCGGACGCGACCGCGGTTGACGCGGCGTCTGGAACGGCTCACCCTCCTCGTTCCGGCCGGGGCCGTGACATCGACGCTGGTCCTGCTGCTCGAGTCGGCCACGCAGGACATGATCGCGCTGGCCGCGAGCGATCGCGACGTCGTACCGCACGTCGGCCAGATCATGACCATCACCGCGCTCTCGAGCCGTCGGCACCTCGAATACGCACGCTCCGAGTTCGAAGCGGCGGTCGCCCATCGCGGCATCCTGCTACGCACCGTGTGTTCGATCCTCGCCGCACTCCTCATCGTCTGCGTGGGTCGCCTGTTCGTCGACCGGCAGAGCTACCAGGCGATCGGCCTGCCGGCGGCCCCGGCGCGACAGGCAGCACGCCGATCCCCCTCATACCGATTGCGCATGGCCAGCGCCTTCGGCACCGCAGTGGACATCGGCGCGGAGGCCGGGCTGTTCGCCGATCCCGCGAGCCGGGCACTTCTCCGGGCCGGACGCGCGCCGGTCCCGCGTCGGCGGGCAGGGTGAACACCCGGTCAATTCTTGACAACGGCAAAGTGATCGAGGACACTCGTACCGTCGGTATCACATACCATTGGTAGGAGTCAGCATGACGACCACGACGACCCCGGGGAGCGATCCGCGCGTATACAAGGCGGCCGTGAGCACCACCGACACCATCAACGTCGGTGATCGGCAGAAGACCGCTCAGCGGCTGCTTCGCTCGACGGCGGACCGATCCTATGACGGCGAACTCGACATCGACTGGGATGCGCCCATCGTGCCGGGAAAGCCCTGGTTACCCGAACACCGGGTGTCGCTGTACGGCACCGAGCTGTGGGACAGGATGACCGACGAGGAGCGGCTGACGCTCAACATGCATGAAGCGGTCGCCATCCTCAGCTACGGCATTTTCGCCGAGGTGGGGCTGAGCACGAACCTGCTGCGCGGGGTGTTCGCCAACCCGGACCTCATCGACGATCACATGCGATACGCCCTCGCCGAGGTGGCCGAGGAGACTCGGCACTCCACCATGTTCGGCAGGATCATCAATCTCACCGGCGTCGAACCCTACAAGCGTCCGAAAGCCCTCATCAAGATGCTGCGGATGCTCGGCTTCGTCCCACTGGGCCCGTCCATGTACGCGGGCACGTTGCTCATCGAGGAGGTCCTCGACCGACTCCAGCGGGAAGGGATGATGGATCCGGACATCCAGCCCCATTTCCGTCAGATGATGAAGATCCACATCCTCGAGGAGGCCCGCCACATCACCTACGCCCGGGAGGAACTGGTCCGCTCGATCGAGGCCCGCGGACGCCTGGCCAACGCCTACCACCGCGGTGTCTTCGCACTCATGGTGAACGCCCTGCTGCCCGCCCTGATCCATCCCGGCGTCTACCGTTCGGTGGGAATCCACCCGCTCCGCGGCATGATCGCCGCTCGCCGGTCCGCGCGCTACCGGGAGAACGCGGTCTTCATGTGTGGTCCGTTGCTGACATTTCTCTACGATGCCGGCATGGTCCGCGGGGCCATCACCACACGCCTCTACAAGCTCTCGAAGACACTTCCCGACGAACTGCTCGAGAAGGTGGCGGCCGACCGCGCCGCGGCATAGTCACAGTGACCACAGAATCGGTCACCACGGCCGGTACCCGGGCCGATGAAGCCGGCGTCGCCACGACACCGGTCAGCCATGCCCATGAACTCACCGTGGTCGAGGTGGTGGACGAGACCGACGACGCGGTCTCGATCGCCTTGGCGGTCCCCGATCACCTCGTGAGCAGGTTTCGCTACCACCCCGGCCAGTTCCTCACGATCAAGATCCCGACCGACCGTCCCGGCGGGGCCGCCCGGTGCTACTCATTGTCGAGTTCACCTCATTTCGAGAACGACCTCATCGTCACGGTGAAGCGAACGCCCGGCGGGTACGCCTCGAATTGGTTATGCGACAACGCCCGACCAGGGTTGTCGTTGACCGTGATGACACCTTCGGGGAACTTCACGCCGAAGAGTCTGGACGGCGACCTGCTACTGGTCGGCGCCGGAAGCGGCATCACGCCGCTCATCAGCATCGCGAAGTCGGCGCTAGTGGGAGGAACCGCGACGGTGTACCTCCTGTACGCGAACCGGGACCGCCGATCGACGATCTTCGGCACGGAACTGCACGACATGGTCACCGAGTTCCCCACCCGATTCACCGTGGAGCACTGGTTCGAATCCGACCAAGGCCTGCCGACGGCCGAGGGGCTGATGAGGTCCCTGGAACTCTTCTCGGCCTATGACGCCTACCTGTGCGGGCCCGCACCCTTCATGGAAGCGGCGCGCAGCGCGCTGCACGGGATCGGCCTACCCGACGCCCATGTGCACGTCGAACGGTATCGATCGCTGTCCGGCGACCCATTCGCGGACGTGATCATCCCATCCGACACCTCAGCGGAGACGGTCTCGGCCACCGTCGAACTCGCCGGCCGCAGAATCGAACTCGACTGGCCGCGCGACACCAAACTCCTGGACGTCCTGCTGTCCAAGGGCTACGACGCGCCGTTCTCCTGCCGGGAGGGGGAGTGCAGCGCGTGCGCCTGCACCGTGCGATCCGGCGAGGTGAGCATGCTCAAGAACGACACCCTGGTGGACGCCGACCTCTCCCTCGGCCTGACCCTGGCGTGTCAGTCCGTGCCCGTCTCGGAGTCGGTCGAGATCGCATTCGACCAGTAGTCGCTCGCACCGCCGCCGCGTGGCGCATCACGTGCGCACAACACTCGCAGATCACCCGACGACAAAGGAGTCGCGTCATGAGCAGCAATCCACCGGGTCCACTGGCCGCACTCCTGCCACACGGCGCGACCAGTCCGGCGGATGCCCGCGAGGTCGAGGACCTCGGCTACCGCACGCTGTGGGTCTCCCAATCGCCTCCCGCGGATCTCGTTCATGTGGAATCGCTTTTGGCAGCGACGAATTCGCTGGTGGTCGGCACCGACATCGTCAATGTGTTCACCGCCCCCGCCGCCACGGTCGCCGAGTCCTTCCACCGGATCGAAGCCGCGCATCCGGGACGCCTGATCCTCGGCATCGGCGTCGGGCACAGCGAGCATCTGAGTCAGTACCGACGTCCCGTCGCGATGTTGGCGAGCTACCTCGACGAACTGACCGGTGCCGGGGTTCCGAAGGAGCGGATGGCACTCGCCGCGCTCGGTCCCCGGGTTCTCGGGCTCGCGCGTGATCGCACCGGCGGTGCACTGCCCTACTTCGTGACACCCGAGCACACCGAACGAGCCCGGGAGATACTGGGCGATCACGCATTCCTGTCGGTCGGCCAGTCCGTTGTCCTCGACGCGGATCCGGTACGCGCACGAGAACTCGCCGCGCCGACCGCGAATGTCTATCTCGGCCTGCGCAACTACACCGCCAACCTGCGCAGGCTCGGATTCGCCGAACAGGATCTGGCCGTGCCCGCCGCCGACCACCTGATCGACTCGATCATTGCCCACGGCGGTGTCGAGGAGGTGACATCCCGGCTACGGGAGCATCTGTCCAACGGTGCCGACCAGGTCGCGGTCGCGGTCCTCGCACGGGATGCATCGCCGCTGCCCGCCCTGCGTGCACTCGCCCGCGAGTTCACGACAACCGTATGAATGGTGATGAACAGCAATGGAATCGGTTCACCCCATCACCGCACGAGGCCGGCGGCGGCCAGCGCGTGTTCATACCTGTCGACCAGCTCGTCCGCACGTCCGCCATCGACGGCCAGCCCGGCGATCAACCCTCGGATGCCGAGGGCCAGCGCCGCTCCCGGATCACTGAGTCCATGCGGATCGGTCATGGTCAGCACGCCCGCCCAGGACGCCACCAGGAAATGCGCGGCAGCCGAGGTGTCGCACGGATAGATCTCGCCGCACTCGATCGCTTCATCGAGACTGTCGACGATGCGCCGCAGCTGCTGACGTCGCCGTCGTTCGATCGCCGCCGCCGCCTCGGTGTCCACCGGGAAGACCCCGGCCGGGCTCAGATACGAGAGCGCGATCGCCTCGAACAGCGCTCGGTGAGTGCGGGAGAAGCGAAGTGTCGCACCGGCTACGGCGATCAATCGTTGCAGCGGGGAAGCATCCAGCGACCACGCTGTGCTCACATATTCTTCGTGCACCTCGAGAGCCCGATTGGCGAGACCCTGCGCGACACCGGCTTTGCTCCTGAAGTGGTTGTACACCGATGACGGGGCCACGCCCGCCGCACGCGCTATCGCCTCGATCGTCACCTCTCGGTAGCCGATATGCGCGAATTCCTGACTCGCCGCCTCGAGTATCCGATCCGAGGTCTCACGAGCGCGTCTGCGGTGCCCGTCCGTCGAACGCGGTCCGGCCGCGAGCACCTTCTTCTTGGCAGAAATTATGTAGTCCTCTCCAAACTTGTAGTAAGCTCCATTTATGACAGTCCATACTGTATTGGGTCAGGATTCAGGGTCGCAGGGGAAGACCGATCTGAGCGACGGAACCACTGTCGAGATGCCACTGCTCACCCGGCGGGCACGCAGTTTCGCGGCGGTATTCGGGATCAGCTCGGCGCGGGCGTCCGCCCTGATGCCGACCTCCCGGCTCCGACCGGTGATCATCCGGCCCGGACGAGCGCTGGCCATCATCCAGATCATGGAGTACCTCGAGAAATCGATCGAACCCTATCGTGAGTTCACCGTCTCGATCCCGGTGCGGCGCGACAGCAGGGTCGCGCTGCCCTTCTACGATCTCGCCGGCTGGGCACGATCGCGCAGCGGCATCTACATCACCCATATCGGAGTGGACAACCACCAGGCGCAGATCGTCGGACGCGAGGTGCTCGGATTCCCGAAAGTGTTGTCGGACGTGCAGTTCCACTCGACACCGACCTCCCACTCAGCGGAGGTGACGGTCGGCGGCGCGTCGGTGTTGACGCTGTCGGTTCGTCGGGCGGCCGAGCGACGACTCGCCTCCCGCCAGCTCGACTTCTATTGCCACTCACTGAGTCCGATAGACAACAAGGTCCTGTACATCCCGTACCAGTCGGAGTCGAGCGCCGGGTTCGCCCTGGGCACACGCTCGGCACGACTGCATCTGGGCGATCATCCGATCGCTCGCGAGATCCGGGATCTCGACATCGCCAACGGCGCCCTGATCGGCGTCGACATACCGCAGTATGCCCTGGTATCGAACCGCCCGGACGGCGCGATCGATGCCGGCGCCTGGCGCGATCCACGGCACGAGTACCGGACGGCACGGGCGACGGTCACGCGTCCGTCGGCATCCGCCGACGGTGGTGAGTCGGCGTGACGCGCTCCGCGGTACGCGGGTGTCGCCGGCGGGATCGGTGACCGCCACCGGCGCCCGGGTGATCCTCGACGAGCTCGCCCGGGGTGGCGTCACCGCGTGTTTCACCAATCCCGGCACATCCGAGATGCATTTCGTCACCGCGCTGGACGAGGTGCCACGGATCCGGCCGGTACTCACACTCTTCGAGGGGGTCGCCACCGGGGCCGCCGACGGGTTTGCCCGCATCTCCGGGCGGCCGGCCGCCACGTTGCTCCATCTCGGCTGCGGGCTGGGCAATGGCCTGGCCAATCTCCACAACGCCCGACGGGCACGCGTTCCGATGGTCAACGTCGTCGGAGACCACGCCACCGACCACGTCCGGTTCGACGCGCCCCTCCAGTCGGATATCGCCGCCACGGCGGCGACCGTATCGGGGTGGGTACGCCACGCCGGAGCGGACTCTGTGGCCGAGGACGCTTCGGCGGCCGTGCGAGCCGCGATGTATGCGGGTGGCCAGGTGGCGACCCTCATCGTGCCCGCAGACGTCGCGTGGTCCCCGGCACGGCACACACCGGGATCGACGGAAGCCGCGTATACCGCACCGGCAGAACATGTTCAAGACGTCGAAGAGATGGTCACCGCGCTCCGGGAGGCGGGCCGGCAGGTCGGACTCATCGTCGGCGGCACGGCCCTGGGCGGCGAAGCGCTCTCGACCGTCGCACGGATCGCCGCGACTTCGGGGGCCAGGATCTTCGCCGAGGTGTTCCCCACCCGGATCGAACGGGGTGCGGGGCGGCCTTACCTCGAACGATTGGCCTATGTGCCCGAGCTCGCGCGGACCCAACTCGCCGGCCTCGATCGTCTGATCCTGCTCGACACCCGCCGACCGGTGGCATTCTTCGGATACCCGGGAAAGTCCGGTGATCTGGTCCCGCCGGGCTGCACCATCCACGAGGTCGGGCGGAGCCAGACCCGAGCAGTCATCGACGAGATCAGTAGCCGGCTGCGCCTCGCCGACCGCGACATCCCCTCGGTCGGTCATCCGGCACTACCCAGGCCGCCGCGCGGAGCCCTCACCGCACACTCGGTCTGCGCAGCCGTGGCGACCACGCTCCCGCCCGGCGCCATCATCTCCGACGAGTCCAACACCTCGGGTCTGGCACTACCCGCGATGACGGCTTCGGCCGCCCCGCACGATGTCCTGACTCTCACCGGCGGTGCCATCGGCCAGGGATTGCCGGTCGCCGTCGGAGCCGCGGTCGCAGCCCCCGACCGGCCGGTGCTCGCGCTGCAGTCGGACGGGTCGGCGATGTACACGATTCAGTCCCTGTGGACGATGGCACGCGAAGCGCTCGACGTCACGGTGGTGTTGCTCAACAACTCCGCGTACTCGATCCTCGATGTCGAGTTGCAGCGCGTGCGCGCCGGGAAGCCGGGAGACGTGGCGCGGTCGCAGCTGCGTCTGGATCAGCCAGCCCTGGACTTCGTCGACCTGTCCCGCGGTATGGGAGTGCCGGCCACCAGACCCGAGAACGCCCGAGACCTGGTCCTGGACCTCACGAGGGCATTCGCGGAGCCCGGGCCTCATCTGATCGATGCCCGCATTCCGGCGACCTACACGGGGATGACGCTGAAGGCACTTCCCTACGCCCTGGGTGCGCTGGATGCGCTCCCGGCAGGGATGGCGCGGCGCTTGGCTCGACGCCTGACCCCTTGAACACCAACGTTCACGACGATCCGAGGAGAGCACGATGCGATTTCCGCAGTGGTATGCGCGATGGAACAGATTCGCCACCAACAAACTCGTCCGGCTGTGGGCCGGGTGGATGCCGTCGATGGGCATTCTCGAACACCGCGGCCGCACGAGCGGGACGCCGTACCGAACTCCGCTGCTAGTGTTCCCGATTCCGGACGGCGTCGCCATCCTCGTGGGATATGGGCCGGGCACGCAATGGCGAAAGAACCTGGTGGCCGCCGGCTCCGCCACTCTGCAGCGCAACGGCCGCCGCTATACGGTGACGTCCCCCAGGTCCTCGACGAAGAAGGCCGCCGCCGGGTCGGTGCGATGGCCGTACCGGCCGCTGTATGCGGTTGTCCCCTTCGACGAAGCGATTCTCCTGACGACGGCGCCCGCCACCTGATGGTGGCCGGCGCGGCCGGCCCGCTACCGGTCCAATAGGCTCATCCGGGCCGCGGCGAGCCTGGTCAGCTTCGGCGCAAATCTCGAAAAATGGTACTGGACAACGGCTTCCGGAGTAACCGGAACGATCGTCTCGCCGGCCAGGACGGCCCGCAGAATGCGTTCGGCAACCTTGTCCGGTGTGTACCCCCGACGCCGATACAGCGCGTCGAAATGCTGCTGGAGCCGGTGCTCCTCCTCGTCCGAAACACCCGAGAACCTGGTCGTGGCAGTGATGTTGGTGTGCACGACACCCGGACAGACCGTCGTGACCCCGACTCCGCTGCGCGCCAGCTCGGCGCGCAGGCAGTCGGAGAACATGAACACCGCCGACTTGCTCGTGGAGTACGCGCTGAACTCACGCTGCGGTGAATACGCGGCCATGCTGGCCAGATTGACGATCTGCCCACCGAGACCGCGTTCGGACATCGCGCCCGCGAATGCCCTGCACATCCCGATCACGCCCTGCAGGTTGACCTGCAGAACCCGATCGAAGTCCGCCGCCGGGGTCTGCAAGAACGCCCCGGCATGCCCGATGCCGGCATTGTTGACCAGAACGTCGGGAACGCCGTGCTCGGCGATCACCTCGCGCGCATGCTCGTCGACGGATGCGGGATCGGACACGTCGAGTCGGTAGGCGTACGCCACCCCGCCCGCTCTGCCGATCAGCTCGGCGGTTTCGGCCGACGCCGCGGGATCGATGTCGGAGACCACCACTTCGGCACCGGCACCGGCGAACGCGTGCGCGGTCGCCCGGCCGATCCCGCTGCCGGCCCCGGTGACCACGACGAGTTGGTCGGCAAAGGGTCGTCGATCGGTCCCCACCCGCCAGCGCCGCAACGACCGCGGCTCCGTACCGGTCCGCACCGATTCGATCAATTCCTCGGCCGCCTGCGCGACGAGCTCGGGGTGGGAGAACGGCAACCAGTGTCCGCCATGGACCAATCGCAGCCAGAGATCGCCGGTCCAGCGTGGCACGTCGGCGTAACTCCGATACCGGATGGCGGGGTCGCGTTTGCCGATGAGGACCTGTACCGGAACCCGCGTCGGAAGCGGTCGGGCGGTGAGCGGGTTGGTATGCCGCGAGGTCAACGTCGATCGGTAGATCCGTGCACCGTCGACCACATCATGCTCGAAGGTCTCGCCGAGGTGTATCCGCTCGGGCGCGATGCCCTCGGCGGCGGCCTGTTGTCTGCGCCAGCGCCCGGCGCTGACGCCGTACCGAAGCAGGAGGGTCGACAGAACCGGTACCGAGAGGACGATCGAGTACGCGAAGGATGCGAGCGCCGCGACGACATGCCCCACATTCGCGGGAGACGGCCGGAGCAGACGACGCCGCGCCCATGCGGCGAAATGCCCCATACTCGGTCCCGAGATCGACGTGAACGAGGCGACCCGCGCCTGCTCCGGCGGGCGGGTGATCAGTTCCCACGTGGACACGCTCCCCCAGTCGTGGGCGATGATGTGCACCGGCTTGTCGGCGACGTGCGCGATGACCGCCGCGTAGTCGTCGGCGATCCGGCGAGTGGAGATGGCCTGCCGGCCGGACGGCGAACTCGATCGTCCGTGGCCACGATTGTCCACTCGGATCAGTCGATACCTGTCCCGTAGCAGCGGCGCGACACTGTCCCACAACCGATGGCTGTCGGGCCACCCATGCAGGAGGAGAACCGTCTCCCCGTCGGGGTTGCCCTCCTCGTACACGGCGATCCGCACGCCGTCGGGGGTGGTGACGTGATGCCGGACGGCGGCATCGTCGCGTTCGATGGTCGCGCCAATCGGCCGCATAGCGCTACCTCCGCAGGTCTTTGCGGAGAATCTTGCCCGCAGCCGATTTCGGGATGGCCTCGATGAACTCCACCGCACGCACCTTCTTATGCGGCGCCACCTTCGCCGCCACGAACTCGATGACGTCCTCCTCGGTCAGCTCGGCATCGGGCTGCCGGACGACGAACGCCTTCGGGATCTCCTCACCCGTCTCCTCCTCGACCACACCGATGACCGCGGTATCGGCGATCTTCGGATTGGTCAGCAACAACGCCTCGAGCTCGGCAGGCGGCACCTGATAACCCTTGTACTTGATGAGCTCTTTGAGCCGATCCACGATATAGACACAACCGGTGGGATCGATCTGCGCGAGATCACCCGTGTGCAGGAAGCCATCGGCGTCGATGGTCTCGGCGGTGGCCTGCTCGTTGTTGAGATAGCCGAGCATCACATTGGGCCCCTTCACCCACAACTCACCCGGCGCCGACAAACCCTCGACCGGCAGTTCGACCTCGTCGCCGGTCGCGGGATCGACCAGTTTGTTCTCGGTATTCGGGACGGCCCAACCCACCGAGGCGAGCGGGGCGTCGGTGCCGATGCTGTTGCGGCCGCCGTCGAACGGGATCAGATGACTGACCGGGCTCAGCTCACTCATGCCGTATCCCTGCAGGACCGTTGCGCCGATCCGCCGCCCCACCGCCTCGCCGAGCTCTTGATCCAGCGGTGCCGCACCGGACAGAATCGTGTGCAGGGACCCGAGATCGAAGTCGTCGACGATGGGATGCTTGGCGAGCGCGACGGCGACCGGCGGAGCGATGAACGCATAGGTGACCTTGTAGGTCTGGATGTTCCGCAGGAACTCGACGAGGTCGAATTTCGGCATCACCACGAGGCTTGCGCGGGCCTGGAGCGCCGCGTTCAGCAGAACGGTCATCCCGTAGATGTGGAAGAACGGCAGCACCGCCACGATCACATCGTCGCCGTTCATACCCTGCAGCGGCCGGATCTGGGCGACGTTGGCGACCAGGTTGCGATGACTGAGCTTGACACCCTTCGGATTTCCCGTCGTACCCGACGAATATGGCAGCACCGCAACATGAGTCGCGGTGTCAAAGGAGACCTCCGGCGGCGCCACGGCGACACCCAGGACATCCGCGGCGTTCGGATGGTCGGACCCGTCCTGTCCCGCACCGTCGAGCACGACCAGGTTGTCAGGGGAGATACCCACCACCGATGCGGCCTCGACGGCTTGCGGATACAGCGCCGAGATCGTCACCAGGGCCTTGGCTCCCGAGTCGCGGAGTTGCTTGGCGATCTCGCCCGCGGTGAACAGGGCGTTGATCGTCGTGGCCGTCGATCCGGCCCGCAGCACGCCGTGGAATACCGCGGCGAATGCCGGAATATTCGGCGAGAGGATGCCCACGACGGTGCCGGCACCGAGTCCCCGCACCGCCAGCCAGCCGGCGACGGAGTCGATCTGACCGATCAGTTGCTCGTAGGTCGTGGTCACCCCGGAATGCGGATCGATCAGCGCAACCCGCGCCCGGTCCTCTGCCCCGATGCTTGCGAACAGGAAGTCGTAGATGCTCTGATCCGGGATGTCGACATCGTCGAACGGGCTTGTCAGGGACACGGTGCGTTCTCCTTCGGGGGATTGCCTAACGGGTGCTGACGATGGGGTGGAAAGCGGAGCGCCCTGCGGCGATGCCGGTGCGGCATGCACCAGGGTGCGTAGGCGGCCCACCACCGCCCGCGTCCGTTCGTAGGGGAGCATGTGACCCGCTCCGTCCAAGACGGTCAGGGTCGCGGACGGAAGCGCCGCGGCGAGTGCGAATGCGTGTCGCACCGGGGTCTGGCGGTCGCTCGTGCCACCGAGGACCACGGTAGGCTTACGCGCGAACACCGACAGTGCCGTCAGTCGTTCGTGCGCCGCCAGATCGATGCCGAACCCGCGCCGTGCCCCGGCACCGGCCGCCTGGCTCTGCAGCAGCGCACGCTCGAGGTCGTGGCGGCGAGCTCCCCGGCCGAACATCGCCAGCCGGACGCCCAGGAGTGCTGCGCGTTCCTGCCGTGGGTTCGTCGCGGCGGCCTCCATCCGAGTCAGGGTCGACTCCCACCACCGGTGGAAGGCACCGTAATTGCGCAGCCGCCGGAAGAACGGTCCGGCGCTGGTCGCGACGAAACCGACTCCCCTGACCCGGGTCTCGACGATCTCGGGATATTTGGCACCCAGCTCCATCAGCGTCATCGCGCCCATCGAATGACCGGCGAGCACAAGGTCACCCGTGGGTACCTCCGATCCGATGAGCTCATACAGATCCGTGGCCAGCTGCTCGATGGTGGTCGTACCCGGGCGGGCGAGATCCGACTCGCCGTGGTTGCGATGGTCGTAGGTCAGCACTCGAAGCTCTGGTTCCGTCCGCCGCAGATGGTCGACCACGTCATCCCATGTGCGGTGGTCCAGTGTCCACCCATGCGCGAGCACCAGCGTCACCTTCGCCTCCGCCGGGCCCGAATCCCACACGGCGAGTGCGGTTCCGTCCGAGGTCGTGAATCGTCGCCGTGCCGTCGTCGATGGACCCGAGTCGGGCTTGTCGACCTGGAATTGCGTTGACGACACCGTTCCTCCTGTGGTGGCTTCATGCGGGTGGGTGACCCGTCGGGACCTGGTGTAGCTCATTGATCGAATGCGATGTCGACGTCATCACTGATGGGCACGGCCTGACACGCCAATGTCAGACCGGCACGCAGATCAGCATCGACGAGGGTGTCGTTGCGAAGCATCTTCACCTCGCCGCTGCGGACCGTACATGCGCACGCACTACACGCACCTTCCCGGCAGGAGTATGGCGCGTCGTACCCCTTGCTGAGCAGGAGATCGAGCAGCTTGGTGTGACGTGGCCATTCGAGTCGCACCCGCTCACCGTTCAGCTCGACCGTCGCGGATGCATGTCCGTCGGCCTCCACGTCGCCGACCACGATGTCGGCGAACGGATCGCCGGTGAGCGACCGGTAGGTCTCGATGTGCACCTTGGCATCGCTCATCCCGATATCCGCCAGCGCCCGACGAACGACGTCCATGAACGGGGTGGGACCACAGATGTAGGTGTCGTAGTGCGAGTATGCGGCCAAGATCTCCGACAACTCCCGCGTATTGGGCAGTCCGCGCTCGGATTCCAGCCAATGCGTCACCGTGAACCGATCCGGGAACTCCGCCATGATCTCCGCGAGTTCCGCACCGAAGATGACCGAATCCTCGTCCTTGTTCGCGTAGAAGAGAAATACCGTCCCGGCACCACTGATCAGCGCGGATTTGGCGATGGACAGCATCGGCGTGATGCCACTGCCTGCCGCGATCAACAGCAGATCGACATCGAGCGTCTTGGGCGTGAAGACCCCCGACGGCGTCAGCACGGTCAGTATAGACCCTTCGGACACGTTGTCGCACAACCAGTTCGATGCGTATCCATCCGGCGTGCGCTTGACCGTGACCACCAGGTCGTCGTCGAGGTGTGGCGAACTGGACAACGAGTAGCAGCGCGCGACCGAGCCCGTCTGGTCGCTGGGTATCCGGAGCGTCAAGAACTGACCCGGGTGATAGCGGAACTTCGATGCGAGCGTCTCCGGGACCTCGAAGACCAGGGAGACCGCGTCACCCGTCTCGACGATGACCTCGACGACCGTCAGGTTGTGGACATGCGAGTTACGCGCGACCCGTGCGGGTCTCGGGTCCTCGGCGTCGGACTGCTTGGCTGTGGGGACCAGATCAAGATCGTCGGTCACGGTATCGACACCTCCGAATGTGTTCCGCGGGCGTCAGCCGAGCCGGTCCGCGGCACCGGCGCGCCGAGCCAGTCGCGCCGCGATGTCCTCGTAGCGGGGCCCGATCACCCGTGGTATCAGGTCGAATAGCCGTGCGTCCGGACCGATCAGCACCCGAGGCGCATTACGGCGCACACCTTTGAGGATGGCCGTGGCGGCCGAGTCCGGCTTGGTGAAGGCGATCTTTTCGAACTGCCGCCCGGCTTCGGCGATCTCGTCGGGTGAGCGGCCCGCACCTCGGCCGTTGACGACAATGTTGGTCTTGATTCCGCCCGGATGAACACACGTGACGCCGACGTTGTGGCCGGCGATGATCATCTCCTGCCGCAAGGATTCAGTGAAGCCACGAACCGCGAACTTCGCTGCATTATAGGCGCTTTGGGAGGGAATACCCATCAGGCCGAACACCGAGGAGACATTGACCAGATGCCCGTCCCCGGATGCGATCAGGTCGGGCAGGAACGCCTTGGTGCCATGGGCCACACCCCAGAAGTCGATGCCGAAGAGCCAGTCGAAATCCTCCCAGGTCATCTCCTCCACCGTCGCACCCAACGACACACCGGCGTTGTTGACGACGAGATTGACCGGCCCGAATTCACTCCGGACGGCGCCTGCGTAATCGAGCACAGCGCGTCGGTCGGCGACATCGAGCTCATGCGACACCACGGCTACACCCGCCTTGTCGCACCGCCCCGCGGTCTCGGCCAGTCCTGCTGAATCGATGTCGGACAAGGCGAGATTGGTACCGTGATCGGCAAGCCGTAAGGCCAGTGCCCGGCCGATCCCAGACCCTGCCCCCGTGATCACGGCAGTCTTGTTGGTGAAGTCGCGCATCGCTGTATCCGGTCCTTACATTCATGGTCGACCCGCGGCGGCGCCGAGGGTGGTCTGGGTGCGGTCGAAGGCGCGATCGGCGGGGATGCCGACGCGTCGGTGGGCTGCGCAAAGGGGGACACCTGTCGTGCCAACACCCCCCCGACGCGGGCAGCGTAGTTCTGCGGCTAACGCCGGAGCGTGGTCACGCGGCGCGCGCAGCCACCCGATTGATCTCGTCGAGCATGTCGCCGGGCAGCGCCCTGGACATCTTGAAGAGTCGGGTTGTGAAGCGGCCCTTGATCATTCCCACGTCATAAAGGAACCGCAGGAGTGGCTCCGAGACAAAGATCGCATTCTCGCGATAGTGGTCGCTGGTGAAGGCCGCCAGGAACCCCCGGAGCGGATGGATGCCGACGGACCGATAGACACCGGGATTAACGATCATCGGCTGCAACATCAAGTGCTGGAACGCGAACAGCCCACGATGAAACGCGTTGGACACCCGGCCACGGTCCTGAATCGCGCGGACCAGTTCCTCGCGCGCGTAGGTGATGTGCCGCGCCTCTTCGAGCACGTGGATCTTCATCAGTTGCCGCATATGCGGCTGCAGGTCCGCGTCGTTCATCATCTCGCGCTGCAACCGGTCGAGAACTTCCTCGATCAACAGCGTCCCGGCGAGGACCGCCGGCCCCCGCGGGATGAATCCCGCCATGCGGGTCATCAGGTTGACACCAACCGCTTTGGGCATCTTGTACGGCGCGACCCCCGCCTTGTTGATCGCTCGCCCGAACATCGTGGAGTGACGCGTCTCTTCGGCGACCTCCGCCAGCGCGTATCGACTGTGGTCGTCCACCAGCTCGTTGCTCTCGATAACTGTGCGCAAGAGCATGGTGCTCAGCATGACCTCGGCGAAGATTCCGTAACTGAGGATCGCGACCATCTCGTGTTTGCCGAGGGTGTTGCGTTGCTCCTCCGACAACTTGTTCCACAGCCGACTTCCGTACAAGGTCTGCCGGTGATCGGCAATCCACTTCTTGTCGGGTGCGATCTCCGCGTCCCAGTCGATATCGAGTTCCCCGTCGTACGCCCGGTCGGCGGTCGAGCGCAGGAGTCGTTGGGCGGTCTTCTGTCGGTCTCCGACGTTTCTGGCGGTTGTCGAAGATGCGCCGGCCAGATTCACCACGTTGGGGCGATCGGCGATCGTTCCACGACCGGCAGTCGGGGCGGCTTCAATGGTCACGATATCTCCGTTCGTGAAGGACACTGTCTGGCAAACTCGATACGCTCGGTATGTGATACCGGCGGTCCGAGATCAAGTGTGTCGCCCGTCTCACCGGAAGTCAAGAGTGTTTTTCGGTCCGCATTGTCAGGCGACGCGGCCCAGCCTCAAGGCAATCCGGTCGACGCGGCCGAACAGTCCGGCGTCGTCCGCCGCATCGGCCGCAGCACCCGCGAAAAGCCTTGTGCGAGCCCTGTACTGACGGCCCAGGAATGCTGCCAGCGTGGCTCGTGTGCGCGATATGCCGACCTGCTCGTATATCGAGCGGCTGATGAGGAGAGGTCCGATGGCGATGAGCAGAACCAGCGATAGGATCGCCTGCACCCGATTGGAGAACCCCCCGCCCGTAGCGACTGCCTCGTCGAGTTCGGAGCGACCGAACTCGGCGTGCCGGCCTCCGGCCACCGCGTGGATCTTCATCAACTGCAACACATGCGGCTGGACGTCCTCCGCATGCGCGATCGCTTGAGCGATCGCGCTGACGAACTCCGTGGCCAGGAGGATCAGGACACGGCTCAGAGGTCCGACAGGTGTCAGCAACACGTAACGGGCGAGGCGGTCGGCGCGCCGCTGGTCCAGGTCCGGTTCAACACCCGTCCGATTGATCAAGCGACTGAACATCGTGACGTTGCGCGATCGTTCGTTGATGGTCGCCAAGAGATATCTGGTCCGATCGTCGGCGTAGCCCTGTTCCCGCGCGATCGTCCTGAAGGTCAGCATCGACACGGCCGATTCCAGGTACATCGCGATCTTGAGAATCTGCACCAACTCCCGCCGCGCCAGATCGTCACGCTGGGCTCCACTCAGGGAGTTCCACACGCGTGTTCCGTACAGCGATGTGAGCTCCGCCGGCATCCACGGCACGTCGGGAAGCGGGTCCCTGTCCCATGCGATGTCGAGTTCGCCATCGTAGTTGTCGTCCACCACCTCGAAGAGCAACCGCTGCGCCGCCAGCTGCCGCTCCGCCATGGACCTGCGACGACGCACTTCTCCACCGGATCGTGTCCGCGGAACGGGGAACTCCCGTTCGATGTCATATGCCATGCCAAATCCTCCCGGTGCGGCCTCGCGCACAACAGAGTCGTGGGCTCATGCGAGCCCGTCGCAGGCCGGTCCGCGCCACGGTTCGTACGGAACCAAACCTAGTACTGACGGTATCGCATACCGTCGGTAGGATTTTTGCTCTTCCGCGGGTGGATGTCAACGCCCGTCGGCCGAGCCGGATCTCGCCGGCCCGTCCGCTCCGACCGCCATTCAGTCGAGTCGTGCGACGTCGAACTCCACACCGGCGGCGGACAACCGCGCACAGAGACGATCCCCCAATGCGACCGCGGGGGTGAGGACCCCGGCCCTGTCCGGGAGTTCGGCGGTGTCGAGGGCGAGGGCGAGCCCGGTCTCCCCGAGCATCACCGATGTCGCCGCATAGCCCGGGTCGCCCCGCATCGCGAACCGGGCGCGGTACCGTGCGCCGCTGCTGGTCGTCGTGAACGTGTCGGTGGCGAAGTGGCCACGCGCCCGTGCCCGTGCATCGGGTCCCGAACCCGGTTGAGGCCCCAGCCGGTCGAGCCAACGCCGCGGTATGTATCGGACCGCCGGCGTCAGCGCCGCGTTCACGGCACCGCCGCCCGCTATCGCCGACGCTCTGAGCAATCCACCGACGCCGGTGCCGGTGGACATCAGTTCCGAATAGCGGAAGTCACGTCCGTACCGCCAGTCGAACAGTGCGTTGCTGCGCCGGACGACCCGGGTGTTGTGCGGGCCCATGAAGAAGCTGGCCGCCCAGCCGTCCAGTTCCGGGGAGACATCGCCCGCGGGCCGGACCTCGTGTTCGGACCTGTTGGCGACCGAAGGCTCGCCCAACCGATCCGGGGTCATGGTGTACGGGTCCCGAGACAGACGCCGAGCCTCACGATCACGCGCCACCAGCAGGGCCTGGGCCTTACCCGAGGCCACCGTCCCGCCGCTCATACCACCCCGAAAGGCCCGCAGGACAAGCACGGTGTCGCCGAGTTCACCCTCGGCGTCGCGGGTCGCCCGCCGATACAGCTGGTAGACACTCAGATCCGAGGGGATCGAATCAAACCCGCAACTGTTCACGATCCGTGCGCCGCTCTCGCGCGCGAGTTTGTCACAGCCGTCGATACACCATCGGGTGAACATCGGCTCGCCGGTGAGGTCCGCGTAGTGGGTGCCGGCCTTCGCACACGCCTCGACCAACGGCAAACCGTAAGTGAGATACGGTCCGACCGTCGACACGATGACCGAGGCGCGGGCGGCAAGCACATCGAGGGAGCCGGCATCGGTGGCGTCCGCACGGGCGATCTCCCACCCCGCGACCCTCGCACCGAGGCTCTCCCGAATGCCCGCCAGCGACCGCTCGTCACGCCCGGCGAGCGCAACCCGAAGCTCCGGCGGTGCCGACCGGGCTACGTAGTCGGCGGTCAGACGGCCGACGAAGCCGGTCGCGCCGTATAGGACGAGGTCGAACTCACGCGCCATCACAGGCCCTCCCGAAGGTTGTCGTCTCCATGTACTACCGGATACCGAAAGTATCGCATACCATCGGTACCAGTTAGCTTCAATTGACGGTCGAGGTGCCGGTTCAGTGCGTCGGCACTCGCACATCGGTTTCCCGGACGGAAAGGCCACAGACCATGAGCAGTGTCTTCACGCACAGCCCGCATGAGAACTCCGACTACATCGGCGACGCGACGATCATCGTGCGGGGCACGGAGATCCCCGCACACATCGAACTCAAGGGCTACCGCGAACCCATCGATGGAATCTTCCGATGGATCGGCAGGGTGTCGGCCAACGACCAGCTGACCGAGATTCTCGGCGATGCCCAACGCACCAAGGTCACCGTGCGGACCAGCCACAGCGCACGACCCGCCTTCATCGGCGATCCGGACCCGTGGAATCGGTATCGCATCATCGGAAAAAGCACACCCCCTTACCATGTGCCGATCGAACTATCCGAGATCGAGGGGGACGACGGCGCGGAGTAGCGATCGCCGAATCCGGGCACCGCGGCGTGCAGCCCGAAACCTGGCGATCGGCCTTGCCGGAACGGCGTTCTACGACAAGCGTGGCTGGATCAGAACCGCCGGATCGGGACGAGGGGGGCGGGGTGGCCTGACGTCCGCACAGCGCGCATGCCACCGCG
This sequence comes from Gordonia alkanivorans NBRC 16433, assembly GCF_000225505.1. Taxonomy (GTDB): domain Bacteria; phylum Actinomycetota; class Actinomycetes; order Mycobacteriales; family Mycobacteriaceae; genus Gordonia; species Gordonia alkanivorans. The sequence goes on along the minus strand of NZ_BACI01000118.1, from coordinate 6,413 downwards.
GCCAGCCATTCGCGACGCGCTACCGTCCCGCGTGGAACGGATCGGTGATCCGGCCCAATACGGGAAACTCCACACGCACCCCGTCGCGCGCACCGCGAGCGGTGCGGAGTCAGCGGTCGATCGAGCCCGCGCGTGAAGTTGTCCCAGTGAATCGGGATCACCCTGCGCGCGCCGGTGTCGGCGACATAGGTGCGCCAGTACGTGTCGCGGAAGCTCGGCGATTGTTTGCCGAGGGTTCCGATGCCCAGATACACCGTGTCGGCGCGACGGCCGTCTAGTGCGCCGGCGCGCATGTTCGCACTGGCGTGGATCATCAGCCCCGCGCCACCGTATTCCACGTGCAGCGTGTAGCAGTCCCCGGTCCGGTAGTCGATTGCCCGGGCACCCGGTGTGAGCGGTGCGTCGATCGTCCCGGGTGCGAGATCGCCGGGACTGTGTACCGCCGGCAGCGCGCTCAGCGTGAACCGGCCGAGCCGGACCGGCTCCCCGACGGTGACGAGATCGAAATTCGAGTCGTCGAAGCCGTTTCCGCGTGCTATGTTGCGCGTCGATTCCGAACCCAGTACCGGGCACCGGTCATCGCCGCGACGTCGGGAGCGTCGAGTGCGTGATCGTAGTGGGAGTGCACGACGAATACCGCGTCGACGGCACCGATCCCGAATCTGTTGAGTGCGGCCCGGATCTTCTTGCGATCCGGTCGAATACGGCCGGCACGAACCCGAGGAAGGCCCGGGCGGGTGAAGAATCCGTCTGTGAGGATGGTCGTGGCGCCGTCGGTGAGCAGCATCGTCGACACCCCGAGGAAACGCACTCGGAGCTCGCCATCGGCGAGCGGTGCAGGCAAAGCGTAATCAGCTCGGATACGACCGGCGTGGGTAACACCGCACCCGGTGAAACCCCGTCCGATCTGGACCATCGGCCCGACGACGAGCCGACGACGCAGACGCACGGCCCCGACGAACTCGATTCGGAGACCACGGACGATACCGCGTCGGCTGCGACGCGGGACGAACCCACGAAGAAGTCGAATGATGGTCCGCACCGGGGTCGCCGCAACCGCACCCTCTCGGTGTCGATGTCCGCACTCGGCTGGGCAATCACAGTGGTTGCGGTCACCGCCGTGGCCATCGCCTTTGCCGCCCTGTATTTCTCGGCCCGCGCTGACATCTCCGCGGAACAGCGGCGAGCAGCCGACACCAGCCACGCCGAACGCATCGCCGCCGACTACGCAACCGGTGCCGCGACAATCCAGTACTCGGATATGGGCGGATGGCTGAACCGGCTCAAGGCGAACACGACACCCCAGCTCGCCAACAAATTCGACGCCACCGCACCGAAGCTGGACGAGATCCTCGCCCCGTTGAAATGGTCGTCCACGGCGTCGCCGATTGCCGCCAAGGTGATCTCCGAATCGAACGGGATCTACAAGGTGAACGTCTTCCTCACCGTCAATTCCACCAATTCGCAAAGCCCCGACGGCGGGCAGACAACCGTCACCTACAGCATCACGCTGGACCGGAACAACGATTGGAAGATCACCGACGTCGGCGGAATCGACGGCGCGCTACCCGGCCCCTGAGTTCGGACAGGCTGCCGGTATCGCGGTCCCCGACGCGTGGATCAGCGACCCTCCCGCCGCCGGTGGCGGGACGAGCTAGGTGACCCCCGATGGCTGAGGTGCGAGGAGCGCAAGCGACGAGCCTCGAAGCCCTCGTCGAGCCAACAACACCGAGGGACTATCAAACCCCCCTCGGTTGCACCCCAGCGGTCGCGCCGGTACCGCATTGCTAAAACCTACATTGTAGGCTTGGTATTTGTGGCGTGGACAACACCATGGCGGCGGCCTGTCCGTTCATGTGTCCTGCCACTCATCGGTTCGATCATGCCCATTGCGATGCACCACACCCTTGACGACCACCTTCCGACCACCTATGCCGACAGAGGAGACGACCATGCGCGCACTGATCGGTGGCACCGGACCGGACTGGACACTCGAGGAGATCGACCCGCCTGAGCAACTCGGCGCGCTCCGGGTTCAAGTGATGGCGGCCGGCCCCAATCGCGCCGACCTCTACGCGCTGGAGGGAAGCTACACCGCCAACTCGCAGGCGGAGGGTCGCTATACGGCCGGTATGGAGGTGGCAGGCGTGGTCGAGACCGGCAGTCTGCTCGCCGGGAATCTACCCGCCGGGACCAGGTTCATGGGGATCGCCGTCGGCGCCTTCGCCGATCGCGCGATCTGCGACCCGCGCCTGGTGGTTCCGATTCCCGAACCACTCAGTTTCACCTAGGCAGCCACCCTGCCCATCGGGCTCATCACCGAGCATGATGCGCTTGTCACGCAGGCCGGCTTCACGGCGGGCAACACGGTCCTCGTCGTCGGCGGCACCAGCTCCATCGGCCTGATCGGAATCCAGTTGGCCAAGGCACTCGGCGCCGGACAGGTGCTGGCCACCACCACGTCGGAGAGCATATGATCTGCGCTGCTCGACGCGGGCGCCGACGTCGCGATCAACACGGGAGCCCATAATCTGACGGACGCCGTCCTCGAGGCGACCGGTGGTGCCGGCGCCGACATCACCCTCGACCACGTCGGCGGGGAGCTGTTCGCGCAGCTCTCGGGCGCGACCGCCATCGGCGGCACGATCGTGAGCATCGGTGCCCTATCGGGCACCAAGACCGACCTCGACCTGGACTCGATCGTCTTCCGCCGTCAGCATCTGATCGGCACCACGTTCAGCATTCGGACCCGCTCGGAGCTGGCGGCGGTCGCTACCGCGCTGCCCGACGAGATCGAGCTCATCACACCGGTGAACGACGCGCCATGTACCGGGACTTCCTCGACGCCGGACACGCGCGCGTCCAGCACATCGCATACTGGAACGATTCCTTCCAAGAACTCCACGACCGGGCGGTCGCCGCTGGCTTCACCGTGGGCCAAGAGGGCCAGATCGGCGGCGCGGATGGACGATTCGCGTATCTTGAGACCGAGCACCATCCGGCATCGGTGGTGGAGATCTCCGATGTCGGAGGAACCAAGAAGTTCGTGTTCGACCTGATCAAGCTGGCGACAGCCAACTGGGACGGCAGTAGCCCCATCCAGGAGATCGACGCCAGTCTCATCCGAGGCGACCCGACGGCCCTGGCCGAGATCATGGAAGTCCTGGCGTGATCTCCGGGACAGTACACAACCACAAGGAGTCATGATGAAGATCGCATTGGTGGGCGCTACCGGCAATGTCGGGTCCGCGACCCTCCGCGAGGCGGTAGCGGCCGGACACGAGGTGGTGGCATTCGCACGACGCCCCGACGCGGTGGAGAAGATCGACGGCGTTCGCGTCGTCGAGGGTGCACTCGACGACGTCGCGGGGCTCACCTCGGCGATAACCGGCTCCGATGTGCTCGTCGCGGCCGTCACCGGCCCGGTCCGTGACAAGACATTCGCCCAACGTACCGTGCCCAACCTGATTGCTGCGGTGCGCGATTCGGGTGTCGGACGGCTGGTCCTGGTGTCCGCCTTCGGAGCCGGCGACACGGCACTCAAGGCGTCGCCATTCGCCCGTGCACTCTATCGCACGGCGCTCAAGGGGTTCTTCGACGACAAGGCGGCAGCCGAGGAACTGCTCCCGGCATCAGGAATCAACTGGACGGCGGTCTACCCGGTGAACCTCAAAGCGGGACAACCCGTATCGGAATGGGCGGCCGAGCCGATCGAGAAGGTCAAGAAGGTCCCCGGTCTGCCCACCCTGCCCTATTCGAACGTCGCCAAGACACTCGTGCAGCTGGCAACAGATCAAGGCGCCAGTGGCCGCCGGATACTCGTCACGACGAAGTCGGGCTGGAAAGCCGTCTGAGGTGAAGGTTCACCACCTCAACTGCGGCACGATGCGGCCCTGGGCGACGCCGGACGGGCTCGTCTGCCATGTGCTGCTCATCGAGACCGCCAACGGCCTGGCTCTGGTGGACTCCGGATTCGGTCTCGCGGACGGACCGCAGCGGAAGACGCGGATGGGCTCGGCCCGGCACTATGTGCGTCCCGTGTTTGACCCAGACGAAACAGCCATCCGGCAATTGACGTCCCTGGGGTATGAGCCCACGGACGTCCGTGACATCGTGCTGACGCACTTCGACGCCGACCACATCGGCGGACTATCCGACTTCCCCTGGGCGAGAGTGCATCTCACCGCAGCCGAGATCCATGCCGTGCAGGCACGCGAGACATTCGTCGAGCGGCGGCGGTACCATCCCGGCGCGATCGACGAAGTCGATGTGGTCGCTCACTCCCCCGTCGCCGGGGAGAAGTGGCACGGATTAGACGCCGTCATCGAGCTCTCCGAGATCTCGGCAGGGGTGCTACTCGTCGCGCTACCCGGACATTCGCGGGGGCACGCCGCCGTGGCCGTGCAGGCCGGCGATCGCTGGGTCATCCATGTCGGCGACAGCTTCTACCACCACGGACAGATCGACGGGACCGGGCACGCCCCGTTGGCGCTGACCGCGATGGAGCGCGTCATCGCCCGTGACTGGCGCAAGGTGGTGTCGAATCACCGCCGCCTCAGCGAACTCTGGGCGGCCGGCGATCCCCAGTTGACGATCGTCAATGCCCACGATCCCCACTTGCTGGCGCTCGCCCGCCAAGCGTCGTGACGTCGATTTCGGCACCCGCGCGGGGCACCGGTGTCCATCCCGGGGCCCCATCGGGTGGCAGTCGATCGATGGCATCGAGCAGGAGCCGCAGACCGAATTCGAACTCTTGCTCGTGGTCACATACGGATAGCTGAGCCGCGGCCGCGGTCACCGCAGGCAATCCCGAGGCCTCGAGATCGGCACGGCGCACGGCGCTCCCCTCGTGATCGGCGCTGCTGAATGTGGGGCCCGCGTCCACCTCGCGCATCAGGGTGCCGACGAGAAAGGCCAGCGCCATACGCAGGATGTGCACTGCTTGCGCGGCCGAGTAACCGCGCGCGAGCATCGGTGTCAACGCGGCTTCGATCGGCGCCAGCGCGGTCAGCGAGTCGAGTTGTCGGGTGAGGACGATCGGAGCGGCGCGCGGATGCTCCAGCATCGCAGTGCGGAACTCGCGGGCAAGGCGGTCCAGCGCACTTTTGGGCCCGTCGAGCGCTTGACCGGAACCCAGTTTGGCGAGGAGCAACTCGGCGATGCCGTCGAGTATCGCCTCCTTCCCGTTCACGTGGTTGTACAGACTCATTGGGTCGACGGACAGGCGCCTGGCCACCTTACGCATGCTGATCGAATCGAGTCCGTCCTCGTCGATGACATCGAGAGCAGCTCGCAACACACGTTCGCGAGTGAGGGTTTCACTGCCCCGCCGTGGCCTGCCACGGCGCTTGGCAGGGGGCGGTATCGTCGGGCTCACGCAGACAGTGTGCCCGACGGACAAATGAACTACAATGTAGGTTTTAATGGGGACGCCTGGGGCCATACGTCAGCGCACGGCTTCGGGGGCGACGAGCAGCTCGTGATCGAAGCCGCAGAGGACATCACTCGTAACGTCAAACTGCGCGATGACCTGCTCGACGCCCTGCGGGATCGCTTCGGATCCGCTTGCGGGCCTCGCGTAGTCCCGCAGACTCGGTCGAGGTCATCCCTGGGCTGCGGCCCTCATCGATGACCCTCGTCGCATCCACTTGTGCAATGTCATCGGAATGCACACCGAAGTCCTTGGCGACCTGCTCGATCGTGACGCCATTGCCACGATCACGGGCCACCCGGACCACATCGTCACGGAACTCCTGGGGCTACGGCTTGGGCACCGCTACATCCTTCCCGACCACCCGCAGGGGCAAGCCAGATCAAGATGTCACCTACCCGTGCAGCAGTCCCTACCGGCCGCAAACCAGGCAGAACTGAACGATCCCACCACTACAATTTCAAACTCGGCGACTCCGAACTCGGAGGCAACTCATCAGCCGACCTCACATCGAATCTGACGGGTTTGAGCAGCTAGGTGTAACTCTTGGGGAGGTTGTGAACGGCGTGGTGCCGGTCAACAGGTGAGGGCCTCCGGTATCGATGTGGTTACCACACACACGCCGATCACCAAGAGGCCCTCATGACCCACCGTAATGCCTTTCTCACCGAACGTGGCCGTCTGTCCCTGGCTCAGTGCGTCGTCGACCAGGGTTGGCCTCTACGACGGGCCGCCGAACAGTTCAACTGCTCACCGGCCACGGCCAAGAAGTGGGCCGACCGCTACCGGCAGACCGGTGAGGCCGGCATGGCAGATCGGTCCAGCCGCCCCCACCGGTCACCCCATCAGCTCCCGGTGCGCCGGGAACGTCGAATCATCAAGTTGCGGTTCCTGCGTCGCTGGGGCGCTGCACGAATCGCTGCGCACCTGCGGCTGGCGAAATCGACCGTTGAGGCGGTGTTGCGCCGGTATCGGATGCCGC
>NZ_BACI01000119.1 GCF_000225505.1 Gordonia alkanivorans NBRC 16433 | reverse complement strand
TTCTGCCGACAAGTTGACACCTGAGGTTCATTCCACTGATCTCGCCGAACGGCTGCAGCAGCGCGGTCGGTTGCACGATTTCGTGGTGTTGCCGCAGATCGGTCACATGATCAACATGGAGGCACCGAAAGATTTCAACGAAGCGGCGGCGCGATTGGACGCAGCGACCGTAGAACGTTGACAGCGAAGTATCGATGCCTACGGGGTCACGCACATGGCCGCTGATAGCTTGCGGGCTTCCAGTAGGATAGTTTCCACAATGTCAGTCGTCCGCCGCGTTTCCTCCGCGCCATCTCAGGTACAGCGTCGGGTGCGTGATGCCCGCAGCACCCGGTGGGATGACCATCGCGTCGCAATACGAGCGGAGTTGGTCGATGCGGCCATACGGGCCATCGACCGCCATGGCGTAGGCGTGAGCATGGACGACATTGCTGCGGAGGCAGGCGTGTCTAAACCGAAGCTGTACCGCTACTTCGGCGACAAAGCGGGTCTAAACGGGGCAGTGGCGGCGAAGCTCGGTGCGTTGATGTGGGAGTCGGCGCAAGTCACAATCTTTGCTGAGCAAGATCATGCGTCTGTTGACGATATGATTCGCTCGTCGGTCCAGTCCTACGTCGCGCTGGTTGGGAAACACCCCGTGGTCGTCAGGTTCCTTATGGCGAATCACTTGTTTCAGTACTCCGGATCGGGAAATGGTGGAGTTGCTGACCAACTGAGGTCGGTGATGGAGGCCGTCGCCGACCGGTTCACTGAAAGTCTGCAGCGTGTTCACGCAGATGCCTCGATCATTCCCTTGGCCGTGGCGTCCATCCTGGGTTCTGGACTATCGGCGACTCAGTGGTGGATCGACAACGGTCGTGAGCAAGGGGTCAACGACAGCTATTTCGCCGCACACCTATCGGAGACAACGTGGGGAATAATCAACGGCGCGGCCGCAACCGTAGGCGTTGCCTTCTCACCTGATCTGCCGTTCAGCCATCCCGGTTTCGCGTCCCGCCTCGAAGTGAACTGACCGCGTTTGCAATCAGCCAATCGCCGAACTATCCGTAATCAGTGGCCGCGCGTCACGGGCCCGGGGTGATTGTTGTCAGTCGATCGTGCAGCCCAGGGACGGCGAGCGTTTGATACGACGAACAGCGTACCCGGCAGCATAGTGGACCCGGAGAGGCCGGCGGCGGGAATACAGAGCCAGCGGACACGCCGGGCCAACACCACATAGCAGACCCTCGCCCCGGTTGTCAACGGCCAGTTTGATGTCCCCGCTGGTGGCCAGGTGAAAGTCCCCACCCTGTGCGGGATGTTCTAGGTGGGTGGTACCTCCGTTCGGTGTGTCATGCGGTAGGAGTCGCCGTCGGTGATGACGATGGTGGCGTGGTGTAGGAGCCGGTCGAGGATGCTGGCGGCGGTGGTGTGTTCGGGTAGGAATCGTCCCCATTGTTCGAAGGGCCAGTGGCTGGCGATCGCGAGGGAGCGGCGTTCGTAGGCGCCGGCGACGAGTCGGAACAGTAGTTGGGTGCCGGTGTCGTCGAGTGGTGCGAATCCGATCTCGTCGAGGATGAGCAGATCTTGGCGTAGCAGGGTGTCGATGGTTTTGCCGACGGTGTTGTCGGCCAGGCCGCGATACAGGGTTTCCACGAGGTCGGCGGCGGTGAAGTACCGCACTTTGT
>NZ_BACI01000120.1 GCF_000225505.1 Gordonia alkanivorans NBRC 16433 | reverse complement strand
CAGGGCTACGGCCAGCAGCCCCCGGCCGCCTACGACTACCAGGGTGGCTACGACCAGGGCCAGGCTTACGGTGCGGGACGTCCCGCCGCCGGCTACGCGCCGGCGTCGATCACCCTCCTCCTCGAGGACGGCAGCAACCGCACCTTCCAGCTACACGAGGGTTCCAACGTGATCGGCCGCGGCCAGGACGCGCAGTTCCGCCTGCCCGACACCGGTGTCTCGCGTCGCCATGTGGAGATCCGCTGGGACGGCACCACCGCGATGCTCACCGACCTCAACTCGACCAACGGCACCACCGTCAACGACCTGCAGGTCAACACCTGGGAACTGGCCGACGGCGACCGCATCCGCGTGGGACATTCCGACATCACCGTCCGGTTCCAGTAGTCCCGGAGAACGCCGTTCAGCGCCCGCCGAACACGGGCGGCGGTGGTCGCTGATCGAAGTGATCCGGGCGACTCCGCGGGGGCGGTTGATACTGAACTGTCATATGTGAATGAACGGGTTCCGCTCAACTGCCCATAAGATGCACACGGGGTCCGCCGGTTGCCATCGGCAGTCGAGATCGACACCCGCCCGGTACGGCTTACCGAGTACGACCGATCCGAGATGCGACGGCGCTGGAGGTGAACGCAAGACATGCAGGGCTTGGTGCTGCAACTGACCCGTATCGGGTTCCTGCTGTTGTTGTGGTTGTTCGTCTTTGCTGTGATCCGGACTCTTCGTGCCGACATCGCCTCGGCCGGCGGCATGCGCATCCCGCGTTACTCGGGAGGCGCGGAGAAGCGTCGACGCAGTGGCGGGGTCCGAGGCGCGGCGCGCTATCTGGTCGTCACGCACGGCGCGCTGGCCAACACCCGGATCAGCCTCGGCCAGCAGCCGGTACTGCTCGGTCGCGCCGACGACTCGACCCTGGTCCTCACCGACGACTACGCCTCGGAACGTCACGCGCGACTCTCCAGACGCGGTGACGACTGGTACGTGGAAGACCTCGGCTCCACCAACGGCACCTATCTCGACCGGTCCAAGGTGACGACCGCCGTCAAGGTCCCGCTGAACACGCCGATCCGCATCGGCAAGACCGTGATCGAGTTGCGCCCGTGACACTCGTGTTGCGCTACATCGCGCGCAGCGACCGCGGTCTCGTCCGGTCCAACAACGAGGACTCCTTCTACGCCGGCCCGCGCCTGCTCGCGCTCGCCGACGGCATGGGCGGACACGCGGCCGGTGAGGTCGCGAGTCAACTCGTCATCCGCGCCCTGTCCGAACTCGACGAGGACGAGCCCGGCGGAGACCTGCTGAGCCATCTCAGTCGTGCCACCCGTGCGGGCAACGAGGCCATCGCCGCACAGGTCCACGAGGCCCCCGACCTCGACGGCATGGGCACCACGCTCACCGCCATCCTCTTCGCCGGCAGCCGAATCGGACTGTGCCACATCGGCGATTCACGCGGCTACATGTTCCGCGACGGCGCCCTCACCCAGATCACCCGCGACGACACCTTCGTTCAGACCCTCGTCGACGAGGGCCGGATCACCGCCGAACAGGCGCACACGCATCCGCAACGGTCGTTGATCATGCGTGCCCTGACCGGCTCCGAGGTCGAACCGACACTCACGATGCGCGAGGCACGTGCCGGAGACCGGTACATGCTCTGCAGCGACGGCTTGTCCGACGTCGTGAGCGAGGAGACCCTCGCCGAGACCCTCGGATCCATCGCCGATCCGAAGGAGTGCGCCGACCGACTCATCGAACTCGCGCTGCGCGGCGGCGGCCCGGACAACGTGACCGTCGTCCTCGCCGACGTCGTCGACACCGAGTACGGCGACTCCCGCCCGATCGTCGGCGGTGCCGCCGGGGGCAACGAGGAGTCCTACACCCCCGACCCGGCCACCGCGGCCGGACGCGCCGCCGCGCTGCGTCCGCCGCCCGCCGAGCCGCAGCGCCCCACCGTGCTGACCGAGGCGGAGGAACCGCCGAAGCACAAGAGCACGTGGCGCCGGTGGCTGGCCGTCGGTGTCGCCCTCGCGGTCATCGCGGCACTGGTCGCCGGATTCTTCGTGACGCGGTCCATCGTGCAGAGCAACTACTACGTGGCCGCCGACTCCGACGGCGACGTCGTGATCCACCAGGGTTCACCGGCCGACGTCCTCTTCGTGTCGATGAGCAAGCCCGTCACGCGCGTGTGCGTCGAGGATCTCGACCAGGAGAAGCCGACCTACACCTTCATCCCTTATGACGACACCTGCGAGATCCCGCTCAACGTCGACGATCTGGTGTCCGGACCGGCCCAGTCGGTGAAGAACGTGATGATCCGTGACCGCAGCGCCGAGGAGATCGAGGGCGTGGTGACCAAGGAGCTCACCTTCCGCTGCGACAACGCTCCCTCGGCGACTCCCCCACCGCCCCCGTCCTCGGCGACTCCCCCGCCCCCTGCGTCGAGCGCGCCGCCCGCTCCGCGCGCCACTGCTGCACCGTCCGGCATCCCGCAGCGAGGCGCCACCGAGTCGGTGGCCCCGCCCGCCCCGGACGCCGCACCCGCCGAGAAGCCCGCACCTCCAGAGGACGCCGGTACCAGCTGCCGGCAGCAGGTGAGATGACTCAAGCCGCGCCCGCCCCGCACGCCCCGCCTCGCGAGCCCGCGACGAGCACCGGCCGGAACGCCGAGCTGCTCCTGCTGGTGTTCGCCATCGGCCTGGTGACGGTCGCCCTGCTCATCGTCCAGGCCGCCCAGGGCCAGAACCTGACGTGGGACATCTTCAAGTACGTCGCCGCGTACACGGCGCTGTTCGGGATCGCCCACCTCGTCGTCCGACGCTATGCGCCGCACGCCGACCCAATCCTGCTGCCGGTCGTCGCCGTGCTCAACGGGCTGGGTCTGGTGCTGATCCACCGCCTCGACCTCGGGTCGGGCAACACCGGCGAGTCGATCAACCCCACCCAGGCGACGAACAACGCCGATCAGCAGCTGCTGTGGGCCGGCCTGGGCATCATCGCGTTCTCCGCGGTGCTGATCCTCATCCGCGATCACCGCACGCTGTCGCGGTACGCCTACACCCTCGGCCTCGGTGGACTGGTCTTCCTGATCATCCCGGCGATCCTGCCCAGCGCGTTCTCGGAGATCAACGGCTCCAAGAACTGGATCATCACGCCGTTCTTCTCGATCCAGCCGAGCGAGTTCTCGAAGATCCTGATCATCATCTTCGCCGCGGCGGTCCTGGTGTCGAAGCGCGATCTGTTCATCACCGCGGGCCCGCATGTCCTCGGCGTCGATCTCCCGCGCGCCCGTGACCTCGGTCCGCTGCTCGCCGCATGGGCGATCGCGATCGCGGTGATGGTCGTCCAGAAGGACCTCGGCACGTCGTTGCTGATCTTCGCGACGATCCTGACGATGCTCTACGTCGCCACCTCGCGGGTGGAATGGCTGGTGCTCGGCATCGGGCTGTTCGCAATCGGTGCGGTCGTCGCGTGGTCGATCTTCTCCCACCTGCAGACCCGTGTCTCGGTGTGGCTCAACCCCTTCGAGGACTTCGACGGCTCCGGCTACCAGATCGGTCAGAGTCTGTTCGGCCTGGCCACGGGCGGTCTGTTCGGCACCGGCCTCGGATCCGGACGACCCAACATCGTGCCGTTCGCCAACACCGACTTCATCATCTCGACCATCGGCGAGGAGCTCGGCCTCGCCGGCCTGACCGCGATCCTGCTGCTGTACATGGTGTTCATCCACCGCGGCCTGCGCACCGGCATCGCCGTGCGCGACAGCTTCGGCAAGCTCCTCGCGACGGGCCTGGCGTTCACCATCGCGATGCAGGTCTTCGTCGTCGTCGGCGGTGTCACCAAGCTGATCCCGCTGACCGGTCTGACGACGCCGTTCCTGTCGTACGGCGGCTCGTCGCTCCTGGCGAACTACATCCTCGTCGCGCTGCTGATCCGGATCTCGAACGCCGCCCGCGAACCCGATCCGGTCAAGAAGCGTCCGGCGGCCAAGCCGGTCGACGCGCTGCCCACCCAGGTGGTGAAGCGCAAATGAACAAGCCGATCCGCAATGTGTCGCTCGCGGTGATCGTGATGATCGTCGCGCTGCTGGCCAACGCCACCTACGTGCAGGTGTTCAAGGCCGATGCCCTGAAGACCGACCCGCGCAACAACCGGGTCCTGCTCGACGAGTACTCGCGCCAGCGTGGCCTGATCACGACCGCCGACGGCACCGTGATCGCGCTGTCGGTGCCCATCGACAGCCGGCTGAAGTTCCTGCGTCAGTACCCGCGGGAGGGTGCCGAGGCCTTCGCGGCGGTCACCGGTTACTACTCGTTCCAGTACCTCGCGAACCAGATCGAGCACTACGAGAACTCGATCCTCAACGGCTCCGACGACCGGCTGTTCGGTCAGCGGTTCATGGACATGTTCTCCGGCCGCGACCCGCGGGGCGGCAACGTCGTCACCACGATCAACCCGAAGGTGCAGCAGGCCGCTTACCGCGCCATGCTCAACGGGCCGTGCGACGGGCCGTGCCGCGGCGCGGTGGTGGCGCTGCAGCCCAACACCGGCAAGATCCTGGCGATGGTCTCGACTCCGAGCTACGACCCCAACAAGCTGGCCAGCCACGACCAAGATGTCCGCGAGAGCAGCTGGGAGGCGTGGAACCGTCCCGGCGACACCGCGCAGCCGATGCTCAACCGCGCGATCAGCCAGCTGTACCCGCCGGGATCGACCTTCAAGGTCGTCACCTCGGCGGCCGCCCTGCGCGACAACATCACCCCGGGCATCCGTCTCACCGCGGCGCCGAGCTTCCCGCTGCCGGGCACCAACGTGTCGCTGCCGAACTACGGCGGCGAGACCTGCCCCGGATCGTCGGGCGGGACCGTGTCGCTGGAGACGGCGTTCAAGTACTCGTGCAACACCGCGTTCGCCGAGCTGGTGACCGAGAAGATGTCGGACGCGATACCCAAGTTCACCGAGACCGCGAGCCTGTTCGGTCTCGACCAGCCCGGCCCGGACATCCCGATGCCGGTCGTCGACTCGACCGTGGGTCCGATCCCGTCGCTCGATGTCCTAGCACAGGCATCCATCGGACAGCGGGACGTGCGGCTGACGCCGCTGCAGAACGCCATGATCGCGGCGACCGTCGCCAACGGAGGGGTGCGTATGCAGCCGTACCTGGTCGATAAGCTTCAATCGGCGGATCTGCGCACGTTGCAGACCACACCGCCGACGACCGCCAACAAGCCGATCACACCCGAGCAGGCGGCCGAGCTGACATCGATGATGATCGAGTCCGAGCGGTCGACCTCGGGAGCCGGCGGACCGGTGACGATCGCGTCGAAGACCGGCACCGCGGAGAGCGGTTCGAGCACCGACACCCCGTACTCCTGGTACATCGCCTTCGGCCCGTCGTCGAACGCACAGATCGCGGTGGCCGTGGTGGTGGAGAATGGACAATTCGGTGCGGATTCGGTCGGAGGGACCGTGGCTGCGCCGATCGGACGAGAAGTGATCAACTCACTGGTGGGAGGTGGCAGTCGATGACCCTGCAGAACGGCACCACCATCGGTGATCGTTACCGGCTCATCCGTCTGATCGCGACGGGCGGCATGGGCCAGGTGTGGGAAGCCCTCGACACGCGGCTGAACCGTCGTGTGGCGGTGAAGGTCCTGAAGGCCGAGTACACGAGCGACCCGGAGTTCATCGCCCGGTTCCGCGCGGAGGCCCAGACCACGGCGAAGCTCAACAACCCGGGCATCGCCAACGTCTTCGACTACGGCGAGACGCCGGACTACAACGGCGGCGACCCGCTCGCCTACCTGGTGATGGAACTGGTCGACGGCGAGCCGCTGAACTCGGTGATCTCCCGGCTCGGCCGGTTGTCGCTGACCAACACGCTCGACATGCTCGAGCAGACCGGCCGGGCGCTGCAGGCCGCGCACAGCCAGGGTCTGGTGCACCGCGACGTGAAGCCGGGCAACATCCTGATCACGCCGACCGGCCAGGTGAAGATCACCGACTTCGGCATCGCCAAGGCCGTCGACTCGGCCCCGGTCACCAAAACCGGCATGGTGATGGGCACCGCCCAGTACATCTCTCCCGAGCAGGCCACCGGTGACGAGGCGACCGCCGCGTCGGATGTGTACTCGCTCGGTGTCGTCGGCTACGAGGCCCTCACCGGCCGTCGGCCGTTCCTCGGCGACGGCGCGATCACCGTCGCGATGAAGCACATCCGCGAGTCGCCGCCGCCGCTGCCGTCCAACCTGCCGTCGGGTGTCCGCGAGCTCATCGAGATCACGATGGCCAAGGACCCGCGTCAGCGGTACGCCAACGGAGGCGAGTTCGCCGACGCGGTGGCCGCTGTCCGCGCAGGTCGCCGGCCCCCGCGCCCGGGCGCGATCGCCGGCGCCGCAGCAGGTGCTGCCGGTGCGGCGGCGCTGGGCAACACCGTCGCGACCCGCGCCACGACGGCGCCGGGAACCGCATCGCGTCCCGTGACCCCTCGTCCGACGTCCCGCACCCCGGTCGCGCCGCCGCCGGACAACAGTTGGACCACCGGACAGAAGGTTCTCGCCGGCGTGGCCGCCGCACTGCTGGTCGGTGCGATCGGCCTGATCGGTTTCTACCTGGTCAGCAGCGGTGGGAGCGATGCCACCCCGACTGCACCCTCGACCTCGTCGGCGGTCACCCGGACCACCACCGTGGTCCCGACCCAGGAACCCGACGAGACCACGACCACGCGACGTCCGACCCGCACGACCACGAGCGAGGAGACGACGACCACCAGCGAGCAGACGACGGAGACCACCGCGCCCGGTCCGCCGACGACCACCGACGATACGACGGACACCGGTGCCGCCACCGGCACCCCGTGCTTCCCCGGCGTGCCGTTCCCCCTGTGTTAGGTCACCGCGCCATGCTGATACCACCCCCGACGACCCGCTGAGCCGAGATCCCAGGCTGACCCGAGGCAGATGACGACACCACACCACCTCTCCGACCGCTACGAACTCGGCGAAACGCTGGGTTTCGGTGGCATGTCCGAGGTGCACTATGCCCGCGACCTGGTGTTGCACCGGGACGTGGCGATCAAGGTGTTGCGCGCCGACCTCGCGCGCGATCCGTCGTTCTACCTGCGCTTCCGGCGTGAGGCCCAGAACGCGGCGAAGCTGAACCACCCGACGATCGTCCAGGTCTTCGACACCGGCGAGGCCGAGACCGAGGACGGTCCGCTGCCGTTCATCGTCATGGAGTACGTCGACGGCGACACCCTGCGAGACGTGTTGCGCGCCAACGGTCCGATCGCGCCGCGGCAGGCGATGACGTGGATGGCCGATGTCGCCGCCGCGATGGACTTCTCGCACCGCAACGGCATCGTGCACCGAGACATGAAGCCGGCGAACGTGATGATCGACAAGTCCGGCGCGGTGAAGGTGATGGACTTCGGCATCGCGCGCGCGATGAGCGACTCCACGTCGACGATGACGCAGACCTCCGCCGTCATGGGCACCGCCCAGTACCTGTCGCCCGAGCAGGCCCGCGGCATCAAGGTCGACCCGCGCAGCGACATCTACTCGATGGGCTGCGTGCTGTTCGAGCTGCTCACCGGGGAGCCGCCGTTCACCGGTGATTCGCCGGTCGCGGTCGCCCACCAGCACGTGCACGAGGACCCGCCGTGGCCGTCGCATGTGCGTCCCGACATCCCGCGCGAGCTCGACTCGATCGTGCTCAAGGCGATGAGCAAGAACAAGGACAACCGGTACCAGTCGGCCGCCGATCTGCGCGCCGACCTGATCCGGGTGCTCGCCGGCGGCAAGCCGTCGGCACCGATGCTGCTCACCGACGAGGAACGCACCGAGTTCATCGACACCGGCCCCCGACGCCCCGTCCGGTCGGAAACGACCGGACCGCGGCGCGCCATCCCCGCCCGTGCCGGTGGGAGCCACCGACGCGACGCCGACTACCGGTCCGACTCCGACGACGATCCGCCGCGTCGGCGGTCCCGCCGGCTGATGGCCGGCGCGATCGCCGCGGTCGTGCTGCTGGTCGGAACGCTCTTCCTGTGGTCTCCGTGGAGTTCGGGCTCCGATCCCGACGTCAGCGTGCCCGCGGTCGCCGGACTGAGTTCCGAGGATGCGCAGTCGGCCCTCGAACGAGCCGGTTTCGAGGTGCGTGTCCTCGAGGAACCCAGCCTCGACGTCGGGCCGGGTCTCGCAACCCGCTCGACGCCCGGCGAGGGTGTGCTGGCGGCCGAGGGCTCCGAGGTCGCGCTGTACATCTCGACCGGTCCGCAACGGCACCGGATACCGTCCGACCTGGTCGGCAAGACTCCGGCCGAAGCCCTGGATGCCCTCAAGGTGCTCGGGTTCACCAACGTCAAGACCGAACGTGTGGATTCGACCGTCGACATGAAGGACAAGGTCGTGTCGACCGCGCCGAAGATCGGCACCGAGGTGCCCGTCAACGGACCGGTGGTCCTCAACGTGGGCAACGGCCCCAGGGAGATCACGGTCCGCGACGTCATCGGCATGCCGGCCGACCGCGCCCGCGCGGTCCTCGAAGAGCTCGGCATGACGGTCGACGAGGTGGCGGTCGACTCCGACCAGCGCGCAGGCGAGGTCCTCTCCACCTCTCCCGGTCCCGGTTCGACGGCCGAGCAGGGCAGCACGGTGCAGATCTCGGTGTCTCGGGGCAACCTGTTCACCGTCCCGAGCCTGCGCGGTAAGACACCCGCCGAGGCCCAGGCATCCCTGGAACAGGCCGGCTGGGAACGGTCGACGCTGACGCGTCAGACGCGGAACGTGCCGCTGAACAGTCCCGACAACGGACGGGTCGTCGGACAGGAACCGCCGGCGGGCTCGAAGGCGCGCAAGAGCGGCGCGGTCACGATCATCATCGGCCAGGCCAGCCTGCTGCCGAACTAGAGCGGCCGACGGCTCCCCGGGGTGCGAGCGAAGCGCCGCGCTCCTCGCACCTCAGACACCAGTGGATCGGCGCTCAGCCGACCGCGCCGGCCATCTCCGCTTCGAGCGCCGCGACGCGCGCCTCGTCGATCTCGATGCCGCACGTCTTGAGCCAGTTGGCGAGCATCCGGTGCCCGCCCTGGGTCAGGACGCTCTCCGGGTGGAACTGGACGCCGTGGATCGGCAGCTCGCGGTGGGCCATCGCCATGACGATGCCCGACTCGGTGCGTCCGGTGACGACGAGTTCGTCCGGGATGGTCTCGGGCAGCACCGTCAGCGAGTGGTAGCGGGTCGCGGTGAACGGATCCGGCAGGCCCGCGAGCACACCCTTGTCGTCGTGGAAGACCAGCGACGTCTTGCCGTGCAGGAGTTCCGGTGCGCGGTCGACGGTTCCGCCGAACGCGGCACCGATCGCCTGATGACCCAAGCAGACACCCAGCAGCGGGAGTGCCTCGGCGGCGGCCACCTCGACCATCGGCATCGTCGCGCCCGCGCGCTGCGGGGTTCCGGGTCCGGGGCTGAGCAGCACCCCGTCGAATCCCGAGACCGCCTCACGCAGATGTTCGGCATCGAACGGGGTGAGCCGGGGGTCGTCGTTGCGCCACACGACGGCCTCGACGCCGAGCTGACCCAGGTACTGGACCAGGTTGTAGACGAAGCTGTCGTAGTTGTCGATGACCAGGATGCGACTCACGCAGAAAAGGCTACCGCCGAAAGCGGGTACCTCGGTCAGCGACCTGGTGAGATACCGTAGAAGTCGAGTGTTTCCGAACCCGGACCGATCGTCCACACGACGTTCGGACTCCCGGGCACGCGTACGACCGCTGCTGCGGTACAGCACAACAGAGGATGTCATGCCGAAGTCAAAAGTCCGGAAGAAGACCGACTACACGATCAACGCCGCGAGTAGGACTCCGGTCAAGGTCAAGGCCGGAGCTTCCAGCACCATCTACGTGAGCGTGATGCTCGGCCTGATGCTCCTCGGGCTCGCCTGGCTCGTCGTCTACTACCTCGCCGCCACCCCGACCGCGTACGGCGCCGAGGGTCAGGTCCTCCACTGGATGGCCGAGCTCAACTCCTGGAACTTCCTCATCGGGTTCTCCCTCATGGTGGCCGGCCTGTTGATGACCATGCGGTGGCGCTGATCCGATTCACAATCATTCCCGCGTGTCACGCTCTGAGCTGCGAAAACACATGTGTGTAAGTTATCCACACTGTGGAAATAACATGTGTGTAAGTAGTCCCCACTGTGAGTAACTCCTGTGGATAACTCTGCCGACTCATCCACACACGCATGGTCGACGCCGGTCGGTGCGGGCATCGCGGGCTGCATCGGCGGCGTGATTCTGCTCGGCGGCGCGGTCGTGGTGTCCAACGACCCCGCCGGATCAGTGCTCATGGGGATCGCCGGCGTGCTGCTGGTCGCGCTGGGCGTCTACACGCTTCTGGTCCGGCCGCGGCTCGAACTCTCCGCGGGACGCCCGGCGACGCTGACCGTGCGCGGTCTGACCGGACGACGCAGCTACCCACCCGACCGCGTCGAACGCATCCGCCTGCTGTCGATGCGCCGCGTCGGGCGCCGGGTGGGACAGCTCGAGATCGACGTCCTGGACGACGACGCCGACACCTTTCGTCGGGATGACGGATCCGCGGGACCGCGCGACGACACCCGGCTGCTCGTCTTCAGCCGCTGGGATCTCGGTACCGACCTCATGTCGGTGGTCGACGCACTCCGCGCAGCGGGATTCCACGTCGACGATGACCGCTGACCGGGCCGGCTCTCGACGCCTGGCCCGTCAGCGGATGTAGGTCAGTCCGTCGTAGGTGATCCCGCCGGCGACCCCCAGGCCGAGCGCGACGACGGCCAGCGCGGCGAGCGCGATCCAGCCGACCCGGCTGGCCGCCTCCGGGGTCCGACGCCCCTCCGACAGGACCATTCCCGGGAGATAGACGATGGCGGCGGTGGCCGCGGCGCCGAAGGCGAGTCCACCGAGGTGCCCGAGGACCGAGATCCCGGGCAGCGAGAACGACAGCACAACGTTGAACCCGATGATCAACAGGACGGGCACCGGCGAGACGCGGGCCTTGAGGATGACCACCAGCATCGCGCCCATCAGGCCGTAGATGGCGCCCGAGGCGCCTGCGGTGAGGGCGCGATCGTTCTCGAAGAGCATGACGGCGGCACTGCCGCCCAACAGTGCGATCAGATAGACCGCGAGGTAGCGGGACATTCCCAGCGCGAGCTCGAGGTCGCGGCCCAGGATGTAGAGCGAGAGCATGTTGACGGCCACGTGCATCACGCTGAAGTGCAGGAAGCCGGACGTCAGCAGGCGCCAGTACTCACCGGCGGCGACATCGCTCTTGAGGAGATCTCCGGAGCTGAAGATGGTGGCGGCCCCGGGGTCGCCGAAGCTGCCCGCCTGAACGGCGCACAGCAGGAAGATCAGGATGTTGATCCCGATCAGGGTGTAGGTGACGTACGGCTTGCCCGCGGACAGGCGAGTGGTCGCCATCCGTCGCACTCCGCGGTCACCGAAGGCCGGCGTCTGTTGGAAGCCCCTCTGAACGCCACTGTCCCGAAGACATTCGAGACAGTGCTGGCCGACCGACGCCGGTCGAAGGCAGTCCGGACACGCCGGCCGCCCGCACCGGCTGCAGGACAGGCCGGTGGGGCGGTCGGGATGCCGGTAACACACCGCCCGTTGCGGGACGGTGTGTTCCGGAGAAGTCAGTTGACCTCGATCTTCTCGATGACGACGGCGTCGAGCGGACGATCCTGACGATCGGTCGACGTGGTCGCGATGGCGTCGACGACCTGCTGCGACTCGGGGTCGGTGACCTCGCCGAAGATGCTGTGGCGACGGTTGAGGTGCGGGGTCGGGCCGACGGTGATGAAGAACTGCGAACCGTTGGTGCCCGGGCCGGCGTTGGCCATGGCCAGCAGGTACGGACGGTCGAACTGCAGCTCGGGGTGGAACTCGTCACCGAACTGGTAGCCGGGGCCGCCCATGCCGGTGCCGGTCGGGTCGCCGCCCTGGATCATGAAGCCGGCGATCACACGGTGGAAGACCGAGCCGTCGTAGAACGGGCCGGAGTTGCCGCCGGATGCGTTCGGCTTGCTGTAATCCTTGCTTCCGTCGGCCAGGCCGACGAAGTTCTCGACGGTCTTGGGCGCGTGGTTCGGGAACAGGTCGACCTTGATGGCGCCGCGGTTGGTGTGGATGACTGCGGAGGTTTTCTGAGTGGTCACCCCTCCATCCAACCACTTGTGCCGTTTTCGATGGTCAAGACGTGGCTCTCGACCGCACATGCGCGCGCAGGGTCACATCGCCGGAGGTGGCATCGGCGGGCGCCGGGCTGGCACTCTGGTCGACATGCCGAAGAACTACCTCGTCGCCGCGTTGGCTGTGCTCGCAGCGGCGCTCACCGCCGGTGTCGGCGCTGTCATCCTGCGTCGTGCACGCCAGGATCCGCCGCCGGTCTCGCCGACCGTTCCCCGCGTCGAAGAGGTCCGTGAGGCCCTCGCGGAGAGCACAGAATCACAGGCCTCGTGACGACACCGCCGACGGTCGATCCGGGCGCCGGCGGCATCCACAGGTAATTTGAACACGTGACCTCAGACGACGAGCGCTCTCCGAACACGCCCACTTCCCTCGGTGGCGCGTCCGAGCGGGCACGCGAGCTGTGGTCGATGTCCGACGACGCGAAGCCCCGCGACCCCGAACCCGCCCGGCCCGGTCCGACCGGCCCCGGTTCTTCGGGCCCGGCTCCCACCGGTGGATCCCACGGCACCGCGCCCTGGGAGCGCGTACCGAGTGCGCCGATCAGCGCTCCCTCCCCGCCCCGCGGACGCGACCTGCCCGATCCGGGACGACCCGGCCCTCGCGGGCCCTTGCCGCCCGCGCCCGGTGGTCCGGCAGGCCCGGCATCGTCTCAGCGACCCGGTCCCCCGCCCGGCGGTCCCCGTCCGCCCGGTCCGGGCGGCCCCGGTCAGCCCGCCGGCCCCCGTCCGCAGCCTCTCCCGCGCCCGGCCGGCGCCTACACGACCGGCCCACGTCCGCGACCGGTTCCCGGCAGTTCGCCGGGCAACCCCGGACCGATGAATCCCGCCGGTCGCCCCCCGGCCGGACACCGCCCACCGCCGGGTACCAATCCTGTTGCGTCACAAGGGAATCTGCCACAGGGCAATCCGACGCAGAGGACCGGCGTTCCGGGACCCGACGCCCTCGGTGCCCGTCCGGGACCGGCACCGTCGCGGCCGGAACCTCCCCGGTCACGCCCTGCTGCGCTCGACGACGAGACCCGACGTTCCGACGCGGCCGACGCCACCATGTTCGTCAAGCCGCCGGCCGCTTCGGCAGCCCCCGCCAAGCAACACGACGACGAGACGCCCGGCTCCGACGACCACACGGTCTTCACACCCGTGTCCCAGGCCTACTCTGCAGACAACAACTCAGCATTCGAGGACGATCCGGAGGACAACGTGGCTCCCCAGTCCGGCCTACGCCTCAATCGCCTGGCCGTGTGGGCCCTGATCCTCTCGGGGCTCGGCATCACGTTCCCCATCGGACTCGTGCTCGGCTACCGCGCCCGTGGCCAGATCAGACGCACCCGGGGACAGTCCGGTCTGCCGTTCGCCGACGTCGCGATCTGGCTGGGCTGGGCCTACCTCGGCGTGTTGGTGTTCGGCCTGCTGATCTACAGCTGGATTCTCTTCGCCGCCTGACCCGCACCCGGCCGGTGCCGCAACCTTCATGACCCCGGTCACAGTCGGTACGGCACGAATTCGCCGATCGGAGATCGCAGATCGGCACCGAATCGCAATCTGTTTCGGTAGGAAGATCGGATAGCCGAAAAGGGTCTCCACCCAGCACGTTCCCGGTCCAGGTGAGCCGCTGGGTCGCGACGACCCGATGCCGACGCGCGTGAACGTACTCGCGCGTAATGGCTTCGGTCCGCAACTATCGATCTGTTGAACCACCTCGCGTGTGCCGAACACATCCTCGGCACGACGAACCGAAGGAGTCGGTGATGTTCTCCCGAATCGCCATCGTCAACCGTGGCGAGGCCGCAATGCGCCTCATCCATGCCGTCCGTGGCCTGTCCGCCGAGACGGGGCAGCCGATCGAGGTCATTGCCCTGCACACCGATGTCGATGCCGCCGCCACGTTCGTGCGCGAGGCCGACATCGCGTACGACCTCGGTCCGGCGGCGTCGCGCCCGTACCTGAACATGAAGGTGCTCGAGCGCGCCCTCCTCGAGACCGGCGCCGACGCGGCGTGGGTCGGCTGGGGCTTCGTCGCCGAGGACCCGGTCTTCGCCGAACTCTGCGAGCGGATCGGCGTCACCTTCGTCGGCCCGTCGCCCGACGCGATGCGCAAGCTCGGCGACAAGATCGGCGCCAAGCTGATCGCCGAGGAGGTCGGCGTGCCGGTCGCTCCGTGGAGCCGCGGTGCCGTCGACACCATCGACGACGCGCTCGCCGCAGCCGCCGACATCAGCTACCCGCTGATGCTGAAGGCCACCGCCGGTGGTGGCGGACGCGGTATTCGCGTGGTCAACAACGACGAGGAACTGCGCGACGCCTACGAGCGCACCCGTGACGAGGCCGCCCGGGCCTTCGGCAGCGGCGTCGTCTTCCTGGAGCGCCTGGTCACCGGTGCGCGCCACGTCGAGGTGCAGGTCATCGCCGACGGTCAGGGCACCGCATGGGCGCTCGGCGTCCGCGACTGCTCGGTCCAGCGTCGTAACCAGAAGGTCGTCGAGGAGTCGGCGTCGCCCGTTCTCGGTGAGGAGCAGGTCGCCGAGCTGAAGGCTTCCGCCGAGCGCCTCGCCGTCGCCGTCGGTTACCGCGGTGCCGCCACGGTCGAGTTCCTCTACCACCCGGGCGAGAAGCTCTTCGCGTTCCTCGAGGTCAACACCCGCCTCCAGGTCGAGCACCCGATCACCGAGATCACCAACGGCTTCGACCTCGTGCGTGCCCAGCTGCACGTCGCCTCGGGCGGCAAGCTCGAGGGCGAGCCGCCGACCGAGCGCGGCCACGCCATCGAGGCCCGTCTCAACGCCGAGGATCCCGACCGCGACTTCGCTCCGGCGCCGGGACGCATCAACCTCCTCGAACTACCGGCCGGCCCTGGTATCCGCGTCGACACCGGCGTCAGCGAGGGCGACACCATCCCCGCCGACTTCGACTCGATGATCGCCAAGATCATCGCCTACGGCCGCGACCGCGACGAGGCACTCGGACGCCTCCGCCGCGCTGTGCGCGAGACGCGCGTGATCATCGCCGGCGGCTCGACCAACAAGTCCTTCGTGCTCGAGTTGCTCGACCAGCCCGAGGTCATCGACGGCAGCGCCGACACCGGCTGGATCGACCGGGTCCGTGCCGAGGGCGGCCTGGTCGCCAACCAGCATTCGGCGATCGCGCTCACCGCGGCGGCCATCGACGCCTACGAGGAAGAGGAGAAGGTCGAGCAGCAGCGCCTGATGTCGACCGCCTCGGGCGGCCGCCCGCAGGTCCAGCACGAGAGCGGCCGTCCCCTCGACCTGAAGCTGCGCGGCGCCAATTACCGCGTCCGCGTCGCCCGCATCGGCGCACACCGCTTCCGTGTGAGCATCGAGGCCGGCACCGAGACCCGCACCGCCGACGTCGAGCTCGAGCGCTTCGACGAACATGCCGCCCAGCTGGTGGTCAACCGTGAACGGTTCCGTCTCGTCACCGACACCCACGGACCCGTCCACCTCGTTGACGTCGACGGCATCACCCACCGCGTCAGCCGGGACGAGGGCGGCGTCGTCCGCTCGCCGGCACCCGCACTCGTGGTCGCCACTCCGCTGCAGGTCGGCGACGAGGTCGAGGCGGGCGCACCCGTGCTGGTCCTCGAATCGATGAAGATGGAGACCGTGCTGCGCGCACCGGTCCGCTCACGGCTCAAGGAGAGCCTGGTGTCGGTCGGCACCCAGGTCGAGACCGGCGCGACGCTGCTGCGTCTCGAGCCGCTGACCGAGGACGACGGCGACGAGGCCCCGGAGGAGGTCGCGGGCGTCGATCTCGACCTGCCCACCGAACCCGAGGTCGAGGCGCACGAGCGCACCACCCGCACCCAGGAGGACCTGCGTGCGCAGCTCCTCGGCTTCGACGTCGACTCGAACGAGGCCACCCGTCTGCTCGACGACTACCTCGCCGTGCGCCGTGCCGTGATGGCCAGCGGTCGCCGGCCTCTCGCCGACGAGCTCGAACTCATCACCGTGTTCGCCGACCTCGCCGAGCTGAGCCAGAACCGCCCGTCGAGCGACGAGCTCGGCGTCGAGCACGTGCACAGTGCCCGCGAGAACTTCCACACCTACCTGCAGAGCCTCGACGTGGAGCGCGACGGGCTCCCCGCCGCTTTCCACGACCAGCTCAGCCGGGCGCTGCGTCACTACGGCGTCACCGAGCTCGACCGGACCCCGGAGCTGGAAGCCGCGGTCTTCCGCATCTTCCTGGCCCTGCAGAACCCGGCCGGATCGGTCACCGTCATCACCACCCTGCTGCGGGAATGGCTGCAGGAGCCGACGCCGCGCGACGAACTGCGCGACGACGTGGGCCCCGCCCTCGACCGACTGATCGCCGCCACCCAGATGCGCTACCCGGCCATCGCCGACCTCGCCCGCGGTGTCGTCTACGCCTGGTATGGCCAGCCGCTGCTGCTCCGCGACCGTGCCCGCGTCTACAGCAACGTCCGCAAGCAGCTGCGCTACCTCGACGAGAACCCGAACGCCGCGGACCGCGACGAGCGAGTCGACAACATGGTGCGCAGCACCGAGCCACTCGTCCGCCTCCTCGGTCAGCGCATCGAACGCGGCACCACCGACAACCAGGTGATGCTCGAGGTCCTGACCCGTCGCTACTACGGCAACAAGGGTCTCTCCGACATCCGCAACCACGAGGCCGGTGGCACCACCTTCGTCGTCGCCGACCGTGACAGCGGCAGTCTGATGTCCGCGGCCGTCGGTTTCGCGGGCCTGCCGGCAGCGCTGAACGGTCTCGGCGAACTCGCCCGTGGCGCCGCCGCGGTCGACGCCGACATCTACCTCAGCTGGGAGCAGCAGCCGAGCGGCTTCGACGCCCTCGCCGAGACCCTGCACGAGACCATCTCGAACGCCGCACTCCCACCGCAGGTCCACCGGGTCACCATCACGGTGGCCGGCCGCGGCGACGCGCGAATGCATCATCACGTCACCTTCCGTCAGTCCGCGACCGGCATGGCGGAGGAACGCCTCATCCGCGGTCTGCACCCGCACATCGCGCAGCGGATGCGGATGGAGCGGCTGCGGAAGTTCGACCTCACCCGACTCCCGTCGGCCGACGACGAAGAGGTGTACCTCTTCCGTTGTGTCGCACGGGAAAACCCGTCCGACGAGCGACTCATCGCCTTCGCCCAGGTCCGCGACCTCACCGCGGTCCGAGAGCCCGGCGGACGTCTGCTGACGCTTCCCACCGCCGAGGCGACACTCGCCTCGTGTGCCGACTCGATCCGCCGCGCCCAGCGCGGGGCGGCCCGGCCGTCGAGCACCAACCGGATCGTCCTCTACGTCTGGCCGCCGATCGACGACGACGCGTCGATCCTCGACACGATCGCCGATCACATCAGCGGAGTCACACGCGGAATCGGCCTGGAAGAGGTCCAGGTGATCGCCCGTCGCCGCAATCCCGACTCCGGCGAGCTGACCAAGGTCTCGGTGCACTTCTCGCTCACCGCGACCGGCGAGTTCGAGGTGAAGGTCACCGCACCGACCGACGCGCCCATCGAGCCCGTCGACGAGTACCGCCAGAAGGTCAAGCGCGCCGCGGCACGCAACACCGTCTACCCGTACGAGCTGGCCGAGATCCTCGGTGACTTCACCGAATACGACCTCGACGCCGAGCATCGCCTGGTCCCGGTCGACCGGCCCAAGGGTCGTAACACGGCGGCGATGGTCGCCGGTGTCGTGACCACTCCGACCGAGAAGTTCCCGGAGGGCGTCACCCGCGTGGTCCTGCTCGGTGATCCGACGAAATCGCTTGGCGCACTGTCGGAACCGGAGTGCAGCCGCGTCATCGCCGCGCTCGATCTCGCCGAGCAGATGCAGGTGCCGCTCGAGTGGTACGCACTGTCCTCGGGTGCCCGGATCTCGATGGACTCCGGTACCGAGAACATGGACTGGGTCGCCCGCGCACTGAAGCGCGTCGTCGAGTACACCCAGGACGGCGGCGAGATCAACATCGTCGTGGCGGGTATCAACGTCGGTGCGCAGCCGTATTGGAACGCCGAGGCAACGATGCTCATGCACACCAAGGGCATCCTGGTGATGACCCCCGATTCGGCGATGGTCCTCACCGGCAAGCAGTCGCTGGACTTCTCCGGCGGCGTCTCGGCCGAGGACAACTTCGGCATCGGCGGCTTCGACCGTGTCATGGGCCCGAACGGCCAGGCACAGTATTGGGCGCCGAATCTCGGTGCGGCCCGCGACGTCCTGATGTCCCACTACGAGCACACGTACGTGCTGCCGGGCGAGGGCACCCCGCGCCGGGCGGACACGGCCGATCCGTCGGACCGCGACGTCTCGGACTACCCGCACGTCCTCGCGGGCAGCGACTTCACCACGGTGGGTCAGATCTTCTCGCGCGAGCACAACCCGGATCGCAAGAAGCCCTTCGACATCCGCACCGTCATACGCGCCGTCGCCGACCAGGACCACGTCGTCCTGGAACGCTGGGCGGGCATGGCCGACGCCGAGACGGCCGTCGTGTGCGACGTCCACCTGGGCGGCATCCCGGTGTGCATGCTGGGCATCGAGTCGCGTGAGGTCGCGCGTCGTGGCTACAAGCCGACCGACGGTCCGGACACCTATACCGCGGGCACGCTGTTCCCGCAGTCGTCGAAGAAGGCCGCCCGGGCGATCAACGTGGCCAGCGGGAATCGTCCGCTCGTCGTGCTCGCGAACCTGTCCGGCTTCGACGGTTCGCCGGAGTCGATGCGCAAGCTGCAGCTCGAGTACGGCGCCGAGATCGGTCGCGCGATCGTCAACTTCCGCGGCCCGATCGTGTTCTGCGTGATCTCGCGCTACCACGGCGGTGCGTTCGTGGTGTTCTCGAAGGCTCTGAACCCGAACATGACCGTGCTGGCCATCGACGGTTCGTTCGCCTCCGTGCTCGGTGGCGCGCCCGCCGCCGCAGTGGTGTTCGCCGGTGAGGTCGCCAAGCGCGTCGCCGCCGATCCGCGCGTCCGCGAGCTGGAGACGAGCGTCGCCGAGTCCTTCGGCACCGATCGCTCGAGCCTGAACGCCGAGCTCGCCGACATCCGGCAGTCGGTCCGTGCGGAGAAGATCAGCGAGATCGCCGCCGAGTTCGACAAGGTGCACAGCATCCAGCGCGCCGTCGAGGTCGGTTCGGTCGACGCCGTCATCCGCGCCGAGGAGCTGCGCCCGCGGATCATCGGTGCGATCGAGAACTCCCCGGCCTGGGGCAAGAAGGACTCGCACGCCGTGAGTTCTTGACACACAACGCAATTCGCCGCCCCCGGTTCGAATCCGAACCGGGGGCGGCGTTGTGCTGTGTCGGCACCTAGCGTGAGTTGTACGGCAGTAACGCCATCTCCCGGGCGTTGCGGATCGCGGTGGCGACCTGGCGCTGTTGCTGTGGTGTGAGGCCGGTCAGCCGTCGACTCCGGATCCGTCCCTTGTCACTGAGGAACTGTCGGAGAAGTTGAACGTCTTTGTAGTCCACCGGGTTCCGGCCGTCGGTCCGGATGCCGAGCGCGGACAGCTGATTCTTCTTGCGGGCCGGACGTTCGTCGTCGCGGCGTGGTCTGCGTTTCATGAACGCCTCCTGTTCGGGTCTTTCACCAGCTGGATTTGTGGATGCCGGGCAGCTCACCGCGATGCGCGAGTTCGCGGAACCGCACCCGCGACAACCCGGCCTTGCCGATGTAGCCGCGGGGCCGGCCGTCGATGGCGTCCCGGTTGCGCAGGCGCGTCGGGCTGGCGTCGCGTGGCAGGGCGTGCAGGCGACGCTGGGCCTCCGCCCGTTCGGCGCCGGTGGAGTCGGGTGCGACGATGGTCCGCTTGAGTTCCGCGCGGAGGTCGGCGTATCGGGCCACCACCTCGCGACGCTGTTCGTTGCGGACGATCTTGGACTTCTTCGCCATCAGCGGTCCTCCTTGAAGTCGACGTGGGCGCGGATGACCGGGTCGTACTTGCGGAGCACCATGCGATCCGGATCGTTGCGGCGGTTCTTCCGGGTGACGTAGGTGTAACCGGTGCCGGCCGTGGACCGGAGCTTGACGATGGGTCGGATCTCATTGCGCGCCATCAGATCTTCTCCCCTCGTGCACGCATGGTGCGCAGCACGGATTCGATCCCGTACCGGTCGATGGTCGAGATCCCCTTCGCACTGACCCGAAGGGTGATGTACCGCCCCTCGCTGGGTACGAAGTACCGCTTGCGCTGGATGTTCGGGTCCCAGCGACGAGACGTGCGTCGATGGGAATGCGAGACCTGCTTACCGAAGCCCGGTTCGCGCCCGGTGACTTGGCATCGTCGTGACATGCCGTCCTCCTTATTGACAATGATTGGCATTAGCGTCGTCGACACGTTACCGTCGACCAGACCTAAATGGAAATGATTCTCAATAGTCTGGAGTGTGGACGTGGCCGACCTGAATCCCGAGGACGGGCAGATGCGATTCCTCCCTGCCGACAACCGAACGCCCGTCATCCTGGTGACCGGCCTGGACCGACCCACATCTCGCCGGATCGGAGACGCGTTGACGTCCGATCCCGGCACGGTGCAGGTCCACCACGACCTCAGCGGAGTCGGGGACGGGCGCGTGATCCGGACCCTGACCTGGCGGGAATCCGACGGCCGCCGCCGTGAGGGGGTCACGGTGATCGAACTCGCTCACGGTTGTGTGTCGTGCACGCTGCGCGAGGATCTGCTGCCCCTGCTCAGACGGCTTCACCGGCGATCGTCGGTTCGACGCATCGTCCTCACCCTCGACCCGATCCTGGAACCGGAACGGATCGCGTGGTCCATCGAGCATGTGGTCGTCGACGACGAGCCCGACACGCCCGCGGCACCGGCGGCCCTCGACGTGCGGGTTGAATCGACGATTGTCTCTGTCGCAGAGGAACTGTGGCTGCACCATGCGACGGGCGATCTCGGGTTGTGCGAGGTGTTGCCCGTACCGCCCGACGACGAGCGCACCCTCGCACAGGTTGCGGTGGGTCAGGTGGCCTTCGCCGACGCCCTCGTCGTCGTCGGCAGCGATCCCGCCGCCCGGGACGCCTGGGAGTCCGCTCGCCTCATGGCGGTCCTCAAGCGGTTGTCACCGAGGGCGCCGATGATGTTCGAGTTGCCGGAGCGGCCGCTCACTCCCCTGCTCGTCGAGCAGCTGGTCGCCGCGATCCCGCCTTCGTCGCGGCGCGGGCGCATCGACGGGCCGCACGACCCGCTCCTGGTCGACCAGCCTTCCCTCGATCCCGACTGCGGTGTCACCTGGATGGAGTTCCACACCGACCGGCCCCTGCACCCGGGCCGCCTGCACGATGCGATCGACTCACTGTTGGACGGAGTGGTCTGCGCACGAGGACGCCTGTGGGTCGCGACCCAGCCGGACGAGGCGCTGTGGCTGGAGTCGGCCGGCGGCGGGCTACGCGTCGCGCCGGGTGGTCGGTGGCTCGCCGCGATGGACGACGACGAGCTCGCCCGGGTCTCACCCGAACGGAGAGCACTCGGGGCCTTGCGTTGGGACGACACGTTCGGGGATCGCCACTCTTCGCTGGTGGTGCTCGTCCACCGCGGCGACCCCGACGAGATCGACGAAGCGCTGCGTGCCGCCTGCCTGAACGAGGTGGAACTGGCCGCGGGACAGGATTTCTGGGACACCTTGGACGATCCGTTCGGCCGGTTTCACGCGGACCCGTGCGACGACGTCGACGTCGAGGCGCCGATGGTCGACGCCCCGGCCGCCGACCGCCGATCCGGCAACGGGCGAACCGAGGACCACCACGACGACCGGTGACGTTTCGCCGATCCTCAGGCATGGTGGAGGGATGGCCGACAACGAGCAGCCCGAGTGGACGACGACCGAGGACGACCTGAAGATCGACCCCGACATGCCCGAGCAGCCCGCGGAGCGTGATGGTCCGGACTCGGTGCTGCCCACGTCCGGCGACGCCCCCGTCGGTGAGACCAAGCGCATCGAGGAGGAGAGGGCTGCTTACGACGCGGCGCCGGCCGACACCGATGCTCCGAAGGATCACGCGGTCGGCGGATCGGAGGGCACGGCAGATGGCCAGTGAGAAGCGGACCATCGTCCTCACCGGTGCCAGCGACGGCATCGGTGCCATCGCGGCCCGCGCGCTGTCCGGACCGTCGACGAATCTGATCCTCGTCGGCCGGTCCCCGCAGAAACTCGCGCCCATCGCGGCCGAGACCGGCGCGACGTCGTTCACCGCCGACTTCGCCGACCTCGCCCAGGTGCGTGATCTGGCCGCGCAGATCTCCGGCAGCGTCGAGTCCATCGACGTCCTGATGAACAACGCGGGCGGCACCTTCGATCACAAGGACCGCACGGCGGACGGCCACGAGCCGAACTTCCAGATCAATCATCTCGCTCCGTTCCTGCTGACCCACCTGCTGCGCGACCGGCTGGCCGCGGCCGGCTCGTCACTGGTCCTGAACACGGCGAGCGTCGGCAATCTGGCCGGCAGCGTCGACTTCGACGATCTCGACTTCGAGAAGCGCCGAGCGCTGGCCCTCCGCCCCTACGGCACGGCGAAGTTGATGAACATCCTGTTCACCCGCGGCATCTCGCAGCGGTGGTCCGACGACAAGATCTATTCCGCCGCAGTACATCCCGGTCCCGCCGCGACGAGCTTCGGACGCGACTCCCGGTTCGTCGGACTCGCCTATCGCTCACCGATCACCCGATTGGTGACCATCACTCCCGAGCAGGGCGCCGCACCGCTGATCGCCCTCGCCGAACGCGGTGCGGATCCGTCGGTCAACGGCGTGTACTTCAGCCGGCACAAGCCGAACGGGCTCGAGAACCGGCAGGCACACGACCAGAAGCTCATCGACGGACTGTGGGAGAAGTCAGCGGAACTCACCGGGCTCAACTGACCCGCCCCGGGTCACCCCAACCGAAGGAGCGCAAGATGACGCACAACATCCTCTTCGTCATGACCGGCGCCGACGCATGGACGCTGAACGACGGATCGAGTCACAAGACCGGCTTCTGGGCCGAGGAGGCGGTGGCACCACTCGAGGTGTTCCGGGAGGCCGGATACCCGGTCACCGTCGCGACCCCGGGCGGCGTGCGTCCCCCGGTCGACGAGGGCAGCCTCAGCCCGGATGCGGTCGGATCCGTGGAACGGGCCGAAGAGATCCGGAACGTGCTCGACACCGCCCCCGAACTGCAGAAACCGATCGCCCTGACCGACGTGAACGTCGCGGACTACGACGCGGTGTTCGTACCCGGCGGGCACGGGCCGATGGAGGACCTCGCGGTGGACGCTGACGCGGGTGCGCTCCTCATCGCCGCCGACCAGGCCAAGAAAACCATCGGCATCGTGTGCCACGGACCCGCGATCCTGTTGGCCGCCAAGGGCGAGGACGGCGTGAACGTGTTCTCCGGTCGTACGGTCACCTGCTTCGGCAACGCCGAGGAGCAGCAGGCCGGACTCGCCGACAAGGCGCCCTGGCTACTCGAGAACCGGCTCACCCATGAGGGTTTCAAGGTCACGCTCGGCCTGCCGTGGACGGTGCACACCCAGGCCGACGGCAACCTGCTGACCGGACAGAACCCGGCGTCGTCGGAGAAGCTGGCCCGCGAGGTCTTGCACCGCGTGAAGAAGGTCGCGGAGGAATCCGCGTAGCGGCCTCTAGGCCGGGAGCAGTCCGTCGACCAGCGCGTCGACGATGTCGTCGAGCGATTCCTCGGGCATCAGCGGTCCGGTCAGCCGGTCGAGGACCAGGCCGTCGACGGCGTAGTGGAAGAGCGCGATCTCGCGAGCGGACCCGGGCAGGCCCGCCTGCTCGTTGAACGCCACGTCGCCGGCGAAGCCCGTTCGACGCCATTCCCCGATGATCTCGGCGACCTCGGGTCGGCGGATGCCCTCGAGTCGTAATTCGATGAGGGCGATCGTCACCTCCCGGTTGGCGAGGAGTCGTTCGACGATGTTGCGAAGATACTCCGCGAACAGCTTCTGACTGGGCGACTGGCCTGCCCGTGCGGCGATGAACTCGTCGCTGGGCGCCAGTCGCTCACCGATGCGCTCCACGAGCCCCTGGAGCAACGCTGCGCGGTTGCGGAAGTAGTTCGTCGTCGTGCCCTGCGGAACGCCCGCCTCCCGGTCCACGGCGCGATGGGTGAGTCCGCGTGCGCCCGCTGTCGCGAGCACCGTCAGTCCCGCGTCGGCGAGGGCGCGGCGTCGTTCGTCGTTTCGGGCCATAGCGAAAACGATAGCGCCGACCACTGCAGCTGCTGTACATTCCTAACCACTACATCTGAAGTGATTGGAGTGAGCATTGCGAGAACTCGTGTACTACGTGGCGGTGAGCCTCGACGGGTACATCGCGGGGCCGAACGGCGAGTTCGACGCCTTTCTCGTCGAGGGCGACCACATGGTCGGCATCAACGAGCGCTTCGCCGACACGATCCCGACCGATTACGCGACGGCCCTCGGGATCGACCAGAGCGGCGGCGGCTTCGACACCGTCCTCATGGGCGCCGACACCTACGCGGTCGGCCTGCCGGAGGCGCCGAGTCCCTACCGGCATCTCGACCAGTACGTGTTCACCCACCGAAAGCCGGAACCGGTCGACGGCGTGACGTTCACCGACCGCGATCCCGTGGAACTCGTGCGGGAGCTGAAGTCCCGGAGCGGCAAGGACATCTGGCTCTGCGGGGGCGGGTCGCTGGCGACGCAGTTGATCGGCGAGATCGATCGCCTGGTGCTCAAACGGCAACCGCTGCTGTTCGGGGACGGGATCTCGCTGTTCGCGCCCGGAACGTACGCACCGGGACGGTTCGAACGGGTCAGCAACCGGGAGTTCGAGACCGGGGTGTCGTTCACCGAGTATGTCCGCGCCTGAGTGCGGAGAATATGCCCGAGAAGCAAAACGCACCACCGGGGTCCGGTGGTGCGTTGCGGTTCTTGCAGTGGTGGAGCCTAGGAGATTCGAACTCCTGACATCTGCCTTGCAAAGGCAGCGCTCTACCAACTGAGCTAAGGCCCCGTGCCGACCGGAATCGGTCGACGGGATGCGAATTGGGAGTCCGAAAACTTCCGTCGCAGTGGGCCTAGGAGGACTTGAACCTCCGACCTCTTCGTTATCAGCGAAGCGCTCTAACCGCCTGAGCTATAGGCCCTTGAACCGAGAAGTGAGGTTACCCGACGGATCCCCCACCAACCAAAACAGCTGGTCAGAGGCTCGATTCAGTCGAGATCCGCGAGCGTCACCTCGGCACCGCCGACGAGGTCGGCACAGATGTTGTAGATGTAGCTGCCGACCGTCGCGATCGCCGTCAACAGGATGGCGTTCACGGCCCCCAGAAGAGCCGCCACGCCGAAAACGGTACCCGCCCCGATGACATCCCCCGCGGTGCTCGATTCGTCCGCCACGAGCGTTCCGAAGCTGTTGTTCACCTGATCCCAGATGCCCATGCCGTCGAAGATCAGGTACAGCACCGCGACCGCGATCATCCAGATGAAGAATCCGACGAACGACAGCACCGCGGCGATCTTGAACGTCGCCCACGGATCGATCCGACGCAGCTGCACCGCGGCGCGCAGAGCCGAACCCGCCCCGACCTGACGCGGTGCCGACCGGGGCGCGACCTTCGACGGTGCCGCGGCCGGCGGCGCCTCCGGAGGACGCTTCAGATCGGCCGTGTGGTGGATCTGATCGAGATCCGGCAGATCGTGTCCGGGCAGGTTCTCCCGGTCGATGGTGCTCGTCGGCGACTCGACGAAACCGGGCTCCTCGGTCGCGACGGCGGAGCCCGGCCGACGCGGACTGTCGAGCTTGGTGACGGGAGCCTGCTGACCGCTCATGCTGGCCGCGGCCGTGCCGCTGTTGGTCACGATGCCCCGCGGCGGCGGGCCGCCCCGAGATTCCGGCGGCGGGCCGCCCCGAGACTCCGGCGGCAGGCCGCCGGGGTTGTCCTGCGCGTTCGGGCGCGAGTCGTCCTCACGCCCGAACGCCTCGGTCGGCGCGGAACCGGACGATTCCTCGACCGGTCCGCGCTGCCACGGCGGCACCAGCCCACCGGTCGGTGTCCCCGTTCCGGGACCGGACGGGTTCCCGGACGGGCGCCCGTTCTGCTCCTGGCTCGGCTCGTTCGGTGTGCTCACAGGCAATCCCTCACTCTGGCGTCACTGCCGATGGACATCGACGCGTCGGGTCACTTTCTACCGCCACCGACTGGTCGGCTGCACGTGTTCTCAACCCTAACGCCTACTCCGAGGCGTCCGTCTCCTCCGGCTCGTCGGCGTTGCGGGCGATCGCGATGACGGTGGTGCCCTCGTCGAGGTTCATCAGACGCACACCCTTGGTCTGGCGTCCCGCCTTGCGGACCTGCTTGGCCGCGGTGCGGATGACACCGCCGCCCGAGGTGATCGCGTACAGCTCCGAGTCGTCGTCGACGATGAGCGCGCCGATGAGTTCACCGCGCCGGCGATCGTGGGCGATGGTGAGCACGCCCTTGCCGCCGCGACCCTGGACCGGGTAGTCGTCCATGCCGGTGCGCTTGGCGTACCCACCCGACGTCGCGACGAGCAGGTAGGTGTCCTCGCGAACCACGTTGAGCGACAACAGGGTGTCGTCGGCGTTGAACCGCATGCCCTGTACACCCGAGGTCTGCCGGCCCATGGGGCGCAGGGTCTCGTCGTCGGCGTGGAACCGGATCGACTGGCCCTTCTGCGACACCAGCAGCAGATCATCGTCTTTGCTGCACAGCTGGGCGCCGACGAGTTCGTCCTCGCCGCGCAGGTTGATCGCGGCGATACCGCCGGAGCGGTTGGAGTCGAAGTCGACGAGCTTGGACTTCTTCACCAGACCGTTGCGGGTGGCGAGTACCAGGTACGGGGCGTCCTCGTAGGTCTTGAGCTGGATGACCTGGGCGATGCGCTCCTCCGGCTGGAAGGCCAGGAGGTTGGCGACGTGCTGGCCACGCGCGGTGCGATTGGCCTCGGGCAGCTCGTAGGCCTTCGCCCGGTAGACCCGACCCTTGGTGGTGAAGAACAGGATCCAGTCGTGGGTCGAGCAGACGAAGAAGTGCTTGACGATGTCGTCCTGCTTGAGGCCCGCGCCCTGCACGCCCTTGCCGCCACGACGCTGACTGCGGTAGAGGTCGGTCTTGGTGCGCTTGGCGTAGCCGGTCTCGGTGATCGTGACCACGACGTCCTCGCGGGCGATCAGATCCTCGTCGCTGACGTCGCCGTCGGCCGCGATGATCTTGGTACGACGCGCGTCGCCGTACTTCTCCACGACCTCCTTGAGCTCGTCACGCACGATGGCGCGCTGACGCTCCGGCTTGTCGAGGATGTCCTTGTAATCGGCGATCTCGAGCTCGATCTCGGCCAGTTCGTCGACGATCTTCTGGCGTTCCAACGCCGACAGACGACGCAGCTGCATCGCCAGGATGGCGTCGGCCTGGATCTCGTCGATGTCGAGCAGCTCGATGAGGCCCGTGCGCGCGGTGTCGGTGTTGGCCGACCGGCGGATCAACGCGATCACTTCGTCAAGTGCGTCAAGGGCTTTCACCAGACCGCGCAGAATGTGCGCGCGTTCCTCGGCCTTGCGCAACCGGTACCGGGTGCGGCGCACGATGACGTCGATCTGATGCGCCACGTAGTAGCGGATCATCTGATCGAGACGCAGGGTGCGGGGCACGCCGTCGACGATGGACAGCATGTTGGCGCCGAAGCTGGTCTGGAGCTGGCTGTGCTTGTACAGGTTGTTCAGCACGACCTTGGCGACCGCGTCACGACGCAGCGTGACCACGATGCGCATGCCGACGCGGTCCGAGGACTGGTCCTCGATCCGGCTGATGCCCTTGAGCTTTCCTTCGTTGACCTGCTCGGCGATCGACTGGATCAAGTTGTCCGGGTTGACCTGGTAGGGCAACTCGGTGACCACCAGTGTGGTGGTTCCCTTGTTCTCCTCGATGTCGACGACGCTGCGCATGCGGATGCTGCCGCGGCCGGTGGTGTAGGCGTCCTTGATGCCCTGGCTACCGACGATCAGTGCAGCCGTGGGGAAGTCGGGTCCCTTGATGCATTCCATGCAGGCGGCGAGAGTCGTCTCGTCGTCGGCGTCGTGGTGCTCGAGCGCCCAGAACACCGCATCCGCAACCTCGTTGAGATTGTGCGGCGGCATGTTGGTGGCCATACCGACGGCGATACCGCCGGAGCCGTTGATCAGCAGGTTCGGGATCCGGGCCGGCAGTACCGTCGGTTCCTGGGTCTTGCCGTCGTAGTTCGGCGTGAAATCGACTGTCTCCTCGCCGATGTCACGGAGCATCTCCATCGCGAGCGGCGTGAGGCGGGCCTCCGTGTAACGCATGGCGGCCGCGCCGTCGTTACCGCGTGAACCGAAGTTGCCCTGTCCGTCGATGAGCGGGTAGCGCATCGACCACGGCTGTGCGAGGCGCACCAGGGCGTCGTAGATCGCGGTGTCGCCGTGGGGATGGTAGTTACCCATCGTTTCCGCAACGGGTTTCGCCGACTTGACGTAGCTGCGGTCGGGACGGAAACCGGCATCGAAGGATGCGTAGAGCAGGCGGCGGTGCACCGGCTTGAGACCGTCGCGCACCTCGGGGAGGGCGCGGCCCACGATCACGCTCATCGCGTAATCGATGTAGCTCTTCTGCATCTCCTGGCCGAGATCGACAGGTTCGATCCGGTCGCCTTCACCGTCGGCAGGCGGCAGGGTGGTGTCAGTCATTGTGTGTTCTTTCTCCGATCACTGCGAATCCATTCGATCCGTGATCAGACATCAAGGAAGCGAACGTCTTTCGCGTTACGGGCGATGAAGCTTCGACGTGCGGCGACGTCCTCACCCATGAGGATGGAGAACAGTTCGTCGGCGGCCGCGGCGTCGTCGAGCGTCACCTGACGCAGGACGCGCACCGCCGGGTCCATGGTGGTCTCCCACAGTTCCTTGGCGTTCATCTCGCCGAGACCCTTGTAGCGCTGGATACCGTCGTCGGTGTTGATCTTCTTGCCGGCGGCACGTCCCGCCTCGAGGAGACCGTCACGTTCGCGGTCGGAGTAGGCGAACTCCGGAGCCGACTTCTGCCACTTCAGCTTGTACAGCGGCGGCTGCGCCAGGAAGACGTGACCGTGCTCGATGAGCGGTCGCATGAAGCGGAACAGCAGCGTCAACAGCAGCGTCGAGATGTGCTGGCCGTCCACGTCGGCGTCGGCCATCAGCACGATCTTGTGATACCGCAATTTGGCGATGTCGAACTCGTCGTGGATGCCGGTACCGAAGGCCGTGATGATCGACTGGACCTCGGCGTTCTTGAGAACTCGGTCGATACGGGCCTTCTCGACGTTGATGATCTTGCCGCGCAGCGGAAGGATCGCCTGATACATCGAGTCGCGGCCGGACTTGGCGCTACCGCCGGCCGAGTCGCCCTCCACGATGTAGACCTCACACTTGGTGGGGTCGTTGCTGCGGCAGTCGGCGAGCTTGCCGGGGAGGCCGCCGATGTCGGTTGCGGTCTTGCGGCGCACCATCTCTCGCGCACGACGCGCGGCCATGCGGGCCTGGGCGGAGTCGGCGGCCTTCTTGATGATGATCTTGGCCTCGGCGGGGTTCGCCTCGAACCAGTGACCGAGGTGCTCGTTGCAGGTGCGCTGGACGAAGCCCTTGATCTCGGTGTTGCCGAGCTTGGTCTTGGTCTGGCCCTCGAACTGCGGGTCGGAGACCTTCGCCGAGATGACGGCGGCGAGACCCTCGCGGATGTCGTCGCCGGTGAGCTTGCCGTCCTTCTCCTTGATGAGCTTCTTCTCGAGGGCGTACTTGTTGACCGTGCTGGTCAGCGCCGCGCGGAAGCCCTCTTCGTGCGTGCCGCCCTCATGGGTGTTGATCGTGTTGGCGAAGGTGTGGACCGACTCCGAGTAACCCGCGTTCCACTGCATCGCGATCTCGACCTCGTGTCCCTCGCCCTTGGCGCTGAACCCGATGACCGTGTTGTGGATCGACTGCTTCGTGCGGTTGAGGTGCTTGATGTAGTCGACGAGCCCGTCCGGGTAGTGGTACGTCCGGGTCTTCGGCTTGGCTGCGGCCTGGGCCTTCTCGGTCTCCGACAGGACGACCTCGGCGACATCGGTCGTGGGTGCGTCCTCGTCGCCGTTGGGATCGCCGGGCGGCTCGACGGCCTGGGGGCGCTGATCGGTCAGCGTGATGGTCAGACCCTTGTTGAGGAAGGCCATCTCCTGCAGACGACGCGCCACGGTTTCGGCGTTGAATCTGGTGGTCTCGGTGAAGATGTCGGGATCCGGCCAGAACCGCACCGTCGTACCGGTCTTGCGAGTGGCATCGCCCTGCTCCAGGGCACCCGGCTTGGCGTAGGAATAGGCCTGTGTCCAGTTGTGACCGTCGCGCGCGATCTCCAGCTCGACCTTGGTCGAGAGGGCGTTCACCACGGAGATGCCGACGCCGTGCAGACCACCGGACACCGCATAGGAATCCGAGTCGAACTTGCCACCGGCGTGCAGCTGGGTCATGACGACCTCGACGGTGGGCACACCGGTCCGATGCTTCTCCACCGGGATGCCACGACCGTCGTCGACGACCTGGACTCCGCCGTCCTCGAGGAGGGTCACGTCGACGCGGCTCGCGAAGCCGGCCATCGCCTCGTCGACCGAGTTGTCGACGACCTCCCAGATCAGGTGGTGCAGGCCGCGTTCACCGGTGGAACCGATGTACATGCCGGGCCGTTTGCGGACGGCTTCCAGACCTTCGAGGATGTTGATCGAGTCCGCGCCGTACTCCGACGGCTTCTTCTTGCTCTTCTTGGGTCCGGTGTCGTTGGTGTCG
This sequence comes from Gordonia alkanivorans NBRC 16433, assembly GCF_000225505.1. Classification (GTDB taxonomy): domain Bacteria; phylum Actinomycetota; class Actinomycetes; order Mycobacteriales; family Mycobacteriaceae; genus Gordonia; species Gordonia alkanivorans. The sequence goes on along the minus strand of NZ_BACI01000120.1, from coordinate 189,828 downwards.
GCCACGAGGTGCGTCCGCTCCTGTTCTGCTCATCGGCGGATCCCAGGTACCCGAGATCCGTCTTCGATCTACTCGACCAGGGGGCGGGCAGGTCGATGCGCACACAGGTATGCCCGGGACTTCCCGGGTTGCCTGAAGGCGGCGGTCGTTCTGCCGTTTGGTGGTCCCCTGTCGGGACAACACCTCACAGTGTACTGCCTGACTTGCCCAGGAACGTGCATCCGGGGCCGCTAACAGGCCCTCAGATCGATTTTCTTGGGACTAGCCCGGTTCGATCGTGGCTTGGGGAGGAAAGTCGGCTCACGGGGCACATCGACTAGTAATGTGCGGACGAGTCTGCTAAGCCCGGCCTAGCCGTAGGTGTCCCGCGGGCCTCTCCCCCGCACATGACGTTCGCCTTTACGCCACGACGGACCCTTGGGGCCGCTGATGCGCAGGGACTTCACCACGCCGTCTCCGACGGCCGCCGCGATCTTCGCCAGGATCTGCGACTGCACGTACCGCAGCTGCGTGGCCCATGCCGTGGACTCGGCCTGCACGTGAAGTACGTTGTCCCGCAACTCGATCGGCTTCGCGTGTGCGGCGATGTCGGCTCCCACGATCTGGTCCCACATGCCGAACAGGGTGCCTTCGCCGATCTTCTCCTGCCAGCCGCGGTCCTTCGCCAGACCGCCGACGAGACGACCGAAGGGCTGCGGATCCCGCGCATCGGGACCCGACCCTGACCATCGCTTACGTGTCTGGGCACCCCGCGGTGTGCGGCGCACGGGTGACGCGCGACCGCGTCCCACCGACTTCCCGGCCGCCCGCGCCGCGGCGCGGGCCTCCTCCAGAGCCTTCCGGGCACGTTCGTATCCGCCGAGTTCGCCCGGTTCGATCGGCCGGTTCGACGGCTCCCCGGCTGCGTCGGGACGCGACGAAGGTGCTTCGTCACTCATCGGAGACCCCGCTCACCGGTTCCCCGACGCGTTCGGGCGGTGAATCCGACTCGTCTCCGACGACCGTCGACCGGCGACCGTCTGCGTCCTCGACGACGTCGACGAGGATCCGACGGCCACCGATCTCGCCCGGGATGTCGTCGGCGACCGCTGCGGTGATCAGCAACTGCTCGGCGCCGGCGGTGAACTCCACCAGTTTCTCCCGACGCTTGGCGTCGAGTTCGGCGAAGACGTCGTCGAGCATGATGACCGGTTCGATCCCCTCGGCGCGCGTCAGTTCGACGGAGCCCAACCGCAGAGCGAGTGCGAGCGACCACGATTCACCGTGGGAGGCAAAGCCTTTCGCTACGTCGGTGCCGAGCACGATGTCGATGTCGTCACGGTGCGGACCGACCAGGCACATACCGCGATCGATCTCCTTGTCGCGCAAGTCGCTCAGACGAGCGGTGAGGATCTCGCTGATCGACTCGGCCGTGGCCGTCTCGACTTCGACGCCGCCGGCGGGCCGATAGCGCAGGGTCGCGGGCCGCGAATGCGGCGCGATCGACGCGTAGGAGCGGGTGAAATGTGGTTCCAGCTCGGCCAGGACCTGCAGCCGTGCCGCGGTCACCTGTCCGCCCAGATCGGCGAGCTGACCGTCCCATACATCGAGCGTGCTGATGACCGACTCGGCCTGGTCACCGCCGCGCCGCAGCGCCGCGGCCGCCGTCTTGAGCAGCGCCGACCGCTGTCGCAGCACCCGGTCGTAGTCGGCGCGAGCGGCCACCCACCGTGGACCGCGCTGGGCGACGAGTTCGTCGATGAAACGTCGCCGGTCGCCGGGATCCCCCCGGACGAGCGAGAGATCCTCGGGAGCGAACAGCACGGTCCGCAGGATCCCGAGCAGATCGCGGGATCGTCGGGCGGGACTGCGGTTGATCGACGCCTTGTTGGCACCTTCGGCGTTGATGCGCAGTTCCGCGGTCAGCTCCCGGCCCTCGTTCTCGACGGTGGCGGTGACCAGGGCCGACGCGGATCCGGAATGCACCAGCGGAGCATCGGAACTCACCCGGTGCGACCGCAGGGTCGCCAGGTAGAACAGCGCCTCGAGCAGGTTGGTCTTGCCGAAGCCGTTCCGGCCGGTGAAGACCGTCGGGCCGGGCCGCAGATCGAGGTCGACGGCCTGCCACGAGCGGAAATCCCTCAGGTGCAGCTCACGTACGAACACGGTCGGTTGCGGTGATCGGCTGGGTGCGCGGCGCGGGTCAGCCCGGCAGGCGGACCGGCATCAGCAGGTAGCTGAACGCGCTCTCGGGGGCCACGTAGGCGCCGGACTCGTCGGCGACCGGATCCTCGCCGCTGGCCGGACGCAGGACCGCCGGACGGCTCGGGGTGGTGAAACCGAAGTCGACGCTGTCGGCGTTGATCGCCGACAGACCGTCCTGCAGGTAGCCAGGGTTGAAGGCGATGGTCAGCGGCTCGCCGTGGAACGACACGGGCAGCTCTTCCTCGGCCTTGCCCGCCTCGTCGCCACCGGCGGTGAGGAGCACGGATCCCTCGGTGAACTCCATCCGGACCTGCGCACCGCGCTCGGCGACCAGAGCGACGCGGCGGATCGCCTCGATCAGCGGAGCGCTGTCGATGGTCGCGACCGCGGTGTGGCTGGCCGGCAGCAGCTGGCGGAACTTCGGGAACTCCGCGTCGAGCAGGCGGGTGGTGGTCTTCTTGGTCTCGCCGAGGATGCCCAGGATGCCGTCGGATCCGATGGCCGCACCGCTGCCGAAGGCCAGCGAGACGACGCCGGTGCCCTCGGCGCCCGCGGTCTTGGCGCTTTCGGAGAGCGTCTTGGCCGGGACCAGAACCGCCCCCTTGGTGTCGGGGTCCGAAGGCTCCCACTGCAATTCGCGCACAGCAAGGCGGAAACGGTCGGTGGCCGCGAGGACCACGGAGTTGCCCTCGATCTCGACGCGCACGCCGGTCAGCATCGGCAGGGTGTCGTCCTTGCCGGCGGCGACGGCGACCTGGGAGATCGCCTCGGCGAACAGCTGTGAGGGGATCGTGCCGGTGATGGCCGGGACGTCGGGCAGCTGCGGGTAGTCCTCGACCGGCATCGTCGGCAGGGAGAATTTGGCGCTACCGCAGGTGATCGCAACGCGGGAGCCGTCAAGGGTCACGTCGACGGGCTTGTTGGGCAGGGCCTTGGTGATGTCGGCCAGCAGGCGACCGGAGACCAGCACCTGGCCGGGCTCGGCCACCTCGGCACCCAGGTTCTCCTGGGCCGAGACCTCGTAGTCGAATCCCGAGACGGTCAGACCGGTCTCGCCGACGTTGAGCACCACACAGCCCAGAACCGGTACCGGCGGACGAGAGGGCAGGCTTCGAGCAACCCAGGCGACGGAATCAGCGAACTCGTCACGTGCGACACGGAACTTCATGCTGGGAGATTGCCCTTCTCTCTCGTGCGGATCGTCGGCATGCCGGAGCCGAAACGACGGCATGGTCGATCACGTCCCACATCCGGGAATCCCACTGTAGAACGCGACCGCCGATGCCGGGATGGTTGGGGCCAACTCAGTCCATCCGGGAGGACGGGCCTGCAGGGCCCGCGGATGGGTGTTTGTGCACAGTCCTTCTTACAAAAGATTTCTCTTTAGAGAGGGATCCATCTCAGTAATAGGAACTGTGGAATCTGTGGACAACAGTTACATCGGGCCAGTCGGACGGGGTGCGCGGGTGTGCATGACCGGTGGAGCGTCGTTGAGTCGAATCCAAAGAGTCTGTGGACAAAACTTGTTGTTCGCGCGGCGTCCACCGTCGGTGCACAGGTCTTCGGCTGTTATCCCATGCCGATCCACAGCCTCAGGACCTGAAAATTGTCATTCCAGACGGCCGATCCGAGTGTGCGAGAACACAGAAGATCGACGTGTCAGTCTCGACCCGGGGAACAGAGTTGTGGTTCTCGGTGATGGATCCGACGTCCGTGCGGGGCCGGCGGACAGTGGTGTCATCTCTTCCCGGGTGGTGCGAGGTGCGAGAGCCGGCTACCGCTGCCTGAGGTGCGAGGAGCGAGGTGCGAGAGCCGGCTACCGCTGCCTGAGGTGCGAGGAGCGTGGCGACGAGCCTCGAAGGCCCAGTGCGCCGTCTCGCCCCTCTGAGGCTCCCCCACGCTCGCACCTCAGGAATCGGGATATGACGGCGTCCAGGCCTGCACACGCCCTTGACACACGAAACGCGCCTCCCGTGCAAGGCACGAGAGGCGCGTGGAGAGCAGAGAAGAGGAGTGTCAGCCCACCGCACGCTGCTTGATGCGGGCGGTCAGCTCCTGGACGTGGTCGTACACCTTGCGGCGCTCGGCCATCTCCTTGCGGATCTTGCGTTCGGCGTACATGACCGTGGTGTGGTCACGGTCGAACGTCTCGCCGATCTTCGGCAGCGACAGGTCGGTGAGCTCGCGGCACAGGTACATCGAGATCTGACGTGCCTGGGCGATGGATCGCGTCTTGCCGGGGCCCCGCAGTTCTTCGACCGAGATGTCGAAGTACTCGGCGGTGATCGCGAGGATGCTGGCGGCGCTGACCTCGAGGGTGCCCGAGTTGGGCAGCAGCGCCTGCAGCACGACGTCGGCAAGCGACTTGTCGAGGGCGGCGTCGTTGAGTGAGGCGAACGCCGTCACGCGGATCAGCGCACCTTCGAGCTCCCGGATGTTGCGCTCGATCTTCGACGCGATCAGCTCGAGGACGTCGTCGGGCACGGCGATGTTGTCCATCTGCGCCTTCTTGCGCAGGATGGCGATGCGGGTCTCCAGATCCGGCGGCTGGACGTCGGTGATCAGTCCCCACTCGAATCGCGTACGGAGCCGATCTTCAAGTGTTGCAAGCTGTTTCGGCGGGCGATCGGACGAGATGACGATCTGCTTGCTCGCGTTGTGAAGCGTGTTGAAAGTGTGGAAGAACTCTTCCTGGATACCCTCTTTACCCACGAGGAACTGGATGTCGTCGACCAGCAGCACGTCGACGTCGCGGTAGCGACGCTTGAACGCCACCCGCCGGTCGTCGCGCAGCGAGTTGATGAAGTCGTTGGTGAATTCCTCGGTCGAGACGTACTTGACGCGCATCCCGGGGAACAGGCGCTGGGCGTAGTGCCCGGCCGCGTGGAGCAGATGGGTCTTGCCCAGTCCCGACTCTCCCCAGATGAACAGCGGGTTGTATGCCCGTGCCGGAGCCTCGGACACCGCGACCGCCGACGCGTGCGCGAAGCGGTTCGACGCACCGATGACGAAAGTGTCAAAGGTGTACTTGGGGTTCAGGTTTGCGCCCGACGGCGACGGCGTACTGGTCGGCCGCTCGGCGAAATACGAGGCCCAGTCGCCCGACGGCCGGCCGGTGTCGCCACCCGGCGCGGGTCCGGCGCCCGGGGTCGCCGGGAAGCCGGCACCGATCGCCGCGCCCGGGACCGCGGAGTAGTCGACCGGCGCCGCGCCGTTGACCACGCGGGGTTCGGGCGCGGCCGGCTCGGGCATCGGCTCGTCGTTGCGGGGTGTCTGGATTCGGACGCCGAGATCGACCGGCTCGTTCAGGTGACGGCTCAGCACGGAACGGATCGTCTCGCGCAGATTCCGCTCGATCTGTTCCTGGACCAGAGCGGTCGGCACGGTGAGGAGGGCGAAACCCTCGGTCAGGGTGAGGGGTCGGACCAGTGACAGCCACGCCTTCTGCTGGCGGGTCAGTGGTTCGTGGTCACGTGCGGCTTCGTCGTCGTTGAGTTCGGCGACGACCTGTTGCCACACCTCACCGAATGTGTCGCGGTCTGAAGTCACGGGGCTGGCCTCCTGACCCGGAAAACTACCAGCGTTGACGCGGGCCGGGGCACCCCACGTCATCGACCGCATCTCTCCACAGAGTTATCCACACCTGTGTACAACGGTGATGACGAACTTGGGACTTTGGTCGGTAACCTCGGATCCCGGCGACACTTCATTGGTGTCCGGCGGGGGTTCGTGGCCGACGCTCTGACAGAACCTAACAGAGGTGTCGGCGGGCTACAAAGCGATCGGGACAATTGACTCGTTCAGACTGATTGTCGCGATCCGCGTGCTCCAGAACACACCTGGTGAGAGACTGTTCTGCTGCCCCGACGACCGCGTTTGATTTGAGCGCGCGCTGTCAGTAGTCTCGACTGGTCATCCAGGTTGCGGATTTGCGCGGCGTTTTGTCATGTTCGCCGAGTTCATCACCGACAAGAGTTCGGCACCGTCCTGGATCAACGACCAACGACAACATGTGGGTCACGTGCGGGTAACCGGCGTGCTCACAGGGAGCACAAGGAGTCACCGTGGCCAAGGGCAAGCGTACTTTCCAGCCGAACAACCGTCGTCGTTCGCGCGTGCACGGCTTCCGTCTGCGTATGCGGACCCGCGCCGGCCGTGCGATCGTCAGCAGCCGCCGTAACAAGGGCCGCGCGAAGCTCACCGCCTGATCGTCGGCTACCCACCGGATCCTCCGGGTCCGGTCAGCTGATGATGACTGCGTCTTCTCATCGGATCTCTCGTGGATCCGACTTCTCACGCACCCTGAAGTCCGGTGCGCGGGTGAATGCTCGTGACTTCGTCGTACACCTGGCACCGGTCGGCCCACAGTGGCCGGATCCGACCGGGTTACGCCGCGACGTCGCCATGACAGGTGGACCCTGGCTCGGCCTTGTCGTGAGTAAGTCGGTGGGCAACGCCGTGGTCCGCCATGCCGTCGCACGACGGCTGCGGGCCGCGTTCGCGGCTACGCGGCATCTCTGTCCGGCCGTCGAGACATACGTGGTGATCCGCGCTCGACGCGGCGCCGCGGACAGGACCAGTGAAGAACTGGCGGATCAACTGCGATCGGCTTTGACCAGCCGGCGGGTCATCGAGATGACGCCCACCGCAGGCACACCGACCGGGGCGGGTGTCGGACGATGATCGACGCCGAGCTGAATGACCGTGGATCGGCCCCCTCCCCACCCCGTCATCGTCGACTCCGAACACTCGGACCGACTCGCCCGCGGACGCGGACGATCAGCTCACCGTCATCGCCCGGATGCGCCGGGTAGCCCATCTGCTCCCCCGCCGCACGGTCATCTTTCTCATCGAGCTCTACCGGACCTGGGTATCGCCGCTGCGGCTGCCCACGTGCCGGTTCGAACCGACCTGCTCGGGTTATGCAGTGGAGGCCCTCGAACGTCACGGCTTCTTGTACGGCTCTCTGCTGGCGACGGTCCGGCTCCTCAAGTGCGGTCCGTGGCACAAGCCCGGATACGACCCGGTTCCCGACAAAGGTCCCCGCGAACTGTGGAGCGATCTCTGCGGCCGGATCCGTGAACTCTCCGGCGGGCCGCAGTCGGCCCACGATGGCCGGACCCATCAGCCACCGTCCCGGCGGAACGATTCCACCTAGAGAACAACAAGTAAGGGGTACTGACCCGTGCTCGACTTCATCTACTACCCGGTGTCCGGGATCATGTGGGTGTGGCATTGGCTCTTCAGCTACGTCACGCCCGCCAGTCCCGGTGGCGACGGCATCGCCTGGGCATTGTCCGTGGTGTTCCTCGTCTTCACCCTGCGTGCAATTCTCTACAAGCCCTTCGTGAAGCAGATTCGCACCACGAAGAAGATGCAGGAAATCAACCCGCAGCTCCAGGCGATTCGGAAGAAGTACGCCAAGGACCGGGTCAAGATGACCGAAGAGATGCAGAAGCTCCAAAAGGAGCACGGGTTCAACCCCATGCTCGGCTGTCTGCCGATGCTGCTGCAGATCCCGGTGTTCATCGGTCTGTTCCACGTGCTGCGTTCGTTCAACCGTATGGGCACCGGCATGGGGCAGCTCGGCATGAGCGCCGCCGAGACCCGGTCGCAGGGCAACTACGTATTCAGCGCGGAGCAGGTGCAGAACTTCCTCGACGCGCGCCTGTTCGGCGTCCCGTTGTCGTCGTATCTCGTCGAACCGTCGACCGAGTTCCAGGCCTTCGTCGAGCCGGGTGCCCCGATCGACTTCACCCGCCCGCAGATTGCTTACGTCGTGGTGCCGATGATGATCGTCGCTTCGATCGCCACCCACATGAACTCGCGCGCCTCGGTGCAGCGTCAGCCCGAGGCTGCACTGGAGAATCCGCAGACGCGGATGATGAACAACCTCGCGCTCTACATCTTCCCCATCGGCATCCTGGTCACCGGTCCGTTCTTCCCCGTCGCGATCCTCCTCTACTGGATGAGCAACAACATCTGGACCTACGGCCAGCAGCACCTGGTCTTCGGCAAGATCGCCAAGGAAGAGGAAGAGGCCAAGCTCCTCAAGCAGGAGAAGCTGAAGGCGAATGCCCCCAAGCCGGGTGTGCGTCCGGACCGCCAGAAGAAACGCAATGCAGCCGCAGACGAATCCGGCAACTCGGAGACGACAGCGGTGTCCATGACCAAGGCGGGTGCGACCGACGACGCGGATGCGACGAGCGACTCCTCCCCCAGCGGCGCCACGGACTCCGGGCCGGGCGCGAAGCCGAAGCCGGGACAGAAACCGACGCGCTCGAACGCCGGCGCCGGTCCGGGTTCCAAGAAGCAACCCCCCAACCGGGGCGGGAAGTCCACCGCCAAGAGCGGTAAGAAACGCGGCAAGCGATGACCGCACAAGACTTGTTCGAAGAAGCACACAGTTAGGTGAATGAGATGACAGCAGAGACTGCAACTCAAACCGGAACCGAGACCGAGGCGCAGGACGACGCCAAGGCCACGACCGAAGACCAGACCGAGTCCACCGCCGAGTCCACCGGCGCGGACACCGCTGCCGACACCGACGTCACCGACGAGTCCGCCGAGGACTTCGACGATGACGAGGACGACGACGAGGACGATGACGAGGACGACGAAGATCGCCTCGTCGAAGAGGGCGAGATCGCGGGCGACTACCTCGAGCAGCTGCTCGACGTCCTCGACTTCGACGGAGACATCGACCTCGATGTCGACGGTGATCGTGCCGTCGTCAGCATCGACGGCGGTGACGACCTGACGAAGCTCGTCGGCCGTAAGGGTGAGGTTCTCGACGCCCTGCAGGAACTGACCCGTCTCGCGGTCCAGCAGGCGACCGGTGAGCGCAGCCGGCTGATGCTCGACATCGCCCGGTGGCGTGCCGATCGTCGTGACCGCCTGGCCCGTCTCGGCCGCGAGGTCGCCGAGCGCGTCCTCAAGTCGGGCGAGCGCGAGGCGCTGGATCCGATGACTCCGTTTGAGCGCAAGATCGTCCACGATGCGGTCGCCGCCGTCGACGGTGTCGTGAGCGAGAGCGAGGGCGCCGAGCCCAAGCGTCGCGTGGTGGTCCTCCCCGAGTAGTAGTCGCCCGGACTACCAAGTTGCACTCAGGCCCCGACCGTCGGTCGGGGCCTGAGTCGTTTCCGGGCTCCCCTCCCCTTCAAGGTTCCCGACGCTCGAATGGCTGCGAGAAATTACAGGGGTGTTGTTTCACGTGAAACGTCGGTCTTTGGGGCCTTCGTCAGTTCTCGCGTGAGGGGACGTTATGGGTTCTCGTGCGCGGCGAAGAGCCGTCGATTCGACGCCCTCCGGCCAACTATGGCACCGGATCTCCGCGACCTCAGTCATCGGGCTTGATTTGTCACGTGTCGTTTCATTTTGGATCGGCTCATTGCGGCCCGATGCGACTCCGCGAATCCGTCTGCATCCCTTGGCGGCCATCCGTTCGCGGGTTCGATGCAATCGAAGTGCGATGCTGATTGTGGAGTGTCCCCCCCACAGAGACTCTCACCGGTCCCTTCATAGGAAGCCGAGGTTCTAGTGAGTGTGCCGGTCTGGTTGCGGGCCGGTGAGTGCTGGCAGGCTCGCATGATGGTAGATGTCGCCCTTCGTGGCGGGCAGCGACATGACTCGCGTCATCTGTCGCCGATCTGGTTTCACGTGAAACGGGGCGGTGCTGAGGTCCACGGGAACCAGCGCGGTGTACGCGGCGTCGCTCGGCCCGAAGTCGAGAAGCGTGCCTAGGCCCCGCCACCGTAATGAATGCCCCGTTCTGCCGGCCCCGATTCATCCAACCCTTTCGCGACCGATTGAGATCTCGTCGGCGTCCGAGCCGCGAAGCGTCGTCCATCGTGAGGGACACTTGAGAGGTACGAAGCAAATGGGGTTGAGAGCAGACGGGGTTGAGTCGGTGCGCAGGCCCGCATCGCGAGTTGACTGCTCCCCTCCCCCCAGAAGCCGCCGTGCCGTGATGACGCGTAGCGGTGAGCATCCGACAGTGCTTCCCCGGGCTCCTCTCTCGTCGACCGGATCCAGCTGTGGCACGACAAGCGATTGAGTTAGAACTGGGCGTTTGGATTCGGCGTCATGACCAACGACTCGTCCGCCGGGCCGTGGATCGGCAACTCTGCTCCGGTCATGCGACTACGAGTTCAGCGGTCCATCGAATAACACCAATGTGGTTTCACGTGAGAAATGTGCCTCCGGGCTCCATGTGCACCGACCGTGAGTCCCGCCAGGTTCCACGTGAAACACTGTCATAGGACCAACTAGAAACGGAGGCGCAGTGTCGTCAGACGCTCAACCCGATGACCATCCCGACCTTGATTCACTGCAGACCCCGCCGGCCTCGGCGGACGCGGTGTTCGGTGAACGTAAGGAACTGGCGGAGGGTTACTGGCGAATTCTGGCCACCGATGGCATCGACCACGGCCTGATGGGACCCCGAGAGGTTCCTCGTCTGTGGGATCGGCACATCCTCAACTGTGCAGTCATCGGCGAACTGATCGAGAAGAACGAGATCGTGTTCGACGTCGGGAGCGGTGCGGGCCTACCCGGTTTACCGCTCGCCATCGCACGGCCGGATGTGTCCATCACTCTGATCGAGCCGCTGCTTCGTCGTAGTACCTTCCTTGAGCGAGCAGTCCAGACCCTCGGCCTCGAGAACGTGGCAGTCGTCCGCGGCCGTGCGGAGGAGAAGGCGGTCCGCGCGGGCGTAGGTCTTGCGGACGTGGTGACGTCCAGGGCTGTCGCACCGCTTGAGCGGCTCGCCAAATGGTCCGCTCCCCTTGTTCGTGGGGGCGGACGGATGATCGCGATCAAGGGATCGTCTGCGGCCGAGGAGATCGAGCGGGATCGCGCGGTCGTCGGGAGGACCGGAATCAGTGACCTCCGGGTAATCACGTGCGGGGCCATACTCGAGACCCCGACGACTGTCGTGGTGGGGACGAAGGCAGAGCGGGCCGCGAGAAAGCAGCGACGGCGATGAGCATCGCCTGGATCATCCGCGGTAGTGCGGCCGATTGTGCCGACGGTGTCACACAGAGGGAGTTCTGAATTGGTATGGAGTCCGCGTAAGGCGCAGAATAGAAAGCGTCCTGGCAGTGCGACTCAGCGCGCTGCCGTTGACGATTCTGCATCAGTTGGAACCGGGGCGACGTCCCCTGGACCCGACAACTCGAACGCCTACCAAGTAGGTCAAAGGAGTGCCCGCGTGGTCGAGCAAGACCCGAACGTTTCACGTGAAACGCCACCCGCTGGAGCCCCGCACGTCGCGGGCGAACCATACGCCGACACCCCGATCGCCATGGCTGCGGAGCGCGCGAGTCAGGTCCTGACACCTGGCGGTGCCGGCCAACTCCCCCGCCCGCAGCAAACCCGCATCATGACGGTCGCGAACCAGAAGGGTGGCGTCGGCAAGACGACCACTGCGGTGAACCTGGCTGCCGGTCTGGCTCTGCGTGGACTTCGCGTGCTCGTCGTTGATCTCGACCCGCAGGGCAACGCGAGTACGGCCCTGGGTATCGACCATCGCGCCGAGGACATCGCCTCCGTCTATGAACTCCTCCTCGGAGAGGTGACGCTCCAGGAGGCCATCCAGGAGTCGCCGAGCCAACAGGGTCTCTTCTGCGTCCCCGCGACACTCGATCTGGCCGGTGCCGAGATTGAACTCGTGTCCCTGGTGGCGCGCGAGAACAGGCTCCGCAACGCCCTCTCGGACGAAGTGCTTGCCGAGTATCAGCTCGACTACGTCTTCATCGACTGCCCGCCGTCACTCGGCCTGCTGACCGTCAACGCGATGGTCGCCGCCCGTGAGGTCCTCATCCCGATCCAGTGCGAGTACTACGCACTCGAGGGCGTGGGACAGCTTCTCCGGAACATCGAGCTCGTTCAGGCGCACCTCAACCGCGAGTTGCACGTGTCGACGATCGTCCTAACGATGTACGACGGTCGGACCAAGCTGGCCGACCAGGTGGCCGAAGAAGTCCGTCGCCACTTCGGCGACAAGGTGCTCGGCACGATCATCCCCCGCAGTGTGAAGGTGTCCGAGGCACCCGGTTACGGGATGACGATCATCGAGTACGATCCCGGTTCACGTGGCGCGATGAGTTACCTGGATGCGGCGCGCGAACTGGCTCTCCGCGGCGCAGCGGAAAGCGCTCAGGCATGACGACACAGATCCGGTTCCGAGTGGAGGTAGAGGCATGAGTCAACGGGACACCGCGCAGCGACGAGGCGGACTCGGTCGTGGACTGGCCGCACTCATTCCGACCGGTCCCACCGAGGACCAGTCGAGCGCTCCCAGACTGGGCAACGCCGCTGCCGACGTCGTCATCGGGAAGGGCCCGTCGCCTGCCGTCGACGGCCATTCCTCCCCTGCCGGCGCCTCAGCGGTCGACGTATTGAGCCGCGAAGAGGCCGGCGCCGTCTACCGGGAGATCCCGCCCAAACAGATTCAGCCGAACCCGAACCAGCCCCGGACGGTCTTCGACGACGAGCAGATGTCCGAGCTGGTCCACTCGATCCGCGAGTTCGGTTTGATGCAGCCGATCGTCGTACGGCGCCTGAAAGAGCCGACGGCTGACGGTGTCGCCTACCAGATCGTCATGGGTGAGCGCCGGTGGCGGGCGAGCCAGGAGGTCGGTCTCGAGGCCATCCCGGCCATCGTCCGCGAGACAGCTGATGGCGACATGCTGCGCGACGCACTGCTCGAGAACATCCACCGCGCTCAGCTGAATCCGTTGGAAGAGGCGGCCGCCTACCAACAGCTTCTCGAAGAGTTCGGTGTCACCCACGAACAGCTCGCAGCCAAGCTCGGCCGCTCACGCCCGCTCATCAGCAATATGATCCGCTTGCTGAAGCTGCCCATCCCGGTCCAGCGACGAGTCGCGGCGGGCGTTCTGTCCGCTGGGCATGCTCGCGCCCTCCTCGCCCTCGAGACAGGAAGCGACGCACAGGAGGCTCTCGCCGCGCGAATCGTTGCCGAGGGCCTGTCGGTTCGCGCGACCGAGGAAGCTGTCACTCTCGCCAACCGCGGGGACGGACCTGAGGCGAAGCCGGCCGCACCCAAGCGCAAGCCGATGCAGATGCCTGGACTCCAGGACCTCGCCGAGAGACTGTCCGACAGCCTGGACACCAGGGTTACAGTCAGTCTAGGGAAGCGGAAAGGGAAGATTGTCGTGGAGTTCGGATCGGTTGATGACTTGGAACGCATCGTTCAGTTCATCGATCCGAACAAGTGAATTCCACCGCGGTATTCTCGGTACCAGCCGGATGCGGAAGTAATGTCACAGTGACGATTGATGGATCAAGCGGCGACCTGGATTTCGAAATGGTCTGCAGCCCAATATGTTTCGTAGATTCAGGTCTTCGGTTCGGAGCTAGGTGACATGAGCGTGTCGATTGTGCGGCTGGAACTCGGATCTTTCGAGTCGCTCCCCCACCACACCCGGCGATGTGTCTTCTGGGAAGTCGAACCGACCACCAACGGTGAGTCCTACGAGAGCGAGTTCGACAAGGAGGCCTGGATCTCCGGGCTGCTGCTCGAGTGGGGCGCGTGCGGACAGGTCGCGATCGAATCAACGACCAACTCCGTCATCGGTACGGCGTTCTACGCACCGCCGAACAGGGTGCCTCGCTCGCAGCACTTCCCCACTTCCCCGGTCAGTCACGATGCCGTACTACTCACAAGCATCCGAACCGAGCCGGGCCACGAGGAAGTCGCGACGATTCTGCTCGACGCAGTCGTCGGTGATCTGATTCGCCGCGGTGTCCGCGCGGTCGAATCCTTCGGACTGGTTCGCAACGGTGCCGGCGGGGCCGAGTTCGGCTCGACGCTCGGTGCCACACCATCCGGATCTTCGGAGACGGGTGGGGCCGTCGCCGGTGGAGGTCTCGCCGATCTCGATTTCTGGACGGACGAAGAGATCATCGAAGTCGCGCGGGAGATTCTCGAGGACTCACAGGCGGACTTGTGCACCACGTGCATGATCGACGCGTCGTTCCTCAAGAACTCCGGATTCGACGTCGTCTCATCGCATCACCGCTTTCCGCGGTTCCGTCTGGAGCTCGACCAAGGACTCGGCTGGAAGTTCGAGGTGGAGAGCGCCCTGGAGAAGCTTGTGGTGATGGCCGAGATCGATCTCATCGGACGGCAGCGCACAGCTGTCCCGGTGGGATCCGGTCGGGGGCGCGTCAGCGCGAAGCGTTCTCCGCAGCCAGAAGGTCCGCGAAAGTGTAAGTGCCCGTAGGACGATCGTCCTGATCGAGCAGGTACAACCGCTTCACGGCCACCAGGATGGCATCCGCGATGACATTGCGCCAATCCGAATCGGCAAGGACCGCGGCATCATCCGGGTTGGTGATGTAGCCGACGTCGATGAGGGCGACCGGCATTCTGGTGAGCCGCAGGACATCCCACGTGCGCTCGTGCGTCCGACAATCGGCAAGCGGTGTGCGAGCGGCGATCTCGCGCTGGATGAACCCGGCGAGATTGCGACCGATCGTCGAGAAAGAGTTCTGGTTGTTGCCGAAGTAGAACGACGCGACGCCGTTGGCCTGCACGTTGCGGTAATGACCGCAACGCAGCGAGATCATCAGGTCGGCGTCCATGAGGTTCGCGACTCGGGCGCGTTCGTTGTCACCCGGCCGGCCCCGACCATCGTGAGACAGGAAGGTCTGCATCCCGGCGGCGGCCATGCGGCCCTCGAGACGCGCTCCCAGATCCCAGAGAAGATCGGATTCGCGTTCGGCGAGGTCACCGGTCGACAGCGGATGCAGCCCGCCGGAACCCGGATCGATGAGGATCCGCTTGCCCGACAGCTGCGGACCGGAGCGTCGAACCTGCTCCTCCTGACGGATCGCATACGGCGAACCACCGGTCACACGCGTGCCGAGACGCTCGAGAGACCGCAGAGTCGCCGGACCACAGATCCCGTCAGACGCCAGACCGTATTCACTCTGGTACAGACAGACTGCGTTGTGGGTGTTGAGCCCGAAGATTCCGTCGACGAGCGAGGTGTAGTAGCCGAGGTTCTGGAGTCGATGCTGCAGGGTCGCGACGTCGTCGCCGACCATGGGTGCCGACAGCTGGTACGAGAGCACACGGGCACCGAGACGATACGAGGCCTCGCGAAGAACCCGGTAGGTCGCGGGTCCGACGATTCCGTCGACGATCAGACCGCGCTGCTGCTGGAACGCCCGAAGTGCCCGGTCACAGGCTTCGTCGAAAACAGGTTCCCCACCCTCGGGCAACAGACCGAGCCCGACCAGGATGGCGCGGATCTCGGCCACCGCCGAGCCGTGATCCCCAAGTCGGAACAATGGCATGTCGTCACCCCTCGTACGAATCGCGGCAGGGTGACGCCCTGCCGGCGAGATCTGGCGGACCACATCACTGCGGCACCGGTCAGCATCAGCCTGCATTCTCTCAGCTGAAGTTCACTACACCAAACTGGAACAGGTCCAGCGGCGTCGTTGTCGGCTCGTGTCCCTCATGGTCGGGGACCCGGGCCGAGACTACCAACGACGAGAGCCCGCGGGCCCACGACAACGTCGTTCACCCGTCGGACTCTCGCCGCGGATCAGAAGAAAATGCAGGTCAGGCCGACTGGCCGACCACCGAATCGAGCTCGCGGAGCAGTGCCGCCTTGCCCTTGGCCCCCACGATTGTCTTCACCGGCTGACCCTTGTCGAACAGGATCATGGTCGGGATCGACATGATCTGGAAGTCGCGCGCGGTGGCCGGGCTCTCATCGACGTCCAGCTTGGCGATGGTGAGCTTGTCGCCGTGGTCGCGCGCGATCTCCTCGAGAACCGGGGCGACCATGCGGCACGGGCCGCACCAGGTCGCCCAGAAGTCGACCAGAACCGGCTTGTCGGCACCGAGGACGGTGTCCTTGAAAGTGGTGTCGTTGACGACGACCGTGTTTGCACCCATGGTGATGTCCTCCTCAGATGGACTCAGAGAATGAAGTTGGAAAGGAAAAGTTCAGGTCAGGCGGGTGCCTGAACAGCTTCGACGTCGGCAACGGACTCGGCGTCGACGGTGTGCGCGGGCGCTTCACCCTGTTCGGCGAGCCAGCGCTCTGCGTCGATGGCAGCCGAACAGCCACTACCGGCTGCCGTGATGGCCTGACGGTAGGTGTGGTCGACCAGGTCGCCACAGGCGAAGACACCGGGCAACGAGGTGTAGGTGGTGCGACCCTGAACGAGGACGTAGCCCTCGTCGTCGAGGTCGACCTGTCCGCGGACCAGTTCGCTGCGCGGGTCGTGGCCGATCGCGACGAACATGCCGGTGACGTCGAGGTTGCTCACCTCTCCGTTGCGGATGTCCTCGATCTCGAGGCCACTCACCGAGCCGTCGCCGATGACCGACCGAACGGCGGCGTTGGTGACGAACCGGATCTTGTCGTTGTCGCGGGCGCGCTCGAGCATGATCTTCGAGGCGCGGAACTCGTCGCGGCGATGGACCAGCGTGACGGTGCGGGCGAACTTCGTGAGGAAGGTCGCTTCCTCCATCGCGGAGTCGCCGCCGCCGATGACGGCGATGTCCTGGTCCTTGAAGAAGAAGCCGTCGCAGGTCGCGCATGCGGAGACACCGCGACCGAGGAGCTCCTGCTCTCCCTCGACGCCGAGGTACCGAGCTGCTGCGCCCATCGCGAGGATGACCGCGCGTGCGCGGAACACCTCACCGCCGACCTCGACCTCCTTGATGTCGCCCGCGAGGCGAACCGTGTCGACGTCCTCCATGCGCAGGTCGGCGCCGAATCGGATCGCCTGCTCGCGCATCTCGTCCATCAGGGCAGGGCCCTGGATGCCGGTCTGGAAGCCGGGGAAGTTCTCGACCTCGGTGGTCGTCATCAGCGCGCCACCGAACTGGGTGCCCTCGAAGACGATCGGCGCTAGCTCGGCGCGCGCGGCGTAGATCGCCGCGGTGTACCCGGCAGGACCAGATCCGATGATGATCACGTCGTGGATCTGCTGGGTCTCTGGCTGGCTCATCCGTCCTCCGTGCTGTGGGGTATGCGAGATCCCGGAGTTCTCGTCGGGATCACGGCTGCTTCAACACAAGGGTAAGCGCAGATGTTCCCGGTCAAGTCCATGCGTCCGGCGTGGTGACGCAGGTCTCGGCTCTGTAGAGGGGATCAGGCGCCGATGGTCCCCCTGGCCAGGAGCGCGGGATTGTCGGTGTCGCACTCGAGACCGACGATCAGGGCGTCGAACCGGCCGGCGATCCCCGTCGACAGCAGGATGGCGGCAGCGGGGTCGCCGTGGAAGATGATCCGCCCGGAGCCCACGATGACGACCGTCGCGGGGACGAGATGAGCCGCGGTACAGCGCCGGAGCGCGGCGACCGACCCGAACGGCGCACCGTCGGTACGGCCGAGGACTGCGATGGCCGACGCGGAACCCGACGGGTCCAGGGTCTGGGTCGATCCGGGTTGAGCCTGCATCGGCGACGGGGTGTCGTCGGACGACGAGGACATCAGGCGCTGCACGCCGATCGAGCCGAGAGCGACCACCACGATCGCTGCCGCCGCGGCCAGCACCACCGGGAGGATCTTCCACCGGCGGGATCGTTCGCGCCGTGCGGCGAGATCCACCGGGGCGTCCTGGCCGGGACCGGGCCGCACAGGACCGGGAGTTGCCGCACCACCGATCGCGGACGATCCGGCGAGAGCGGCCAGTGTGGCCTGGACGTCGGCGCGGACATGATCCGGAACCGCATGCGGGGCGGGGGCCGACGTGCGGAGCTGACTCGTCGTCCGGACCAGGGCTGCCAGGATCTCCTGCGCGGCAGCGTCATCGGCGATCCGTGCGCGGACGTGGGCGGCAGCGCGTTCGGACAGCACTCCGGCGTGGAGATCGGCCAGCGTCTCCGCCGAATACGGCGGCTCGGGCAGATCGCCGGACTCGGTGTCGTCAGGTCCCCGCGGGGTCATGGTGTCAGTCTTCCATTCCGAAGGTCGGGCGTCGGTGTGTCGGTGGTTGCATCTCGCTGGTCGTTGTCCATTGGTCGTCGAATACTTGGACGCACGACGCGCGGTTCCGGTTCCGCCCCGACCGAATCCGATGGAAAACCATTGGCAGGCAGTGGCTTACGAATCATCGGCAGTCCGGAGATGGCCGAGGACCTGAGCGAGTTTGAGGCGCCCCCGTGCGCATCGGCTCTTGATCGTCCCCTCGGCGACGCCGAGCAATGACGCCGCTTCGGCGACCGAATAGCCCTCTAGGTCGACTGCGACGATGGCCTGTCGTTGCCCTTCGGGCAGCGTGTGCAGCGCCCGACCGATCGACACCGACAGGTCCACCGCGGAGATGTCGTCGGTCGTGTCCGCAATCGACATCACGTCCCATTCGGGCAGGGGGACGGTCTTGCGGGCGTTGTTGCGGCGAATCCGGTCCAGGCACGCGTTGACGACGATCCGGTGCAGCCAGCTGGTGACCCTCGCGTCGGAGCGGAAATCCGCCGCGGTTCGATGCGCGGCCAGCAGTGCGTCCTGCAACCCGTCGGCAGCATCCTCGGGGCTCTGGCTGGTCCGGATGGCGACCGACCACAGGTAGTCGAGGTGACGGTTGACGAGGACGGAGAATGCGCCCGGGTCGCCGGCGACGTGAGCGCCCAGCAACTGCTCATCGGTGCGCAGGTCAACTGCGTCGTTCCCCCCGGCCATGCGCTGAGAGTAATGGAGAAGTCAACTCACGACGCTGCGATGAGGCGGTTGTCTACAGGGTTGCGTCGACTGTGGACAGCTGCGGTGCCCGCGCCCTCAGGCCTCCAGCCGCGACCGGACCGCGGCCATCCGTGCGGCGAGTTCGCGTTCGTCGATCACCCCGCGGTCGAGCAGTGTGTGGGCGAGGGCGACGAGCTGATTCTCCGGATAGGGAAGGTCGGCATAGGTGGTCGCCGCCAGCCGGTCCTCTTCGTCGCGTCGTTCGACCGGGCCAGGGGCACAGGTGGTGCCGGAGGCCTGATCGAGTGCGTCACAGATCCCGTCCAGGCTGGACTTCCACGGCGGAATCGCGTTCTCCACACCGTATTTCGACGCCATCCGGGGCCATACCTGGCCGCGTCCGACGATGTCGACGAGAGGCGGATAGACGCGGAGACGGTGCGGAGTCGACATCGTGTCAGCCCTCCATCGGGTGGATTGCGGGACGGATCGACGTGACACGGTTGGTTGTGACCCCGGGTTTGGGCAGGGCGACCCCGATGACACAGTCGCGGGTGATGATCTCGGCGAGCTGGTCGTGGTTCCAGTCCTCGGTCCCGGCCGGACGCTGCGGCATCACCATGAAGCGGTGCTTCTGGTTGGAGTCCTGCACGTTGATGCTGACGCCCTCGGGCAGTTCGAGGCCGAACTCGGCGAGGACCTGGCGCGGCCAGCGGACCATCCGACGGCGGTAGTTCGGCGTCCGGTACCACTCGGGTGAATTGCCCAGGATCGGACGCGGGTAACACGAACACAGCGCGCACACGATCACGTTGTGCACGTCGGGGGTGTCCGCCAGAATTTCGAACGCCGTGAAGTCACTGGGTGTTCCGAAACCCGTGGGTTCCAGCCAGTCCACCCCGACCTCCTTGCTCGCGGTCATCGGCTCCTTCATCGCGAGCTCTTTGAAGTCCGGTTCGAGCCAGGCCCGTGCGACGAGCGTCGCCGCGGGTGTGGGGCCGATCTGTTCGGCGAACTCGGTGAATCGTCGATGTTCGTCCGCGGTGAAGATCCCCTTCTCGATGCACAGTTCGCGCAGGGCGATCTCGAGGACCTCGAAGTCGGTGATCTCGTCGACCATCGGCGCGACGGTCCGCTCGTGGTCGTGGTCGTGGTCGTGGTCGTGTGCGTCGTTGCTCATGATTGCGTGTCCTAGCCGCCGGCTGGTGCCAGCCAACGTTCGGGGATCTCGGTCTGCAAGGTGTCGCCTGTCGGCCCGCCGTAGCCGTGCCACAGGTCGGCCATCGGGAACTGCACGACGTAGAACCATTCGGTCTTCGCGTCGTCCATCGCGAAGGTCTCGTCTTCTGCCGCCGGGCTCTCATAGGCGATCTCGACGATCTTTCCGGTGGCGCCACGGCAGTATGCGGGTGTGCGCGTGTAGAAGATGACCGGCATCTCCCGGACGAGGACCTCGTCACCCAACGCGAATCGCGGCTCGCCCGCCTGACCGGCATATACCTGGGGGTCACCTTTGCCGACGGCCCGCTTGTGATGTTCGTTGCGGGCGACCCCGGAACCGTCGCCTTCACCGCGTGGTTTGGCCTCGGGGGCCTTGCCACCTGTTCCGTTCGCGTAGCGCTCCTGGATCTCGACCATGCGCTCGGTGAGCTCGCCCAGCTTGATGTGGTGCTTCTCGATGAGGACCCGCGCAACGGCGATTATCCACCGACCGTAGTACGGCAGTCCGAGGTACTGGGCTCGCCCGACATCGACATTGCCGATACGTCGCCGTTCCTCCGACAACCAGATTCCTCGCCAGGCGAGGACCTCACACATGACGTAGGTCATGTGCTCCCATGTCTCGTACTCTTTGCCCTCGAGGAACATCGGTGCGTCTGGCTCGCCACCGACGTCGTGAACGGGTTTCCAATATGCGGCGATCCGGGCGTGGTCGAGCATGTCCGGGTACGGGGCATCAATCAACTCTGGATACGAAGAGTGAAGTCGCGCAACAAGATGCAGTTGTTCCGCACGTTCCTTGGCAGTGCTCACTTGGCACCTCCGGGGGGCCTGATCGGCAACAGCGAACGTTGCTGAATGTACTCTTCGACACTCTGGATCGGGCTCGATTCGTGCCCGATCAGAAAATCGATTCTCTGTAATTCTTGAAACACATTGATGTAATGCTTGATGGGAACCAGAGAATATTGACGATTAGCGTCCAGAATGCCAGATAAGAGTATTTCCGCGAGCAGTCCGAAAAGTGCTTATTGGGCCGGGGTGCGGACTCTGCCGCCAGTGGCCGTCGCGGTAGGCGACGCAGCGGTCGGGGGTCAGGTCACCAGCCGGGCATGCGAGGCGATGAGCAGGTCGACGGAGACGTCGAGGATGTCGTCGATGTCGTTGCCGCTGTTGAGGTCACCGCTGTTGAGGTCACGGTCGGGCGGGTCGTGGGACGGCGGTGTCGGTTCTTCCCCGGGCTCCTCCCCCGCGATGTACCAGTCGACGAGCAGCTGCGTGACGGCACCGACCAGGGCGACGGAGGTCAAACGCTGCCCGCGTGAAGGCGTCATCGTCCCGCGGGCCAGGTTCAGTATCAGCTCAGCCCATCCGTGGATGGCGTGCATGCGGACCCGCTCGAGCTTCCCGGAGACCCCCACCACTTCGACGAGCATCACGCGGGCACGCCGGCGGTCCTGCGCCAGGCACGTCATGAAGGCACCCAGGGTGGCCCGCGCTGCCCACGGAACATGCTCGGCGGCAATGCCTTTCATCTCCGGAGAAGAAGTCCCGTACTCGCTGTCCGAACGATCGGGGTCCGATCGGATGGCGGTGGTTCGGTCTTCCGGTCCCGGGGTGAGAAACTCCGCCGCGGCGGCTACGGTTGCCGACCGGACGAAGTCGACGGAGTCGAGGTAGACCGCTTCGAGCAGCTCGGCGCGGTCGCCGAAGGACTCGTAGAAGTAGCGCTGGGTCAGGCCGGCAAGAGCGCAGATGTTCTTGACCGATGCCGTGGCGTAGCCGTGGGTTCCGAAGATCTCGAGTCCGGCCTCGATCAGCGCGGCGCGGCGTCGGGCGCGGCGCTCCTCGGGATCGGCCCCGCCGTAGCGGCGACCGGCCGTCGATGACGAGACCGACACCGCTCCTCCTTCTTCACCACCAGGTCCTTTACAGCTTCACTTCTGACACGTTACCTTGTCAGAAGCAAACTGACATGCTGACGTGTCAGATGGTGGGCGAAGGGGTACACCGTGTTGGAGTTCTTACCGGAACCGATGCGCGAGCCGACGGTTCTCGCGATCCCGTTCTTCGTGACGATGCTGGCGATCGAATGGTTCGCCGCGGCCAAGCTCGAACACGACCTCGAGGACGGCCTCGACGGCGAGGGCGGACCGCTGCCGGGCGCGTATGAGACGCGGGACGCGCGCGCGAGTGTCCTCATGGGGCTCGTCTCCATCGGCACCAGCGCGTTCTGGAAACTTCTCGGGCTGCTGGCCTACACCGCCCTGTTCACTTATGTCGCTCCGTGGCATCTGCCGATGGACCAGTGGTACTCGTGGGTCATCGCCTTCGTGGCGGTGGACTTCATCTACTACTGGGTGCATCGGGTGTCGCACCGCGTGCGCATCGTGTGGGCGACCCACCAGGCCCATCACTCCAGCGAGTACTTCAACTTCGCGACCGCGCTGCGCCAGAAGTGGAACATCAGCGCGGCGATCGTGATGTGGCTACCGCTCCCCCTGCTCGGCGTGCCGCCGGCTCTCGTCTTCTTCGCGTACTCGCTGAACCTCATCTACCAGTTCTGGATTCACACCGAGCACATCGACAGGATGTGGCGACCGTTCGAGTACGTGTTCAACACCCCGTCGCACCATCGCGTCCATCACGGGCGCGATCCCGAGTATCTCGACCGCAACTACGGTGGCGTCTTCATCATCTGGGACCGGATGTTCGGGTCGTTCACACCGGAGGTACGACGCCCGCGCTATGGCCTCACCAAACCGGTCGACACGTACAACATCTGGCGGCTCGAGACGCACGAGTACGTGGCGATCGCCCGTGACGTGAAGTCGACGTCGAGCTGGCGAGCACGCCTCGGTTACATCTTCGGACCACCCGGGTGGACGCCGAGCATCAGCGGACGCGATCCTGAACCGGCGGTGTCGGAGCGCCCGACCTGATCACGTCTCGGTGCTGCCGAGGGCCTTGACATCAGCGTGTGCGGGCGGACCGACCAACAGCCGGCCAGGGCTCGCTGTGGGTGCTCAAGCTGAGAATCAACGGTGAAACGGGTCGACAATCAACGCAGGTGATCGTGGCTTTTGTAAGGTTCCCCAGAGGGACTGGTCGCGGAGATCGGTGCTGTGGCCGCTGGCGGTGAGGGTGTGGGTCTCCGTCGCTCACAGGCATTTCAGGTCTGTTCCGCGAATCGTTCGGCATCGCGGACCTTTCCAGAGACGATGATGGTGTCACCGGGGGAGAGGATGGTGTCGGCGGTGGCGTAGGTGAATCCTTCGCCGGGACGTTTGATTGCGACCACGGTGACACCGAACTTTGAACGGATGGTGGTTTCGGCGAGCGGGCGGCCGAGAGTGAAGGGTGGCGGGGACGTTTTCACCATCGCGAAGCCGTCGTCGAATTCGATGTAGTCGATCATGCGACCACGGACAACGTGGGCGACCCGTTTACCCATGTCGTGTTCGGGTCGCACCACGTGGTGGACCCCGATTTGGGTGAGGATCTTGGCGTGGGAGTGGCTGATCGCTTTGGCCCAGATGTTGGGGACGTTCAGATTGATCAGGGCGGAAGCGGTGAGCAGGCTCGCTTCGAGGTCGGAGCCGATTCCGACCACGGCGCGGTCGTATTCGTCGACGGAGAGTTGCCGTAACGATTCCTCGTCGGTGGTGTCGACCACGGCGGCGTGGGTGAGGCGGTGTGCGAGCTTTTGCACCACCGCCTCGCTGGCGTCGAGGCCGAGTACTTCAGTGCCTTGGTTCATCAGTTCGAGGGCCAACGACTTGCCGAAGCGTCCGAGTCCGAGTACCACCACGACGTCGGAGGGTGTTTGCCTAGCCAATGAAGGGCCTTTCTGTGGGTAGTTCGTAGCGCCGACTTCGCTGGCGCGCTGCGAGAGCACTTACGAGGGTGATGGGTCCGATCCGGCCGAGATACATCAGCACGATCAGCAACAGTTGTCCCCAGAGCGGAAGTGCGGCGGTGATCCCGGTCGACAGCCCGACGGTCGCGAAGGCCGATGTGACCTCGAACAGTAAGGCGTTGAGGTCGAAGGTGGTCCCGGCAAGAAGCAGCACGGTCGGTACGACCACGAGGGCAATGCCGATGGCTGCGACCGTGAGGGCCTGACGCTGAAGGCGCGGATCGATACGTCGGTCGAACACCGTTACTGATTTCTCTCCTCGGACTTCGGCGATGATGACGACGAGCAGCACCGCGAAGGTGGTCACCTTGATTCCGCCTGCGGTGCCGCCACTGCCGCCGCCGATGAACATCAGCACATCTGTGATCAACAGGGTCGCGTCGTCCATCTGCGCATAGTCCACGCTGTTGAATCCGGCAGTGCGTGGCATCACTCCCTGGAAAGCAGCGATGAGCAACTTTGAACCGAGGCCGTGGTGTTGCAAGGTGCCGAACCACTCCAATGCCAGCACCGATCCGAAACCCACCGCCAGCAGGATCGCGGTCATCACAGTGGTCAGGCGGGTGTGCAGGCTCCACCTGCGTGAGACGTAGTTTGAGCGGTTCTTGCGGACTCGGCGTCCGATCTCGAACAGGACGGGGAAGCCCAATCCGCCGGCGATGACCGCGATCATCAACGGCAGACAGATCCACGGGTCCTCAGCGAAACCGATCATGTTGTCGCTGTACAGAGCGAACCCAGCGTTGTTGAACGCTGAGATCGAGTGGAACACACCAAGCCACAGTGCGCGTAGAGGGGTGTGGTCGTAGCCGAGGGCGAACCGGGCTGTCAGCGCCGCAGCGATGACGGCCTCGAACAAGAGGCTGACCCGCACCACTCCGATGACGACGGAGCGAACGTCGCCCAGCCCCGATGCGCGAGCTTCGGCGGCGGTGTTGAGTCTGGCTTTGAGGCCGATTCGGTTCGCCAGCAACAACCCGACCAACGAGGCCATCGTCATGATTCCCAGACCGCCGACTTGGATCAGCGCAAGAATCACGCCTTGCCCGAACCCGGACCAGTACACCGGTGTGTCGGTGACGATGAGTCCGGTCAGGCACGTCGCCGATGTAGAGGTGAACAGTGCGTCTACCAGGCTCGCACCTGCTCCGGTACGCGTGGAGACAGGCAGCATCAACAGCATCGTCCCCGCCGCGATGGCGGCCGCGAATCCCAACGCAACCACGCGAGCCGGGGTCAACACTGCGCGAGCCGCGGCACGCCGAACAATCCCCCAGGGGTGTACACGGAAAAGGGCAGTCACGACCGCTCACAGTAGACCCACCCGCGGCACACCGTAATGAGTTGTCGCGATCGGCCGCATCGTCATCGACGCAGGTCTGGCGCGCGGGCCGCAGCCAGGTCTGCATCCTCAGCGCGTCCGATGAGCTCTTGGATGCTGGTCGGCCACGAACGAGTCGGTCAGCCCGCCATCGTGACGCGGCCGACCTCGGCCTGGTAGCCGCCCGCCGCAGGTGGCAGCGTGGTGATCCACACCATCACGTAGCGGCTGGCTTGCGGAGACGCGATCCGGATGGTCGTGGTGTTCTGATCGACACGACCCGCGGCCACCGGGGTGGTCCGGGCGAAGGCGGGCTTCGCGTTCGGCGAGGTGCGGATCTCGACGTCGAAACCCGGGGTCGGGGTCTCGATGGTCACCGACTTCACGGCGCGCTCGTCCCCGAGGTCGAACATCAGCCCCAGGCCCGGCTTCAGACCGCCGAACTCGGGACGGCCCCGATAGTTGTCGGTCTGCCACGGCGGCGCGGCACCGGTGATCACATTGCCGACATTGGCCGAGTTGTCCGGCGGCTGCGACGAGAAGTCGGCCACGGTCACCGACCGGAGCGCGATGTCCTGCGCCGGCGGGGCCTCGGTGGGTGCATTCGCCCCGGGGGCCGGTTCGCCCGGCGGTGCCGGCTCGGTGGTGGTCAGGATCGAGTCGATGTCACTCGAGCCGTCACCGCTCCCGAAGACGTTGGTGGCTCCGACGATCAGCGCGATGACCACGAAGATCGCGAGCAGGCCTGCGCCGATCAGCAGTGCCAGGTTCTTGCGTCCCGGCTTGTGCTCGGCGCTGCCGACCCGCGGCGCCACCGAGACCGGCGGCGGCGCGTCGGCGTCGGTGATGGCGGGCAGCATGTCGGTGTTGAGGTCAACGACCGTTGCCTGGTCGAGGACATGCTGGACCGTCGCCGCGGTCCGGATCCCGCGGGTGCCGTCGAGCGCACGCGCTGCGACGGCCGAGATCTCGAACGGGATGTCGGGCTTGGCCGCCCTCGGTTCAAGCGGCTGACCGTTCTCACCCGGTGCGGCCACCGGGATTCCGCCGATCGGTTCGGTGACGTCCTCGGTGGTGACGAGTCGCGAGCCGTTCTCGGGATCGAGGGTCCACCGGTTGAGCAGGAGGGCGTAGAGCACCGCGCCGAGTCCGCGCACGTCGGAGGCCTTGTCGTCTCCGGCGAGTGTGCCCGGGAAGGCGAGAACCGCGTTGCCGTCGTGGCTGATCCGGATGCGGTCGGGATGGTCGATCGACAGTGCGCCGCCCGAACGGTGGGCGATCTCGGCGGCCGCGGCCAGCGAGCGCACGGCACGAGCGGCACCGATCGGGGACGGCTCGGACCGGGCGACGTCGGCGAGCGACGAGCCGGGCACCCACTCGGCGACCACGATGCCGCCGGAGGAGCCGCGCACGACGTCGAGCACCCGGGCCACGCCGTCGGAGGTGATCTGTCCGAGGCGCAGGGTCCGCGAGAGGACCGCCTGGGGTCCCTGGTCGGTCGCCTTGATCGCCTGTCCGCG
Organism: Gordonia alkanivorans NBRC 16433; assembly: GCF_000225505.1. Lineage (GTDB taxonomy): Bacteria > Actinomycetota > Actinomycetes > Mycobacteriales > Mycobacteriaceae > Gordonia > Gordonia alkanivorans. Next base: position 162,990 of record NZ_BACI01000120.1, on the reverse strand, counting down.
CTCGAGCGGCGGGGCGAGCTGGTCCGCGTCGACGAAGGTCAGTGCCACCTCGCGGTCGAGGTTGATGTCCTGGGCGCGCCAGAACTGCAGACCGCGGGTGCCGCCGTGCTGTTCGAGGAGTCGGTATCGGCCGCCGGCGACCGCCGCACCCGGGATCAGGCGCGGGCCGCGTCGACGGGCGACCTCCGGAGCGGGGGCAGCAGCCGCCGCATCCGGGGTCGGGGCGTGAGCGGGTGTGGAGGGAGTCTGGGGTCCGGCGGAATGGGGTTCGGCGGAATGGGATTCGGCGGAATGGGATTCGGCGGAATGGGATTCGCCGGGACCGGATTCGACGGGCGACCCGGTGGGCGCAGTCGTGTCGATCTCGCTGTCACTCACGCGACGGACTCCTTTCCTCCGGTATCTGATGTCGCGCGGAACCGGTGCACGCTCTGGGATGGGACGTACATCCCGGCCGGCGCCGATCGCGCCGCCGGAGTGCACAGAGTAGGACTGCCACGTCGCGGTACCCCTGTCGAAACGGCGCAGCACTTGTACCTGACCAGAGTACGGGAGCGATTCGTCGGCAGAGACGCGCGGAAACTGAACTGTGATCGCCGGGGACTGTTCGCGTTCGGGCTCTGCGGGCGGCGCGAGGGCCGGGATGAACCGGCCGAGGAGACGACGCACCGAGTTGCCGATCGCGACCACGTCCGGCACCCGCGCGGCGGCCAGACCCGCGTAGGTCACCGACAGCACGACGACCGCAGTGAGGACGAGGTAGAGCACCGAGCCGACCTTGCCGAGCCAGCCGATCATGTGATCGAGGCCGGACATCTTGGCGACTGCCCACACGACCGCCGAGACGCTGAGGGAGACCGCGAAGGTCACCAGCGTGGTGCGGGCGACGTTCGTCAGTCGTGCGCCGCGCAGGCGGCTGCGGAGCAGATAGTGGCCGACGATGGCGCCGACCAGGTAGCCCAGCCCATTGGACAGGGCGAGCCACCGCACGACGTTCGACGGGTCGTCGAACAGGACGGGGCCCATGTACGACGACGTCACCTTGACCACGGTGATGCCGAGCGCGATGAAGGTCGGGGTCCAGGCGTCCTCACGGGCGTAGAAGACGCGTAGCTGGACGAGTGTCATCGAGTACGGGATCAGCGTGAACGCACCCCAGGCGAGCACTGAACCCAGCTGGGAGGCGTCGGCGGCGTCGAACCGGCCGAAGTTGAACACCGCGATGGCGATGGCCGGCCCGAAGAAGGTCATGAACGCCACGACGGGAACCAGCGCGACCATCGTCAGTCGGGTGGCCAGCGACAGATCGTCGACCACGGCTTTCGTGTCGTCGGCGGCCGCGTTGCGCGACAGTCGCGGCATGATCGCGGTCAGGATGGTCACGCCGAGCACGCCGTAGGGCAGCTGCAGCAACTGCCAGTGGGTGAAGTAGATGCTGACGCCGGACTCCTCGGCGGAGGCGGCGATCCGGTACGTCGCGATGAGACCGACCTGCAGCAGGGCGACGTAGGCGACGATCGCCAGCGCCATGTTGCCGAACTGGCGCAGCCGGGCGTCGATGCCCCATTCCAGCTTCAGATGCACCCCGGCCTTACGCAGGAACGGCACCAGGACCATGGCCTGCAGCACCACGCCGAGAGTGCAGCCGATACCCAGGACGAGCAGCTTCGGATCGCTCATCCGGACCGGGTTGAGAGTGATCTCGCCGGGCACCAGGGCGTACAGCACGAGGGTCGTGATCTGGACGACGTTGTTCAGCACCGGAGCCCAAGCGCCCGGTTTGAACAGGCCGCGCAGGTTGAGCACGGCGATGAATAGTGCGGAGAGCCCGTAGAACAGGATCTCCGGCAGCAACAGGTACGCGAGGTGGGTGGACAGGTCCCGGTTGACCTGTCCGTCACCGAGATTCAGGTAGGTCAGCAGTGGCGCCGCGATGACGGCCAGGACCGTCGCCGAGCCGAGCACCACCACGGTGATCGTGAAGATGCGGTTGAGGAACCCCTGACCACCGTCTTCGTCTTCGGCCTCCGCGCGCGCGAGGAGCGGGATGACGATGGCCGTGAGCACGGCGCCCAGCACGACCTCGGCGATCATGTTCGGCAGCACGTCGGCGGCCTGGAACGCCGAGGCGATGCCCGAACCGAGCATCGCCAGGATCAGAACGGTGCGCAGGAAGCCGGTGATGCGACTGAAGAGGGTCGCGATGGCGATCGAGCCACTGGTCCGCAGGATGCTCGAGTCGGAGTCGCGCGCCAGACCGGTCGACGACGAGTCGTCGCCGGCGGTCACCGTCTTCGACGACCCGGTGTTGACGGCGTCGGTCTCACCGCTGTGTCGTTCGTGGTAGCCGGCCGCGTCCAGACGGCCGGGCCGGGCCGGCGGGGCGTCGACTCGGAGACCGCCGGCGACGGGTCCCTGGGCATGCCGGGCGCCGGGAGCAGGAGGCGGCGGGACCGGCCGGCCGGGCCGCGGTGGTGGCGGCACGGGGCCGGAGCCGGGCGGGATCCGGCGGGGTGCTGCGCGATCCGGACGCTGGGGAGGCACCGCACCGGGTGTCCCCGGCCGCGGTTCGCGCGGCACATCGTTCCAGTTCACGTGGTGTTTCGCCATCCTCGTTCAGTGCTCGATCAGGGGTCGTGCGGGTGGTCTTCCGGCTCATCTCCGGGTGGCCGACCTTCGCCTTGCAGGGTACGGCGTCGCTCCTGATACCCGCTTCCCGCCAGCATCCGCTCGAGTTCGTCGGGTTCGGGACGGTCGGCGTCGGCGGGGTCGGGCTGACCGCGGAACCGGTGCCACAGCCTGCGTGCGGTCAGCAGCACGAGCGCCACGCCGGCGACGATGGTGATGTAGAACAGCGGCTTGCCGTAGGCGTTGGTGTGTACCTGCAGGGTGATCGGCTGACCGAGGGGTACACCGGTGACCGTGGCCAGCCGGATGTCGATGGTGATGGCCTCGGAGGTCTCACCGCGTGTGGGGAGCTGGATCTGCCGGGTTCCGCGGGCGGGGATCTCGATCACCCCGAGATCGCCGATCTCGATGCCCTCGGGCGCGGAGGTGGTCAGGCGGGCCCGAACCGGCAGGGCGAGGTCGTTGCGGACCGCGAGCAGGACCGGGCTGCGTTCGGAGGCCAGGGTGTACCGGCCGCCGGGGTCGAGGATCGTCACGGACTGACCGAGGCGGTGCAGGGTCGACGCCACGGCGTCGATGCGCTCCTCCTGCAGCCGTCGCAGATGCGTGTAGACCGCGGATCCCTCCACATCAGGGGACCTGATGGCACGCAGCTGGTCCTCGCGCAGCGGCGACATGTACCGCTCCGGGGTGGCCGCGACATCGGCCGACCGGACCAGCGCGCCCTCGAACTGCCAGCTGTCCTCGACGTTTCGACGGATGGCGGCGGTCGCCTGCGACGTGAGGACGGATCCGACGCGACCGACGGGCCCCACCCCCGGCGGGTTGGTCAGGCGGCCGGTGGCGCCGGCGGTGTTCAGTTCCTGCACCAGGGACGGCAGGGGTGTCGGCGTCGCGGCACCGGACTCGAGCAGCAGGCGCGCGGTCGCGAAGAGTGCATCCGAATCCGCGACCGTCGGGGACCAATAGGTCGGGGGCACGAGGAACGCCGAGCGACCCGCCACCGGGATCCGGGGGTTCGAACCGTCGGCCGAATCCGGTTGCGGCGCGACGATCGCCGGGTAGGCCAGCGCGGCGATCGCACTCTGGCGTCGACTCCCCGTCGACTCGTCGGTGAGGTCGACCTGCTGCGATTCCGGGGTGAGGGCCGGGGTGCTCGGTGCGGTGCCGATCGCCGCGAGTGACGCCGTGATGGGTGCGTCGAAGGTCTGGGCGGTGAGGCGTCCGACGCGGTAGCGGCCGGTGTCGTCGCGACGGCCGGTGGGGACGACCGAGTTCGACGCGAGCGCGGTCGAGGTCACCGCGGCCTCGGCCAGGGCGTCCGCACCGGCGTCGTCGATGGCGCCGAGCGCGGGCACGGACAGGCCTCGCACGCTGCGCACGCCCAGGATCGCGTCGACGATGTCGGCGGGCTTGCGGAGTGCCGCCTCGGTGAGTCCGGTGTTGCCGATCCGGGCGAGCGACGTCAGGTCGGCCTGCGCGAACGGCAACGCCACCACGCACATCCGGCTCGCGGTCCACCGCAGGTCGTCGAGCCAGCGGCCGGCGATCTCGGATCCGTTGCCGGGCCGGGCGGCCGAGGTCGGGTCGGCCGGGTTCGTCGACACCTCATAGCCGAGGGACATCGCGCGGACGGTCACGACGAGGTCGGGGTCGATGGCCAGGCACATGCTCTCGGCGAGCTTCTCGGAGCCGGGCACCGCGACCGGGGCCGGTTCGGCCGGGCTCTCTGCCGGGGGCTCGGAGGACGGTGGTCCGGACTGCTCGCGCGGCGGTGCCCCGACCACCTTCTGCAAGGCCTTGAGCAGTTCGTTCAACCGGCCGCCGGTGTCGAGCGACCGTGCCATGTCCTCGTTGATGAGCCGGACGGGCTCGGTGCTGCCGCCGAGGACGCCGGGTGCGAGCTGCGGCGGCGCGGCCATCGGCCACAGCATCGTCATCCGGGCCGGGCTGGCCAGATCAGCCGAGACCGAACCGTCGGGCCCGAGCCCGGGCACCGACGGGGAACCCGTCTCGTCGGCGGTCGGGTCGACGTAGTCGCGGGCGCGGATCTCGTCGGGCGGCAGCGACAGCACGGGCAGCAGCATGCGCGAACCGGCGACCTGGGCCGGGTTGCCGTAGTCGGGGGTGCCGTTGACGTTGACCTGCATCGGATAGACGCCGGTCGCGGAGATCCCGAGTCCCTGGCCGTCGGGTCCGGAACCGGCGGACAGCGCCATCGACATCCGGAAGCCGACGCTCTCCCCCGGCGCGAGGGACTCGCTGAGCGCCTCGAACGGACCGGCGACGGCCACCGCGGGATCGTCGTCGGCGAGCTGGGTGCGGAGTCCCGAGGCCGACCCGACGGCATCACCGCGTTCGAGGCGGATCGACAGGTTGCTGATCGAGCGGTCGCCGATGTTGTCGACACGACCGCTCACCGTCACCACCGGCCGGCTGGTGGTGGTGACGATCGACGGCGACATCGAGTCGATGACGATGCGTGCGAACCGCGGCGACGACTGCTGGGCGGGATTCGCCCCGGTGGCACTCGTCTCGGGTACGGCGGAGGCCGGTGCGGCGACACCCGGCAGCAGCAGTAGTGCGACGACCCCCAGCACCGCGGCCAACGCGATCACGACCTGCACCCGCGGATCGATGATCCCGCCGCGACGATCATGGCGTCGCTCGGATCGGCGGAGAGAAGGACGAGAGAACGGACCGGACCGGACAGGCAACAGCCGCGGCTCAGCCATCGGCGGCCGCGGGCCGTCGGGGACGGCGTCGTCGCCGGCGCGGACGAGCCGGGGGCGGGGGCTCGTTGCGGCGCTGATTGCGCGCTGCGGCGGCTTTCTCATAGGCGTTGGGTTCGGTGCGAATGCTGTCGGCCTCGGACTGGGCGAGTCGGGTCGGGTCGGCGGCGAGATCGGCGATCACGCCGCGGGCCATCCGGGCGAGTCGCCGCTCGTCAGAGTACGTGAGGCGACGCGGCAACTCGTGCAACGGCACCCAGGCCACCTCGCTGACTTCGTAGTCGGCGTCGGACAATTCGCCGCCGACACAACGCAGGAGGTAGTGGTGCACGGTCTTGTGGATGCGACGACCCTCGCTCACGAACCAGTAGTCGATCTTGCCCAGCGGCGCGACGACCGTGCCCAGGATCCCGGTCTCCTCCTCGACCTCACGGATCGCGGTCTGCTCGGCGGTCTCGCCGGTTTCGATGTGGCCCTTGGGCAGCGACCACATCATCCGGCCGCGACGATCCACCCGGCCGATCAGCGCGGCGGACAGCTCGTCGATCGGCAGACCGAGGTCGGAGACGACGAGTCCGCCGGCCGACGTCTCCCGCACGGTCCGGAGCTTCTCGGTGTTGGTGCGATCGTCGGACCGGTCGGCGGTGCGATCCGCCCGTGAGGAGCGGCGGCGGCCCTTACCGGCCTTGCCCGTCGTCGTCTGGGTCAGGCCCTTGGTGGTGATGGTCGCCGTGACCGTGGCCATGTCGGAAGGCTTCGGCGGCGTGACCTTCGGGCGGGCTCGGTCGGGGTCGACGGGGAGCTTCTCCACCGACTCGGCCTCGACGGGGTCGGGGCAGGCGGGATCGGCGGTGCGGGCGCGGACGAGGTCGTTCGGGGTGGGCCGGCCGGTCGACGGCGCCGGCGACGTGGCCGGGTTGTGCTGCTTGTGGGAGCCCGGTTTGTGGCCGTTCTGTTTGGGGCCGTTCTGCTTGGAACCGGACTGTTTGTGACCGGCGGCGGCGTGACCACCGTTGTTGTGCGCCGCGGTCGTTCCGCGACCCTCGCCCTTGCGGCGGCCTCGACGCCGGCGACCGCGCCGGGTGCGACGCCCCTGGCCGGCGGGATTCTGACCTGCATGTCCGCCACCGTCCCCATGCGAACCCGACGAGACGTCGCTGACGTCTGAAGGGTTGGTCGAGGAATCGGTGGACACTCCACGATGCTAGCGGCTGGTCACCTGCAGTTTGCCCGGACGCCTCGTAGTGCGGGGAGGATGTCGACACCGGCCACGGAACGGGCGGACACGGTGTACGACGGATATCGACAGGTGGCCACGACTCGGCCCGTGGTCCGGCCTCCTCCACGGCGTCGAAGCCGCGGGCGACGACGGTAGGGTGGCAAGCCGTGAATGACTCTTCTCCGTCGGATGTACGGCCGTCGGTGTCGGATCCGGACCGCAAGACGCGGCTGCTGGCTGCAGCGGCGATAGCGCTCCGGGAGCTCGACGACGTCCTGGCTCCCCTCGGGGAGTTGTTCGCGGCGGCTGGTCATGAGTTGTACCTGGTCGGTGGCTCGGTGCGAGACGCCGTGCTGGGTCGGCTGGGCAACGACCTGGACTTCACCACCGACGCTCGTCCCGAGCAGGTGTCCCGCCTCCTCAAGGGATGGGCCGACGCCTTCTGGGATGTCGGCATCGAGTTCGGCACGGTCGGCATCCGCAAGGGTGAGCACCAGATCGAGATCACCACCTTCCGTGCCGACAGCTACGACCAGGTCAGCCGGAATCCCGAGGTCACCTTCGGCGAGACCCTCGACGACGACCTGATCCGCCGTGACTTCACCGTCAACGCGATGGCCGTACGTATCGGTGCGACGGGCGCCGAGGACTTCTGTGATCCGCTCGACGGTATGTCCGCGTTGCTGGCCGGGATGATCGACACCCCGGCCACACCGGAACAGTCCTTCGGCGACGATCCGTTGCGCATGCTGCGCGCCGTCCGTTTCATCTCGCAGCTCGGATTCGGGCTCGCGCCACGCGTGTGGCAGGCCATCACCGAGATGAACGGTGAGATCGACCGCATCACCGCCGAACGGGTCCGCGCCGAGCTGGACAAGCTCATCTGCGGGGAGTTCCCCCTGGACGCGATCGACGCGATGGTCGAAACCGGTCTGGCCGAACGGGTGATGCCCGAGATCCCCGGGATGAAGCTCACCATCGACGAGCACCACCAGCACAAGGACGTCTACCAGCACTCACTCACCGTGCTGAAGCAGGCGATCGACCTCGAGGAGGGCGATCCCGACCTCGTCCTGCGCTGGGCGGCACTGCTGCACGACATCGGCAAGCCCGCGACCCGGCGCCACGAACCCGGCGGCGGTGTCAGCTTCCACCACCACGAGGTGGTCGGTGCCAAGATGGTGCGCAAGCGGATGCGGGCGCTGAAGTATCCGAAGGCCGTCGTCTCCGACGTCGCGGACCTGGTGTTCCTGCACCTGCGGTTCCACGGCTACGGCGACGGTGCCTGGACCGACTCGGCCGTACGGCGCTACGTCAACGACGCCGGTCCCCTGCTGGACCGTCTCAACAAGCTGGTGCGTGCCGACTGCACGACGCGGAACAAGCGACGCGCCCGCCGGCTACAGCAGAACTACGACAACCTCGAACAGCGGATCGCAGCCCTCAAGGAGGCCGAGGACCTGGAGAAGGTCCGCCCCGACCTCGACGGCAACGCGATCATGGAGATGCTCGGTGTCCCGCCCGGACCGATCGTCGGCCAGGCCTGGCGGTATCTGAAAGAACTCCGGCTGGACCGCGGACCGCTCAGCCACGAGGAGGCCGAACAGGCGCTCGGGGAGTGGTGGGCAGCGCGAGGGGAGAAGTAGGCGCGGGGAGGAGCAGTACCCGTCAGCTCGGCGTCGGTGCCGGCGTCGGCGGCGTGAAGACCTCGATCGCGTGCGGGACAGCCTCGAACACCGCGGGCAGTTCACCGACGAGATCACCGTCGACGGACACCAGCGCGGGCGGGTCGCAGTAGAGCTCAACCTCGCCCCCGCGCATCGTCTGCACCAGCGGATGGTCGACGTGCGTGCCGGCGAACACCTTCGGGAAGACGCGGGCAAGCGTCGGCCGGGCGAACCGCGGCGGAATCTTCGCGAGCGTGACGTCGAGCTGCCCGTCGGACACCGATGCCTTCGGGGTGATCTTCATGCCGCCGCCGTAGGAGGTGGTGTTCCCGATCGCGGCGAGGATGAGGTCGGCCTCGACGGTGTCGTCGTCGACGCGGACCTGGTAGTGCCGTGACCGCAGGGCGATGAGCTCGAACAATGCGGCGATCGTGTACCGCGACTGTCCCCGGGGCCGGCGCATGTCGATGGCGCGCGCGGTCACCGCGGCGTCGAAGCCGGTGGCCGCGACCGTGGCGAACAGGGCGGTGCGGCCGTCGGGGAAGCTGACGCGGCCCAGGTCGACGGGTCGTCGGTGGCCGTCGAGGATCACCTGGACGGCTTCGGCGGTGTCGAGCGGGATGTGCAGGTTGCGGGCGAAGTCGTTGCCGCTGCCGGCGGGGATGACGGCGAGTGGCTTGCCCGAACCGATGCTGGCCTCGACCGCGAGGCGGATGGTGCCGTCACCGCCGGTGATGGCCAACACGTCCGTGTCTCCCCGAGCGGCCTTTCCGGCGAGGTCGGCGGCATCGGCCATGTCCTCCCCGACGATGATGTCGACCGCGACGTTCTGTGCTTTCAGGAGGCCGGCGGCGTCCTGCGCCACGTGTAGCCCGGCTCCGTGCCGCGCATACGGACTGGCCACGATGGTGACGTGTCGGATGGTCATGTGGTCGGCCCCCCGCCGATTGTGTGATCCGTTACAGTGTTACACATCATGTCAATCCGTAACGAGGAGATCGGGGATCTCGTTCTGGACGCGGCCAGGGTCTGCCTGCTGCGTAGTGGCGGCCGCAAGGTGACCGTCTCCGAGGTCGCCCGCCAAGCAGGGGTGAGCCGACCCACCGTCTATCGGCGCTGGCCCGACATCACCGAGATCATCCGCGATCTGCTCACCCGTGAGGTTCTCACCATCGTCGACCACGTGATCGGTGAGCGCGGCGAGCCGCAGGACCTCGACGCACTCGCCGACCAGGTGGTGACGGTGGTCGGGGCGCTGCGCGACAGCGACCTCATCTCGTCCCTGTGGCGTGAACAGCGGGACTTCATGGCGCCGTACGTCTTCGAACGCCTCGGCACCAGTCAGCAGGGTGTGCTCGCATTGCTGGCGGACATGCTGGCCCAAGGGCAGGGACGCAAGCAGGTGCGTGCCGGTGACGCCAAGCGGATGGCGTCGATGGTGCTGCTGATCGCGCAGAGCTTCCTGCAATCCGGGGCGCTGGTGTCGGACATCCTCGCCGAGGGCTGGAGCACCGAACTCCACGGCGTCATCGCCGGCTATCTGAGGCCCGCGCCATGAGGACGTCCTGCTGATGGCCACGTTGTCCGCGCGGACCCGCGGTCGCGCTCTGGAGTCGATGGCATCGAGTGTTGGGCCCCTCGATCTGCTGGTGATCGGTGGCGGGATCACCGGCGCGGGTGTCGCTCTCGACGCGGCCACCCGCGGCCTGCGGGTCGCCCTCGTCGAGCAGGGCGACCTGGCCACCGGTACGTCACGCTGGAGCAGCAAACTCGTACACGGTGGTCTGCGGTATCTCGCGAAAGGTGATCTCCGGATCGCCCGGGAGAGTGCCGTCGAACGCCATCACCTGATGACATCCATTGCGCCACATCTGATCTCTCCGCTCAGACAGATCCTCCCCGACCGCGGTGAACGGCAGAGCTCGGTGCTGCGATTCGGGATGCGTGCGGCAGATCTGTTGCGCCGCAACGCCGGAACGCCGAGTGCGCTGTTGCCGCCGCCGTCGCGACTGTCGGTCATGGAGACCCTCGGCCGTTGCCCGACCCTGTCGCCGGCCGGACTCCGCGGCGGGATCTCGACCACCGACGGGCAGCTGATCGACGACGCCCGGCTCGTCGTCGCCGTGGCGCGCACCGCGGCCGCCTACGGTGCGCTGATCTGCACGTACACGCGCGCCGACCGGGTCGACGGGCGCGGTGCCACGCTCAGCGATGTGTTCACGGGTGAGAGCTTCGACGTCGGCGCGCGGATGGTCGTGAACGCCACCGGCGTCTGGTCCGGCGCGGTCGACGACTCGATCGCCGTCCAACCCAGCCGCGGAACCCATCTCGTCGTCGACGCGACGGCCCTGGGGAACCCGACCGCCGCACTGACCGTCCCGGTCGGAAAGTCGTTGTCCCGGTACGTCTTCGCACTACCCGCACAGTTGGGTCGGGTCTACATCGGCCTCACCGACGTCGCGGCGCCGGGCGCGATTCCCGATGTGCCGACACCGGACGACTCCGAAATCGACTTCCTGCTCGATGCGATCAACCCCGCCCTGACCCGGACCCTCGACCGCTCCGACATCATCGGCGTCTACGCCGGTCTGCGGCCGCTCATCGACGAACGCGGGACCCCCGGCGCCGAATCAGACGGCCTCGCCGATGTCTCGCGCCGGCACCACGTCCGGGTTCGCGGCGACGGACTGGTGACCGTGCTCGGCGGCAAGCTCACGACCTACCGCCGGATGGCGGAGGACGCGGTCGACGCCGCCCTGACCACCACCGATCTGACCGCGGGTGAGTGTGTCACCACCACGACCGCGCTGGTCGGAGCCCTGCGCGACCCGCGCGAGAAGGGACTCCCGGCGTCGCTGGTGGCGCGCCTCGGCGGGGAGGCCCCGACGGTCGTCGAGACGGCCACGGTGGACCGACCGCTGGATCCGATCGCCCCCGGCATCGACGTCACCCGCGCCGAGATCGAGTTCGCGGTCACGCACGAAGGCGCGGTCGGCGTCGACGATGTCCTGCACCGGCGGACACGGATCGGCCTGGTCCGGCGCGGCGCCGATCTGGCACGACCGGAGATCGAGAAGATCGTGGGTCGGGTCTTGGGCTGAGCGCTCCGCGCTCAATACCCCATGGTGCGCAACGCATCTGCGAGACGGTCGAGGTCTTCGCGCTGCGCGTCGAGATGCGGGCTGAGGCGTAGGACCGGCGTCTCGGCCGCCAGGGGTGCGCGCCAGGTGCCCGCCGCGGTGACCAGGATGCCGAGCGAGAGCAGCTTCTCCCGTGCGGTGGCGACGTCCTCGAACTGCCACCCGGGCGGCGGCGCGAGGGTCACGATCGCCGACGGCTCGTCGAGCGGTTCGACGACCTCCCAGCTCGCGATGCCGTGCAGTCGCTCGCGGGTGACCCTGCCGATCATCGCCAGCTCGCGGAAGACCCGCTGCTGTCCGACGTCGAGCAGTTCGCGAACCGCGATGCCGAGTCCGAGGCGGCCGGCGATGAATGCGTCGGATCCGTCGATCTCGACCGGTCGCAGGGAGTCTCGGCGCACCGCGACGAAACCGACACCGCGCGGGCCGGCCAGCCACTTGCGGCTGGTGCCGTAGACGACATCGGCGCCGGTGACGGTGGGGACGTGCCCGACGGATTGGGCCATGTCGACCACCACCGGCACGCCGACGCGGTGGGCCAGCTCGACGATCCGCGCGACCGGCTGCACCGCGCCGGACATCGACCCGATGTGGCAGATGTGGATGAAGTCGGGTTGCTCGAACTGCAGCATGTTCTCGAGCGCATCGGTGTCGACGTGGCCGTAGACGTCGGCGTCGGGCATCGTGCGGACGGCATAGCCGCGACGCTCGAACTCCTCGAGGTTGGGACCGAACTCGTTCTTCGCCACCCACACCGTCGAGGTGACGGGGAGACTCCAGTTGGTGAGCAGGGCGCGCAGGGCTGCACGGGCGCTCTCGCGGAAGATGATCTCGTCGGGCGTGTGCCCGATCAGGGCGGCCAGATTGCGTGTGTCGCGGGCGATTTCCTCGGCGCGGTCGTCGGCGGCGACGTAGGAGCCACGTTCGGTCTCACGCCACAGGTGAGCGGTCATCGCGCCGATCACGCCGTACGACGATCGCCCGGCGGATGCGGAGTCGAGATGCGCGAGGGCGGGTTTCAGCCGCGCTGCATGCCATTGCTCGCCGAGGTCGCTGACGTACATAGGGCCTCAACCTACCGGGTACGAACGGGCTCGGTCACACGCCGGGGGTGATGTGGCGTGGGATCGATGGAACCGGCCGGGGTGGTGCATGCGTCCAAGAACGCATGGACCCGGTGATCGAGTATTTCTTCGGGCCCGGCGATGGTTCGACGACCCGCTGGTCCACTCCTGCCGACACCGCTCTCGGCGATTCCGGGCCCGACGCGGTCCGCCTCGACTTCGACGGTGACGGCCGTCGGGACGACGCGATGTGGGACACCGACGGCGACGGCATCGCCGATGTGGCAGCTCTCGACACCGACGAGGACGGGGAGCCGGACGCCTTCTACCGCGACTCCGGCGCGGGGTTGTGGGACCGTGCCGTCGACCGCGTCGGGGTGGTTGGCGAATCCGGCTCGCCGGAGGCGCGCTCCCCCGAGGCCGACGGGTCAGGGGAACCCGACGGGCCGAGAGACTTGCGCCTCGACCTGGACGCGGACGGATCCACCGACCTCGAACTGGTGGGGGCCGAGAAGGGAGGTCGGCTGACGGCCGAGCGCCTGTATGTCGACGCCGACGGGGACGGTGTGACGGACACGGTGCTGGTGGACCTGAACGGAGACGGGGTCGCCGACGCGGCCTACGACAAGCGGGACCCGCGGTTCACGCGGCGGGGTCGCTGACCGCCCGTGGACCGGCCGCGGGTTCACCGGCTTCTTCCGCACGGTTGTAGAGGGCGCGCACCGCCACCATGCCGAGCAGGTAGAGCACCACACCCAGGACGACGAGCACGGTGGCGTGGCCGTCGACGGGGATCGCCAGTGCCGCGATGGTGACCGCGCCGACGTAGGCGATGTTGAACACGGCATCCTGCACGGAGAACACCTGACCGCGTACCGCGTCACCGACGTCGACCTGCATCGCGACGTCACCGCACAGCTTGGCGACCTGGCCGATCAGACCCAGCACGAACGCCGATCCGCAGATGACCGCGAAGTGGAATCCCAGGACGGTCACCTCGGCGACGGCTCCGACGCCCAGTGCACACATCAGCGCGGCGTACCGCCCGACGCGTGCCACCGCGATCGGGGTGATCACCGCGGCGAGGAGGGCACCTGCTCCGGTGAAACCGATGACGAGGCTGACGCGGTCGAGCCCGTCGCCCGGTCCCATCTGGCGGGTCAGCACGAGGATCATCAACGTGTTCATGCCGAACACGAGTCGGTGGGCGCCGATGGCCGACAGTGCGGCCGCCACCGTCTTGTGGGTCGCGACCGCCCGGGCGCCGTGCCACAGGCCGACCGAGACCGCATGGAACGCCGACCTGCCCGGATCGTCGGGTTCGTCGGGACCCAGTTGCAGCGGTCGGAATCCATGCGCCAGACCGCCGGATACGACAGCCAACACGATGCCGGCGAGCATGGTGAGCGCACTGCCCGAGTTGTCGTCGCCGAAGATGGCGCGCAGACCCAGCGTGATCCCGAGTCCGACGCTGAGCATCGCGCCGCCGAGCGTCGTGAACAACGCGTTGGTCGCCACGATCACCTCGCGTCTGGCCACGTGCGGGAGTCCGGCGGACAGACCCGCGGCGACGAACCGGCTCGCACCCGTTGCGGCGAGTGCGGAGATCAGCACCACCAGGTCCGGTGCGCCGGATGCGACCGCGATCGCGACGAGTCCGATGATCGCGCCGCGCAACAGGTTCGCGTACAGCAGTACATTGCGTCGATCCCAGTGATCGAGCAGCGCTCCGGCGAACGGACCGATGAGCGAATAGGGCAACAACAGCACTGCGAGACCGCCCGCGACGGCCAGCGGATCCGCGTGACGTTCGGGGTTGAAGAGGATGCTCCCGACGAGCGCTGCCTGGAAGATCCCGTCCGTGACCTGACTCGAGAGACGGACGAACAGCAACCGTCCCAGACCCGGTGAGTGACGGAGCGAATGGATGAACACCGACCACCCGCGGCTTTGGCTCACCTCGGTGCTGTTCACCCGTTCAAGCGTACTCACCGACGCCGGTGGGGTCCGTCGGCTGCGCCGACCCCGGGACTCGACGGACGTGCGATGATGGCTGAGTGGCCGGCGGTGACGACGCAGACGATCCCACACCGGAATTCCGCTCCGGGGATCCTTCGGCGGGCAGCGGTGACAGTGGTCGCATGCCCGGTGTCCCCTGGGACGCCGATCCCACCCATCGCGTCCGTCCCGGCACCGCGCTGATCGCGTCGACCGATCTCATCGAACCGACATTCGCGCGCACGGTCATCTATGTCATCGAGCACAACGAGGCAGGCAGTCTCGGCGTCGTCCTCAACCGCATGAGCCAGACAGCGGTGCACAACCTGCTGCCGCAGTGGACGGACATCGCGGCGTCGCCTCGCGCGCTCTACATCGGCGGCCCGGTCAAGCAGGACGCGGCACTGTGCCTCGGCGTGATGAAGCACGGCTACGACGTCGACGACCATCCCGCTCTTCGTCCCGTCGACGGCCGCGTAGTCCTCGTCGACCTCGACGCCGACCCGGAACCGCTGTCCGAGGTGCTCGAAGGTGTGCGCATCTTCGCCGGCTACAGCGGATGGGGAATCGGTCAGCTCGACGACGAGCTCGACCAGTTCAGCTGGATGCTCGCCTCGGCACTCCCCCGCGACCTGCTCGCCCCGCCCGGCGTCGACGTCTGGTTCGACATGCTGCGCCGGCAACCGTGGCCGATGCCGCTTCTCGCGACGCACCCGATCGACCTCAGCCTCAACTGACCACCGGTGACCCACATCACCACCGATGCTAAGTTGTGATCGCTTGATCAGGTATCGCCGCGACGACGCTCAGCCGTCGGCGCGGCGCATCACACGCGGGGGTGTGTATGGGCAGGTCGTCGAAGAGTGTTCGTCTGCTGGCGGGGGTGATCGCACTCGTCGCGGTGTTGGTCGCGCCGACCGCGGTTTCGGGTGCCGCACCGAGTGGTCCGACGGGAGGGTCGGCGGCAGCGCGTTGGGCCGCGAGCCACGACGGTCCGCAACCTCATGCCGGCGTGAACGTCAGCTGGGACGTGCCGATCCGGATGAGCGACGGCACCGTCCTGCGTGCGAACGTGTACCGGCCCGCCGACGCCCGTGAACGTCCGACGTCGACGAAGACGCCGGTCATCGTCAACATGACCCCGTACACCAAGCTGGTCAGCTCGATCGGTTCCGCGGTCACCCAGCATCCGGTGCTCGAACCGTTCCTCCTGCAGCTCGCCCGGTCGATCAATCTGTCGGGCACCCCGATCGACGGCATCAACGACATCGCGCACACCATCCGTGACGGCGGCGCCAAGACCTTCCTCGTCGACTTCGACCTCGTCCGCAGCGGTTACACGCAGGTCGTCGTCGACGTGCGTGGAACCGGCTTCTCCCAGGGCAAGTGGGATGTCTTCCAGGACCGCGAGCAGCGCGACACCGTCGAGGTCATCGACTGGGCGTCGAAGCAGCGGTGGTCCAACGGCAAGGTCGGTATGTCGGGGGTCTCCTACTCGGCGATCAACCAGATCCAGGCCGCCAACAAGAACCCGAAGGCGCTCAAGGCGATCTTCCCGGTCGAACCGGGCGGCGACCTCATCCGCGACATCGTCGCGCCCGGCGGCGCACTCGGCGTCGGCTTCCTGCCGCTCTGGCTGACGCTGGTCAACACCACCAAGATGATCCCGAACGTGGCGTCGATGCTGAACGGCACCTTCGACTGGAAGTGGCTGGCCGACCGGATCGCCGATCCGCTCACCTTCTATCCGCAACTCCTCGCCGGCCTCTTCACCCCCGACATCGCGTCGGTGCCGCCGGAGCTGAAGGAGTTGCTGGAGACCGACTCCGAGCCGCGCACGGCCTGGCTCGATCGCGCCGAGAACATCACCACGCCGACGTTCATCTACGGCGGTTGGTTCGACCTGTTCACCAACTCCGAAGTCCGCATGTACAACAAGATCCCGCTGCCCCCCGGCAAGAAGCAGCTGATCATGGGCGACGGTTACCACCTCACCATCGGTGGCGGCCAGCAGGGACGCGCCGGCTCGCCGCCGCGCCTGGACGTGCTGCAGAAGGCCTGGTTCGACAAGTGGCTCAAGGGAATCGACAACGGCATCGACTCCTACGGTCCGGTCAACCTCAAGCAGGTCGGCGACTCCTGGATCACCGCGCGGCAATTCCCGCGCGCCGGGATGGAACGCCAGCGCCTCTACCTGAGCGACCGTCGTAGCGGTACCGCCCCGTATGCGGTCCGCGACGGCAGCCTGACCCCGACGGCGCCGCAGTCGCGGGCGCGCATGACCGTCGCCCCCGGCCTCGCACCCGTGTGTTCGCGCGACGCCGCGCAGCAGATGGCCGGCGCGCTGGCGATCTTCCCGGGCTGCTCCGACGACGCCCGGATCTCCGAGCGCGCCGCACTGACGTTCACCACTCCCCCGCTGACGACGACCCGCAGCGTGTCCGGCTACTCGAACGTCCGGCTGAACACCGTGCTCGACGCCACGGACGGCTATTGGACGGCCACCCTCAACGACGTCGCACCCGATGGCACGTCGAAGGTCATCACCTCCGGCCAGGTGGTGGCGTCCCTGCGCGGATATGACCGTGCGACATCACAATTCGCACCCAATGGCGATGTCATCGACCCGTTCTACAACCTTACCCTGTCAACACGACAGCGGGTGGCGCCGGGACGACCGGTCAGCATCGACATCGGATTGTTGCCCACCGAGGCGATCGTGAAGCCCGGTCACCGACTGCGCGTCGACGTCTTCGCGATGAACTTCCCGCGCGGACTGCCGCTTCGGCCGCTGCTCAACGAGTCCGGACTGAGGCCGCAGCACATCCAGCTCGACCCGAACCGGCCGAGCTTCGTGAACCTGCCGGTCTCGACGCCTATCGGCTGACGCTTTGGCGTACTCGCAGAACGGGCCCGACGATGTTGATTCACTCCCACCGTCGTGATCGAAGCAGCTACTCCGAGCCGTCCGAGAACAGTGTGAGCGATTCACCCTTGGAGGTTTGCTTCCGTCTTGTCTTCTTCGCGGGGAATCTCGGTCCCGGTCCGTACTTCACGGCCTTGCCACGGGTCTGAGTGGATACCCGGGTTAGGACTTCACGCCCGACAAGATTCTTGAGAATGTCGCGCGCACCGTAAACGTCGATGTCGAATAGACGCTGAACTGTCGCGTTGTTTATTGAGTTGTATTCCCGGACATGGTCGATGATCTTCCGGTCGACTTCGCCGCTTGTACGAGAGTGATAGGCGACCGCAGGGCCAAGGCGAGCGAGTACATCGCCACGGAATCTGTAATTGGGATACTTGCGATTTCGCGTCCCTGCTGTGGGCTCGACAAGCTCGACCTCGGATTGGCTTGCGTGGCGAAGAGCAGACTCCGCATCTTCGACCGAACGTTGGATGATCGGCGCTATTTGCTGCGCGGTCACACTCTTCTTGGCGCACAATCGCATCAGTATCAACAGAGTGTCGGTGTCGTTCTTCAAGTCCTCGGGCAGCTCTGCAACCAGTCGAGCGACATGGATATTTGGTGGGGCACCCCTGAACAGCACCTCTACGCGGTCGGGGTAACTCTGGATTTCGGGCAGAGGCCGTCCGCTTCGCGCCATTTCGCGAAACATCCGATTTACTCCTTGGCCGAGGTATTCCCCCCAACCGAGGGTGTTGAAGGCCTTGGCGAGCGATGGGTATCTCGGTTTCGTTCCACGCGTGAGGATGTTGTCTGGAGTGACGCCAGCTACTAGCGGGCCAGGGGAATTGATGTTCAGCGTTGCCGGCGAGTGGCGTACTTGGACTGGCTGGTTTTCGCGTAGGTCGCGGTGGATCAGGGCGTTGGCGAGCGCTTCGCGGATGGCGATCGACGAGAAGTCCTCGATTGCGAGTTGCTGGCCCGAGCGAACGGTTATGGGTGTGACAGAGAGACGGGCTGAGATCACCTCAAGGACCTCGGCGAAGGTTGTCACCAGCGGCGTGCCCCATCGGCGACTGAAGTCGGCTTCGCCGCTGGGGGTGCGGCGGTGTTGATAAACGAGTAGCTCTTGTGGGCCACTTGACGACTTCTCGACAAGGAGGATCTCGCCTGCCCTTGTGAGGCATCCGTCGTCCGCTGCTAACCCGAGTCGACGCACGATTTCCGCTGGGCTAGAGCGTGACAAGTGAACCCTGGCGTCGTCGTCGGTCAGACGCAGGAGCTCACGGACTTTCTCTATTGCGGTTGTGTCGACTGCGTCGATCGGAGTGCCCGATGATTCTGCAGACCAGTCGTTTCCGCGCCGTTCGTCACTCAATCGCGCGACCGCGCCCGGATCCATAGGACGGCACTCAGACATCCAGCGCTGGCAGTACTCGCCTTGGGACGTTGAGTACACTTCGAGGCCCTCTGGCACTGTGATCTGCAGTAGCCGCGAACCCTCGTAGTGAACTTCTTCGATACTCACTGTCAGGTGGGGTTCGGTGCGGTCATAGATCGCGGATCGCAGTTTGTCGGCGTTGATTGACGTTCCGACGAATGCATCGGCCCCTCCCGGCTTGTCCTTGATCCCGAGTACAACTATTCCGCCGGTCGAGTTCGCGAAGCACACGCATGCTTCCGCAAGATCCACCGCGGTCTCTTTGAACCCACCCTGCTTCTCGGTCTTGAAGTCCAGGGTCGAAGACTCAACCGAGTCAGCAGAGGTACCTGAGCGAACTTTAGACAGAGCAGTATCGATACCGGACATGACTTTGATCCTACTTTGGGGCTAGTGACAAAGTGTCATTTGCCCCAAAGTTTCGTCAAAGTAGCGTGCCTGCGTCAGCTAGCCGGCCTCGATCGCTTCCGCCTCACGTCCGTACCGCGTCGCCAGCCATGAGCAGATGATGAGCTGGATCTGATGGAAGATCATCAGCGGTAGGACGATGAGGCCGACGGTCGAGCCGGCGAAGAGGACGGTGGCCATCGGCAGTCCGGTGGCGAGGCTCTTCTTGGTGCCGCAGAACTGGATGGCGATGGTGTCGGCGCGGTCGAAGCCGAGCTTCTTCGGCACCCAGCCGGTGATGACGAGCATGATCAGCACCAGTAGTAGCGAGATCACCGCGACGGCGATCACCTGTGCGGCGTCGACCGACGACCAGATGCCGTTGACGACGCCCTCGCTGAAGGCGACGTAGACCACGAGGACGATGGTGCTGCGGTCGGCGAGTTTGGTGATCTTGGCGTGTCGGGCGAAGAACGGCCCGACCCACGGCCGAGCCAGCTGACCGACCACGAACGGCACCAGGATCTGCGCGACGATCTTCAGGATCGACGTCGCGTCGATGCTCGCGTCGCCGGTGTTGTGCATCAGTGCGACCACCAGCAGCGGGGTGAGGAACACGCCCAGGATGTTCGACGCGGAGGCGCTGACGATCGCGCCGGCGATGTTGCCCTTCGCGATGGAGGTGAACGCGATCGACGACTGCACGGTCGAGGGCACCAGGCACAGGAACAGCAGTCCGGCGTAGAGGTCGGAGCCGATCAGCGGCTCGACGACCGGCTTCAGGGCCAGACCGATGATCGGGAACGCCACGAACGTGAACGCGAGGATCGTCACGTGCAGGCGCCAGTGCTTCAGACCCTCGAGGGCCTCTCGGGGGTGCAGCCGCGTGCCGTAGAGGAAGAACAGGGCGCCGATCGCGATGATCACGACCCAGTCGAGGACTTCCCCGGCGGCCCCGCGGACGGGGAGGAAAGCGGCGACGACGACCGCGGCGACGATCGCGAGGATGAATCCGTCGATCGGCGAGCGGTCGAGAAGGTTCTTGAGCGTGCGCATACGTCCGAGCTGCCGGCGGCAGGCCTGGTCAGGCCTGCGCGGTGTCGCTCGAGCAGACGCCGCGCAGCGAGCATGCACCGCAGCTGCTGGTGCCGCAGTCGGCGGCGGGCTCGGAGGTGCCCTGCTCCCCGGCCGGCTCGGCATGGCTGTGGCCGTCGTCGTGACCCGAGCAGCAGGAGCAACCCGCGTCCTCGGCCGGCACGGTGGCGGCGGCGCGGACCCCGATGGCGCTGACCAAGCCGATGATGACCAGCGCGGCGACCAGGGCGACCACACCGAACAGGATCGACCAGCCGCCGTCGACGGCGAGGGTGGCGACGGCGCCGAGGACGAGGATCACGCCGGCGCCGAGGGTGCCCGGTGCGGCCACGCGATTGGCGACGCGGAAGGCTTCGTCGGAGCGCATGGTCTCGTCGGTACGAACGCCGAAGCGGCGATTGCGCGGGAGTGAGCCGCGGAGCCCGCGGACCCCGACCGTGGCCCAGAGCCCGGCCAACGCGAAGAGCAGCACGGCAACGGCGACGGACAGGGCATTCACGACCCACAGCATACGACCGCGTCCACCGCGCAACCGAATCGAGGATGGTCGGTGAGCTGCACCTCATAGAGGCACGCGCCCGGTCGCGGGTGGCGGGCTGACCGGATTTCAGGCTGGTCGGGCCCAGGATTTACCCTGGTCGGGTGACTTCAGTCGACACCACCAGCACCAACGGCTCCGCCGGCACCACCGCTCATCGCTACACCGCGGAGGTTGCGGGCGAACTCGAGCAGCGCTGGCAGCAGACCTGGTCCGACGAGCATGCCTACGAGGCACCCAACCCCGTCGGACCGCTGGCCGGTGACCTGAGCGCGTTCGGCGGCGGCGGCGCCGACGCCCCCGACAAGCTGTTCGTCCAGGACATGTTCCCCTACCCCTCGGGCGCGGGTCTGCACGTCGGCCACCCGCTGGGCTTCATCGCCAGCGACGTCTTCGCGCGCTACCAGCGGATGACGGGCAAGAACGTTCTGCACACGATGGGCTTCGACTCCTTCGGTCTGCCCGCCGAGCAGTACGCCGTCCAGACGGGCACACACCCGCGGACCACGACCGAGCAGAACATCGAGCGCTACCTGGGTCAGATCCGACGCCTCGGCCTCGGCCACGACGAGCGTCGTCGTGTCGCGACCACAGACGTCGACTTCTACCGCTGGACGCAGTGGATCTTCCTGCAGATCTACAACGCCTGGTTCGACGCCGATCAGGGCAAGGCCCGACGCATCTCCGAGCTGGTCGACGAGTTCGTCGCCGGCACCCGCGAACTCACCGGCGAGCACGCAGGCAAGTCCTGGGCGGACCTCTCCCCGGCCGTGCGCACCGCGGTGATCGACGACCACCGTCTCGTGTACCTGAGTGACTCGCTGGTCAACTGGTGCCCCGGTCTGGGCACCGTGCTGGCCAACGAGGAGGTCACCGCCGACGGCCGCAGCGACCGCGGCAACTTCCCGGTCTTCCGGAAGCATCTGCGGCAGTGGATGATGCGGATCACCGCCTACTCCGACCGTCTCCTCGACGACCTGGACCTGCTGGACTGGCCGGAGAAGGTCAAGACCATGCAGCGCAACTGGATCGGCCGTTCGCGCGGCGCCCAGGTCCGGTTCAGTGCGCCCGGGGTCGGCGACATCGAGGTCTTCACCACCCGCCCCGACACCCTGTTCGGCGCCACCTACATGGTGCTGTCACCCGAGCACCCGCTGGTCGATGCGCTGACCGCCGACGCGTGGCCGGAGGGCACCGACGACCGCTGGACCGGCGGCGCTGGGAGCGGCGCGGATGATCCGGCGTCGGCGATCGCCGCCTACCGTGCGTCGATCGCGGCGAAGTCCGATCTCGAGCGCCAGGAGAACAAGGAGAAGACCGGTGTCTTCACCGGCTCCTTCGCGATCAATCCGGTGAACGGACACCAGGTTCCGGTCTTCATCGCCGACTACGTCCTCATGGGCTACGGCACCGGCGCCATCATGGCGGTCCCGGCGCACGACTCCCGCGACCACGAGTTCGCGACCGTCTTCGGCCTGCCGATCATCGAGGTCATCGGCTCCGACACCGATGTGCAGGCCGAGGCCTACGTCGGCGACGGTCCGCTGGTGAACTCCGACTTCCTGAACGGTCTGAACGTCGAGGACGCCAAGGCCGCCATCGTCGAGCGTCTCGAGGCCGACGGCGTCGGTACCGGCAAGATCCAGTACAAGCTGCGGGACTGGCTGTTCGCCCGTCAGCGGTACTGGGGCGAGCCGTTCCCCATCGTCTACGACGCCGACGGTCAGCCGCACGCCCTGCCGGAATCGATGCTGCCGGTGGAACTCCCGGAGGTCGAGGACTACGCGCCGGTCTCCTTCGACCCCGACGACGCCGACAGCGAGCCGTCGCCGCCGCTGGCCAAAGCCGCCGACTGGATGACCGTCGAACTCGATCTCGGTGACGGTCCGAAGACGTACACCCGCGACGCCAACGTCATGCCGCAGTGGGCGGGCAGCTCGTGGTACCAGCTGCGCTACATCGACCCCACCAATCAGGACACCCTGTGCGACAAGGACAACGAGGCCTACTGGATGGGGCCGCGTCCGGAGCTGCACGGTCCGAACGACCCGGGTGGCCTCGATCTCTACATCGGTGGTGTCGAGCACGCGGTGCTCCACCTGTTGTACTCGCGGTTCTGGCACAAGGTCCTGTTCGACCTCGGTTACGTCACCAGCCGCGAGCCGTACCGAAAGTTGTTCAACCAGGGCATGATCCAGGCGTACGCCTACACCGACTCGCGCGGCATCTACGTGCCGGCCGAGGAGGTCACCGAGGAGAACGGCACGTTCTTCTACAACGGTGAAGAGGTCAACCAGGAGTACGGCAAGATGGGCAAGTCACTGAAGAACTCGGTGACCCCCGACGACATCTGCCGCGACTACGGTGCCGACACCCTGCGCGTCTACGAGATGTTCATGGGCCCGCTCGACCAGTCCCGCCCCTGGGCGACCAAGGACGTCGTCGGCTCGCAGCGCTTCCTGCAGCGCATCTGGCGTCTCGTCGTCGACGAGGAGTCCGGCGCGTCGCGGGTCGCCGACGCCGAGTCCGACGACGACACCAAGCGGTTGCTGCACAAGACGATCGCCGGTGTCCGCGAGGACTACGACGCGCTGCGCAACAACACCGCCGTCGCCAAGCTGACCGTGCTGACCAACCACCTCACCAAGAACTTCGAGAAGACCGGTGCCCCACGGGATGCCGTCGAAGCTCTGGTGATCATGCTCGCGCCGCTGGCACCGCACATCGCCGAGGAACTGTGGCACCGCCTGGGCCACGACACCCTCGTCGTCCGTGCGCCGTTCCCGGTGGCCGACGAGGCCTGGCTGGTCGAGGACACCATCGAGATCCCGGTTCAGGTCAAGGGCAAGGTTCGCAGTCGCATCACGGTCGCCGCCGACGCCGGTGAGGAAACCCTGCGTACCACCGCCCTCGCCGACGAGAAGATCGCCGCTCTCCTCGACGGTGCCGAGCCGCGCAAGGTGATCGTGGTCCCGGGCCGCATGGTCAACATCGTCCCCTGACGCCTCTCGATCCAACGGTTACGCTCACGGCGTCACGATCGCGAACCCTGGGTCGGGGTTGTCGATCAGTCCGATGATGGTCCCGATCACCGACGTGTCGCCCTCGAGACCGACACCGTCGGCCGACGCGCCGGTGAGAAGTCCGAGCAGATCGCGTTTGGTGAGTGTCACGACGAGGTCGGCGGGATCCTGCCGCCGCGTCGGATGGTGGATCAGGACTCCGTTCGACAGTTCCATCCGGTAGGTCTCGTCGAGATCGGTGAAATGCCAACGGATCGAGGACGACAGGTCCCAGGCCCGTGGACCGTCGAGGCGGATGGCGAGACTGTCGAAGAGTTGTGTGACGGTGAGCGCTGAGGAAACCCCGGATGCGTTGATCGGGGCGGCATGGACCTGCCCACCGAGTTCGTCGGCTCCGACGAGGAAGTTGTTGCGCCAGGTGGCGCACTCGGCGCCGTAACCCAGCGTCGTGAAGACCTGCGCGAGCAACTCTTTCGCGCCGGCATGGCCCGGCTCGGCGAAGACCGCATGACCGGCGAGTTCTGCGGCGAATCGCAGATCCCCGTCGTCGGCGAACTGTGTCGCCTTGGCGACCGTCTCCTCGACGCCGCCGAGCGCCTGCACGTAACGTGCGGCGGCGGCTTCCGGTGGATGCTGCCACAGGTGCGCCGGATTGCCGTCGTACCAGCCGAGGTAGCGCTGATAGATGGCCTTGACGTTGTGGCTGACCGAGCCGTAGTACCCACGGGCGTGCCAGGCGGCATCGAGAGCCGGCGGCATCGGGAAGTCTTCGGCGATCTCGCTGCCGAGGTGGCCCTGATTGAGTCGCCGGAGCGTCTGATCGTGAAGGTATGCATACAGATCGCGCTGCTGGGTCAGATAGACGAGCAGCTCGTCGGTCCCCCAGGTCGGCCAATGGTGCGAAGCGAACGCGACATCGGAGTCGTAGGCGAACATCTCGATCGCCTCGCTGAGATACCGGGACCAGACACGGGCGTCGCGGACCTGTGCCCCACGGAGTGTCAGGAGGTTGTGGAGATTGTGAGTTGCGTTCTCTGCCAGACACAGTGCTCGGTGATCGGGGAACCAGAAGTTCATCTCCGACGGGGCTTCCGTTCCCGGCGTGACCTGGAAGACCATCCGGACATTGTCGAAGGTCTCCTCTTGTCCGGTGTGAGTGATGTCGAGCGTCGGCGCGATCAAACCCACTGTGCCGGTGGATGTACTGGGCCCGAGGCCAGCACCGAGGGTTCCGGTTGCACCGACGGGCAGGACGATCCCCGTGTGGTACATGCTGCGCCGTAGCATCGCGGTGCCGGCGTAGACGTTCTCGGAGACGGCATGCTGGAGAAAGTGTTCGGGCGCGACGATCGGCACCGTCGTGTCGGCGTCGACGACACCGAGAACGCCGCCGAAGTGATCGACGTGAGAGTGGGTGTAGATGACCGCGCTCACCGGACGGTCACCACGATGCTCGCGGTAGAGGGCGAGGCCGGCCGCTGCACATTCCGACGAGACCAGGGGGTCGATCACCACCACACCGGTGTCCCCTTCGACCATCGTCATGTTCGACAGGTCGTACCCACGGATCTGATAGATACCGGCGGTCACCTCGAACAACCCGTGCACTGACGTCAGCTGGGCCTGCCGCCACAGACTGGGGTTGACGGTGTCGGGGCAGTCGCCGACGGTCGCCTCCGCGAAACCCGCGGCGTCGTAGACCACTCGGCCGTCGCCGCCGTGAACGACGGCCGGGTCGAGTACCCCGATCAGACCGCGGGTGGCATTGTCGAAGTCGGTCTGGTCGGAGAAATCGGCAGACATCGGGACTCCTCCACCGGCAGGCCCGCGGGCTGCGCGGCTCAGATCGATGTTCGGTTCCCGACGCCATCACGTTCGAATCGCAATCACGAGTATCTCGCACCGGGTGCCCGGAACGTGGGGGTTCGTCAATGCCCGGCTGACGCCCGTCGCCGCCGAGCTCCCGTCTCACTTCGGCGGGAGCCTCCTGGCGTAGTCGGCACCGATGGTCACCCAGCGCGTCAGCTGCCGATCGGACGCGATCCCATCCTCGAAGACGCGCAGCCAGCCGAGTGTCTCGCGCGCCGACATGTGCATCGGCGCGGTGTGCGGGTATTCGAGCAGGGTGCTGGTCTCCTCGGGCGGCACGCGGACCATGATCCCGCCCTTGCCGCTCACGGTGACGGCCATGTTGCCGTTGATCAGGAAGGCCAGGCCGCCGAACATCGGGACCTCGTCCACGCCGACCTCCGCCGCGAGCAGCGCGCGGATGCGGAAGGCGAGTTCCTCGTCGTAAGCCACGTCTCCAGGCTATTCGGCGGGTGTGACGGGGAAAGACTTGGCAACCAACTTACCGAGCAGTAAGGTCATGCCATGGCGATCAACCTGGAGCTCCCGAAGAAGTTCGATTCGACGGTCGAGCGCACCCATCTGGCTGCCGAGCACATCTTCCGGCCGATCTCACGCAAGTACGACAAGGCCGAGCACGAATACCCCACGGAACTCGACGACCTGGCGAAGCTCGCCAAGCAGGGACGCGGGTCGGAGAAGGCGGCCGACTCGTCGAGCAGCGACGACGGACCGTCGGTCAACGGCGCCAACATGCGCGGCCTGATCTCCGCACTCGAGATGAGCTGGGGCGACGTGGGCCTGCTGCTCTCGATCCCGGGCCAGGGACTCGGCAACGCCGCCATCGCGGCCGTCGCCAACCCCGAACAGCTCGAGAAGTTCTCCGACGTCTGGGCGGCGATGGCCATCACCGAGCCCAGTTTCGGGTCGGACTCCGCGGCGGTGTCGACGACGGCAACCCGCGACGGCGACGACTACCTCATCAACGGCGAGAAGATCTTCGTGACCGCCGGTTCGCGTGCTGATCACGTCGTCGTGTGGGCGACCATCGACAAGAGTGTGGGCCGCGCGGCCATCAAGAGTTTCGTCGTCCCGATGACCACCGAGGGCGTGACGGTCGCCCGCCTCGAGCACAAGCTCGGCATCAAGGCCTCCGACACGGCCGTGATCCGTTTCGAGAACGCCCGCGTCCCCGCCGAGAATCTGCTCGGTTCGCCGGAGATCGACACCAAGAAGGCCTTCGGCGGGGTCATGCAGACCTTCGACAACACCCGTCCCGTCGTCGCGGCCATGGCGATCGGCCTGGGCCGCGCCGCCCTCGAGGAGCTCCGCCGGATGCTCGACGAGGCCGGCCACGAGATCGACTACGACCGGCCGGCAGCCGCCCAGCATGCGACCGTCGCCGAATTCATCCGCCTCGAATCGGAGTGGGAGGCCTCGTGGCTGCACACGCTGCGGGCCGCCTGGATGGCCGACAACGCCCAGCCGAACTCCACCGAGGCCTCGATGTCGAAGGCCAAGGCGGGGCGCACGGTCACCGAGATCACCAACAAGGCCGTGGAAATCGGTGCGACAGCAGGCTTCTCGGAGACCTCCCTCCTCGAGAAGTGGGCACGTGACTCGAAGATCCTCGACATCTTCGAGGGCACTCAGCAGATCCAGCAGCTGATCATCGCCCGCCGCGTTCTGGGAAAGTCCAGCACCGACCTGAAGTGAGGTGTTGGGCAGTCCTACGACGCTCGGGTTCCCAAAGCGGCACGGACGAGAACAACTGCGTGTGACGATGGAGGCTGGGCCGGCATTCGGTCCGGACGACTCCCGTCGGAAGGTCCTGACATGACCGCACCTGCAGGCATTCGCATCGATCCCTCGTTGGAGGACCTCTACAAAGACCTTCACCGACACCCGGAGCTCGGCTTTCAGGAGCACCGCACCGCCGGTCTGGTGGGCGATCGGCTCCGAGCGTCGGGGTTCGACGTGACCACCGGTGTCGGCAGGACCGGTGTGGTCGGTGTCCTGCGTAATGGTGACGGTCCGACGATCGCGATGCGCGCGGACATGGATGCCCTACCCGTCCGCGAGGACACCGGGCTCGACTACGCCAGCACCGTCACGGCCACCGACGACACGGGTAAGACGGTTCCGGTCGCACACGCCTGCGGCCACGATCTGCACACGACATGCCTGCTGGGCGCGGCGGACATCCTCGCCTCCGCTACGTCGGAATGGTCGGGCACGGTTGTCCTGGTGTTCCAGCCCGCCGAGGAGCTGGGTGCCGGCGCGCAGGCGATGGTCGACGACGGCTTGTGGGACCGTTTTCCCAAGCCCGACGTCGTGCTCGGTCAGCATGTCTCACCGCTGCCGGCCGGCAAGATCGCCGGACACCCGGGAGCTTCGTACGCCGGGTCGGATTCACTGCGGGTGAAGCTGGTGGGCCGGGGTGCACACGGCTCGATGCCCGAGGCCTCGGTGGATCCCATCGTGCTGGCCGCGGCCACGGTGCTGAGGCTGCAGACCATCATCTCGCGGGAGATCCCGAGTACCGCAACCGCGGTGCTCACCGTCGGATCGATCCACGCGGGTGACGCCGCGAATGTGATTCCGGGTGAGGCCGAGATCCAGCTGAACATCCGCAGCTACAACGAGACCGTTCGCGGCAAGATTCTCGACAGCGTCGAGCGCATCGTGCGTGGCGAGGCGGCGGCGTCGGGCGCGCCGGACGAGCCGACGATCACCGAGATCGAACGCTTTCCCGTGGTCACCAACGACCCGGACGCGCTGCGCACGACCCTGGATGCCTTCACGGACTGGTTGGGTGCGTCCAACATCCTCGACCCGGGGGCAGGTGCGGGAAGTGAGGACGTAGGCATCCTGGCCACGAGTTGTGGTGCACCTCTTTCGTACTGGCTGCTGGGCGGAGCCGATCCTTCTCTGTTCACCACCGGCGACCTGACGGACCCGGCGCTGCTGAAAGTGCCGTCGAACCACTCTCCGCATTACGCTCCGGTGATCGATCCGACGCTGGGTACTGGAGTACGGGCGCTGGTCGTCGCGGCTCGTACCTGGTTGGGCCGCTAGCCGTCTCGGTGACGAGAGGCTGAGGCAACCGGCCCGCTCGGCTCAGCGCAACAACCGTTCCCGTAGCCGTGCCTCGCGTTCCAGGCGTTCGGTATCCCGACGTCGACGTTCGGCCATGATCGCGCACAGCACGTCTTCGAACGGTGCATCCCGCGGCGGAGCAGGTGCCACGAACGGAGCGACGGCGAAGACCAGTCGGCGCGCGGCGACCGCGCGGGGCTCGGGTTTCATGCCATGTCGACCGTTGAGGAACTGGCGGATGACGACGGCGAGCTCGTCGGGAATGGCCGCGATATCCGCAGACACCGCCCACGTGGCGAGTCCGGCGGGCATCTCGATGGGATGCTGCTCCTCGATGCGGTGGCGGTCGCGGATCACATAGGTCCCGGCGAGGAGATCACCGAGACGCTTGTTCTTTCGAGAGATGGCCGCGCTGATGACCGCGGGTAGACCCAGGCAGGCGTACATCTCGACGAACCCGACGAGCGCTCGGGTCAGCGACTGCCGAAAACCGGTGGGCCCGGCGTCGTCTCGCACGGTGCGTAGCCCGACCACCAGATGGCCGACGGTCTTGCCGCGGGTGAGTGTCTCGGTGACGGTCGGTAGGGCGATCACGCTGACGATGGGCAGCAACGTGCTGACGGTGCCCCGCCACGCGTCGTTCAGGTCACCGGTCACCGTGTAGGACAGCCACCAGAGGAACAGCCACAGAGCGATCCCCAGCGCGACGTCGAGCATCCCCGAGAGAATCCGGTAGCCGAGACCGCCCGGCGGTAGTGCGAGCGCGACCGCCTCACCGGAGACGAGGTCGTTGCGGCCGACGCCGACGGTGGCCGACACACCGCCACCCCAGACGGTCGGCGGCGGCCCGACCGGGACCGGCGCACCCGCCATCACCGGAGGTCGTGGTGGCAACGATCCGGGCGGCACCGCCTCACCATACGACGCCTACTGCGGTCCGCGCGGTGTGAGCACACGCCACGACGCCCGTCGAATGACACGCTCTGCACCGGGTCGGATGCCGGTTACGCTGGCGGAGTGGATCTCGACGCCTATGTGTCCGCGCATCGCGCGACGTGGGAACGACTCGACACGCTGTCGCGCCGACGTCGGCTGACCGGAGCCGAGGCCGACGAGATCATCGACACCTATCAGCGCGTGGCCACCCACCTTTCGGTGATCCGCTCCTCGGCCCCCGACGCCTCGCTCGTCGCGTATCTGTCGGCGTTGTTGGCGCGGGCCCGCGGTCGGGCGTCGGGCACTCGGGTGAGTACCTGGTCGACGTTCATCGACTTCTTCGCCATCTCCTTCCCCGCCGCGCTGTACCGGATGCGGTGGTGGTGGCTGACCGTGATGGGTGTCTGCCTGCTCGCCGCCGCCGTCATGACCTGGTGGGTTCTGGAGCACCCGCGCATCGAGAGTTCCTTCGCCTCTCCGCAGGAGATCGAGCGTCTCGTCACCAACGACTTCGAGAGCTACTACAGCGAATACGAGGCGACCTCGTTCGCGGCGCGTGTGTGGACCAACAACTTCTGGCTCGCCGCGATGTGCATCGTCGTCGGCATCTTCGGCCTGCCGGTGATCTGGATGCTC
The DNA here is from genome assembly GCF_000225505.1 of Gordonia alkanivorans NBRC 16433. GTDB lineage: Bacteria > Actinomycetota > Actinomycetes > Mycobacteriales > Mycobacteriaceae > Gordonia > Gordonia alkanivorans. The sequence goes on along the minus strand of NZ_BACI01000120.1, from coordinate 132,631 downwards.
TACACCAACATCCTGAACCTGGTGGTGATCGCGTCGATCATGATCCGGCACGGCCGCGGCGACCTGTTCTTCGGGCTACTCCTCCCACACGGCATGCTCGAGCTCACCTGCCTGTTCGTCGCCGCGGGGGTCGGCCTGCGGATCTTCTGGTCGTGGGTGTCACCCGGGAACCGAACGCGCGCAGCCGCTCTCGGTGAGGAGGGGCGCGCCGCGATCGGCGTGGCCCTGGGACTCGTCGTCGTGTTGCTGATCTGCGGCGTCATCGAGGCCTTCGTGACCCCCTCTCCCCTTCCGACCTGGGCGCGTGTCGGGATCGGTGTGACCGCCTGGCTGCTGTTCATGGCCTATGTCTTCGTCGCGGGACGTCGTGCGCACGAGTCCGGTGAAACCGGCGACCTCGCCGAGCTGGATCGAGGCCTCACCGCGCCCACCGTGTAGGAATGGACGGAGTGCATCCACCCGAGAGGAACACCCGAATGGCCAAGAACGACAAGTCCCTGGACGCGGTTTCGCTGATCGGCGGAGGTCTCGCCGCGGTCGGTCTGACGCACTTCGTCAAGCCGGAGCTGTTCGCCCCGATCACCGCGCCGGTGTTCCCCGAGGACACCACCACCTGGACCTATCGGAACGGGGCGTGCGAGACCGCGATCGGCGTCGCGCTGGTGTCTCCCCGTACCCGCCGGCTCGGCCTGGCCGGACTCGCCGGCTACCTGGGCTTCCTCGGCTACCGCGCGGTGCAGGCCAAGAGCTGACCGGCTAGAGCAACCCGCGCGACTTGAGCAGCAGATAGTGATCGGCGAGCCGCGCGGGGAGCTTGTCCGGCGGTGCGTCCACCACGTCGACGCCGAGTCGGCCGACGGCGGTGGCCGTCCGATTCCGCAGGGTGACGGTCCGGGCCGCGGCCGCCGCGTCGTAGACGGTCGCCGGATCCTCCCGGGCCGAGATCATCTCTTCCAGTGCGGGATCCGCAACGGATCCGATGACCACCTTGTAGTGCTGCGCGAGAACCGACAGCGGCGGCAGCAGTGACTCCTCGACGGCGGCCGGCTCCAGCGGGGTCAGCAACACCAGCAGGGCGCGCTGACGGCCGATCTTCGCGACCTCCGCCCCGAGCATCGGCCAATCGGCCTCCAGCAGAGCCGGTTCGAGGTTCGCCATCGCAGAGACCAGGCTGTTGAGCAGCGTCGTCCGGCCCACCCCGACCACTCGTCGGTGAACGCGTCGGTCACCTGCGATGAGGTCGACGCGGTCGCCCGCATGCGACGCCAGCGCGGCGAGCAGTAGAGCAGCGTCCATCGCCGCGTCGAGGCGTGGGACGTCGCCGACGCGACCGGCCGAGGTGCGCGACGTGTCGAGCACGATGACGATGTGACGATCCTTCTCCGGCTGCCAGGTACGCACGACGGTCGAACGGCGTCGTGCTGTCGCCCGCCAGTCGATGCTGCGGACGTCGTCTCCTTCGACGTAGTCCCTCAGCGAGTCGAATTCGGTTCCCTGTCCGCGTATCCGGACCGCGGACCGGCCGTCGAGCTGACGCAGGTGGGCGAGCCGGGAGGGCAGCAGTCGCCGTGAACCGAACGGCGGGAGCGCCCGGACCCGACCGGGTAGCGGCACACCGCGTTGCCGTCCGGCGAGTCCGAGGGGGCCGAGCCGACGAACCGTCATCCGCACCGCGAGCCGGTCGCCACGGCGCGTCGGGGTGAGAGTGGTGGTCACAGTGCGTGCTTCGCCGGGGGGCACGGTGAGCCGATGCTCGTCGTCGGTGGCACCGGCCGACGGCTGCCAGCAGTCGCGCAGGACGCCGCGGAACGTGCTGCTTCCGTTGTTGGTGACCGCGACCGAACACGAGGTGGTCTCGCCGAGCCGGACCGGACCGGGCGCCGACCGTGCCAGGGTCACGGTCTTCGTCGACCCGGCGAGCGCGAGGTCGAGGCACATCAGGAGCACGCAGAACAGGACCCACAGCACCGGGACGGCATAGTTCGGCCATACCAGGATCGGCACTGCGCCGAGCAGCACCAGGATCAGGAACCGGCCGGTGAGGAACATCAGCGCGGGACGGGAACCGAGTTGACGGCGGCGTCGAGGACCGAGCTCACGGACACGCCTTCGAGTTCGGCCTCCGGACGCAGCGACAACCGGTGCGCCAGCGTCGACTGTGCCAGCGCCTGCACGTCATCCGGGGTCACGAAGTCACGTCCGTTGAGCCATGCCCAGGCCCGGCTGGTCCCGAGCAATGCCGTCGCGCCGCGCGGGCTGACGCCGAGGGCCAGGGACGGTGAGAACCGTGTCGCGCGGGCGATGTCGACGATGTAGGCGGCCACCTGCGGGGCGACGCCGACGCAACGGACCTGCTCGATGCCGGCCTCGACGTCGGCGGCTGAGGCGACCGGTCGGAGCCCCGCCGCGGCGAGATTGCGCGGATCGAACCCGGCGGCATGCCGGGTGAGAACGGTGATCTCGTCCTCGCGGGGCGGCAGCGGCAGCGTCACCTTGAGCAGGAAGCGATCGAGCTGGGCCTCCGGCAGCGGGTAGGTCCCCTCGTATTCGACGGGGTTCTGCGTCGCCGCCACCAGGAAGGGGCTGGGCAGCGGACGGCCGACGCCGTCGACGGTCACCTGCCGTTCTTCCATCGCCTCGAGCAACGACGCCTGCGTCTTCGGCGGGGTGCGGTTGATCTCGTCGGCCAGCAGGAGATTGGTGAAGACCGGGCCTTCGCGGAAGGTGAACTGGGAACTGGCGGCGTCGAACACGAGTGAACCGGTCACGTCGCCGGGCATCAGGTCGGGGGTGAACTGGACGCGTTTGGTCTCGACGTCGAGCGCGGCCGCGACCGATCTGACGAGGAGTGTCTTCGCGACACCGGGTACGCCTTCGAGCAGGACGTGCCCGCGGCACAGCAGTGCGATGAGGATGCCTGCGACCGCCTGATCCTGTCCGACAACCGCTTTGGCGACCTCGGCACGTACCGCACCGAGTGCGTCGCGCGCAGTGTTCGACGACGGGGCGGGGCCGCCGTGCGGATTCTGCGGCGGTGCTGCGATCTCGAACGGACCGGGGCCGAAGGTGCGGGATGGATCGACGGTCATGGCGTTTGTCGGACTTCCTTGTCGAGGGCGGTCAGTTCGCTGGTGAAGAGGACGAGGCCGGTGTCGGTGGTGGGGAGCGGTCCGGCGAGCAGGGCCCGCACCCGGGCTAGGTCCCGGCCGGTGACGGACACGACTGTGATGATGATGGCGTGCACCGCGGGGTCGGCGGTTTCCTCATGCGCCACCATCGATTCCCATCCGGGTATGGCCAGTTGGTCGGTGGCCTTCCCGGCGTCGTACGGCAGGCCGAGATACGACGCGAGTGAGGCCAGCGTGTGGATGCGCAGAGCGGCGGCGGACCGGGCATCCGCGCGGGCCTTGTGGTACATCCGACCCCGTGCCTGGGTGGTCTCGATCGCCTTGACGACCGCCGGCAGCGGCTCGGTGACCAGCGCGCCGAACCGGCGACCCCGCCACAGCATGAGGGCCAGAACCGCGAACGCGGCCAGCACGATCAGCGGCCCGATCGCCGCCGGGACGTCGGATTCCTCGTTCTCGGACGGCACCTCGTCGGTGACGAACGGTACGTACCAGAGGATGTCGTCGGCATTGGCGAAGAGCCGGGTCGTCACGCCGGCGTTGTCGCGGAGCGCGAGGTTCTCGTTGAGCAGCATGTCGCCGCTCACGACCACGATCTCCGGACGGCCGGCGGCGGCCGGAAGGTACAGCACATTCGACGCGGCGCCGGTGGTGAAGCACGACGTCGTACCCGGTGCGGAGGTGCTGTAACCGAGCGTGCCGCCCGTGATGGTGTCGTCGGGGGCGATCTCGCCGGTCGTGCAGCGGGCGGGCACCCCGGTCGGGGCGCCGTCGAACTCGAGCCGAACGGGCAGTCCGAGAAGCGACAGCGCGTAGTCCTGCGGCGCGATCAGGATCACCCGGTGCGCCTCGGAGACCCGGTCGAGGAACTGTTGCGCCGTACCCGGGTTGAACGCACCCACCGACGACACGACGACCGTCGTGTTGCTGCCGGGGCGCGGTGCGTCGGTGAACTCGTCCAGGCCGCGAGCCTGTCGGAGGTCGCCGCTATGCTCGTCGACGATCTGAGCCAAGGCGCGGGCGCCCTGGGGTCGGGGGTTGTCGGGGTCGTAACTCACACCCGGCCCGGGCTCCGCCCCGAACACGGTCAGCGCGGATACCCCGAGCAGGCCGATCCCGCCGACCACGACGACGACCAGAACCACCACGAGCACCCAGATCCACCGCGGTGTGCCGCGCTTCGGCGGGGACAGCGCGATCGACGGGGCACGGGTTGTCGTGGTCATCGGGGCACCGCCATTCGACGCGGACCTGAGGTGTCCGCCGCGGCCGGTTGGGCGGACGACACCGCACGCTCCAGATCGAGCACCGCACGCGCCGACCCGGCGGCCGCATGTCGGTCGCCATAGGCGATCGCGTCGAACAGATCAGCGGCGCGGCGCAGTTCGACGCCGTGGTCGGCGAACCGGAGTGCCAGTTCGGCGGCCACCTCGTGCGCGGTGAGAGACGGCTCGTCGGCGAGCAGACCCCGTTCGATGGCGCGGCGGGCGAGGGCACGGACGGCGTGGATCACGCTGCCGTCGTAGTCGCCTGCGGTGTATCGGTCCTCGGCCACGGCCCGGAGTTCCTTCGCCGAGCGCGTACCGGGCAGCACCACTTTGGCCGCGGTGGTGTCGGCCGTTGTCGGGGCCCGCGGGATGCGTCGAACCCGGCGGGTCACGAGCACGGCGAGGCCCACGACCAGAAGGATCGCGAGCACGATGACGATCGCCCGGATCGTGTCCGAACCACCGAACAGGTCGAGGACGTTGTCGGCGATCCATTCCCACACGCCGTCGCTGAACTCGTCCCACCACGACGGTTCCGGCGGCTGGTAGACGTCCTTCGACAGCTCGTCCTCGGCCCAGCGTCGGGCCTGCTCGTTGCCGGGGTCCAGAGGAGCAGCCAGGATCGGGGTCACGGATACCGGCCTTTCCGTGCTGCTGGGACTCGTCGTTTCACGGACTAGACGCCCGAGGAGACTCTTGCGGCGAACGTATCAAAGAACCCTGTGCAGGCACCGGAAACATCCACCGGTCGACGGACGCGCGTGCTACGGTGCGGAACTAGAACACGTTCTAATTTCTGGAGGATTCATGACCGTGGAGCAAGCCGACCTCGCCGACAAGATCGACGCGGCGGTCGACGCCTACGTCGAGCTGCTGAACACCGGGACCGCCGAACAGATCGCCGACCTCTACGCGCCCGACGCGACGGTCGAGGACCCGATCGGCGCCGACATCCGCAACACCCGCGAACAGCTCGTCGAGTTCTACTCGGTGATCACCGGCATGGACGAGCGCACCGCGGCCCTCAAGTGGAAGAAGGTCGCCGGCGACACCGCTGTCTTCGAGTTCACCCTCGTCACCAAGACCTCCGGACTCGCCTTCGAGATCACCCCGGTCGACATCATGGTCTTCAACGCCGACGGCAAGGTGTCGTCGATGCGCGCGGTCTGGCGGCCGGAAGACCTCACGCAGCTCTGACTCCGCTCTGAGCTGCTACCCACGCCCCGTCGGCCGCAGCACGATGTCCTGTGGATGGGCGTCGGCCGGGGTCTCGACGGCGTGCACGACGGCGGCCGCGACCGATTCCGGGCGCAGGAACTGCGAGGCGTCGTAGTCGCGACCCTCGATGGCGACCAGCTCGCGCTGCATGTCGGTGTCGATGCGTCCGGGGTAGACGGATGTGACCCGGAGCGTCGGCTCTTCGGCGCGTAGGGAGTCGGCGAGTGCGCGCAGGCCGAACTTGCTTGCCGCATAGGGCGCCCAGCGCGGCTTGGCCGACCGGCCGGCTCCGGAGTTCACGAAGACGACGTGCCCTTCTGCCTGCCGCAGCGCCGGCAGGAGGAGCCGCGTCAGTTCGGCGACCGCCACGAGGTTCACCTCGAGTACGTGATGCCATTCCTCGACGGGGGTGTCCGAGACGTGTTCGAGACTGCTGCCGACGCCGGCATTGTGGACCAGCACGTCGAGTTCGCTGATGGTCTCCACCGCGGCGGCGACCTCGTCGTAGTCGGTCAGTTCTACGGCGAAGGTGCTCGCGCCGTCGAGCTCCGTGGCGAGGTGGTCGAGTTCGGGTGAGGGACGGCCGCCCAGCAACAGGTCATGCGTGGGGGCCAGCTGTCGGGCGATCTGTGCGCCGAGGCCGCGACTGGCCCCGGTGATCAATGCGGTGGGCACTCTGCCAACCCTACTGCGGCGACCCGGATGCCGAAATCGTCATGCCCACCCTCCGTCGGCCCGGTGACGACGACCGAGGCGAGTGAGGACGCCGCGTATCGAGGCCGCCTCGATGAGCAGACGTGCGCGCCGGGGGGCACAATCGTCGGCGTGGCCAGGTACGGATTCACCCCAACGCAGCTGTCGGCACGTGCCGCTTATCTGCTGCGCGGCAACGACCTGGGCACCATGACCAGTGCGGCGCCCAAGCTGTACCCGCACATGTGGAGCTGGGACGCCGCGTTCGTCACCGTCGGTCTCGCGCCGCTGTCCGTCGAGCGTGCGGTGATCGAGATGGACACCCTGCTGTCGGCCCAGTGGCGCAACGGCATGATCCCGCACATCGTGTTCGCCAACGGCCGTGACGGATACTTTCCCGGCCCGTCCCGCTGGGAGTGCGCACGACTGGCCGAGTGCGCCCCCGACTTCCCGGACACCTCGGGCATCACTCAGCCGCCGGTCCACGCGATCGCGGTGCAGCGCATTCTCGACCACTCCCGACGTCACGGTCGTACGACGCGGGCGGTGGCCAATGAGTTCATCGACCGCCGCTGGAGTTCGCTGGTGCGGTGGCATCGCTGGCTGGCCCACGCCCGGGATCCGATGGGACGCGGCCGGATCACCATCTTCCACGGCTGGGAATCCGGCATGGACAACTCGCCGCGCTGGGACTCCGCGTATGCGAATGTCGTTCCCGGACTAGACCTTCCGCCGTACCAGCGTGCCGATCTCGATCACGTCACCGACCTGTCGATGCGGCCCACCGACCTCGAGTACGACCGGTACATCTGGCTCGTCGAGCAGATGAAGCGTGCGAACTACGACGACGAGTTGTTGCCGAAGGTCATGAGTTTCGCCGTCGAGGACGTCTTCGTCAGCGCGATCTTCGCCGTCGCCTGCGACGTGCTCGCGACGATCGGCGAGGACTATTCCAAGCCGCTGGCCGACGTTCGCGACCTGCGCGCCTGGGCCGACCGGTTCCGTTCCGGCGTGGTCGCCGCGGCCAACGACCGTAACGGTGCCGCAAGGGATTTCGATCTGCGGGCGAACTCCTGGATCACCACCGAGACCATCGCCGCGTTCGCTCCGCTCATCTGCGGCGGGCTCCCCCGTGAGCGGGAACGCGCGCTGCTCCGGCTGTTCGAGGGCCCGCGCTTCTGCGGACATCCCGACCTTCGGTACGCCGTCCCACCGTCGACGTCGCCGATCTCGGCTGACTTCCGACCCCGCGAGTACTGGCGTGGTCCGGTGTGGCCGGTCATGACCTGGCTGTTCAGTTGGGCGTTCGCGCGTCGGGGCTGGACCGAGCGTTCGGCGCGGCTCCGCGAGGAGGGTCTGCGTCAGGCCACCGACGGCTCGTTCGCGGAGTACTACGAGCCCTTCACCGGCGAGCCTCTCGGCAGCATGCAGCAGAGCTGGACCGCGGCGTCGGTGCTGGACTGGCTCGACTGAGAGTGTCGTTCCGACTACCTGGGAGGTAGTGGCTTCCGCGCGTTCGGGGGCGGAGTCTGGGAGTCATCGCAATCCGTCTCAGGAGGTGTCCGATGACCACGGAGAAGACCACTCACCGGAACCGACGACCCCCACTGGGTGCGATGCCTACCGCCTCGACGCCGCGGTGGCTGGTGGCCGTGGCGCGATGCGACCGTGCGCTTTCGTCGTGGTTCATCGGGGCGGGCTTCTTCTTCGCGCCGATCCTGCTGATCCTCGACCCCTGGCCGATCGCGGTCGCCGTCGCCTGGACCGCGATCTCGCTGGCGGGACTGTGGCTCGGACTCCTCGGTGCGTTCATGGCCGCCGGACTCGCGCGCGTGTTGCGCGCCGGCGACGTGATCCCCGACGAGTTCTGGGTCGGGCTGCTCGACTATCGCCGTCAGTAGGCGCTGCGACTCTCGCTCACCCCCTCCGTTCCCGCTCACCCGATAAGTGTGAGCGGGAACGGATTACGTGAGCCGATCTCACGCCGAACCTCCGACGAGGCTCCGCACCGCATGACGTACGCCGCGTAGCACACCATTACAGAGCCGTCACACTCCGGAAACACACCACTTGTTTCATAACAGGGGACGGCGTCCACTACGAAGAGTCATCACGAACCCCCGGGTGGCACGAGGACGCCGACCACGTACCCGACGAGCGCATTCGCGCCCGAGTGAGACATGGAGGAGCATCGTGACGATCGAAAGTGCCAAGGCGTTGGAGTTCCGCGTGACCAGCGATGGTTTCAAGAATCTTCCGAAGATGCCGGAGGCGGAGTACCCGGGCACCGAGGGATTCATCGGTGACGTCTACGAGAACCCGGACGGCAGCCCGATGTGCAGCGGGTACTTCGAACTCCGCCACACCGACGAGCCGCTCTACTACGAATACGAGTACGACGAGATGAAGGTCGTTCTCGAGGGCGAGTTCCTCTTGGAGAACAAGGAAACCGGGCAGAAGACGGTCGCCAAGGCCAAGGACGCGATCTTCTTCCCGAAGGGATCGAAGATCTACTTCAGCACACCGGACTATGCGCTCGCCTTCTACACCGGTCTGCGCGACGCCACTCTCCTCTGATCGCTGACGATGTCGCAGATCACGTACTCCAGCGTGCCGGCGTGGGCACGACCTGGTGACCTGGTCGAGACGACGACCCCCACGCCGACCGGTAGTTCCTACCTGCTGGTCGGTGTCGGGGACGTCGCCGACGCACTGGGCCGCTGGGAAGCCGACCTCCCTCCGCTGGTCACCACTCGAATCCACGGCGACGCCGACACCGCCGCCGACCTGCTCGCCGGAGCGCTCGCCGAGGCCACCGTCGGGGTCCGGGTCTGGATCGTCGCCGACGCCGGTGCGGCACTGCGGTTGCGCGCCGTCGCCGTGAACGCCGGACTCGAGGACGACGAGATCGAAGTCATGACAGCCGATTCCGACGGCCAGGCCGAGGCCGACGTGTTCTGTTCGCACTGCCGGTCGGTCACCCGCGTCCGAGCGGTGATCGATGACGTCATCCCGTGCGCCGGATGTCGTCGCGACCTGCTGGTGTACCACCACGTGTCCCGTCGAACGGGGCAGTACCTGGGCTTCATGGTCGACGCCGAGACCGCCCAACCCCTGTCCACCGGTGAGGAGGTCCAACTGTGAGCATCACCGTCGCAGCAGAACCCGATTCGGCCGGCGCCGCCGCCGAGTCGACGAGCCGCGTCGACCGGATGCCCACGATGCAGCTCGTCGTGACCGCGATCGACTCCACCGTCACCGGCATCCGCAGCATCACGCTCGCCGACCCCGACGGTCGGGCCCTCCCCGGCTTCGTCCCCGGCAGTCACCTGGTGGTCCACGCCGGCTCGAACACCAACGCCTACAGCTTGACCGGCGACGGCACCTATCCCACGAACTACTCGATCTCGGTCCTCGAGGTCGACGACGGCAACGGCGGGTCCCGCTGGCTGCACAACGAACTCGCTGTCGGCGACACGCTGACCGTCGGACTCCCCCGAAGCGCCTTCGCGCCGATCGCCCGCGCCCGCAAACACCTGCTGGTCGCCGGCGGGATCGGGATCACTCCCATGGTGTCCCACCTGCGCGCAGCCGTGCGCTGGGGCCGGGACGTGCAGTTGCTCTATGTCTTCCGTGAGGAAGCCGCGGCCCACCTGGCCGACGTCACGGCGCTCGCCCGGGCTCGCGCCGAACTGTTCACCGACCGTGTCTCGTTCACCGGGCGCCTCGACGAAGCGCTTCGTACCCAGCCGGTCGGCACCCACCTGTACGTCTGCGGACCGTCGTCCATGATCGATTCCGTCGTGGCGGCCGCCGCAGCAGCCGGATGGCCCGACTCCCGAATCCACTTCGAACGCTTCGGCATCGATGCACTCGACGCCGGTGACCCGTTCCGCGTCGAGCTCACCGAATCCGGCCGGAGCATCGATGTCCCGTCGGGGACGAGCATGCTCGCGGCCCTGGAAGAGGCGGGCGTCGAGGTCCCGAATCTGTGCCGTCAGGGCGTGTGCGGCGAATGTCGCATCCCCCTGTCCGGCGGATCACCCATCCACCGCGATCTCTACCTCAGCGCCGAGGAGAAGTCCGCCGGTGACGCCATCATGCCGTGCGTCTCGCGCGCCGCCGGCGGCTGCACCCTGGAGGTTCCCCTGTGACAAGCACACTCGACAACACAACCGCCGAGACCGCGGCCGACCTGGTCGCCGGCTTCCCGTTCCCGTTCCTCGAGGACCGGTACCGCTACAGCACCAACGTCGAACCGGCCGAGCAACCCGTCACGACGCCCGCGGGTCAGTGGGGCACCGCGGTCGTCGACATCGACTCCGAGTACCGCGCCGAACTCGACCAGCGTGCGGTGACGCTCGCCGCCGATCCGACCCGCCACGCCGTACTCCCCCACATGGTGCCCGCCGCGTGGGATGCGATGTTCACCCTCATGCGCGAACTCGACGCCGCGTACCCGGAGCAGATGCAGCTCCGCTCGACCGGACCCGACGAATGGTTGTGGCGCAACGACATCCTCGGCATCGAACAGCACTTCCGCTACGGCGACGCCACCACCCTGCCCGACGAACCACTGCGCTACATCACCTCTCAGGTCCAGGAGGACATCGCGCTCCTCGACCAGCGCAACGACCAGCTCTTCGTCGACGCCGGGGTGGTCACCTTCGCCGCCGACTGGAGCTTCGGCTTCGACGTCGGGATGAGCTTCCTCGAGATCCACGGGCCCGTCCCGCGGGTGCGCAAGGAAGGCGTCATCACCCGGGCGCACGAGTTCCTCAAGCGTCTTCAGCCGCACCAGCCCTACCGGCGGACCAACTGGACACTCACCATCGACCGCCGCCTCGATGTCTCGACCGAGATCTACCCCGAGTGGGGCCCCGACCGCGAGAGCATCCAGCTCGTCGACGACGCCGAGTTCGGACGCCGCGTCCACCTACGCGTGGAGGTGCAACATCTCATCCGGCTCCCGGATTCGGGAGCGGTCATGTTCCTGATCCGCACCTACATGCTGCCTCTGGAGCAGCTGGCCACCGTCGATCCGTGGCGGCGTCGTGCCGCCGAGGTCCTGGCCGAATTGCCCGAGGACATGGCCGATTACAAGGGCATCATCAAGTACCGGGACCGCGCCGCCCAGTGGTTGCGCGACGCCGCGCCCACTCCGCCGGCGCCCACTCCGCCGGCGCCGACCGGCCCGGGCCTGCCGGTCTGGCCGGCCACTCCCCCGGCGGTCGACACCACCGGGGCGGCCTTCCTCGTGGTCGCCGTCGGCGATGACGCCGAGACCGCACACGTGTCACGCAACTGGGTCGCGGCGGCCGAGGCCGTCGGAGCCACCCGGCTGCTCGTGCTCGACACGCTCACCGACGAGCAGGATCGTGCGTCCCTGCACGACGCCCTCGACGAAGCGCTCACCGGCACGCGCATTCTCGTCACCGGCGGCCAGTACGACGTGTTGACCGCGCTGGCCATCGCGCGCGAGGCCGGGGCCGTACCCGCCGAACTGTCCTCCCATGTCGTCCACCTCCGCGACCTGCCGCTCTACTGTGCGCACTGCCGCAACACCTTCCGCGTCGAGGGTCGTGCCGGCGGGACAGCCACCTGTCCCGGTTGCTCCCGCGATCTGGAGATCCACGAACACCATTCACCGACGATGGGCAGCTTCCTGGCATCGGCTGCGGGAGGTGATGCATGACGGCGGCAGCCATCCCCGCACACCTGCACCAGGGCTATGCGACGTCGACACGGCCCATGCGCGTCGTCGCCGTCCGGCAGCTGACCGCGGACATCACGCACTTCCGGTTCGCGCCGCTCGCCGACACCCCGCAGGTCCTGACGCCCTACCAACCGGGCAGCCATCTCATCATCACCGCCGGTGAGCACCGCAACGCCTACTCGCTCGTCGACGACGGCATGTACCCCAACACCTACGGCATCTCGGTTCTACGACGCGGTGCCGGCGGGGGGTCGGACTGGTTGCACGACAACCTCTCCGAGGACGCCGTCGTCGAGGTGGAGGGGCCCCGGTCGATGTTCGCACCCGTCCTCGACCAGCGGGGAGCACTGCTGGTGGCCGGCGGTATCGGCGTCACACCGGTCCTGTCGCACGCACGGGCACTGGCACGCGAGGGGCTTCGCGCAGACATCGTCTACTCCTTCCGACCCGGCAGCGGAGCGCACCTCGACGATCTCCGTGCGCTCGCCGAGCAGCCGAACATCACCCTGCACGAGGTGTCCGGAGTCGAGGCCACGGCGGAACTGATCGCCGACAGGTTCCGGTCGCAGCCGCTGGGGACCCACGCCTACGCGTGCGGACCGGCAGCCCTGCTCGACACCTATCAAGAACTCGCTGCTCAGACCGGATGGCCCACGGCGCGAGTCCATCTCGAGAGATTCGCCGCGCCGGAGCAGGAGCCCGGTGACCCGTTCACCGTGACGCTGTCCTCGACCGGGGACCGGATCGACGTCCCGGCCGGGGTGTCCCTACTCCAACGACTACTCGACAGTGGTGTCGAGGTGCCCAACCTGTGCCGCCAGGGCGTGTGCGGCGAATGCCGAATCCCTGTGCGCGGAGGCATCATCGAGCATCGCGACCTCGTGCTGTCCGACGAGGAGAAGGCGCTCGGTGATGCGATGCTGTGCTGTGTATCCCGGGGGCAGAACATCGAGGTGGACCTGTGACCACAGAAGCGATCCCGACCGAATCCGCAGAACTGTTCCTCAACCAGCCGGTGGATCATCTCGGTAATCTGCCGTGGCCGTTCCCGGACGACCTCGAGGAGTTCTCCTACAGCGTCAACGTCGAACCCGCCCGCATCCCCCGACGCACCCGTGGTGGTGAATGGGGTAGGCATCTGGTCGATCTCGGTGGCGCGGAGTACCCGGAGATGATGGCCGAACGCCGTCGGATTCTCGACAACGACCCCTCACGGGTGCGGGTCCGTGCCGGCATGGAGATCGCGTGCTGGGATCTGCTGCTCTACTACCTGCGCGATCTCAGCATCTCCTACCCCGGCCTCATGCACCTCGACGAACACGGCGACGGTCGGTTTCACTGGCGCAACGAGATCCTCGGCACCGACCAGGGATTCGTGCTCGGCGACCCCGAGTCCCTGCCCTACGGGCCGATGGAGTTCCTGGCGCGGGAGGTGCCCGACGACCTCCTTCTCGTCACCGAACGCGACGGGCACCTGTACTTCGACGCCGGTGTCGTGACCTTTGCGGCGGCGTGGTCGGTGTCCTTCGATGTGGGCATGGACATGTACGAGATCCATGCCCCGGTCCCGCGCATGCTCCGCGAGGGCATCGTCGCCCGCGCCGAGCAGTTCCTGCGCAGGCTACCGGCAGATCAGGTGTACCGCAGGGTGAACTGGACTCTGTCGGCGTCGGATTCGCACAAGCTCGACGTCAGTCTCGAGGAGCTGCCGGCCTGGGCCGCTGACGTCCCGGGCATGGTCGCCGACGGCGATTTCGCCAGGGCACGCCTGCGAATCGAGCTGGAACACTTCGTCCGGTTGCCGATGTCGGGTGCCGTGACGTTCAATATCCGGACATTCATGGCCTCGCTGGAGGACGTGAAACGAATACCCGAGTGGGCCAGTCAGTTGGCGACCGTCATCGAGACACTCGGTGAGGACATCGCCGCCTACAAGGGATTCCTCGACTATCGCGACAGTGTCGTCGCATATCTACGCGGTCAATGACGCCCGTGAGCTGCTGGTGTAAGTAACCCGGACCTCAAGTCTCCGAACCGAAAGATCGCCCATGGAACCGATACTCGCGGCTAACGCCGACCTGGCCTGGATGCTGGCGGCCTTCGTCTTCGTCCTGTTGATGTTCCCCGGCCTCGCCTTCTTCTACGGCGGCATGGTCGGCTCGAAGAACGTCCTGAACATCATGTCGATGGTCATCTCGACCCTCGGCATCACCGCCGTGCTCTACGTCGTCATCGGCTACGGACTCGTGTCCGGGCCGTCGGTGGGCGGGTGGGGCCTCATCGGCAACCCGACCGACTTCATCGGCCTGACAAACTGGCTGACCGACGACGCCTCGGGGGCGACCCAGACGCTGTACTTCGCGGCGTGGTTCATCCTGTTCGCCGCCATCACCATCGCCATCGTGGCCAGCGGTGCCGCCGGCCGTATGAAGTTCTCGTCGTGGCTCGTCTTCGCGCCGATCTGGCTGCTGGTCGTGTACTTCCCCCTCGCCCACTGGGTCTTCGCGGCTGACGTCGACGACGACTACAAAGGCGGCTTCTTGCTGAACAAGCTCCAGATCGTCGACTACGCAGGCGGAACCGCGGTCCACATGAACTCCGGTGTCGCCGCGCTCGCCCTGGCCGTCGTGCTCGGGGCGCGCAAGCGTCGCGTCGAGCGTCCGCACAACGTGCCGATGACCATGCTCGGTGGCGGCATCCTGTTCTTCGGCTGGTTCGGCTTCAACGGCAGCTGCGCGCTCGGCGCGAACTTCCTGGCCCAGTCGGTCATCCTCAACACGCTGCTCGCCGGGTCCGCGGGCATGATCGGCTTCGCGATCATCGAGAAGTGGCGTGAAGGCCATGTCACCTCGCTGGGCATCATCACCGGTGTGGTCGCAGGTCTGGTCGGCATCACCCCGGCAGCCAGCAGTATGGCCCCGCTCGGTGCACTCCTCGTCGGCATCTTCGCCGCCGCGGTCGTCGCCTTCCTGCTGAGCTTCAAGAGCAGGCTGAAGATCGACGAGACGCTCGACGCCTTCGCCGTTCACGGTATCGGCGGCATCGTCGGCACCCTCTGCATCGTCCTGTTCGCGACCGAAGCGGCGCCCGCTGGCGTCCAGGGCGTCCTGTTCGGTGGTCCGGTCGACATCATCTGGCGTGAACTCGCCGGTATCGCGATCACCTGCACCTACTCGTTCGTGATGACCTGGCTCATCGCGAAGGGCCTCGACAAGCTGATCGGGCTGCGCGTCGACGAGGAGACCGAGATGGTCGGCCTCGACACCGTCCTGCACGCCGAGACCGCTTACGAGATCCCCAGCGCGAGTGTGGGTCACCCGGGTGGCGGCCTCGCCTCCCTCTCGCCGGCGGCAGCTGCCGAATCGGTGGAGAGGTCGATGCCCGCCTCGACTCCACCCGCACAGGTCTGACCGCGCGGGGACAGTGAACAACGGCCCGGGGCCCACCGTGAGAACGGTGTGCCCCGGGCCTTTTTCGTCCCGTCACACGAGGCGCCGAAACGACACCGACCGCTCATCGGGCGGAAACAGCGGCGAAACAATCGATCGGTCTACTAACGGTAGACATTGATTCACGCGAGTGGACATCCCGACAAGCAACACCTACAGTCGACCCCGGAGCGCATCATGACCACCACCAACGCAGCCCCCGACACCAGTACCCTCGCCGAGCTGTGTGCGGCGACCGACACCAAGTTCATCCTCGCCATGTTCGTCGACCTTCGCGGAAAGCCGTGCGCCAAGCTGGTTCCGGTCGAGGCGGTCGACGAACTCGCCACGGAGGGAGTAGGTTTCGCCGGCTACGCGGTCGGTGCCATCGGCCAGGAGCCAAAGGACCCCGACCTCATCGCGATCCCCGACGTCAGCTCCTTCCTCCCGATCCCGTTCATCAAGGAAGGCCTCGCCGTCGTCCAGTGCGATCCGCACGTCGAGGGCAAGCCGTGGCCGTTCGCCCCGCGCAACATCCTCAAGACCCTCATCGCACAGACCGCCGACGCTGGCTTCGAGCCCTGGGTGGGGGCCGAGGTCGAGTACTTCCTGCTCAAGCGTGCCGACGACGGTTCGCTCGTCACCGCCGATTCCGCAGACGACTCCGACCAGCCCTGCTACGACGTCCGTGGCCTCACCCGGATGTACGAACACCTCACCGCGGTGTCCACTGCCATGAACCAGTTGGGCTGGAGCAACTACGCCAACGACCACGAGGACGGCAACGGACAGTTCGAGCAGAACTTCAAGTACGCCGACGCGCTCACCACCGCGGACCGGGTCGTCACTCTCCGCTACCTCCTCTCGGCCATGGCCGCGGAGAAGGGCATGATCGCCACCTTCATGCCGAAGCCGTTCGCCGACCGCACCGGCTCCGGACTCCACTTCCACCTCTCGCTCACCAAGGGCGGCGAGCCGGTGTTCCCGCAGGTCAGCGAAGACGATCGCGGACTCGGCCTCTCCGACACCGCCTATGGGTTCATCGGCGGCATCCTCGAGCACGCGCCGGCGCTGCAGGCCGTCATCGCACCGACTGTCAACTCCTACAAGCGAACCGGCGCGACCGCCACCCGTTCGGGAGCGTCCTGGGCGCCGCGCAAGGCCACCTACGGCGGCAACGACCGGACCCACTACATCCGCGTTCCCGACGACCAGCGCGTGGAACTCCGCGGCGGCGACGGATCGGCCAACCCGTACCTGGCCGCGGCCGCGCTGCTCGGTGCCGGCCTCGACGGCATCAAGCGAAGCCTCGACCCCGGCGCCGTCGGCGGTGCACCCAGCCACATCGCCGAACTGCCCCTCACCCTGCTGCACGCGGTCGAGGCCTTCGAGGCCGACGCCGTCGTCGCGGGCGCGCTCGACGCCGCACTCCCCCAGGACTGGCCCGAAGACCAGGGCAAGGTGTCGACCTACTTCTCCAGCCTCAAGCGCGAGGAGTTCTTCAACTGGCACGCCGCGGTCTCCCCGTGGGAAGTCGACCAGTACCTCACCGCCTTCTGACGCGGCCGCACCCGGGGCGCGCGAACCGAACCACATCCAACTCCCCTTCGACGTAAAGGATTCGACAATGTGCGGAATCGTCGGATTGCATCTGCGTAATCCCGATCTTCATCCCCGACTCGGCGCCATGCTCGCCGAGATGCTCGGCGAGATGCAGGATCGCGGCGCGGACTCAGCCGGTATCGCGGTCTACGGCAACCCCGAGTGGGCGCCGCCCGGCCACGGCTGCGTCTCGCTGCTCGAACTCGACGTCCTGCCCGACGAGGTCTCGTCGACCCTCGGTGCAGCACTCGGCGTATCCGTCGCCGCCCAGCTCGTCGACGCCACTCTGGTCGCGTCGGCCCCGGTCGGTGCCGAAGAACTTCTCGGCGCGGCCCGTGCCGCCTACCCGGACGCGCTCGTCGCCGGCTTCGGCTCGGATCTCACCGTCCTCAAGGGTGTCGGCGCGCCGCGTGACCTCACCGAATCCTGGGGGCTGGCAAACGCTTCCGGCTGGCAGGGCGTCGGCCACACCCGTATGGCCACGGAGTCGGCCGTGACCCCGTCGGGCGCACATCCGTACGCCGTCGGCCCGGAGCAGTGTCTCGTGCACAACGGCTCCTTCGCCAACCACGCCACCATCCGGCGCGAATTACGCGCCGAGGGAGTGGAATTCGACAGCGAGAACGACACCGAGGTCGGCGCACGCTTCGTCGCCCACCAGCTCGCCGCCGGCAGGGACGTCGAGACCGCGCTCAAAGAGGTGTGCGCCACCTTCGACGGCTTCTACACCCTGGTGGTCTCCAACCGGGACTCCTTCGCCGTCGTCCGTGATGCCATCGCCTGCAAGCCCGCCGTGATCGCCGAGACCGACGACTGGGTCGCGATCGCCAGTGAGTACCGCGCCCTCGCCAAGCTGCCCGGCGTCGAAAACGCCCGCATCTGGGAGCCCGAGCCGGAGGTGGTCTACGCATGGACGCGGTGACTCTCGAACAACCGGGGACACTCGGACAACCCGAGGCCCTCGGCCACTCCACCTACTCCCCCACCGGCACAGCGAAAGCGGAGACGATGAGCCCCAATCACCACTTCGACCTCGCGAACACCCCACTGCGAGAGATCAACTCGGCGCTACACGGCGAGATCTCCGGTGAGATCGTGATCGACAACCCGGCCGGCGCCCACAGCGTCGCGGCGGGCGTGAACGCCCCCGTCAAGATCACCGTCAACGGTCACGTCGGCTACTACGCCGCCGGCATGAACCAGCAGGCCGAGGTCACCATCAACGGCAACGCCGGCACCGGTGTCGCCGAGAACATGATGAGCGGCAGCGTCATCGTGAAGGGCAACGCCTCGCAGTCGGCGGGTGCCACCGCGCACGGCGGGCTCCTCGTCGTCGAGGGCGACGCGGCCGCGCGCTGCGGGATCTCGATGAAGGGCGTCGACATCGTGATCGGCGGCAACGTCGGACACAACAGCGCGTTCATGGCGCAGGCCGGCCGCCTGGTCATCCGCGGCAACGCCGGCGACGGACTCGGCGACTCCATCTACGAGACCCGCATCTACGTCCGCGGCGAGGTCGCCTCCCTCGGTGCCGACT
Organism: Gordonia alkanivorans NBRC 16433; assembly: GCF_000225505.1. Taxonomy (GTDB): domain Bacteria; phylum Actinomycetota; class Actinomycetes; order Mycobacteriales; family Mycobacteriaceae; genus Gordonia; species Gordonia alkanivorans. Next base: position 114,041 of record NZ_BACI01000120.1, on the reverse strand, counting down.
GCATCGCCAAGCCGATGCGCGAGGAGCACCTCGAGGAGCTCACCGGCCTGCTCAAGGCCGCCGGCTACGGCGACGACGACCTGACCGCCTACACCCGCTACGGATCGGCCCGCGAGCTCTACCACTTCAAGGTGGACAACGCCTCCGCCTACTGAGCCACCCGTCGCTCTCCGGGTGCGAGCCCTTGCTCCCTGAGGTGCGAGGAGCGATAGCGAAGCCTCCCCTCGCTCCCTGAGGTGTGAGGAGCGATAGCGACGAGCCACGAAGGGCCGCAACCCCTCGCGCCCCTGACCGAAAGAGACATCACCATGACCGAGAACCTCAGCGTCGAGCAGCGCGGACTCCGTGAATCCGCCACCTACGACCGCACCACCATCGCCGCCATCCAGCGGGCGGCCGAGACCGGTATCTACGACATCCGCGGCTGGGGCGCCAAGCGCAAGCTGCCGCACTTCGACGACCTGCTCTTCCTGGGTGCCTCGATGTCGCGTTACCCGCTCGAGGGTTACCGCGAACGCTGCGACACCGACGTCGTCCTGGGTGGCCGCAACGCGAAGTACCCGCTGCATCTGTCGACCCCGGTCACGATCGCGGGCATGAGTTTCGGCGCGCTGTCGGCCGGCGCCAAGGAGGCACTGGGTCGAGGGGCGTCGGAGGTCGGCACGTCGACCACCACCGGCGACGGCGGTATGACCCCGGAGGAACGCGGTCAGTCCAAGCACCTCGTCTACCAGTACCTGCCCTCGCGCTACGGCATGAACCCCGAAGATCTGCGCAAGGCCGACGCGATCGAGGTGGTCCTCGGTCAGGGCGCCAAGCCGGGCGGCGGCGGAATGCTGCTGGGGCAGAAGATCTCCGAGCGCGTAGCGGGTATGCGCACGCTGCCCCAGGGCATCGACCAGCGCAGTGCGTGCCGGCATCCGGACTGGACCGGTCCCGATGACCTCGCCATCAAGATCAACGAACTGCGCGAGATCACCGACTGGGAGAAGCCGATCTACGTCAAGGTCGGCGCCAGCCGCACCTACTACGACGTGAAGCTGGCCGTTCACTCCGGCGCCGACGTCGTGGTGGTCGACGGCATGCAGGGCGGCACCGCGGCCACCCAGGAGGTGTTCATCGAGCACGTCGGCATCCCGACGCTGGCCGCCATCCCGCAGGCCGTGCAGGCGCTGCAGGAACTCGGAGTTCACCGCCGGGCGGGAGTAGGGGCGGGCCGTGACGCAGTCCAGCTGATCGTCTCGGGCGGCATCCGCAACGGTGCCGATGTCGCCAAGGCGATGGCGCTCGGTGCAGACGCGGTGGCCATCGGCACCGCCGCTCTGATCGCGTTGGGCGACAACGATCCCCGCTACGCCAAGGAGTACGAGGCGTTGGGTTCGGCGGCCGGTTACTACGACGACTTCCAGGACGGACGCGACCCGGCCGGCATCAGCACGCAGGATCCGGAGCTCGCAGCGCGCTTCGACCCGGTGCTCGGGGGCAAGCGTCTCGCCAACTTCCTGCGGGTCATGACGATGGAGGCCCAGACCATCGCCCGTGCCTGCGGCAAGGCGCATCTCCAGCATCTCGAGCCCGAGGACCTCGTCGCCATCACGATCGAGGCCGCGGCGATGGCGCGGGTCCCGATGGCCGGCACCAACTGGATTCCGGGGAGTGGGCTGTGAGCGAGCAGGATTCGACCGCATCGGTCGTCATCATCGGCGGCGGACTCGAAGGCGCCGCAACCGCGTGGGCACTCGGTCAGCGCGGCATCACCGATGTGGTGGTGTGCGAACGGGACACCGTGGGCGGCGGGATGACCGGCAAGTCGTCGGGCATCGTCCGCTGCCACTACGGCGTCAGTTCGCTCGCCGCGATGGCGGCGGTGGGCCTCGAGGTCTTCGAGAAGGCCGAGGAGATCTTCGGTACCGACATCGGCTTCCGACAAACCGGCTATGTCGTCGGCGTCGGCGAGGCGAACGTCGAGAGCCTGCGCAAAAGCCTTGCAGCACAGCGTGAGGTCGGCGTCCAGACCGAGGAGATCGACGCCGCCGAGGTCGCGAAGATGTGGTCGGCAGCCGATCTCGAGCCGTTCGCGGCCTTCGGCTGGGAGGAGCGCGGCGGGTACGGCGACGCCTACCAGACCGCTCAGGCCTTCGCCGCCGCCGCACGTGCCACCGGCATCAGGATCCGGCAGGGCACGACGGTCACCGAGCTCATCGTGGACGGGGACCGGGTCACCGGCGTCCGCCTGCGCGACGGGTCGACGATCTCCGCCGACACCGTCGTCGTCGCGACCGGTGTGTGGTCCAAGCCGCTCCTCGCGCCGCACGGCATCGACGTCCCGATCTCGGTGCATCGTGAACAGATCGTGATGATCCACCCGGGTGAGGATCTCGGCGAGGTTCCGGTGTTCTCCGACCTCGTCTCACTCCAGTACGTGCGACCGGACGTACGCGGCGAGATCTTGTTCGGCAACAGCGATCTCCAGGAACTCCAGATCGCCGACCCGGACAGCTACAGCAACCGGGTCGACAGCGACTTCGTCGACCTGACCGTCGACAAGGTCGGCACCCGGTTTCCCGGCTTCACCGAACCGGCGATCACCAGCAGCTATGCCGGTTGCTACGACGTGACACCGGACTGGAATCCGATCATCTCGCGAGGACCGCTCGACGGCCTGGTGCTTGCGGTCGGTTTCAGTGGTCACGGGTTCAAGATCTCGCCGGCGGTGGGGCGGCTCGTCGCCGATCTGGTGGTCGACGGACGCAGCTCGGACCACCGGATCCCCGAGTCGGACTTCCGTTTCTCCCGGTTCGCGGAGGGAGACCCGCTGAAGACGAGGTTCCCCTACGTGGGAGCAGGGGAGATGCGCTGAGCGTTCCGGAGCGGTGGGCGGGGGCAACCCGACGAGAGGACGCGGGAACATGTGTCAACTGACAGTGAACGAGCTGGCTCACTATGCTGGCGAGGTGACCGACGACCCTTTGATCCGGAACCAGTCTGGCATCGCACGGGAACGCCCCGTCGACCAGTCGGTCGAAGAACTCGAGCTCGAGACCGCGATCGCGCACAACGTGCGTCGGCTGCGTCGTCAGCAGGGACTGTCGGTGGGCGACATGGCGACCCGCGTCGGGATCTCCAAGGCGATGCTGTCGAAGATCGAGAACGCGCAGACCTCCTGCAGTCTCAGCACTCTGGCCCGCCTGGCCAACGGCTTCGACGTCTCGGTCACGTCGTTGTTCCGCGGTGCGGAGATGGAGCGGTCGGCCGTCTTCGTGAAGGCGGGGGAGGGCAACGAGATCGTCCGTGAGGGTTCGCGTGAGGGCCACGAGTACGAGTTGCTCGGATCGCTTCGCGGAGAACACAAACGGCTCGAATGTCTGCTCGTGACGCTGACCGAGAAGTCGGTGACCCAGCCGCTGTTCCAGCACGCTGGTACCGAATTCCTGTATGTCCTCGAGGGCGTGATGGACTACGCGCACAGCCGTTCGGTGTACCGGATGCATCCCGGCGACGCGTTGCAGCTCGACGGAGAAGGCGCGCACGGGCCGGTCGAACTCGTCGAACTGCCCGTGCGCTTCCTGTCCGTCATCGCGTTCCCGGATTCAGCCGTCTGAGGCCACCCCGGCGGAGAGATCGAAACGTAGGAGATCGAAGTCGTAGCGGGAGGTCGGGACCACGTCGAGGTGTCGGTCCGCACCGAAACGTGCGACGCTGGTGAGCATCCGGGTCATTCGACGTTCCAGTTCGGCCTGGTCGCCGTTGCTGCCGTAGAAGGCGTGGATGTCGGAGACAGCCGCCATGGGGAACAGCTCCTCGACGATCGCGTCGACGGGCGGCGGGTCGTCGGTGAGTGGACGCTCGACGATGTTCTGGACGTAGCCGAACGTGGCCTGGGTGTCGATCGCAACCCGGGTGTGGTCCTCGAGCCAGCGACGCAACCATTCGTCGCGGTCCAGCTCGACGGGGCGTCGTAGGAAAGCGATGTTCGACAGCGCGTCGATGCGCGTTCCGTCGGCAGGGAGCTCCGGGTCGAGGGGAGCGCGGGCGGTGACCTCCCACGCCGCCGGGCGCCCCTCGACGCTCTGGATCACCGCGGGAAGGACGGCGTCGACATCCTCGGCCCAGTACGTCACCACCGCGTCGATCGGCGGATCGAGCTCGTCGATCCGCATCGCGCCGGAGACCCGGTCGTCGGCGATGTTGAGCTGGACGCGCACGGCACCGGCTGCTGCACATCGTGTGACCAGACCGTCGGCACCGTCGCGCGTCAGCCCGCCGTCGCGCACCGCCACGATCACCTTCGAATACGTCATCAGGCGGACGGTACCGGGACGAACCGGTGTTCGGGTCAGAACTCCTCGACGCCGACCAGCGCGGCGGTGTCGTCGATCTCGTCGTCGTCGGTTGCCTTGATGAGGGCGACGGCGCCCAGCGCGGCGACGCAGTAGGCGGTCGCGAACCACCAGGGCGCGGCGTCGGAACCGAACCACTTGGCGAGGTACGCCACGAGCACCGCGGCGATCGCGGCCCCCATCCACCGCAGGAAGCTGAAGCCCGCGCTGGACACCGAGCGCGGGGTGCCCGTCCCGCCGGAGGACATGGCAAGGTCGGTGAAGAGGGTGTTCAGTACACCCGACGGCAGGCCGGAGAGGACGACGGCGAGCCCGATGAGCCACACCTGATCGCTGACCGTGCCGATGCCGGCCAGCACCATGATCGAACCGTAGGCGAAGATCGCCACCAGCACACCGGCCTTCTCACCCAGGGCCTTCGCCAGCGCGGGTGCCACGAAGACACCCGCCAGCGCGGTGAGCAGACCCCACCCGAAGAAGATGAGACCGGCGTGGATCGGGCGGAGCCCCATCGCGATCGGCGCCCACGCGATGACGGTGAACAGTGCACCGGTGTAGAAGGCGGAACCGATGCCCGAGATCGTCAGGGCGCGATTGCGGAGGGCCTTCAGCGGATCGACGATCCGCACCCGGTCACGGGTGATGCGAGGTGAGTCGGCGGGGAGCATGACCGCGCACAGGATGGCACCGAAGAGCATGAGCAGTGCGGTTCCGCCGAACGGCGCGCGCCAGGTCCATTCGCCGAGTGTCGCCCCGAGCAACGGTCCGACCGCCAGACCGAGGCCGAGTGCGGCCTCGTACATCATGATCGCGCCCTGTCGGCCGCCCACGGCGGACGAGACGATGAATGCCAGTGCGGTCGCGAGGAACAGTGCGTTGCCGAGACCCCAGAGCACACGGAGGGCGATCAGTTGGTCGATGTCACCGGCGAAGGCGGACAGACCGGCGGCGACGACGATTAGCGAGAGTCCCACCGTGAGCGTGCGCTTGGGGCCGAAACGGTATGCGGCCCACCCGGTCAGGAGCATCGCCAGGCACTGCACACCCACATACACGCCGAACAGCAGGGTGACCTTTTCGGCCGGCGCCTCGAGCGCTTCGGCGATGCTGTGCAGGATCGGGTCCACGAGGCCGATGCCCATGAAGGCGATCGTGGCGGCGAAGGCGGTGATCCACACGGTACGGGGTTGCTCGCGGAACGTGGTGAGCAGTGACTTCTCCGATGTGGCGGTCCCGGTGGTCGGCGTGTTCTCGGTGACTGTCATGGGGTCCTTCTCGATCGCTGGCTGATGACGTGTCCGGCCCGCGGACGTCAGGTCGCGTTCGTCGGTTGCGTCGGGGTCTCGTCGAGTCGGTCGCGCAGTGCCTGGAGAGCCGGGCCGGCGGCGGCGAGAGCGGCCCGGTCTTCGTCGCCCAGTGCGGCGAGCGCACTGGTGAGGACGACGTCGCGCTCCTCGCGGATCTGCGACACGAGGGCGCGGCCGTGGTCGGTCAACCCGACCAGGACCGCGCGTCGATCCGCCGGGTCGGGTCTGCGTTCGACGAGCTCGTGTCTGGTGAGGCCGTCGATCACCGACGTCGCTGTCGGCATACGGATGGACTCGCGATCGGCGAGTTCACCCATCCGCATCCACCCGTCGTCGGCGAGGACGTTGAGGGCCGAGGTCTGCGCCGCGGTGAGCTCGACCCTTGGTGCGCGTCGGCGAAGCGCCAGGTAGAGCCTGGTGATCGTCGGACGCAGCGTCAGGGCGAGCTGCGCGGGATCGGAAGCGGGCACGTTTAGAAACTCTAATACTTAGAGTTTCGAAGTAACATCTCGTCAGGGTGTGACGCTGCTGACACGCGCGTCAGACGCCGATCGGGCTCCCACCGTCGCGCCAGACCGCGACCACCGACGGCCGCGGTTGGGAGTTCCCGCCGTCGGGCCAGTGCGATGCCGGATTGTCCGCGGAATGGTCGTCGAGTTCTCCGGGATGCTGCACCGCGATCAGGATGCGGCTGCTGTCGATGACCGGACCGCACGTTTCGGCGCCCTTGGGAACGGTCAGGAACTGTTTGGTCTCGCCGCGGCGGTCACCGTCGAGGGCGACGGCGAACAGGCCGTCGTTGGAGTCGAGCGCGTTGCCGTCGGTGGAGATCCACAGATTGCCGTGCGGGTCGAAGGCGACGTTGTCGGGGCAGGAGATGGGGCTGACCCTGGTCTTGTCGAACCCGCCGTAGTAGGTGTCGGCGGCGGCGGGGTCGCCGCAGACGAGCAGGAGTTCCCAGGTGAACTCCGTACCGGTGTGGTCGTCGGTGATCTCGAGGATCTGACCGTTCTTGTTCTCGTTGCGGGGGTTCGCGAGATCGGCGGCGGCCTTGCCGTCGGTGCCGCGGTCGCTGTTGTTGGTCAGTGCGCAGTACACCTTGCCGGTCTTCGGGTTCGGCTCGATGTCCTCGGGACGGTCCATCTTGGTGGCGCCGACGGCGTCAGCGGCCTCTCGGGTGAACACCGCGACCTCGGCAGGTGACATGCCGGCGACGTACGACCGGGCCGTGCCGTCGGCATTGACGGTGAGCAGGGGCTTCCACGACCCCTTGCCCGCGAACTTGCCTGCCGCAGGCAGGGCGCCGGAACCGTCGACCGGTTCGCCGGTGAACGTAGCGACGTACAGGGTCCCCTCGTCGAGGATGCGCATGTTGTGTTCGCGCGCGGTCTTCGACAGTCCGCTCTTGATCTTTCGGCTCGACACGAACTTGTAGATGTACTCGAACTTCTCGTCGTCACCGCTGTAGGCGACCACGGTGCCCTCGCCGGGACCACTGCCGACGACGTAGATGTTGGCCGACTCGTGCTTGAACCGCCCCATTGAACTGTGTTTGACGGGAACGGCTTTCGGATCGTGTGGATCGACTTCGACGATGTAGCCGAAGCGGTTGGCCTCGTTGGGCTCGACGGCCAGGTCGAAGCGTTTGTCGAAGCGACCCCAGTGGTGTTCGTCGGCGTCGTCCTCGAAGGTGTAGCGCGCGAGACGTCCGGCCGTCTTCGGGTCGGTCACCGTGCTCGCGTTGCTGAAGTAACCGTTGAAGTTCTCTTCGCCCGAGAGCATGGTGCCCCACGGGGTGAGCCCGCCGGAGCAGTTGGCGATCGTACCCAGGACGGTGGTGCCGGCGGGATCGGCGCTCGTCTTCACGAACTCGGTGCCTGCGGCGGGACCGGTCAGGCGGAACGGACTCGACGCGGTGAGGCGCTGGTTACGCGGTCCGACAACGGTTGTGAGCGCGCCGGAGCCAGGCCGGGCGGTCACCTCGACCACGGCGATACCGATCGAGGCCATCGCGATGCGGGCCTGCTGTTCGGTGGGTTGGCCGTCCTTGTACCCGGTGAACATGAACGGTTCGGTGGGGTACTCCAGATTGGCGACCAGGTAGAAGTGGTCGGGCACGCCGTCGACCGGGATGAGCCCGGCGAAGTCGTTGTTGAAGCCGAACTGCCCGGCCTGGGCCTCGGGGGTCTGATTGGCGAAGTCGAACTCCGGGGCGCCGGGCAGGACGGGGTCGCCCCAGCGGATGACCACCTCCTGCCGATATCCGTCGGGGATCACCACCGCGTCTTCGGTGTTGGCCGGGACGGCCGCGAACTTCATGCCCGGCAGCGCATCTCCGGTGGCAGATCCGGTCGTCGAGGTGCCGCTTCCCGAGCCGCTCTCGCCGCAGGCCGCGAGCACCGATGCCGCTCCGACCGCGACGGCCGCACCCGCCGACGTCTTGAGGACGCTCCGCCGCGAGACCGCGGTACGCACGACGTCGCGGAAGTACCCGTTGTCGCTGCGGTTTCCGGGATCGTGACGGCAGGCATCGCCACATTTGTAGCGACACGTCACATGGGCGCGAGAGGAACGGCCGGCGTCGTGACCGGTGGAGGTGAACAGCGGCAACTGGATTCGCACTCGCAGGACGCTAGGCGGCGCGAGCGAACCGGTGGAGACCCGGATGTGAACGGGAACCCAACGTGCGGTGGCCGTCCGCCGGCTGAGCTCTGTCGAAGCCTCTAGAACCGCCCGCCGGTACCGATCCGTCCCGACGATCCGGAGCCGCCGAACGAGCCGGGGCTGCGTCCGCCGCTGCTGAACCCGCCACCGAATCCGCCGGGGTATCCGCCTCGGTATCCACCGCGCCCGCCGCTGATGGTGCCGCGCAGGAAGCTGTCGACGAGGATGCCGCCGAGGACGGCTCCGGCGGTCGAGGAGCCGCCCGAACGCGGCTGCTGCGACTGCTGCCAGTTCACGACGTCACCCTGGGCGGCCATCAGAGCCTGGTCGGCGAGAGCACCGGACCGGCGTGCCGTCGAGGTGGCGGCGCCCGGGTCGGTTCCGGCGGCCTCCTGGGCGGACCGGAGAAGTCGCTGGGCCTCGGCAAGACGGGTCCGGGCGGTGGACTGGACGGCGCCGCGTCGGGTGCCGATGAAGTCCGACGCCGCGGTCACCTTCGCAGTCGCCGACTCGAGGGCCGCGGTCAACACCTGTGCGCGACGGGTGCGTTCGGCCGCGGAATCCCTTGCGGCGTCGAGCGCGTCGTCGAGATCGGCGTCCGCGTCGACCAGTGCGGTGAACGATCCCAAGGGATCGGCGTCGAAGCCGGTGCGGGCCGCGTCGAGCGCGGTTCGCGCGGCCGCCGCGGCAGTCGCCAGCGCGGGTCCGCCATCGGCGGTCAGTGAGGCGGCCTCGGCGAGCTCGCCCTCCACCTCCTCGATCAGCGCGGGCATACGGGACTGTGCGGCCGCGATGTTCGCGTCGGCGTGATCGATCGCGTCGAGGAGCACGGTGGCCTGCTCGATGGACCCCTCGGCCGAACGGATCGCCGCGACCGCGGGACCCTGCTGCCCGACCGGTGCGGCACTCGCAGCACGACCCTGATCGGCGGTCGCCTCGGCGAAATCGATCTGCTGCCGGGCGAGTTCGACGTTCGGCAGGATCGATGCGAGCGTCTGCTCGCCGTGCTTCTCGGTCAACTCGGTGAGCTGCTGCGTGGCCGGGTCGAGGCGTGCGCGCAAGCCGATCAGCTGCTGGGTGATCGCGTCGAAGCGGGTGTCCGCGTTGATCAGCAGGTTGCGCATCGCATCGAAGGCCTCGACCTGGTCGTCGAGCGCGGCGTCGGCCTCGGTGCACGAGGTGATGATCTCGACGAGCATCCCGCGGCGTTCGTCGTCGGTCTCCGGGACGTTGTCGTCGAGCCGCTGCCGGGTGGTGAAGGACTGCGCGAGACCGCGTCTCGCCCGCTCGAGCGCCTTCGTGAACGGTGCGGTCTCGGCCGGCCCGAACTCGTCGACGGCCAGCCGCAGTTCCTCTTCGCTGGTGCGGATGGCGTTGTCGAGATCGGTGAGGACCTCGCGGGACCACGGATCCAGTACGTCGAGTGGCTGTTCCGCGAGTTGGTCGACGGTCAGTTCCTGCTCGCGAAGCGCTTCCACGCTGCCGTCGATCCGACGCTGCTTGCGCCGTCGCGAATAGAGGTACGCGCCGCCACCGCCGATCACGACCGCCCCGCCGACGACACCGGCGGTGATGACCCCGGTGTAGCTGGGGTCGAGGGCATTCGAGAGCCCGTTGATGGCGCCCAGCCCGGCCTGCGCCCAGTTGCCCTCGCGAAGCTGCGGGACGACGTCGTTGGTGGCGACGTCATCGAGGGTCGACTGGTCGAGTCCGCCGATGCTGTCCGGAGCGAACATGCGGTAGGCGCGGTCCTCGGTCGCGACGGCCAGCAGCGCGTCGTGGTCGCCGAGTTCGCTGGCGATGGCGGTCTGGTCGGCCCACTGTTCGCTGGTGAGGCCGTCGAAGCTGCGGACGTACACGATCCACATCTGTATGTCGTGCTCGTTGTACAGATCGTCGACGGCGTTCTCGAGCTCGGTCCGCTGCTCCGGGGTGATCACCTCGGCCGAGTCGACGACATAGGTGGGCAGGCGCGTGGGCGGCTCGGCGGCGGCCGTGCCGGCTCCGACGCTCAGCAGCAGGGTCATGCCGAGCGCGAGACCGACGGCTCCGAGAGCTGCCGAGACGCGACGTGGCACGACGTGCCCCCACCCTCCACGAAACGCAGGTTCCCGATGCATGATCACAAATCTAACCAGCCGCCGCATTCGGGTGAGTGTATGTCCGTCCTTGACCTCGATCGGTGCCGGCACGTGCTCAGAGTCGAGCGTCGCGCCACCGGCACAGGGCCTCGACGGCGGTGAGGTCGTAGTCGGGGCCCGTCACGCCGACGGTGAGCAGACTGATGCCCTCATCGGCCAGCGAGTCGGCACCGCGGAGCATGGCGTCGACGTCGCCGTCGAACTGCACCGCCGACGACCGTTCGATGGTCTCCGGATCGCGTCCTACCGCGGCGCAGTGCTCGGCGAGGACCTTCGACTTGTGGCGGTACTGCTCGACGTCGTTGAAGCCGTGCCAGGCGTCGGCATGCTCGGCGATGTAGCGCAACGTCTTCTTCTCGCCGCTGCCGCCGACGAGGATCGGGATGTCGCGGGTGGGTGCGGGGTTCAGCTTGCCCAGACGCGACTTGATGCGCGGCAGTGCCGCCCCGAAGTCGTTGAGGCGCGAGCCGACGGTGCCGAACTCATAGCCGTACTCGTCGTAGTCCTTCTGGAACCAGCCGGCGCCGACACCGAGGATCAGACGGCCGCCGCTGATGTGGTCGACGGTGCGGGCCATGTCGGCGAGCAACTCCGGATTGCGGTAGGAGTTGCAGGTCACCAGCGCGCCGATCTCCACCCGCGACGTCTGTTCCGCCCACGCACCGAGCATCGTCCAGCACTCGAAATGTTCACCCTCCGGAGCACCGTAGAGGGGGTAGAAGTGGTCCCAGTTGAAGGCGACGTCGACGCCCGCATCCTCGGCGCGACGGACCGCGTCCCGGATCAGGCCGTACTCGGGGGCGTGCTGGGGCTGGATCTGGACACCGATACGAAGAGGAAAGGCCATGGCGACCAGTCTGCCTGGTTACGACGTCGACGTCGACGTCGACGTCTTATGGTCCCGCGCTCCCTGAGGAGGCCCGGAGCTTGGGGGGCTGACGTGTCTTCTGCTCCCTGAGGAGGCCCGGAGCTTGCGGAGGGTCGTCTCGAAGGGTGGTACCAAAGAGCCTGTGACACCCAGGCCCGCCGCTCCGTCCCTCGATGAACTCCGACGCCGCACCAGCTCGAAGTGGTCGACCCACCCCGACGACGTCCTGCCACTGTTCATCGCGGAGATGGACTACCAGCTCGCACCGGTGGTCGCGGAGGCGATGATCGACCGCATCCGGGCGTCCGATGTCGGTTACGCCGGCGACTCGGGCGGTGTGGGAACGGCTTTCGCAGGTTTCGCCGAGCGGCGGTGGGACTGGCAGCTGAGCGCCGACGACGTCACGCTGACCACCGACGTGAGCGTCGTGATCGTCGAGTCGTTGCGGACGGCGATACGTCCGGGCGACGGTGTCATCCTGATGCCGCCGGTGTATCCACCGTTCTTCGAGCTCATCCCGGAGGCCGGCGGAACCGTCGTGGAGGTGCCGCTGCTCGACGACCCGGGGTGGCGGATGGACCTCGACGGCATCGAGACAGCGCTGAAGGCGGGTGCGCGGGCAGTCTTGTTGTGTCACCCGCACAATCCGGTGGGTCTGGTCCACGACGCATCCGATCTCGCGCGGCTGGCCGAGCTCGCGGCGTCGTACGGTGCGACCGTCGTGAGCGACGAGATCCACGCGCCGCTGGTCCATCCCGGGGTGGGATTCGTCCCGTTCCTCGCGGTGAGCGACGCCGCGCGCGAGGTGGGCATCGCTGCGCATTCGGCCAGCAAGGCGTTCAACCTCGCCGGCGCCAAGTGTGCGCTGATGGTCGCCACCTCCGATGCGACCCGGGCGATCGTCGCACGTCAGCCCGACGAGGTGCAGTACCGCACCTCCATCCTCGGCCGCGCCGCGACCGAGGCCGCCTTCGCTCACGGCGACGAGTGGCTCGACGCCATCCTCGAGGTAATCGGCGAGAGTCTCGATCTGCTGGATCACCTTCTGGCAAAGCATCTTCCGGGTGTCGTCTATACCCGACCGAGTGCGTCGTACCTGTCGTGGCTCGACTTCCGCGACGCCGGGCTCGGCGATAACCCGGGCCTCCCGATCCTCGAACACGGCCGCGTCGCGCTGCACTACGGGCCCGCGTTCGGTTCGCAGGGCAACGGCTTCGCGCGGTTGAACGTCGCGTGTTCGCCGGAGGTGCTGACCGAGGCGATCCGACGGATCGCGCGCGTCGTCGACAACCCGCCCGACTGATAGCGACGAAACCGCGCCTGCTGCCGCGGCCAACTGCTATGAATCTCCGAATGGACAACGAGCGGGCCGCAGAATGGGATGAGCGATACGGCAATGCCGAGCGGCTGTGGACCGCGGACGTCAACCCCGCGCTGATCATCGAGGCGAACGACCTGACGCCGACCACCGCGCTCGACGTCGGGTCGGGGGAGGGCGCCGACGCCCGCTGGCTGGCGAAACGCGGCTGGGAGGTGACCGCTGTCGACATCTCACAGGTGGCGCTCGACCGGGCACGCGAGATCAGTGGCGAACTGCCGATCACGTGGACACGCGCCGATCTCGTCGTCGATCCAGTCCCCGGTGCCGATTACGGTCTCGTCGCGCTGCACTACTTCCCGATCCTCGTCGAGGAGCTCGAGGTCGCGCGGAAGCTCGTCGACGCTGTCGGCCCGGGAGGTTCGCTGCTCGTCGTCGCGCATGCACCGGAGGGCGTGCGAGCGCACGGGTTCGAGCCGGACGATTACGTGCAGCCGGGCGGTTTCGCCGAACTCCTCGGCGACGGTTGGGAGATCGTCACCGACGAGACGCGTGAGCGGGGCAAAGCCGCAGGCCGCGGTCATCACACGCACGACATGGTGTTCCGGGCTCGACGAGCCGGCCGGTAGCGGGCGCGTGGGTCAGTCGAGGGCGGCGAGTACCGCTTTCGCAACCTGCTGATGCCCCTTGGCGTTCGGATGCAGCCGCAGTGCGCCAACGGGATTCGTGTACGGTTCGGCCCACCTCGTGGACTGGGACTTGCAGGAATCGTGCCCGACGCTGGGGCCGTACGTGTCGACGAACGCGACGCCGGCCAGCTGGGCCTGAGTCTTCAGCATGGTGTTCAGCTCGACTTCGAGACGGTCGAGGAAGGCGGTGTCCTCGGCGGAGAACGGGTTTCGTCCGGGGCAGTTGCCTTGTTGCGGGTAGACCGCCGGATAGCCGACGACCAGGATCCGCGCGGCTGGGGCTCGGTCTTTGATCCCTGCGATGGCGGTGGCGATCTTCGCGGCCGACAGTTGGATCTCGGCCGAGTACCGACCGAGAGTGCGGGCTTCACACGGTGCGAGTTGTGAGCTGCCCGAGGCGGTTTGTGAACAGTCGGCGATGCTGCCCGAGTAGACGTTGCCGTCGTTGTAACCGAGTTGCATGGTGACGACATCGGTCGTCGGGCTCAGGCCGTCGAACTGTGGCGGTTGGCCGGCGGTTTGGCTCGTCGTGAGGTGTCGGGTCTGGGCGCCACCACAACTCATGTCCTTGAGTCGGTAGCCCTCCTCCTCGGCGACCAGACGCGGGAAGTTGTTGGTGGACCGTCCACAGCCGGTCGGCGATCCCGGAACCGACGAGGGAATCCCGACGCCTGCCGAGAACGACGCCCCGAGCGCCACGTACTCGGTCGGATCGTCGGCGACCGCAACCGCGGTTGCCCCGGCCATCAGTCCGGCCACCGCTCCCAACGCGACGGCGAGGGTTCTACTTCGACGACATGAACGCATGGGTCGAGAGTGACCGTCTGTGCACAGAAGTGAACTCGGAGTGACTGCTTCGTGAGGGAACCGAGATGTCCTCGACATCAAGCGACTCGGACATTGTCCCTTGATCAGACGTATTCGCTGAACACCGCACGTGTCGCTTCCCTTTCGACTTACGGTGACGTCGGCGCAGGGGGATCAAAACCGACAAACGTGCCTGCGCCTTTCGGGAGGGCTCATGAGGAAATCATCGATGCGCGCCCTGTGCGCGGCTGTGCTGGCGACGGGCGTGGCGGCCGGTGGAATCACCGGTGCCGGAACAGCATCCGCGGCTCCGGGCGGACTGACACTGCAAGGGGTCTCCAACGGAGACTGTACGGCTACCATCAAGATCACCAACTACACGAATTCCACTTATTTCCAGCCGGACTGGTGGTTCGAGCAGGAGAATGACCCGGCCATGGTGAACGCGACGAGCATTCCGGCCGAGATGTCCGCTCCGTGGCGTGAGGTGTCGGGTATCCCATGGCCGATTGCGCGGTGGGTCGGCGATTCACCGGCGTTGACCTCGGGTCTCGCTCCGGGAGTTCCGAGTTGGGGGAATGGCAATCCGTACAATCGGAACGCCCAACCCGACGGTTTCGTCACCGAGCGGACGATCGACCTCAAGACGGTGACCGGCGCGCCCGAACCCTCGTCGGACGGAACGAAGACGATCTGGTTCCGGATCAAGACCGGACCTCAGACCGCTGATCGTCTACCGACACCGCAGAATCTGGTCGTCGACGGGTGTCGCAGCTCGAACGGTTCGCTGGACTTCGGGTCGCTCGACCTCGGCTCTCTCGGTCTATAGCTGTTCGCCAGCCGGGGCCGGATCTACCCGCCGAACAGCAGGTACAGCCCGAGGAAGGTGTAGCAGACCATCGTCACCATCATCGTGAGCTGGCCCGTCAGCTGGTGTCGGCGGGGGAGGAGCCGCAATGAGGCGTCGTGGGCCGCCGCGACGCCCATCATGTGGCCGCCGACCACGAAGAGCACCTTGAGTGTCACGGTGACGGTCGGGTGATCCGACATGATGTACACCGGGTGGGCGTCGCTCAGCCACAACAGGTTCCATCCCAGTCCCAGCGGATCGCCCAGGGCCAGAAGAGCTTCCTGTCCCTGTTCGACGAGTGATTGCAGGTAGTGGGCGAGGATGTAGCCGATCACGATCGGGATGAGTGAGTGCGCCATCAGACCGGGTAGGCGGCGTCGCCGGTCGGGTCCCACCCCGCCGACGGCGCGCGCGGCCGACCAGAAGGTCACCGCGACCACGCCGACGAACACCAGCAGACCGGCGGTCGAGAGCAGGGTCGCGCTCACCTGGCTACCGTCGGACCGCTCGTCGACGAACTCCTGCCACAGCGGGATTGCCGAGAAGCTGTCGAATGCGGTGGAGCCGAGCAGGATCGCCAGGACGGTGACGGTTCCGGGAAGAACCGGCAGGGTGGTCAGCGAGTTCATCGGACTCCGCACGATCACCTTGCCGTCGGCGTTCTTCGCGAACGGGGCGAGGCGGGACGCGACGGTGCTGTACACGGCGAACGGGTCGGCGTTGTCGGTCCACCGCAGTCCACAGACGATGCCGCCGGCGAGTGTGATCACGAGATAGCACAGCAACCAGAGTCGCACGGCCGAGACCGAACCCGGCTCCGGCGAGGCCAGTTCCAGCCAGACGAAGGCGAACAGGCCGAACGCGGCCGGCCACCAGCCCAGACGACGGGGATAGACCTTCCGGCCGACAGCCCGCGGGCCGAGGGCGGCGCCCGCGACGCGCAGCACCGTTCGGATCGGCGACAGGAGCCGCCAGACCGGACCGATGAGCGCCGACAGCACCGTCATCCCGACCCACAACAGCACGTAGAACGCTCCGGGAAGCGGGTTCTCGTCGGTGTCCGGGCCGAACGCGGCAAGCACCAGCCACAGGGTAAGTACCAGGGCGGCACCGGCGATCAGGCCGCGAGCCCAGGAATTGTCGACGGTGGCCGTAACCCACGACGGCAGTTCGCGCCCGGCGTCAGATCGACCGTATCGCGGTGTGCGCCAGGCGAATGCGATCACCGCGAAGGAGATCGTCAGAGCCCAGGCGCCGCCGATCAGCACCGCGGTCAGCGGGACCGGCAGGTACTCCGAACCGCCCAGACCGTGGGCGAGCAGGGTGTCAGACGTCGGCCTCACGGTCGGGGTCATCGGCCTCGTTCCGGGTCGGTGGGACGGTGGGGTCGGTATCCGCGTCGGAGTGGGTGGGCTCGTCGGAGTCCGGAGCGTCCTCGTCGTCGCCACGACGACGGTCGTGGATCGCGATCGCGACGATGACGCCCACCAGGATGAACGCCGGGATCACCGCGGGCAGCGCCAGGATCAGGGGATGCGTGGCGAGGTGATGGACCATCATCTCCTGTGCGGCGGCGATCATCGTTGCGGCGCCAATTCGGGTTCCCGTGCGCCCGTGGTGGTCTCGCGGGAGTTGACCCGACCGGCTCCCCACGACAGCGCGGTGATGAGCAGCAGCGAGCACACCAGCACCACCAGCGACGCGGCACCGAACAGCCACGACGGATAGTCGAAGGTGCGCTCACGCTGCAGGATCGAGATCTCCGCGACGAACGGCTTCGTCGATGTCTGCTGCGCCGGTTCCCCCTCCGCGCCGATCGCGGGGTCGGCCGGCAGATACACCGGTACACCGGCCATGGTGGTGCCGTCCTGCACACGGAGGATCGTCTTCCACGATCCCGACACCGGCATCGGTTCGGTGGACCGGAACTGGTTGGGGCCCACGCGTTCGAGCCGGTCGATGACGATGCCGCGATCGTTGTCGATGCCGCCCTGCCAGGACATCAGCGTCACCCACTCCGGGTCGCCGCTGATCGCGTCCGACGGGTCGAGAAAGACCTCGGCCGTGACGTTCTGCTCGGCCGCGTCGTTCGCTCCGGCCGGGGTCAGGACGACTCGTGCGGTCATGTCCGCCGGCACGGAGACGCGCAGACCGTTCGCGACGGCACCGCCGATCACCACCACCGAGAGCACGACGGCGGTGATGCTGATCCAGCGTCGGGGCAGGCGCTCACCGACCGAGACGATGCCGAGCAGGGCACCGCACAGACCCGCGGCCACGCCCACCGGGATGGCCATGGCCAGGGCCTCTCCCCACATGCCGGTCACCCACGGGAACGGGTAAGCGGCCGCGATCCACCAGGATTCGATCCAGAGTCCGACGGTCGCGACGCCCAGGCCCGCCACCGCGCCGAAGAGCACGCGCCGCTTGAACAGCGGCGTCAGCGCGAGCAGTTCGATGACCACGGCCGCGCCGAGGTACAGCGGGAACACGTTGATCGGCGCACCGAGCGCGGGCCCGACGACGACCGCGACCACACCGCGCAGCAGGATCGCGAACACCGCGGCGACGAGCGCACTGCCCGGTCCGAGGCTGATCCGCGCGGCGACGAGCGCGAATGCGCCGGCACCGGCGATCATCATCGGCTGCAGCACGAGCCGGAACTGCTCGACGCCGAAGTCGTACTCGATTTGGAAGACCGACATGCCGATCACAAGGCCGCCGAAGGCGAGGCAGCGGACAATCCACTGTCCTCGTCCGTCCGGCGGGAGGTCGGCGCCCATCGCGGCCCTGCCCTCGCGGTCGAGGATGACGACCGCGATGAGGGACAGTCCTGCACCGCCGATCAGCATCAGGTGGGTCGGACCCCAGAGCGTGACGTCCTGACCGAAGATGCGATGCCAGACGTCGTCCAGCGGGAAGCCCAGCAGGGCGTAGAAGCCGCAGCCTGCCAACAGGATTCCGCCGACCGGTGCGTACCAGTTGCGGGTGATCCTGATCGCGGAGCGTCCGGGCTTCTCGAAGGGCAGGAAGACCGACAGCATGCCGGAGATGAACAGCAGGAACAGGCCGACCAGGATGAAGTAGTGCGCCGGGTTGGCGAGCGGTCCCTCGTCGCGGCCGTCACCGATGTGCAGGCTGACGTCCCAGAGGAAGCCGAACAGGGCGCAGATGATGGTGCTGGTGAACAGGAAGATCGGCAGGGCCGCCCACGGTGGCCGGTTGACGCGGCGCGCGGCCCACTCGGCGAGGGTGGTCAGCCACGTGATCTTGTGCGTGCGATGCAGGTAGCCAATCCAGAGCAGTCCGATGGACACCACTCCGGCTGCTGCGGACATCAGGAACACCTGGTCGAGTGCCGCTCCTCCGCCCTCGGCAGCGAGGCGGAGGTCCGTGACATCGCTTGTTGTCATGAACGAAGTATGCACATCTTGGTCATGTCCCGGAAGGCCGTCGATCAAACTGCGACCCGGAGACGCATGGCGCTGCCGCCGCCGACAAGGAACTTAGGTTGTGCACAATTAAGTTGTGCACTACTGTTTTGGGGGTGCCCACCAATCCGGAGCCGCTCGACCGACAGCTCTGTTTCTCGCTGTATGCCGCTACCCGGGCTGTCACCGGCCTCTACCGGGAAGTGCTGTCCGAGTTCGGTCTCACGTTCCCCCAGTACCTCGTTCTGCTCGCCCTCTGGGAACACGACGGGCTCACCGTGCGGGATCTGGGCGAGCGGCTCCAGCTCGACAGCGGCACGCTGTCACCGCTTCTACGGCGTCTCGAGCGGGCCGGGCACATCACCCGCGAACACTCGGTCGAGGATGCCCGCGTGGTCCATGTCCACCTGACCCCGGAAGGGGATGCGCTGCGTAGCCAGGGTGGCCGGATCCAAGGATGCCTGGTGGACAACCTGGACCTCACGTACGACGAGGCGTCGACGCTGCATGCGCTGGCGCACAAGGTCACCGATCAGGCGCGCGGCAGACAGCCGCGTAACTGATCAAGAGTCCGTCATCACCAACCGTCGAAGGAGACGATCATGAACACCCTCTACACCGCAGAAGCCCTGGCCACCGGCGCGGGGCGCAACGGGCACGTTCGCACAACCGACGGCTTCGTCGACACCGACCTCGCCATTCCGCGCGAGATGGGTGGTGCCGGCGGTGCCGTCAATCCCGAGTTGCTCTTCGCTGCCGGATACGCCGCCTGCTTCCACTCCGCCCTGCAGGCGGTGGCTCGCGAGGCCAAGGCCAGGCTGGGCGATTCGAGCGTCGGGGCCAAGGTCGGTATCGGCGCCGACGAGCAGGGCGGCTTCCAGCTCGCTGTCACGCTCGAGGTCGTCATCCCCGACCTCCCTCAGGACCAGGCGCAGGCCCTCGCCGACCGCGCGCACCAGGTCTGCCCCTACTCCAACGCCACCCGCGGCAACATCGACGTCAACGTCATCGTCGTCGACGACTGACCGGTTTCCCTGGGAATGCGGCTCGCCGGGGGTGCCGTCAGCGGCAGACGGCGCCCTGCGACGCCGATGTGACCAGCTTCGAGTACTTCGCCAGGACCCCACGGGTGTACCGCGGCGGCAGAGGAGTGAACTCCTTGGCGCGGGTCTTGAGTTCGGCGTCGTCGACCAATAGGTCAAGGAGGCCGCGCCCGACGTCGAGCCGGATGCGGTCACCGTCGCGGACCAGCGCGATCGGCCCGCCGTCGACCGCTTCGGGCGCGACGTGGCCGACGCACAGCCCGGTGGTGCCACCGGAGAACCGGCCGTCGGTCATCAGCAGCACGTCCTTGCCGAGTCCCGCGCCCTTGATGGCGCCGGTGATGGCCAGCATCTCGCGCATGCCCGGACCGCCCTTGGGTCCTTCGTAGCGGATGACGACGACGTCGCCTGCGGTGATCGTGCCGTCCTCGAGTGCGTCCATCGCGGCGCGCTCCCGGTCGAAAACCCTTGCGGTGCCCTCGAACACGTCGGAGTCGAAACCGGCCGACTTCACCACGGCCCCTTCCGGGGCGAGCGATCCCTTGAGGATGGTGATGCCGCCGGTCGGGTGGATGGGCGACTTGGTGGCGCGCAGGACCTGCCCGTCGGGATCCGGCGGCGCGATGTGCGCGAGGTTCTCCGCGACGGTCTTGCCGGTCACCGTCAGGCAGTCGCCGTGCAGCAGGTCGGCGTCGAGCAGGGCCTTCATCACCACCGGCACACCGCCGATGCGGTCGACGTCGGTCATCACGTGCCGGCCGAACGGCTTGACGTCGGCGAGGTGGGGGACGCGTGCGCCGACGCGGATGAAGTCGTCGAGCGAGAGCTCGACCTCGGCCTCGTTGGCGATCGCGAGGAGGTGGAGGACCGCATTGGTGGACCCACCGAAGGCCATCACCACCGCGATCGCGTTCTCGAAGGCCTCGCGGGTCATGATGTGGCGCGCGGTGATCCCGCGGCGCAGCAACTCGACGACGGCCGCCCCGCTCTGCCGGGCGAACTGGTCGCGACGCTTGTCGGGGGCCGGGGGAGCGGCGCTGCCCGGGAGCGACATCCCGAGCGCCTCGGCGGCGCTCGCCATCGTGTTGGCGGTGTACATCCCGCCGCAGGCGCCCTCACCCGGGCAGATGGCGCGCTCGATGGTGTCGACGTCCTCGCGGCTCATCAGCCCGCGGGAGCAAGCACCCACCGCCTCGAACGCGTCGATGATGGTGACCTGGCGTTCCTTGCCGTCGGACAGCGTCGCGTAGCCGGGCAGCGTCGACCCGGCATAGAGGAACACCGAGGCGAGATCGAGGCGGGCGGCGGCCATGAGCATGCCGGGCAGGGACTTGTCGCAGCCGGCGAGCAGGACCGAGCCGTCGAGCCGTTCCGCGCTCATCACGGTCTCGACGCTGTCGGCGATCACCTCGCGGGAGACCAGCGAGAAGTGCATGCCCTCGTGGCCCATCGAGATGCCGTCGGAGACCGAGATGGTGCCGAACTCGAGCGGATATCCGCCGCCTTCGTGCACGCCGTCCTTGACGGCCTTGGCCAGGCGGTCGAGCGAGAGATTGCACGGCGTGATCTCGTTCCACGACGACCCGACACCGATCTGGGGTTTCGCCCAGTCGTCGTCGCCCATGCCCACCGCGCGGAGCATGCCGCGGGCGGCGGTCTTCTCCAGGCCGTCGGTGACGTCGCGACTGCGAGGTTTGATGTCGACTTCGTGGCCTGTGCTCGTGCGCTCGGTCATGTGGTCCACGGTAGTGGTCCCCGGACGAGATCAGGTTGCGTTTGCCCTCGGCGAGCGGGGCGAAACGCAACCTGATCTCGGTGAACAGCGGACGATTTCAGGCGCGCAGCTCCCGCTTGAGGAGCTTGCCGCTCTGGTTGCGCGGCAGTTCCTCGACGAACTTCACCAGCTTCGGGACCTTGAACGGCGCGAGCTGCTGCTTGACGTGGTCGATCAGCTCGGCCTCGGTGACCACGGCCTCGGCGCGCAGCACGACGACCGCGGTGATCGCCTCGATCCACTTCTCGTCCGGGGTGCCGATGACGGCGACCTCGGCCACGGCGTCGTGGGTGTAGATCGCGTCCTCGACCTCGCGCGAGGCGACGAGGATGCCGCCGGTGTTGATGACGTCCTTGATGCGGTCGACGACGGTGACGTAACCCTCCTCGTCGCGGGTGACCAGGTCGCCGGAGTGGAACCAACCGTCGCGGAAGGCCTCCTCGGTGGCGGTCGGGTTGTCCCAGTAGCCCTGGCACAGCTGCGGTGAGCGGTACAGGATCTCGCCGGGCTCGCCGACGGGGACGTCGTTGCCGTCGGCGTCGACGACGCGGGTTTCGACGAAGAAGACCGGACGGCCGCACGAGGCGGGGCGGGCGTTGTGCTCCTCGGGGCGGAGAACCGTTGCCAGCGGGCCGATCTCGGACTGACCGAAGCAGTTGTAGAAGCCGAGGTCAGGGTAGCGCTCGCGGAGGCGCTGCAGGACGGTGACCGGCATGATCGACGCGCCGTACTGCGCCTTGCGCAGCGACGACAGGTCGCGGGTCGCGAGGTCGGGGTGCGCGGCCAGCGGCACCCACACCGTCGGTGCCAGGAACAGCGAGCCGATCCGGTGTTCCTCGACGAGCCGCAGGATCTCGGGGATGTCGGGTGCCGGCATCAGCCGGATCGTGGCGCCGACCGCGAGGTACGGAAGCATGAACACATGCATGCCCGCCGAGTGGTAGAGCGGCATGCAGATGAGCGGGTTGTCGTCGGCGTCGAGGTCGAGCGCGATGATCGACGAGGTGTACTCGTGGATCAGCGCGCGGTGGGTCATCATGGCGCCCTTGGGCTTCGACGTCGTGCCCGACGTGTAGAGGAACTGCACCAGGTCGGTGTCCTCCACCGAGACGTCGAGTGGGGGAACCCCTCCCGCGGTCGCGATGGTGAACAGCGAGTCGTCGGCGTCGCGCAGGGGGAGCACGAACTCGGCCGGCACGACGTCGATGACGGCGTCGAGATTGTCGGTCAGAGCGGGGTCGACGAGCACGGCCCGGGCGCCGGACTGCTCGAGCAGGTAGCTCAGTTCGCCGGCGCGCAAGGCGTAGTTGATCGGCACGTGGACGAGCCCGGCACGCGCTGCGGCGAGGTAGCCGATCACGTAGGCGTGCGAGTTGGTGCCGTAACCGGCCACGCGATCGCCCTTGGCCAGACCGAGGGAGAGAAGGTGCGCGGCGGCGCGGGTCACGGCGTCGTCGAGCTCGCGGTAGGTGAGGGTGTCGTCGCCGAAATGCAGGGCGGCGCGGTCGGGGAATCTCGCGGCAGTGCGGCGCAGCACTCCGTCGACGGTGTTCGAAGTGGGGGTCATCACCTCATCAGGATGACGGTCGAGGGGGGTTGTGATGCAAGCACCCCCTGCCGCGTCCGGCACCTGCCCAGGGCGTCTGTCAGAGTCGAAGGACAGCACGAATCGGAGATCGACGCGATGGAGATGTGGCCATGGGAAAAGACCGAGATCGGGATCCCGGCGGTCGCGCCCGACAGGCTCGGCCGCGTGACGAACTGGGTCGCCCGCTGCCGTACGGTGCGGCGGGCGTCGAGCCGGTGCCCGAGGAGCCGTTGCCACCGCACGAGACGATCGCATTCGCGCGGCGGCTGCTCGAGGACGGCCGGCCGTTCTTCGCGCACGAGGTGTTCGAGACGCGATGGAAGTCCTGTCCGGTCGAGGAACGTCCCCTGTGGCAGGGGCTTGCCCAGCTCTGCGTGGCGCTGACGCATCATCGACGCGGAAATGCTGTCGGTGCCCGACGCCTCCACGATCGGGCCGCCACGCGACTCGTCGAGTACGAGAACGCCGGCGGAGTGAGGTACGAGATGGATCTGAAAGCGATCCGCGACTGCGTGCTCGACGAGATCGACGAGTCCGAACCGACCTGAGGTGGCCAGGCCGAGTGTCATCGCCGCAGGGCGGAGTTGTCGGACCCGTATGCGAACATATGTTCTATGCGGATCGAGCGCCGGGAGCGCCAGGAGGCGACGATCCTGCATGCCGATCTCGACTCCTTCTACGCATCGGTCGAACAGCGCGACGATCCGTCCTTGCGCGGATGCCCGGTGCTGGTCGGCGGGGGAGTCGTGCTGGCCGCGAGCTACGAGGCCAAGGCCAAGGGGGTGCGGTCGCCGATGCCCGGGCACGAGGCGCGCGCCCTCTGTCCGGACGCCGTGGTGGTGCGTCCCCGGTTCGATGCCTACATGGAGGCCAGCCGCGAGGTCTTCGACATCTTCCACGACACCACTCCGGTCGTCGAGGGAATCTCGGTCGACGAGGCGTTCCTCGACGTCGGCGGTTTGGGCCGGATCAGCGGCACCCCGCACGACATCGCCACGACGATCCGCGAACGCGTACGGGACGAGGTCGGGTTGCCGATCACCGTGGGCGGCGCGCGCAGCAAGTTCCTGGCCAAGGTGGCCAGCGCCGTCGGCAAGCCCGACGGTCTGCTGATCGTCGCGCCCGGCACCGAACTCGCCTTCCTTCATCCTCTTCCGGTGCGTCGGTTGTGGGGCGTCGGGCCGGTGACCGAGGCCAAGCTGCACGACGCCGGGGTCGAGACGGTGGGTCAACTCGCCGAGATGGGTGAGCGGTCACTGAGTGCGATCGTCGGATCAGGAGCAGGTCGCCACCTCTTCGCGCTCTCGTTGGCGCAGGACCCGCGTCGCGTCGAAACCGGAAAGCGCCGTTCGTCGATCGGTTCACAGCGTGCGCTGGGTCGCCGCCCGAAGTCCGAAGCCGACCTCGAGGCGACCATCACCGCGATCGTCGAACGTCTCGGCAGGCGACTCAGGTCCGCCGAAAGGGTCTGTCGCACAGTCATTCTCCGGCTCCGCTTCGACGACTTCACCCGCGCGACCAGGTCGCGCACCCTGGTCGAGGCCACGGACCGCACCGACCTCATCATGGCGTCGGCTCGCGGCCTCCTCGCCGACGCGATGCCGATCATCCGGGAGCGCGGCTGCACCCTCGTCGGGTTGTCGCTGACCAATCTCGACGACCACGACAACATCCAGCTGACGCTGCCCTTCGACACTGATCATGCCGAACAGCTCGACGCCACGATGGACTTGTTGCGGGATCGCTTCGGCCGGGACTCCGTCACCCGGGCCGTACTCATCGGCCGTCATCACGGCGACGACGCACCGATGCTCCCCGATTAGGAATCTCGTAGAGAACATGCGCGCCATGTCCCCACGCTTTCTACCGATCGCGGAGGTGAGCAAAACGCGCGAAACGATACTTATGCGCTCAAGCGTGACTGTGTCGACGTCTGCCCCAACACTTCTGATGTGGCCACCGAAATGTGGTCGTCCTCACATCAACATCAGAATCGAGCTAGACAATGTTGGTAGCACTCGGCCTCGGAATGGTGGCCACCTTCATGGTCCTGATCATCACCAAACGGGCCACGCCCGTGGTGGCGCTGATCCTCGTCCCGGTTGCGTTCGGCCTGTTCGCGGGAGCCGGCCTCGACATCAGCGACATGATCACCGACGGCATCAAGGACCTCGCACCCACCGCGGCGATGCTGTTCTTCGCGATCATCTTCTTCGGGATCATGATCGATGTCGGGCTCTTCGACCCGGTGGTCCGCCTCGTCATCCGCGCGGTGCACGACGACCCGGCCCGGCTCGTCGTCGGCACCGCGGTTCTGGCGATGGTCGTCTCGCTCGACGGTGACGGGTCGACGACCTTCATCATCACCACCGCAGCGCTGCTGCCGCTGTACGTGAAACTCGGTGTCAGCCCGGTGGTCCTGACCGTCGTCGCCGGTCTCGCCAACGGCACCATGAACATCCTCCCGTGGGGTGGTCCCACCGCCCGCGCCGCGAGTGCGCTCAACATCGACACCAACGACGTCTTCGTCCCGATGATCCCTGCGCTCGGCGCCGCGCTGGCCGTCGTACTCCTCTTTGCCTACCACCTGGGAGTCCTCGAACGTCGCCGCATCGGCACCCTCGAGATGAAGGAGTCGCTGCTGGCTCCGCGTGAAGAGGTCCTGGTCGCCGCCGGCACCGGCACGACCCTTCCGTCGACCCCGCCCCGACGCAGCACCGGCGGATCGTCGGAAATCGATTCGACGGCAACGGGTTCCGAAGCCGACGAGACCCCGGGTCGTGACCAGTCGTTCTCCGGCGTCCTCGACCCGAACCGGGAAACGCTCCGGCCCAAGCTCTTGTGGCTCAACGCCGGCCTCACCGTCGCCCTGCTGGCGATCCTCGGCGCCGACATCCTCGCCATCCCCGTGCTGTTCATGGTCTTCGCCGGCATCGCCCTCGCCGTCAACTTCCCGCACGTCAAACAGCAGCAGGCGGCCATCACCCGGCACAGCTCGAGCATCGTGTCGGTGGTCGCCATGGTCCTCGCCGCCGCGGTGCTGACCGGAGTGTTCAACGGCACCGGCATGGTCGACGCCATCGCACACTGGCTCGCCGACGGCATCCCCGACTGGATGGGTCCGCACATGGCCGTCGTCATCGGCGTCCTGTCGATCCCGTTCACCTTCCTGATGAGCAACGACGCCTTCTACTACGGTGTGCTGCCCGTCCTGTCCGAGACCGCGACGCGCTATGGCATCGACCCCACCGAGATGGCTCGCGCGTCCATCACCGGTCAGACGGTCCACATGCAGAGTCCGCTGGTCCCGGCGATCCTGCTGCTCGTCGCGCTGGCCGGCGTCACCCTCGCCGACCATCACAAGAAGGTCCTGTGGCGGGCGACGGTGGTCTCCCTGGTCATGCTCGGTGCGGGCGTGCTCGTCGGAGCCATCCCGTTCTGAGCGAATCGATGTCGGTGGCGGCGCTGCATTCAGCGCCGCCACTAGGCTGACGTCATGCGTTTACGGACGCAGGTGCTGCTGCTGCAGCTCGCTGTCCTCGCGGTCAGCCTCGCGGTCGGGTTCGGTCTCGTCATCGCCGGGGCCGACGATCGTGTCCGCGACGAGTACGCCCAGCGAGCCCTGGCGATAGCTCGTTCGGTGGCCGCCGACACCGGGGTCCGCGTGGCGGTGGCGGCTCAACAGGGTCGAGCCGTGGAAGCGGACGATCTCGTCGACGGCCCGCTGCAACGCCAGGCGGCCGCGGTTCGGGAACGGACCGGCGCATTGTTCGTCGTCATCGGCAACGACCAGGGCATCCGACTCGCCCACCCTGAGGTCGCGGAACTGGCGAAACCGGTGTCGACCGACCCGTCGAAGGCGCTGGCCGGCTCCGACGACGTCGCGACCGACCGGGGCACCCTCGGCGAGTCCGTCCGGGCGAAGGTCCCGATCTTCGACCCCGGCGGTCGCATCGTCGGCTTCGTCAGCGTCGGCGTCTCGACGGAACGGCTCGCGAAGGAAACGCGCAGCGACATCATCGCCACGACGCTCCTCGCGCTGACCGCACTGGGCATCGGCGCACTCGGATCGGTCATGCTGGCCCGGCGCTGGCGCAAGCTCACCCTCGGCCTCGAGTCCGACGAACTCGCCGAACTCGTTCGTGAACAGGGCGCGGTACTGCACGCGATGGCCGACGGAGTGCTGGCCGTCGACGCCGACGGCATCGTCCGGGTCGTCAACGACAAGGCCCGCGCGCTTCTCGACATCGACGCTCCGGTGGGGACGAAGGCCGCCGACCTCGGACTCACCCCCCGCATCGCGGCCGTTCTGGCCACGCCCACCGACGAGCCGCTCGCCGCCACCGTCGGCGACCGCGTCGTCCTGGTCAGCTCCCATCGGGTGCACGCCGACCGTCGCGACCTCGGCATGGTCCTCTCGGTCATCGACCGCACCGACGTCGAAGCGCTCAGTCGCGAGGTCGACTCCATCCGGTCGATGGGCGCCGCCCTCCGCGCTCAGCGTCACGAGACCGCCAACCGAATGCATGTCCTTGCCGGCCTCCTACGCCACGGCCATGCCGACGAAGCGCTCGACTACCTCGAAGAGCTGTTCGGGAGCGGCCCCGGCGGCGCGCTGCTCGCCGGACTGGGCAACGTCCGCGAACCCCACCTCCACGCCTTCCTCGACGCGAAAGCCGCCCACGCGCGGGAGCGTCGCGTCACGCTCCGCCTCGGCGACCAGACCTGGCTGCAGGGCACACTCACCGAACCCGTCGTCGCCACCACCGTCGTCGGCAACCTCATCGACAATGCACTTGAGGCAGTAAGCGGGCAGGCCGACGGGATCGTCGAGGTCGAGCTGATCGCCGACGGCGACACCCTGTTCGTATCGGTCGGCGATTCCGGTCCGGGAATCTCCTTCGACGATCCCGACGAGGTCTTCGCCGAGGGAGCGACCACCAAACCCGGCGACCACGTGCCCGGTGGTCGGGGGATGGGCCTGTCCCTCGCGCGGCAGGTCGCACGCCGGATCGGGGGAGACCTGTGGGTCGCGGACCCCGGCGGCGAACGGTCCCCGGCACCGGAGCATGATCCGCCTGGCGCACTGTTCGTCGCCCGGCTCCCGGGCATCATCGCGCCCGAGCCCGACGAGGAAGTGCAAAGGTGATGACAGGGGATCTGGGCGTCCTGATCGTCGACGACGACTTCCGGGTCGCCGCACTGCATTCGACGATCGTCGACGCTGTGCGCGGCTTCAGCGTCCGTGCGCGGGTCGGCAGCGTGGCCGAAGCACGACGAGCCCTCGTCGATCATCCCGACATCGACCTCGCACTCCTCGACGTCTACCTCCCCGACGGTTCCGGCATCGACCTGGTCGCCGAACTCGACTGTGACTGCTTCATCGTCGGCGCCGAGAACGACGCGAGCGCTGTCCGCACCGCGATGCGCGCCGGTGCGCTGGCCTACCTGATCAAACCCTTCGACGACGCCGACCTCGCCCGCCGCCTCGCCGGCTACGCGCAGTACCGTCGCGTCCTCAGCGGCGAGAACGTCGACCAGCACGCGGTCGACGCCGCGCTGTCCGCGCTGCGCTTCGGCACCCGCGCGGCGGAACGGTCGGAATCCGGGTCGCCGACCGAGCAGCGCATCCTCGACCTCTTCGTCGACCCCGGCACCGCACTGTTCGCCGACGACGTGTCACGCGAGGTCGGGATCGCCGCTCCGACTGCCCGGCGACACCTGGCCAATCTCGTCGCCGCGGGCCGCCTGCGGATGTCGCTGCAGTACGGAACCACCGGCCGACCCCGTCAGGAATACCGGCGCCCCAAATCGTGACCTGATAATGCCGCGGGCGGGGTACGCCGCCGACCTCGCGCACTAGAGTGTCAACCCATGACGACGCAAGTAGACGCCACCAATCCCGATCTGGTGACGGTCGGTGTGCCGACGCACTGGTACAACCTCGCCGCCGAGCTCGAGACACCGATTCCCCCGCACCTGCACCCCGGCACCAAGGAGCCGGTGGGCCCCGAGGACCTCGCCGCACTGTTCCCCGCCGGGCTCATCGCGCAGGAGGTCTCCAGCGAGACCTACATCGAGATCCCCGAGCCCGTCCGCGAGATCTACAAGATGTGGCGTCCCTCGCCGCTGATCCGCGCCCGCCGCTTCGAGGAGGCGCTCAACACCAAGGCGCGCATCTACGTCAAGTACGAGGGCGTCAGCCCGGTCGGCAGCCACAAGACCAATTCCGCTGTCGCACAGGCTTACTACAACAGCCTCGACGGCGTCACCAAGCTGACGACCGAGACCGGCGCCGGCCAGTGGGGCAGCGCACTCGCCTTCGCCGGCGCGCAGTTCGGCATCGACGTCGAGGTCTGGCAGGTCCGCGCCTCGTACAGCTCGAAGCCGTACCGCGGCTTCCTGATCCGCACCTACGGCGGCACGATCCACCCGAGCCCCTCGGACCTGACCGAGTCGGGCCGGGCGATGCTCGCCAAGGACCCGAACACCAGCGGAAGCCTCGGCATGGCCGTCAGCGAGGCGGTCGAGGTGGCCGCTGCGAACGCCGACACCCGCTACGCCCTGGGTAGCGTGCTCAACCACGTCGTGCTGCATCAGAGCGTCATCGGTCAAGAGGCTGTCGAGCAGCTGAACGCCGTCGAAGCCGGCGGTGCGGATGTCGTCTTCGGTTGTGCCGGAGGCGGTTCGAATCTCGCCGGACTCTCGTTCCCGTTCCTGCGGGAGAAGCTGCACGGACGGTCGAACCCGCGCGTGGTCGCCGCCGAGCCGGCCGCGTGCCCGTCGATCACGCAGGGCGAGTACCGCTACGACCACGGCGACGTCGCCGGTCTCACCCCGCTGCTCAAGATGCATACGCTCGGAATGGATTTCGTCCCGGACCCGATCCACGCCGGTGGCCTGCGCTACCACGGCATGGCGCCGGCGCTGAGCCACACCGTCGAGCTCGGACTGGTCGAGGGCGTCGCCATCACACAGCACGACGCGTTCGCCGCGGGCGTGCAGTTCGCCCGGGCGCAGGGCATTGTCCCGGCCCCGGAGTCCACCCACGCGATCGCGGCCTGTGCGGCCCACGTCGCCGACAGTGACAAGGAAGAGGTCGTGGTCATCGGCCTGTCCGGTCACGGCCAGCTCGATCTGCCCGCCTACGCCGAGTTCCTCGACGGCAACATCTGAGCATGACCGCGGCGATGCGGACGGTCGGTGTCGACCTGTCCGCATCGCCGGCCAAGACCGCGGTCGCGGTCCTCGACTGGTTCGACGACCGGACCGAGCTGGTGGACCTGGTCGTCGGAGCCGATGACGCCGAGATCCGACGCCTCGTCGACGGCGCCACGCGCATCGGGATCGACTCGCCGTTCGGCTGGCCCGATGACTTCGTGGAATTCGTTGTCGCACATCACCGCGGCGGTTTGGTTCCCGGCCGCAAACTCGACGACATCGCCAATCGACGCCCGCTCGCGCTGCGTCGTACCGACCGGTGGATCGCCGAATCCGGCCTCGGCCGACCTCTGAGTGTGTCGGCAGATCAGATCGCCCACGTCGCCTTCCGCTGCGCGGGACTCCTCGCCGACCTGGGCGTCGAGGATCGTGTCGAGGGCTGGGCCGTCGAGGCGTATCCCGCCGGCGCACTCAAACGCTGGGGACTGACCTCTCGTGGTTACAAGCGCGCAGCCGATCGAACCGTGCTGACCGAACTCGTCGATGCACTCCGGACTGCAGCACCGTGGCTGGAGCTCGGCGAGCGAATCGGTCAGATGCGGAGCGACGACGACGCATTCGACGCCGTCATCACCGCGTTGATCGCCCGCGCTGCGGAGTTGGGCTCCACGACGCTTCCCTCCCCGGACGACCGGCCGGTTGCGTTGCGCGAGGGGTGGATTCACGTCCCGGACGGTGAGCTGGACACCCTCACCCCAACGACTTCCGCATCAGCACGCGTGGGAATCCGTTCAGTACCGAGCCGGTGTCGGCGGCCTTGGTGAAGCCTGCCTTGTCGAACAGTCCCCGGGTGCCGACGTACGCCATGGTGAGATCGACCTTCTCGCCGTGGTTGTCGACGGGATACCCCTCGATGGCCGGCGCCCCGTTCGACCGGGCGAACTCGACCGCGCCGTCGAGGAGCGCATGTGCGATCCCCCGCTTGCGGTGGCCCGGTCGGACGCGGATGCACCAGACCGACCACACCGGGAGGTCGTCGACGTGCGGGATCGTGCGGCTGGTCGCAAAGGTCGTGTCCGCTCGCGGTGAGACCGCCGCCCAGCCGACCACGTCCTCGCCGTCGTCCGTCGACTCGTAGGCGAGGACGCCGAGTGGAATGCCGCTGTCGCACAGTTCCTTCACGTACTCGCCGCGCTGTTGGCGGACCAGCGCCTGATTCTCCTTGCTCGGAATGCGGTAGCTGAGACACCAGCACACGTTGGAGGTCGGCTTATTGGGGCCGAGGATCGTCGCCATGTCGGCGAAGACCGTCGCGGGCCGGACGTCGATCGTCATGCGTCCCAGCATCACAACCGTCGCCGACGTGGCGCAAGGGCCAGAACCTGTCCGCGATCAGCGTCGGATGCGCGGAGCGGACCGGTAGACCGTACGGAACCAGATGGTGGTGAGGATGTCGATCGCGGTGTCGTCATCGGGGATCGACCCGACCACGCCTCCGCGGACGGCGAGCCAGGACCAGCAGGAGGACTCGAGGGTGTTCACCAATGCCGACGCGAGTGGCTCGAGGGGGAGGCCGACGTCGTATCCGGCGCGTTCCGCGCTGTGCAGACCCGCCAGCACCTGTTTGATCCCCGACGCCCGGTTGGCGTGCCAGCGATCCCGGAACTCGTCGTCGAGCATGGACATCTGGAACAGGCCGATGATCTCGGGCAGGTATTTCTTGTAGGTCGTCCAATAGGCGGTGACCGCGGCACGCACGCCGGCTTCGGGATCGCTGTGTCGTGTCGCTAGGGAACCCTCGACCACCTCGTCGCTGAACTGATCCAGCAGTGCCTCGAGGAGCTGATCCTTGTTGTCGTAGTAGTTGTAGAACGAGCCGGTGGAGCGTCCCGCGGCCTCCGCGATGTCGGAGATCTTGGTGTTCAGATAGCCCTTGTCGGCGAAGCAACGCCGCGCCGCGTCGAGAAACGCGGCCTCGGTCTGACGTCCCTTGTTCGTCGGCGGCACCGAGTACTCCTTCCGGGGACTGATCAGTTCATCGAACCACGCATTCACGTTGGTCGGAGAAGGTCCGGATGAACGGTGTGGTCCTTGTCATATTCTGAACCTGAATCTAGCATCAGAAAAGCTGCACGGGAACCGTCGGGGAGTGTTCCCGTGCAGGTGATCGCGCCTGCCCGTCGCTCTCCCGATACTCACACAGGAGTCAGCCAGTGGAATCGTTCATCCAGCACCGGAAAGGTCGCACACCGCGACAGGTCCACCGCGACCTCGAGGGCCTCAAAGACGACGAGCTCGGTCGTTACGGGTTCACCGGACGCACTGCGCACCTCTACCGCCGCAACGATCCGACGCAGTTCCGCGCGGTCGGGACGCACACCGGCGTCGACCGGTTCGTCACCGAGCTGACCCCGACCGACCAGATCGACCCGTCGGGTGAGCCGCTGCTGATGTTCTACAACGACGACTGCCGCATCTCGCTGAGTCGTCGAGGCCAGGCCGCGCCGTTCTGGTTCCGCCCGGTCGACGGCGACGAGCTGATCTTCGTCCATGAGGGCAGCGGTTACTTCGAGACCGAGTTCGGTCGGCTGCCCTACCGGCCGGGCGACTACATCTACATCCCCAAGGGGTGCACGTATCGGCAGATCCCCGACGACCAGTCCCTGCTGCTGATCATCGAGGCGGTCGACGAGTACCGGGTGCCGGAACCGGGCGTCCTCGGACGGTTCTTCCCGTTCGATTCGTCACTGGTCGGCGTCCCGGAAGCCGAGGTCTTCGAGGGCGACGGACGCGACGAGTACGAGGTCCGCTTCCGTCAGCGCGAGGGACAGACGACGCTGTTCTATCCCTTCCACCCGCTCGACGTCGAGGGCTGGCGCGGAGATCTGTTCCCGTTCACGTTCAACATCTCCGACTATGACGTCATCACCTCGGAGTCGGTGCACCTGCCGCCGACCGTGCACCTGTTCATGCAGGCCACCGGGGTGTATGTGATGAACTTCTTGCCGCGCCCGGCCGAGGCCCGCAAGGGTGCCGAGCGCCTGCCCTGGTATCACCGCAACACCGATTTCGACGAGATCGCGTTCTTCCACGGCGGCAGCCTGTTCGGCGCCGGCATGCCGCCGGGATTCGTCTCGCATGCGCCGCAGGGCATCCACCACGGCATCCCCGAACGCGCCCGCGAGCGGTCGCGCCGCAAGTTCGACGAGTTCGACCGCGTGGAGTGGAAGGTCATCGCGATCGACACGCGTCGTCGTCTCATCGCGACCCCCGTCATGACCGAGTCGGCGCAGGCCGAGGTCCAGGAAGAGGCACAGGTATGACGTCGCCGAACACGTTGCCGCGCCACGAATACGAGCGCATTCCCTACCTCGTCGTCTTCGACGACACGTCGGCGTACAAGGACACCTATGGCGGTGTCACCGAGAGCGTCGTCCTGGAGAGCTACCTCCTCAAGCCGGTCGGCGTGGCGTCGAAGAACGTCATCATCTTCATGCACCCGATCGGCGGTGGTGCCTACCTGCCGATGACCAACGCGCTGGCCCGCGCCGGGCATCACGTCATCTACTGCAACAGCCGGTATCGCGGCGTCGACAGTGCGCTGATCATGGAGAAGGTCGTCCAGGATCTCGGCGCCTGCGTGAAGGACGCCAAGGAGCGCCTCGGCTACGAGAAGGTGATCCTGGCCGGCTGGAGTGGTGGCGGTGCGCTGTCGCTGTACTACCAGCAGCAGGCCCAGCATGCGACGGTCACCGAGACCCCGGCGGGCGAACCGCCAGACCTCACCCGGCTCGACCTCCCGGCCGCGGACGGCATGATGCTCCTCGCCGCCCACGTGTCGCGGCACGGGACGCTGACCGAGTGGATGGACCCCTCGATCCTCGACGAAACCGACCCGGAGAAGCGCGATCCCGAGCTCGATCTCTACAACCCGGCCAACCCGAACCAGCCGCCGTACACCGCGGAGTTCCTGGAGCGGTACCGGGCAGCGCAGATCGACCGCAACCGCCGGATCACCGCGTGGGTGAAGGAACAACTCGCCGACCTTCGCGGCCGTGGCGAGCCGCTGATGGAACGCGGTTTCATCGTCCACGGCACCATGGCCGACCCCCGGTGGCTGGACCTGTCCGTCGACCCGAGCGACCGCAAACTGGGCTGCTACCTGGGTGATCCGCGCATCGTCAACATGGGTCCGGTCGGCCTGGCGCGCTTCACGACGCTGCGAAGCTGGTTGTCGCAGTGGAGTTATGACGACGCCCACGGCGACGGTCCGCGCTGCGCCGCCGATCTCGAGGTCCCGACCCTCGTCATCGGCAACTCGGCCGACAACGCGTGCACGCCCAGTCACACCCACCGACTGTTCGACGCCGTCGGACACCCCGACAAGACGCTGCACACCATTACCGGTGCGACGCACTACTATTCGGGGCGCGAACAGATCCCGCACCTCAAGGAGGCGGTCGGCATCATCACCGACTGGTTGGGTGAGCGGGGTTGGGCCAACTGATCACCGGGTTCTCTGAGATCCGCCCTGAAATGCGCCCCTGAGATCCGCCCCCGGAATGCGCCCTCCGTAGC
The DNA here is from genome assembly GCF_000225505.1 of Gordonia alkanivorans NBRC 16433. Taxonomy (GTDB): domain Bacteria; phylum Actinomycetota; class Actinomycetes; order Mycobacteriales; family Mycobacteriaceae; genus Gordonia; species Gordonia alkanivorans. The sequence continues at coordinate 79,482 of NZ_BACI01000120.1, read as the reverse complement.
GCCGCCGGCGACATAGTGTCATCGAGTCGGTTGTGGAAGGTCTATTCCAGGGGCGGTTTCCAGCGGAGTTATCCACAGCCCCCGGGACGCCACGCTCGATCGAGTCCCCAGCACCTGACACTGAACCGATGGACTACGACCAGCTCATCGAGCGCTTCGGGGGTGTGGTGTCGACCCGCCAGCTGCTCGAATCCGGAGAGACCACGCCGGATATTCGACGCGCCGTCGAAACCGGTGCGATCCAACGGATTCGGCACGGATGGTTTCGGGTTCCCGATGCCGACCCCGACGTGGTTGCGGCGGTGGCCGACCACGCCGTCGTGTCGTGCGCGAGTGCGCTGCTCCGCCACGGATTGTGGATTCCCGACCATCCCGTCGAGTCCCATGCGCGCGTGACGCGGTACGAACGACGTCGGTCCCCCGACCGTTGCCGATGCCACGGCCGCCCGACTCCGGCTCTGGCCGCCGTCGACGATGTCGCGACCGCTCTGCAGTACGCCGCACGGTGCTTCGACGAGGAGGGCTTCGTCATCCTGTGTGACTCCGCACTACATCACGGCAAGCTGACCCACGACGATCTCCGTTCCGAGTTCCGACTCGCCCCACTCGCGATCAAGAACGCAATAGAGAGGTGCAACCGGCTAGCGGCGTCGGGAACCGAGACTGCGGCACGCCTGAGGCTGAGGAGTGCCGGGCTACGCGTCGAGGTGCAGCATCACGTGCCCGGGGTGGGTTGGATCGACCTGCTCGTCGGTGAGCGGCTCGCGATCGAACTCGACAGCCGGGCCCACCACACCGGCGAGGAGGACTACGAAAGCGACCGCGTCAGGTCCCGCAAGCTCATCCCGCTGGGCTATCTACCGATGCGACTCACCTACGCGCAGGTGTTCAGCCACTGGGAGGCCACGTACGCCGACATCGCGGCCGGGGTCCGGAAGGGGTACCACCGCAACCGCGCCGCCGCCGGAAACCGCCCCTGAAATCGACCCCTGATCTCCACCCTCCACAGCCCGCCCGACGACACTATGTCGCCGCCGGCACCGCCACCGAGGGTGCTTTCCAGGGGCGCCTTTCGGTGCGGGCCGCCGGGCATGACTCGCAAGCCCTCAGCCGAGCAGCTTCTTCTGCACCTTGCCCATGGCGTTGCGGGGGAGTGAGTCGACGAACCGGATCTCGCGGGGGCGTTTGTGGTTCGACAGTTCGCCGGCGACGAACTCGATGAGCTCGGTGTCGTCGACCTCGTCGGCCACCACATACGCGACGATCCGCTGGCCGAGATAGTCGTCGGGGACGCCGATCACCGCGGTTTCACGTACGGCCGGGTGCGCGAGGAGCACGGTCTCGATCTCCCCGGCGCCGATGCGGAAGCCGCCGGACTTGATGAGGTCGGTGGACCGGCGGCCGACGATGCGGTGCATGCCGTCCGGGTCGATGACGGCGACGTCGCCGGTGGCGAAGAAGCCGTCGTCGAGCCAGGATTCGGCGGTCGCGTCGGCTCGGTTGAGGTAGCCCGACGCCATCATCGGTCCGCGGACGTGGAGGTCGCCGACGGATTCGCCGTCGTGGGGCACGTCGGCGTCGCCCTCGCGAAGGCGAGTCTCGACTCCCGCGAGGGGAAGTCCGACCCAGCCCGGGCGACGCTCGCCGTCGACCCGGGTGCTGACGGTGATCAGGGTTTCGGTCATGCCGTAACGTTCGACGATCTCGTGACCGGTGAGTTCGCGGACACGGTCGAAGACGGGAACCGGCAGTGGGGCACTGCCGGACACGAGAATGCGTGCGCTGGAGAGCGTTCGGGCGGCTTCGGGATCGGCGCCGACGCGACTCCACACGGTCGGGACCCCGAAGAACATCGACGCACCGGCTTCGGCGGCGGAGGCATATCCCGCCGCGGTCGGCTTCTCGGTGTGGATCAACCGGCCGCCTCGGCGGAGCGGCCCGAGAACGCCGAGGATGAGCCCGTGAACGTGGAAGAGCGGAAGGCCATGCGCGAGTGTGTCATCGGCGGTCCACAGCCAGGCATCCGCGAGTGCGTCGAGTCCCTCCGCGATGGCCTGACGGGTGATCGGCACACCCTTGGGGAGCCCCGTGGTGCCGGAGGTGTAGAGGGTCAGTGCCGTCGAATCGGCGTGGGGTTCGGGATGCCGATGCCACGACTTCGCGTAGCGACGGACCGGGACCACCGGCAGTGTGGCGTCGGCCGGCCCCTGTCCCAGCCAGGCCTGTGCGCCGGAATCGGCCAGGATGTGGGCGAATTCGCGCGGACCGGAGTCGGGCGGCACCGGGACCACCGGCACGCCGGCGATCAGACCGCCGACCACCGCGAGAACGGTCTCGACCGTCGGCTGCGCCAGAACCGCGACGGTGCGCGCACCGGCAATCCGTTCCGCGACAGCGGTGGCCGCACCGACCAGGTCTTCCCGCGACAGTCGATCCTCACCTATCCGGATCACTTCGGGATCGTCCGGGGCAGTGGGGGTCAACGTCGGCAGGAGCACCCTCTCACTGTGCCACGACCGGCGCGCCGTCCCGTGGACCCGGCGCGACCTGCGAGGTCACCCGGCGTGCGCGAGAGCCTCGGCCCGCTCCTTGATCCCGTGGAGCATCTTGCGTTCCATGATCAGCGACCCGGGCTCCATCGGGATCATCGCCAGCTTCTTGCCCAGCCCGGGCAGCCGAAAGCGGTTCCGGCTGATCAGCCGCGTCGAGTCGCCGTCGGGGACCAGGGTGAACGACCACACCCAGTCACCGTCGGTGGTCCGGGTGACGAATGCGCGGCCGGGGTCGGCGATCTCGATGCGGGAGGCCTCGGGTCCGACACCGATCGTCTCGCCGACGACCGGATGCTGGAACTCCTCGAGCACCCGGTCGGTGCTGTGCATGTCGAGCCCGAGCAGGTTCTCGATCCAGTCGTAGGTGTAAGCGCCGCCCCGCGGCGACGGTCCCATCTGGGCCAGCCACGGGTAGATCGCGTCCGGTGGTGCGTCGATCGTGATCGCGCGCGTGGCCACACCGTCGGCGTCGGGCAGGAACTCGTCGCCCGGGAGTGCTGCGGCCACCTCCTCGTCCGTTGCGCCCCAGGTCATCACCCACGGCCGGACCCAGGCGCAGTACGCAGCGGCGGAACACGCGGTCGAAGCCAGCAGACCTGCGATGATCGGGCCGCTCCTCATTCCGGGTCCCGGTTCGACGCGGCGGACAGGGGGCGAGTCGGATACGGGTCGTCGGGCCGCGGTACCGGGCGGCGCGACAGCGTGCGCCGCCATAGGATCGCCAGGCAGATCTCGATGATCCCGAGTACGACGATGACCGGTTGCAGGAAGAAGAAGATCTGGAGCAGCGCGATCTGGATGCCGATCCATGCCACCAACGACGCGCCGCTCAGCAGACCCCCGAGAATGCCGAGCCGGGCGTCGACAGGCAGGACGACGACGGCCAGTGCCGCGAGCGCATGTGGCACGCCGATCGCTGCGATGAGTACGAGGCCGGGGCCGGTCCAGTTGTCGAACGGCGTGTGTTGCAGCCACTCCCGAGGCATCTTCCACCGGTCGTCGGCGAGCGCCAGACCACCGTCGATCGCCTGATACGCGACGAGCAACTCGACGACAGCCAGCAGCGCAGCGGCCCAGGTACGTCGGTATCCGGCAGCGATGGTGAGCGGGCGGCGGAGGCCCGGTGTTGACCTCATACCTCCAGTCTGCGCGCCCGGCGAGTCGGCGTCGTGGGTACTAGGTCCCTGACCAGGACGTTCTCAGGGGCGAACCCAACCGTCGGCCATGAACTCGAGGAGGAGCTGGGCCTTGTTGCCGATGGGTCGCCCGGCTTCTTCGTAACGACGCACGACGCGGCGGTAGTGCTCGCGGACCGTGCTCTCCGCGATCTGGTGTGCCTGCGAAGTCTCGCGGAGTGTGGCGCCGAGGGTGTAGGTCTGCAGGATCTCGCGCTCGCGTTCGGTCACCCGCACGCGGTCGGCGGGCGCGTGCGGGGTCGACTGCTGATCGGGCGGGCCGACGATCGCGGCAAGGGCCTGACGCAATGCGGATTCGGCGCCCGGCGAACGGGGTGAGATGCGGATGTGGTCGCGGGAGGCGATCCCGTCGCCGAGGAAGACGACGCGCACATTGCGCAGCATCGACGCACGCCGGACCTTAGCGAGCGAGCCGGGCGACCTGACCAGGAGGACGGCGGGATTGCGCAGGGAGGGAATCTGCCCAGGCTCGACCAGGGTGGCGCCGTAGCCGGCCCCCTCGATGAGGGCCACCAGTGCGGCGTCGAACAGATCGCCTTCGGCGACCACGACGGCGAGGCGTCTCAGATGGGAGTGGGGCTGCGACCCGGCGGATTGCGGGACGGTCCGGCCGACCGAATTGAGTCGGGACACGTTGGGCTGCGGGTTTGTCTCGTGCTGGCGGTGAAGTTCATCCAGAGGGGCTGACATCGGTACCGTCCTCCTGTCGACAGAATCCTGCTGCCGGCCCCGCGTGCCGCCGATTCTCTCGACCCGGCGGCATGATGGGAGCCGTGATCGACCTTGCTCGCGATCGGTTTGGCAGGCGGAGAGATGAACTGCTCTCAACGTCTACTTCTCTAGGGTTACGAACATTGCTCGATAAGTCACTGCCTTTCCGGCCCGATTGATAAGTAATCGAGCCATAATTGGCTCGAATGACTCCAGTAAATGCGTGATCACGCACGGATGGCCCGCATCAGGCAAAATCATGCACGTGCCGAATCGTCTTCGCGTGCTCGTCGCCTCCCCGCTCGGCCACGTCGTGGCGGGCCCTCTCCAAGGCGCGCTCGAACACGCTGTCGTCACCGTGGCGACCAGCGAGGACGAGTTCACCCGCTCGGTTGCCGGCCACGTCCGCTTCGACGTCGTGATCGCCGACCTCATCTGGAACCGCCCTGACCTGGAGTGGCGCTTCGACGGGCTCGACGCCATCGACGCCCTGAACAAACACGACCGTCAGGCGCCGGTCATCCTCGCGACCCAGGGCCATGGGCTCGAATCCGATCATCTCGATGAGGCGCGACTGCGCGACGAGGTCGCGGGCGTCATCGCGAAGTCCGACGGGTTCGCGACACTCATGCGCGCGGTGCGCGCGGTGGCGCTCGGTCAGGTGCTGGGGGAGAAGCCGGGGCCTCCGCGTCGGAGGCCTCTGTATGAGTTGTTCACGGGCCAGCGGGGTCATACCGCGGGACGCCTGGCGGGCGCGATCGCTTCGGGCAACGCGTCCGACGGTGCGAGTCTGGCGCGCGCGGCCAAGGTGTCACCCAACACGGCCAACAAGGTGACGAGTCACTACCTCGGCCCGATCATCTCCGAGCGTGGTGAGGCACCGACTTCGTCACCGATGTCGCAGGCCGCCGTCTACCGCTGGTGCGGTCTGCACGCGCGGTACCTGATCAGCTGGTGCCGACGGCACGGGCACTCGGATGTGCTGGGTCCGATGCCGGCCTGACCGAACACCGGGCGTGGAGCCATTCGAGGATCTCCACCCCGGCGAGAGCGCCGGTCTCGGCGGTGACGGTGAGACCTGGCGTCGTCCAGCCGAGGAGCTCGAGCTCGCCGTGGCGTGGGCGGATCGCGTGGTCGGCGATCTCGAGAAGGTCGGCGTCCAACCACCCGTCACCGGCCGCGTACAGCTGCGCGTCCGTGCCGATCGTGCCGTCGTCGACGAGGCGCCGACGCACCTCGGCGATCGCCGCGGACTTGGTGACCGACCGGGGCGTCGCGTAGATCTTGCGACCCTGCTGCGAGGCCGTCCACCCGTGCGCCGCGCACCAGTCCTGCCACGCGGGCAGAAACTCATGCGGCTGGGCCGCGGGTTCGACGACGAGGTAGCAGAACAGGTCGTCGGCGATCCGCAGCGACTTCACCCAGGAATCGTCGATGCGGGTGCGCAGTTCGGTGAGTACCTCGTCGAGGCCTGCGCCTGAGGCAGACACCACGCGTTCGATCTGGTGACGCCAGACCGGGTCATCGGCTCCGTCGACGAGGATCCGTCCGCCGTTGCTCGCCACGGCAAACCGAAACGGTCCGCCGGGCAGAGCGATTCGCTCGTACTGGTCTGGCGTCCGAGTCGTCGTCGGGATCACCGGCACCTCGTCGGCGAGGTGGGCGAGGAGCTGGACGGCGGTGGTCGTCATGTACGACAGCGGGGCGTCGCGGTAGATCTCGACGCAGACGGTGTCGAGGGCGGCGAACTGTGCCTCGCCCATCGCCGGTTGCGAGTAGATCATCGTCCGGTCGAGGTCGGTGGCGACCAGCACGCTCACGCGTCCTCCTTGATCAACCCGACACACGAGTAGGCGAGATCGGGCGAGACGTCCACCGGCACTCCGCGTTCGGTGGCGAGGAGTCGGATGTGGCGGTGCTCGGGCAGGTCGTCGGCGCGGACGAGGACCCGCCACGGAACGCGACGCAGCAGCACGCGGGTCGTCTCGCCCACGCCCGGCTTGACCAGGTTGATCGACGACAATCCGTAGTCGAGCTGAATCCGTTCGACCGATCGCCATCCCGACCAGGTCGGCGTCCGATGCTCCGCTGTCATGGCGGCCAGCGTGGCGGCGACGCGGTCGGCGACGGTGGGGAACTCGGCGCTCACCGCATCGAGAAGCCGACCGGAGACGTCGAACTCGGCCAGATCCCGATAGAACTTGGCGCCGTGGAACTCTCCCGGACCGATGTGGTCGGCGTTGAGGACCGTGCGCGACACCAGCCCCGACACGGTGGAGTTCAGGCATGCCGACGCGATGAGGAAGTCGTCGCGAGTACCGAACAGGGTGGTGCAGGAGCCGGGATCGGCGAGCACCGCCAGCTCGTCGTGCAGTGCCGGGCGGCCGGGAAGCTGCGCGTACTCGGCCAGCGCCGCGGTGAGTTCGCGCTGGATCGCACCCTTTCCGGTCCAGCCGTCGACGAAGACGATCGACTCAGCGGGATGGCGTTCGACGATGTGGTCCAGGGCGACCGTGTCGATCCCGCGACCACGCACGATCGAGATCGTGTAGTGCTGGGGCTCGATCCCGTGAACCGCCTGCATCCACCGGCGGATCAGGATGCCGACGGGTGTCCCGGCTCGCGCGAGTGACACAAGTGTCGGCGACGAATGCCGTTCGGTGAGAATCAGTTCGGAGACGACCCCGACCGCCTCGGCGAGTCGCTGTGCCGAAGACTGCAGCGTTGCCTGGAAGAGGTCCTGGTATTCGCGTCCCGGCTGGTACTCGATCGGCAGGGACTCGGCGTAATGCGCCTTACCCGACTGGATTCGACGTTCCCGCTCGTGCAGGTCGCCCTCGAGCGCGATGTCGGAGAGATCCTTGAGCAGCCACGTCACCTCGTCGGGTGCGTAGGAACCGAAGTCGGGACCGCGGAGCGGGGGTGTGGACGTCACGGGTTGACCGCCTGTCGTGATGCGCGGAGTTGCGTCTGGTCGGTTGCCGGGAGGATTGCCAGTGTGACGGGATGGCCTGCGGTGGTGAGGACGTCGAGAAGGCCGCCGGGGGAGCGGAGTTCAGGGGTGTCGGCTGGGGTGTCGATCACGACCACCACCTGGGGATCGGGCAGGGCGTCCGACGAGACGTTGTAGATGTAGCGCGGTGTCTCCGGATCGGATTCGGGTGCGAGGAAACGGAATCCTCGACGCAGCGGGTAGCCGGGCACGTTGTGGACCTGCGCGGGCGACCGAGTGGTCGTCTGATAGCCGGTCACGAAGCCTCGTTGCTCGAGGCCTTCGGCGATGCACAGCGGCGCGTACATCAGCTCCTCGTGTCCGACCATCACGACGGGACGCTGCGGATCGAGATGTTTCGCGATGGTCGCGGCGGCGGCCTCGGTCGCGACGCGGAACGGCCCCGCATCGGATCGCGCGAACCCGTGGCGGCCGCCGTCCGGCGTCCCCTTCGGCCAGTCGAGGTCGAGTGTGGTGACGGCCGCTCTTTCCGGCACAACGGGGTTGAGCGTGTCCGAGGTGAGTTCCCACACGTCGTCGAGCAGAGTGGGCGGCAACGTGACCGAGCCGTGTGCCAGTGCGACGTAGGAGACCTCCACGCCGAGGTCGGCGGCGGCCTTGGCGCAGATGGCGCGCTGATCGGCGCTACGCATGTCGACGAGTGAGGCGACGACGAACCGTGCGCGCGGGCGCTTCGCGATGATCGTCTCGATCGCGCCGAGCGCCGTGGTGCCGGTGGAGATCTCGTCGTCGACGAGGATCAGCGTCTCGTCCGGGGTGGTCGCGTCGAGAAAGCGCGGATCGCTGGGTTGCAGCAGGTGGGTGGTCGCGTGCGAATGCCCCTCTTCGAAGGTTCCCGACACGACCACGCCGGGAAGCCGACGACGCGTCGAGTGTAAGTAGCGGGACGCGGAGATCCGCTGCGCGACACAGTGACCGAGGCCGGTCGCGGTCTCGGCGAAACCGAACACGATGGAGTTGCGCGCGGGGTCGGCGCCGATCTGCTCGATGATCGCCGCACCGAGGTCGTCGGCAGCACGGCGAACCACGTGGGGAGGCGTGGGGATGTGCTTGCCGAGAACGGTCGAGACCAGGAGGTGGGCGCGCCGCTTGTTGTGGCGCAGACCGAGGACGACGAGGTCACGCACTTCGTGCTCGGCATGACCGGTGTCGTCGGACGTCACCTGCACGCCGAAGCGGGTGGTGACCCAGTCCGGTTCGCGGTCTGAGGGATCGTGGCTCATTGCGTTCACCTGGCGGTCGGTCCCGGGGCGGCGAGGGCGGTCAGGAGATCGACGAAGCTGACGCCTTGCCGGGTCACGCCGAAGGCGGCGGCTCGGTCGATCACGCGCAGCGCCCAATTGCGATGTGGTTTGAGCTCATTCATCTTGTTCCGGTACGACGACGCCCGGACGCCGCCGGCTTCCCCGGAGAGGATGTCGAGCGCATCGTGATACTCCTCGTGGGTCACCGCGGACAGCGCATGCACGGCGGCGACGTGTGCCGGATGGATCACCGTCTTGCCGTGGAGGCCGTTGGCGCGGTCGAGTGAAATCTCGCGCAACAAGCCGTCCATGTCCCGGCTGACCAGCTGCTGCCGGAAGTAGACGGCGTCACTCTCGCGAAAGGGTGTGTGCCGCAACATCGGCTGGAACATACGCTCGTGGTCGGCGAAGTACTCCCACACCGGTCCGGTCACGATGAAGCCGGATTCGTCGGTGCGTCCGAGGTGGTTGACGATGCCGGCGATGACGTCGGCGGCGACCCGGACGTCGTAGATCGTGAGGTCGCGGTCCCGGCGGATGCCGAAGTAACCGCAGATGTCGGTGGCCCCGATACGCACGGCGAGCACGCTGGCGCGGTGTGCGCTGAGATGCGCGGCCAGGGTGGTCAGTTCCTCGTCGCGTGTCTCCCGGTGGACCACCGAGGCGGACTCCAGGACCGGCATCACCCACAGGTGTTGTCCCAGTAGCTCACTCGCCTCGGCGACGGCGCCAAGCGCCTCTTCGGCGTTGGCGGAGTTGAACTTCGGGATGACGAAACCGGTGAGCGCTGATGGGGTGCTCGCAGACGGTGCACCTGCGGCCGACGGGCCGGCGAGGGCGGTGGCGATGCGCAGAACGCGGTCGGCCGATCGCGGCCGGACGAACAGGAGCATCGGCTCGCCGGGATTCTCCCCGATGTCGCGCAGGGCGGCGACCGCGTGATCGATGGCATCGGCCTCCTCGTGGTCGGCGACCGCGTCCTCGAGGTCGATGACCATCGAGATCACGCCCTCGGCCCGCCGCTTGCGGATGACGTCGGCGAGATCAGGACGGGTGGCGGGCACGTAGAGGGTGGCGCCGAGCGCGATCGCCAATCTCTGTGCGGGCCAGGTCCGATCGATCGACTCCGGTTGCCGGAAGAACAGTTGTTCGCGCGTAGCAAGTCCCAATTGACCGAAATGCCGGATTGTTCCGGGTTCGAGCCCGGGATCGTCGTGGCGTGCCGTGGTGGTCATCGTGCGGCCACCTGTCCTCTCATCCGGGAAACTATCTCGCTGATCCGGTCGTCCACGGCCCGCAACTGGGTCAGATATCCCCAGTAGTCGGGGTGGACGCGATCGAGCTCCCCCTTCGCACGCTCGATCCGGTCGGCCTGAGCATCGAGTACCGAGCCCCATTCGTCAACCAGAGAATGGTTGACCGCGAAGCGTTGGGCGTCGCGGAGTCGGAAGCGGACGCCTCGTTCGGCGTCCTGCGGATCGGCGCGCACCTCGCGCAGGAGCCTCAGCCGATCCAGGGCGGCGTCGACCGCGGCCTCCGCGACGGACAGATCATCGCGGGCGGCGTCGGCCTGTTCGATTGCCTGGTCGGGTGCGTCGGCGAGCATTCCGCGCGCCGTCGAGATCGCCGTATCCGCATGGGCCAGACGCTCGTCGACGATGGTCTCGGTGCGCTCCAGGTCGGTGGAACAGTCCGCGCTGAACTCCCGGCGCAACGTCGAGAGCGTGTCGGGAACCTGTGCGCTGCGGGTCGCGATGGCGCTGCGTCGGGTTTCCACCGACCGGATGACCCGACGGGCGCGGTCGGCGAACGCGGGCGCCTCGCGGAGGAGGCTCTCGAGCCGCTGTGCCGACGTGATGACCGTCGCAGCCGCCGACTGCCGCTCACGGAGGGCTGAACTCTGCTCGAAAACTCTCAACGCCCGGTCGAGTTCGTCGGTGGCCCGGGTCACCGACTGCAGCCGGCCGATCGCCGGACCGGCGTTCTCCAGGGCCGTCATCGCCCGATGCGAGGCGACGCGCGCCTCGTGGTCCTGGGCGTTCGCGGTCTGCACCGCGGAACGGGCGCGTCGGAGTGCACCGGCGTTCGCCTCGGCGAAGCCGCGCATCGACGCGGTGACCGCCCGGAGGGCCTCGGTGGTGCGGTCGTAGTCCTGTTGCCGGACGCGCGTGCCCGCGGGCGGGGAGACCAGTTGGAGGTAGTCGGCGGTCACCTGGGCGTGCTGATCCCGGATCGCCGACCACGCCTCGCGCAGCTGCGAGCGCGGGTCGGTGGCGGCGACCACCGCGACCGCCGGATCGATTTCGGCGAGGACCGTCTCGGACTCCAGGAAGGTCGCTGTCATTTGTTCCGATGATGCAGGTGAGGCGGAATTCGTGCGTGAATCGTTGCCGAACCAACGACGTACGAAGTTTCCGGGCACGACACGATGCTATCGGCTAATTTCAACTCGGTATGAGGCCGGACCGATCGACTCACAGCTGAGCTCATCAGCCACCTCATGGCGCAGATGGATGCCGATCGGCGGCGGTGCCGTGATTCGGGGACGGCGTCGGGGAACACACGAGGGGGGCCGAGCGGCGGCCTCCCGGCGGCGCGAGAGAGGCACGTCGAATGCAGTTGGTACAACGATCCAAACGCGTGGTCGAGGCCAGGCTGAACAACACCGCGGTCCGCGCGATCAGCGGTTCGATGGTGGCTTACGAGGGGCAGGTCGCGTTCAAGTCGGCCGGCTTCGGCGGTGGTGACGGCGTGCTCGCCGGTCTCAAGCAGCGGGCGACCGGTGAGGCGTTGTCCTTCATGGAGGCCTCGGGCAACGGCATCGTGTACTTCGCCCACAACGCGGCCGAGACGACGATCATCGAACTCAACAACGAGACGCTGCAGGTCGAGTCCCAGCAACTCATGGTGCTGAACGGGAACCTCCAGACCAACGTGACGTTCGCGGGTCTGCGCGGCGCGTCGTCGGGACAGGGACTGTTCACGACGACGGTCAGTGGGCACGGCCAGATAGCCCTGCTGTCCAACGGTGGCCCGCTGATCCATCTGGAGGTGTCACCCCAGTACCCACTGGTCGTCGATCCGGATGCATTCGTGTGTGCCCGTGGGCAATTGAGCCAGTCCTTCGTCACCGACGTCTCCTGGCGCTCCGCCCTGGGGCAGGGTGGCGGCGAGGCCTTCTCGCTGCGGTGGGACGGCAGCGGAGTCGTGTCGATCCAACCGGCCGAGCGGTGAGGGTGAGGTAGCGAATGTTCACCAAGGTCAACAGCAAGATCGTCTCGGTCGACATCGGCCGCAGCGGACCGGTCATCGCCCGCAAGGGGGCGATGATCTTCTACAAGGGCAACGTCTTCTTCCAGCCGCATCAGATCGCCGGTGCCGGAATGGGCGGCGGCATGCCCGGATTGGGTGCGATGGGCGGCATGGCCGGCCGTATGCTCGCCGGCGAGCACGAGTCGACGATGATCGCACAGGGGCAGGGCGAGGTGCACTACGGATTCCTCGGCATCGAGGTACACGTCGTGGATCTCGGCGCGGTCGGCGGAACCATCCGAGTCGAGGCCTCCCGACTACTCGCATACGGCGCGAACCTGCAGGCGTCGGTCGTATCGGTGGCTTCCCAGGGAGGGAGTGGGGGAGGTGGCGGAGGCGGGGGTCTGTTCGGTGCCCTGCGGTCGGCGGCGGCCGGCGCCGTCACCGGCCAGGGTATGTTCACGACGCAGCTCTCCGGTCCGGGCTCCGCGGTGATTCTCGGCCACGGCGGGGTCTTCGAGCTCGAGGTGACGCCGAACAAGCCGCCGGTGACCGTCGACCCGCAGGCCTTCGTCGGCTCCGCGGGACAGGTCAACACCAACCTCCGCTCGACGGTCAGCTGGCGCAACGTCGGCCGGACCGGCGGCGAGGCAATGCAATTGGAGTGTTCCGGGCAGGGCATCGTCTACGTGCAGGCATCGGAGGAGAAGCTGTGAGCCAACTCAACACCGTGTGGAGTCCGATGACTCTGCCGTCGGACGACAACGTTCCGGACAACAACTACTCGTTCTGCATCGACCTGAACCAGCCCTGGTTCATGTCCAAGGGCGCGATGATCGCCTACTACGGTCAGATGCAGTTCACCTCACTGCAGCAGGGCTTGCAGGGCCAGCTGCTGCAGATGGTGGCGCAACAGTTCTCCGCCCCGCTGTACCTCGGCGATTACGTGGTGGCCGAGGGGCAGGGCAAGCTGATCATCGGCGACCGCGGCTACGACATCAACGCCTACGACCTGGAGGACGGCAATCTCACCATCCGTGCGTCGAATCTACTGGCGTTCCAGCCGAATCTGTCGCTGAATCAGTCGATCGTGCCCGGCTTCCTCACCCTGATCGGCACCGGCAAGTTCCTGGCGTCGTCGAACGGTCCGGTGATGTTCGTCGAGCCGCCCGTGCGCGTGGACCCCGAAGCGCTTGTCGGCTGGTCGGATTGCCCGTCCCCGAGCCATCACTATGACCAGGCCTGGGTGAACAGCTTCATCGCCGCCGCCGGCCAACGATTCGGCATCAATTCCGGCGAGGAGCGGCAGTTCGACTTCACCGGCGCCGGAACGGTTCTGGTGCAGTCCAGTGAGAAGGTGCGCGACGACTCGTCGGTCCTGCGCACCATCCAGGGCCAGCTGCCGGGTCTCTCGGTGCCGGGCCTGCAGCAGATCAACCAGCAGATCAGTCAGCAGCTCACACAGCACCAGGGCTGAGTACGAGCCAAACGACAACTGCGCCGCAGATCCGGAAAGGATCTGCGGCGCAGTTGGTCGTCTGGAGCCTCTGCTCCCTGAGGTGCGAGGAGCGTAGCGACGAGCCTCGAAGGGCTACACCTCGACCTTTTCCTGCTCGCCCTTCGCAGCGAGGCGGTTTCGGCGAACCACGCTGGAGATCAGGGCCGCGATGATCAGTGCGACACCGATCAGGCCGGTGATGATCTCCGGCACGTGGGTGCCGATCGAGTACAGCAGGATGAACGCCAGCGCGCCGATGGCCCAGTGGGCGCCGTGCTCGAGGTACACGTACTCCGAGAGCGTGCCCTTGCGGACCAGGTACACGGTGAGCGAACGGACGAACATCGCGCCGATGAGGCCGAGACCCAGGGCGATGATGATCGGGTCCGCGGTGATGGCGAACGCGCCGATGACGCCGTCGAACGAGAACGACGCGTCGAGCACCTCGAGGTAGAGGAACAGGAAGAAGCCTGCCTTGCCGGTGGCCTTCGCCAGGTTCGACGGACCGGAACGCCCGTTGTCCCCTTCGGCCGCGGCCTTCTCGGCCGAGTCGGTACCCGGTTCTGCCGACTCGTCGTGCTCTTCGACCTCGACGTTGAAGTACTCACCGAGGCCGTTGACCAGGATGTAGGTGACCATGCCGAGCGCGCCGGCGATCATGACCGTCGACCGCTCGTCGGCCGGCGCGATGAACGTCGCGGTGAGCACGAGGAGAGTGATCGCGATGACGACCTCGAGCATCTCCAGCTTGCCGATCTTCTCGAGCGGACGCTCGATCCACGACAGCCAGGTGATCTCCTTCTGTTCGAACACGAAGCCCAGGAACAGCATCAGGAGGAACATGCCGCCGAACGCCGCGATCTGCGGGTGGGCGTCGGTGATGATCGTCTCGTAGCTCGGGTCACCGTTGGCGAAGTAGGCCGCGTCGTTGGGCGGCGGGTTCAACGCGAGGTCGAGTGCGTCGACCGGGTTGAGTCCCGACGCGAGCCACACGATGACCAGGGGGAACACCAGACGCATGCCGAAGACGGCGATCAGGATGCCGATGGTGAGGAAGATCTTCTGCCAGAACTCGCTCATTCTGCGAAGGATCGTGGCGTTGATGACCGCGTTGTCGAAGGACAGCGAGATCTCGAAGACGCCCAGGATGGCCGTCAGGATCAGCGCTTCGACACCGCCATAGAGGAATGCGATGATCAGCGATACGACCGTCACGACGACCGAGAGGCCGAATATTCGTACTACCACTGGATGGTGGCCTTTCTGAGGTGTTCAAGGGACCGCTGCCGACGGCGACGTCGGAGGGTGAAGACACGAGGATGCCGCACCCACTCTAGGAGAGGTGCGGCATCCACGGGAATTTGCTGCGGTGTCAGCCGGGGGAAACCGGGGTCAGACGTTCACGCCGAAGTCGCGGGCGATGCCCGCGAGCCCCGATGCGTAGCCCTGGCCGACGGCGCGGAACTTCCACTCAGCGCCGTTGCGGTACAGCTCGCCGAAGACCATCGCGGTCTCGGTGGAGGCGTCCTCGCTCAGGTCGTAGCGGGCGATCTCGGAGCCGCCGGCCTGGTTGACGACGCGGATGAATGCGTTGCGGACCTGTCCGAACGACTGCGAACGCGCATCGGCGTCGTAGATCGACACGGGGAAGACGATGGAATCGACCTCCGGCGGCACGGCGGCGAGGTCGACCTTGATGACCTCGTCGTCGCCTTCGCCCTCACCGGTCAGGTTGTCGCCGGTGTGCTCGATCGAGCCGTCGGGCGAGCGCAGGTTGTTGAAGAAGACGAAGTGCTGATCGGACAGCACCTTCTTGTTGGCGCCGAGCGCGATGGCGCTGGCGTCGAGGTCGAAGTCGGTGCCGGTGGTGGTGCGGATGTCCCAGCCGAGGCCGACGGACACAGCGGTCAGTCCCGGGGCCTCCTTGGTCAGCGAGACATTTCCACCCTTGCTCAGGCTCACGCCCATGAGATTGTGCCTTTCTGTTGGTACGTGGTCTGGTGATGTCCGATTCGTCCGGGGTTCAGACGCTCGGAGCAACCGACAACACTCTATGTGAAGCGTGTGTCGGGGTCACTGGGTCATGCGGATGAACTGCGGAAATGGTGCTGCGGTTCGTTGATGTCTTGTGCAGGGTGAGCGTCGAGGACCAGGCACCGCCGATTGACGAGTCGCTTCCTCGGACCAGGTGAAGCGACCATCGGGCGCAGACGGTCGAGCGGCTCATCCGTCAAGCAAGATGAACCACTCGCCCTGATCCAGGTAGGCGGTATAGACCTCTCGCGGTCAACAAGATCTACTTGAGGGACGGTCCGCTCGTCGATTGTCACGTCCAGCCGGACATTCCCGAAGGTGGCTCCGGTGATGCCTTGGAGGCTGTCCACCAAGTGGCGTCGCTGACCACGCTCACCTGAAGGGAGGGCTACCCAGCCACACATCGTGGTCATGCACCACCACCTCCACGAAAGGTCAGGTATGCCGTGTTGGTGGTCTGCTTGACGGCGTCGTCCACGACGAACTTCGCCGCGGCGAGCGCCATCCGTCGGTTGTGGAGATTCACGGGGTAGTCGCCTGCGTGGGCCATCAGAAGACCTACACACTGCGCGCGCATGCGTGTGTCCTGGTGCTCGGGCGCATCTAGGAGCACCACGCGAGTGGGATCGATCGCTGGAAGGTCATCCTGGAGCAGGGTGAGGTCGATTCGTTGGCTGGTGAAGATTCGTTTGGCTTGATGTCGTGGAGAGGGTCTCAGACATTCCAAACCTCCCAGCATGATTCGGTGGCGTGCTTGCGAGAGTAGTTCTGCGCAGCGGGATCTGCATTGCGAAGCACTCAGATCAAGCGGCAAACGATGAATTTCATCCTTTTGTGCGACAGTCGTTCCGCTTGGCAGCAGGGACATCGTGCGACAGGCGGAACGGGTCGTCCGATCGGACCATGCTGTTCGAGATCCGGACCGAGACCGAAGATCTGTCTGTACTGCAGGTGATTTCGGTGCTCGGACGCTGCGCCGGATGGTGTCCGTCAATCAGATGGATCCTTCGAGACGCTGTCGGATTCGTCAGAACTGACGACTCTCTCCGGAGTGCGCCTGCTGCTACCTTCACGCTCACGGCCGATCTCGATTCACGCCTGGTCTCCAGTTCCGAGGGCGCGGATAGGCCTCTACGAGCATCCCGAGAAACAGGAGCGGTCTGCCATGGTTGAAGTTGACTACTACGAACTGCTGGGCGTTCAGCGAAACGCAAGCGAAGAGGACATCGAACAGGCATCGAAGCGCGCGACCCGACAATGGACCAAGCGTGTCTCGTCACCGAACATCGACGTGCGACACGAGGCCGAGACGAAGATGAAGCGGTTGCGTGAAGCACGTGAGGCGCTGCTGACAGGTCCCGAGAAACGCGCCGCGTACGACCGGTCCCTACAGCAGGGCGTGCTGCCGTCAACGGTTCCGTCGCCACAGGGCGCCCGGGCCGGTGGCGAGCTGGACTGGGTCGCACTTGCTCGTGAAGCGTTGGCCAACAACGATTATCACTCGGCAGCGTATGCTGCGAAGGAAGCGACAACTGTTCTCGGCGGTAACGCGGAATCGTGGAGTCTGCGATCTCGCGCGAATCTGGGTCTTGGTCGTGTGCAGGACGCGTTGTACGAAGCACGTCAGGCAACTGAGATCGAGATGAACAGCGCCGAGTACCACTTCAACCTCGGCAACGTGCATGAGCAGCTGAAGGATTGGGTCTCTGCCCTCAAGGAGTACCAGGTCGCGACCCAGCTCGACCCGCAGAGCTTCGTCTATCCGCTTGCCCAGGGTTCGGTCTTGCAGCAGAACAGCCTGCTGGACGAGGCAATCGACATGTATCGCCGAGTGTTCGGCAACCACCCGGATGCACAGCCTGTCCGGTACTACCTGGCATTCGCCTTGCTCGAAAAGGCAGAGACGATTCCGAAGTTGCAGGGCGACGGAAGCTACGCGGTAACAGAACAGGCGGAGATTCAGCCGATGATCGCCCTTGTATCGGAAGCGCAGCAGTTGAGTATGGATGAGGACGTCCAGAAGCAGGCTGCGTACATGTTGGAGTACCTGAACAAACAGACCGATATGGTGTGGTCCCTGCCGGGACCGGTATCGGATGCGCCGTTCATGTGGTTCGGCGGTGTGATCGGTGCCTTCCTGCTCGGAATTTTCATCTCCAGTGTGTCGGGCGGGATCGGAGCGCTGTTCATTCTCGGTTCGTTGGTCGTTCTCGGCCTCATCATCTGGCAGTCGTATGTACCGCGGTGGAAGGCGTCGAAGCGGCGGAATTCGTTGGCTCTCATGATCGGACGACTCTGATGCGGAAGGTGATCGGAATCGACCTCGGAACCACGAACTCCGCGGTTGCAGTTCTCGGTGACGACGGACTGCCGGTCATAATTCACAACCGCGAGGGTGACAACACCACACCATCAGCGGTGTTGTTCGACGACGGCGAGGTCACAGTCGGTAAGCAAGCGAAGAACGCAGAGAAGTCGCTGCCCCGGAATGTGGTGCGCTATGTGAAGCGGTTCATGGGCAACCCGGACTACACGTTCGCTCCCGAAGGGGCTGGGGAAGCGTTTGGACCGGAGATCATCTCGTCCTTCATCCTCAGGTTCCTGGTAGACGATGCCTCCGTCTACCTCGCCGAGAAGGTCGAAGACGTGGTCATCACGGTGCCGGCGTACTTCGGCGACGCTGAACGGACCGCAACGAGGCACGCCGGCGAAATTGCCGGCCTCAACGTGCTCCAGGTGATCAATGAGCCGACAGCCGCGGCGCTCAGCTTCGGCTTGAAGGCTGGATACAACGGAAAGGTCCTCGTCTACGACCTCGGCGGAGGCACGTTTGATGTCACCCTGATGGACATCTCCAACAACAACTTCGCTGTGCTGGCGTCAGCCGGCGACCGAAATCTCGGGGGCTTTGATTTCGACAACGAACTCATCAAGCTGGCTGAGGATCGATACCGTGCGCTCGGTGGTTCGATCAATCCGGATGACGATGAGCAGCAGGCCCTGATCCGTGAGCAGGCAGAGGCAGCCAAGCATCGTTTGTCGAACAGTGACAAGGCCAAGATCAGGATCGGAACAGAGTCCATCACGATCATGCGCGATGAGTTCGAACGAGCTGTGTCAGACCTGGTGACGCGAACCAGGTACATCCTCGAAGATGTGATGGAGCAAGCCGGTGTGTCGTATTCCGACGTCGACAAGCTCCTTCTCGTCGGCGGTTCCACACGAATGAAGATCATCGAGCGGTCGGTCAAGGAGTGGACGGGGATCGACGCCGACAAGAGCGTGCATCCGGACGAAGCGGTTGCGCTCGGCGCCGCGATCGTGGCAGAACTGCGAAGCGCTGTCGAGAACGGTACCCGCCCGGTAGTCAGGGCGAATGTCTCCGACGTCGTCGCTCAGGGGCTCGGTGTCGCGGTCCTGGCGGACGACGGGTCGAAGATGTTGAACAGTTTGGTCGTCGAACCGAATACGCGGGTGCCGAACAGGGTCGAGGCGAGTTCGTTCTCCACGGTCGGCGTGACACGGCAGATCAACTTCCAGATCACGGAGGGTGACGAGAACGGTGCCGAGCTGCAGTACGTGAAGGTGCTAGGGGAGTCTCTGCTGGAACTGGACTACGACCTTCCCGCCAAGGCGCCTCTGCGAGTGGTGTTCGTTATCGGAGAGAACCAGACCGTCGAGGCGGAGCTCCATGATGCGGTGAGCGGCAGGTTGATCGGCCAGATGCAAGTGCGGAGGTCGGCGAACCTGGACAGCGCGGAGGTGCAGGCGCTTCGCAAGCAGGGCAAAGAGATCGTGGTCCAATGACCGATTCGAGGCATGGATACCCGGACGGGGAGACAGGACCTGCATCGCACGGAGGTTCGGGCACACCTGTCTACCCGGACTATGGACCCAGAATGACTCTTCCGCAGCAGGATTCGGTAGAGGAAGGATCGGGTTCGCGCCGATCGAGACGGAATCCGGCACCTCCGAGGGGCAGTCTGGATGAGCCGGTTCACGCGGACTCGCGAGAGGATGAACACGAAGGTAGGCACGCGTACAGGCAGAGCGAACCGGTGCCGACCCGGGCCGTAGGAGGAGCGTCCCAGGCGTCTTCGGGACCTGTCGACTCAGGTGAGCGGCCCAGGGGTGACGTCGACGTTGACCTCAGCGAAATCCATCTCCGGTTCGACCAGTTGGAAGCGGCGGTCAAGGCGGGTTCGGGGATCGTCGAACGCAACTACGAGCAGTCCTTGATCGCACTGCGTGACCGCGCGGTGGCGGCCGAGACGGGCATCACGCAGGCGGTCATTCGTCCGATCGCCCGCCAGGTCGCGTCACTGATCGACCGTGTCGAGCTCGAGGATGCCCGACGGCAGGCGGACCCCTGGGCGCTCACGGCCAGCCTTGTCGACGAACTATTGGACATGCTCGAGGATTTCGGGGTCGAGCCGATCGACTGCGAACCCGGAACCGAGGTCGACAAGGCCAGACATCGGGTGGTGAAGAGCGTTGCGAAACGTGTCAGTTCGGATGAGTCGCTGCTCATCGTCGAACGTATGCGGCGCGGCTACGAACTGTCGGGATACGTGATCCGGCCGGCGGAGGTCGCGGCCGAATGGTCGCGCGCCGACGATCCGCCGGCGGGCGACGACTGACAGGAATCGGGCGGACCGTCCCGAGTCACAGAGTAACGACTCATGCGAAAGGAGTGAGAAATGGCTGAAACAGCTTCGGCGCGACGAAGCGGAGACTACACCGAGCCGCACAAGTGCCGCGTCTGCAACCGTGCGTTCTGGGGAAAGTCCTCGTGGAACCGGGTCACCGTGACGTGCCCACATTGCAAGTCTGACAACTGATCCGAGTTCTCGACGGTGCCGGCAGGAACCCTGCCGGCACCGTCGTCTTTCAACCTGCCGGATGCGCCGGCGCCGATCGAAACGGGTGGGGAAACGGCTTCCAGGTCACCACGACCAGGAGGCAAACATGCACCCACTCACAACATCCGCAGTCGGACTCGACCACGCCATGGCCGTCGCGAGCGACGCACTACACCGGGTTCCGGCGTACGGGACTCACGCGCGCGAGTGCGGCTATACGCACAGTGGCGCCATCACCCCCGCTGAGTTCGTGGCGCTGCCAGTCACGACCAAGAAGGGTTATCTCAGGCGGCACGAGATTCCGCAACTGATGTGGGACGGCGACATCGCTCGTGCGGACACGTGGTCGTCGACGTCGGGCTCGACGGGCCAGCCGACATTCTTTCCCCGCGATCCGGCTGCCATCAACGACGCGATCCACTTCTACGGACAGATCTTCGACGACTGCTTCGAGGTCGGCGAGCGCTCCGTCCTTCTCGTGGTCTGCTTCGCGATGGGCACCTGGATCGGTGGCACCTACAGTCACCAAGCGGGAGACGGGCTTCATCGTCGTGGCTACCGGGTTTCGGTGACGACGCCGGGAATCGATGTCGCAGCGGCCGCCACCAACATCAAAGAGTTGGGGCCGCAGTACGAGAAGGTCGTCGTCGCGGGATATCCGCCGCTGGTCAAGGACGTCCTCGACCAGATGGCCGATGCTGCTCTCGCGCAGGACATCTCCATTCTGCTGGCCGGTGAGGGCGTCACCGAGGAGTGGCGCGACCATCTGCTTGAGCGAATCGGGCGAAGCGACCGCCCGGAGCGGGTGTGCCTCATCTATGGAACGGCCGAGGTGGGCGTTATGGGACACGAGTCGCCCGTGACGGTTTCGGTCCGGCGCGCGGCGCGCGCCGACCTCGCTCTTCGTGCTGAGCTGTTCCCGCAGGCGACGACCCTGCCCACATTCGTCGAGGTCGACCCAGCGCGCCGGTACGCCGAAGTCGACGGCGAGGGATACCTTCTGTTCACCATCGACGGTGCTCTCCCGTTGATCCGTTACCGGATCAACGACAAGGGCGACGTCCTCACCGGCGCACGGCTACGCCAGATCCTGGTCGCGCACGGTCATGACGGGCTCGCGGACCGAGTCGATCCCGAGGGTTGTTTTGTCGTCCTGACCGGTCGCCCGGATGTGTCGACGACGTTCTACTCGTCCAACATCTACCCGTCCCAACTGGCGCCGGCATTCGATTCTCCCGCCGTGGCGCGGCTGGTGACGGGCAGGTTCCGCGCGGACGGGAGTCCGGGCGGGGACCACCGTCCTGTGTTGCGTGTCGCTGTCGAGCTCGCCGCCGGTGTTCACACGGCGCCGCCCGGTCTCGTCGACGACCTGACGGTGCTGTGCCAGAACACGCTGTTGCGCACCAACGACGAGTATCGGGCCCTGCACGCACAGCGCGGTGCCGATCGCACGGCGCCTCGGGTCACCCTCCACCCACACGGGACCGGGTTGTTCCGTGTCGGGCCGAAGCACAAGTACACCGGAGAGGTGAAATGATCGAGATCCTGCACCCGGAGAAGGACGAGTCGCGCATCGGGGAGCTGCGTACCGTCGGTGTCGGCGTGGTCGATGGTTGGGAGACCGCGTTCGAGGAGTACTGCTCGCTTCAGTCGCTGGATCCACGGATGGAGCGCCTGACCCCCGCCGATCTCGAGGAACGCAGCCGATATGTCGTGTACCCGTGGAGGAACGTCATGGTGCGGTTGCCCGACGACGAGATCTTCCACCGGCTCCGGACCGCGCGGAACAGGGTCCTGGTCACCGAGAACGAACAGGACTGCTGGGCCGGTACGACGATCGCCGTCGCCGGATTGAGTGTCGGGGCGTCACTGCTGCACACCTGCGTCCTGACCGGCGCCCGGCGGTTCCGGATCGCCGACGCCGACACGCTCGGTGTCACGAACCTGAACCGCCTCAGTGGGTCGGTCTGCGACCTCGGCGTCCCGAAGACGACTCTGGCGCGGCGCAGGATGCTGGAGCTCGATCCGTACGTGACGGTCGAGGTGTTCGACGACGGCGTCACCGAGAACAATGTCGCGTCCTTCCTTGGACTGGACGGACCGGCACGAGCGGACATCGTCCTCGAAGAGGTCGACGACTTGGCCATGAAAGTGGTGATACGGCGTCACGCGAGATCGGCGGGCCTCCCGCTCGTGATGGTCACTGACGACGGCGACGGCGTCATCGTCGACGTCGAGCGTTACGACGTCGACCCCTCATACCCCGAGTTCCACGGTATGGCAGGGTTTCTCACAACGATGAGTCCAACGGAACTGTCCGATCCGGAGAACAGGGTGGCTGTCGCTTCGGCGATTGTCGGTCCCGAGGTGTCTCCGCGTGTGACCAAGGCGCTGGCGGAGGTCTGCAGGAGCATTCCGTCGTGGCCGCAGTTGGGCAGCGCCGCAACCATGGCGGGTGCGGTGGGCGCGACCGTCGCGCGGCAGATTGTGTGCGGGGCGGATATCCCGTCGGGGCGTGCCTACCTCAGGGTCGGCGATTTCTTGCCGTGCTGATGGTCCGGTCGTGTCCCCGTGCCGGGGTGCACGGGGACACGACCGCTCACCTCTGAGCCTCGAGGACGTCGCTGTGACCGTGGCGGCGACACCAGCTCACGATGTAGCGGGCATGCAGTCCGCACCATCTGAACACGGCGGCCTGCGTGAGTGGCAACCGGTCGTCATGTTCATGCCGGGCACGCATCATCGGTCCGACGTAGTTGGATGCCAGCTTGCTCGCGGTGTTGTTGGACACTCGTGCAACTTGGGCGAGGCTGCCGACGTCAACGGCGTTTCCTGCCGCGATCGCACCGGCCATGCGGGCCGCGGTTATACCGCGCCGACCGTCGAAGAGCTCGAATAGCGAAGGACGCATGGACTTCGGGTGTTGCTCGGCGAGCGCTTGCCCGAGCGCGACGGTCCGCAGCGAGTTGATGAACGTATGGAGGCCGGCCGACTTGGCCACCACCCCGGAGACATCGGAGCGGAGTCGGGCCTCGGCGAGGTGATCCTCCTCCATGGAATGGCCCTGGGTGGCGAGGAGGACCGGTGCCAGCCGATCAGCCTGGTGAAGTCCCTCGATCACGTCGAGTCCATCGAACGTCCACTCCAGTTGCGCGTGGTTGAAGATGAGGTCCGCACTGACCACGTCGAATCGGACACGAGCGGCGACCGCGCTGAGGAACTCGTCGTGGTTCCGGGCCACGACAACGGTCGATCCCTCGAACGTGCTCCTGATCGGATCTGCCACGACATGGCCGAGGGGCGAGGCGATGAGAATACGAAGTCCGGTCACCGCGACATCATGCCGCATCGTCAGTTGTCATGCGTGATTACGCATTAACGGTCACCGCCGAGGGCGATATTCACCCGAATCGACACCAAGGATGTCGTCGTAGTGGCTGACTACCCCACGGTCGCGCCACCAGTATTGACGACATCGCCTGTTCCAGACCACCAGACGTTGACTGTCGTCACCCAGGAGCTCTCATGACTACCGATACCATCGACCTCGACAATGACTCCATCCGTGAAACGGCTGTGCGCCAACCTGTTGCCGTGGTAGCCGAGCACGACTTCGGCGATGCCGCGATGATGGCGCTCGTCTCCGGTCTCGGACATCGTGCCCTGCTCGTCGATCTGGACCGTGCCCGGGTCTTCTGTCCGGAAGGGATCAGAGCCGTGATCGTTCGCAGCGCAAAGCATTTGGCTCGGGTGCGGGAGCCGGGACGATTCGACCGCGCGCACATCATCGGAATCGGGGTATGTCCCGGCCGCGAGTACGGAGTGGAGCTTCCGGATTCCCCGTTCGCGGCCGGCACGCTTCGCCAGGTTCTCGACAAGGTCGCCGGAGATGTGACCGGCGATGAGGGTCGGGTGCAGCTCAGCGACCGCGAATGCGAAGTGGTGCTGACGTACGTCCTCGGTGCCACGGTGCGAGAGACGGCGACGCGACACTTCATCGCGGAGAGCACCGTCCGCACCCATCTCCGCAGAGTGTCCGACCGCTACATCGCAGTCGGACGTCCGGTTGCCAACAAGTCTCAGTTGCTGATCGAGCTCATGGCCGACGGGTGGGTGGACCGTGATCACCTGCTTCGTCGCTGATGTTCTCCCGTTGTGCCGTGCGACTCGACGGAGACGGGCCGGGTGTTGTGTGCCAGTGTCCCCCGTGGACTGGGCAGAGTCTTCCGGTGCTGTCACAGGTCACGCAGGTGAGCCGGCCGGCGATGCTGTATCCACCTGCCTCGCCGCAACATTCGTTACACTTGACCAGCACGCGTGCGCATCGATCGCACCTGTCCGCCCTAGTCCCTCCTCGTTGCTTCACCGGGGGTAAGACTACGCGGGCCATGATCCGAACGGTCTCCCCCAAAACAATGAAGATCGACCTCAGGCGTTCGACCCAATAAGTTTGTGGGGGGTTCACCTGCCGGTGGGCGCCAAGCCGCACATCCGGGTGATCGCATTGGCGAGAGGAGCGTCTGACGTGAGCCGACTCGTGCCTCCGCTGATCCCTCCAGGAGCACAACCCGCCATCGTGGTCGTCGTGGTTCCGCTGTCCGGGGTCAGCCGGGATGAGTACCTGAAGCAGTATCAACGTTCGATGCGAGAACCGCTGCCGGAGAGCAAGTCCCTCCAAGGGGAACTGTGCGGCTGGTCCGGGGCGCTGGGGAAGAGGCGATGGGTCGGTGAGCGATACTCGCCGTCAGTCGCGCTGCTGATGTGTAGCCGGCGGGTCGAGGTCGCCGATCTCGACACGATCGACCGACTCGGGGCAGTCTGCCGGGACACGATCGGACCACTGAGCTGCTACTCCGCGGGCTGGTACTCGAGCCTTGCTCCGTTGGTCCCGTCTGGTCTTCGGAGGTCGATCGGTGCCGCGGTGCGGGAGGCCCGGCGCGCGGCTGTGCGCAAGGTTCGCGGTGCCATGGTTCGTTCTGAGCCGTCCGTGGACGAGTCCTTCGACACCGTGCAGAATTTCGTCGAGACCCCCATCAGCAGAGCAGGCGTGGATGAGAAAGTGGCGCTTGACGGTTTCGTCAGCGCGATTGTGCGGTTGCTCGATGCCGGCGCGGCCGGGTCGACGATCCTGACCGAGGAGGAGACGACGGTTCTCGCAGAACTCGGTGAACGCGTCGTGGACGATTTCGGTGCGGAACCAGAAGAGCCGCTCACCGCTGAGCGCCGAGCGGAGCTCCGCACGACTGCGATCACGTTCGTCGAGCGCGTGATCGCAGATCGGGTCAAGGGCAAGGACCGCTCTGACCCGCGTCTGAGCGAAGCGTTCGAACGCGTCGTCACGACCTACGTGAACCGTCTGCACCGCGGGAAGCCACTGGAAGGCACGGAGTACTACCTGAAGCTCCGGCTCGATGCCGTCCGGCTCGACGAGAAGCGCCGCACCGCAGTCCGGCGGCTCCACGAGAGGCGGCTGATCGTGGCCGACGACCCGGACCGCAGTCAGGCAGACGACCGCGTGGAGAACACACCTGACCCTGCCGCCGACGCGGCCAACGAGCTCCTTGCCGTCATCGCGGCGACCATCGCCGAGGACCCTGACCAACAGATCGACGGAAAACTCTGCTGGGAGGGGAGAACCGCGATCACACTCCTGACCATCGGCGGCACGCTCGACATCGCCAGTCCGGGCGAGGTGAGACGGGTGGCCGCGCAGCTCTGGCGCTCGGAGCAGCCGGCAGATGCCCGCAGTGAGTCGGCGATGAAGGCGGGGATGAACGTGTACCTGACACTGGAGACCGCAGGTAGACGCGCTCGACGTTCACTAGCCGACACGCTCGACGCGGGAGTGGTTTCATGAGCGGGACCGTGCAGCGTGGACCCGACGGAAGCTATACGTGGCGCGCCGACGACGCCGAGGCGTTCCTGCCGGTCACGATCACCACCGGACAAATCACATTCACCGTCGATGCGGCGTTTCCCGAGCAGCCCGTGCAGGTGACCATCCGGGATGCGGAATCCGCGCGCGACGCGTCGGTTTTCGCCGACCCGTCAGCGGTCAACGATCTCGTAAACGCTCTGGATACGACCGGAATCCCTGCTCCGGATCTCAGCGATGGGCTGGTTCGGCTTACCACGGTGACCGCGGTCGACACGCTGCACCTGGGCGATCTCGACGACGGTGTTCTGTCACTGGACGTCGCATATGCGCGTGCCCTCCTGGGCGACCCGGACATGGGCTGGTACCTGGCACTGGCATCCTCGGTGCCCGGTCGTCTGGTGGACGAGATCGAATCAGCCGATCACGGAGGGCCGTTGGTGACGCGACTCGCCGAGGTCATCGGCACGGTGGCCATCGGCGTACTTCCCGACGACGAGATGGATGGTTTGCTGGGGGCGCTGCGTGTGCGCACAGATCGATCAGATGTCCTGTGGGATGCGCTGTTCGGTCTCGACACCGACCTGGGTGTGCTCGCCGCCGATCTCGGCGGGATTTCCCCGGTGATCACGCAGGTCGCGGACCTGCGTGCGCTACCGCCTCGACTGCTGCGGTTCGACGGTCCGGAGGAACCGGAGGTCGAGATAAACGAGAACGTTGACGGTTCGTACGAGGTGAGTGCGGAGTTGCGTGACGGTGTGGATGCGGATTCAGCAGTGGTGGATGGGATTTTCGCTGTCGCTGCGGACCCCGAGACGGGTGACCTGGTCGCGTTTGCGCCGGCGACGGCATCCGGCGACCGGATCACGGCGCGCATCGTCGGAGTCGACGGCGACGCGCGGTTCGCGTTCGTCGGTTCAGAAGCCGACCCCGCGGAACTTCGACTCGACCACTTCGGCGTGGCGATGACCCGGGTCGATCGGCATTTCCGGCACGCATGGACCCGGCTTCGCAACGCGGGTGCCGTCCTCGCAGGTCTGGGGATCACCGACTCTGACGACGGGATTGCTGCCGCGACGGCCGGCGCGGAAACGGAACGCCAGGCGGCATCCGATGCCGTGGGTACTGTGCGAGTTCTCCTGCGACAGTTCGCGAGGCGATACCGCGGAGAATCCGAGACCCGGCTGATCGCCGCCCGTCTCGTGGCAGTCGAGAAGCTGGACGATCGGGTCCGCGAACCGTTGCGGACCGACGGGCCCGGCGGACCCACGCTTGCCGAACTCCACATGATCGGGTTCGGATGACCGCGCGTGACCCGTCGTCGGTGCTCCTGATCAGGGCGGTCGACGCCGGAGGCACATATCTGTCGTTCCGGTGGCTCGACGACCCCGCATATCCTCACGTGCACGTGGTGACGACCCCGAAGTTGCGCCGAGCGCTGGCTCGCCTCGATGCGGCTCTGATCGGTGGCGACGGCATGGATCCGGAAGAACCTGTACGCCGTGCATTGTCCGGACCGTTCAGCCGCTATCAGAGTGAGCTCGCGGTGAATGAAGGGCTGTCTCGGGTGATCCTTCCCGCAGCGGTGACGACGGCTCTGGTCGAGAAGGCCCGTGTGGGGCGAGTTCTGGTGCGGATCACGCCGAGTCGGTCGCTGGCCAGGGTTCCGTTCGAGTTGCTGGCCGTGGACGGGGAGACGCGCTTGATAGAGCTCGCCGACGTCTGCTTCGAGCCTCCTGCAGCAGTGCATCTCGGACGGGCCCGGACCCCCGGCCCCTGGACCGACGATCTCTCGAGGCGACCCGTGCTCTATGTCGTGGATCCGCTGCTGCCCGCAGGTTCCGGACTCCGGCAGGTGATGGTGTCCTCGTCGGGACCACGACGATCGCAGCCACCCGGGGCCCGCTTGATCCGTGATCGGATGGCGAACCGTTCGCACACGAGCGCCTCGGGTGTCGGAGCGGCCTACGACCGCTGGGATTTGAGTGAGGAACTGCGTCTTGAACCGAGCCGCCTGTTCTACTTTGGACACGTGTCCTCGACGGTGAATCAGCCGGGTTCGGCATCGATTCATCTGACCGACGACGGAAAGCAGTGGGGGCTGGCCGAATCCGTCCACGGGGCGCATCGCCCGCTGGCTGCGCTGGATCTGCTGTTGGGCACCGCGAGACCGGATCTGGGCGAGGGGGCGAGCCCGCACGTGGGCGACGGGATCCCCGGCCATCGGTTGTGGCCGATGCCGCCGCGAGTGGCGGTGATCGCCTGCGAGGGTGGCGTGGACTATCGGAGTTCGGAGACTTTCGGTTTGGTGGTGGCGATGTTCAGCGCAGGTGCGGAGATCGTGACGACGACGCGCTGGACCTTGCCGTCCGATGTTGCCTTCTCGGATCTCGCGGCCGTCGACTCGGATGTGTGCCCCACGACGGAACTGGCTCTGGCAGTGGACGAGACGCACATGGCGGCAGATCCGGCCGCGGCGTTGTCGGCGTGGCAACGATCGAAGCTCGAACAGTGGCGGGCGTCGCCCTCGGTCGCGAACTCGCCGCTGACATGGGCCTCGGTGGGAACACATGTCTGTGCTCGACGCCAGATCACCACGGCGCCCGGGGAGGGAAGCAGATGAGTGCGGGAAGCGACGAGCAGCGCGACGAATTCGATGCCGATGAGTGGGAGCGGGTTCGCGCTGAGTTGTACGCCGTCGCAAACGAGGCGGACGTGGCCGGGGATCCTCGTGCGATCGCCGCGGCCTATGTCGAGCTCGCAGAACATCTGGCAGACGTCGCCGGTACCGACGAGGTCATCGATGCCGTTCTCGGTGCGCGTGATGCGTATGCCGAGTTCGATCCCGAAGCTGCCACCGAACTCCTCCAGGTGATCGGTCTCATCGCATTTCGGTCGGGCGACTACGTAACGGCACATGAGGCGATGGGGCTGGCTTGTGATGAGCTGTCCGAGTACGAAGATCACGAGAAGTTCGCCGGTGCGCTCAACGACTTCGGCACCTTGTCCACCCAGGTCGGCGAGTTCGACGACGCGGATCGGGCGCTCGGACTCGCCGAGCAGATCTACCTGGAACTGGGAACGGTCCACGACGTTGCGGAAGTACGGCTGAATCTGGCGAACAACCACCGGATGTCCGGACGCCGGCAAGAAGCGGAAAAGGCGTTTCTCGAGCTCGTCGACTTCTTCGGTGACGCGACCCTACGAGCAGCGATGTGTCTCACGTCGCTGGCGGCGACCTACGTGGAGTCCGGTCGGCCTCAACTCGCGGTGCCGGCATTCGAACGCGCCATCGAGATCTGTGAGCGTGAGGGTGACCGGGAGCATGCCACCGAGAGTCGGATGGGTTTGGCACTAGTGTTCATGGCCACCGGCGACGTGGCCAGAGGCGAGGAACTGTTGTCCGAGGCGATCCGGTTCTTCGAGGCCACTGGCAAGCCGGACAAAGTTGCCATCTGCGAGTACAACAGGGCAAATGCGGCCCTGGCACGACACGACTTCTCCGTCGCAGATGAGGCATTCGCTGCGGCGCGCGACGGCCTCGCTGCCGCCGGGATGCACCACCAGTTGGCCAACCTCGCGTGGAATCGAGTCAAGCGGCTGGTGACCGAGGCCTCGATCGATCCACTCCGTCGCGCGACGCTCAGCGCAGAAGCCGTCGACACGGCGGTCGCCGCACTCATCGCAGGCGACTACCAACGCTTCCAGTTCGCCGATGCACGGCGTCGGGCTCGATGGCGGGAATCGTTGGAGCACCGGATCACCTGGACGTTCATCATGGTCCGCCAGTTGGGGTCGGTGACGCTCATGGCGGACCTGATCGAAACCGTACTCAGTGGCGGTGTTCACGGACTGGTGGCAACGGAGGCGGACGCCGGCCCACTGAACCTCGACATTCCCCTCGACATGACCGATGTGCGACAGACAGTGTCCACCGATCCGTTCGGCGATTCGGGGGACATCGCGTTTGCCATGGCCCAGGGGCTGGGGGCGACCCTGCTGGACAGGGCAGAACTGCCGATGGCGCCGCCGCCTGCACTCGTCGATGGTGACGGACGGCTCCTGCTGGCAAGGCAGCGCGAGATGGCCGCGAGCCTGGACCCATACCTGGCTGCGGTGCTCCAGGGTGCGCCACGGGTTCCGATCTGGTGACCGAACCAGGTGATCGTCGATGAGCGATCGTGGCATGTCTCGCCGATCACTGCGACCATGGAGATCAGTCCGAGCGAGAGCGCCAGGTGTGTCGCGGTGTCGACAACCCGGACAGGTTCTGACGTCGGTTCAGTCCCGAGCCAGTGTGGCTCGGACGTGAGCCGATCAGGAGTGTGCGATGCCCGCCCAGAACGTTGCCCGCAAGCTCATCGAATCCCATCTGGCGGCCGGGGACATGACCCCGGGCGAAGAGATCGCGATCCACATCGACCAGACCCTCACCCAGGACGCCACCGGCACGCTGGTCATGCAAGAGCTGGAGTCTCTGGGTCTCGACCGCGCACGCACCGAGGCGAGTGTCCAGTACGTCGACCACAACCTGCTGCAGACCGACGAGAAGAACGCAGAGGACCACGAGTATCTGCGCACTGCGTGTGAGCGCTTCGGGCTGTGGTTCTCCAAGCCGGGCAACGGTGTCTCGCATCCCACTCACATGCAGCGGTTCGGCATACCGGGAAAGACGATGGTCGGGTCCGACTCGCACACGCCGGCGGCGGGATCGCTCGGGATGCTCGCGATCGGGGTCGGCGGACTCGAGGTGGCTCTCGCCATCACCGGTCGCCCGCTGAACATCCGGATGCCCGAGATCTGGGGTGTCCGGCTGGAAGGCGAACTGCCGGAGTGGTGTTCGGCCAAGGATGTGATCCTCGAGATGCTCCGACGCCACGACGTGAAGGGTGCCGTGAACCGGATCATCGAGTATCACGGTCCCGGGCTCGCGGGTCTGACCGCGATGGACCGCCACGTGATCGCGAACATGGGCGCGGAACTGGGCGCGACGACGACGGTGTTCCCCAGCGACGACGCGGTGCGCGAGTTCCTCCGCGCCGAGGACCGCGAAGGCGACTGGACCGAACTCGTCGCCGACGACGGGGCGACCTACGACGCCGAGGAGACCATCGATCTCACCGAGATCGTCCCGCTGATCGCGAAACCCTCGTCACCCGGAGACGTCGTTCCGGTCAGTGAGGTCGTGGGGGAGGAGATCTCGCAGGTCGTGATCGGGTCGAGTGCCAATCCCGGCCTCCGCGACTTCGCGATCGCCGCAGCGATGGTGGCGGGGAGGCAGACGTCAGCCGATGTCAGCTTCGACATCAACCCGACGTCACGGGAGATCCTCACCGACCTCACCAAGATGGGGGCCACCACCGATCTCGTCATCGGCGGCGCGCGGATCCACCAGGCCGGCTGTATGGGCTGCATCGGCATGGGGCAGGCGCCCGCGACCGGGCAGAACTCGCTGAGGACGATGCCGCGCAACTTCCCCGGACGGTCGGGCACCAAGGACGACAAGGTATGGCTGTGTTCGCCGGAGACCGCAGCCGCGTCGGCGCTCACCGGCGTGATCACCGACCCCCGCGACTGGGCCGCCGACAACAAGGTCTCCTACCCAGAGCTCGACCTGCCGCAGGAACACTCGGTCAACACCGCGATGCTGGTCCCGCCGCTGCCGCCGGAGGAAGCCGCGAAGGTCCAGCCGGTGAAGGGCCCCAACATCTCCGATCTACCGGACCTGGACTCGCTCCCCGATGTCGTCGAGGCCCCGGTCCTGCTGAAGGTCGGCGACAACATCTCCACGGACGACATCTCGCCCGCCGGCGCGAAAGCTCTGCCGTACCGGTCGAACATCCCCAGGCTCGCCGAGTTCTGTTTCACGCGCATCGACGACACCTACACGGAGAGAGCTCGATCCGCGGACACCGGCCACATCATCATCGGAGGTGACAACTACGGACAGGGCTCATCACGCGAACATGCGGCGATCGCGCCTCGCCACCTGGGCCTCCGGGTGGTGATCGCGAAGTCGTTCGCCCGCATCCATTGGCAGAATCTCGCGAACTTCGGTGTGCTGGCAGTGGAATTCGTCGATCCGGCTGATTACGACACCGTCGAGCAGGACGACACCCTCCGGCTCGAGAATCTGCGGGATGCCCTGGGTGCCGATGACGTCCTCACCGTCCGCAACGTGACCAAGGAGCGCAATGTCGAAGTCCGGCACCGACTCTCGAAGCGCCAGGTGTCCGACGTCCTGGCCGGCGGACTCATCCCGCGGCTCGCCGCCGAGGAACATCCGGACGAACATCGAGCCGAGGAGACCGTGTTGCAGGACAGCGGCGAGATCAGCTGAGCGTCAGCGCACGTACCCCGTGAGCTGATAGGTCTCGGGCGGGCCGGTGATCGACGAGTAGAGCGACACCTGCGTGAACGCGCCCTTCTTCGGCGCGAACAGCCAGATGCCGACCGGATACTTCGCGATCTTCCCGGCGGCACAGTTCGGTTCGCAGAGCTTGCGGTTCTCGGTGCCGAAGCCGACCGCGAAGGCATCGGTCCACGCGAGCCAGGTGATGTCGGAGACGATGACTCCGACGTCGGCGCAGAAGTTCGACGAAAGTGTGCGTGGCTGAACGAGTTTCGCCCCGTCGCAGCCGCCGACCACGGTCACGGCCGGCGTGGGGGACGGTGCAGCAGCGGCAGCTCCGCCCCCGGACAGACCGAGCATCACGACGACACCCGAGACGGCCACAGCGACACAAGCCCTGATCAGTTTCGAAGCCATCCCGGTCGTCTCCTCGTCGCTCGTCCGGCAACTGGTGGTTCGAGGAATCATTCTCGGGCACCGACGACCAGGTCACGGGCGTATTCACGAACTTGTCGCCGGAAACGACGACGTCCCCGCCGGATCGTGAGGATGTACCTCACGAATCCCGACGGGGACGTCGTGGATCGTTCCGAAGAGGATCAGGCCTCGACGATGAACGCCTCGAGCTGCTGACGCGCGACGTCGTCGGCGAGCTGCTTCGGCGGGGACTTCATCAGGTAGGCCGATGCCGGGAGGATCGGTCCGCCGATGCCGCGGTCCTTGGCTATCTTCGCGGCGCGCACGGCGTCGATGATGATGCCGGCCGAGTTGGGGGAGTCCCAGACCTCGAGCTTGTACTCCAGGTTCAGCGGCACGTCACCGAAGGCACGACCCTCCAGGCGGACGTAGGCCCACTTGCGGTCGTCGAGCCAGGCGACGTGGTCCGACGGGCCGATGTGGACGTTCTTGTCCTCGACCTTGCCGGCGAGCGCGCCGGTCAGGTTGGAGGTCACGGCCTGGGTCTTCGAGACCTTCTTGGACTCCAGGCGCTCGCGCTCGAGCATGTTCTTGAAGTCCATGTTGCCGCCGACGTTGAGCTGGTAGGTGCGGTCGAGGGTGACGCCGCGATCCTCGAACAGCTTCGCCATCACGCGGTGGGTGATGGTGGCGCCGACCTGGCTCTTGATGTCGTCGCCGACGATCGGGACGCCGGCGTCGGTGAACTTCTTCGCCCACTCGGGGTCCGAGGCGATGAATACCGGGAGTGCGTTGACGAAGGCGACACCCGCGTCGATGCAGCACTGTGCGTAGAACTTGTCGGCCTGCTCCGAGCCGACCGGCAGGTAGCTGACGAGGACGTCGACCTCGGCGTCCTTGAGGGCCGCGACGACGTCGACACCCGAGCCGTCGGCCTCGGTGATGGTCTCGAGGTAGTACTTGCCGAGACCGTCGAGGGTGTGGCCACGCTGAACGGTGACACCGGTCGGCGGCACGTCGGCGATTTTGATGGTGTTGTTCTCGCTCGCGAAGATCGCGTCGGACAGGTCGAAGCCGACCTTCTTGGCGTCCACGTCGAACGCGGCGACGAACTCGACGTCGCGGACGTGGTACGGGCCGAACTTCACATGCATCAGGCCGGGAACGCTGGCGTTCTCGTCGGCGTCCTTGTAGTACTGCACGCCTTGCACCAAGGATGAAGCGCAGTTTCCTACGCCCACGATGGCAACGCGCACCTTATTGGGCTCACCCATGGTCGGGCTCTCCTTCTTGTTGCGGCGTCGCAGACCTTCGCTGCGCCACCGGTGTTTTCACTTGCTCGGGTGCCCGAGCTGTTCGTCCCGGCTCTGCGGCGAGTCCGGTTCTGGCAATTCGTCATCGGCTCGTCCGGTGCCGGCGTCCGGCCCCGGATCGACAGGTGACTGTTCGGTTCCGGCGTCGTCCCGAGCGGTGTCGTCGGGATCAAATGTGTCGGAATCGAACGGACTTGGAGTCCCGTCTCGCTGCTGGGAGCTCTCGGCGGCGATCAGCTCGTTGAGCCAGCGGACCTCCCGTTCGCTGGACTCGAGGCTGAGCTGATGCAGCTGACGGGTGTAGCGATCGACCGCCCGGTTGGACCGTCCGACGATCTCCCGCAACCCTTCGCGGCGCTCCTCCACCTGCCGACGACGACCCTCGAGGATGCGCATGCGCGCAACTGCGGGAGTCCGGCTGAAGAACGCCAGATGCACACCGAAACCGTCGTCGGTGTAGTTCTGCGGACCGGTGTCGGCCACGAGCTCGGCGAACCGAGTGCGGCCGGCATCGGTGAGTTGGTACACCCGACGCCCACGGCGAACCTTCATGCCCGAGGGTGCGTCGGCTTCATCGATGAGACCGTCGGCCTGCATCCGACGCAGGGTCGGATACAGCGAGCCGTAGGAGAAGGCACGGAAGGCCCCGAGGAGCCCGGTCAGCCGCTTGCGCAGCTCGTAACCGTGCATGGGGGCTTCGAGAAGCAACCCCAGAATCGCGAGCTCGAGCACTTCGTCACCCCCTCCGGTCCGTCGATGTGTCGAAAGGTGCTGACAGCGCAACACCTCGCTCCGATGTGTTTGCCAATGTATCGCACCGATATAACCGGTGTCCACGACGAGGTCGATCGAGGAAGATACGTCGTACGTTGGGCGGTCTCGGCAGCCACCCGGTTCCGTGGAGCGCGCGGACCCGTCGCGCCGACGACAAAGGTGTGACCACGTACGCTTGGAACCGTGCAACGCCAGATCGTCGACTACGCCCTGCAGCGGCGCGCTCGGCTGTCCTCGGTCCACGCGGGCCGGACCGCCGTGGCCGACGTGTGCGATGCGAGTCCGTACCTTCTGCGCGCGGCGAAATTCCATGGTCGGCCCAGCGAGACGATGTGCCCGATCTGCCGAAAAGAGCAGGTCACACTTGTGTCCTGGGTGTTCGGTGAACGGCTCGGCCAGGTGAGCGGCTCAGCGCGGAGTACGGACGAGATCGCCCGGCTGGCGACCACCGCCGAGGAGTTCTCGGTGCATGTCGTCGAGGTGTGCCGGACGTGCAGCTGGAACCATTTGGTGCAGTCATACGTTGCCGGGCTGCCGCCGCGGACCACGCGTCGCACCCGACGTGTGGCCAAGTAGTGCGCTGGCCTGCGGTTTTTTGCCGAGGCCTCATGCGTGCTGTCAAAGTGGAGTGGCACGAGGCTAGAGAATGAGCCCGAGGTCAGCGGTGCGTGTACGTGCCGCACGGCCCGGTAGGAAAGGTGGACGATGAGCGAGGCGTACGGTTCTTCGCCCACACCGCGCGGTACCGGACCCCGTCCCGGTCGCAACGGTGGCGGTAACAACGGACGAGCCAGCAGGCAGGCCACGGAGGCGCGGCAGAAACGCTTCGCGTGGGCGCTCGGCGCAGTGGGTGCGATCGTCCCGGCCATCGTGCTGGTGCTGATCATCGCGTTCGCATTCACCTACTTCACCGCGGAGATCCCCGAACCCGAGGTCAGCCAGAAGGCGACGATCGTCGACACCTCCGGCCGCACCCTCGCCGACATCACCCAGCCCGACGGCAACCGCACCGTCGTCCCGTTCGACGAGATCCCCGAGACGATGATCCAGGCGATCGTCGCTGCCGAGGACCGCGAGTTCTGGACCAACAACGGCTTCTCGCCGCGCGGCCTGTCCCGCGCCATGATCGGTCAGATCACCGGCAACCAGTCCGCCGGCGGTGGTTCGACGATCACGCAGCAGTACGTCAAGAACGCGATCGTCGGCGACGAACGCAGCTTCGACCGCAAGTTCAAGGAACTCGCGATCGCCGCCAAGATGAACGAGCGGCACGGCTGGTCGAAAGAGAAGATCCTCGAGGCCTACCTCAACACCATCTACTTCGGCCGCGGAGCCTACGGCGTCGCCGTCGCCACGCAGAAGTACTTCAACAAGTCCATCACCGACAAGCCGCGGGCGAAGAAGAACCCGCTGACCTTCGAGGAAGCCGCTCTGCTCGCGGGCGTCATCCGCGCGCCGTCGTACTACGACCCGGAGAACAACCTCGAGGCGACCGAGGCCCGCTGGCGGTATGTGCTGAGCGGCATGGTCGCGACCGGAGCCATCACCAAGCAGCAGGCCGACAACGCGGTCTTCCCCAAGACCGTCAAGGCGCGTGTCAGCGGAAGCGACGAGACGCCCGGCCCCAACGGTCTGATCAAGCGTCGGGTGCTCGAAGAGCTCACCAACGTCGGCATCACCGAGAAGCAGCTGCAGACCGGCGGCCTCAAGATCAGCACCACCATCGACCCCCAGGTGCAGAACGGTGTCGTCCAGGCGGCTTGCCGCAAGAACAAGATCTACAAGTGTCCGAACGGTCAGCTGAACGGTGAACCCGACGACCTCCTGGCGTCCGTGGTGTCCATCGACCCGCAGTCCGGAGCCGTGCGCGGCTACTACGGTGGCGACAACGCCGGGGGATGGGACCTCGCGCAGGCGGGTCTCCAGACCGGCTCGTCGTTCAAGGTCTTCGCGCTCATCGCAGCCCTCGAACAGGACATCCCGCTGTCGAAGACCTACAGCTCGGCGCCCTTCGAGGCCAGCGGTGGACTGACGGTCGAGAACTCCGACGGTGAGAGCTGCGGCTCGTGCAACCTCGCGACCGCGATGAAGATGTCGCTGAACACCGTCTACTACCGCCTCATGATGGACCTCAAGCGAGGCGCCCAGGACGTCGCCGACGCGGCGCACCGGGCCGGTGTCGCCGAGTCCTTCGGCAACATCGAGAAGACCCTGGAGGAGGCGAACGGCTCCCCCGAGGGCGGCGTGGTGCTGGGCCAGTACCAGTCCCGCGTCATCGACATGGCCTCGGCATATGCGACGCTCGCGGCGTCCGGCGTCTACCACGAGCCGTACTTCGTGCAGAAGGTCACCGACTCCGAGGGCCAGGTGCTCTTCGAGCGCAAGAACGAGGGCAAGCGGGTCTTCCCCGCCAAGGTCGCCGACACCGTGACCGCGGCACTCGAACCGATCGCCGCGTACTCCAACGGCAACTCGCTCTACGATTCGTCGCTGGGCGCGCGTCCGTCGGCTGCCAAGACCGGCACCGTGCAGCTCGGCGACACCGGCAAGAACAAGGATGCCTGGATGGTCGGCTACACGCCGCAGCTGTCCACCGCGGTCTGGGTCGGCACCAACGACGGCACGGCGCTCACCAACTACAGCGGCGCGTCGATCTACGGCAGCGGCCTGCCCTCGCAGATCTGGAAGGCGGCCATGAACTCCGCCCTGGAGGGCAAGGAGATCAAGGAGTTCCCCGAACCCGAAGAGGCGATCGGCGGACAGGTCGGCATCCCGTACGAGGCGCCGGCGACGACATACGCCCCGTCGACGCGCTCGCGCGGACCTTCCGCACCGACCTTCGAGATCCCTGATCAGGGCGGTGACGGCAACCTGACACTCGCACCGGGCGTCACCATCCCGCTCCCGGGAGGCCCGCGCGGTGGAGGCGGCAACGGCGGTGGCAACTCGCCGGACGGCAACTCGCCCGACAGCGGTGGTGCCGGCGGCGGGAACACGCCGGGTCGCGGAGGCAACCAGCCCGGTGGTGAGGACGGCGGAGGAATCCCTGAACCGCCCGTCGGCTGACCAGGATCCCTCGGCTGACTCTGTCGACGCAGCCGACCCTTCCTGGGACAGCCCTGCGCCGTTGGCGCGCGACGAACGCGTCGACGCCGAACGAGTACTCCCCACGCGCTCGGACAACCTGGTGCGCGAGGCGAGTTCACTCGTCGGTGGCCCGGCGGGCGCGCATGCCGTCATCGGCCGCAGCCGCCACCTGACACCGCTGCGTGTGTTGTTCGCGCTCGCATTGTGCGGACTGGCCCTCGGCTGGTTCGGTAAGGCGAGCTGTCTGCAGCAGGCTCCGCCAGACGATGGTTCGGCGGGTCGGCCGGGCGCCGAGATGCGACTCGACTGGGACGACCAGCGGCAGTTCACCAACCTCTGCTACAGCGACGTCATCAGCCTGTACGGCGCCGAACGACTCAACATCGGGGCACTGCCCTACCGCGATTTCTGGTTCCAGGAGGACGCCGGGGGCCAGACCATCAAGCGCTACATGGAGTACCCGGTCCTCACCGGGATGTTCATGTACGGCGCCGCGCAGCTCACACGCGGCTGGGTGTGGGCCGAGGAGAACTGGGGTGTCCCCGGTGCGCTCGACGTCGTGCTGTTCTTCACCATCGTCGCGCTCGGTCTGGCGCTGTTCTGGCTGGTCACGATCTGGGCCACGGCTCTGACCGCACGCA
Organism: Gordonia alkanivorans NBRC 16433; assembly: GCF_000225505.1. Taxonomy (GTDB): domain Bacteria; phylum Actinomycetota; class Actinomycetes; order Mycobacteriales; family Mycobacteriaceae; genus Gordonia; species Gordonia alkanivorans. The sequence continues at coordinate 40,661 of NZ_BACI01000120.1, read as the reverse complement.
CCCGGATGTGGGCGGTCTGGCTGGCGGCGCTGTCGCCGCTGGTGTTCGTCCACGCCTTCACCAACTTCGACACCATCGCGACGGCAGCCGTCGCGGTCGCCCTCCTCGCCTGGTCGCGGGACCGGCCGTGGATCGCGGGCGTGGCTATCGGGGTCGGCGCCGCCGCGAAGCTCTATCCGGCGTTGCTCCTGGTGGTGCTGGGAGCGTTGTGTCTGCGGTCCGGCCGGGTTCGGGAGTTCGGGGCCACGGCTGCGGCCGCGCTCACCGCCTGGCTGCTGGTCAACCTGCCGATCCTCATCCCGTATCCGACCGGGTGGTGGGAGTTCTTCCGGTTCAACGGCGACCGCTCCGCCGACGCCGACACCATCTACCGCATCCTCGCCGACACGCTTGGTTTCACATGGAACATCAACCATCTGAACGCGCTGTCGGTGGGGTTGACCGTCCTCGTCCTGGTGGCGGTCGCCCTCATCGGTCTGTGCGCGCCGTTCCGTCCCCGGGTCGCGCAACTGGCGTTCCTCGCGGTGGCCGGCTTCCTCCTCGTCAACAAGGTGTGGAGCCCGCAGTACTCGCTGTGGCTGGTGCCGCTGGCGGTCCTGGCGATCCCGCACACCCGGCTGCTGCTGACGTGGATGACGATCGACGCGCTGATCTGGATTCCGCGGATGGGCCTGTTCCTCGACCAGGAACGTCGTTGGCTCCCCGACCAGTGGTTCACCACCGCGGTGGTGCTCCGGGGATTGATCGTCATCGTGCTGTGTGCGGTGGTGATCTGGCAGATCTGGCATCCGAAGGACGACCTCGTCCGGGCCGGGAACGACGGCCGCTGGTACGACGACCCGGCCGGTGGGGTGCTCGACGGCGCACCGGACCACATCCGGCTGCGCCTGCCGTCGAGGCGTGTGCGGCGACGTACCGAAGACGAAGTGGCCGAGCCGGTTTCGGCCGGGTGTCGGTGAGCGGACAGCGGCTGCGCCGCGGTCCGACGCGTATCCGAGGGAACCGAACGCTGCGCCGGCGCGTCCAATCCATCATGAATCCCTCGCAACTCGCACTCCCCGACGACCTCACCGACTGGCTCGCCGAGGGCGACCGTACGGCCGAGCTCCTGTCCGATTCCGTGCTGGTCGACCAACAGTGGTGGATCGACACGCTGGCCGAGTTCGAGATGCCGAACACGTTGCACGGCAGTCGAATCGGCCGACAGGAGTTGTTCGCTCTCGGTGCGGTCGCCGGCGAATCCCCGGAAGATGCGATCGCGCTGCTGTGGAATGTCGTCGCGTTCTGCCTGGGCCGGCAGAACTCCGACGGCAAGAAGCGGATCGCCGCCGTGGCCGCGGACCGCAAACGCCTCGGAAGGTTGCTCCAGGAGGCCGCCCTGGCCAGTCGAGACGACCCGGGCGCGGCGTACGCGATGCTGCGACCGGACAAGGGCGGCAACACCATCGATCGGCTTGGCCCGGGCGGGTTCACCTGGTTTCTGTACTTCGCGGGTGCCGGCGACCCGAAACACCCGAGTCCGGTGCTCGAGGCAAAGGTCGGCCGGTCGCTGCGACGTGCCGGGTGGAAGGGTCTGCGCGACGGCGTCTGGACCGCCGCCGACTACGTCGCCTACTCGCGGATCGTGGATCGCTGGCGCACGGAAGCCGGGGTCGATCGCAACGACGTCATCGTGCGCGGCCTGTTCGCGATCTCGCCCCCGACCGGATGGGACCACCCATGGCAGGCCTGGGAGCGTCAGACGTGGGAGAAGGCGAACTGGGTGCGCGGCCCGCTGTCCACCGACGATCTGCGCGTCGTCCACCGCTGGTTGTGCACTCTGTCCGCATTGGCGCCGAGATCCGCTGAGGCGCAACACGAATTCAGGGACCTCGGTCGCAAGATCAGCCAGGCGCTCAATGGCGAGGTCAGTGAGATCAACAACGGATTCGACGAGGACCACGTCTACGGCAGCTATCTCGGTCGACGATTCTGAGGGTTGAGGCGTGCTTGCCGTGGGTATGGCCTGGACATGGCTGAGCGTGGCGAGAACATCCCGGACAGCACCGCGGAGGCGGTCGGCAAGGTGGGGGAGGCGCTCGAGTACGTCGAGCGCGCCCGTGGCCACCTCTACAGTTTCCACCAGCTCATCGGGCATGCGGATCTTCTGCTCGGGGAGGCCGTGGACGCGCTACGTGAAGACGGACACGCCGACATTGCGGAAATCCTCGCAACAGAGATGGTCGGACGCAATGTCATCAACGGCCGCTGGACATTTCAGGTCGTCGAGGAGTTCGACGACACGTACTGGCACCCGTTCCGGGCCCATACGGAACGGGTGCGCAACGAGTTGACCGACGGGGAACGGCATCTGTACGAGGCGCGGATGAAAGAAGAGCGACGGACGCATGGTCATCCCTACCACTCGAAGGAGCCATGATGCCCGGCGTGTCAGCTAATCCGTTGTAGCAGTGCGGCTTTCGCGTCCGGCCACTCGTCGTCGGTCATCGAGTAGAGCGCGGTGGTCCGCCATCCGTCGCCGAACCTCCGGTGTTTGCGGAGCAGACCTTCGAACTGAGCGCCGAGCTTCGCGATCGCGGCGCGGGACTGCGTGTTGTGCTCGTGGGTGTGCCAGGTGAGCCGGACGGCGCCACGATCTTCGAATGCATGACGCATCAGCAGGTACTTCGCGGTCGGGTTCACCGTCGTGCCCTGGACGCGTTCGCTGTAAAAGGTGTAGCCGATGCACGCGGACCGGTTGTGTTCATCGATGTCGTAGAAGCTCGTCGAGCCGACCACCCGACCGTCGGAGTTGTCGACGACGGCGTAGGCGAGGCGTGATTCGAGTGCCGACTCGACGAAGCGTCGAGCGGATCCCTCGTCGTAGGGCACGCCGGGAACCCAGCGGAACCGGGACGGATCAGCGACCACCTGCGCGAGTGCAGTTGAATCGTCGAATGTCAACGGGCGCAGAGTGACACGGTCACCCGCAAGCTGTCCTGCACCAAGCCAAGAACTCATGTCATGCTCTTTCCGTGGAAGGTATGGGCTGAAGAGAGGCCTCGTCGGGTCGATCTTCGGGACTCCGGTCGCGGACCGTCATCGTCGCGAGTGGTTCACGTAGCGGGGTGCGGACCAGCGTGCCGATCAGGTACACGAGCAGGAACGCGTGAACCCAGACCGAGCCGGCGACACCGGTGAGCACCCACCAGGGCAGGGGATCGCCGGCGTCGCGGATGGGGAACAGGCGGAAGATCGTCAGGTCGAGGGCGATGTCGGTGAGCAGGTAGACGGCGATCACCTGCCAGCGGACTCGCATGAGCACGAAGAACGGGAGAATCCAGAGCGTGTACTGCGGTGAGTGCACTTTGTGGAACAGCATGAACCCGGCGAGCATCGCCCCGCTCACGCCGATCCAGGGAAAGACCCCCATCCGCTCGTAGCGGCGCCACCCCAGGTACATGGCCACGGCGAAGCTGACGAGGATCAGCAACGGCGACGCCACCCCGACGACGGAGTGGTAGGTGTCTGTCGTTCCGGTGAGATAGCGCAGACCCCAGTACCAGATGGAGTTGGTGTCGACGTCGGCCCGCCGCCGCCCCTGGAAGGTCAATGCCGCCTTCCAGCCGTCGAATCCGAGGACCATGAACGGCAACTGGATCGCGACGACGGTGACCACCGCGGCGCCGGCCACCCATGCGGCACCGACCCAGTCGAGGCCGCGACGCCGCGCTTGTCCCAGACGAGCGGCGTCCCCGGTCAGGACATAGGCGGCCAGCGGCAGCACGAAGATCCCGGGATAGAGCTTGAGGCAGAAGCCGATGGCCAGCAGGACGGCCGCCACCACGGCACAGACGCGCAGCGGGAGTCTCCGTCGGTCGGTGGCGGGATCGATCGAACCGCCCCACGCCATCACGGCGATCGCGGCGACCGCGGTCGCGACCACCGGCAACTCCCAATTGTGGAAGGAGTACAGGACCAGCGGGGGAGTGGCCGCCCACAACAGCGCCCACCAGCGGACCATCAGCGCCAGCATCACGGTGATCGCGAAACCGAACGGCGCCAACAACAGTGCGGACTGGGTGAAGAACGCGGTGTCGGTGTCGGCGCCGATGGCCCCGACGTACATGAGCAGGCCGGACAACACCGGGTACTCGACCACGCCGCCGAACAGGGTGCCGTCCCCGGCGATCCCACCGTGAATGTAGGGGAACACGTGGTTGTTGATGTCGCGGCCGAGCCACAGGTACATCAGGTCCGAGTAGCAGGGGATGAGGCCGCCGGGATCGCCGGAGGGCCAGTTGGCGCTGCGGCCCTCGGCGTCGAACGGCGCCCCGCCGCAGCGGGCCTTCGCCTGGAAGCTCCAGAACATCGTCGCCGCGGTGGCCAGTAGCGAGACCAGCACGATGACCGCGGTCTCACCGCGTCCGGACAACCACGGGATCCGCCGAGGCGTACTGATCCGCGGCTCCGACATGGCCAACAGAGTAGGTCGTCGCGTCTGGATCGTGTTCCCTGAGGTGTGACGAGCCGCGAACGCCGAACCGACCCGATCGTCGATCAACGGCCACCGGTGTCTCTCCGACTTACCCTGGGTCGATGAACGTGCTGACCGTCGCAGGCATCGTCCCGGGGCCGCGCTACAGCGTCGAGGCGACCCTGGCGACCGGAATCGGGCACGACGGCACCGCGGGACGCGAACTGCCGGTGCGGGTGTGGCGCTACCAGGGCGTCGTCTCTCTCGATCACAACCGGGAGTTCCGCGGGATGATCCGCCTCACCGACGTCACGTCGATCTCGTTCTTCCTCCCCGACAGCCTCGATCACCGCCGCGACCCGCAGGCGATCCACACCGAGCTCGGCGTGCGGCAGTACGTGAGCAACCCCGGGCCGGCGGCGATCGGGATCGGGCCCACCTGGGCGGAGACGACCGTGGTCGACGATCCCCGTGGTGGCGAGGGCCGGTGGCTGCAGACCCAGGCGCACATCCACGGCTACGGCGTCGCGACCCTCGAGCTGAACTACCGCATCGAGGTCGTCACCAGCCGCTGAACCGGTGCTCACGACCTCGGATTTCCGGGAGAACGTCCTGGTCATGTATCTTGGACCGGTTGCCGACGCAGGCGACCCTCCTGCCACGGACAGTCCGTGGCCGACCTAGCCCATAGGAGGTGATGTGGTCTTATGCGTCACTACGAATTGATGGTCATCCTCGATCCGAATCTGGACGAGCGCACCGTCGCACCCTCACTCGATACTTTCCTCAATGTTGTCCGCAAGGATGGCGGTTCGGTGGATGGTGTCGACATCTGGGGCAAGCGCCGCCTCGCTTACGAGATCCTGAAGCACAACGAGGGCATCTACGCCGTCATCGATCTCAAGGCCGAGCCCGCCACGGTCACCGAGCTCGACCGTCAGCTGAAGCTGAACGAGTCGGTTCTGCGCACCAAGGTCCTGCGGAAGTAATCCACAGGGTTTCTTGAACGTCTGAAGACGTCGGTACCGGGTTCTAGGGTTGACCCAGAAAATCCCGGTGCATGTCGATCAGCGAGTGCCCACCTACGACCCAAGGGGAAACACACATGGCAGGCGACACGGTCATCACCGTCATCGGCAATCTCACCGCCGACCCGGAACTGCGGTTCACGCCGTCCGGTGCAGCGGTTGCCAACTTCACGGTGGCTTCCACCCCGCGCACGTTCGACCGTCAGACCAATGAGTGGAAGGACGGCGAAGCGCTGTTCCTCCGCTGCAACATCTGGCGCGACGCCGCGGAGAACGTGACCGAAAGCCTGACCAAGGGTTCCCGGGTGATCGTGCAGGGACGGCTCAAGCAGCGGTCCTACGAAACCAAAGAAGGCGAACGACGCACGGTCGTGGAACTCGAGGTCGACGAGATCGGCCCCTCGCTGCGTTATGCCACCGCCAAGGTCAACCGCGCCTCGCGCGGCGGCGGCGGCGGCGGTGGTGGCGGCGGATTCGGATCCGGTGGCGGCGGCGGTAGCCGCGGCGGCGGATCGAACCAGCAGGTCGCCGACGATCCCTGGGGCAGCGCGCCTGCCAGCAGCGGCGGATCGTTCGGTGGCGGGGACGACGAACCACCTTTCTGATATCTCACGGGACGACACTCACATGTGAGTGATCCCGAAGAAGCATTGACTGGAGCAATACACACATGGCAAAGGCGAAGCCCAGCCGGAAGCCTCGCGTCGAAAAGGTCACCAAGACCAAGGCGTGCAGCTTCTGCAAGGACAAGAAGGCCGACATCGACTACAAGGACACCGCGCTTCTGCGTCGTTTCCTGTCCGACCGCGGCAAGATCCGCTCGCGTCGCGTGACCGGTAACTGCGTGCAGCACCAGCGCGACGTCGCTGTGGCTGTCAAGAACTCGCGTGAGGTGGCCCTGCTGCCCTTCACCTCGACCAGCCGATAAGCGGAAAGGATCAGTTGACATGAAGCTCATCCTCACCGCCGCCGTGGAGAACCTCGGCGAAGCCGGCGACATCGTCGTGGTCAAGGACGGCTACGGCCGCAACTACCTGCTGCCCCGCGGCCTGGCCATCAAGGCCACCCGCGGCGCCGAGAAGCAGGTCGAGGGCATACGCCGTGCGCAGGAGGCCCGCGAGGTTCGCGGTCTCGAGCACGCCAACGAGCTGAAGCAGGCCCTCGAGGGCCTCGACGCAGTCTCGCTGGACGTCAAGACCCACGACTCGGGCAAGCTGTTCGGTTCGGTCACCGCGGCTGACGTCGCCGGTGCCATCAAGACCGCCGGCGGCCCCGTCGTGGACAAGCGCACCGTCGTGCTGCCCAAGGGCCACATCAAGGCCACCGGTAGCTACCCGGTCACCGTCACCCTGCACCCGCAGGTCTCGGCAACCGTGCAGCTCGCCGTCGTCGCCGCAGGCTGACGCACCGCATCACACGAAACAAGGCCGGGTGGAAGAGATTCCACCCGGCCTTGTCGTATGTGCGGCCGCCCTACTTCGGCGCAGGCGGGTTGGCGGGCAACTGATTCCAATACTGCAGCCGTGGAGGCAGGTATCGCGGCGCCGGGTTTGCGCTGTGCGCGACGGCGTTGTTGCCCGGTCCGAGGGTGTCCCAGGACGGGAAGAAGAACTTGTGCCACGCGGGGGTGAAGATCAGCGCCCGTTCGCCGGTGCGGCAGGCGACGACGTCGCGCCGCGGCACGGTGCACGTGACCCCGGCGATGGTGACGCGCTTGCCGACGCCCAGAACCGGCGGCCGGAACCCGGTCTTCGAACCGAAGCGGTACGTCTGGTCTCTGTTGACCCACCACGGGCCCTGCTGGTCCGCCGTGATGGCGGCGCCCGTCGCGGTGGGCGGGGCGGTCGCGGGACGGCCCTGACAGCCCACGTAGCGGTAGGCCTGCCCGATCTGGCACATCCAGCGGCCGGTGGTGAAGAACGAACGCCCGTTGTCCCCGTAGGCGAGCGAGCGGAAGGTCGTCGGGTCGACCGGCTGGTAACGCGCCAGGTCGAATTCGACGGGCATCGTGGGACCGGGCGCGGCGTGCGCCGGCGGCGCACCCAACGCGATCCCGGTCGCAACCGTCAGCGCGGCCACCACCCCGACCGTTCGACGGATGACCCCGGTTCCCAACCCCAACCTCGACACGATCGACATTGCATCACACGGATTCGGGTCGTCGTCGTCGATCCAGCGATAAGTCATACGACTGATCACTGTCGTGACTAGCTGTTACGTAGATCACTCGGGAAATTCACCAAATTGTTTGCCACACGTACTTGAACAGTCGGTCGCAACACGCCCAACTGACGACGCGCCGAAGAGTGTCGAAGGATTTTCAGTTTCTTGATTGTGGAAATTAATCGGTGTTCTGACCTGGGCAAACAGAGTTGTTCACACCCGAATTCCTCAGGTTGTCCACAACGGGTGCACAATCGCTCCCCCGCTCATTCACACGTCGTCCACAAGTCCTCCCCAGATTCATCAACAGCCCGGTTTGAGTCGTCGTGTCGGAGGTCTTAGTGTCACGGCTCAGGTCTCAGTCCTGTTTTCGCACGCCCGGCGGCAGTCGTTGTCGGAGCGTCCCGATAGGAAGAGACGGACAGAGCAAGAGACAGAGCAGTACGTCGACACCGGAGACTCGCGAGGTGGCCTGCCGGGGCCGACACCACAGAGGTCGATTCACTCGTCAGGGCGAGCGGATCGAGCGTATGCGAGAGGTTAGACACACGTGGCTGTTGTGGATGACCGCGGGCACGGTCCTGCCGCCGGCGATCGGGATAAAGAACGAGGTCGGGGTCGAGGTGCGGACGATGCACCGCCCACCGAGGACTTCGGTAGGCAACCCCCACAGGATCTCGCTGCCGAGCAATCCGTGCTCGGCGGCATGTTGCTGTCCAAAGACGCGGTCGCCGACGTCGTCGAGAAGATCCGGACGGCCGACTTCTATCGGCCCGCTCACCAGGCGGTGTTCGAGGCGATCCTTAGCCTCTACAGCAAGGGCGAACCCGCCGATGCGGTCACCGTCGCCGCAGAACTCGAGCGGTCGGGCGAACTCAAACGCATCGGTGGCGCACCGTATCTGCACACGCTGATCTCGACGGTGCCCACGGCCGCAAACGCCGGCTACTACGCCGAGATCGTGGCCGAGAAGGCCATCCTGCGCCGTCTGGTCACCGCCGGTACCCGCATCGTGCAGTACGGCTACGCGGGCAACGACGGCCAGGACGTGGCCGAGGTCGTCGACCGCGCACAAGCAGAGGTCTACGAGGTCACCGAACGCCGTCAGGCCGAGGACTACCTTCCCCTCGAAGAACTGCTGCAGCCGACGATGGACGAGATCGACTCCATCGCCTCGCGCGGCGGCATCTCGTTGGGCGTGCCGACCGGCTTCGCGGACTTCGACAAGCTGACCAACGGTCTCCACCCGGGCCAGATGATCATCGTGGCCGCGCGACCCGGCGTCGGCAAAGCGCTCGCCCTCGACACCCCGCTGCCCACGCCCACCGGCTGGACGACGATGGGCAAGGTCGGGGTGGGCGACAAGCTGCTCGACGCGCACGGCCGGCCCACCAAGGTGGTCGCCGCGACCGACGTGATGACCGAACGTCCCTGCTACGAGGTCGAGTTCAACGACGGCGCGGTGTTGGTCGCCGACGAGCAGCACCAGTGGGCGGCCGAGATCGACGGTGAGCGCCAGGTCGTCACAACGGCGGGCCTGCGTGCGCACGTGGGGTGTGCGGTCATCCGCAACACCGCGCCACTCGAGTTGCCGCGCAAGCGATTTGCCTACGGTCCGTACACCGTCGCGGCGCTGGCGGGGATGGCATTCGACGACCCCGAGATCAGCATGCGCATCGACGCCGAGGGGCCCGTCGACGTGATGACGCTGATGGCCGACCTCGGCGGACGGATCCCCTACGAGTACCTGCGCGGTTCGATCGCGCAGCGTCGGGCGTTGCTGGCCGGTCTGCTCGATGCCCGCGCCACCGTCGACGACGACGGTTGGATCACCGTGCCCGCCGCGACCCGGCACATGACCGCGGTCGTCGCCGATCTCGTGGCCGGCCTGGGCTTCAACTACAAGCGGTCGGCCACCGGCTGGCTGCGCGTCGACGCCGACGAAGACGTGTTCACCGTCCACCACAAGGCAATTCGACACAAGGAGCTCCGACGCAAGGCCGGCGTCCGCCGCGTCGTCGCGGTGCGTCCGGTGGACTCGGTGCCGGTGCGCTGCGTCGAGGTCGACAACGACGAGCACCTCTACCTCGCCGGCGAGGCGATGGTCCCGACACACAACTCGACGCTGGCAATGGACTTCCTGCGCTCGGCGGCGATCGGACACGGCCTCACCGCGGCCATGTTCTCGCTGGAGATGAGCAAAACCGAGATCGTCATGCGACTGCTCTCGGCAGAGGCCAAGGTCAAACTCGCCGACATGCGTGCCGGCACCATGAGCGACGACGACTGGACGCGTCTGGCCCGCCGAATGGGTGAGATCTCGGATGCGCCGTTCTTCATCGACGACTCGCCGAACCTCACGATGATGGAGATCCGCGCCAAAGCGCGTCGTCTCAAGCAGCGCCACGACCTGAAAGTCGTTGCGGTGGACTACATGCAGCTGATGACGTCGGGCAAGAAGGTCGAGTCCCGACAGCAAGAGGTCTCGGAGTTCTCGCGTCAGCTCAAGCTGCTGGCCAAGGAACTCGAGGTCCCGGTGATCGCGATCAGCCAGCTGAACCGTGGTCCCGAGCAACGTACCGACAAGAAGCCACAGGTGTCGGACCTCCGTGAGTCCGGTTCGCTGGAGCAGGACGCCGACATGGTCATCCTGCTACACCGCCCCGACTCGATCGAGCGCGACGACCCGCGCGCCGGTGAGGCCGACATCATCGTCGGCAAGCACCGTAACGGCCCCACCGCCACCATCACCGTCGCGCACCAGCTACACCTCAGCCGGTTCGTGGACATGGCGCGGGGTTAGTTGGAGTGTGTCGAGATGCAGCGAAGATTAACAAAGGTGCATGCCTTGTTTAACAAGCTCGCCGTCTGCTCGAGTCGCCTTGACCAGGGAAGACCTCAGTGTGTTCTGGACCGAGACGTGCGAATCTGATCGATTTCCTGCTAGTTTTCGCGGCATCTTTCGCTCGCATCCCTATATCAGCACGCTGTCGGTATCGGCGTCCAGCCGATCCTAAGTCTCTGTGCTTCGCGATTGGCGGGGACTGTCTGACGAATAACAACAAACCGCGATGATCCGGTCTGTGTGGCCCGGTCGCCTCGATCCCGGTACGGCGCCCAAACGCGAGCGAGCATTGGCAAAGCGGGTAGACAATCAATGAGATCCAATCTGACATGATTCTCCGATAGCTGTCGCGAAATCAACAGACCAAAGGGGTTTCGATGAAAAAATCCCGCCGCTCGCCAGCAAGGCCACCGACGTCCCGAAGGACAAGCCGTTCGATCAGACCGCAGGACTCGCCGGCGGTCCCAAACTCCGAGAACCGAAATCTCGATTGGCCGGCAATAGTTTCGGTCGGTGGGCTTGTACTGTCGGTCATAATCGTCGTGGTGGCCTCGACGTTTACTTCCTGCGGTGCTGCGAGTGATCGTGACCTCGCTCGCAAAGGGCAACAGAGTGACCGTTACACCGCCGCTGTTGGCCAACTTGGCAGCGACACACTCGAGACTCGCCTCGGCGGCATCTACGCACTTGAGCAACTCGGTACTGAGTCGACCACGTATTACTTGCCAGCGTACGAGGTCATCGCAGCCTATGTCCGCAGCCGATTCACATTGACTTCCGTCGGATGTGATAGTCGTCGGCCGCAGTCTCCACCACCCGCCCCACAGACGCCGCTCGACTTTGACCTGTTTACAGCGGTAGAAGTTCTGGGTCGCAGAGGCGCCGACGAATCGTACGTTCCCGATCTTTCTGGCATCTGCCTGTCGTACGCACCGCTCATTAATGCAACGATGCGGCGCATTAACCTCGCTCGCGCGAACTTGGTCAGCGTGGACCTTACTGGCGCGAACTTGACACGGGTGGAACTGTCCTACGCGGAGATGACTAGTGCGAACTTGGCCAACACCGACTTGACCTGGTCAAACTTGCATGGCGCGAATCTGGCGGGCGCAAAAATGGCCAATGCAGGTTTGCGCGGCGCTCAGTTGACTATGGCGTGGCTGTTTTCCGTCGACTTGACCGACGCGGACCTCACAAACGCAGATTTGACCGGGGCAAATTTGGACGGCGCGAACTTGACTGGCGCGAACTTGACTGGCGCCGACCTATCTCACGCGAACTTGACTACAGCGACAAGGGTGGACCGTGTGCAGTGGCCGCGGGATTTCACACCACCTCGCTGATTGTGATCGAGTAGCGCAAGCCGCGCCGGGCCGAGAACCTTAAGGCTCCAGTGCCTTCGGAGCATCAAGAAATATGACCGGAACCGAAGGCGGCCCAGCCAGCCTTCCTTCGGCGAGGCCCAGCGGGTGTCGCGCCCGGGCACAAGCCGGCTAGTTCGGGACTGACTAGAGATCGCCAATCCCCCCCCGCGCTCGCTATTCTGTTGTAGGGATTCCGCGCGACTCGTAGTGCCAGCCGACCTCCTGATTGAGAGGAAGTCAGAACCTGAAGCCCTACTGGAAAGACTTGTGCGCCGCGCGGGCGGCTGTGCTTAGTGCGCATGTGCTCTGGCCCGCTTTCGGCCTCGAGCCCGCGCCGTATGGCACCGACTCGCTCGATGCGCTGGCCGCGCGGTTGACCTCGCGATCAAGCGAGCAGGGCGTGGCGGTGCTCGACATCGGCCGCCCGCTCACGGCAGACGCACTCGTGCAGCTCGGGTGGCGGATGGGCACGGTCCTCGCGGAGCGCGATCCAGCCGTCACGTCGTTTTGTGAGAACGAGTACGTCCTCAACTTGCGGTCGACCGAGGACGCTGGCGACTTCGAGCTCCAGCCCTTCTCTCCGCGTGAGCTGTTCGCGCATACGGAGGCGAGCCACCGTCCCAGCGGCCAACGACCGACGTGGATCGTGCTCCAATGCCTGACCGCGAACGAAGACGATGCGAGCGCTCAGACCGTCGCGATTGCGATGGATGCTGTCGCGCGATGTCTGTCGGCGGTCCAGCTCGAGACGCTGCGGAGCACACAACGAGTCGGCTCGAGTCATCCCGTCGTCGAATGCGATGCCCCTGTGTTCGCGCTCCGTGATCCGTCGGTTACCGACGATCGATTCACCTCGGACTCGGGAAAGGAGGCCGCCGACGCCGCAGTGCTCGCCGCGATGAAGGCCGTGTACCAGACCCGACTTGTGCGGCGTATCCCGTGGCGGCCGGGCGTAATCGCGGCGATCGACAACACGAAGGTGTTCCACGCGCGCACTGCGGGCGAGCCCCATGGCTCACGGCACTTGCAGCGCGTGCGCGTCCGGCGCGTCGGATGATCCTGACTCGTAATTCCCGCCAGCCGACCAGCATTGCCCTGCGCGACCGCTAACATGTGTCCATGACTAGCGCTGGGAGCAGCAAGTCGAATGCGCGGCGCGTCGCATGGCGCTAAATGCGGAGGAGCGATTGTTTGCAGGCTGGCCCGGGGTCACTCCATTCGCCGTTTTGCCCGATCGGATGACCACGCCGCGACCAGCAACGTCGGCATGCCTTAGCACCGAAGTGGACGAGGGCCTGCTTGAGGTATTCGCACGCGCGAATCGTCCGGATGATCCTATGGAGCTGCTAACGCTCTACCTCGCCCGTGTCGAACACGACCTCGGGCACGACTGCGCGAGACCCGAACTCGCTGACCATTGGCGAGAGAGCCGTCGGCGGCGCGAAGTCTCGTCTATCGATGTGCTGCAGAACCAGGCGACACCAGTATTCATCAAGGAGCTATTCAACTTCTTTTTTCGCGACGATCTTTACGGGCGTCTGGAGCGAGAGGACAATATTCTCCTGTCGACAGGCTCCGTCGAAGAGGAGCGATTCGGTCTCCCATCTGCGCTGAGAGCGTGCGTGCATTACGCGCTCGAGCGTGGGTGGTACGGATACTCGGACTCTTTAGGACGGGACGCGACCAGGAGCGCAATCGCTGAGATGGAGAATGCGCGTGAGGGCCGCACCAACTACGACGCCACAAACGTTGCCGTCACGTTCGGGGGAACTGCTGCGGTCGGATCTCTCGTCGAGCTACTCGCTCGCCGGAACCGGAACCGCAGATCGGGGACCGCCGTTGTCGGCCTCCCGAACTACCCTCCGCTCGTCCGATCGATAGGACAGCGCTTCCCGACAGAGCTGGTGCCGCTCGCGTGCGAAGGCCAGCGGACTCCGCTCCGCCCCCTCCTCGATGCGATCCGTACCGACACGCCGCTGGTCTTCATCCAGACGGTGACGAACCCCACGGGCGCCCGCGTCGACGTCAACGAGCTCGATCGACTTCTGCGCACAGTGACCGATTCGACGGTCGTGATCCTCGACGACTCGCACGATTGTCTCGGACCGCGAGCCGAGGGGCTCCGGTCGTTGCACCCCAATCTTGTTCGCGTGAGAAGTCTGTCGAAATCACACGGGGCGCCCGGCCTAAAGGTCGGTTGGATACTCGCGCACGAGGAGATAGTGAGTGAGTTCTACGAGCTGGCGTCGACCGCGTATGGTTCGCCTCCATCGCTCTTCTATTTGCTGACGGAAGTGCTCGCTCGCTTTGAGCTCTGGGAGATCCGCGACCTCATGGAACCGGGACCGCACGAGTTGGCCGAACTCGCAGAGTATGAGCCGTGTGCCCGTGATCTCGTGAATGCCTATGCCTCCTACCGGATCGAGCGCGAAGCTCGCGAGAGGGAGTTGCTCGCGCTTCGCAACTTCACCGTCGACCGCGCCCATTCGTTCAGCGAGCAGGTCTTCGCGCCTCTCTGTTCGTTCAATGTCACCTTCGCTCCCGGTTCGGCCGGTCCGGACTATCTTCTCTTCCGCCGACTGCTTCGTCGCGAACGCGTCGCCTTCTACCCTGGGATACTCGCCTACTGCCTTGACGGTGCGTGGCTGCGCGCCAGTCCTGGAGTGCAGAAGAATGACCTCGTCAGCGCGATGGACCGAACGGAGCGATTCGTGCGAGGCCTGCGGTGAGGGTTGGCGAAGGGTTCGTCGATTACGAGACTCTCGTCGCGCGGTCTTCGGGAGTCTGCGGCTCGATACTTCCCGATCCACGTCAAAGCATTGCCTGCATCCCCGAGATCTTGGACGAATCTTTGTCGGGGAGTGACGCACACTCCGCAGCGATCGTCCTTGGCGTCGACGGTCTCTCGTGGGAGTCGGCGCGCGAGCTCGGCGCCGACGTCGTCCACCCCTTGACGGCGGTCTTCCCGAGCACCTCGGTCGCCGCGTGGATCACGGCGACCAGCGGACTCGACGTCGCAGACCATGGGATCGTCGGCCCGGTGTGCCAGCACCCGTCAATCCCTCCAGGGCGCGTATGGAACATGTTTCGCGGACGCCACTACGGATTCGACGACGACTGGCAGCGAGACGGCGTTCCCACGACCCACATTCTCGGCCCATGGCCGACAATCTTCGCCCGTCTCTCGGGTCGCGGTGTTGTGTCGCGCGTGCACCTCGGAGATATCTCGACGATGCCGGGGGCCTGGACCGACGCACTCGTCCGCGGCGCAACGCACGTCATTCAGCCGCGATATCGCTGGTCGGTTATACGAGACGCTCCAGCCTTGATCGCGAGCACGACCATCGCGGAGGTCGACGACTCGTTGCGTCGGTCCGTCGGTCGTCCCACTCTGATCTGGATACACGTGAACCTCGACGAACACGTGCACTACTCGGGGTACGATTCGTCCTTCCGGACAGCGTTGCAGAGTATCAGCCGAGCCGCGAGGCGGTGGGCGGACGCAGGATCGGAGGTCTTACTGCACTCCGATCACGGGCAGACGCGCACGACCTGCTCGAACCGGCTCGCTCAGGCGTGGGCCCAGGTAGAGTCTCCGGTCTTCTGTGAGAGCCCCGCCGGCGGCGCTGGCCGAGTCCGGTGGCTCTATACGCGCCCCGGCGCCGCCGCCGAAGTGCGTGCGATCCTCGCTGACGTCGACGCCCCAGGCCTCATCGTCGGTTCGCGCGATGATCTGATCGGGATCCTTGGACCTGTCGCGGAGGTCCTCCCCGACAGCGATGCCATTGTGCTCGCGACCGAACGCGAGTTCCCACTGGTTGATCGTGTCTATCGGTTCGAGCATGGGAGCCTAACCAAGAGTGAAATGGTCGTCCCACTCGCTCTCTGGCACCGCTAGGCTGAGCAGCGTGACGGCAGACTCGCGATCGGGTAGGGCCGCCCAGTGCTACCGACGACTGGGAACCACAGGATGATCCTGATCCCCGATGCCCCGCACATCCGTTCGGTCGGTCTCATGCTTTCCGGGGGCCTCGACTCGTCGGTGTGCGCAGCTTGGCTGACGGCTCAGTCGATCGCCGTATTCGCGATTCAACTCCATCACCCCCGTCGACCACGACGTGAGGTCACTGCGGCGGACACGGTCATCGCGTTACTGGGTCTCGAGCGACGAGACATCTGCGTTCCTCCGCCGAATGCCTCGGCACACATTCCGAGGACTGTGCAGCTGAGTGTGGGGCTTACAGAAGCGAGAGGGCTCGGCGTCGAGCGTCTCGTCCTCGCCGACTTGAGGTCTGACCTTCCGAGGATCGGTACGTCCGTCCACCGACTCACTGCCGAAGCCGACTACATCGAGAACGGCTCGCGTGGGCCGGAGATGTGGCTCCCGTTTTGGGATGTCCCGAAGCTCGGCGTGAAGTCGCTTGCAGACGATTTGGCCTTTCCCGTCGGGCTCACATGGTCGTGCGATCTGGATCGCGAGGCTCAGTGCGGCGCCTGCGGAGGATGTCTCAGCCGGAGGAGCGCAGGCATTGCATAGGCGAGTGGTCGCTGTCATCCCGACCCGCGGCCGTACAGGCGATGCAGCAGCTGCTGCGCGCTCAGTGCTCGCGCGAGATGCTGCGACGCGCGTCGTGATCGTGGACGACAACGATCATCCGACGTCTGTTCCGTTCGCTGATCGCGTCGATGTCGTACGGGAGCCGGACGTTAACGCGGAGCTCGTGGAGGCCACGGGATCGGAGCTGCCGAGCCTTCGTGAGGGTCTGCCGTCGGGCTGGGGCGCGGGGCTCGCTAGGAATGTCGGGATCCTATTCTCGCTCTTACGGTTCGATGCGACGCATCACCTCCTAGTCGACGATGACATTGAGCTTCTCGCCACCCCACACTGCGCCGATCGAGTCGTCGCGCTCGGGCGACTGTCGGGTGTGCCAGACCTCTCGCCACTCGAATGGATGCAGGCATTCGTGTGGGCGGAAGCTGGACCGTCGGCGGCGCCGCCAATCGGTGGGCCCATAGTCCGTAATGTCGCCGACGCGCTGGCACGAGCCGAGAGCGCGTCTTGTCTCGGTGGAGGAAAGCCCACGGTGATTGGATTCGATGAGCGCCACGACTGGGGCGTCCCCCAGTTCGCTTCGGGTGGCCTGATGCTCATCGAAACCCATCGAGCGATGAGCGTTCCGTTTCCTCCTGGAGTCGACGAGGACGTCCACTGGACGCACATGATCGATCCTGGCGCTGCGGTCGACGCCGAGCCAAGCCTGCGCGGCGTCCATCGTCCTACTAGGCTGCGTGCGCTCGACGCGGAACTCCTCAGTCGATACGCGCTGGGATCGAGCTTGGCCGTGCTCTGCCGCTTAGCGCTCACGCATTCTGACACGATGCTTTCTTCAGGCCATCGCCTCGTGCTTTATCGGCTAAAGAAGGAGGCAAACGCGGCTAAGGGACTCGCTTCGGCGAGCGTCCCTTATGATGGACTTCGCGGTGTCCGCGAGCAGCTTGAAGCGTACAGTCGATGGGCTGACTCGCAGACCGCGTCCGATGTGGCGCTCCTCACCGAGACGGCACGGCGGTTTCGCGACTACACATCTTGCTGGAGAACGATCCGTAGTTCGCTCGAGTCGGCACCGAGGCAGCAGCGATGATCGCGCGGAGCGTCATTGTCTCGCCGCATCTAGACGATGCGTTCCTATCACTCGGAGGGGCTCTCCTGTCGGGTGTCCTGGATGCATGCGTGATCGTCAACGTCTTCTCAACTAGCGACAACACCCGCTTTGGAACCGGCGATCTCGAAGAGGTGACGGCCCGTCGGCGAAGCGAGGACGGCCGAGTCTTCGCCGATCTGTCGCCGCAGCGGATCTACCTTGATTGGCCGGACTGGCCACTTCGGTTCACACTTCCCCGTCCGCGGGACGAGGATGTCGCTAATGTGGTGAGCGCCGCCTGCCGGGTCGCCAATGCTGCGTTCGTGCTTCTTCCCGCGAGCATAGGGCAGCATCCCGACCACGACTTCACGCGCCAATTGGATCGGTGTCTATCGGATTCCGGGTGGATGGTCGGCTACTACGCCGACCTGCCGTACGAGCAGCCGCAGTGTCCTCCCGGTTTCGTTGCGAGTGGTCTACGTCACCGAGAGGACGACGCCGATGAAAAGGCCCGACGACTCTTGTTGTATTCGTCGCAGATCGCGGCGGCCTATGTCGCCGCGGACTATCGGCGCAGTCAGCGACAGGGTTTCGTCGAAACTGTCTTCGTGCCAGTCGGGAGCGACTCCTAATGCTCGCAGCGGAGCGGGAGCGCCGAACTCGTGGCATCGTTCTCGACTCGAGAACCTATCTGGACAATTACTATGGACTGAAGGATCGCGACTTCGTCGTTGAACTACGGTCGGGCGCTCGCGCTCACGTCCGAGCTCGCGATAACCAGGCGGTCGGCGACATCGACATCCTCGACGAACTCCTTATCCAAAACGTGTACCGATTGCACGAGTGCGGTTCGAGGGTTGTCCTCGATGTCGGGGCACAGGCCGGATACTTCTCGTTGATCTCAGCAGCCCGCGACGATGCGCACCGTGTGATTGCGATCGAACCTTCGCGCGAGAACTTCGACGCTCTGCGACGCAATGTCGCTCTGAATCCTCTCTTGCCGATCGAGACGCGCATGAGCGCGCTCGACCAGTCGTGCGGCTTGGGCGTACTGCGGCTCGATCCCTCGAATGCCGGGGGGCACAAGCTGCACCGTCCCCGAGATGGACTCGTTGACGTTTCGCGCGCCGGCTTCGTGCAGGCGACCCGCACCTTGTGCGTCGACGCAGCTCTCTACGGACTCGAAGGTGCGCTCGTCAAACTCGACATCGAAGGGGCCGAAGTCGGCGTGATTGACCAGATCGTGCGTTCGGCGAGCTGGCGTACGCTCCTCATGGAGGAGCACCGCGCGGTCGGCGCACTGAGCCTTCACACCGACCTAGCTGCGATCGGCGTTAGGATCGACGTGCTGTCGCGGACCGAGTACGAGGGCGAAGGGCGATTCCAGGTTGTCAGGCTTCGTCGTCGATAGCCGTGTCGATGCGCTCCGTCCTGCCGCCAAGAGTGCGACCGCCGAGAGTGCGACCCGATTTGGTGTGCAGGAGATCGAGATTTGCCCCGTCGTCCGGATTAAGCCGATCCTCGAAGGTCACATCAATCCTCATGGACTGGCCGTCTGCACCGATAACCTCGATACCCTTGCGACCCATCGCGCGATCCAGGGGAAGCCTGACCTCGTACGGTGTGATAGCGGGGAGTGCGACAAAGGAGACGCTGCCCACTACCTCGATCCCCCAATAGTCGGGCACATCGATGTACACGAGAGGCATGAGCTCGACGCGGATGTTCGCGTATGCGGCCACGCCACTCACGATCAGATAGCTGAAGAACTGGCTTCCGCTCGACTCGACGTGCGCGTCTTCGTACCTTATCAGTCGCCAACTGCTGGGCGTGTTGCTCTGTTCGGTCACGGCCACTCCCTCGTTGGCTAGACGATAGCGAAGGGTGCGAAATTAGACTAGGCAATCGCGGACTTTGAGGTAAGAGCGTGTTGATCCGAACCGATTCCGCCGGTGGCACGCATGAATTTCGCGACATGCCTCACCGGACGACGCCTCAGTTTCTCGGTCGGGTTCAGTATGACCCACACCACGCCGGGCTCATCGACACTGTCACCGGAGGCGTGGACATGCCTATGACGCCGACGGCGTCGAACGTGACGGGGCGTGGGTGGCCGAGTTCACCGGGATTCTCCACCTGCCCTGCTGGCCGAGGCCCGGCGGACCTGCAATTTTCCACAGCCATGTTCTGAGGTCTGAGACAGCTGAATATCGTCGCGCATTTGGTACTCGGGGACGGGGCGGCGAACTACCGCTCGGCGCTGCCTGAGCGATGTCGATTCTCATCTTCGACGGACTGCGACTCAATTCTTGCTAGATTTGCTGCTAATTCCTGCGGGAGCGGAGGTGCCATCTTGGCTGAGAGTGCCGGCGCGGCGGTGACGTGGCGGTTCCGATTCGCTGGCGACAAGGTGTCCCGTGTGTGGAACTGGCAGTCTGACGGTCCGCCGGATCTTGCACGTGTAGTTCCGATTCGCAAGCCTCGATCGTCGGAGCGACAACGGCACATACCGGTCACTGCGTATTCACTGACCATGCGCGACCACCTTGAACTCGAGTCGGGCCTCGAGCATGACCTCTTGCGACGCCTGGACCGGCTCCACGATGTCGTCGCGCTGGTACCGCAACCGTGTCAGCTGAAGCGGGGAGGATCGTCCTCGGCGAAAAACACGCCCGACTTACTCAGCCTTGACGACACCGGGTCGGTAACGCTCTGGAATGCACGCCTGCCGCACAAGATGGACGACAAATTCAAGCTTCAGGTCGCAATGGTCGAGGCCGCCTGCGCGAATGTGGGATGGCGCCACGAGGTATTCAACGGGCTCGACCGCGTAGAACGCCTAAACCTTCTGTGGCTGCACGGCTACCGCCGAAGGCCTTCCTGGTATGACCAGGTGGCTGGCGAGATCGGGAAGGAAGCAAGTAACGACGCCGCGACTCTGGGCTCCCTATTTCGTCTGGATACCGGAAACGGGGAGGCCATCGCCGTGGTCTGGCACATGGTCTGGTCCGGCGAACTGGATACCAACCTCTCGAAGCGATTGACGATGGAAACGCCAGTGCGCGCTGGACTGGTGGCGTAATGGACACAAGTCGCACGGTGGTTGAGGTCGGTGGCCGACTTCTGACTGAGTGGGGAACCGGTCTGGTGACAGCGGTATCAGCGGCCGGCGTAGACCTCCGCACCAGCGTCGGCGATTCCTTGCACGTCGATTGGCCCGAACTCGCCGAGGTGCGAGTCGTGGTCGATGGCGATGTAGCGCCAATCAGACCGGCGCTCCGCCCGTACTGGGATGGCCTGTCTGAGGAAACGCGCCGAGCCGCCCTCGACAAACTTGAAATCGTGCAAGAGATACTGACCGGCTACCGGGACGGTCACGCCGAACTCGCGCGCGACGGCGAACCGCGCCCACCCTTCGGCGAAGGCTTCGGCGTCTCCGAGGCGGCGCGCTGTCGCGCGATGGCGGTCGCGTTGCAGCAAGAAGCTGCGGGAGATCGTGCCCTACAACGCCGCATCGCGAACGGTGAGATCAAGCGATCGGCTCCGGTCGACAGCACCATCCGCAACTGGGTGCGTGCTTGGAAACGCGACGGACTACTCGGGCTCCTCGATGCCAGATCCCTGCGTCGCGAACAGACGTGGGAGCGAATCGATGAGCGCTATCGGACTGTTGCTGAGTTGGTCTTCGCGACCCTGGACGGAGATCGGGCGGACGTCAACATCAGCGAGCTTGATCGGCGGATCAAGGTTGAGCTCAAGCGTGCAGGGCACGTGGATGTCTCCACGCCGCAGCGCCTGACGGCAGAGTATCTCGCGCACCTTAAACGGGGCGCGGGCGCAACAACCCGCACCCAGAGAAGCCGGTCGCTACAGCGCGTATCGGGCAAAGAGCACTTCCCCGCAATCAGGCCTGGGCAAATAGTCGCCATCGACGCCACGAGGGCGGATAACCTCGTATATGACCCGCTTCTCGGGCGACCCTTCAGCGTCGAAATCCTCACTGCGATCGACGTCGCCACCAGAGTGATCCTCGCACTGCGCGTGGTGCCGAAGAGCGCCGATGGAATCGATGCCGGGCTACTTCTTTACGACATCTGCCGCCCGTTCTCGATGATGGTGGAGGGCACCACCATCAGTCACTGGCGCTGGGCCGGTTTGCCCCAAGTCGTCGACGCTTCTGATGTAGCGGTCAAGGTTGGGCGCAGAAGTGTTGCACCCGATTTCACTACGCTTCAAGGAGAGCACCACATCCCTGGCGTCATGCCGGACGCGATCCGCGCCGACCACGGTTCGATCTTCGTGGCCGATCACTTCCGCGCGATTCTGCGTGACTTCGGGATTGACTTGTTGCTCAGTCGCGGGAAGAAGCCAACGGACAACCCCCACGTTGAACGCTGGCACGAGACGCTACAGCGGGCCGTTCAACAGCTCCCTGGCTACAAAGGTCGCAACACCTCGGAGCGCGGCCGATTGGTCGCCGAGGAGGCATTGGTCACGGCCGCCGAACTGGAAGAACACCTTCGGCGATTCGTCGCCTTGGACTACCACCGGTCGTGGCACACAGGCTTGGTTATCGGTGGTGAGCCCACCGCTCGCACCAGTCCTTTGGAGCTCTGGGACATCATGCTCGACGTCACCGGCCGTATCGACGTACCGCAGCGTGCAGACATGATCTATCAGATGCTTCCGGTCAAGTGGGGCACAGTCGGAGTCGCAGGTGTCGAGTTTGCTGAGATGGTCTACGACGGCAAGCTACTCGATGATTTCCGGAATGTCGCACGGGGCCAGTTCAGGGACGACGACAACAAGGTTCCCTTTCTTGTCGACCCGCACGACTTGTCGAGCATCTGGTTCCCGCACCCCGAGACCGGCCGTGTACGCCCCGTTGCGTGGCGAGGATCTTTCTTCACTGACGCGCCGATGACCGATACGATCGTTCAGGCTGTTAGGCGGCGCGTCCGCGAACGCGGCGGCAACCACATTCTGAGTCGGGGCTCAGCGCAGCGGCAGATCTTCGACGAGCTCACTGAACTCACCTCTGGTCCCGTTCCAACTGACTGGACTGCCAAACTGTCAGCGGCGCACCGCAGAGTTGAACAATCGCGCAAAGACCACGAAGAGGCTCAGTTAGCCCAAGGTGCAACCCGCGACGAAGCCACTCAGTCGGGCGGCATCGGAGCACGCACCAAGACGCCCCATACCGATTCACCCCAGGACGTTCCCTTGGACATCCTCGAAGTCCCGTGGCCGACAATGCGGACTGAGACCTGATGGACTCTCTCGCTTGGCATTTGGCCTGCACCAGACCGGAGTTGCCAGAACCACCTCGGTACACGTCGGACGGTTGGGACAAGATGACATCCGACAACCGCAGGCGGGCGGTCGTTGCGCTGCGTAAATGGATGAATGGACTCTATGTCGAAACGGACGAGACACGAGCAGTCGCAGACCGACTCACTGATATCGTGCAGGAGAATTCTGAAACGGGCCCCGGTGCGAAGGCAATTGCATCGGTCACAGGCGCAAGTACCCTCGGGAAGAGCACAGCGGTCCGTCGCTGGGCTACAAGGAAGTACGTGGAATCGATCATCGATGCACCGAAAGGTCCTGCAGAACTTCCTACATGGAACCCGCAGCCAACGATCGACGCAGACCTATGCCCCGTCGTTTGGGTAAATCTGCTTTCTGGCTCGATGGTCAAAGCATTTAACTCCCAAATTCTCGAATTCTTTCGCTTATCCGCCACCGGCGCCGCCCACCAGACGTCAATTGCCGCTGTCAGGGCGTTGGCACGCCATGGAGCGCACACCCTTGTAATCGACGACTTACATCTACTGAAGACTGACTGGAAGGGTGGCCGCGAGGTCCTCGATCACGTGAAGTACATGAACACCGAGCTCGGCGAATTCAACGCCAGCTTGATTCTGGTGGGGACAGACCTCGAAACCAGTGACGTCATGAGCGATGCCCAACTCGTCGGCCGCCTCCAGTCAATGAGCTTCAGTCCGTACGGAATCGAGACTTCAGAGGAGCAACACGCGTGGCAACAACTGCTCTACGGGCTGGAAGGGTACCTCCTTCCGCATCTTCCCCGGGCAAGTGAAGGGCTTCTCACTTCACAGCTCGCGGGACCCATCTGGAAGCGATCTCAAGGCTACGTTGGCGACGCGACACGACTCCTCCGCATTGCGGCGCTTGCAGCGATTGCCGACGGCACGCACACGATAACCCCAGAACATCTGAAGGCAGTCCGCCTCAGTAAACGCGCGCAGGCGGCAGAGGCGGAAATTGATCTTCGGCGCCGTAGCAAGCAGAGCAGGGTGTGATGTCAGCGGCAGATACCGGAAGGGGCCTATCCATGCGAGAGCCTCGTATCGGCTATCTGCCTGCTCGACCGATTCCGGCCGACGATGAATCGCTGGAGTCCTTCGTATTGCGTGCGGCCACGGCTAACTGCACCACCGTCGCCAAGATCCTTGGTCGAAGTCAGTTATCGCGATCTGCGTCTGACTACGAGCCGGTTCTGCGGCACCTGGCCACGCTGACGCGCCAGCCCTTCTCGCGCATTTCGGCGATGACCCTTGATGACTGCCATGGTCGAGTCCTCGCGAAGGAAGGCTGGCTGGCACGTGAGTGGGGCCAGCATTGCCGTTGCGCACCATACGGAGTGGCACTGCGAGAGTGGGCGTTGGCTTTGTCTCCGGTCTGCTTTTTCTGCGGACACCTCATCGGGATGCCCGGCAGTGGCACCACGCAGCCGGTCAGAGTTCCCGACCGGATTCTGTCGGTCTGCAAGGAGGTCTCGTCCGCTGCGCACAGATCTGCGAATGACTTCGATGCGCTCGACCGACTTGAGTGTCTCCGCGCGGAACTACCCTTGGTGGCTCGTCGGCTCAGTCGAGGATCTGCACACTGGATCCCAGCGGATGCTCAGTTGGTGACCACTGCGACGGCAGATCTTGCGACGAGTCGCGAGTCCGAGGTAGAGCTACCGCGATCTCCCGCCGTTCGTGCACTGGCCATCGCAATGGCCTGGGAAGAACAGCGAACGTGGCTGACACCACGAGTTGCTCCACATCCACGTCCCGCTGCTGTCCGACCAGAGAATTCTGAGATATCCGATGCGCAGGTCTTCACTCGACGGGTACTCCGCACTGGCGCGAAGACTGTCAAGACCATGCGGTTACCGAAGAGCTCAGTCCGCCATCCACGCGGCGAAGATCTGATCCGGCTGGTGCTTGGCCATACTCAATTGACGCTTGACCACATCCCAGGGATCTACCGGCAAGAAGGCGAACCGTTCGTGCTCGACCCCGCCCAGTGGTTGTGGCGTTCCAGAGTCGCGCTACTTCTCAGTCAATGTGTCCGGTTGCGCGATCAGTGGAGCCTTGCCGACGAGCCGACCTACCGTCTGACGAAAGCTGGTAGCTACTCGATTTATAAAGGGGCGTGGCCAAAGTGGACTCCGATCTTCTACCGCGAGAGCGACATTGCCCATGCGATGAATCTGGCGCGAGCTTTATGCCTCGACGAGCTCGTCAACTACCGTGAGCGCCGCGACGCGCTAAGAAGGATTGAGGCCGTCCCACCGGACCTGGCCGGCACCCTGCCCGCAGCCGCCCGGAACTTCGATGGCTACGCCCGGCTCGCCGCATCTTGGATGTGGTTCGATGCAACCTGTGATAGCCCGCGGACACGGCCAGACGCCGAACACATGAAAGCATTTGACGCCGCGCTCAACCCAGAAGGCCGTCTCATCCTCCGCAGTGGCGCCGATGCACTCTGCGTCGCCGACGAAGATCTTGTGCGTCAGGTTGGTTGTCGACACTCCGGTGCGGTGGATTCGGACCGAGTCGCAGAAGAGGACCGGACTCGTGTGGGTGCGTGACTTCCAGGCACTCGCCGACTGCGGGCGCCACCAAACTGCGTTGGCGACGGAGCCTCTGAGCTAATGCTCCCCGCTCGAGTTGCAATTGATCCACGCGAGTCGCTTGACTCGTACCTCGAGCGGATTGCACTTGTGAACGATCTGACGACCAAGAGTCTTGTCCGCATGCTCAAGGAGAACCGGGACGGATCGTCGGTCTCGACGGCTTTCATGCTCGTCCGGCCTAGCGATGACCTCGTCGGCCGAATAGTGGATCTCACTGGGCTGGAGGCATCAGCCGTCGAGAACTCGACCTTGGTGCGCTACGACGGAGGCGCGCCACTCAACCTCGACGGCTTCGACCCGCTCGATCGGGCGAGCTACCGCGCCATCGTTTGCCAGGGTTGGTTCCCGCAGCATGGGACGCAACTATGCCCACTCTGCCTATCGCACGACGGAATCTGGCAACTGTCGTGGAAGCTACCGGTTTCGACAGTGTGTCCCGACCACGGCGTCTACCTGGTCGCTGAGTGTTCAAGTTGTAGCCGGCGCTTTCGAACGCGACACCACAGTCCGCTGCGTCCTCGGCTCGATGAACACCAGCCGTGCGGGAATCCGCTCGGATTCTCGGCTCCCTGCCGACACTCCATCCTGAGAGAGAAACCGACGGCTGCATCCGAAGGTGCAATTCGGACCGCAAAGCGGGTTACGGCCGCTATCGAAGGCGAAGAGACGAGCGTTCTCGATGGCGCTCTCGCGCCCCCCGCGTACCTCGCAGAAGTCCGAAACTTAACCACTCTTCTGCTTCACCTCGCATCCCGGGCTCGCGCAAGGGGTTTCGTCGAATGGGCCGGAGAGCTCCAAGCCGAAGCCGCTGGTCGCACAACTGAGCTTCGAGGGCCTCGGTGGGGTATTCAGCCGCCGACAAGTGCAGTCACCCGCGGTGAAGCACTGGCGGAGGCGGATGGGATTCTGTCCAGTCCGGAGAGTGCGGACGCCGTCGCACGGTTGGCCGAGTGGTTCGATCTGATCCCGGACGTCCCGGGCGGCCCGAGAGGATGGATCGTCAATCGCGCGGCAACGAGTCCGGTGTTGAGCTGGCTGGTGGTTCAGGTGCTTTCAGCTCGTCGCCATGTCGGACTTCAGATCGATCATCACGACGCGTTGATCGATCTGCCGCTCTCCGCGATCCCTCAGCTTCTCGACGAGCACACCTACCGTCGCCATTTCGCTGGGATGCTGACAACGCAGGAAAGCACGGGGCGGCTGTACGCCTCCCTGTGTATTGCGCGCGCACAACGACCAGGGTCGACGTGGTCCGCCGCTGCAGCGAGTATCGAACTCGACCCGGACATTGGCAGACGGACATCGCGAGCGGCGAGCACGCGACTGACTGCGAGTCCCCGAGACATCGCTGCGGCCGCTAACGCGGCAGCGAGGGAACTATCGCATCAACAGGACTTTCGGGCGCTCGAGCGACGAGTCACCAAGCTCGCGAGTACGCCCGAAACGTGGTTTACCGATTGGGCACGGTCGGCGAGTCCGAGAAGGCGCGCGGTCGCGCTCCCCTACGCGGTGACTTGGATGTGGTGCGAAGTTGCTCAGGGATGGTTGGACACCAGCCCGGCGTGGCCGCCGCCGGTGACCCGACAATCGAAGGCGGCTTATCGAGTGTTTCGTGACACGCTTCCGGAGGAGTTGGGGCGAGCATTGCGCGAACTCGCCGATGGGAATTCGAGGTGACGGGCGTCGGGCGGCACCTCAGCGAAGTCTTCGACAGCTTCTCAGCAAGCGTTCGAAGGCCTGGCAATGCCACTCGGTTTGGTCTCGTTGAATTCCTGGCGATGGCGAACCTGTCAGTGTCGGCGGGTAGCGTTCGAGGGCTGGCAATCAGGAGGTCCACACGTGCAGCTTGAAGAGTTGAAGCCCGGTCTGCGAATCGACGGTCTCATTCCCGCAGAGGTGATCACTGTCATCGCTGCGCAGTGGCATGGTGCGGACGCACTCGCACTCACCTACCAGAACGCGTCAGGTGGCCTTGGCCAGCAGGTTGTGTTCCGCAAGGACCAGGACAACCTCAGTGTCGCCACCAGCGGTAGCCGCGCGTTCGACGCCACCGCCAGCGACTTCAAGCTCGTCGCCGAGGCCCAACGTATCTCGCTGGCCGGCCTGTTCGATCCAATGCTCGCCGTAGCCACGAGCGACGTGCAGCCGCTGCCGCACCAGATTCGCGCGGTGTACGGGGAACTCCTGCCGCGGACCCCGCTTCGGTTCCTTCTCGCCGACGACCCCGGTGCTGGCAAGACGATCATGGCCGGCCTCTACATCAAGGAACTGCTGCTCCGCGACGACGTCAAGCAGTGCCTGATTATTGCTCCAGGTGGACTGGTTGAACAGTGGCAGGACGAACTGTTTTTCAAGTTCGGGCTGCGGTTCGATCTGCTGACCAACCAGCTCATCGACGCCAACATCAACCTCAACGTCTTCGAAACCAACCCGTTGCTGATCGCGCGCATGGATCAGCTCTCCCGCAACGAGGAACTCCAGGCTCAACTCAAAGAGACCGAGTGGGATCTGATCATCGTCGATGAGGCACACCGGATGGGAGCGCACTACTTCGGCGGGAAGCTGGAGAAGACCAAACGCTTCTTGCTGGGGGAGCTGCTCGGCCAGATCACCCGCCACCTCCTGCTGATGACCGCGACCCCACACTCGGGCAAGGAAGAGGACTTCCAGCTCTTCCTCACCCTGCTCGACCGCGACCGGTTCGAGGGCAAGCAGAAGAAGTCTGTCGACGTCACCGGAATCATGCGGCGCATGGTCAAGGAAGACCTGCTGACGTTCGAAGGCAAAAAGCTCTTCCCCGAACGCATCGCCGAAACCGTGCCCTACGAGTTGACCGAGCGCGAGAAGGACCTCTACGAGGACGTCACTCGCTATGTCCGCGAGGGCATGAACCGCGCCGACAGGCTCGGCGGCAAACGTAAGAACACCGTCGGATTCGCCCTGACCGTTCTTCAGCGCCGACTCGCCTCCAGCCCTGAGGCGATCTACAAGAGCCTCGTCCGACGCTCCGAGCGTCTGGAACGCAAGAAGACCGAAATTCTGAATGGCACCTACAAGGAACCCGTCGACGTCATCGGCCCGGGTGACTTCGACGAAGATGAATACAACGCTGAAGAGTTGGAGCAGCTTGAGGAAGACGTGATGGACGCGGCCACAGCCGCGCAGACCGTTGAGGAGCTCAATGCAGAGCTTGTCGAACTCGCCGGATTGACTGCGACCGCCAAGAAGGTTCGTGAGGCCGGGACCGACCGCAAGTGGACCGAACTCTCCACGATCCTTCAGGACAATGCACTGGTCACCGATTCCAACGGATGGCCCCGGAAGTTCATCATCTTCACCGAGCACCGCGACACCCTTGACTACCTCCAGTCCAAGATCGGCTCCTTGCTCGGCAAGCCCGACTCGGTCAAGGCGATCCACGGTGGCGTCCGCCGAGGCGAGCGGCGCGTGATCACCGAGGAGTTCACCAAGAACCGCGACGTCCAAATCCTGATCGCGACCGACGCCGCCGGTGAGGGGCTCAACCTTCAGGCCGCGCACCTGATGGTCAACTACGACCTGCCGTGGAACCCTAACCGCATCGAGCAGCGCTTCGGCCGCATCCATCGCATCGGCCAGGAAGAGGTCTGCCGACTCTGGAACCTGGTAGCCTCCAACACCCGCGAGGGTGAGGTCTTCACCCGCCTGCTGGAGAAGCTCGACCAGATGCGCCAGACCTACGGCGGAAAAGTCTTCGACGTCCTCGGTGAGGCCTTCACTGAGACCCCGCTGCGCAACCTCCTGCTCGACGCCATCCAATACGGCGAGCGCCCCGACATCAAGGCCAAGATGCACCAGGTCATCGACGCTTCAGTTGGGGACGGACTCAAAGACCTCCTCGACGAACGGGCATTGGCGTCCGAGAACCTGGCTGAGGCCGACCTGCATGCACTGCGCGCGGCAATGGACGAAGCCCGCGCTCGCAGACTCCAACCGCACTACATCGAGATGGCGTTCAAGGCAGCCTTCTCTCGGCTCGGTGGCCGCATCGTGAAGCGCGAACAGGGTCGCTACGAGATCGCGAACGTGCCCCAGCAAATACGCGCGGCAGGCAAGGGGCCGATCGCCACCAAATACGACCGAGTGACGTTCGATCTCGGCAAGGTCCACGCCGACGAACTCAGCCGCGCCGACCTACTCGCCCCAGGTCATCCTCTGCACGACGCGGTCATGGACGAGTCCGTGCGACAGTTCGGTGCCTCCCTCAACCGAGGCACGGTCTTGGTTTCCTCGACGCTGGAGGAGACACACCTGCTCGTCGGCGTGATCGAAGAGGTCACCGACGCGAGCGGAGAGTCCGTCGCACGCCGCTTCGGCTACGCCTACGTTGACAGCTTCGGCACCGTGACGCCTGCCGGCCCCGCACCCTACCTGGACTGCGTGGCGGCACCCGCGAACGCCGTCACCGAAGCAGCCCGCACCCTTCCGTGGCTGGCCGACGCCGAAGACAAAGCAACGAGTTGGATCATCGCCAACCAACTCCCCGACTACCTCGCCGACGTTCAGCCGAGGCGCCTTGCCGAGTTGAATAAGGCACGTGACCTGGTCATCAAGCGGCTCGAAGGTGAACGTGACCGGCTGATTCTCGATGCCGCTGTCGCGTCGGAAAAGGAACGCGCCGGTGAGAAACCGAAAGAATCGTCGGAGAGCCTCAATCGTAAGGCCGTCGAACTCGACGCCCGTCTACGCAAGAGGCTCGGGCTGCTTGACCAGCAGCAGCTCATGTCGACCAAGCCACCACGCATCGTCACCGCAGCACTGGTACTCCCCGTCGGAATCCTGGAGGCCGACCTGCCCGCGGCCGCACCCATCCACGCGAAGGAGACCAAGGAGGTAGAACGCCGCGGCGTTGACCTCGTCCTGGCCCGCGAGCGTGAGCTCGGTCGTAAGCCCGTCGAGCAGCCCTTCAACAACCCCGGTTTCGACATCCTCTCCACCGACGCCAAGGGCGACACCTACCGCATCGAGGTCAAAGCGCGTATCGAAGGAGCGACCGACTTCTTCGTCACCCACAACGAGGTGATGGTCGGCAAGAACGCCGTCCCGCGCTACCGCCTCGCCCTCGTCCGTGTCGACTCACGCGGCGCCAGGCACGACGAGGTCCGCTACATAGAAGATCCCTTCGCCACCACAGACCTTGGCGACTTCGACGCGACGGGCGTCCGAGGCGACTGGGCCAAGCAGTGGGCCAAGGGGAGGCATCCGTTCTAACTGACAGGGATGCTCGCTGACTCGCTGAGTCGGTCGATGTCGAGTGT
Source organism: Gordonia alkanivorans NBRC 16433 (assembly GCF_000225505.1). Lineage (GTDB taxonomy): Bacteria > Actinomycetota > Actinomycetes > Mycobacteriales > Mycobacteriaceae > Gordonia > Gordonia alkanivorans. The sequence continues at coordinate 9,933 of NZ_BACI01000120.1, read as the reverse complement.
GTAGGCGTTTCGGAAACGCTGCACGTCGAAAACGTCATTCGACAGCGCTCGGCGTCGGACTGTCACGAGGCCGGAGTCGCGGAGCTCCGCGAGTCCGCGCGATCGGGTGTCTGCGGACAGCGAGTACAGCTTCTTGGCCTGGTCGGGACTAAACCAGACCTCAGACACTTCATTCCTGGTCTGCGCACACAGAATGACCAGGTACATCGACACGGCGGGAGTCGACAGCGCCGAAAGCCAACCCGATGTCCAGAATTCTGGAGGGATCTTGATGTAGCGGTTGCTTTTCGCGACTTCTTCGCCCTCTTTGTTCCGAAGCTTGTTGTAAACCTCGCCCGGCAGCTGGTACTTCTCGCCCTTCCCACGTTCGTTCAGCAGTGTCACTCGGCTTGGCTGACCGGGATTGTTGGCGACGGTCACGAACTCGTTGGATTCAAGCCATGACACTGCTTCGTTCACCCGTCGCGCTCCCTTGGTGTCGGGCTTGTCGAGGTCGAGGAGTGTCGCCCACGCGCGAGCGGGGTAGGAGACATCGTACGGGGCAGCACCCGCGATGAAGAGCATGGACAGATAGGTCTTCAGGCGCACCTCTCCGCCACGGCCTCCACGGATCATCCGTGCGAGTGGGGTCGGTGTCGCGACGTCCTCCCGTTCGACGAAGATGCGGCGAAGCTGCGCCGACCGGCCCCGAGCGCGCTGCGCAAGTGCGGCTGCCGCAGAAAGCGCGAGAGGGCTTGGGCGACGTTCGCTGGCCGAATCGGTGTCGCTTGTGCCGGTCGGGGCGGTCATCGGTGAGGAGATTGACACGGATATCACCGCTATCTAATAGTTGACTGTGCTGCCGTGGTTGCCTCAACTGTACAGGCGTGGGGGTAGGTACGAGTGGCTGCCTACTGCCATCAGCGCAAGCGTTGTGGTTATGTGCGGCGCTAATGCTAGCCTGCTCTCTTCTGTCAGGGTACCTTGAAGGGACGACGACGAGTTGTCCGAACAAGTACGTGAGGGAAACCCGAGAGGGAGTGGCCCCACTGAACGGAAGGAGCTGGAGTCGAGCGGCTCGGTGGAATACCTTGTTCGGTCACACGGACGACCTGGTGTTCAGGTGGGCGGCATCGCGACGGGAAACGTGCCCCGTCGCAGCCGCCCCACGCCGGACCGCGAGCTTGTCCGCTGTCGTAACCGGGCTCCATACCCCACGGCGCCGTCACCACTGGTCGAAGCCGGACGAACTCGGACGTTGCCCACGATTCTGTCGGACGTCACCGATAGGTTTGACAGTGGAAGTCGTGGCGCTCCGGCGCCGCTTGGTCATGCCCGCGCGCGGGCAGAGGGGTCGACGTGGTTCAGAAGCGCAAACTGATCGAGGTGGCACTACCGCTGGAGGCAATCAACCGGGAGTCAGCCCGGGAGAAGTCGATCAGGTACGGCCACCCCTCGACCCTGCACTTGTGGTGGGCGCGACGCCCGCTCGCAGCTGCGCGAGCCGTGCTTTTTGCTCAGCTTGTCGACGATCCTTCATCGCGGCTCGCAGAGTTTCCAACCGACGAACTCCAGCGCGCGGAGCGCGAGCGCCTTCACGAGATGATCGAGCGCTTGGTCGTGTGGGAGAACGTACGAGACGAGGCCCTCCTTGCTGAGGCACGCGCCGAGATCCTTAAGTCGACCGACGGCAACCCACCACCGATCCTCGACCCATTCGCTGGTGGCGGCGCCATTCCGCTAGAGGCGCTCAGGCTGGGTCTTGAAGCACGGGCCTCGGACTTGAATCCTGTTGCGGTCTTGCTCAACAAAGCAGTGGTCGAGCTGCCGTCTAAGTTCGCCGGCCAAGCGCCGGTGTGGCCGGGCCTGAAGGACTCGCGCATCGGCGGTTGGGCGGGTGGGGAAGGGTTAGCAGCCGACGTTCGCGAGTACGGCGAGTGGGTGCATGAGCAGGCGCGGAAGCGCCTTGGAAAGCAGTATCCTGATGCAGATGGACTCCCTGTCATCGGCTGGATTTGGGCCAGAACGGTGCAGTGTCCGAACCCAGCCTGCGCTGCCGAAGTGCCACTTGTGTCATCACTGGATCTCAGTACGAAGCGCGGTCAAGAAGTTTGGCTTCGACCGGTCGTCGCCAGCGGCCGTGTCGAGTTCGTCGTCGAGTCGGGTGTCCGTCGCGGTGAGGCGAACAAACGTGGTCAAGGCGCCAAATTTGATTGTTGGGTTTGCGGTTCGGCGATTTCCCCCGAGCAGGTCCATAGTCAGCTCGACGTGAGCGACAAGCCGCCGAACAGACTCCTGGCCGTGGTGGCTGCTGGTAACAGACGTCGTGTCTATTCCGAACCGACCGTCCCGCACCTCGCTGCTGCGCGCGGGCTGGTCGATGAAGCGAGACGCCTACGGGCCAGTGATCCAAACCTCGGCGCGGGTGCACGTGGAACTTTCGGCGGTAATGCCCAAGGCAAGCGATACGGGTTCTTCACGTTTGCGGACTACTTCACGGACCGTCAGCTGGTTGCGCTGGCTACGTTCAATGACTTGGTTGGTTCCGCGCGGGCGAAGGTGATTTCTGACGGCGGATCCGACGATTACGCCGACGCAGTCGCGACCTACTTGGCGTTCATTCAAAGCAAGATGACGAATCTATCCTCTTCGGTGACCACATGGATGAGCGATCGCGGGGCGTTCCGCGAGACCTTTGCCAGACAGGCCATTCCCATGGCGTGGGATTTCGTTGAGGCGAACGTACTTTCCGACTTCGGTGGGGGGTGGCTTACTCTCCTTGACAAGGAGGCAAGGGTCATCGAGGCGAACCCAATCGGTCATGGTGTCGCGACACAGGCCGACGCGGCGAGTTTGGACTTTGACGGATCTCTTGTTAGCACAGACCCGCCGTATTACGACAACATCGTCTACTCGGACCTTGCCGACTTCTTCTACGTTTGGCTTCGTAGGAGTCTGCGAGGTGTCTATCCGGAGCTGCTATCCACGATGCTCGTTCCCAAGGCAGAGGAATTGGTGGCAAACCAGTACCGACTTGGAAGCAAAGCTGAGGCAAAGAGCTTCTTTGAAGACGGTTTCCGGAAGGTCTTTGCTTCCGCTCGTCGATCTGCCAGAGATGATCTACCAACGACGGTGTACTACGCGTTCAAGCAGAGCGAGTCCGACGCGACGGGGTCGGCGTCGACCGGGTGGGAAACCCTGTTGGAAGGCATGATTCGGTCGGGCTGGGAGATAACTTCGACGTGGCCCCTTCGTACAGAGGGTGCCGGGCGCCTCATCGCGAAGGGAACCAATGCGTTGGCGTCGTCCATCGTGCTCTCGCTGCGACCAAGAGCCTCGGATTCTGCGACGACGGACAGGCGAGGGTTCATCGCTGCCTTGGAAGCTCAGTTGCCAGTGGCGTTGAGGAGGCTGCAGCAGGGTCAGATAGCTCCTGTGGATCTACCGCAGGCAGCCATCGGGCCTGGGATGGCAGTGTTCAGCCGGTACAGTGCGGTCTTGGAGCCGGACGGCAAAAGGATGACCGTGCGATCTGCACTCGCGAGGATCAACGAAATTCTCGACCAGGTGCTGAATGAGCAGGAAGGTGACTTCGATGCGCCTTCCCGATTCGCCATTGCCTGGTATCGCCAGCACGGCTACGACGTCGGCGCGTTCGGTGACGCGAACAACCTCGCCAACGCTCGCAACACAACCGTCGACGTCATGGATCGCGACGGGATCCTCTCCAGCCGGGCCGGCAAGGTGCAGCTCATCAAGCCTTCCGATCTGAGTTGGGACTATGACCCTGTAACCGATCTCCACACGAGCAACTGGGAAGCACTTCACCACCTCATCAAGGTGTTGGAGCGGGATGGCATCGCACCCGCTGGTGACTTCCTTCAGGTCGCGCTGAGCCGGCCCGATGGGGCAGTGGATGCCGACCTGGTGAAGGAGCTCGCGCACCTACTCTTCCGAGTTGCAGAAGCTAATGGGTGGACGAAGGATGCTCTCTCCTTCAACAGCCTTGTGACGAGTTGGCCTGAGATTCTCGAAGTTGCCCGCTCCGCGAGGAAACCGACCCAGGCGCAAGGCGCGTTCGACTTCGATGAGGACAACTGACATGGCACTGAGTAACCGCGACCGCGTCGGCAAAATGTTCGAGGCCATCGCCCCGGCACTGGATGACTACATCTCCTCGGTGATCGGCGCAGTAGATCCCAGCGCAGGCGCGAACTGGGTCCAACTCGTCGCGGCCAAAGACAAACACACTGGGAAGGTCTATGACCCTCTCGATCCCCAGGTGCAGCTACGGATGCTCACGGAGTCGGCGATCACAACTAATGTCAAGCCTCGCTGGTATCCGTTCTCCGACACACTCGGTCGTGTTGGTGAAGCGTTCGCGACAGAGCTCAAGAACGCGCGAAACACCTGGGCACACAACGGTTCCTTCACCGACGACGATGCCTACCGCGTCCTTGACACCGCGGAGCGGCTGATGCGCCTGCTTGCCAAGCCCGGTGAGGGTGACCTGATCAAGGGCATTCGTCTCAACCTTCGTCGCGTGACGGCTGACCGTGACGACAAGAGAGCATTGAAAGCGGCAGTTGACAATCCCGAGGCGATCGGGGGTTTGAAACCTTGGCGAGAGGTTCTTCAGCCTCACGATGATGTTGCGACGGGCAACTTCCATGCCTCGGAGTTCGCGGCTGACCTGTACAAGGTTGCGACTGGCGGCGAGGTCGACTCGGACTACTCCGATCCTGTCGAGTTCTTCCGGCGCACGTACCTAACTGAAGGCCTGAGCGACCTGATCGGTCGAGCGGTGCGACGTCTTGCCGGAGACGACAACGTCTCTCCGGTCATCAACCTTCAGACCAACTTTGGTGGCGGCAAGACACACTCGATGCTGTCGCTGTGGCATATTGCCGCCGGTCTACCAGTGGGTGAGTATCCGCAGGCAACCCAGGAGCTATTGCTAGCCAGCGGCTACCGGGGTGACAAGGTGAATCGGGTCGCGATCGTCGGTAACCACTTCAGCCCGTCGGGTGTGGTCAAGGACGACGGAACTCAGGTCAACACGATCTGGGGTGAGCTTGCGTGGCAGCTCGGCGGCGCTGATGCGTTCGCTCTTGTCGCGCGGTCTGACGCTGACCGCACACACCCCGGCGAGAAGCTCCACGAGTTGCTGAGCACTTACGCTCCCGCGGTCATTCTGATCGATGAGTGGGTCGCCTACGCTCGATCACTCGTGGGCCGTGACGACCTTGCCGGTGGCACGTTCGACGACCAGTTCACCTTCGCCCAGTCGCTGACGGAGGCGGCCAAGGGCACTTCGGGTGTCCTGCTGGCGATTTCGATCCCCGCCTCCGAAAGTGGCGACAGTGGAGACAATATAGTCGCTGGAAACGCCGAGGAAGTCGGCGGCGCCCACGGTCTGGAGGCGTTGAAACGGCTCCAGAACGTCGTGCGTCGCGTGGCAGATCAATGGCGGCCGGCGTCGTCCGACGAGGCGTACCACATCGTCAAGCAGCGGCTGTTCAAAGACGCTGACGCCGCCGCGCTCGCTTCCATCGGTGCGACTGCGCGAACCTACGTCGAGATGTACCGCAAATACACCGACGACTTCCCGCGCGAAGCACGAGACACCGCGTATGAAGACCGAATCAAGCGGACCTACCCGATCCATCCGGAAATGTTCGACACTCTCTACGAGGAGTGGTCATCCCTCGAACGCTTCCAACGCACACGTGGTGTGCTGCGCCTGATGAGCACGGTCATCCACGCGCTCTGGACGGGTGAGGATGCATCGCCGCTGATCATGCCCGGCTCGATCCCCCTCGCCACCGCGAACGTGAATGCCGAACTGACACAGTACCTTCAGGACTCCTGGAAGACGATCATCGACGCCGATGTCGACGGACCCAACTCCGAGCCAGGACGCATCGACAAAGAGAAGCCGCTGTTCGGGCAGCGTGCCCTCACGAAGCGACTCGCGCGCACCGTGTTCTTCGGCGCCGCACCGACCATCGCGCCCGGTTCCACCCACAAGGGCATCGGCACCCAGCGCGTGTTCCTCGGCACCGCGGTACCTGGGGACGTTCCGGGCAACTTCCACGCCGCACTGACGCAGCTCGGTGACCGCGCGACATACTTTTACTCCGGGTCGGGCAAATACTGGTATGACCTGCAGCCCAACATCACCCGTACAGCGAAGGATCAGGCGGAGCGTCTGCACAAGGAGGACGTCTGGGCCGAGATTGTCCGCCGCCTCCAAAGTCAGGGCCGCACCCGCGGCGAGTTTGCTGGCGTCCACGTCTGCCCCGAAAGCAACGCCGACATCCCCGACACCGACGAGGCGCGGCTGGTCATCCTTCACCCAAAGGTGGCGCACAAGGGCAAGACGGATTCTGACGCAAAAGCGTTCGCGCAGAAGGCCACCGAGCAACGGGGCAGCGCCAACCGGACGAATCGCAACATGGTCGTCTACCTGGCCGCGGATGAGGCGCGCCTCGAAGAACTCGACTCCGCGACCAGGGACTTCCTCGGCTGGACGCACGTCCTCGACAACGAGGCCGACCTCGACCTGACGCAGAACCAGAGGAACCAAGCGGCGCAACGTCGCGATCAGGCCGACCAGACAGTGACCGCGCGCCTGCTACAAACATTCACCTGGGCGATGGTGCCGACGCAGCCGGAACCCAGCTCGCCGTTCCTGATCCGTGAGACCAGAGTCGAGGGCCAGTCGGAGTCACTGGCCGAGCGCGTTTCGCGTCGACTTGGCAACGACGGAGATCTCTCAACACGACAGGCAGCCGCGACGATCCGGCTGGCGATCAACAAGGTGCCGCAGATCTGGAAGGACGGGCACGTCTCGCTGGGTTCCCTTTGGGGGCTCTACGCGCAGTACCCCTACATGCCGCGGCTCCGAGATCGGAAGGTACTCGACGAAGGCATCATTGACCTGCCGATGATCTGGTCGACCGATGCGTTCGCACTCGCTACCGACTACGACCAGGCGGCCGGCCGCTACATCGGCCTATGGACGCCCGAGGACAAGGGTGCCGCACCCGTTGCCACGGACACGTTGCTACTCGTGCGGCCAGACATCGCTGAGAAGCAGCGCTCGGCCGAGCCCGGCCCCGAGCCGAAGCCGGGACCTGGCCCCGTACCGCCGGGCCCCGGCCCAACCCCGCCTCCCGGCCCCGGCCCAAGGGTGGACATCGATTGGCCGACACGCTTTTACGGTGTGAAGACACTCAACTCTGACATGATCGCGATGGAGTTCAAGAACGTAGCCGACGAAGTACTCGCCCACCTCCGTTCGGGGGAAAACACCAACGTGACAGTACGGATCGAGATAGAAGCGACCGACTTCGACGGCTTCAACGAGAACCGCGTCCGCACCGTCTCCGAGAATGCCAGAACCCTCAAGTTTGACCAGTCGGGTTTCGAGGAGAGCTGAGTACTGAGGGCTGCGGATAGCCGGTCAAGCTGTCGTACCCGTCTAGTGTCCGTAGTCCCAACCAGTTGGAGGAGATATGGGTCTACTCGATGAGGTCAATGCACAAGTCGACAAGACAATCGGAAAGCCGATGACTGTCACGAAGAAGCAGGACTCGACAACCACCGTGCCAGAGGCGGTTGACCTCGGGTACTCCGAAGGCAAGCTCGTTAGCGCAACCTACCTATACACCGACATGCTCAACTCGTCAGGACTCGCGGCCACTGCAGACAACGAAGCTGCGGCACAGACTTTCCGTGCATTCCTCAATGTCAGCACCAAGATCATTCGAAGCCTGAACGGCCATATCCGCAGTTTCGACGGCGATCGTGTCATGGGCATCTTTACCGGCCCAAACAAGGAAGATCGCGCGGTCAAATCCGCGATGCACATTAAATGGGCCGTGAACAAGATAGTGACCCCTGCGCTCCATAAGGAGATACCTGCTCTCAGCGATGCCGGGTGGACTCTTAGGCAAACCAGTGGCATCGCGACAGGGGAGACGCTCTTAGCCCGTGCCGGCTTCCGAGGCAGTGACGACCTGATTTCAATTGGTGTCGCACCTAACCTCGCGGCCAAATTGAGCGACGTGCGGGGCGATGGGACGGAAGCAGGATACGTAACTCGAATTGGCAAAGGCACATATGGCAACCTCTCGGAGACACACAAACTATCCAAAGGCACAAATATGTGGGATGGAACGTACTCATTGAGCATGGGAGGCAAGGACTACAGCTACTACCGGAGCAGCTACCACTGGACGTTCTCCTAGATGGAACTACTGGCAACCTAGCGAAGGCGACTGCTTTAATCTCTCAAAGACAGTTGGTACCGACACCTTCCGAGAAATCGAGGACCCACCTTTCCCGGAACCTCGAGCTAAAAGGAGACAGACCATGTATCCGTCGATAGCGTCGAGTGTGGATGACATTATGGCCGCGACCTGGAACATCACGAACGGCACCGTGGTCCCCGAAACCGAAGATGTCGTGATGAAGAACGGCGGGCGACTCGTGGATGCCACCTATGCTTACGCGGACCTGGCAGACTCGAGCACGATTGCGCAGAGCCTCAAAAGAGAGACCGCAGCAAAGATCATCCGGGCATTCGTCAATAGCTCTACTCGGATATTACGTCACTTCGGTGGTGAGATTCGATCCTTCGACGGGGACCGGGTGATGGCTATCTATATGGGCGACGATAAGAATTGGAGCGCTGTGCGCGCCGCGTTAGCGATCAACTGGGCCGTCGAGGAGGTCATTCGGCCAGCGATAAGATCGAACTGGAGCGACGGTGAAGACTTCTACAACATTAGTCACCGGGTCGGAGTTGATACCGGCGAGTCGCTAATTGTGCGCGGGGGTGCACGCAACAACAACGATCTGATTTCAGTCGGGGGAGCGCCGAATATCGCCGCCAAGCTCAGTGATCTGAAGAATGGTTACTCGACGTACATCACCGACCGGGTATTCGATGAACTGCCGGATGACCTCGTCTACTACGAATCGACTGGTGTTCGCAGAAGCTCGTGGTCCAAGCTGTACTCGCAAGTCAGGATCGGTGGCACATACAACACCGTCTACGGATCTAACACCTATTGGGGCATCTGATGGCACCCGACCCAACTGACACTGCGTGGAAGATCCATGCAGCGCTAGTCGACTGGACGGGCAAGGTCGATACGAAGGCATCATTTGCACTGACAATTGAGACCGCGCTCCTCGTAGGAGTTATCACCCTGTCGGGCGAGGGGCGGGTGTTCCATCACCTTGGGGGCTGGGCCGTAGTCTGGTACGTCATTGGCATCCTCCTCTTAGTAGCTGGCGTCCTATGTGCGGCCTGGGTTGTGCGTCCCCGCCTACGGGCCTCCAACCTCGAGGTTGAGGCGCCGGACAACTTTGTCTATTTCGGACACCTGCGGCACCTGACGCCCGAAGCCGTTCAGGATCGGCTCGAGGGCCCGACTCTTCTCCCGGTTCTGTCGAAACAGCTCGTGGAGATGAGCAAGATAGCGTGGACAAAGCACCGGCTTGTACAGTTGTCTATGAGTCTTGCTCCGATTGGCGTTGTGGCACTTGGCATTTGTGCGACATACTGACTTGTGTGAGGCGATGCTCGGTCGTCAGAGCAGAGGGGTTGCCGCTGCATGGCCGCCGCAAGAGATCGATCTGCGCCAATTGTTCGCCGAAAGTGACTTGGATGGCCGACCACGTGGAGAATCAAAATTGACACGACTCATCGACGCACGCATGTTCTGTCAGACTTCCGGGGGTATCGCTGCTAATCTCCGCTGCATCTCGACAGAGTGACCAGACACGTTGTTGTCAGGCGGTGAGCCGGCTGATGGACGGTTTTCGCCGAGTGCGGAGTGGCCTCGTTGAGTGTTGTATCGACGCAGGAATTGGTCAAGTGCTCGGCTACGTGCGCGGTTGGAGGTCCAGGGGCGGGCGTAGGCCCATTCGTTGAGCAGG
>NZ_BACI01000121.1 GCF_000225505.1 Gordonia alkanivorans NBRC 16433 | reverse complement strand
CAAACGTGCCGACGTCGTTGTGTGCGGTGTTCATCCGAACACCGGCGAGGCCTCTTATGTCGTGGTCGAGCTAAAGCAGTGGACGACTGCGACTCGACTGGACGGTACGGAGGACGTCGTCCTCTACGACGACGACCGCGAACGTCTACACCCGGTGGAACAGGTCAGTCGCTACTGTTCTCACATCGCGGATTTTATTGCCGCCCTGGGCGGTAGTTCAGAGCAACTCGCGGGTGTCGCTTACCTGCACAATGCGACCGATGACGGTGTTCGATCGTTGTGGGGTTACCCCGAGTCTCAGACAGGCCGAATGTTCACGGGTCAGCGGCGCAGTGAGTTGATTGACTTCCTCCGCTCGCGCATTGCCGACAAGCCCGGTGCCGATGCGGCCGACCAGTTGATGGCGTCTGCGATTCGACCGAGTAAACAGTTGATGGCTCTGGCCGCCGACGAGGTGCAACGTCGAGAGCAGTTCGTACTTCTCGACGAACAGAAGATCGCTCATTCCCTCGTGATGCGTGCCGTTCAGGCGGCCGCCCGACAGAACACGAAAGAGGTGATCGTCGTCGTCGGCGGGCCCGGCTCGGGAAAGTCGGTCATCGCGTTGAGCTTGCTCGGCGAACTCGCACGTCAGGGCCGGACTGCAGTGCATGCCACTGGGTCGTCCGCCTTCACAAAGACTCTCCGCAAGGTCGCCGGTGCTCGAGCGCCGCGAGTCCAGAAGCTCTTCACCTACTACAACAACTTCATCAATTCGGAACCGAACGATTTGGAAGTCCTCATCTGCGACGAAGCGCACCGAATTCGCGAGACCTCGACCAACCGATTCACTCGCGCGATTAATCGCACTGGTCGCCCACAGGTCGAAGAGTTGATCGACGCGGCGCGCGTACCTGTGTTCCTGCTTGACGAGGATCAGATCGTGAAGCCGTCGGAGCGAGGCAGCGTCGACGAGATTCGAGGTGCGGCAGAACGAATGGGATGTACCACCAAGGTCATTCGATTGGATGGCCAGTTCCGGTGCGGTGGTAGTCAAGCGTACGACTACTGGGTTCAGCGGTTGCTTGAGCTCAAGCCGGGCGGACCAATCCGGTGGGAGGGGGACGAGGCCTTCGACGTGTCTGTCGATGAGGCGCCGTCCGTGGTTGAGATGCACCTTCAGCAGATGCTCGACGACGGCTATTCTGCTCGAATGGTCGCCGGCTACTGCTGGAAGTGGAGTGCACCCGAAAAGGGCGAACCACTCGCGGCCGACATCACGATTGGAGGTTGGCGGCGACCCTGGAACAATCCGAAGACCACCAGACATGAGGGTACACCCGGCCGGGAACTTTGGGCAACCGATCCCGCTGGTTTCGGTCAGATCGGTTGCGTCTATACCGCTCAAGGGTTTGAGTACGACTACGGCGCAGTCATTTTCGGACCAGATTTAGTCTGGCGGACGGATCGATGGGTAGCGCAGCCCGACCAGAGTTATGACAGGCAGGTCAAGACGGCCGACCGAGCTGCGTTCGACCGAGCCATCCGAAACACCTACAAGGTGCTTCTTACCCGCGGGATGCGCGGAATGCGGATTTACTCCGCGGACGCCGAGACACAGGACATGCTTCGTTCTCTGGTCGAAGGACCGCGAAGTTGACGCGGATTCTCACCACCTATTCGGGTATCGCGCCGGCGGTCCAGGAGAATCTTCGATTCGGAGTCCAGCATGGCCGCTGGGGACTTCGTCGGGAGCCACAGGGCTGGACAAAAGGAATGAGCTTCGATTGGCACGTCATCGGAGCTTGTGCCAGCGGTCTGCGGCGCGGCCCACGGTGCCAGCCTGAAGAGTGGGTGACGAGTGCGGTCGATGTGTACCTGTTCCGGGTGTTGTCTCCGCTGAGATGGGAGTCGAGCTGTTTCTGGCCTGACGAGACGGCCGAGTCAGAGTTGAAGTATCCCTACCGATTCGACACGGAGTTGATCGCGCACGCCATACAGGTGCCGACTGCGTACGGCGACCCGATGCCGAAGGAGATCTCGGACGGGATTCGTCGGGCATCGAATCCGAAAGCGGAGTCAGTGGTGTCCCTGGGCGATGCAAAGTGGTCCGAGCTTGTGGCGGCGATCAAGAAGCGCGGCCGACAATCCGTGTGATTTCGGTAGTGGCCGGGCGCAGTCGCTGCTGACGTCGGGAGGAAGTCATCACGAAGACTTACCGCCGGACGTGGGTGCTGATCACCGTCTCCGCCAGATCTGGGACAAATCTGTCCTCGCCAGTTGATGGTGCTTACCGTCTCGACAACATGTCGGACCCTACGTCGAGAGACATCGGTTAGAGCCACGGCGGCAGCGCGGCAGAGACGCGACCGAGAAAAGCGTGACACACCGATGTCAACCGATCGGACTATTTTTGGTGACTACGACCCTGATCGTCAGGTCTAGTTTCCGCCCTCGGGACAGTTAGTAACGTTAACTGTCGCGCTGGACAGCTATTGTGACTCTCGATTATGGAGAGCCGCGACGATGCGGCCTGAGTTAGTGGGTTGTGTAGTGGCCAGTCGAGAGAACGATGTCGATCTGAAAGATCGCGTTGGCAGATTGATGCAATTTCTCCGGGAGATGGTGAAAGCCCGGACACGACCGGTCCTCCGGGTAGAGGATCACGAGCGGATTCAGTGGCTTTTCCCTGGTAGTGCACCTTTCCAGGTGGACAACGCCGCGACCGCCGGCGACGTAGTTGTTCAAGCGGCGCGCGTGCACCTGGAGGAGCCGCCCGCGCTACCTCAGTCGCTCTTGCCGTGGCTAACCGCAACCGACGACGTCATGCGCAGCGACACTGCTGGACCGCAGTTTCGTGAACTCGAGCCGCTCGGATCTACGTCTGTACCTGAGGTCGAACGTGCTCGTGGGGAGTACCGCAGCTGGTATCAGGAGTGGACAGCATGGGCGCAGACGGATCGACAGCGTAGACCCCACTACGAGCTCTATCAGGTCCTCACAGAAGTACTGCACGAGCTCAACGCACGGCCCGAGTCGGTTGAGTTGGTTGTTGCGTCCGGACTGCTGACACTTCCGCCGAAGATGGCCGGCGGTTCGCGAGTTAATACGCATCTCGTGACGCAAGAGGCGACTGTCGAACGGGACGAGTCGACCGGTGACCTTCTGGTGAGACTCGTAGAACTGTCGTCCTGTCGATTAGAAGACAGCGAGCTTCTCACGGGACTTGAGATTTTTGACCAGTCCGGGAGTCGGACACTGCTCGCGCAACTCAAAGAGTCGGCGTCTCCGCTCGATCCCTCGATCCAGCTGTTCTTGAAGAGCTGGGCGGCTCGAGCGCTGGGTGTGGAGGTCTCGCTCACTGATGCGCTCGAACCGCCGACCACCACCTCTGCCGACGTGTCACTTGCACTCGCGCCGGCTTTGGTCCTGCGAAAGCGTGGTGCGTTCGCGCTGGTCGAGTACTACGACCAGATGATCCATCAAGCCGAACAGGTCTCAGCTAAGACTCCACTCGGCCTCGCCCAGCTCGTTACTGCCATCGAGGCGGAGGAGCGGGTCCAGTGGTTGGAGTCCACCGGTGCCACGGCGCCGCAGGAACTTGCCGAGGATCCGCTGTTTCCGCTGCCGGCGAATGCTGAGCAGTCGAAGATCATTGAGCGACTTGGCGGCGACAGCGGTGTCGTTGTAGAGGGGCCTCCTGGCACGGGCAAGACGCACACGATCGCGAACCTGATGTCGGCATTGCTGGCCAGAGGGCAGCGCGTGCTGGTCACCAGCGAGAAATCCCAAGCGCTGCAAGTTCTTCGGGACAAACTTCCGGAAGACATGCAAGAGCTTTGTGTCTCGATCACCGATTTGTCACGCGGCGGTTCGCAGGAGCTGAACCGCAGCGTCGCCACAATCGCTGAGCGAAAGACGTCTTTCTTCCCTGAAGCGTCCGACCGCACGATCGCGGACCTAACCGACAAGCGTGAGCAAGCCCGCGCACGGCGTTCGACGACCCTCGAATCGATCCGAGCTCTGCGCGAAGCCGAGACGTTTCAGCATCCCGAAGTAGCTCCGGGATATAGCGGAACGCTGGCCGCCATCGTCCGTCTGTTGGAGGAGAAGCGTGAACGACTGTCCTGGTTGCCGGGTCCGCTGTATGCGTCCGAACCGCCACTGACTCCACCGGAGTTCAGGGAGTTCGTCCGACTCCTTACCCTTCAAACACCAGGTCACGCAGCTCGGGCTGATCAAGTCTTGCCGCCTCTGGAAGGCCTGCTCCCCAGCGCAGACCGGATGGCGCATCTGTTCGAGGCTGTCCACCGCCCGCCGGTTGAGCTTCCGTCCCAGACCCGTGAGCTCGTTGAGATTATCGAGAGTGTCGACAACGACACTGCGCAGCAGGTTCTTACGCAATGCGACGCGCTTAGGGACGCAGCTGCCACCGCCCGCGGGTTGTCACCGGAGAAGCAACAACTCGCCAACCGAGTCCTCTCAGGTGCGGTCGATCATCTATGGGCGCGCGTCCAAGACCTGGACCTCTTCGTACAGGAAGCGAGTCGGTGCGACCAGATGGTTCGCAGCGCTGTGGTTGAAGCACCTGCTGTGACCCGCGGGGCACTCCGAACTGTGGAAACGTGGCTCGCCCGACTGCAGGCTGGTGCTGAGTGGAAGGGGCGGTTCCGCCGATCTGCAGAGCAGAAGGCGTACGACGAGCTCAACCTCAATCTCACCGTCGACGGTGACCCGGTGCAGCGTCTCGAAGAGCTCGAAATCGCTGTCGCGCACCTCAAAGCGCTCGACGCAGTCGAATCTGCACGGCAGACATTTGCCGACCTCGGGCTGGATCTTGGCAGCGCGCCGGCGCGTTCGGCACAGGTGAACGATCTCGTCATTGCTCGACGAGATCTGTCGACGATTGAGCGATTGGTGGCGACTAGCCGCGACCTCAAAGACAATCTGTATCGCAGCACTCGTCGCCAGGTCGTCGTCCGCAGTATCGATGAGGTCGAGAGCTTCTCTCAAGCAGCGTCAGCCATCACGCTTGAACTCCAGCGGCGCTCCGCGCGGCACGAACTGACGGTGATCACCGACGAGCTCCGCAACGCCTTCGGACCAGCGCCGGCGACCGAAGCTAACGATTTGGTGCAGAGCATTCAGGACGCGTCTCGACAGGGTTTCGATAACGCGGTTGGGGCGTATCTGCATGCGCAGCAACAGCAACGTGAGTATCGGGATTGCCAGGCAATTGTGCAGCGTGTGCGCTCAGCCTCACCCGCGCTAGTTTCCGAACTCGCCGCGAACCCGTCCGACCCCGATCTGCTGACTCGTCTCGACTCAATTCACGACGCGTGGCACTGGCGACGTGCACACGACTGGGTTGAACAACAACGGACCCCCGGACGCGAAGCACAGCTCAGCAGTGAACTTGACGCGGTCACCGCTGACATCAGCTCTCTGACATCCAAATTGGCAGCTGAACGCGCATGGAAGAGCTGTCTGGAGCGCATGAGTGCCAGCGAAGTCACTGCACTGCAGTCCTATCGCGACCACATTCGCAGCATTGGCAAGGGAACCGGCAAGCACGCTGAGCGGTTTCGACAAGCAGCCCGGACCGCGATGCGGGAGGCCCAGAGTGCGGTGCCGGCGTGGGTCATGCCCACGCAGCAGGTGCTCGCGTCAATCCCGCCGCAGCCCGGTGCGTTCGATGTCGTCATCGTCGACGAAGCCAGCCAGGTCGACATCACGAACCTGTATTTGCTCTGGCTAGCGCCGCGCGTCATCGTCGTGGGCGACGACAAGCAGTGCACACCAAGCGAAGTAGCTCTGGGTGGTCTCGACGACGTATTCACCCGCCTCGACAACTATCTCGGTGATCTACCGGACCACGTCCGGAATACGTTCACTCCGCGGTCGAGCCTGTTCTCCCTCTTGCGATCGAGATTTGGTCAAGTTGTCCGGCTGCGTGAGCACTTCAGGTCGATGCCGGAGATCATCAGCTGGTCGAGCAATCAGTTCTATCGTGACGCTCCGCTGGTGCCGGTCCGTCAGTTCGGTTCCGATCGGTTACCGCCGCTCAGAAGTACTTACGTCACCGGCGCAACCGTCACCGGAAAGAACGCGACACTCGCCAACAAGGCGGAGGCCGTGGCAATCGCAGACCAAGTGCGCGCATGCCTTGACGACCCGCAGTACGAAGGCAAGACGATGGGAGTCGTTGTCCTACAGGGTCAGGGCCAAGTCACCGCGATCCAGAATGCGCTCCGAGGAAACATCTCGGAGGACGAGTGGGATGAGCGGCGGTTCCGGGTTGGGACTCCGCCTGACTTCCAGGGAGACGAGCGGGACGTCATCTTCCTGTCGTTGGTCGTGGCACCCGACCAGAACTTCCAGTCTCTGACGCGCACAGAGTTCGAGCAGCGCTTCAACGTCGGCGCCTCCCGCGCGAAGGACCAGATGTGGCTATTCCACTCAGTAACCCTGGACCGACTGCGCACCGGTGACCTACGCAAGTCGCTCCTGGAACACATGACCTCCCGGACCGTCGCCACCACCGAGCCGGTCCCCGAGAACGTGCCGAACGACGTGCGAGATCCGCGTTTTGACAGTCTCTTTGAACAGCGAGTGTTCAACGAAATCGTTGCGCGGGGCTACCACGTCAATCCGCAGATCCCGGTGAACAACCGTCGAATCGACCTCGTTGTGACCGGCAGTGCGTCGCGCTTGGCAGTCGAGTGTGACGGGGACGCGTTCCACACGACACCCGAACAGCTGCGGGAAGATCTCGAGCGTGAGATCGAGCTTCGACGTTGCGGCTGGACTTTCTGGCGAGTGCGGGAATCCGAGTTCTACGCCGGTCGCGTCGAAGCAATGTCCTCCCTATGGGCCGAACTCGACAGACTGGGAATCGAGCCCGGCCTACAGCTTTCGAACGATCCCTCGACGGTCTCGACTGTCGTCGTCGTCGGCGGCGGCGCCAATGGGCTAGACAGTCCCACGGATGATGGACCGCCGGTGCCTGCCATTGAGAACCGCGGTGATGAGCCGGATGACGGGGCACTATCCGACACCACCCCCGTCGAAACAATCGTAAAAAAGACGTCGCCGCCGATTGAGCAGAACTCTGCGTTGACAACCGTCGAAGAGAGGTTGCCGTCCGAGACTGACTACGTTCGGATCTCGGACGAAAGTCTCCGGGACGCGATTGTTGCCGGTGCGCCACACTATCGATCGATGAAATCGAGGGAACTCGCGGCACAGTTCCAGGTTCCTGAACCGCAGGTTGAACGGGTACTACGCGACCTTTTCGCCGAGAGCGCTAAACGCCGGCACGATGAGTCCGACTACAAGCCGGGCGTGAACGCTCGAGACGACTTGTTGCGTCGCGATGCACCCGAGACCGAGACCGACACCGAGAGCCCGACGCCCGCAACTCCCCCCGCGCAAGGGACACTTCGGAATGTGTTGGTGGCGGCCGCGTGGCCGAGCGTTCCACTGACGATCGACCGCGCGTGCCACATCTCGAAACTCGACGAGAGCGCTACGCGAGACGTGCTCGACGCGTTGGTTGAGGACGGTCAGCTAGATGAGATGACCAAAGCCGGCACGATGCTGTGGGTCCGCTCGCGGGGGGCGAAAGCTTGAAACCGCTGCGCGCCTGGCAAAAAGAGGCGCTCGCCGAATGGCGCAAGCATGGGCGACGAGCAGTCATCGAAGCTGTTACCGGGTCAGGAAAGACTGAAGTCGGAATCGCCGCCACCCTCGAGGCGGTGGCCGACGGTCGCCGGGTCCTCGTCGTCGTACCGTCGCGAGATCTGCTCCGCCAGTGGCATGAACGCCTCGTGGCGGCAAGTGGCGCGTTGCGGGTTGGGCGACGCGGCGATGCCAATCAGGACTCGTTTCGTCAATTCGATGTGATCGTGTCCACCGTGCAGTCGGCCGTAATGCCTGCTGCCGAAAAGCCGCCGGCGGGGTCGCTTATCGTCGCCGACGAGGTACACCGTTACGCCGCGGACTCTTTCGCGAAAGTCCTCTCGACGAGTTCGTTCGATCATCGCCTTGGTTTGACTGCCACGTTGGAACGCTCGGACGACGGCATCGACCGAGTGTTGCTGCCGTTCTTTGAGAACGTAATCTCCGGTTGTACCTACCAGCGCGGGTACAAGGACGGCATCCTCGCACCAGTAAACGTGGCCCTCGTGCCCGTACCGTTCTCGCCAGGTGAGAGGGCACGCTACGACAACCTCGACGAGATTGCCCGCGGTGAGCGAACCAACCTGATCGGCAAATTCGGCTGCCGCGCAGAGCCGTTCGGATCGTTTCTGCAGGACGTTCAATTGCTGGCGAAGGACGACTTCAGCGGCGACGCCTCCGTCAGATCCGCTCGGCGATACCTCAAAGCATTTTCCGACCGCCGTGACCTTCTCGCCTCGATCTCCGGCAAAGAGGAGGCACTCGCCGAGATCGCGCCTGTACTCGAACGGTCGAGTCGGGCGCTAGTTTTCGCTGAGACCATGTCGGCCTCCGCTTCTGCAGCCGAAACTCTCCTACAAGTTGGAATCGCAGCGGCGCCATACACGAGCGACCTCACCCGGAATGAGCGAATCGCGCTCCTTCGTCGCTTCAAGCACGGAAGCCTCACGGCTTTGGCCGCCCCCCGTGTTCTCGACGAAGGTATCGACGTTCCTGAAGCGGACGTTGCGATCGTCCTCGCTGCGAGTCGCACTCGGCGTCAGATGATCCAACGAATGGGTCGAGTGCTCCGACCAAAGGCCGACGGACGCGCCGCGGTGTTCGTCATTCTCTACGCCGAAGGCAGCTCTGAAGACCCGGAGAACGGTGCGCACGGGACCTTCCTCGAGCAGCTCACCGAGATCGCGCAAAACCTCGAAACTGTGGAGGTCCACAGCGTCCCAGCAGTAGTGAAGGAGTGGCTACCCGAAGTGAAAGACCACGAGGGCCAGGCGCTCACCGAGAACGACCGAGAACTCGCTGAGACTGCAACGGCCACGGTTGCGCAGAGCGCAGCCATCATTCAGCGAGCTAGTGCGCACATTCGAAGTGTCGTCGCGAGTGCGGTGCGGTTCAAACGATGTGAAAGCGTCGACGAGATCCTGCGGGCGATCGTCGATCTGGGCCCTGATGAAGCTGAGATTCTGATTCGGCGGTTCGGTCTCGATGGGGAGGAGCCACTCGACAACAGCAGCATCGCGGCTCATCTCGACCGAACCTACGACGAGGTTGTGCAGCTAGGCGACGACGCGCTGGGGAGGATCCAGCTACCTGGGGTCTCATCCAGGGTGTCGGATGACGGCTCGGCAGCCACCCGCGCGGAGCATATAGAGGGGCAAAACCAAACATCAGTCAGGGAACCTGAACTAGGCCAGAGGCATGATCCACCACTAGTCGAACATCCGAGCCACCGCGCAGGTGACAACTCAGCGCACGTCGACGTTAAAAAGGGACCGCAGAAGCCGTTCGGCACTCGAAGAATTCAGCTTCCAACCAAGACGTCCGACCGCCCCCGAAACCGGGGAACAGGCAACAGGGTTGCCATCTACATGGAGTGCGAGGGCGGGTTCGTCCCTGGGGCAGTGCTCGACACCAGCGACTGGAGCGTCGTTCTGGACTACGCGATTGTCGGCCGCCGCAAGTTCGAGGGCCCCGATGAGGCAGCTCTCGCGCAACTCCGCTTCTATGGGGATTCCGAGCGATCGACCGTCGACGGTTGGTCGCTGTGGAAGGTGAAGAAGTCCGGTCAGCCGATCGCGAGCCTCAGGACGATGCCCACAGAAGTTCAGGCGTAAGCCAGCGGAAGGTCACTGCCGACCTTGTCGACGGTGACCTTCCGTGTATGCGGTTATACCGCGTAGGGGCTAGGCGTTACGCGCGGTTGTGTTCATCGAAGTTCAGACGCCGTCGAAGTTCTCCGGACAGCGGCGTGAGCAGCCGATACTTGACTGTCATCGGCTGCGAACCCTCGTGCCCCAGTGGAATTACGCGACCAAGGTATGTGAACGGGTCGCTCGGCTTGCGACGCATCCACAGCTCGATAGATTTTCCGGTGGCTGGAGCCTCAAGAATTTCTCGGCCCTTCTTACCTTCGGGTTTGGTCGAGTTCTGCGAACTCCATACGAACAGATCCGGACCTTCGAAGTGCTCGACGTATTGGATGCTGTCCGAACGCTTCTCAAGGGTCACGAACAGAACGGCGTGTCGCGCGAGCGATACATGTCCGGACCGCCAGTTGCCGGGATTGTAGGTTTCCCCGTAGAGCTCCGGTACGTCAAAGCTCTTGAGTTGGTCGCCGATTCGATCTGCTAGAGGATTGATGTCACTCTCGGATAGTTCGGTCACGAGACGTGCCGCTTGCAGTACGTCTGCTCCGGTGGTGATGTGTCTCGATCCGTCCGCCGACTCCAGCACGAGGTTGCTGTCGATCTTCCTGACCGTCGCCAGCTGCCGTTTCGACTGACCTCCATGTTCAACCTCGGCGAGTATCGTTTCGCCGATGAGTTCCGTCGGAGACGCGGCCGACCCCCACTCGAACAGAAGTGGTTCGCCAGCGAGAACTCCGCCGCTCGGATCTAGCGCTCCCGCATCAGCAAAGCAGACGAACTGGTTGCCTGACGAGAGGTCGATATCCGTGCGCTCGCGCACAGCGATGCTGGAGCGGATTGTGCCTTGTGACCCCGAAGCCGGGCCAGCTCCGATCGCGGTAGTAAAGCTGCCGAACAACGGAAGCTCCACGCGGCCACCGTCATCAGCACGATTTTCCCGGAGCGTGAGCTGACCGTCCTCTTGTACAAGTTCGACTGTATGTACGTGCCCGGGGTACCCGGCGGTCGGGCCGAACCAACGTTTGAGCAATCGGGGTGCGAAATCTTCGTTTCCGCCTGCGCGGATGGCGTCGATTGCGACAGAGGAGAAGACGGCTTCATAGGTGGCACCCTCGGCCACCAACTTCTCCTCGCCGACCGGAAGGTCGGCGTACTGCCGTCGATCAAGTAGTACCGACGGGAGGCCGTCGACGAGTGCCACCCGACAGGGCCATCGGCGTTTGGTACCTGCGTCCTGCTTAAGGAGATACTTGGCGAGGCGATACTCGATGAGTTCGGCCGCCATACTCTCGAAGACGTCCCGGTGATCGGGTGCGATGTTGAAGTTCGGGATTAAGCGTTCCGCGTCCAGACGGAACAAGTGGTCCCGGCGCGACGACGAGCCGTCCGCGCCGGTCAACCGAGAAAGCGGCCAGCTGAGCCAGTACGACCTCCACTTCTGCTCGGGTGCGTGCTGAAGGTCGGGGAACTGGGACTGAGGCACTTCGCGTGCGAGACGTGGGTCCGCTAACAGCAGCTGCCGTGATGTCGACGCATTGTTCGCCACTGAGTCCCCAGTACAGAATCGCCCGTCGTGCAACAGCGCCCGCATCGCGATCAGCTTGTAGCACTTCGTGATGTCCTCGACCTGGATTGCTCGGAGCACGTCGGCGTGGGAAGAGTAGACGGCTTCCTGTCGGGGGCCGAGGAGTCCCAACGTATCCAAGAAGCCAAACCAGCCACCGTGCCTTGATGAGACGGTCGCTGGGTCGTGTCCTGCTCGGAATGTCTGTGCCGCTGTCGGTCGAAGTCCTTCATCCTCCTGATACGAACGGCAGTATTCTTCGACAGCGTCGGATGCTGTCGTGCGGGTCAATGACTTAAGCATGTCGACCACGACGAGCTCATAGTCAACTGAACAACCAGGAGGGAGGTCGAAGTCGCCGTTCTCCATGGCTTGGAGGACCTGCAGCGTCGTCGGCGCGGTGCGTTTCGCGAGAGAAAGGATGGTTCTTGGTTTCAACAGGAACGAACGATGGTTGCCGATGAAGTCGATGACAGTCAGCGCGTCCTTGCCCTCCGAGATTCGGAGTCCACGTCCAAGTTGCTGCAGGAAGATGATGGATGACTCTGTCGGGCGAAGCATCAGGACGGTGTCGATGGTAGGCACGTCCAGGCCCTCGTTGAAAAGGTCAACTGCGAACACGACTTCGAGCTCACCGTCCCGCAGAGCGTCGATCGTCTCGTTACGGGGCGCGCTGGAGGGACCACTGTGAACGGATGCACAGCGGACACCACGATCAGCAAAGAAGTCAGCCATGAAGTCGGCGTGATGCTTCGACGCACAGAATGCGAGCGTGCGCTGCCCCTTCCGTGATCGCCACTCGTCGAGCGCTGCTTGAGCGCGATCCTGGGTAGCAAATGCCGCTTCAAGCGCCTCGGGGTCGAACCGTCCGTTGCGCCATGGGATTGGCTCGAAATCCACCGGGTCCGGGACTCCCCAGTAATGGAAGGGGACTAGCTCGAACCTTCGAATTCCGTCTACGAGGTCGCAGTCGTACACGTGGTTATCTGCGCACAGCGCCAATAGGTCTGCGCCGTCCATCCGGTCGGGCGTGGCGGTGAGACCTAGCAGAAACTGGGGGGTGAAGTGGTCAAGCACGGCACGGTAGGTAGTGGCTGCCGCATGGTGGAACTCATCGACGACGATGTAGTCGAATTCCTCTGAGTCGAACAGCGCGAGATTGCGCGACAGAGTCTGTACCGAGGCGAAAACGACGTCAGCCCGATAGTCGTCGTGTCCACTGAAATACAGTCCCATGCTGGCCGTAGGCATCAGGCGTCTGAACACGTCCCGACTTTGGATGAGGATCTCCTCGCGGTGCGCGAGGAACAGCACCCTTGGTGCGCCGAAGCGGGCAACATCAAAGGCGGCGAGCCAGGTCTTCCCCAACCCCGTAGCGAGGGTGACCATTCCGGCCCTAAACCCTTCGTCGCGGGTACGCGCGAGTGCTTCTAGGGCTTCTAGTTGAATCGGTCGGGGAGACGGCACCGGTTCCGGTGAATCTACAACTTCGATGACGGCCGGAACGTGCTGTGGCGCAGGTCGGTAGTCGGCGATCAACTGATTCGTCAGCGGGATACTGCGGTGATCCGACCATAGGTCCTCGAAGCCGCGCTTGAGATCCTCGATTGACCCGACGTGCAGGCTCCACTCGATCCCGCCGCTAAGGCCGGAGCGACTCAAATTGCTGCTCCCCACAAATGCTGCCTCGCCACCGCCTGCAGCGGACGAGTAGAAGAGATACGCCTTCGGGTGGAAGCTCGTTTCACTATCTTGAAAGACTTTGACCGCCAGCTGGCCTGGGTAGTCATCGGCCAGGTCATGCAGCCTGGCCAAGGCGAGAGGCTCGGTGAGGCCTAAGTAGTCGGTCGTCAGAATTCGGACAACCGCGCTCCGGTCCAACGCATCACCGAGTGCACCAGTGAGTAGACCAAGCCCAGACATCTTAATGAAGCTGACCACGATGTCGATGCGGTCCAGGGAGGAGTTGCGGAGGTGGGCGACTAACTCCGGAAGAAGGTATTTGGCCCGACCATCGATCAGGACGGGCGAGGCCGGTACGAGGCCACCATCCGGTGGCTCAGTCGGCGCCAAGTAGTTGCCCCGTTCCGGGATGACGTGCCGAACGCCTCCCCGCGGGTCTGGAACGTCGCCTTGTCGCCGAGGGATGACATGGATATGGAGGTGCTTGATCGTTTGGCCGGCGGCACGCCCGGCGTTGAAACCCACGTTAAAGCCGTCGACGGGACCGTGCTGCGCCAGGATCACGTCCCGCACTTCGTCGACCAGTCCGAACAGGTCTGCTTTCTCCTCGGCTGTCGCGACCCACCAGTCCTCGATCTCTCGGCGCGAGATCACAAGGGCGTGGCCCGGACTGACCGGGTACGCATCCCAGATCGCGAACGCCGATCGGTTTGAAGCGATCCACTCGCTCCGAGGGATATCTACAAATGGGGACTCAGGTGGGTTCATTCAGGCACTCCGGAATTCTTCTGCAAAACTCTCGACAAACACGTCAGGTGACTACGCGGGGTCGACACGTCGATTCGTATAGCTCCATTGACATCGAGTGAACCAGAACGCGCGCCACCACTCAGATGGAGGGGCCGCGCCACGATTCCAATCGGGAAATGGCATTACCCGTTGGGTCGGAGACGTTGCGCAACATCGCCAATCGCGTCTTCGAACCGTTCCCTGCCACCGGCGGTGTTCAATCCACGCATGGAACAGTGCGGGATATTGCCGCCCGGTACGTACACGCCGGGTCGGTTGACTCCTGCTCGTGTCCATCCGTCCCGGGCTGCCGCGCCGAGTAGCAGCACGATTTCGAGGTTGGGTAGCAGGTCGACGACTTCACGTGTCCAGCGAACGGCACGCACACGTTCACTCGGGGTGGATCCGCCGTTCTTCTCGCCGGCAACAGGGAACGGAACAACATTCCAATGCACGACGTCAGCCCACGCAACGCCGTGTCGCGCGTACGCTTCTCGGCAGTTTCGCGCAGTGCGGTCGTTGTTGTCCAAGCTGAGAAGTCCAGAGCCGGTTCCGGCTTCGGCCTTCGTGGACGGGTTGTCGAGCAACACCAGCATCCGTGCTCGAATGCCACCGGCGTCCGGGTCGACGTACGGAACATGACCGTGGGGGAGTCCTTCAGCGTCGGCGATACGGTTCGCCAACTCGTTGAGCGGTGCGACGTGCGGCTCCCAGATTCGAGCCAGCTTGGCTCGCACGACCTTGGGGTCTGCGTTACGTCCGTTGAATGCCATAGTGTTTCGCGCTCACTGCGGTGCGTCGACAGATCACGAGGCGATCGCCGGGAAGACGACGACCGAGCCGTCCTTCTCTTGAAGGATCTCGATGGTCACCTCCGATTGGCGGGCGCTGAGCTGGACCGACTGGCCGAGATCGCGCAGCCGACGGGTCGTTTCCAGCAACTTGTCGACCTCGCCGGAGGAGAACACCACGTCCCGGATGCCGTGCGAGCGGTCCAGTTGCAGTGCCGACAAACGGAGTATCACAGCTTCAAGGCGCTGTTCGAGTGAGTCGACATCCCGCTTCTCGGCCTGCAACGTCGCGACGAACCGTTCAAACGGGTTGCCTTCGGAAAGCTGAGCGTGCTCGACGGCCTGCAGGATCATGACACGTTGCTTCATCGCAATGGCGAGCTGGGCGAGCTCGACGTGGACGTAGAACTCACCGTCGGCCTTCTCAATCGTTGGAATGAGCTTGGCAAGCTGAGTGAGTTCGACCTTGTCACCACTCAGGTTGCTGAGTTCCTTCTCCCACTTGGCAATCCGCGACTTTGCGCGCGAAAGTGCTTCTTCGATGGCGAACACCGTCGAGTCGAGTCCCAGGCTGGCGCCGATGCGTCCCTCGTCGAGAAGAACCGACGTCGCTTTGACGATCGCGCCGCGGCATGCCTCCAAGCTGTGCTGCTCTGCCTCGAGGTTATGGGCGATGAGTTTCTCGAGGAGTTCGGTGATCCGTTCCATGGTCTTCTGTCGCTGATGGTCGGCGTAGGCGCTGACGCCGACCGCGACAGCCATGAGAACGAGCGGCGCGGCGAGAGTCAGCGCGCCGGCACCAGCCACGGCTGCGCCCGCCGTCGTAGCGGAACCGGTAGCTGCTCCGGCAGCGGCTGCCTTGCCGGCGCTCACCGGAACGAAGGACGCCTGCGCGGCTATCTTGGACCCGTCTGACAGCGCACTGTGGATGCCATTTGCGGTATTAGACGACGCCATCGGTTTCACGATTCCGGAAGCGAACTGCGACGCGAATTTCGGGGGTACGACCATCTTGTACAGCGTCTCGCCGCCGTCCGGGACGACATTGGGGGTCTTCTTCACGAGCTCGGACAGCTGCGTGGCCAGTGGACTGACGCCATGCAGGTGAATGCCCTTCGACCTGTCGAGTGCCTTGGGCACATCGTGCGCCTCGAGAGTGGTGAGTGGGATGTCACTGAGTGCTGCGAGAGCGGTTCGAAGACTATCTAGTCGTTCGGGAGTGAGCGCGTTCTCGCCGATCACGGCGGGCACGTCCGCGCGATCCGTCGCGATCGTCCACACCGGCACCGTCGTAGGGTTCTTCGACAACCCGCCACCTCCGCCTTCTGCTACAGAATGAACCGAATGTAGCGGATACGGCTGACACCCGTTCCGTTCGTCCGATCAGTCGACACCAGTACCCGGAGCGCACGATTTGCGTTGGTGGTCGGGTCATTCGACCCACACCGCCATGAGTCAGACTGAATCACCCCAGCTTTGATGCCGCTTCCTTCTGAGTCAGGAAGGATGAGCATATGCCTAAGAAAATCGATCCGGAGGTCCGTTCGAGGGCCTTACGGTTGCTGGAGGCGCACGGCGGGGAGTACACGTCGTTGACTGCCGCGGCAGAGGCGATCGCCAAGCAGGTCGGCGTCGGCGGGGAGACGGTACGTCGGTGGGCAGTGCAGGCACAGGTCGATGCCGGCGCCCGCGCGGGGACCACCTCGAAGGAGTCCGCCGAG
>NZ_BACI01000122.1 GCF_000225505.1 Gordonia alkanivorans NBRC 16433 | reverse complement strand
CAATGCTGCCAGCGCAGGGACGACAATCGTGCGGACGAGAAAGGTGTCCAGGAGTAACCCGATACCGATGATGAAGCCGATCTGCACCATCACGTCGATCGATCCCAGCATGAGTCCGAACATGCTCGCCGCGAAGATCAAACCGGCCGAGGTGATGACCGAGCCGGTGTATGCGACGGTGCGTAGAACTCCGAGCCGGATATTGGCCACCGATTCCTCTCTGAGCCGGGAAACCAACAGCATGTTGTAGTCGGCCCCCACTGCCACTAGAACGATGAAAGACACCAGCGGGACCGGCCAGGCAATTTCATTGCCGAAAATGTGTTGCAGAACTAGGACACCGATGCCCAGAGCGGCTGCGTAGTTGAGAACGACAGTGGCCAGTAGATAGATCGGTGCGACGATCGCCCTGAGTAAGAGCATTAGGATCAGGCCGACTATCAGGATCGTTCCGAATCCGAGTAACTTGAAATCGTACGCCAGAAGTCGTTGGATGTCGGCGTTGATCGCCGGGAACCCGGCGACAGATGCGCGCGCACCCTGCAGCGTGGTGTTCGGCATGGCGTCCTCGGCCACCTTCGACAGACTGTTCGCCAACGTCATGGCATCCGCGGTATACGGATCGTAGGCGGTCTGCACTACAAAGCGAGCAGTCTTGCCATCCGGCGAGATGAACTGGCGCGCCACTTGGCTGAACTGTTGATCCTTGAACGCGTCGGCGGGTAGGTAGAACCCCGTTGCCGAGTCAGTGTTGCCGATGTCCCGGGCGGGCGCGCGTAGCTGGGCGGCCACTTGAGACAGGCCCGCCAGCAGCTGTACGTTGCTGTCCACCAATGCGCTCACACCGCCGGACAGCTGTCGGGCCCCGTCGGCGAGCGCTCGGACGCCCGTCTGGAGCTGTGACAACCGACTGCCGAGGTCCTGGCCGTTGATCGTCTGCAGAGCGGAGTCGAGGACGTTCAATGAGCTCTGCAACTGCGCGAGGTCCGCCGTTCCCGGGCCCTCGACTCCACCGAGCTGGGTAGCGAAGTCCGCGATACGACCGAGGGACTGGTTGTCGGCCAATGCGCGGATGTCCGAGGTCTGTGTCTGCAAGGCCGAACACTGCGGGATCTGGACGCACCAGGGAGCATCGAGTGCACTCAACGCCGGTGCGACGGCGTCGGCAGCCGACTGTGCTTGTCGTGCCACTCGAGACAGCTCGGGAGCTTGTTGGGAGAATTCATCAAGTGCGGGCGCCGCAGCAGCCAGCTGATCGACGAGCGGACGATACTGGCTGAGCTGCTCGCCGGCCGACGAGGCCTGCTCGAGCAACCCCGACAGCGGCGCGAGGTTGGTGGTGACCTGCTCGTTCAGCAGAGCAAGACCGTCGGCGAGTTGTGATGACCCGGTCTTTAGTAGGTCCAGGTCGCCCTTCCGTGACTGTGCGTCATCGGTCTGTTCGGTGATACCACTACCGATCTGGTCGTTCTGCCATGACAACTCAGCCTGCTCGAGCTTCTCGCCCGTCGGGCGGGTCACCCCGATGACGCGGGTGACGCCGGGCGTCTGCGCGACGCGCGACGCCATCTGTTCAAGATCGGCCAGTCCCTGGCCGGTGCGCATGTCTTCGTTCGACTCCACCAGAAGGAATTCGGAGATGATGGTGTCTTTGGGAAAGTGCCGGTTCAGCAGCGCGTATCCCTCGTTGCTTCCGGTGTCCGGCGGCTGACCTTCCCGATCGTCATAGGTGATTGTCATGGTGGTCGCGATGAGGCCGAGAGCGATCAGTGCCACCAGGCTCACCGCGAGCAGCGGGACCGGCCGCCGGATCACCCCCGTTCCCACCCGATGCCAGTACCGTCTGGTGAGGTCACGACGAGGTAGACCCGCGCCACGCTTTGCCGCGAACGACAGCACGGGGGGCAGCAAAGTGACGGTTGCCAGGAAGCCGAAGGCGATAGAGATCGCGCACGCCGGGCCGAGCGTGTTGAACACGCTGAGTTTGGCGAACGCCATCGCTAAGAAAGCAAAGGCAACTGTCGCTGCGGACGCGAGCACCACGCGACCGATCGTTGCGGTGGCGTTCGCAATGGCCACGTCAGGGGTATCGCCCGCCCGGATGCCCTCGTGATACCGGCTTATGAGGAATACGGAGTAGTCGACTCCGGCGCCGAAGATGATTACCGTCATGAACATCGAGGTGAATTGAGACACGGGCATGCCCAATTCGCCCAGACCCGAGAGCACCCCGCGGCCCACTGCCAGGCTCATGCCGACCACCAGCAGCGGCATGAGAGCGGTGAAGATCGATCGGTAGACGATCAGCAGGATCCCGGCGATCAACAGCACCGTGGCGAGCGTGATCACGACCAGATCGGTCTCACCCACCGCGAGCTGGTCGGTGAACGTGGCAGGTGGACCGGTCACCCGAACAATTGTGTCGGTACCACTGAAGATTTCGTTCGCGGTGTCACGGACCGCTTCCACGGCGTTGGCAGCGTCCGGTCCGCCCAACGTCCCGGTGACACCGATAGGCAGATACCACGCCTTCTTGTCTTTGCTCAGCGCCTGACTCTCCGTGAGCGGGTCGCCGAGCAGGTCGCGGACTGCGATGACGTGTTCCGTGTCCGCACGCAGTGCGGTCACCAATTCGTCATACCTGGCGCGGGTGGTGTCCGAGAAACCCCTGTCGTTCTCCATGGCGACGAAGACGGTGGTCTTGGCCCCCTTCTCATTGAACGCCTCACCCATCCGGTCGAGCGTCTGAAATGACGGTACGCCCGCGGGTATCGGGTCCACCGACTGCTGTCGGATCACGGACTCCAGCTGCGGGAATAGCACCGCTAAGCCGACCGCAACCACGACCCAGACCGACGCCACGAATCCCTTGCGCCGCAGCGTGAACCAGGCGACCTTTTCCAGTTGAGCGCTGTATTCACCGGTGCCGGCAGAACGCCTTGATGGACGGTTGTGAACGATCGACGACCTGGCCACGTACGAATTTCCTCTCGGACTCATTGGATTGGGGGAACGCCCCACAGGCGGCTCCGTGCGGGTCGGTCAGCTGTGATGTTCACTCTCTGCTATCGACTCCACGTCTTCGAGCGTGGTGGGGATGTGGTACGGCGGCCTGCTCGTGCCCGTAATGCGATAGCGGTCCCAGAAATCAGGATCGCCCACGACGCACTCGGCGCGGCCCTCTGGTGTCACGAAGACAGCAACCGTGCGCCTGCCCGCGAGGAGGGCGTCGAGCGCATCATTTTTGTCGATCCTGCCGTACCAGGTGTACAAGCCGTTGAGGGGCTGGAAATAGCCTTTGATTTTCACCCGGACAGCAATCTCCTTGCCGCGGCACACCAAGGTGCCCTCGCCGGAGTAGTCGAGATCGTGGTCGTCAGACACGTAAAGCTCACTTTCTTCACATCAAGCGTTGACAAAAGAACACACTGGCAGTGACACTAGCAGTATCGGGTACCCAGAGTATCGGGTATAGAGACGAGACTCAGCTCGGCCCGGAACACAACGGAGGTGTCACATGACCGTTCAGAATGTTGAGATCAAGCCCGACGTTTCGACGGAAGGGGTGTCGCGCGTCAGTGCCCGCAAGCCCGTCGACATGCAAAGGTCTGCCGGCCGACTCCTGCGGGCGGCGGCCGAAAAGTTCTACGACGCGGAGATCGACATCGATTGGGACTCGCCCTGGGAGGAGGGAAAGTACTTCCTGCCCGAGCATCGTGTCTCGCTCTACGGCACCAAGCTGTGGGAGAAAATGAGCGATGAGCAGAAGGTGGAACTCGGGCGCCATGAAATTGTCAGCATTCTCAGCTTCGGTATCTACGCAGAGAATCTGCTCAGCTCAGCGCTGCTCCGAATGTCTGCCAAAGGTGCCCTGACAGATCAAAGGGCCCTCTACGCCCTTAACGAGATCGGCGACGAGGCACGTCACTCGACGATGTTTGCCCGGTTGATCAACAAGACGGGACTGGCGCCGTACAAGTTGCCGAAGGGATTCTTGGGCTTCGCGAAGATTCTGCATTTTGTGCCTCTCGGCCCGTCTGTATCCGGCGCGACATTGCTCATCGAAGAGATACTCGACCGCGCTCAGCGTGAGGCGATGAATGACCCGAAAATGCAGCCGCAGCTGCGCCAGCTCATGAAGATCCACGTTCTCGAAGAGGCCCGCCACATCACCTTCGCGCGGCTGGAAATGGTGGAGGGGATGCAGCGTCGCGGACGCATCTCGCGCGCTTGGCATCGAGGCACGCTGGCGGTCATTGCGAACTTTGCGTACCCGTTGCTCATCAATCCGAAGGTGTACCCCGCTGTCGGAATCAACCGTCTGCGCGGGCTGTGGGCGCAGCAGACGAGCCCGAACTATCGCGTCAATTTGCAGTTCATGTCCGAGCCTATGATCCGGTTCTTCCACGAGGCCGGGATGATGGAGGGGAAATTCACGATGGCGATGTGGCGCGCAACGCGCAGCCTGCCCGACGATCTGCGCTAACACCCTCAGCCTGGCCCCCTCGGCCACTCGCCAACCCTCGACCCCACGTTCGGATGTCTCCGTTCGCGGGCTCGGGTGGATGACATTCTCACACCTGCGACGCGTTCCCGCGCCGTGCAGGTCCGTCTGCTGTATTTGATCAGGGAGCTTTTCACTCAATGCCGTCCTCCAACACCAAGCGCGCGGCGCGCGCCGCCACGGCGACAGACCCGGGAATAGCCGAGCCTATAATCACCAAGGTACTCATCATCGGCAGCGGATTTTCTGGGCTCGGTATGGCCGTGCAGCTCCGCCGGCGCGGGTATAGCGATTTCATCGTGCTGGAAAAGGCCGACTCTGTCGGTGGAACCTGGCGCGACAACACCTATCCAGGATGCGCATGCGACGTGCCGTCACTGATGTACTCCTACTCGTTCGAGAGCCGCGGTAGTTGGTCGAAGGTGTGGTCTTCGCAGCCCGAAATCGAGCAGTACCTGAAAGAGATCTCCGACAAGCGTGGTGTCACTCAGAAGATCCATTTTGGGCAGAAGTTGGTCTCCGGATACTGGAGCGAGTCCGAATCTCGGTGGCACCTGCGTACCGAGTCGGGCCGGGAGTACATCGCGCAGTACGTCGTGTCCGGTGTCGGCGCTCTGCACATCCCGAACTATCCGAACATCCCCGGAATCGATGAGTTCGCCGGCCAGGCATTCCATTCGGCAAAGTGGGACCACACGGTGGATCTCCAGGGCAAGCGGGTGGCCGTCATTGGCACCGGTGCCAGCGCGATTCAGTTCGTGCCATTCGTGCAGAAGGAGGCCGGCACACTCACGGTCTTCCAGCGAACCCCGGCTTGGGTACTTCCACGCAAGAACTTCGCGGTGCCGACGGCACTTCGGACCGTGCTCAGCAAGATCCCTATCACACGCCGCCTCGCTCGGTGGTCGGTCTACTGGGGCGCAGAGAGCCTGGCCTTCGGGCTCAACGGCCACTCCAACCTTATGCGACCAATCGAAAAAGTGGCGAAATGGAACATCGAGCGTTCTATCGCCGACCCTGAGCTACGCAGAAAGCTGATGCCGTCCTACCGCATCGGATGCAAACGCATCCTGGGATCGAACGACTACTACCCTGCACTCGCCGCGCCCAACACGACAGTGATCAGTGATCGGATTGAAAAGGTCACCGCGGATTCTATCGTCACCGCTGACGGCGTGTCACATCCTGTAGATGTGATCATTTACGCCACAGGGTTCCATGTCACAGACGGATTCGATCAACTCGCGCTCAAGGGCGCCCGGGGCGAAGACTTGCCGTCGCACTGGCACCGGACGGGCATCAACACCCACCTCGGCATCACCACCGAGGGCTTCCCGAACCTGTTCTTCCTGCTCGGGCCCAACACAGGTCTTGGACACAACTCTGTCGTATTCATGATCGAGCAGCAGATCAAGTACATCATGAAGGCCATCGACGCCGTCGACAGTCGCGGAGCGCAGCGTGTAGATGTGCGGCCCGAGGTTCAAGAACACTTCAACAAGAACATTCAGCACAAGCTCGCCAAGGGGGTATGGACCAACGGCGGGTGTACGAGCTGGTATCTGGACTCGCAGGGTGTCAACCGTACGGTGTGGCCCGGGTTCACCTGGCAGTACTGGCGAGCGACGAAGGACTTCAAGCCCGCCGAGTACGAGATCGCCTGACAACCCAGCCGTAGGTCATCGAGAAGTGAGTATTCAACAGTGAGTAGTTCGACAACAGATAACTATGCGAACCAGGTCGCAGTCGTCACGGGAGCCGCCTCAGGGATCGGCCGGTCCCTTGCGCTTCAACTTGCCGCACGCGGGGCCAGCCTTTCCTTGTCCGACGTCGACGAGGTGCATCTCGCGGAGACGGCGGCTATGTGCCGTACCGCGCATCGGGCGAAAGTCGAGACCGCCGTGTTGGACGTGGCAGATCGTGCTGCCTTCCAGGATTACGCCGAAAGCGTCCAGTCATCTTTCGGGTGCGTGAACATGGTGTTCAACAACGCCGGCGTCGCCCTCGGCGCCGACGTTGTTGACATGTCTTGGGAGGACTTTGACTGGCTGATGGGTATCAACTTCGGCGGTGTCGTCAATGGGACGAAGGCCTTCCTGCCTTATCTGATCGCCTCCGGTGATGGTCATCTGGTGAATACCTCCAGCGTCTTCGGTCTGGTCGGTATTCCCAGTCAAAGTGCTTACAACGCCGCCAAGTTCGGTGTGCGTGGCTTCACCGAAGCGCTTCGCCAAGAGATGAAGATCAGTCGGCATCCGGTCACAGTGACATGCGTTCACCCCGGCGGCGTCAAGACAAATATCGTCAATAACGCTCGGGGTGTATCCGATATGGGGGCAGATACCGCCACCATTGCCACAATGTTCAACAGCATCGCCAGGACCACTCCGGAGAAAGCGGCGTCCACCATCCTCAAGGGAATGGACAAGAAGAAGCCCCGAGTGCTGATCGGCGCAGACGCACGGGGCTTCGACTTTGTCGCACGCGTTGTGGGTCCGCGCTACCAGGACATCTCTGCGCCTATCACCCGCGCGGGCTACGCCTTCGCTCGCAAGCGGGGAATCATCAAATGACCGTCGAGCAGGAGAATCGGCCGGGCACCACCGCGCGATCGCGGACGCTGACCGTGTCGGAGGTCGTGCAAGAGACCAAGGACTCGGTGAGCATCGCCTTCGAAGTGCCTGACGAGATCGTCGACGATTTCAAGCATCTACCCGGGCAGTTCATTACGCTGAAGATCCCGTCCGACCAGACGGGCCACGTCGCACGATGCTATTCGCTGAGCAGTTCACCTCATGTCGATGACTTCCGCCTCGAGATCGGGGTGAAGCGCACCGCTGGGGGATACGCGTCAAACTGGTTGTGCGACAACGTCTCCGTCGGCATGGAAATGACCGTACTGACGCCGTCGGGAAAGTTTACCGCTAAGAGCCTCGACGTCGACATGCTTTTCTTCGCCGGCGGAAGCGGCATCACGCCGATCCTGTCGCTGGTGAAGTCGGCACTGGTGTCGGGCAGTGGGGAAGTCGTCCTGTTCTACGCGAACCTTGACGCCGATTCGATCATGTACGAGCGCCAGCTTCAGCAGATCAGATCCGAATTCCCCGAGCGGTTCACTTTGGTCGACTGGCTTGAGTCGGAGAACGGGATCCCCACATCCGAGGCTGTCGAGAAGATTATTCGTGATCACAAGGGATCGGTGATCTTCACCTGCGGCCCTTCCCCCTTCATGGATCTGGTGGAAAGGTCTGCCACCGCGTGTGGAGTGGACCATTCGGATGTACATCGGGAGGTGTTCCAGTCGCTGGCGGGTGACCCGTTCGACACCCCCACACTGCGTCGACTCAGTGACGATGAGGGTGTAGCTACCGCCACGGTTTACCTCAACGGAGAGTGCATCACCACGGAGTGGCCACGTAACACGCCGCTGCTCGATGTGCTGCTCTCACGAGGGCACAACGCCCCGTACTCGTGTCGAGAGGGCGCATGCAGCGCGTGTGTGTGCAAGCTCATCGAGGGTGATGTCGACATGGTGCAGAACAACATCCTCGTCGACGATGACATTGAGGACGGTGAGCGACTCGCGTGCCAGGCACTTCCGCTCACCGACGCTGTGACGGTGAGCTTCGATGACCTCTGACTCGATGACCTCTGACTCTTCGGGAGCTGGCCTGTTGTCGCCGCGGTCGCGGGAGGTTCTCTCTAGTGACGGCACAAGGCTGTTCGTTGAGGAGTACGGGCTGGGTGATGATGCGCCGCTGTTGGTGTTCAGCCACGGGTGGGCTTGCCAGGGTCGGTTCTGGAGACCTCAGATCGAACACTTCGCCAACACACACCGTGTGGTGGTATATGACCAACGAGGACATGGCTGGAGTGACCGGGGTCGCGCCCCCTTCTCTTCGTCGTTGCTCGGCGACGATCTCGAGGCGGTCTTGCGCGCGGTCGTCACGTCGAGTCGTAAGGCCTTGGTGTCCGGTCACAGTATGGGCGGGATGTCCATCATGGGTTGGGCTGCCGAGCACCCGGAGTCGGTGCCCCTCCTAGCCCGTGGTGCCGTCTTGGCGAGCACTGGACCCTCCCAGTTGGTTAGCCGATCGACGTTAATAAGGTCGCCACGTCGATTCCGCGCCACACTGGAGCGAGCCTTCGCAGCCGGGCTCGCCATCGCGGGACCGGAGATGCTTGACACTCGTTTCAACCGACGGTTGGTAAAATACGGGACGATGGGCCCGCACGCGTCGGCCGACGTTGTAGCGGAGTGTTCCGACATAGTGCTGCGTTGCCCCCCTGCGGTGCGGGGAATGTGGGGCAAGGTCCTGGCCTCCATTGACGTCAGCAAAGGAGTCGACTCACTTGCGGTTCCGACGACAGTGATCGTGGG
>NZ_BACI01000123.1 GCF_000225505.1 Gordonia alkanivorans NBRC 16433 | reverse complement strand
CCATCGCCCGACTCACTTTCGCCGGCGACCGACAGATCATCGAGATCGCCGACCGCGACCTACCCCACAAGACCGGCCACCGCAGCATCACCCAGTTCATGACCCACCGCCTACGCGTGGCCGACCCCATGCGCCGCACCAAACAACGCCACGCGACCGCCACCCACCTCAGCCCGACCGGCGAACCACTCGAACCCGAACGCCCCGCTCTGGCAGAGGCATTGGCCGACGGCAAGGTCAGCACCTCCCACGTCCGGGCAGTACTCGACGTCCTCGACCAGATCCCACACGCCGTCGACCACGACGTAAAGGTCGCCGCCGAACGACAGATGGCCGAGATCGCCGTCGACCACACCCCCGCCGACATCACCGCCCTCGGTGCACGACTGCTGGCCCACCTCGACCCCGACGGCACACTGACCGACGACACCGACCGCAAACGTCGACGCAATCTGTCGGTCAACCGGCAACGCGCCGACGGCACCGCCCA
>NZ_BACI01000124.1 GCF_000225505.1 Gordonia alkanivorans NBRC 16433 | reverse complement strand
CGAGGTCGGCATCGTAGGCGTCGGGCGCCGAGTGGTCCGTTGTTGTCGGTGACGTCTGCTGTTGTGGCGGTGTCGATCACTGCTGGTGCGGGTGCGGCGTTCGCTGTTCCGGAGCAGGGTGGCACCGATCCGTCGGATTCGGCGCCGGGTCAGGGTGGTACGAGTCCGTCGGATGTGGCGCCGGGTGTTCCGGCTCCGGGTGATGCGGTGGTGCAGCCGGTTGTTGTTCCGGGTCCGGGTTCGATTCCGGGTCCGCCGGTCGAGGCTCCGTATCAGTCGTATGACCAGTCGTTGTCGCAGAGTTACCAGCAGCCGTATTCGCCGGCGATCACCAATCCTGTTGCGCCGCGGGTTGCTCCGCCGGTGCGTCCGATTGCGCCGCCGCCGGACAAGATCCGTGTGGGTAACTTCGTCACCGACATCCCGAAGGGCCTGTCCGACAGGGATGTGAACTCGATCAATGCGTGGTCGGCGTATGGCGAGGCGAAGATCGCTCAGGGTTTGATCTCGGTGGGTGTGCCGGAGGACGAGGCGAGTCGTCGTGCTGCTGCCACGATCATCGGTGTGATGGCCGGTGGCACGGCTGGTGCTG
>NZ_BACI01000125.1 GCF_000225505.1 Gordonia alkanivorans NBRC 16433 | reverse complement strand
TCCCCGCCCTCAGTACAAGCTCGACCAGTACGACCAGAACCGGATGGCGATGAGCACGATCACGAGCCCCACGGCGAGGACCAGGATCAGGGCGTGGCTACGGGCGACCGCGAGCGCCGCCCCGGATCGCGAGGTCAGTCCGCTCGCATGGAGGTTGCGCACGCTGACGAAGACGAAGATCGGCAGGGTCGCCGCCCACACGACCATGCAGTACGGGCACAGTGCGCCGATCGAGTAGAGGCTCGAGTAGATCAGCCAGCAGATGAAGGCCATCGCCAAGGTCACACCGACCTGCAGACCCGCCCAGTACCAGCCCGCGAGACGTGCACCCGCGAGGATCGCCACGCCGGTGGTGATCACCACCGCGAATCCCGCGATGCCGAGCAGCGGGTTCGGGAACCCGAACAGGGCAGCCTGCGGCTTGGCCATCACCGAACCGCAGCTCAGGACCGGATTGAAGTTGCACGACGGCACGTAGTCGGGGTTCTTGAAGAGTTCGATCCGTTCGACCGTCAGCACGAACGACGCCACGAACCCGATCGCGCCGCCGACGCTCAGGACCCAGGCGACGATCCGCGTCCAGGAACGGACGGCTTCGGCCAGAAGGGCCCGGTCGTCCGGATCGAGCTCTGCTGTGGTCGGTGTTGCATCGGCGGGGGCGCTCTCACTCACCCATCCAGGATGACACTGCCCGACGTGGTCACCGACGGTCGGCGTGCACCGAATCGTGCCGACTCTGCACCGGCCGCAACCGGTGGAGGGTTATCCGCCCACGGTGAGGGTAAAGGCACGCGTGATCGGACAAACGTCGGCACCGGCCCACGCCGATGCGTAATGTCGGATTCACCAACGGGGATGGGAACACAACCGTGCAATTGTGGGATTACATCGGCGACAACGCTCGCTCTCTCACGTTCTTGACATATCAACACGCGTCGCTGTCATTCCAGACCGTGCTCGTCGGCACCCTCGTCGCCATCGCGGTCGCCGCGCTCGTCTACCGGCTTCCGCTGGCCGCCGCGCTCACGCTGACGTCTAGTCGTGTGGCACTGACGATTCCGTCGCTCGCCCTGCTCGCGCTGCTGATCGTCCCGTTCGGGCTCGGCGTGACACCATCGTTCCTGATGCTGGCGTTCTTCGCGATGCTGCCGGTGATCGGCAACGCGGTGGTCGGCTTGCGGTCGGTGCCGCCCGCGGTCGTCGAATCGGCCCGCGGCATCGGGCTTTCGCGGTGGCGCATCCTGCTGACGGTCGAACTACCGATCGCCTGGCCGGTGATCCTGACCGGAATCCGGGTGTCCACACAGATGATCGTGGGCGTCGCGGCGATCGTCGCCTACGTCCTCGGCCCCGGCCTCGGATCACTGATCTTCAACGGGCTCGCACGGCTCGGCGGCGCAAACGCCCTCGAATCAGCGCTGGCCGGAACGCTTCTCATCGTCGTCATCGCGCTCGTCTTCGACGCTCTCCTGGTTCTGCTCGGCCGACTCACCATCTCCAAGGGACTCTCATGACCGACTCCACCACCGCCCCGCCGTCGAAATCCTCGGCAGGCCAACCGTCGTCCGGCGCGAACGGTCGCGTCGTCACCGGCGAATCGATCCGTCTCGAAGGCGTCGTCAAGCGCTACCGGGGCCAGACCAAGCCTGCGGTCGCGCAACTCGACCTCGAGATCGACGCCGGTGACATCGTCGCCTTCGTCGGCCCGTCGGGCTGCGGCAAGACGACGACCCTGAAGATGATCAACCGGCTCATCGAGCCCACCGAGGGTCGTATCTACATCGGCGGGCGTGACGTGACCGCGGAGAACCCGGACAAGCTGCGCCAGTCCATCGGTTACGTCATCCAGTCCGGCGGGCTCTTCCCCCACTGGTCGGTCAGCAAGAACATCGGCACCATCCCGCGAATCCTCAAGTGGGACAAGAAACGCATCGCCGAGCGCACCGAATACCTCATGGACCTGGTCGGACTCGACGCCGCGACCTTCGCCGACCGTCTGCCCAAGGACATGTCGGGCGGTCAGCAGCAGCGCGTCGGTGTGGCCCGTGCTCTGGCGGCCGACCCGCCCGTCCTGCTGATGGACGAGCCGTTCGGTGCCGTCGACCCGATCACGCGAGCCCGCCTGCAGGACAAGCTCATCGCCATCCAGCACGAACTGGGCAAGACGATCGTCATCGTCACCCACGATTTCGAAGAGGCAACCAAACTCGGCGACAAGGTCCTGATCCTCTCCGAGGGCGGGCACATCGAACAGTTCGCCCCGCCAGAAGAGATCCTCGCCAACCCGGCCAGCCCGTTCGTCGAGGAGTTCGTCGGTTCCGGTGCGACACTGGCTCACCTGACCCTCACCCGCGTACGCGATGTCGAGATCCGCCAGGTGGTCACCGCCCGCGTCGGCGAAGGGTCCGGCACCGTGGTGAACCGCGCCCGAGCCGCCGGCGAGGACTGGCTGGTCGTCGTCGACGAACACGGCCGGCCGCGAGCCTGGCCCAGCATCGCGGAGGTCTCCGCCAAACCCGAGGTGTCGGATTACCTCGACCCGCGCCTACCGGTCGTCGCACAGTCGTCGACGCTCAACGACGCGCTCGACTCGATGCTCGCGACCAGCCAGGGCGGCGTCCTCGTCACCGACGGACGCGGCGCGGTCATCGGCGCGCTGAACATCGCGTCCGTGATGGAGGCCATCCGCGGACAGCTCGCGGATGTCCGCGACGACGACCACGTCGGCTATCTCGACCACACCGAGGGGTCCGCACCTGTCGACACACCGGTCATCGCAGCCGAGGACGAGTCGTCCGCCGCCGACACGGCCGACGAACCGAGCGCCGAACGATGACCTCCGTCGCCGACGAGTCCGCGCGGGTCACCGCGGCAGCAGAGGCACCGGTCCAACCACCTCGGAGCGGTTTCCGACGCCGGTTCGCGAAGCTGCCCATCGACGTCTGGTTCGAACCGCTGGTCATCATCGTCATCGGCGTCGGGTTCCTGATCTGGTATCAGCGCACGACGTTCACCTCCACCGAGAGCGCCTCGATGGCATGGCCGGCGCTCCGAGCGACCATCCTCGACCACATCGAGCTCACGCTCGTCGCCACCGTGATCGTCGTGTGTATCGCCATCCCGCTCGGCATCGCACTGACCCGACCATCCCTCAAGTGGCTCAACCCGATTGCGGTCAACATCGCCAACATCGGGCAGGCCGCTCCCGCCATCGGCCTGCTGGTGCTGTTCACGTTCTGGCTCGGCACCGGTTTCAACACGGCGGTCATCGGTCTCGTCGTCTACGCGGTGCTCCCGATCCTGCAGAACACGATCGTCGGCCTCCGGCAGGTCGACCAGCGCACGGTCGAGGCCTCCCGCGGCATCGGATTGTCCGCGGTGCGAACGCTTTTCCAGGTCGAGTTGCCGCTCGCGGTGCCGGTCATCCTGAACGGTGTGCGCACGGCGCTGGTGATCCTGGTCGGCACGGCGACCCTGAGTACGTTCATCGGCGCGACGAGCCTCGGCACGCTCATCACCACCGGTATCACCCTGTTCCTGCCGAAACTGCTGGTCGCCGGCGCGGTGCTCGTCGCACTGCTGGCGATGACGATCGACTGGCTCGGACGGCTCGTCGAGTTGGCCGCGACACCGCGGGGGATCTCATGAGAAAGTCCGTCCTGGCCGTCTTCACGGCGATACTCATGGTCGTGGTCGCAGGCTGCGGGCTGGTCAGCTCGTCGGGCACCTTCCGCGAGGCATTCCTCGCCGACGGCTCGACGCCCTTGGAGGGTACCGAGATCCGGGTGACGTCGAAGAATTTCAGTGAATCGGTGCTGCTGGGCAAGATCACCGCGACCTACCTCGGCGCGGCGGGGGCGTCGGTCAAGGATCTGACGAACGCACCGGGTTCGATGTCGTCGCGCCAGGCACTCCTCAACGGCGACGCCGACATCCTCTGGGAGTACACCGGAACCGCCTGGCAGACCTACCTCGGCGAGACCGAGACGATCTCCGACCCGAACGAGCTGTGGAAACGGGTCCGCGACGCCGATCGCGCCAACGGCGCCGAGTGGTTGCCGCCCGCGGCGTTCAACAACACCTACGCGTTCGCGGCGTCGGCACCAACGGCCAAACGTCTCAACGTGAAGACGATGTCGGACATCGCGAACCTGCCGGTGTCGGAGCGGACGTTCTGCATCAACGACGAGTTCCTGAGCCGCGCCGACGGAATGATCCCGATGCTGGAGGCCTACGGAATCCCGCTGGGCACGCCCGATGGCGTACCGAAGGACAACGTGACAGTCATGGACTCCGGGGTCGTCTACACCTCGACGGCGCGCAGCGAACCGTGCAACTTCGGCATGGTGTATTCCACCGACGGCCGGATCAAGAACCTCGATCTCGCGGTACTCACCGACGACCGGAAGTTCTTCCTGCCGTACAGCGGTTGCGTGGTCTTGAGCACGCGCCTCAACAAGGAGGCTCCCCAGATCGCCGAACTCATGGCACCGGTGTCTGCGAAGCTCACCGACTCGGTGATGCAGGAACTCAACGGCCGCATCGACATCGACGGTGAGGACCCCGCCGACGTCGCCTACGACTGGTTGCAGGCCGAGGGCTTCGTCGCCTAGCGGCGCACACACTTCGCAAGAGCTCCCCCACCAGGACTCGAACCTGGAATGCCTGAACCAAAATCAGAAGTGTTGCCGATTACACCATGGGGGAATACTGCGCTGACGATTGTGCCACAGCGCTCCGGCGGCGACGTGACGCCACCGGTCGACCTCATTCCGACTCCCAGACTTCGATCGAAGTCTGGGAGTCGAGACGACGTCTGTAAGTCGTCAGTCCTTCGGGCCGCCGGCGACGTAGACGACCTGACCGGAGACGAAGCCCGCACCCTCGCTGATGAAGAACGACGCGGTGTGGGCGATGTCCTCGGGGACGCCGACGCGGTTCACCGGGATCTGGCTGGCCGCGGCCTTCTTGAAGTCCTCGAAGGGCACGCCGACACGCTCGGCGGTGGCGGCGGTCATCTCGGTCTCGATGAAGCCGGGAGCGATGGCGTTGGCGGTGACGCCGAACTTGCCCAGCTCGATGGCCAGCGTCTTGGTGAAGCCCTGCATGCCGGCCTTGGCGGCCGAGTAGTTGACCTGGCCGCGGTTACCGAGGGCCGAGGTGCTCGACAGGTTGACGACGCGGCCCCAGCCGGCGTCGACCATGTACTTCTGGGCGGCCTTGGTGACGTTGAAGGCACCTCGCAGATGGACGGCCATGACGGCGTCCCAGTCGTCGACGGTCATCTTGAACAGCAGGTTGTCGCGGGTGATGCCGGCGTTGTTGACGACGACGGTCGGCGCACCGAGCTCGGCGGCGACCTTCTCAACGGCCGCGTTCACCGACGCCTCGTCGGCGACGTTCGCGCCCACGGCGATGGCCTTGCCGCCCTTGTCGGTGATGGCCTTGACGGTGTCGGCGCAGGCATCGGCGTCGAGGTCCAGGACGGCCACGGCCAGGCCGTCGTCGGCGAGTCGCTTGGCCACGGCAGCACCGATGCCCCGTGCCGCGCCGGTGACGATCGCGGTCTTCTGCGTGCTCATTAATACCTCCGTTGGTCAGGTGTGCGGGCCGGGTCACCCGGCCCGCGCTGGTCCGCTCCCCGCCTGCGCGTCGAAGCCGAACGCCCATGGCGCACCGATCGAACGCTCGGGGAATCGCGGTCCCTTGTGTTCTATCAGGTGACGTCGACAGACGTGTGTTCCATCACGTGACAGCGTCGCATTCAGCGAGAACGGTACGGCGCGTTATTACACCGCCGTACCGGTGCGTAGGATCGCACCCGACGTGAACACCGATGAAGGAAGAGGGTGGGCATTCGATGTCGGGAACGTCGCCATCTGTGGCCGTGATCGTGCTGGCCGCGGGTGCCGGTACCCGGATGAAGTCCAAGACCCCCAAAATCCTCCACACGATTGCCGGCCGATCCCTCCTGGGTCACTCACTCCACGGCACGTCGGGTATCGATCCCGAGCACCTCGTCGTCGTGGTCAGCCATGAGCGTGAACGGGTCTCCGCGGCCGTCGCCGACATCGCCGCCGCGCTGGGCCGCGACATCGCGATCACCGAGCAGGACGAGCCGCGCGGAACCGGCGACGCCGCCCGCGTCGGACTGACCGGACTCCCCGAAGACTTCGCCGGAACCGTCATCGTCACCGCGGCCGACGTCCCGCTCCTCGACGCCGACACCCTCCGCGGGCTCATCGACACCCACACCGCCGACGGCGGCGCCGCGGTCACCCTCACCAGCTTCATCGCCGACGACCCGACCGGCTACGGGCGGATCATCCGCGCCGACGACGACTCCGTGCGCGCCATCGTCGAGCACAAGGACGCGACCGAAGAACAGCGTGCGATCACCGAGGTCAACGCCGGTGTCTACGCCGTCGACGCCGCCGCGCTGCGGGACGGGCTCTCGAAGCTGTCGACCGACAACGTGCAGGGCGAGTTCTACCTCACCGACATCGTCGAGATCGCGCGCGACGCGGGCCAGGCCGTCCGCGGTTTCACCGTTGCGGACCCCGTCCTCGTCGCCGGCTGCAACGACCGCGCACAGCTCGCCGACCTCGGCGCCGAACTCAACCGCCGGATCATCCGCCGCCATCAGGTCGACGGCGTCACCGTCGTCGATCCGGCCACCACCTGGATCGACGTCGACGTGACGATCGAGCCGGATGTGCGGATCGAACCCGGCACGCAGCTCTACGGCCGCACCCACATCGCCGCCGACGCGGTCGTCGGGCCCGACACCACGCTCACCGACGTCACGATCGGCGAAGGCGCCCACGTCATCCGCACCCACGGCAGCGACGCCGTCATCGGCGGCAACGCCTCGGTCGGCCCGTTCGCCTACCTGCGACCGGGAACCGTGCTCGGCGTCGCCGGCAAGATCGGCACCTTCGTGGAGACCAAGAACTCGACGATCGGCGACGGTTCCAAGGTCCCCCACCTCACCTACGTCGGCGACGCCACGATCGGCGAGCACACGAACATCGGCGCGTCGAGCGTCTTCGTCAACTACGACGGCGTGAACAAGTACCGCACGGTGATCGGCGACCATTGCCGCACCGGCTCGGACAACATGTTCGTCGCCCCGGTGAGCATCGGCGACGGGGCATACACCGGAGCCGGAACCGTCGTGCGGCAGAATGTACCGCCGGGAGCCCTCGCGGTCTCGGCGGGAACACAACGTGTCATCGAGGACTGGGTCGTGCGCAAACGGCCCGACACCGCGGCGGCACGCGCGGCACTCGAGGCACGCGACAAGAACTCCGGGTCCGCATAACGGACCCGAGCAGTCCTGCCGTTCACGGCAGGTAGCCCAACTGATCGACCCATAGATCGACCGAACGGACAGAAGAGTTTCATGACCTGGACCACCGACAACCAGAAGAACCTGATGCTGTTCTCTGGTCGTGCCCACCCCGAACTGGCTGAAGCAGTCGCCGACGAACTGGGCATCAAGGTGACCCCCCAGACGGCACGCGACTTCGCCAACGGCGAGCTGTTCGTCCGTTTCGAGGAGTCCGTCCGCGGCTCGGACGCGTTCGTGCTGCAGAGCTGCCCCTACCCGCTGAACCAGTGGGTCATGGAAGCCCTGATCATGATCGACGCACTCAAGCGCGGTTCGGCCAAGCGCATCAGCGTGATCCTGCCGTTCTACCCCTACGCCCGCCAGGACAAGAAGCACCGCGGACGCGAGCCCATCTCGGCCCGCCTCATCGCCGACCTGCTCAAGACCGCGGGCACCGACCGCATCATCACGGTCGACCTGCACACCGATCAGATCCAGGGCTTCTTCGACGGTCCGGTCGACCACATGCACGCCCTCGGCCAGCTCGCCGGCTACGTCTGCGACAACTACGGCACCGACAACATCACCGTCGTCTCGCCCGACTCCGGTCGTGTGCGCGTCGCCGAGAAGTGGGCCGACGCCCTCAGCGGCGCTCCCCTGGCCTTCATCCACAAGACCCGCGACCCGCTGGTTCCCAACCAGGTCAAGTCGAACCGCGTGGTCGGTGAGGTCGAGGGACGCACCTGCGTCCTGATCGACGACATGATCGACACCGGTGGCACCATCGCCGGCGCGGTCCGCGTGCTCAAGGAGGCCGGTGCCGGCGACGTCATCATCGCGACCACCCACGGCGTCTTCTCCGACCCGGCGGCCGAGCGTCTCGCCGGCTGCGGCGCCAAGGAGGTCATCGCGACCGACACGCTGCCCATCCCGGCCGAGAAGCGTTTCGAGAACCTCACCGTCCTGTCGATCGCCCCGCTGCTCGCGCAGACGATCCGCGAGGTCTTCGAAAATGGTTCGGTCACAAGCCTGTTCGACGGCATCGCCTAGTCTTTCGATTCCCTCTCACCACGGCGCCCGGATGTTCTCACGAACATCCGGGCGCCGTGGTTTTTGTCGTCGTCGGCTCCTTAG
>NZ_BACI01000126.1 GCF_000225505.1 Gordonia alkanivorans NBRC 16433 | reverse complement strand
GCGGCATCCGATACCGGCGCAACACCGCCTCGACGGTCGATTTTGCTAGCCGCAGGTGCGCAGCGATTCGTGCAGCGCCCCAGCGACGCAGGAACCGCAACTTGATGATTCGACGTTCCCGGCGCACAGGGAGCTGATGGGGTGACCGGTAGGGGCGGCTGGACCGATCTGCCATGCCGGCCTCACCGGTCTGCCGGTAGCGGTCGGCCCACTTCTTGGCCGTGGCCG
Organism: Gordonia alkanivorans NBRC 16433; assembly: GCF_000225505.1. GTDB lineage: Bacteria > Actinomycetota > Actinomycetes > Mycobacteriales > Mycobacteriaceae > Gordonia > Gordonia alkanivorans. The sequence continues at coordinate 217 of NZ_BACI01000126.1, read as the reverse complement.
GTGAGCAGTTGAACCGTTCGGCGGCCCGTCGTAGAGGCCAGTTCTTATCGACGACGCACTGAGCCAGGGCCAGACGGCCACGTTCGGTGAGGAAGGCATTACGGTGGGTCATGAGGGCCTCTTGGTGATCGGCGTGTGTGTGGTAACCACATCGATACCGGAGGCCCTCACCTGTTGACCGGCACCACGCCGTTCACAACCTCCCCAAGAGTTACAG
>NZ_BACI01000127.1 GCF_000225505.1 Gordonia alkanivorans NBRC 16433 | reverse complement strand
TGTCAACGGCCAGTTTGATGTCCCCGCTGGTGGCCAGGTAAAAGTCCCCACCCTGTGCGGGATGTTCTAGGTGGGTGGTACCTCCGTTCGGTGTGTCATGCGGTAGGAGTCGCCGTCGGTGATGACGATGGTGGCGTGGTGTAGGAGCCGGTCGAGGATGCTGGCGGCGGTGGTGTGTTCGGGCAGGAATCGTCCCCATTGTTCGAAGGGCCAGTGGCTGGCGATCGCGAGAGAGCGGCGTTCGTAGGCGCCGGCGACGAGCCGGAACAGTAGTTGGGTGCCGGTGTCGTCGAGTGGTGCGAATCCGATCTCGTCGAGGATGAGCAGATCTTGGCGTAGCAGGGTGTCGATGGTTTTGCCGACGGTGTTGTCGGCCAGTCCGCGATACAGGGTCTCCACGAGGTCGGCGGCGGTGAAGTACCGCACTTTGTGTCCGGCGTGTACTGCGGCGATCCCCAGCCCGATCAGGGTGTGACTCTTGCCAGTCCCGGCTGGGCCGATCAAGGCCAGATTGTGTTGGGCTCGAACCCATTCCAGTGAGGATAGGTATTCGAAGGTGTTGGCCGGGATGGAGGATGCGGCCACGTCGAACGATTCCAGGGTTTTGGTGACCGGGAACCCGGCAGCTTTGAGTCGGTTGCGGATGTTGGAGGCATCACGAGCGGCGATCTCGGCTTCGACCAGGGTCCGCAGCACTTCTTCGGGTGTCCATCGCTGGGTTTTCGCGGTGAGCAGTACCTCGGGTGCGGTGCGGCGGATCGAGGCGAGCTTCAATCGGCGTAGCGCTTGGTCGAGGTCGGCCGGTAGTGGCGGCACTGTTGGTGCAACTGATGTCGATGTTGTGGTGGTCATGACACCTCCTTGTCGCCGGCGCCGAGCTTGTAGGCATCCAGCGAGCGGGTGGGCGCGGTAGGCAGGTGCCCGAGCAGTGCTGTGCCGGCCGGTCGCGGGTTGGGGGTGCCGGCTCCGGCATCGAGGATCGAACGCACATCGGCGGCCTTGAACCGTCGGAATGCCACCGCCCTGGTCAGGGCGGTGAGCACCTGTTCGTGGCCGTGGGAGGTGACGAGCCCGAGGATGTCGTCGAGTTCACCGCTTAGGCGGGTGTTACCGATCGCGGCGGCACCGACCAGGAACTGCTCAGCAACCTCACCGAGAGCGCAGAACTGCTTCTCTGCTGCGGTTTTGGGTCGTGGTGCACGACTGGGCGGTGTGCGTGGCCCGCCGTAGTGGTCATCGTTGAGGACGACCTCTCCGGGTGCGGCCAGCAGATGTTCGGCGATCACCTCGCCTGAGGCGGGTTCGGCGATCAGGAGCCGTTCACCGTCCTGGATGAGGGTCACGGTGGTGCCGATGAGCCGGTTGGGTACCGAGTAGCGGGCCGAGGCGTACCGGATACATGAGAGGCGATCGACCTTTCGGGTGACCGGCGGTGGGCCGACTTGGGCCCGCAGAGATGGCAACGTCGACAGCACTTCTCGTTCCACATCGAGTTGCTCAGCAGGCACGCACAGTGTGTCGCTGTGGCGGCGGGTGTTGACCTCGACACACCAGTCCCGCGCGGCCCGGTTCGCTGCGTGCACATCCAGCTGCACGTCGTCACGACCAGCGGCGATCTTGGCTTCGGTCCACAACGGTTGCGCCAGATCTGACTGCGCGTACCCGCAGAGGTTCTCCACGATCCCTTTCGATTCCGGATCGGCGCCGTGACAGAAATCCGGGGCGAACCCGTAGTGGGTGGCAAACCGCACATACGAGGGGGTGGGTACGACGACGTTGGCGACGACTCCACCTTTGAGGCAGCCCATCCGATCAGCGAGTACCTTGTTGGGTACTCCACCGATCTCCTCAAAGGCTTCAGCGATGAATCCGAGTGTGGTGGTGGATGTTTCATTGGTGGCGAACCGAACGAACCGCCAGCGTGAGAACGCCAACACCGCGCAGAACATGTGCAGGCCGCCGATCACGGCCCAATCGATGACCAGGTAGTCACCCGGAGCCCACACTGCCGGGCGACGCCCACGATGGTGATCACGGCGCCACTGTGTTTTCTCCTGGGCGACGAGACGACGGAAGTTGCGGGCCGAGCCTGCATAGCCCGCCGCTCGCGCTACTGGTAGCAGACGTTTGGCGGTGATCCGGCCGTGTGACCGCTCGACTCTCTCGGCGACCAGCTCGGCGACGGTGTCGTAGTTGCGGGCCCGTTCCTTGCGATCGGGTGGTTGATCGTCGGCCTCGAACCGGTCGACCACACGTTTGACGGTCTTGTGGGTGGTGCCGCACACCTCGGCTGCGGCGCGATAGCTTCCGAGTTCTCGGTAAGCAGAAATGATGTCCATACGGTCCTTCGCAGACTTCAATGGAACTCCCAGGCGGTGATGGTGATCGGTTGGCACCTTCACCGTCATCGCCTGGGCCCTCAGTTCCGGGTCGACACGACGAACACAGGGTGGGGACTTTTATCTGGCCACCAGCGGGGACCTCGACCTGGCCACCAGTGGGGACTTTCTCATGGCCATGGACAGCG
>NZ_BACI01000128.1 GCF_000225505.1 Gordonia alkanivorans NBRC 16433 | reverse complement strand
CCGAGCCGGCCGCACACCCACCCTTTTTCCGTAGATCCACCACCCGGTCAGGGGGTGGAAGTACGGAAAACCGGTGGGTTTCCTCTATCAGCGACAGCCCCGG
>NZ_BACI01000129.1 GCF_000225505.1 Gordonia alkanivorans NBRC 16433 | reverse complement strand
CCTGTTCGGTTCCGGCGGCGACGTCGATGAGTTCGGCATCGGAGCACTGCGCCAGATCGACGGCCTGGAGTTCGGCGGTGATCCGATGCAGTTCCTGCACGAGTTCGGAGGGGCGGGTCGACGGCCCGACGTCGGTGGTCGAGATTCCGGTCAAGACGGTCACCCCCGATGCCGTG
>NZ_BACI01000130.1 GCF_000225505.1 Gordonia alkanivorans NBRC 16433 | reverse complement strand
AAACCGCCCGCGCAGCCACCTACGACGACTGGCTACACCACTACAATCACCACCGAGCCCACACCGGCATCGGCGGACTCACCCCGATCGAACGCCTACACGTTCACAACCTGCCCGGGTC
>NZ_BACI01000131.1 GCF_000225505.1 Gordonia alkanivorans NBRC 16433 | reverse complement strand
CAATCCCGCTCTACTTCGGACGCGGCAAGAGGTTGGCCACCCGCGAACAACGTCTCGTGTCCTTCGCCCGACCCGACGGCGAGGTCTGTTCCACCCCCGACTGCGGCATATCCGCCGCGCACGTGGAAATGCACCACGCGCAACTGGATTGGGGTCTCGGTGGACTCACCGACATCACCGACCTCGCACCGGCGTGCCCGAAACACAATCGCATGGTCGGCGAGCAGGTAGGTCAGTTCACCACCCGCATGGTCCGTGAAGGCCCCGACGAAGGTCGCTGCGCCTGGCGGTTGAACGCCGAACCCGGCGCCCCACCCAACCCCGAACACATCAACCGGCGACCCGACATCCCCCGCCGATTCGCCGAACAACTCAACAAGGTGCGCACCGAGATCCACGGACCCGACGAGCAGTCCGGCGATGGAGTGCGCCTTGTCGCACGCAGGGTCATCGACTATCGGCCGGCGAGGCCGACTGCCCGCAAGCTGTCGATCTCCGAGCTGTCTGCTGTCGAACTGGAACTGGCGGCACTCCTCGGCAAGGTGACGTTGTACGACTGAGGGCGACAAGTCGTCCGGGAACAGAAGCCACCCGGATCAGAAACCGAAGTACTCCCGGAATCTTCCGCGCTTGCGTGGCGTGCCCTCGTGCGCGGTGCGTTCCGCACTACGCGCGGCGGTGGCTCTGCGGTAGTTCTCGAAGTCGGCGGCGGTGGGTTCGTACTCCGCGGGGTGAAGCGCGAAGCAGGTGACGGTGATGTCGGCCGGGTCGAGGTCGGTCGGCGCGAGGGGATGGGTGTAGCGGAACCCGAGCCAGGACCGGTTGGCCTCCTCGGCGAGCTGCGCCGGGTGGAAGGGCAGCGCCATCCCCTGGTTCGGCACACCCTCGGCGTAGGTGAGCGGGTATTCGCCGCCCCAGAACGGCTTCTCGAAGGTGAACGGGAGGCCGTCGTCCTCGTGGATGGTCACCGGGTCGGCGGAGAACGAACGTCGAAGTGAACCCGACTCCCAGCGGGCGAACGCACCGAACGACGTCTCGGGTTCGGTGTACAGCAGCGTCGTCACCGCACTCGGTCGGACCGCGGCCAGCGTCCGGGTCAGCGTCGAGGGGGTCGCCGTCTCGAACAGCGAGCACGAGATCACCGCGAGCGAACCGTAATAACCGGCGTAGACGTGGTGATCCTTCGCGGCGGCCGCGGTCGCGAGGTCGGTGTCGACGAGCGGGACGAGCACGCTGTCGCCATAGATCTTCGTCGCAAGCTGCTGGGCGTGCTGATGATCGTGCTGCTGTGCGCGCACGATGGTTCGTAGGTCGTCGGCCGGGTCAGGGGAGTCGATGAACCAGACGGTGGCCGCGCGTTCCGACATCGATCAGCTGTTCCCGTTGCTACGTACGCCGAGCAGGACGTCCTCCCAGGCGGGCACGGCGGGCTTGCGGGTCTTCTTCTTGCGCGGACGGTCGGCATGGGCCGGTCCGGGCTCGCCGGACGCAGACGATTCCGACGGATCGTGAGTGCTGTCCTCGGCGGTCGCCGGGGCGGCGTCGGCTTCGGTGGTCTCCCGGACTGCCGATTCGGCGGGCTCCTCGTCGTCGACGGCCCGTTCGACGGGAGATACTTCGTCGGGAGCCTGTGCGACGGGAGCCGAGATCGGGGTGACCGCAGCCGGCGGAGTGTGCGCGTCGGTCTCGTCGTCGAACCCGAAATCGAGGGGGACGGTGCCGTGGTCGTCGTGCGTCGCGCGACGTTCCTGCCGCGCACGCTGCGCACCGATGAGGGAGTTGGCGTCGATGGTGACTTCCTCGCGGCCGTCGGACGTGGTCTCAACGGCGACCTCCGGTGCGGCGACCGGCGTGAGCCGGCGTCGCGGCGCGATCGTCTCGGGGTGGGTCAGTTCGTCGGCGAGGTCGTCGAGCGGGTCGACTGTGCCGCCGTGGGTGCCGGGCTGGTAGCGCCAGTGCGCGAGGTTGTCGGTGCGTCCGACGCTCCAGGCGACCTGCACGACCCAGTAGCCGCCGTCGTCCTTCCAGGCGTCCCAGTCGGCGTCGGCGGGGTTGTGGCCGTATGCGACGAGCCCTTCCGCCACGGATTCGGCGAGGGTCGCGACGGCCGGGCCGTCGTGCCGGATCGGGTGGGCGGCACCGGCGAGTTCGCTCGCGCGGCTGCGCTCGAGCAGCACCGGGTGGGCGAATCGTTCGATCTTGTCCACACCAACCCCGGCCGCGGCGGCGACCTCGGCGACGGAGGCGCCTGCGCGGATGCGTGCCTGGATCTCTCGTGGCCTCAATGCACTTTCCATCTCGATCTCGATCTGTCCCAGCCTGGTGATGTCGCCGCGGGCCGCGGCGCGAAGGCGTTCGTCGGAGGCGATCCGGAATTTCTCACCTGATTGAGGGTCTTGGCAGATGACGTGGGAACCGTCGGTTTCCACCCCGACGACGCGGAGCTCACGCATCTGCTCCTCCTCCGGTGGGTGCACGCATTGGGGTCACATTAACTCACCGATCTGCCGATTCACTGTGGGACACGCGGTAAAACCGCAGTTCAGAACCCGTGGGGCCGCTGCGACACCAGCGATGGGTGCGTCGTATGTGGTCTGTGTTGTCCAGGCTACCCGCTGGCCCGAACGCCACCGGCGCGTCGACCCGAAGGTGCGACGCGCCGGTGACGGTTGGTTCTGGCCGAGCTCAGAGGCGCTCGACGATGTAGTCGATGCAGTTGGTGAGCCTGGTGACGTCCTCGGGATCGATGGCCGGGAACATGCCGATACGCAGCTGGTTGCGGCCGAGCTTGCGGTACGGCTCGGTGTCGACGACGCCGTTGGCGCGCAGGGTCTTGGCGACCGCGGCGGCGTCGACGTCATCGTTGAAGTCGATGGTGCCGACGACCTGGCTGCGGTTGACCGGCTCGGCGACGAACGGCGTCGCGTACTCGCTGGCCTCGGCCCACTGGTACAGGCGCGAGCTCGAATCGGCGGTGCGCGAGACGCACCAGTCGAGGCCGCCGTTGTTGTTCATCCACTCGATCTGGTTGGCGAACAGCAGCAGCGAGCCGACTGCGGGGGTGTTGTAGGTCTGGTTCTTGCTGCTGTTGTCGACGGCGGTCGGCAGCGACAGGAACTCGGGGCACCAGCGGTCGGTCTCGGCGATCTCGGCGACGCGGGCGAGGGCGCGGGGGCTCATCAGCGCGACCCACAGGCCACCGTCGGAGGCGAAGCACTTCTGCGGCGCGAAGTAGTAGACGTCGGCGTCGGCGACGTTGACGGGCAGGCCGCCTGCACCCGAGGTGGCGTCGATGGCGATGAGCGCGTCGTCGGAGCCGGCGGGGCGCACGACCGGCACGGACACACCGGTCGAGGTCTCGTTGTGGGCCCATCCGATGAGGTCGACGCCGCCGAAATCGTCAGCGGTCAGTGCGGCCGGATCGGGAGCGGTGCCGGGATCGGTGGAGATGACCGCGGGCGAGTCCAGGAACGGCGCCTTTTTGGCGACGGTCGCGAACTTCGACGAGAACTCGCCGTAGGTGAGGTGCAGCGAACGCTGCTTGATCAGGCCGAATGCGGCGGCGTCCCAGAAGGCGGTGGTGCCGCCGTTGGAGAGGACTACCTCGTAGCCCTCGGGCAGCGAGAACAGGTTGGCCAGGCCCTCACGAATCGAGCCGACCACGTTCTTGACCGGTGCCTGCCGGTGGCTGGTGCCGAACACCGATGCGCCGGTGTCGACGAGGGACTGCAACTGCTCGGGGCGCACCTTCGACGGTCCGCAACCGAAGCGGCCGTCCGACGGCAGCAGGTCGGCGGGCAGGGTGATGGGTGCGGTTGCGGTATCGCTCATGGCGTCAATTCTAGGGTTGTGGCGGAGGCCACCTTCGGGCCACCTCGGCTTACGCGATACGGGACATCCGCGGAATCGCCATTTTCGGGCAAGTGCGCCGGTTGCAGATAGCGCCTTTCATGTCAGCTGGCGAATATGGAATGTGCGAAGTTAGGGCACGCTCAGTCCAACGTGCGGGCCATACTCCGACTCTGTAAGGTTTGCGAAACACCAGGGCCTCGTTTGGGGTTTCCCTGGTCGATCCACCCCACCTCGGAGGCTTGTACATGGGTCTGGTTGTTGACCGAAGCGCGCGCAGTCGTCGTGTTGCCACTGTCTCTGCGGCGGTTGTGTGTGCGACCTCCGCCGGTTTGCTGGGCGCGGCGCCCGCGCACGCGGTCGATCCCGACCGGTTGCGCTCGGACGCGGGCTGCGTCTGGCGGACCGAAGAGGACCGCGCAAAGCAGATCCAGACGTGCACCTTCGACTCGGAGTCGCTGGGGCGTGAGGTGTCCGTCCAAGTTCGTCCGTCGGACAAGAAGGCGGGCGAGGACGAGCACGGAATCTACTTCCTGGACGGTCTCGGCTCGAACCCCGAGTTCAGCACGTGGACCCAGCCCGAGGCCGGCATCGACGCCTACGGCGCGGGGAGCAACCTCGTCTTGCCGGTCGGCGGTGCGGGCGAGTGGTCGACTGATTGGCAGAAGCCGCCCACCGGCCAGTCTGTGGCGCCGAAGTGGGGGAGTTTCGTCGGTGAGGAACTGCCGACCTACCTGAAGAGCAATTTCGACGTCGAGACGTCGAACAATGCGATTGTCGGCGTGTCGATGTCAGCGGGCCCGGCGATGATCATCGCGTTCGACAACCCCGAGGTCTTCCGGGTCGTGCGTTCCTACTCGGGTTACTTCCCGACGGACAATCCGTTGGGCTGGATGGCGATTCCGTCCATCCAGAAGCAGCGCGCCGACATCGAGAACGGCGAGACAGCGATGTGGGGCAAGCCCCAGAGCCCCGGTAATCGGTGGGCCGACAACGACGTGATGAACCGGATCGGCGAGGTCGGGGAGACCGGCCAGACGGTGATCGTCTCGACCGGCACCGGCATCCCCACGACCTTTGAGCTCCAGGAAGCAGGTGCCCTGTTCCAGCGCGAACTCGATGCCGACCCGAGTGCCGGGCCGGAGCTGGTCCAGAAGGCCGTGACCGCTCTGGCGCTGGGCATCGGCTTGGAGGCCGGCGCATTCGCTTCGACGGGCCTTCTCCAGTCGACCGTCGATCAGCTCGGGCTGCCCATCAAGTTCAAGTACCGCAACGGCGGACACAACTGGTACGCCTGGGGTGCCGAGTCGGAGGACGATGCGCGCGAGGTCGAGCGGGCGCTCGAGTCCGAAGGTCAGCGGCCGTCGTCGAAGGCCTCTCCGGTGTCCGAGTCGGCCGGCACGCCGAAATCCGTTGGTGCGCTGAAGACCCCGGTCACAAAGGAAGCGCCGGCCATGAAGGTCGAGCGTCCGGTGCCGAACCTGCTCCAGCCGTCGACCTGGCGTCTGCCGTGGGCTCCGCGCTGACCGTCTGACGCTCTCCCGAAATCGCTACTTACGGCCAGGGTCGCTAGTTCCAGCTAGCGCTTCTGATCGGAGGTGGCGAATTCCGTATTCGCTCAGAAGGTTTCGGCCTCTCTGAGCGCGCCGAGAATGAGATTCCGGAACTGCATGGGCTTCTGTAGGTCGTCCTGGCATGTCCCCCGTGAACCGGTCCGGTCTGTTTTAGAGTCCTGATTGCCCTGTTGAGGGCAGAGAAGGGACGATGAGGATCATGGCAGGACGCAAGCGCCACTCGGCAGAGGACATTGTGCGCAAGTTGCGCCGGGCTGACGAGTTGGCGGCGCAGGGCATGACCGGCGAGGAGATCGCCGCCGACCTCGAGGTGTCGGCAGCGACGTTGTACAACTGGCGCCGCCAGTACGGCGGCATGGACGGTGACGCGGCCAAGGAGCTCAAGGAGCTGCGTGAGCAGAACGGCCGGCTCAAGCGGCTGCTCGCCGATGCCGAGTTGGAGAAGGACGCGCTACGGGAGATCGCCAAGGGAAAATTCTGAGCCCAACCGCCAAACGCGCCGCCATCGACATGCTCAAAGACGTGATGAACATGTCAGAACGCAAGGCGTGCAAGGTTGTTGGGCTTGCTCGTTCAGCGTATCGTCAACTGCCGCAAGCGCACACCCCGGCTGACCCGGATGCTGGCCTGCGCCAGCAGCTACGAACCTACGCCCGTCAGAACCCACGCCACGGGTTCCGTCGGGCGTGGGCCTGGCTGCGTTTCGACGAAGGCGACACCGTGAACAAGAAGAAGGTCCACCGGCTGTGGAAGGAAGAAGGATTGCAGGTGCGCCGGGCGCCGCGGCGTAAACGGGCCGGCCAGTCGTCGGTGCCGATTGTCACCGCGGACGCACCGAAAGTGGTGTGGGCATTGGACTTTCAGTTCGACTCCACTGTCGACGGACACAAGATCAAGATCGCGTCCATGGTCGATGAACACACCCGGATGTCGCTGCTCAACATTGTGGATCGCTCGATCGCCGCCGACCGGTTGATCGAGGAGTTGAAGAAGACCTTCGCGATCTGGGGTGGCCCACCGAAGGTGCTGCGCATGGACAACGGCCCTGAGTTCATCTCTGAGGCCCTCCAGACGTTCTGTGCAGGGTCGGTGGGGATCTCCTACATTCCGCCTGGCACGCCGTGGAACAACGGGTTCATCGAGTCGTTCAACAACCGGTTGCGCGACGAGTGTTTGAACCGCAACTGCTGGCCCACCCTGTTGGAGGCCCGCGTGGTCATCGAAGACTTCAAAGACGACCACAACCACCGACACCGCCACTCAGCGCTGGGCTACAAGACCCCGGCCGAGTACGCTGCCCGATGCACCCACCAGCACCACCCCGTGGGCTGCGAGATCGACTGACCGACCGCAAGTAAGAACTGGCTCTAGGACCGACTGGACCGGTTATCGGGGACCTGCCAGTCCCACGTCCATCGCACGGCGATGCGACCGGTTCGGCGGATTGCGTCCTCGCGGCGTTTCTCGGCGAAGACAGTCTCCGACGCAGAGGTCCCGAACTGCCCGGAGTATTTGATCTTTCCGTCGAATTGGCCGATCACCTTGTCCTAGCCTCACAGTCCGGCTGTTGCGGCGATCGAAGGAACCTGCCCGTCAGCAAGCGACGTCTCCCGGCGAATCGTCGAATCGCTGGATCGAATGCGGTGTCCTCGATCGGACAGGAGTGTGCCGCCCCACCGAGCCCGCTGCTCGCCAAGCGTGCGCCAAGGTGTCGGGCGTCCGCGCGCCTTCGCGATCGCGGTGCCTGAATCACGGTGCCGGCCACGCCGGTGATTGTGGAAGCACCGGAAACAGCGCTCGGTTGGGCGGTTTGATCACGCTGACCGACGTGGTGTCGTCGGTGAACGGGTAGTCGGCGTACGCAGGGTGGTCTTTTGCGATCTCTGTGCCCGTGGGAAGGCATGAATCCAGCCGTGGATCGTCGTGTGGGATGGTTCGGTAAGTCACGCTCCACGGTGCGAATGCATCGAAGCGCGGTGCGCGGTCGCCGGTACCGGTCGGTTCGTTTCGCGAGAGGTTTTCCCGCGGGTCCACAGCATCCGCGGGTCGAGTCGCGTCCACGGCAAACGCAGAGCCGCCGAGGTAGCCACCTGCTGACGGCTGCTCCAGCTCGGCGATGACACCGAACTCGAACTTGCACCCGACGGCGTGGATCGCTGTTGCGGTGGAGGTGAGATCGGTGAGGTGGATGAAGATGGTGCCGTTCTTCTCGGTCAGATTCGCGGGGTCGCTTTCGAACGTGTAGCCGCCAGGAAAAGTCCAGGCATCCTTGGACGCCGCTTGGGCGCCTGGATAGTTCCGTTCGCCGGGAACGCTCATGATCGTTCCCGCTTCAGCAGTTGCTCGTACGACCTCACCCGGTCGTGTGTCCAGATCGATCCCTGGTTGCGCGGACCAGACGACATTGAAGTCGCCGGCCAGATCGGTGGGGAATTGGTACGCGAGCGGTTCCGCGGGGGTATAAGACCCCTGAGGGCTCGAAATGGCTTGCGTCCCTCCACTGGTGGACGGTTCGGGAGACTGCGTACATCCCGTGAGTAGGAGAAGTGGGAGAGCCCACAGCAGAGCTCGATCTCGACCCGTCACCGTTCGTCTCCTTCCAAGACCCATTTTTCGTACGTGGCCATGGTCGTCGCGTTGTATTGCAGGTCTTCGTCCTTGGCGCCTTCGTTGAATCCAGCGTCCCAGTACCCAGCCGCGCCGTCTGCGCCGTATATCTCGGGATGCTCCGCTCGCAGCCTGGTGCGAATAGCTTGGTCAAGTTGGCTGGCGTCGCCATCAGACTCTTTGAGAATCGCTTCGGCTGTCTTGAGCTTTCCGTCCGTGCCGTACCATTCGGCTGGACCCTGTACTCCGGAATTCGCAAACATGGCATAGCTCGATGACAGTTTTACTCGCGTCGGATCGTCCACACCGAAGGCATCGGACCCTGTGGGGAGTTTGAATGGAACGTCCTCCGCCGGACTGGAAGTGACCAACCACGGTGCCGCAGCCCCGATTCCGACGGATGCGGCGGTTCCATGGGGCGTGACACTCAGCAGGTAGCTTGCCGAGGACAGGATTTTCTCAGTCCGGCTCTCGGCGGCCTGCGAGGACGCGGCCTTGTCGCCTTCGTCGATCGCCAAGTCGAACTGTGCGCCATAAATTCCTGCCCGCCCACGTTCAAGGAGCTCGGCTGACGTATTTCCCAAGCTTTGAGCGAGCTCGGGGTGGCTCATTACCCAAGTCGCGTTCTCGTTTGTTTTCTCAAGGAGATCGCGGTAGAGCTGTGTAGCGGTGTTCACGCCATCCGGATTGCTCGCAGAAATCTCCCCGTTCGGCGCGTCGTCGCTGGCGATCACGGAAAAGAGGCGTGTCGCTCGCGCTTCGAAATTATGTCTGTCCTCAGAGCCCGTCAGCTCAAGATCTGGATGGCCGTGCATTGCAGCGGCTCCCTCTGGATTACCCAAGTAATTCAGGTATGGGAGGGATGCCTTTCGTATAGCGTCCGCGAGCAACGGATTGATCTTTCCAGTAGCGTCGCCGTCGCTATTGGTGTTCATCAACTGCTTGAAATTGTTGTCGCCGTCCGTGGACGTCGCAAAATCCCAGAGACCCGAGAATGCGCGGTCGGCGAGCTTGACCTTGTTGGGGTCGGTTCCGCCGCCATAGTCGCGAATCCAGTCGACGAGGTTGCCGGCACTATCGCCATGATCCGACCAATCGTGTCTCATCAAGTTGCCGACGGTAGCGTCGCGGTCATAGTCGGCGAGCTTTGTTCCGTCGGAATACTCCCCGGTGAGGAGTGCCGCTGACGACTCGTGGTTCCGGGTACCGACTTCGAGGAATTGACGAATAGTGGACTCGTATACCCGCTTCAGCTCATCGGGGTCCGTGTCGAACGCGCCATAAGCGACTTCGGGTCGTTGTCCGTCTCCGCCAATGTCTCGGGACGCGCCCGCGGAGCCGCGACGTAGGAGTTCGGTTCCCAGACGCTCGCCTGGAGGGACCCCACCCGAGTTGCCCAACAGTCCGGCGAATGGAACGTCCTGGTAGCGCAAGGTGGCACCGTCGCTGGCGCGGTTCTCGGCCCACTCCTGCGCCCATCCCGGGAGGTATTGATATCCGGTGTTGTTGCCGACATTCTCGTTGGAGAGGGTGACCAATCCCTGGCCGAGTGCCTGGGACCAGGCGGCGCTTTCCGGTGTTCCAATGTCCTCGAACTTCGACTTCAGGCTGAACAGTTCGTCTGAGTTCAGGTTCCCGTAGAACATGTGCAGGTATTCCTGCACGCCCACTGGGACGTCGGTGAGTTTCTCGCCGTTGAGAAGTCGTTGGATCTGATCCTCTGTGAGGCCGGCGGCGCGCAGGTTGCGGCCGACGAACGCGGCTTCTTCGTCGGTCCAACCGCTCTCGGCCATCCCGGCGTCCCGGCGACCGTCCTGCGCGCTGATGGTCAGCGACGGCGGTGCGACAATGCCGAGTGCGTCGACGGCCCCTTTGATCAGCGCGGCATGGTCGGCCGCCGTCGTCGCCAGTTCGTCGGCCTTGGATTTGACGAAGCTGGTCATCTGACGTTCTCGCTCGGCGATCTGGGCCGGCGTCAGGTCATCGTCCTCTTTCGGGACATAACGCATCGCCCAGGTGGGATCGGTGTCGCTGATCAAGAAACAACGCTGCAGGGTTGCGCCTAGGAGCGCGCCGTTGACGACGGCCTGCGAGGTACTGATCGCCTCGGCGGCGTCGGTGAGCGCCACCTGGAGATCGTCGACACCGTCCGCGACCTTCTTCGCCCAGGAGGCTTGGTCGGCGGCACGCCAATTCGCTGCGTCTCGCGCCTGGCCTCCCCATGAGGTGCTCGGCATCTGATCGACGGTTGAGTGAGCCGCAACGGAATTCTCACGGATGTCAGTGGCAAGAGTTGTCAGAGAAGGCTCCGCCATGTCCCAAGGGTTCCACGAATCCATGATCGCCTTGGTCAACGGCAGCGCATCGCTCACTGTGGGAACTCGATGCCGGGGAGGGTCGACAAGTTCTGGAACTTCGTCGCATTCCCCTCGTCCGCGCTCTCGGCGATCGTGCGAGCGGCGCGAACCGCAGAGGCGAAGGTCTCCCACTGCCCCGACACCGTAGTCTTGGACTGCTTGACCATCTTGGTTGCGTCAGCTGTTGCCGCGACCAGAGGAGAGTTCGGCATCGCGGCTGCCACATCGGCGGACAGGTCGGGGCTCGGCGCGGACTCGATGAACGCCGACATACCCTCGAGTGCCCCGGCGATGCTGTCCATCGCACCGGCGTCGACCGTGAATTCCCCACTCACTCGTTCCCCCAAACGTCGTGCATACGGCGTTACCCACGCAAGACTTTACGATGCCGCAGGCCCTGCCGCCTGAGTGGTACTCACAGGCGGCGGCCGTCGGGTGGCTGTTGATTCACATCCTGCTTGGAGTCCGGCGGTCCGGTCGAGCATCTCGTGCGGCGGCTACAGTCCCGGCTTCACGACGTCACCCCAACCGGCGACGTCCTCGGGACGGCGGGGTGCGGCGCCGGTGTAGATCGCCGCGGGGCGGACCAGCTTGCCGAGGCGCTTCTGCTCCAGGATGTGGGCACACCAGCCGGCGGTGCGTCCGCAGGTGAACATCGCGGGCATCATGTGCGGCGGGACCTCGGCGAAGTCGAGGATGACCGCGGCCCAGAACTCGACATTCGTCTCGATCGCGCGGTCGGGGCGTCGTTCGCGAAGTTCGGTGAGCGCGGCCTGCTCGAGCGCGGCGGCCACCTCGAAACGCGGTACCCCGAGTTCCTGGGCGGTGCGTCGGAGCACGCGGGCTCGGGGGTCCTCGGCGCGGTACACGCGGTGCCCGAAGCCCATCAGCTTCTCCTTGCGGTCGAGGATTCCCTTCACCAATCCTCGTGCGTCACCGGTGCCCTCGACCTCTTCGATCATCGGCAGCACGCGGGCCGGCGCACCACCGTGAAGCGGTCCGGACATGGCGCCGATCGCTCCCGACAGCGACGCGGCGACGTCGGCGCCGGTGGAGGCGATGACTCGTGCGGTGAAGGTCGACGCATTCATGCCGTGCTCGGCGGCGCTGACCCAGTAGGCGTCGATGGCGGCGACGTGCTTGGGGTCCGGGTCGCCCTTCCAGCGGGTCATGAACCGTTCGGTGACGGTGGAGCATTCGTCGATGACGTGCTGCGGGACCGCGGGCTGATGGATGCCTCGAGCCGACTGCGCCACATAGGACAGCGCCATCACCGATGCGCGGGCCAGGTTTTCGCGAGCGGTCTCGTCGTCGATGTCGAGGAGCGGCTCATAACCCCAGATCGGGGCGAGCATCGCGAGTGCGGCCTGCACGTCGACGCGCACGTCACCGGTGTGGATGGGCAGCGGGAACGGTTCGGCCGGGGGCAGTCCGTCGCCGAACTTGCCGTCGACGAGAAGTGCCCAGACGTCGGCGAAGGTCACTTTGTTCTCGACGAGATCCTCGATGTCGACGCCGCGATAACGCAGGTTGCCGCCGTTCTTGTCGGGTTCGGCGATCTCGGTGGTGAAAGCCACCACGCCTTCGAGACCTGGGACGAAATCCTCGGGAACCGCGTTGGCCATGACAACCACCTCACTCCAGACAACTGTGTCCTGCAATCACGTGCGTCGATCCAGATCGAACTGTAGATCAGCACGACACCCCGCGTGTATCAGGGAGTGACGATGTCGGCGGAGTAAATTCAGGCGAGTGTTGGAGAAACCGCTCGATCCGATTGATCTGCCGAACATGCGCGTCGGCTACGGCGGAGGTATTCCGCCCAACATCGGAGAGGGCGATCGCGCGGCGGGAGCAGACGGAATTCGCGAGAACCTCGACCCCAGCTGGCTCCGCGGCGACCCGCCGTGGCTCGACTTGTTCAGTGTCTGGCTGAAGGAAGCGCTCGACGCCCGGATCGCCGAGCCCAACGCGATGGTCCTGGGTACCGCCGACGCCGACGGTCGGCCGTCGACCCGCACCGTGCTGTGCAAGGGTGTCGACGCCAACGGGGTGGTCTTCTTCACCGGCTACGAGTCGGACAAAGGTCGGCATCTGGCCGACAATCCCTACGCATCCGTGACATTCCCGTGGATCGCGTTGGAGCGTCAGGTCCATTTCCGCGGTCCCGTCGAACATCTCAGCGCCGAGGAGACACAGGCCTACTGGGAGCTCCGGCCGCGCGGCTCGCAGTTGTCGGCCGCCGCGTCGGATCAGTCCCGGCCGATCGGCAGCCGCCTCGAACTCGAACAGAAGGCCGCCGATCTGGCCGACCGGTACGGCGGATTCGACGCCGGCGACGAGATCCCCGTCCCGTCGGACTGGGGTGGCTATCGCATCGAGCCGGTGGAGGTCGAGTTCTGGCAGGGGCGGGCGAACCGCCTGCACAACCGGGTGCGACTCACCCACGTCGACCACGAATGGCGAATCGAGCGGTTGCAGCCCTGAGACGGGTCCACTGGTGATTCCCGGGGGTTCGTGGCGGCCCGGCGGACCGGACGGAGGTCACACCCGAGGGGCCTCCTAGCATCGTGAAAATGTCACGGCTCCTCGCAGACACGACGCCCCTGCGGAACCGGTATTTCCGACGGCTGTGGATCGCGAACATCGTCACGGTCATCGGGGCCCAGCTCACGATCATCGCGGTGCCCGCGCAGATCTACGAGGTCACCGGCAGCTCTGCGTACGTCGGTCTGACCGGCGTGTTCGGGCTCGTCCCGCTCGTCGTGTTCGGGCTGTGGGGCGGTGCGCTCGCCGACGTCGTCGACCGTCGGACACTGCTGGTCGTCACCACGATCGGCCTCATCGTCTGCAGCCTGCTGTTCTGGGCGCAGGCCGCGGCCGGCGGCGACAACGTGTGGATCTTGTTGGTGCTCTTCGCCGTTCAGCAGGCGTTCTTCGCGGTGAACCAGCCGACACGAACGGCGGTGCTGCCGCGCCTGATCGACGCCAAGGACCTCCCCGCGGCGTTGTCGCTGAACATGACGGTCATGCAGGCGGGCGCGATCGCCGGGCCGCTCGTCGGTGGCGCGCTGATCCCGATCCTCGGCTACTCGTGGCTCTACTTCGCCGACACCCTGTTGCTGTTGCCGACACTGATCGCGGTCGTCATGCTGCCGTCGCTGCGTCCCGAGAGCGACGCGGCACCGAAGGTCGCGGGCCTGCGATCGGTCATCGAAGGTCTCCGATACCTGACCGGCCACAAGATCCTGATGGCGTCCTTCCTCGTGGACCTCATCGCGATGATCTTCGGCATGCCCCGTGCGCTCTTCCCGCAGATGGCACACGAGAACTTCGGCGGGCCCGAGGGCGGCGGCATCGCCTTCGCCCTGCTGTTCACCGCGATCTCGGCGGGCGCCGTGGTCGGCGGCATCTTCTCGGGCTGGGTCACGCGCGTCGAACGGCAAGGTCTGGCCGTCGTCGTGTGCATCATCATCTGGGGCCTGGCGATCACCGGCACGGGCATCGCGGTGTCCTTCGCCGACGGCTCGACGATGCCGATGCTCGTCGTCGCGGTGGTGCTGCTGATGATCGGCGGTGCCGCCGACATGGCGTCGGCCGCATTCCGGCAGACCATCCTGCTCGCGGCGGCCAACGACGAGGTGCGCGGACGCCTGCAGGGCGTGTTCATCGTGGTGGTCGCCGGCGGACCCCGCATCGCCGACGTCGCGCACGGCACCGCCGCCGCATCGATCGGCGTCGCGGCGGCAACGGCTTTCGGTGGGTCGCGGTGGTGATCGCGACGATCATCGCGGCGCTGCTGATCCCGGCCTTCGTCCAGTACCGGGCAGGTCAGCGCACCTGACCTGTTCGACCCCTGGCCAGCGGTTTCGGCGTTTCGGTGTCACCATTGACGCCATGACCGCCGCCACCGAGGGTTTCGGAGTGCCGATCATCGACATCTCGCCCTACATCCGCAACGGTGACCCCGCCGATCGGGCCGTCGTCGCGGCCAAGGTCGACGCCGCCGCCTGCTCGGTGGGTTTCATGCAGATCGTCGGCCACGAGATCCCGTCGGCGGTCATCGAGGAATTCACCGCGGTCATGGACGATTTCTTCGCGCTGCCACTCGAGGTGAAGAAGGCTTACCGCACGCCACCCGAGATCAATCGCGGCTATGCGCCACCGAGATCGGAGTCCTTGTCGTTGTCGCTGGGCGTCGAGCAGGCGGACCGGATGAACGACTTCTTCGAGGCGTTCAACGTCGGCGTCGAGGCCCGCGAGTACCCCGACCTCGCCCTTCCCGAGGACCATTACGCCGCGAACACGTGGCCGGCCGTCGACCATTTCGAGGCGGCGGTGTCGGCGTACTTCGCCGAGGCACGACGCGTCGCGCACACCCTGACCCGCATCTTCGCGGACGCCCTCGACCTTCCTGCCGACTTCTTCGAGGGCTTCACCGACCACTCGCTCGACGTCCTGCGAATGAACAACTACGCCCTCCCGCCCGGCGAGATCGAACTCGACGGGGAGCTGACCGGAATGGGGGAACACACCGACTACGGCATCGTCACCGTCTTGTGGGCGGACCAGGTGAAGGGTCTGCAGGTTCTCGACCGTCAGGGGCGATGGCACGACGTCAGTCCCGAAGACGGTGCACTGCTGATCAATCTCGGGGACCTGATGGCCCGCTGGACCAATGAGCGGTGGATGTCGACGCTGCATCGGGTGAAACCGCCGATCGTCGACGGCTCGATCGAACGTCGACGCTCCGCCGCGTACTTCCACGACGGCAACATCGACGCGATGATCGCGACCCTGCCGTCGTGTGTCGGTGCGGGAAGCCGGTATTCGCCGATCACGGTCGGGGAACACATCGGTGCCAAACTCGCCGGATCACGGGCCGGACGGCCGAACCCGTACGCCCAGCGGGAGGCGGAACGAGTGCGGCACGCGATGCGTCGGGGACTGGGACAGCAGTAGACGACAGTTCCCGCTCACTCAGTCCGTTCCCGCTCACACGAAGGGCGTGAGCGGCAACGGAACTCGTGAGCGGGAACCGCCCCCGACGACAATAGTGAAGGACTCAGTCCGAGGTCAGCACCGTCGGATAGGTAGCCCGACGAGCGGCGGTCACCGGGCAGTAGTGCATCGGATTGTCGCGCTGGTCCAGCGGCGGCAGGTTGCGCTTGGGCGTGTGGACGATCGGTGCGTCCGTCGCGACCTTGCCGTTGACGCGGTCCCAGGCGTCGCGCGGCCGCGGGTGGCGCAGGAGGCGTTTCGGCAACATCTTGTGCATGACGAGGTTGATGCCCTTGCCCAGCAGGCGGAATCGACGCTCGTCCGCATCAGTCCACTCGAGCCCGAGGATCTCGCGGATCGGCTCGTCGTAGAAACCCGTCGTCAGCCACATGAACAGCTTCTGGTTCTGCGGGACGAGGTAGCGGTCCCAGACCGACTTCGGGACGAAGCTCAGGAACGGCGGCGGCGGCAGCTGGGTGATGTCGAGGACGGTGCGTACCGAGACGTGGTCACGAAGAACGTTGCGGCACATGTAATCCCAGTACTCGAGGAAATCCTCGTAGGTCTCCGGGACGGGGCGCATCGAGACACCGTACTGCGCGTACCAGGCCTTGGACTCCTCGAACAGCTGACGTTTCTGATCCTCGGTGAGGAACGGTCCGAACCGCTCACACAGTCGGACGTTGCCGTACCAGAACGTCGCGTGCGCCCAGTAGAAGACATCGGGATCGAGTGCGTGGTACCGCGATCCGTCCTCCATCGTGCCCTTGACCGTCTTGTGGTAGTCGCGCACCTCGAGACCGGTTTGCGCGCCGGGGACGACGGAATCGAAGACGACGCCGCTGATCGGGTACAGCGACCGCATGAGGCGCTGCCAGCGTTCGCCGAAGAAGTCGGAGTGGTCCCAGACGGCCGCACCCAGCTTGGGGTGCATGTTCTGGATCGAGCCGGCCCACAGCCCTTGGAACATGCCGGTCCAGGTGCCCCAGATCTGCCAGGTCAGCGAGTCCGGACCGAGCGGTTCGTACTCGTGCGCGGCTTTGACTCCCGAGGCGTTGATCTCGTAGCCGTCTTCCGACAACTGGGCATCAGGGGAGTGCCCGGCCGGGCAGTCGGCCCCGGCCGGCCCGGAGTCGGTGGCGTGAACGGGACAGGTGTTCTGTGCGTCGTTCAGTACCTCAGTCATGAGACAGAACCCTAGGTTCGTCTCAGGTGGGTGTCAACCATTCGCCTAGTCGGGGTTCTCGTGTGTGACCGCCTTGTAGCCGCGTGCTCCGGCCCGGTCGACGGCCGCGCGGACCAGCCCGAAGACGAGTCCCTGCAGCGCAGCGGCGGCCAAGACCTCGACATTGCTGCGTTCGAGGTCCTTGGGGTCGGGGGCTTCGGCGTCGTCGGAGATCCGCTTCCAGATCTGACCGAAGACGGCCCCGGCGGCGATACCGCCGAGCACGCTCGTCGCCAGGGAGAGCGGTTTGTAGAACGTCTTGGACACGGCACTCATGTCGTAACTCCTTGTGAGTCGGGTCAGCGGCGACGGCGTTTGACGACGATGACGGTTCCGATCGCGAGAACCGCGGCCACCGCGACGCCGATCAGCGTCGTCCGGTTCTCCTCGGCCTTCACCTTCGCGGTGTGGGCGGTCTCCGCGGCAGCCGTGTTCACCCGGGCCGGAACGTCGAGCTTCGCGGCCAGCGCATCGACCGTCTCGGCGAGTTCCTCGCGCTGCTGTTCCACCAGCGGCGGGTCGCCGGCCGGGTTCCGGTCAGGTTGCGTGTCACTCATCTACAGGTGCTCCTTCACGGTTGCGATGTCGCGCTGGACGCTTTCGACGGTGTGCTCGGGGGCGGGCGGGACGGCCGATTTCGCACGCTTCGCACCGATGGCCGCAGCCGCTCCGCCGATCACCAGCAGCACCACGCCGACGATCACCGCGGCCAGCCACGCCGGAACCGCGTTGGCCAAGCCCAGGACGGCGGCCGCGACCAATGTTCCGAGGCCGAACAGCACCAGCAGGGTGCCCGCGCCGGATATCCCCGCGCCGACTCCGATCCGGGTGCCCTTGCCCTTCATCTCCGCCACCGCATGCTGCAACTCGGTCTTGACCAGGGTTGTCGTCTGACTCTGTAGGCGCTCGATGAGTTGCACGGTCGACAGGTCGTTCACTGAAGGATCGCTCACGTTGGTACCTCCATTCGGGGACGTCCCCCGCGTTCCCTGCCGTCCGCGGTCCCAAACCTGAGCGCCGGACGCTATCGCCGCCGGAAGCGGACCTCCGAACCGGGGACGAGCTGAGCCGCGAGATCGACCGCGGCATCGGTCAGAACGGCCACGACGGGATAACCGCCGGTGACCGGATGGTCGGCGAGGAACAGCACCGGCCGCCCGCTCGGCGGCACCTGCACCGCCCCGTGTGCGACGCCCTCCGAACGCAATTCGCCGGCGTCCTCCCGATGCGTCAGCAGGGGGTGCGACGATCCCGAGGCGCGGTCGATGCGCACGCCGACGCGGTTGCTGTCTGCGCCGACGACCCACGTTCCCGAACGCAGATTCGCGGGAACCGCCAACAGCTCGGCGCGTGGTCCCTCGTCCACCTCGAGTACGACGACCCGCGGATGCGTGGTGTTCGACGGCGCCGACTCCACCGGGGGCCATTCGCCGGCGGCACGACCCACCTTCACGGTCACGTTCGCGGTGAGCACCGGAGGCCCCAGCCCCGACAGGGTGTCGGTCGACCGAGACCCCAGAACCGGCTCGACGTCGAACCCGCCGCGGACCGCCAGGTAGTTGCGCAGTCCCCACCCCGGTGGGTCGACGGCCAGTTCATCACCCTCGTGCAGCACGACGGTCGCGGCGAGTCCGACCGGAATGCCGTTGTGACGCACCTCGGTGTGGGCTCCGGTCACCGCGGCCAGTACGTCGCCGTGCGCGTGGATGCGCAGGCCGCCGAGGGTCGTCTCGATCGTGGCCGCCGATTCGTCGTTGCCGACGAGACGATTGGCCAAGGTCAGCGAGCCGCGATCCGCGCCGCCGGACGCGGGCACCCCGAGATGCGCGTAGCCGGGGCGGCCGAGGTCCTGGAAGGTCGCGAGGGGGCCGGTCGCGAGCACGGTGACAGCGGTCATCCGCGGTGGCCCGTCCCGGCGTCGACGAACCGCACGATCCGCCCGGTCGCGAACAGTGCAGGCGGGTCGGCCTTCTCGTCCCACAGGCGAACATCGGTGCGGCCCAACAACTGCCATCCACCCGGACTCGCCTTCGGGTAGACAGCGCTGTAACCGGCGGCGATCGCCACCGCACCTTCCGGAACGCGTGGACGTGCCTCCGCGCGCCTGCCCACCGCGTCGAACGGGTGCGGTGTCGGCCCGTCGGCGACCAGATATCCGAACCCTGGTGCGAAGCCCATGAACTGCACTCGCCAGCGCGTGCTGCAGTGCAGGCCGATCACCTCGTCGGCCGAGATGTCCAGTGTGTCAGCGACATCCGCGAGGTCCTCGCCGTCGTAATGGACGGGGATCACGATCTCATCGGCAGATCCGGTACCGCGATCGACACCGGAACGTCGGCGGCGCAACGCCCGCCGCACACCGAGTTCGTCGACGCCGCGACCGGGCCGGGCCTGCACCAACAATGTGTGCGCGCTCGGCACCAGGTCGGCGATCTCCGGCAACTCTCCTCGGTCCACCGCATCACGCAGGGCGACCGTCGCGTCGAGCACTGCGGCCGACGGGGACTCGTCGGCCGAGAAGTCGAGCACGACCGCATCAGGGCCCGCCGGCAACTCACGCATGCACCGAATCTACCGCCGCGGGAATGGCAGACTGTGTCACACAGAGAAGAGGGGTCCCATGAGAGAGATCGTCGTCTGCGGCGAGGCGCTCGTCGACGTGGTGCAGGAGAAGGCGGCATCCGGCGCGACGCTGGCGCCGCTGCAGCCGGCGCTGGGTGGCGGGCCCTTCAACGTCGCGATCACCTTGGGACGCTTGGGGAGTGCCGTGTCGTTGCTGTCGGCGGTGTCCACCGACAACTACGGCCAGGCGATCGTCGGCGCACTGCAGGGCGCCGGGGTGGGCACCGCGATGCTGCAGCGGCGTGAGGAGCCGACGTCGCTGGCCCTGGCCACCATCGCCGACGACGGTTCCGCGCAGTACTCCTTCTACGTCGAGGGCACCGCGGATCGCGCTGTCACCGACCCGGGTTCGCTGGCCCCGACCGTCGCGGCGGTGACCTTCGGAACCCTCTCGCTCGTGCTCGAACCCGGTGCGACCGTTTACGAGGACCTGATGCGGCGTTGTCACGCCGAACGCCGACTCGTCGTGCTGGACCCGAACATTCGCTCGGTCGTCATCCCCGACGCCGACGCCTACCGGAGCCGTTTCCGCAGTTGGATGCCGTCCGTCGACGTGGTGAAGCTGTCCGACGAGGACGCCGCATGGCTCGGCGAAGGCGCCGGCGGGAGCAGCGTGAAGGACTGGCTCGCCGACGGTGTCGCCGCGGTGATCACCACCGCCGGGGCGTCCGGGATCACCGTGACCACCGCGGATGACGAGGTCACCGTGCCCGCCCGGGATGTCGACGTCGTCGACACGATCGGGGCCGGCGACAGCGTCCTGGGAGGCATCGTCCACCAGCTCGACCGTCTGGGTGCGCTGTCACCGCGTTCCGTTCGCTCACTGACGACCGATCAGTGGCGTGAGGTCGCCGAATTCGCAGCTCACGTCGCTGCGGTCACGGTCTCGAGGCCCGGCGCCGACCCTCCTTGGGCAAGCGAGCTGAGAAGCGACTAGTTTGTACCTGTGTGTCCTATCCGGACACTGTCAATACTCTGATCTGAATAAGGGGTTCGTGTGTCTGCTGAAACAGTCCCAGCCGACCAGGCGTCCGACACGGCCTCAGCGACCTTCACCTACCCCGGTGGACAGCTGGAGCTCCCGATCCTGAAGGCCACCGAGGGCACCGACTCGGTCGCACTCGGCAAGCTCCTTGCCGAGACAAATCTGACCACCTTCGACGGTGGTTTCGTGAACACCGCGTCGACCAAGTCGGCCATCACCTACATCGACGGCGACGCCGGCATCCTGCGGTACCGCGGTATCCCGATCGACCAGCTCGCGGAGAAGTCGACCTTCATCGAGGTGAGCTACCTGCTCATCTACGGCGAGCTCCCGACCCCGTCGCAGCTCGAGGATTTCACCACCAAGATCCAGCGGCACACCCTGCTGCACGAGGATCTCAAGCGCTTCTTCGACGGCTTCCCCCGTAACGCGCACCCGATGCCGGTGCTGTCGAGTGCGGTCAACGCCCTCTCGGCGTACTACCAGGACTCGCTCGATCCCAAGGACGACGAGCAGGTCGAGCTGTCGACGATCCGGCTCCTGGCGAAGCTGCCGACCATCGCCGCCTACGCCTACAAGAAGTCGGCCGGCCAGCCGTTCCTGTACCCGGACAACTCGCTGAGCCTCGTCGAGAACTTCCTGCGCATGACCTTCGGCTTCCCGGCCGAGCCCTACGAGGTCAACCCGGATGTCGCGAAGGCCCTCGACATGCTGTTCATCCTGCATGCCGATCACGAGCAGAACTGTTCGACCTCGACGGTCCGGCTCGTCGGCTCGTCGCAGGCCAACCTGTTCACCTCGATCTCCGGTGGCATCAACGCCCTCTGGGGTCCGCTGCACGGTGGCGCCAACCAGGCGGTGCTCGAGATGCTCGACGCCATCCGCGCCGACGGTGGCGACACCAAGGACTTCATGAAGCGGGTGAAGAACAAGGAAGCCGGCGTCAAGCTGATGGGCTTCGGTCACCGCGTCTACAAGAATTACGATCCGCGCGCCGCGATCGTGAAGAAGACCGCCGACTCGATCCTCCAGACCCTCGGTGTCGAGGACGAGCTGCTCGACATCGCGAAGGGCCTCGAAGAGGTCGCGCTGTCCGACGACTACTTCATCGAGCGCAAGCTGTACCCGAACGTGGACTTCTACACGGGTGTCATCTACCGTGCGATGGGCTTCCCGACGCGGATGTTCACCGTCCTGTTTGCGCTTGGCCGCCTGCCGGGCTGGATCGCCCACTGGCGTGAGATGCACGAGGACCCGACCACCAAGATCGGCCGTCCGCGTCAGCTCTACACCGGCTATACCGAGCGCGACTACGTGCAGATGGGCGATCGCTGAGCGATCGCCCCGCCGGGTCGGGCCGCCGACCACCCGGAACCCCGACTGACCGCCCGACTCAAAGGAGAGTCCTGTGACCAGCACTGAGAAGCCCGAAGTCGAGTTCCAGGCGGGTCCTCCGCCGGCCGATCTCACCATCACCGACCTGATCGTCGGCGATGGCGCAGAGGCCGTCCGCGGGGGCGTGGTCGACGTCCACTACGTGGGTGTCGACTATGAGACCGGCGAAGAGTTCGACTCTTCGTGGGACCGCGGCCAGTCGGCCAACTTCCCGCTCGACCGGCTGATCCCGGGCTGGCAGGAGGGCATCCCCGGAATGAAGGTCGGCGGCCGTCGCCAGCTGACCGTTCCGCCGGAGCTGGCCTACGGACCGGCCGGCGCGGGGCACCGCCTCTCGGGACGGACCCTCGTGTTCGTCATCGATCTGCTCGGAGTGGGCTGACGTCCACCAACCTGGTGTGGCTCAGACGCGACCTGCGTCTGAGCGACCTACCAGCACTAG
>NZ_BACI01000132.1 GCF_000225505.1 Gordonia alkanivorans NBRC 16433 | reverse complement strand
CCCGGTTACGACCAGCAGGGCTACGGCCAACAGGGCTATGCACAGCCCGGCTACGAACAGCAGGGCTACAGCCAGCAGCCCGGCGGCTACGACCAGGGCTACGGCCAG